>CAWBMO010000004.1:0-28615 GCA_963789965.1 uncultured Acidobacteriota bacterium
CTGGAAGGGCGGGAGGGGCGGGAACGGCGGGATAGCGAGAGAAGACCTTCCTGCCCTTCCTGCCCCCTTCCTGCCCTTCCCGCCTCTCCTGCCCATCCCGCCCTGAGGACAGCCCAGCCGTCGCCAAAAAGCGTCAAACCTGCCAGCGCCGTCCTTTTTCACGGGAAAAGACCGGGAGCCGTAGGCAAGGCTTTTGCCTTCGCTACAGGCAGACCCGTGTCTGAGCCCAACTCGTCATCAGCCTTTGCGGAACGCTTCTCGCCTCGCGAAATCGCCGAGGCCGCCGGTGTTTCCGAGCAGCAGGTGCTGGCCGCGCTCGGAATCCCGCTCGGGGCCGTACGGCGCTACGTCTCGCGCGATGACGCGGTGCGGATCGGACGCACCCTCCGGCACTCAAACGAAGCCCAGGCGCCCGTTTTCTCCATTTTCGACGTCATTAACAGGGGCCCCCGTCCACGTGCGACAGGCCTGCCGCTTGCCGTATCGAGCACGCTGCACGCCGGCATCATCGCCGCGGTCGCGTTTCTGACAACGATCGGGCTGACACCGGCCGCGGCCACGGCGATAAACGGCCGTTTCGATTCCATGCCGCTCGTATTCGTGGCGTTGCCCGGTCCAGGTGGTGGCGGCGGCGGTGGCGGTTTACGGCAGCGGACTCCGCCGCCGAAGGCCGAGCGTGAAGGCCATCGCGCGATCAGCAGCCCCCTTCCGGCCCGGCAGCCACCGAAACCGATCGAAGCGGTGCCGAACCCTCCCGAGCCCAAGCCCGAGCCGCTCAAGGCGGAACGGCTCCCAATGATCGTCGCGCCGGTTATCGCGATGCCTGCCGATGCCCGCAGCCGCAGCGGCATTCTCGAGCAGACGACGGCGGAAGATGACAGCCGCGGATCCGGGAGCGGCGGCGGCGCAGGGACGGGCACCGGTACGGGAATCGGCGAGGGCGAAGGCACGGGAGTCGGACGAGGATCCGGCGGCGGCACGGGCGGCGGGGTCTATCGGCCTGGCAGCGGCATCGAGCCGCCGAGGCTGTTGCGGGAGGTCAAGCCCGACTACACCGAGGACGCGCGCGTGCGACGGCTCGAGGGTGAAGTCGTCATGGAAATCGTGGTCCAGCGGGACGGATCGGTCGGCGATCTGAGGATCATTCGCGGACTGGGAGGCGGATTGAACGAACGCGCCGCGCAGGCGGTTCGCCAATGGCGCTTCTCCCCGGCGCGACGCCTGGCATCACCGGTCGATGTCATTGTCGAAGTTTCGGTCGAGTTCAAGCTGAGGTAACCGGGATGGCGCTGATCATCACGACAGTAATCTCTCTCATCGTTGCCGTCGTCATGAGCATCGTCGCGTGGCGACTGGCCCACGACGAACGCCGTCGATCGGAGGCGCGCGTGGCGACGTTGGCCGCCGACATCCACGGCGACGGACCGTCGCCGGTCCGTGTGAGCGAGCACTTTCTTGCAGAAGCACAATCCCGCACGCCGGGGAGCCCCCTCCGCACGCTTGCCGTTGGCGTGCTGGTGGTCGGCAGCCTCATCGCGCTGGTCGTCTTTGCCAGCGGGTCGCGGGGCGGTTCCGTCGCGGCCGCGCCGCGAGCGGCCGAAGGGCCGGCCACCCTGCCGCTGGAGCTCGTCGCGCTCGCGCACCAACGCGACGGCGACCGTCTGATTGTCCGCGGCGTCCTTCGCCATTCGGGTGGGGCGGAGGTGTCCGACCTCACCGCCGTCGTGTCGGTGTTCAATCACCAGGGTGACATTGAGGCGAGCGGCCAGGCAGTAGTCACGGGCGCGGTGCCCGCATCGACTCGAGGCACGGCTGGCGTAGAATCGACGTTCGTAGTCATCGTGCCCGGCGTGCACGACGTCTCGCGCTACCGGGTTGGTTTCAAGAGTAATGACCGCATCATCGCGCACCTCGATCGGCGCAACCACGGCGTGACTGCCGAACTGCCATGACCCACACACACACGGTTTCCGCCGCCGCCATCGCCTTGGCGCTGGCCGTCGCCTCGCCAGGTGCGCAACAGGATACCGGGCGATCGGCGGACGACAACGGAGCGTTTCGGTTCAAGAGCGGCGTCGAGCTGATCAACGTGACGACGACCGTGTCGGACTCGAGCGGCCGTTTCGTCCCAGGTCTGCGCAAGGAGGATTTCGCGGTCTACGAGGATGAACAGCCGGTCGAGATCACTCACTTCAGCTCTGAGCGGGTGCCCGTGAGCCTGGGGATTGTGCTCGACACCAGCGGAAGCATGGCCGGCCCCAAGCTTCAGGAGGCACAGAACGCGCTGCGCCGCTTCCTGTTCGAGCTGCTCGACAAAGAGGACGAGATTTTTCTCTATCGCTTCGCCAACTACCCCGTCCTGCTGCAGGGCTGGACGAGCGATCGACAGCTTCTGGCCCGCGTCCTCGATCGGGTCACGCCAAATGGCGGCACGGCGATGTACGACGCCGTGGCGGAAGCGGTGCCTCTGGCGCAAGAGGGCCAGTTCCGCAAGAAAGCGCTCGTGGTGATTTCCGACGGTAACGACACCGGAAGCCAGACCACGATCCGCGAGTTGAAACAGCAGATTCGCGAGAGCGAGGTGCTGGTGTACGCGATCGGTATCGACGGAGAGAGCGAGGCACCAACGTATCGACGTGCGCCACAACCACAGCAGCCGCCGAGGCGGCCGCCGATCCCGTTCCCCTTCCCCGTTCCCGGTCGAGGCGGACGGCCATTTCCGCTGCTGCTCGGCGCGCAGGGCGGTGGCTGGCGCGTCAATCCCAACGATGATCGGGTCAACGTCGCCGCGCTTCGAGACATGACGGACGACAGCGGCGGGCGGACGGAAGTGATCCGCGACGGGCGCGATCTCAATCCGGCGACCGCGTCCATCGCCGACGAATTGAGCAAGCAGGTACTATCTCGGCTACCAGGCGTCCGGCAAGAAAGATGGACGCTGGCATACTATTCGAGTCGAAGTGCGGAACGGCCGTTACACCGTCCGCGCCCGTAAGGGGTACGTGGCGAGCTAGAATACCGCGTGCCTCTTCTCGGGACGGCGCTCGTCCTCAGTCTTCTTGGAAGCTTTGGCGGGTTGATCGTCGCCTCTTCCCTTCTCCTGTTCACCGATGCGGTCCGGACGCGGCTGCTGCCGTGGCTGGTCAGCTATGCGGTCGGCGCGATGCTCGGCGTGGCGCTGCTGGCGTTGCTGCCCGAGGCGCTCACGCTGATGGCACCGGCGCCGGTCTTCGCGACGCTGCTGGCCGGCATCCTCGTGTTCTTCATCCTCGAGAAGCTCGTGCTGCTGCGGCACTGCCACACCGACGAATGCCAGGTGCACCCCTCGACGGCGCCGCTCGTCATCATCGGCGACGCCTTCCACAACTTCATCGACGGGGCGATTATCTGCACGGCCGTTCTGTCGTCGGTCCCGCTGGGGATTAACACGGCACTTGCGGTGGCGGCGCACGAGATTCCTCAAGAGGTCGGCGATATCGCGGTCTTGCTCGCCGCAGGGTACAGCCGGACGCGCGCGCTGCTCCTGAACGTGGCGTCCGGCGCATCAGGTATCGTTGGCGCGCTCGTCGCCTACGGCGCCGTCGAAGCCATTCCTGGCATACGGCCGTACGTGCTCGCGTTCTCGGCCGCCAGTCTCTTATATATCGCCATGTCCGATCTCATTCCCGACCTGCACCGCGGTGAGGTCGACGCGAACGCCGTGCGCCAGGTGGTCCTCATCGCCGCCGGCATCGCCACGGTCGTCGGGTTCGAAAAGCTCTCGGGTCAATGACCGGCGACGCACGCAATCTCGCCACCGTCGAAACGATGTGGCGCCGCGAAGTCGAGGCGGCGCACACGTATCGGTTGCTCGCCGAACGCGAGTCCAATCCGAAGCGCCGGGAAATCCTGATCAGGCTGGCCGACCAGGAAGATCGACACGCCGAACGCTGGTCCGAGCGCATCACCTTGGCCACCGGAAAGCGGCCGGACCGCGCCCAGGTCGAACGGGGGTTGAGCTGGTTTCAACGCATCGGCGATCCGAACGTGGTGCTGCACCGGCTGGAGCAGGAAGAAACCAAGGCGGAAGCCGAGTACGACGACCTGCTGACGAGGCTCACCGATCCACACGATCGAAAGATCGCCGAAGAGGCGATGCTCGACGAGCGCGATCACGCCGTCATCTTGCGGACGCTGGCGGGCGGCAAGATTCCAACCCCGCGATCGACGCTTGATGCGATTCTTCACCGGGAGCGCTGGCACGTGCGCGGCGCCGGCTGGATCGGTGACGCGATCTACGGCGTCAACGATGGCCTGGGTGCGGTCTTTGGGATCGTCTCCGGTATGGCGGGCTACACCGGCGGCAGTGAAGTCGTGCTGGCGGCCGGACTGGCGGGCACCGTGGCCAGCGCGCTGTCGATGGGCGCCGGCGCGTATCTGTCGTCGAAGTCCGAACGCGAGGTGTACGAATCGGAGGTCGCGCGCGAGCGGTCCGAAATCGAGGAAGATCCGCACGAGGAGATGCTGGAGCTCGAGCTCTTTTACCAGCTCAAGGGGTTGTCGCCCGAAGAAGCGCGCGCGATGGCCGAGCAACTCCACAAAGAGCCGAAGCAGTTTCTCCGGGCGCTCGTGCACGAGGAGCTCGGGCTCTCGGAAGAAACGTTCCCCAACCCCTGGCGGTCCACGCTGTCCGCTTCAGTGTCGACGGCCATTGGCGGATTCATTCCCATCATTCCGTTCTTCTTCACCGTCGGTATGCCGGCCGTCATCGCATCGTTCATCATCAGCACGCTCGCGCACTTTGCCGTCGGCGCTTCAAAGGCGCTCATTACGACTCGAAGCTGGTGGGCCAGCGGCAGCGAGATGACGCTGGTGGGCGTCATCGAAGCGGCGATTACCTACGGCCTCGGCGTGGCGATGGCGGGGTAAGGCGTCGGTGGTCAGGTGTCCACCGACCAGGACATCCGCCACCGACAATCCGCGCCGTAATTCATTGATTTCAATGATGATATGGCACATCCACGGTGGCATCGGCTTTGCCTTCAAACCCACCAGAATTTTCGGTTTCACGTGGAGGTGGCCATGCTTCGAAAACTCGTCCCGTTCACTCTCGGAATCCTCATGATCGGTGGCGTCGCGCTCGCCGACAGCGGCGAGCGAAAGGATCTGCAGGTATTCAATGACGTCGCAAAAGCCGTCAACCACTACACGCAATTCACCATCTTCGACAATGTCGATGTCGAGGTGAAGGACGGCGCAGTCACGCTCACCGGAGACGTCACGATGCCCTACAAGCGCGAGGACATCGAGAAACGGGTCGCCAAAGTCGACGGCGTCCGCCAGGTGCGCAACCGACTCAAGGTGCTGCCTGTTTCGCTGAGCGACGATCGGCTCCGGTACCGGATCGCCCGCGCCATCTACGACGACCCCAACTTCTGGAACTACGCAATCGGTCCAAACCCGCCGATCCACATCGTCGTCGACCACGGCCATGTCACGCTGACGGGCGTCGTCAACAACAATACGGATCGAGTGATCGCGCGGTCGCTCGCGCATCAGTTTCCAGCGATGTCGGTCAAAAACGACCTGAAGACGAACGCGGAGGTCCGCGACCTGCTTGAAACCATCAAGTGAGCTTCACGTTCCGCTGGAGACGGGCGCCGCGACGGCGCTCGTCTATCCGGCGGACGACCGCGCGGCCGCCTCGCTCATCCTCGCGCATGGGGCCGGAGCCGGCCAGCGCAGCGCGTTCATGGTGGCATTCGCCCGTGGCATCTCCACGCTCGGCATCGACGTCATCACTTTCGATTTCCCCTACATCGCGCAGAAACGGCGAATTCCTGACCGTGGTCCGGTGCTCGAGGCCTGTTATCGCGCGGTGATAGAAGAGGTCCGCGAAGAAATCGAGTCGGCCCGCCGGTTTCTGTTCATAGGCGGCAAGTCGATGGGTGGGCGGATTGCCACGCAGGTAGCCGCAGATCGCGATCTCACAGTCCGGCTGACCGCCTCCGCTAAGGCTACGGCGGTCAGAAGCCGGACATTACGTACGATTTGGTGGCGGGCCTCGTGTTGCTTGGGTATCCTCTGCATCCGCCGGGCCGTCCGGCGGTGCTGCGTTCGGCGCATTTGCCCACGGTCGGCCGTCCGATGCTGTTCGTTCAGGGGAGCCGGGACAACTTTGGCACCCCCTCGGAGCTCAATCCTATCCTTGCCGAACTGTTTCCCCCGCCCACTCTTCATGTTGTGCGTGGCGGCGATCACTCGCTGAAGGTGTCCCGCGATCCACAGGCCCAGGCGACGATGTACGACGATCTGCAGCGCACGATCGTTCGGTGGATCCAATCCGTCATCGAGCGCTGACGGTCGATCGCGCCTGCTACTTGGCCTCTTCGCCGCTGTCGCGCACGATTAGCCAGGAACCATCGGGTTGCATCTGGTACACGGTGAGCCATCGGCCTTGCCAGGACTGAGAAGGTGCGCCTGACTTCGGTGTTTCGACGCAGGCGTCGTCGCCCCAGACCGCGGCAAGGTTGTCCACCATGCTGACGCTGTCGATGGTCCAGGTACAGGAGTAGCGAACCTTCGCGAAATTGCCGGTGTGGAAGGCTTCGATCGCGCCGCGTCCGTTGAACGTCTCTCCCTGGAGAAGGAGGACGGCATCACTCGCGTACAACTGAACGATGGCGCGCACGTCTCCCGCATTGAAGGCCGCGTACCATTTTGATGTGTGATCCTTCGCCCACTCCAGAATGGCTTGCCCCGATGCGGGACGAGAGTTGCCCACGGTGCCAACAAAAAGGGCAACGCCAACGGTTAAGCGCAACGAAAGACGGCGCCAGGACTTCATCGGCCTCTCCCTCTTGGAATCGGACAGCAGGACTAAAGTCCTGCGCTACAACAGTAACCGCTATTCGAGCGGGTGCGCGGTAATCAAATAGTCGGTCACGACACGTCCGTCGATGAGGTGTTCGCGGATGATCCGCTCGAGAACCGGCGGGTCGCATCCCTTGTACCACGCACCCTCTGGATACACGACGGCAATCGGTCCGCCCTCGCAGATGCGAAGACAGTTGGCTTTGGTGCGAAGGATGCCGCCCTGCTCCGAGAGACCGAGTTCCTTCAGCCGGCGCTTCAAGAATTCCCACGCGGCCTGGCCTCGCTCGAACGCGCAACACTTCGGCTTGGTCTGCTCGCAGCAGAGGAAGATGTGCCGTCGCGCGACGGGCACACCGATCGCCGCCGCGATCGCCTGCAGTGGGTCGGCCGCAGAATCAGACACCGAAATCCTCCGCGTTCCAGACCAGACCGAGTTCGTCCGGAGGCGCCATGTAGCCAAGAAGGGCCGACGCCGCGACGACCGCTGGACTCGCCAGATAGCCTTCGCCGCCGACACCCATGCGATTCTGCCAGTTCCGGTTGAAGGACGTAATGGCGCGCTCACCCTTCTTCAGCGCGTCCGGGCCCTGGCCGAAGCACGGGCCGCACCACGATTGGCGAACTTGACCGCCGACGGATTGGAACACCCGAGCGATCGATTCGCCGCTGAGCCGCGCGTCAGGCTGTTCGATCTGCCGCGCGACGCCGCCCGATCCCGGAAAGACGACGAACTCCTTCGCGGCAACCGTGGCGCCGCGTTCGCGTGCCGCGCGAATCACCAGTGCGGCCGACAGCAAGTCGTCATAGCTGCCGTTGGTGCACGAGCCGATGAGCGCCTTGTCAAACGTGATGCGCTCGCGGGCGACCTCGGTCGCCGGAAAGGCATTGCCTGGACTGAACGGCTTGGCAATCATCGGCTGCACGTCGGACAGGTCGAGCGTCTCGTCGATCTCATAGCGTGCATCGGCGCCGGGCCGGACTGCCGGGTACGGCAGGACGTCGTTTCCAGGGATTCCAGGGATTCCCTTGGCGCGATACCACGCCAGCGTGATGTCGTCAGCTGCGAAGATGCCATTCAGTGCTTCGGCCTCCGCCATCATGTTGGCGATCGTATTGCGATAAGCCATCGGCAGCTGCGCGTTGCGATCGACGAACTCGACCGACATGCCCTGTGACTGCGGGGTGCCCCAGCGGCGCAGCAGCTCGAGGACGATGTCCTTGCCGCTGACCCACGGCTGCAGCCGGCCGCCAAAAGTGACACGCCGTGCGCTCGCGACCGTGAAGTAGATGTAGCCCGTCGACCAGCCGAAGCCGAGAGTGGTCGAGCCGACGCCGATGCCGACCGCACCGTACGCGCCATACGCGCGGCTGTGCGAGTCGGCGCCCGGAATGAACTGCCCGGGCACGACGAGGCCCTGCTCCGGAAAATAGAAATGAAAGATGCCGTCGCCTGGCGTGGCGTAGTAGGGCCTCTCGATGCCGTGCAGCCGCGCGAACTCGCGGCCGATCGCGGTCTGCTTCTCGTCGTCTCGCTTGCCGGTGAAGACGAAGTGATCGTTGGCGATCGCCGCCTGACGCGGAAAGATCGTGTGGCCGCCGGTAATCTGGTTGAAGGTGTGGATGGCGAAGGGCGCGGTTCCGTCCGAGGCCGGCAGCAGGTCCGCATACACACGAAGCGTCGCGCCGGGAACGACGTCGGCGCTCTTGAGACTCTTATCCGCGCGATGAGCCCAGATGATCTGCTCCGTCGTCGTCATGCGCCTGGCCTGGTCGGGCACGGGCCATTCAACGCGGGGGAGTGTCTCCACCGAGGCCCGGAACTCGCGGCGGCCCGCGGCGACGATGCCGCCTGTCCGGCGAATCTCATCTTCTTTGGTCGTCAGCGGCACCGGGACATAATTCTTTTTCTGCGTTTCGTTTGTGAGCCGGCGCGTTTCCGGATCGAAGCTGAACTCGTCGCCGTCGCGCGCATCGGCAACCGCCTCCGGACTTTGCACGACGTGCAGGCCGAGATTGAGGGCGTTTCTGCGAAAGATGTCGCCCATGTTGCCGCCGCACACCACGACCATCTCGAGACCCGCTTCTTCGGCTACGCCTTTGAGTCCCGCCGGGCTCATCTCGCGCGACGATCCGATGGCGAACCGATCGCCGGCTATCAGAAACGTTTCTCCCCGGTGCACGCGATCGCGGAAATCGGGCATGAGGTATCGGAAGGCTCCCGCCTTCCACCGAAGTTCAAGAGTCTCCAGGCTTTCCGACACGCAGTCGGCGGCCGGCGTGATCTGATCGGTGTCGATGGCGTCGAGCTTCTTCTTTTTGCCGAGAACCTTCAGATCCCAGAAGATGAGCGCCTTGCCCCGAATCGCGGCACCGGAGCGGGCCGCCGCGGGAACGTCGCCGGGCGCCGCGATCGCGTCGGGCGTCAGGCCGGGCTTCAACCGGGCGGGCATAATCGTCTGCGACATCCTCAGTCTCTTGGCTTATTGGTATCATAGGGCGACCGATGCCAGATAACCCGTCCAGGGACCAGCCGCTGCACGCCTCGACCTCGGAAGCGGTCACGAACAGCGTTCGGGTGGAAGTCGAATCGCAGTACGCGGCCGAGCATTCACAGCCGTTCCAGAGTCAGTGGTTCTTCTATTACACCGTGCGCATCACGAACGAGAGCGATGAAACGGTGCAGTTGTTGAGCCGCCACTGGATCATCACCGATGCAGGCGGACATATCGAGGAAGTGCGCGGTCCCGGCGTCGTGGGCGAACAGCCGGTGCTCGCACCCGGCGAGTCATTTCAGTACACGTCGGGATGCCAGCTCAAGACGTCGGCCGGCGTCATGCACGGCACGTATCAGATGGTGTTCACCGAAAGCGGCGACCACTTTGATGTCGAAATTGCCCCCTTCGCACTGCACGAGCCCTACACCGTCCACTAAGTGGGTCTGACGCTCTTGCCCAGCTCATAACGGGCCAGGAAGACCTGCATTTTTAACTCATCTGTTTGGTACGGTCATTGCCCCCGATACGGTAGCCGGAGGGCGCGATGGCTTGGATACGTCGGAAGGTGGTCTGGACAGGCATTCTCATCGTCTGCGCGGTCGTGCCTGCCGCTTCACAGTTTCGCGAACCGCCAGAGGCGCGGCCCGTAACCAGCCAGTCGCCCACATGCGATGCGGGGCGGATCGATCCTGACAGCTACGCTCTCGCCACGCGCGCGCAAGCCGCCATCGTGACCGAGGACCGCCTGAATTGGTGGGACGGTTTCAACGTGGGCAATGCGTTCGAGGCGCTGCACGAGTTGAGCTCCTCCTCGACATGGGCAGCCGAACGGGCGTTGGAACTCGACCCGCACAACCTTCTCGCCCATGGCGTCCTCGCACGCCAGTACGTCGTGATCGGCGAAGACGCCCGGCGTGCCGAAGATGAGTGGCGGACGACGCTGGACCACGGCGGCGCGGTCGTCTGGACCGCGACGTTGTACGACGTCGACACAAAGAGCTATTTCGTCGTGGCCTTTGATAGAGAGGCATTGCGCGTGTATCGATTCGGCGAGCTCGCGGGCAGTTTCAACACACATCTCGGCATTCCCCAGTTCCCCGGCGGCGACCGCGAGCGCCTGTGGCGCGCGTGGGGCGGCTGCATCGACGCGGCGGCTCAACCCGAGGCGACGATTCCGTGGGCGGACGTCCGCGAGATCAAGGCGGGCAACTGGGTGCTGTATTTCAAGCTGACGCACAAGGTCCGGATCACATCAGACCGCGGCAAGAAGTCGGACCTCGACGAAATCAAGGTCAACCTGCACGGGGCCAGCGGATCGGTCGAAGTGCACACGACGCGCGACCCGATCGATCCGTGGAAGCTCGACGTGCGCACGATGGGGATTGGACCGCTCGCGTATCAGGAACGCGTGCGACGCACGCTGGTGGCAATGGTCGATCCGGAAAAACGTATTCTTCTACCGAAGGCGTCGCGCAGCGCCGGGTGGTAGAAAAGGGTTAGCGCGCAAAGCGCGCAGACACGCTCGACGCGGCGCCGCCACGTGTCGAAAAGCCCTACCACGGAAAACACGGGTCGCATCACACGACAAGCAGAGGACACGGCGTTCTAAAGAAAGAGAACAGTGTCCTCCGCTCGTTTTCCGTGACCTCCCTGGTAGCGCTTGTGTGGGTAGAGGCGATCGCGTTTTTCAACACGGCTATCCAGAGACCGCTGCTTCAGAAGACCCGGTATCTCGTGAACGCGACAGCCAGCCCATGCTCGCCGCCCGGCGCTGATTCAACCCTCTTGACCACGCCGCGCGTCGCCACGCGGGCCGCGGGTCTCTCCTCCCAGGGTGCGGATACCCGAATACCGACAGTGATCTGTGCACCAGGTTCGACACGCCGCGGGATCCGCACATACAGCCCGCCCACAGACATGTTGTCGAGCACAGTGTCGATGTTCAGCGGTTCGCCCATCGCATCGACGCCCCGGACGGTCACCGGGAACGGCTGTTCGACGCGGGGCTTCCGGCGGCGCTCGCGATCGGAAAAATCTGCCACGCCCGGAACCTCACGCGTCGCAGGAACCAGTGCGCGACGAAAGGGGGCTCCCATGCCCCGGGCGGGCTCGCGCGCCGACCGGGCCGTGGGCAAGGAGCTAACTCGAAGGGTTATGGAGTCGTCGGAGTAGCATCGCAGCCTAGTCGTCGTCGCCGTCGCGGTGACGACGCAACCTCTCCTCTTCAACCGTCAGAGTTCTCACACCGATCTTGCGCCAACACCGCGTGCCGATCGCACGGCGTCGAGGGCGAACAAGAAGGGCCCCCGGACGGGGGCCTTCTTGCATCGCGCCACAATAGGTCGCCTTAGTCGTTGCCCTCGTCGTGGTCCTCTTCGGGGTCCTCGCGGTGCAGAATGCCCGCCGCGAACCAGCCGTCAGCCGTAGTCCCATTCGTTTGGCGGATCAGAAGCACTGGATTGGCACAGATAGCCGGCAGCCCCGGTGACAACACATCATTGATCCGGAAATCGCCGTCGGGCGCGAGCGCGACACCAGCAAGACTTGTGTTGCGCAGAACAATCGGGGTGGCATCACAAATCAGCGTGGCCACCACCCTCTGGTTCCCATTGGTCCCGATGTTATTGCCGCCGGCCAGCAACAGGCCCTTGCCCCTGACTTTGATGCTCCCGTCGATTTCGATCTCGGCCTTGAGCTCGTCGATTGTCCAGAGCTGACCGGCAGGGGTGACCCCGCGTACAACGTTCGCGTTCACGGTGGTGACGCCGGCCGTCACGGTCACGTTCGAGACGGGGTCGACTCCGATCCCTCCCCTGAACTCTAGAAACGACTCCGAGTCCGATGCCGAAAGTGAGATGCCCATGCCCAGAAATACCACGAACGCCAACGCCTTCTTCACCATGACAACTCTCCTTTGAGTTACAAACGTGGAAAAAATTTCCTGGGCTTTACCAGTACTCTTTGCATCGGCCGCGCCCCAGGGAGGCAGAGAGTAAGTCGAGCGCCGCCGCCGGCACATCGGCGGCGGCGCCAATTTCGAGGCGGCCGTTGCGACCAATTTCTGTGGGGGATAAGTAGGCGAGTACGCCTATGGAGACTTGACTATCGTACTATGCCGGAGGTTTAGCGAGGCGATGGTGGTACGCGTAGAGGATCAGATCGAGACGACCCGAGAGGTCAAGCTTCGCGTAGATCGCGCCTATATGGTGGCGGACCGTGTGATCGCTGATAAAGAGGCGCTCGGCGATCTCGTGGTTCTTGAGTCCCTGAGTCACCAGATCCAGCACCGCGCGCTCCCGATGAGTGAGCGTCGCGATCTTCGCCTCCTCGGAATCCGCTTGCCGGGGCAGATTCTTCGTCCGCATGTCCCCGAGCACACGACCCATGGTCGCGCGATCGAGCCACGCCTCGCCGGCCTGAACCTTCTCGATCGCCTTAATGAGCACCTCGGCGGCCTGATCCTTGAGCAGGACGCCCATCGCGCCGCGCCGTACGGCGTCCCGGTGGGCCTCGGGGTCACGAAGACCCGTGAGGACCAGCACACGTGCCTGCCTGGCGACCGCCAGCAGGTCGGGGAGAATATCAAGGCCGTTCTGGCCTGCCATATCCAGGTCCAGGAGGACGATATCGGGCTGCTCACGCGCGGCCAACGCGACCGCCGCAATCAGGTCGCCGGCCTCGCCGACGACGTGCAGGTGGGGCTCCTGCTCGATGAGCATGCGGAGCCCGGCCCGGACCATGGCGTGGTCGTCAACGATCAGAATCCGGAGCGACGTGACAACTGCATCAGTCATTCGACGAGTCCGGTGCTGGGGCAACTTCCATGCCGCAACACATCGCGGTGCGACATTCGAGGGCCGCGGCCTCAGAGCGGGATTCTCACCTCCACGATAGTTCGGCCGTCGCGGCGCCGATCAACGCTCAAGTGGCCGCCGAGCGCCGAGGCACGCTCGCGGATGGACCGGGGAGTGAACGACGTTGGCCTGCCTTCTGGGCGCTCCTGGTTCTCGACCTGTAGCGTGACGTGATCCTTGTCCGCCAGGAAGCGGATCGCGGCATGCGTGGCGGCCGTGTGCCGCCGCACGTTGCTGAGCGCCTCCACGACCACCTGAAACAGCTCGACGCCAAGTCGATCGCCGAGTCGAATGGTTTCTTCCGAGGAAACCTCGACGGCAATGCCTGTGTCCTCCGTAAATCGGGCGGCATAGCGTCGTAAGGCGGGGAGCAGACCGTCCCCGCCCAGGTCGGTCTCCGCTTTCAACCCGTCGACACCCGCGCGGAGATCGTCGATGGTCACGCTCGTCAGGTTGAGCAGCCGGCCGACCTCGTCTTCTGCCGTGAACGAATCGCCCGACCTGAGCGCGCGCTGCACGGCGATCAGCCCAAGCTGCATCCCGATGAACGGCTGGATGACGCTGTCGTGAATGTCTCGCGCAAGGCGCAGCCGTTCACGATGCGCGGCGCTCGAGGCGAGCTGATCGATCAGGCGAATGTTCTCGATGACCAGCATGCTGTTCCCGATCACCTGAGCCACGAACCGGGCGTCGGACGGGCGAAGCGCCTGCCCGGCGGCGAGGTGGAGACGGCCATGCCAGTGCTGCCCCGAATAGACGGGCACGCTGAGCCACGACCGCCCGCCGAATCGGGTCAGCAACGATTCGATCGCAGCTGGACGGTACGACATCTGGTCGTCGGACGAAGGTCCGTCCTTCCGAAACTCTTCGGACCAGAAGCGCGCGGGCGCCAGCCACCACTGAAACGGCGGCCGCCGCACGTAGACGGCGATAGCGTTCTGAGGCACCCAAAGCAGCGCGTCCTCGAGCTCCGCGGGGAGGGCCTCTTCGTGCACGGCATCGGTAGGACGCACGGGATCGCAACGTCGCATCCGCCATCCGCCTTCCTCGGCGCTCTTCTCCACCAGCAGGCAGACATCCGCATCGTAGAATCCCCGCAGCCGCTCGAGGAGTGTGCCGATGGTTCGGTCGACGCCAAATCGAGGATTCGACAAGGTCCCAGCGTCACGCAGCAAGGCCAGACGGCGGTGAAGGGTGAAGTGGTGGCCACTCCATCGTGCCGCCACGACTCCGAGAACCACGATGTAGCTCAGGTGAAGAAAGGCGTGGGACTGCTCGAAGTCGGACATCCGCGCGCGGCCCAGCATGGCTGCGGAGAACAATCCTGCCGTGATCATCGTCAGCCGCAGCCCGGCGCCGACACCCCAGCCCAACGATGCGGTCATGGCGGCGAAGAGAAAGAGGAGAATCGCAAAGTACGAGAGCGCGTCGTCGGTTCCGCCGATGATCGAGATGAGGAGCACGAACACCACGGCGTCGACGCGATAGTTCAGGGCCGGCACAGCTGCCGCGCTGCCACGGCGCAGTACCAGGACGTACGCCACGCTGGCGTAAGCGATATGCGCGAGAATAACCGCCACGATGACCGAGTTGAGTTGAACGTTTTGTCGCGGTTCGACCGCCGCCACCAGCAGCGTCATCAGGCCCAGAGCGAGTCTGATGAAGGCCGTCAAATCGCCATCGAGTGTTTCGGTCGAGAGTGGCGTCGTCGGTCGGCCGCGGATTGTCCGGGCGAGGCTTCGCCACCGCCCTCGACCCGCGTGAGACTGCAACCATACTCGGACGCCGTCGAACCACGGTGAGGGAGGTCCGGCGGTCGGGAGCAGAGTTCCGGTAGGCACGGCTGGCAAAGTCACACGACTCGGAAGAGGCGACGCGCGGAGCTTCGATACGCAGTGGATCCGACCGCTAAGCGACAGTCAGTTCTCGCCATATTGCTGCGATCCCGCCCCGAAGTGAGGAGTTCTAAACGAGGCGGCTCACTGCCTCAGTTCAGGCGCAGAAGGGGTTGGCGGATCCTGGGTCTGCTCCGCCACCGTGGACCACCCGTTTCGTGTCACGTTCTGCAACGGGCGAAGGTGTGGAGTATATGACCTAGATCGGCGAAGTCAACTGGATATGTACCGACAGTCAACGCTGATCCTTGAGCAGAATCGCGGAATCCTCCCCGGAAGCGCTCGCCTAGCACATCATTGGGCGGTCTGTCTAAAGTGTTGTGGACAGGACGGGGTGTAACGCCACTTAAGGGCACATTCGGACACCCGCGTGTGATCAGCGCCGACGAAGGTGTGTGGGCCGCTCGACTGGCTTTTCGGCAGCTTCCAATGCGCGCGAGGATGGCGGGGGCATGTTCGCGCGGCGTTCGAATTTGATGGCGTCGGCGGTTCGGATCCGCAGCAGGCGCGGGCCGATCCGAACTGCCGGTAATGTCCCTGCCCCGATCTGCGTGTAGACCTGTTTCCGGCCGACAAGCCAATACTCCGCCAGCTCCGCGACGGTCACGTAAGGCTCGGGATGGGTCTTGAGGTTTTGTACGCGCACGTGACCGTTCTAGCGGGGCAAGCTCGTACGGGCCCGCCAGAACTGTAATAAAGTGAAGATCCCCAGAACAAGTCTCCGAAGGGATTCGTCCAATTGGCTAGTCCACGTGGCATCGAGGCGAAACAACGAGCGCCTTCATTCCGGGCGGCGGAACGTGCGAATCGCGTCAAGAAACGCATCGCCAAAGCCTTCGCGCGCCAGGAATCCTTCCGCCACCAGTTGTTCGATGTATCCGCGCACGGCCGCGACCGACTCTTCCTTCAGCAGCCCATAAGGCGGGCAATTGGGTGCTCTATTTCAAGCTGACGCACAAGATCCGGATCACATCAGACCGCGGCAAGAAGTCGGACCTCGACGAAATCAAGGTCAACCTCCACGGGGCCAGCGGATCGGTCGAAGTGCACACGACGCGCGACCCGATCGATCCGTGGAAGCTCGACGTGCGCACGATGGGGATTGGACCGCTCGCGTATCAGGAACGCGTGCGACGCACGCTGGTGGCCATGGTGGATTCGGAGAAGCGCATCGTGCTACCGAAGGCGTCGCGGAGCGCTGGGTGGTAATCCTCCGCGAGAGCCGCTGAACCCTCGACCCGCGGAGGTGTTACGTTACGCCTCAGACGAGGAACTGCAGGCCCAGTTGGTACGCATCGCCGTCACCGGTCTTGCGGGTCCATCGGACTTGCAGGAGAGTCGGAATGCCGATCGGGATGTGGGGAACAAAGATCTCGCAACGCACCGCGCTTGATACATCGACTTCGCCATGCACCGCGCTTGATGCCTCTGGCTCGTCGTGCGTCAGGATACAGACTCCTCCACCACTGATGTTGGAAACCGCCCCGCGGATGTCCTGACTGCCCGGGAGAGGGGTTTCCCCGGACGGTTCAAGCGCCTTTAGCACCCGACCCTTGAGTTCCCAGAGGACTGGATACCTGCGGTACAGGCGCCTCTCTTGACGCATTCGCCCCTCCGTATCAACGGGTGAGTGGAGAAAGGGGGATCGTATGACTTTCAGAGAGAGTCCGGAAGCAACGAAAAGGGGCCAATGGCCGCAACACGCCAGGTTTAGAACAGTCTGTCGACATCGAACGGCGCCAATGCGGACACGATGACAGAGGCCCTCTCAAAGATCCTGCCGCGCAGACCTGCGCGGTTCGAGGCACCGACCTTCGCCATCGCCAGTTTGACAAACGTCTTGACGGTGTTGGGGCTGATACTCATGTCAGTGGCGATTTCCTTGCTCGTGAGACCCTCCCACAAAATACTTGATCGTTTCGCATTCGCGTTTCGTCAGCCGAAATTTCTCACTCATTTGCGCTGCATCGACAGACTGCCTGAACTCTCGGCAGTGTTCCGGCTCATGGTGTCATCTTGCGAAATCGTCGTCGAATCGCTATCAACAGCCCAGAAGTAAACGCTCGGAGTCGCATCACGGCGCCTAGACTAGCTCAGAAGCCAAGCGAAATTCCTCCCCCTAAAGGAGCGTATCGAACACTACGAGGCGCCGTGCACCGGCCTCTTGCCCTTGATTTCGGTCTGTCCGTCGGTGGACACCGTGTGTCGAATCTGGCCTTTCAGCGCCAGGAACCCACCCTCGGACGAGTATCTGTCAACTCAACAACCTGACCACACGTGAAGGGCACCGAAGCTCAGCCGCCGCTGCTCGGGGCTGGCGCGGGACGGCAACCTTGTTCGATGTCCAGGGGAAACCGGAGCTGGAGATCCTTATCGCGATGCGTGTCGAACCAGACGAGTTCGTCCTCGGGGAGGCGCATCCGCTTGCCGAACCCTTCTTCACCGCCTTCGTTCGGGAACGGGCTCTCATCGGCCGGGGCGGGCTCAGTGCGCCACGTGCCACACACCTCGAGATCGGGCAAGTCCCCACACCGGACGCACATCCGGTCCAGGAGCTGCTCCAGGTACTGGAGCAGCTCGTTGAAGTTGCACGACAGGTTCACCCCCGCCGTGCAGCTCGATTCCTATTCGTCGACCTCGGTCACATCGTCAGCTGGCGGCCTGGGCCACGACCTCGGCGGCGGCGCTGGCGTGGTCGGCCGTCTGGACGCGGCGGGTCATCACCGCGCACAGCTCCTCACCGATCGCCAGCGCGTTGCGCCGCACATCAAACCCCTCGGCGACGCGGGCCCGAGCGTTAACGCGCAGCCCTTCTCTGAGCACCACCGACTGCAGGATCCCCTCGAGAGCGCTCGCCAACGCGAATGGATCGCCGGGCGGAACGTGCAGGCCCGACACGCCGTGCTCGATCAGTTCCGGAATGCCGCTGACGGCGGTCGTCACGATGGGCACGCCGCAGGCTGCGGCCTCGACCAGCACGTTGGGGATTCCGTCTCGATCGCCGTTGCTGGTCACACCACACGGCAGCGCCAGCACCGTGGCCCGCCGATACCACGCCAGCACTTCGGCCTGGTCCAGCTCGCCTTCGAGGGTGACGAGGCGGTCCAGGTCGAGCTGCTGGATCAGCCGTGCCAGCGACTTCCTGCGCTCGCCGTCGCCGACGATGTGGCAACGAAACTCGCGGCCGCGATCGCGAAGCGTGGCGCACGCGCGAATGAGCGTGTCGAGCCCCTTCTTCTCCACGAGCCGGGCAACAGCGAGCACGACGGGCGGTTTGCTGCGCCCGTACACCCCGAACCGGAACCGGCTGAGATCCGTGCCGTGGTAGGCGTGGTGCACGCGGATCGGCCCTGCTCCTGCGCACAGCCGCTCGAGATGTTCGATGTTGTAACGCGTGCACGTGAACACCACGCGCGCAGCGACGAGCTTCTTCCGCAGCAGCGTCGGCGGCGAGTGATACAGATCCTTGGCGTGGCTCGCCAGGCTGAACGGCAGCCCGGTCATGAGGGACACCAGCCACGCCACGGATCCGGGCGAGTGCACGAACCCGGCATGGAGGTGGGTCACGCCGTCCTGCTCGAGTCGCTGCGCAAGGCAGCCGGCCTGACCGAACCGTTCGATCAAGTCCGTATCGCCGGAGGTCAGCGCGGTCACGAGCGTCGAGAGGTACGCGCGGGGTGACCGCCGGAACTGCCGGAAGTGATCCGCCAGCACGGAGCCGAACGATGGCAAAAGCGGGTTCGGCAGGTACGTGATCGGTGAGCGGACCTGATCAACCAGCTGGTGCCGCAGCCGGTCGGGCGGATCGATCATCGAGTAGATGCGCAGATCGAATCCCTGCTGCTCGAGCTGAAGGATCTCGTTGATGATGAACGTCTCCGACACGCGGGGAAACGCTTTGACCAGATAGCCAAGGCGTCCAGCGCTGCCGGTGTCAGGCGTCTCAGACGTGTCATGTTCAGCCGTCATCATGAGTGGTTGCTCCTCGTTCCAATGGCGTGATCCACCCGCTCCCAGGCCGATTCATCTGTCCTGACGCCCACGCAGCCATCTGGTCTGATGACACTGCTTGCGGACGTAGACCGACAGATCGAGCGCTTCATAGAGAGCGAGGCGGCGCGGAGAGACCTCCGGCTCTAAGGGCCGCCAACGCGGCCCCGCTGCACCCGGAGAAACCACGGGCTTTCCGGCCTTCGTCAGGTGAGGTGACGGCCGAGTATCAGTCGTGTTTCAGCGATGCAAACGGTTGCAGTAACTTTGATTTACACGGATGAGTTGGTCAATCCGCCCGAAGACCTAACCCACATGGGTTAATCACACGGAGGATGGGCCTAACCCGCATGGGCTAATCACATGGGGGATGGCGCCGCCCTCGTCTAACGCGCGTGGCGAGTGAAGGTGCGGCCTCGACCAGACGGAGGAGGAAGTGGCTGGCCACGAGATAGAGCACCCGCTGGCTATCGTGGTTCTTGGTGGGCTCATCACGTCGACCCTGCTCAACCTGTTCGTCGTGCCGAGCCTGTACCTGCATTTTGCGAAGCCGATGTCGAACGCGGCCCTGGTGACTCACAACCGCTGAGTAACGCGCCTTCATTCCGGGCGGCGGAACGTGCGATGCGTAAAGACTGCGTAAAGAAACGCACCGCCAATTCCGCCGCTTTCCTGCAACCACACCACAGATCCCGAGCCTTCTTCGCACCCACACCGTAGATCTCATCACGGCCCACCTGGGCCCATGTGGGCTAGGTCATTTGGCGATCCCTGCCCTCACTCAGGCTAGGTCATTTGGCGATCCCTGCCTCACTCGGGCTAGGTCATTTGGCTAGATCCTTCGGAGAATTGAACGCCGTTGCTCGCAACCGTACTGTGTCCCTCCTCGGCGCTCGTTCCAAGCGCTGTCGGCGATTTGTGATGAGACGGGCCCCTGCTGCTAAGAGGCCAATGGCGTCCACTTGAGGGAGGTCAGCGATGTTGCGTCGGATTATTGGGTCAAGCCTGAAGTTTCGACTCGTCGTGGCCGCAATCGCGGCGCTGTTGCTGGTGTTCGGCTTCGTGCGGCTCGAGCCGCAGCCAGTCGATATCCTGCCAGAGTTCTCGCGGCCGTACGTGGAGGTTCAGAGCGAGGCGCTTGGGCTTTCCGCCGAGGAAGTGGAGGCGATGATCACCACTCCCCTCGAGGCAGACATGTTGAACGGCACGCCGTGGGTGGAAGAAATCCGTTCCACGTCGATTCCCGGCCTGTCGTCGATCGTGATGATCTTCGAGAAGGGCACCGACAGCATGCGCGCCCGACAGGTGGTGGCAGAGCGCCTCACACAGGTGTTCGTCCTACCGAAAGTGACGAAGTCTCCTGTCATGATCAATCCCGTCTCCTCGACCAGCCGGTTCATGACGATCGGGCTGAGCTCGGAGACATTGTCACTCATCGACATGTCGGTGCTCGCCCGCTGGACGATTGCACCCCGTTTGATGGGCCTGCACGGCGTGGCCAACGTCTCCATTTGGGGCGAGCGTAAGTGGCAGTTGCAGGTGCAAGTCAATCCGGAACACCTGCGGAATCAGAATGTCACGCTGGGGCAGGTCATCAAGACCGCTGGCAACGCGTTGTGGGCGTCGCCACTCAGTTATCTCGAAGCCTCGACGCCCGGTACCGGCGGGTGGATCGAAACGGAAAATCAACGGCTCGGTGTGCGGCACGTCCTGCCCATCCAAAAGGCGGGAGACCTGGGTCAGGTGACGCTCGAGGGCTCGCCATCCAAGCGTCTCTCCGACGTGGCCACGGTCGTGGAGGACCACCAGCCGCTCATCGGCGATGCCATCGTGAAGGACGCTCCCGCCCTGACGTTGGTCGTCGAGAAATTCCCCTGGGCTGATACGACGGACGCGACGGAGGAAGTTGAAGCTGCACTCGCCGCCCTCCGCCCCGGTTTGGCGGGCCTGGAGATGGACTCCACCTTGTTCCGCCCCGCGACATACCTCGAGCTCGCGGACGATAACCTCTCATTGGCATTGCTCATCGGCGGTCTTCTCGTGGCTGGGGCATTCTGTGCCTTCCTTCTCAACTGGCGCAGCGCGCTGATCAGCACCGTCGCCGTGCTGCTGTCCGTGATGGCGGCCGGAGCCGTGCTCTACCTGCGCGGAGTGACAATCGATCTGATCACAATCGCCGGCGTCATGATAGCCCTCGGCATCATCATCGACGACGCGATCGTCGACATCGAGAATATCGGGCGGCGCCTGCGCCAGTCTCGTGAAGAGCGCGGCGACAGGTCGGCCGCGACCGTCATTCTTGAGGCCGCTCTCGAAATGCGCAGCCCCCTTCTTTACGCAACGGTCATGATGGCGCTGGCGGTCACGCCACTCATGGCCCTGGAGGGCGTGTCGGGTTCGATCTTTCACCCGCTCGCGACTTCTTACCTGCTGGCTGTGCTCGCCTCGATGCTCGTGGCGCTGACAGTCACGCCGGCGCTCGCCCTGCTGTTGTTGCGCAACGGGTCGCTCCCGGGTGATTCTCCCGCGGCAGCGATCCTGCGCCGTCTTCACAGCGCGCTCTTTGCGTGGGCGGCCCGCGTCCCGGTTCCGGTCCTCGTTGGCGTCGGCGCTCTTGTGGTCGTCGGCGTCGCGTCTCTGTCATTCCTCCGTCAAGAATCGCTGCTTCCCGACTTCAAGGAAACCGATCTGGTGGTTCGCCTGACGGGCAGTTCCAGCGCTTCCCATGCCGTCATGAGCCGCCTCACAACGATGGCCAGCCGCGAGCTCCGCGCTATTCGCGGCGTCCGTAACGTGAGTGCCCACATGGGGCGTGCGATCGCGTCGGACAAGCAAAACAACATGAATGCCGGCGAACTGTCGGTCAGCATTAGTCCCTCCGCCGACTATGACGCGACCGTGGCCGCGGTCAGGGAGGTGGTGGCCGGCTATGGCGGTCTCTCACCAGAGGTGCTGACTTATCTGCAAGCGAGGTTGAGGGACGAGTTGTCCGGCACAGGGGAATCCCTGGTCGTTCGCGTTTATGGCGAAGACATGAACGTCATCCGCAAGAAGGCTGAAGAGATCGCGCAGGTCCTGACGAAGGTTGACGGCGTCGTTGGTTCCACCGTGCAGTATCCCAAGGAGGTGCCAACTGTCCAAATCGAGGTGGACATCGAACGGGCCAGACGCTACGGCCTCGCCCCCGGCGAAGTGCGCCGCGCGGCGACCTCATTGGTGTCGGGCATTGAGGTCGGCAGCCTGTTCGAAACACAGAAGGTGTTCGAAGTGGTGGTGTATGGGACGCCAGAGACCCGCCACAGCCTGACCAGTCTTCAGAACCTCCTCATCGACACGCCGTCGGGAGGTCACGTGAGCTTGAAAGACGTGGCTACCGTCCGCATCGCGCCGGCCGTGACCGAAATCCGTCGAGATGCGGTGGCCCGTCGCATGGACGTGACGGCCAACGTGGAAGGACGCGATCTCGCCGCTGTGGCCGCCGATATCGAACAGGGTATCCGGCAAGTGGCCTTCCCGCTTGAGTACCGTGCAGAGCTCCTGGGCGAGTATGCGGTACGGCAGGCCGCCCAGAGGCGCGTACTGGCGTTTGCGATTGCCGCAGGTATTGGAATTTTTCTGCTCCTGCAGGCGTTCTTCAGGAACTGGTCCCTGGCGACGTTCCTCTTCCTGAGCCTGGCGGCCAGCTTGTCGGGCGGTGCGCTGGCGACATTGCTGACCGGGGGAGGTCTCCTCTCACTGGGTTCGATTGTTGGTTTCATAACGGTCATGGGGATTGCCGTGCGCAACGCCGTCTTGCTGGTCAGCCACTATCGGCGTCTCGAGGGCGAGGGCGAAGCCTTTAGCGCCGCGCTGGTTGAACGCGGCACCCAGGAACGGTCAGCGCCGATCCTGATGGGTGCCGTCACGATCGCATTGGCTTTCGTGCCTTTCGCGTGGTTCGGCAACATTGCCGGCATCGAGATCGCGTACCCCATGGCCAGTGTCGTTCTCGGAGGCCTGGTCACGACCACCTTGGTCAGCCTGGTCGGCGTCCCTGCCATGTGCGTGGTCTGTGGCACCGCCGTCGCCGAACCAGATATGGAGCTTGTTGAAGAAGTTCCGGCCACCGTCGTCACGGTGTAAGAGGCGCGAAGACTCATAGCGCGATCAGAGTTCAATCTGCAGGAGAAAACGAGCCATGAAGCACAGTAGCCGGTGGCTGGCGGCGGGCATGCTCGCTGTCAGTATGCAATTGACGGCGTGCCAGCAACGCCCTTCAGACGCGCACAAGGCCGAGCACCCTGTTGAGGTCGAGGCCATCAAGGGGCTGGAGGTCAACCGCGTCACGATGACCGAGAAGGCGATCGAGCGGATCAACCTCAAGACGGACACGGTTCGTGAACAACAGATGTCGCGATCACCCTCACTCCGAAGGGTCGTTCCCCGCTCTGCGTTGATATACGACCCGAAAGGTCAAATCTGGGTGTACACCAGTCCGCAACCTCGTACCTTCATCAAGCACAAAGTCGACGTCGACTACGTGGAACGCGGCCTGGCCGTTCTGAACGACGGTCCGCCCGCTGGCACCGTCGTTGTGTCGATGGCCGCCATTGAAGTGTACGGTGCGGACTCCGGGGTCGGACACTAACCTGCGAAAGGGAGAGCTGCGATGTTCCGCTGGATCGTTGGAAACAGCCTGAGATTCAGGTATTTCGTTCTTGCCCTCGCGATAGGACTTATGTACTTCGGCATCGGGCGCATCAGCAAGATGCCGGTGGACGTGTTCCCGGAGTTCGCGCCGCCGATGGTCGAGATTCAAACCATCTGCCTCGGGCTCGAGGCTGAGGAGGTGGAATCCCTGGTCACGGCGCCGATGGAGCTGGTCCTCAACGGAGTGCCCGGGCTATCGGTTATCCGATCCAGGTCGGTTCCCGATTTGTCGTCGATCAAGATGTACTTCGCGGCTGGGACTGACCTGCTGGAAGCTCGACAGCTGGTGGCCGAGCGCGTGGCCACGGTTTCGCCGACACTGCCGACCTGGGCCGCCCCACCCGTCATGTTGCCACCGCTGTCGGCGACCAGCCGAATGATGAAGATTGGGATTTCCTCGAAAAAGCGATCCGTGATCGACTTGTCGATGATTACGTATTGGACCATCAGGCAGCGCCTCCTGCGCGTCCCGGGCGTGGCTAACGTCGCCATCTGGGGTGAGCGGATCGAAATGCTGCAGGTGCAGGTCGTGCCCGAACTGATGACCAAGCACCGGGTCACGCTCGATGAGGTCAACGAGGCCACATCGAGAGCGCTCGAGACTGGTTTGTTCCAGTACTACGATGCACACCACATCGGGACCGGCGGGTGGATCGATACCCCCAGCCAACGCCTGCAAGTCCAGCACGTCTTTCCTTTGATTTACAAGGCCGACGAGGTCAAGCCGGACCGCCTGGCCAACATGCCCGTGGCCGTACGGAATGGCCAGCAGCTGTACTTGAAAGATGTCGCCAAAGTGGTGGTCGATCATCAACCGATGGTTGGCGACGGGATCATCAACGATGGGCCCGGCCTTCTGCTCATCGTTGAAAAATTCCCCTGGGGAAACGCGCTGCAGGTCACGAAGGACGTGGAAAAAGCGCTCGACGCCCTGCGGCCCGGTCTGCCCGATGTGGACATCGACCCGCAGATCTTCAGGCCGGCCACCTTCATCGAGACCTCAATCGACAATCTCAGCGAAGCGATGCTCATCGGTAGCGTGCTCCTGGTTCTGGTGCTTTTCTTCTTCCTCTACGAATGGCGCGTTGCGTTGATTAGCTGTGTGGCGATGCCATTGTCCCTGCTGGCGGCCGTGCTCGTGCTTTACATGAGGGGCACGACCATCAACGTGATGGTCCTCGCGGGGTTTGTCATCGCGCTCGGCGATATCGTCGACGACGCCATCATCGACATCGAAAACGTCGTGCGACGTTTGCGCCAGCATCGCGAAGAAGGCAGCACGACGCCGTTGGCGAAGATTATTCTTAACGCCTCCATCGAGGTGCGCGGCGCGATCGTGTATGCCACGCTGATTGAAGTCCTCGCGATCATGCCGGTCTTTTTCCTGCAAGGCTTGTCCGGCGCATTCTTCAGGCCCCTGGCGATCTCCTATGCGTTGGCGCTCATGATATCCATGGTGGTCGCGTTGACCGTGACCCCGGCGATGGCCTACCTCTTCCTGCGTAAGGCCCCGCTCGGACAGCGCGAGTCTCCTATCGTCCGGGTGCTCAAGAGCGGGTATGAGAAAATTCTGACGCCGATCGTCCGCTCACCGCGGCCAGCGTATCTCGTTGTCGGTGTCCTGGCGTTGACTGGTATCGTGATTTGGCCATTGCTCGGTAATTCGCTGCTCCCGTCGTTCAAGGAACGAGACTTCCTGATGCACTGGCTGACCAAGCCTGCCACCTCCTGGCCGGAGATGGACCGCATCACCATCCAGGCAAGCAAGGAGCTGCGTGCCATTCCAGGTGTCCGCAACTTCGGCGCGCATATCGGGCAGGCTCTGATCATGGATGAAGTGGTCGGGATGTATTTCGGCGAGAACTGGATCAGCGTCGATCCGGCGGTCGACTACGAGAAGACGCTCGCCAAGATTCAGGAAACCGTCGACGGGTATCCCGGGCTCTATCGCGACGTGCAGACATACCTGAAAGAGAGAATCCGCGAAGTACTGACGGGGACTTCCGAAGCGATTGTCGTGCGTATCTACGGCCGCGATCTGAAGGTCCTCGAGCAGAAAGCCACCGAAGTGAAGGCGGCTCTATCGACAATTCCCGGCATCATCGATCTGCACCAATCGTTTCAGGAGGACATACCACAGGTTCAAGTCAAAGTGGATCTCACCAGGGCCCAACGTTATGGCGTCAAGCCCGGTGACGTTCGCCGAGCGGCGGCCATCATGGTTGCAGGCGAGGAAGTGGGTGACATTCACATTGCCAACCGGACCTACGACGTCAATGTGTGGAGCATTCCTGAAGCTCGCGACAGTGTGAGCGCGGTTCGCGAGCTGCTCATCGATACGCCTGACGGTGGCCGCGTGCAGCTGCAGGACGTGGCGGACGTTCGCGTCGCGCCAACTCCGAATGTGGTCAACCGTGAGTACGGCAAACGCCGCACCGATGTGGGCGCCAACGTGCGTGGACGTCCTCTCGACCAGGTCTATGCCGACGTCAATGCCGCCCTGGCCAAAATCGATTTCCCACAGGAGTACTACCCGGTCCTGATAGGAGAGTATACGGAGCGGCTGGCTGCCCAACGGACGCTGCTCATCGCGTCGGGCGTGGCAGCGCTTGGTGTGTTCCTTCTCCTGTACATGTCGTTCGAGAACTTGACCCTGGCAACCTTATCGTTCTTGACGCTGCCCTCGGCCCTGGTGGGCGGCGTGCTGGCGTCGTACCTGGGCGACCGTGTTATCTCGCTCGGTTCGCTCGTTGGATTCCTCACCATCCTGGGAATTGCGGCGCGCAACGGCATCATGCTGATCGAGCACTATCAGCATCTCGAGAAGCATGAAGGTGAAAGCTTCGGTCCCAATCTGGTTCTGCGAGGGGCACGAGAACGGATCTCGCCGATCATGATGACGGCGTTGACGACGGCGCTTGCCATTCTGCCGTTGGTCGTGGCCGGCAACCTTCCCGGCCACGAGATAGAGCACCCGCTCGCCGTCGTGGTTCTTGGTGGGCTCATCACGTCAACGCTCCTCAACCTGTTCGTCGTGCCGAGCCTGTACCTGCATTTTGGAAAGCCGATGTCGAACCCGGCTCTGGCGACTCAGGACCGGTAGGGAACGCGTCTTTATTCCGGGCGGCGGAACGTGCGGATCGCGTCGAGAAACGCGTCGCCGAAATCCGCCGCCTTCTTTGCACCGACGCCGTAGATCTCGTACAGGTCGTCGATGGTTTTCGGCCGCCGCTGCACCATGTCCCTTAGGGTCGTGTCGTGAAAGATGACGTACGGCGGAACGCCGCGCGCGCGCGCGAGCCGCAATCGCACGTCACGCAGGACATCGAACAGGTCCCGGTCGACGTCAGCTGGCGCGATGGCTCCGTCAACCGCTGACGGTCCGCGGCGGCGCTTCGGCGCGGCCGGAGGGCGAATTTCCCGATACAGCGTGCAGTCCGTCTGACCGCGCAGCAGCGACGTGCCGGTCGCCGTCAGGCGGAGCACGGGATACGGATCGCCTTCGCGCGCCAGGAATCCTTCCGCGACCAGTTGTTCGATGTATCCGCGCACGGCCGCGACCGACTCTTCCTTCAGCAGCCCAAACGTCGACAGCGCCTCGTGACCGCAGGCGGCGACTTTCTCCGTCGCACGGCCCAGCAGAACATCGGTCACATGTCCGGTGCCCCAGCCCTGCTTCAGCCGCGCGACCGACGAAAGGATCTTCTGCGCGACGGTCGTCGAGTCGCCGACCACGTCGAGCTCCTTCAGACACCAGTCGCACGCGCCGCAGTTCGCAGGCATGTATGTCTCTCCGAAGTACTCGACGAGCGTACGGTGCCGGCACCGCGTGCCGGCCGCATATCGCTGCATGTCGGCCAGCAGGGTCCGGACGCTCGGTGTCATCTCGCCGTTGGCCTCGAGCATCTGCCGCCAGCGGACGAAGTCGGCGCCGGAGTAGATCAGTACGCACTCGGCTGGCAGTCCGTCGCGCCCCGCGCGGCCCGATTCCTGCTGGTAATGCTCGGCCGACCGCGGTGCGCCGGCGTGCACGACGAATCGCACGTTCGATCGATCGATGCCCATGCCGAACGCCACCGTGGCGACCACGATATCGGCGCGCTCCTGGAGAAAGGCCTCCTGATGGTCGCTCCGCATGGCATCTGAAAGACCGGCGTGATAGGGCACGGCACGGTGCCCTTCTTCGACGAGCCACGACGCCAGCGATTCGACCTCGCGCCGCGACAGGCAGTACACGATTCCGGCGTCACCCTCGTGGCGCTCGAGGACCGCGCGAAGCTGATTGTGAAGATTGCCCCGGCGGAGCACGCGATAGACGAGATTCGGGCGATCGAACGATCCGACCAGCACGGTCGGGTCGTTCAGGCGCAGCTCGTTGACGATGTCGGCCCTGACGCGCTCGGTCGCCGTCGCCGTGAACGCATGCAGTGACACGCCAGGGAAATCGTCGCGCAGCCGGCCGAGCTGCCGGTACTCCGGACGGAAATCGTGGCCCCACTGGCTGATGCAGTGCGCCTCGTCGACGGCAATGAACCGCACGCCAGATTGCTGCAGCAAACGCCGCAGCGCGGGACCGCCGTCGCCGGCGATGCGCTCCGGCGACACGTAGAGCAGCCGGCAGCGATCCTCGCGCACACTGGCGATGACCGCGTCCCGTTCCTCGAGCGTTTGCGTGCTGTTCAAGTACGCGGCCTCCACGCCGTCGACACGCAGGCCATCGACCTGATCCTTCATCAGCGAGATGAGCGGCGAGACGACCACCGCGACGCCGATTCGCACGTCGCCGTCTCGTCCGTCGCCGTTTCGTACGTAGTGTCCGGCTTTAGCCGGACTTGAC
>CAWBMO010000005.1:0-466420 GCA_963789965.1 uncultured Acidobacteriota bacterium
CCCATCCACGCCTTGCGGTACGAATAGACTCCGGAACGCGAATCTTCGGGACCCGGCAATCGCGCATTGGTCCTGAGCAAGTCGCCAAGGAACGGGCGACTCCTTTGCAGCTTTCGGGAATCAGTCCGGCGTTAATGAGGATCTATAAAGGCCATGCACGCGAGGCCGCCAGTACTCTCCCATCGATGTGCGATGGGAATTGACAACGCGGCCATCGGCGGCGCATAGTCCCATCAATAAACGATGGAAAAAGACGCCAGGTCGGAGCTGCTCCCGGGCACGCTCGAGCTCCTTATCCTTAGAACGCTGACAGCCGGCGAGATGCATGGCTACCGCATTGCTCAGCGGGTCAAGACGCTTTCGGGGGAGGTGCTTGAGGTCGGAGAAAGCTCGCTCTACCCAGCGCTTCAGCGCCTGCTCCTCAAAGGTTGGGTGAAGGCCGAGTGGGGCGCGTCGGAAAACAATCGCCGCGCGCGCTACTACAAGCTCACCGCCGCGGGCCGCAAGCAGATGGCCGTCGAGCGCGAAGAATTCGACCGCGTCATCCTTGCCATCCGTAGAGTCCTCAACGCGACATAGCGATGCGCACCCTGCTTCGACTCTTGCGGTACTTGTTTCAGCGTCGGCGATTCGAGTCCGACCTTGCTGAGGAGATGGCGCTTCACCGCGAGATGAAGGAGCGCGAGCTCACACAAAATGGCGTGGCGCCGACAAGACGTCGCGCCCGCGACGCGACGGGCGCTCGGCAGCGTGACACTCGCACGCGAGCGTTCTCGCGAGGTTTGGATATGGCCGTGGCTCGAGGCGCTCTTCTACGATCTGCGATTTGCAGTGCGCGGTCTGCTGCGGGATCGGTCTTTTGCGCTGACGGCAATCGCCATGCTCGCCGTCGCGATTGCGCTCAACGTGGTGGCGTTCACGATCATGGACGCGATGCTGTTTCGAGGCCTTCCGCTCGCCACGCGGAGCGATCGGCTTGCCTACCTTCACATGCGGCGGCCCACGGACACGCCCTGCTGCCCGGGACCTGTGTCAGAGGCGGATCTCGAAGTGTGGCGTTCGCAGGCCTCCGCATTTACAGAGCTGGCGCTGAACAGCGGCCTCGGCCTACACTCTTCGCGATGCGGCCGGCCGTTCGATCGACGTGGACGTGCAGCGGGTCAGCGCGAATACGTTCGAGCTTCTGGGCGTCCGGCCGATCGCCGGGAGGGACTTCGCAGCCGCCGATGAAGCGCCCACAGCCGCCCCCGTGGCCATCATCAGCCATCGGCTCTGGGAACGGAGGTTCGCCAAGCACGCGGATGCCATCGGGGACACCGTATACATCAACAATGTCGCCACGACGATCGTCGGCGTGATGCCTGAAGGCTTCGCCCTCGTGTACGACTACGATTTATGGTTGCCCATCGTGCCCACACCGGCGCTCGAAGGGGCTGCGATCGGACGACTGCGCGACGGCGCCACGCTAGAGGAAGCGCGGGCGCAGATCGAAACGATCACTCATCGCCTCCACTCTACGGATCCCGGCGCGACAGCACGATGCCCCGGGGGCAGCGACCTATTCGCAAGCCTTCCTCGCTCCAGACGGTCCCATGATCTACGGCTCGCTCTGGGTGGGCGCGTGGTTTGTGCTCCTCATCGCTTGCGCGAACCTCGCGAATCTCACGATGGTGCGCACCCTGGGACGGTGGCGGGAGTTCTCAATCAGGATTGCGCTCGGTGCAGGCCTCTGGCGTATGGCGCGCCAGATCTTCGTCGAACATCTCATGCTGGGGGCCGTGGCTGGCACGCTCGCGTGGGGGATCACGCGCTGGACTATGCAGACATGGGCCTCGGCCACCGCGAGCCGGTATCTCGCCATCGACTACACCGTTAACTCAAGCACGCTGTTCTATCTGATTGCGATCACCCTGATCGCAGCGGTTGTCTTGGTGCTGGTACCGCTCGTCAAGATTGTGCAACTGGGTATTCGCGGCTCCATGCGAAGTGACACGCGTGGCGCCACGCAGGACCCGCGCGGGAAGCGCCTTTCCGCGGTGCTTGTCACCAGCCAGATGGCGCTCGCCCTCGTTCTGCTGCTGGGCGCAGGCGTCCTCGTACGCAGCTTCGAGAAGATTGTGAATGCCGACACCGGCGTTCAGGACCCGGATCATGTCGTCGTCGGCTGGCTGAGATTGCCCTCTAGTGCGTATCCGACAGCCGACGCACGGCTGGCGTTCTATGACCGGCTGACGCGCAGGTCCGGACGATCCCCGGCGTCGAAAGCGTGGCGTTGGCCAGCACGTTCCCGACACGAGGTGTCAATCGAGCCGAGTTTGAACTCGAGGGAACACCGCGTACTTCAGGAAACGAGCGGTATACCCAGTACCTCTCCGCGGGCTCCGACTACTTCCGAGTAATGGGCGTATCCTCCGTCGCTGGGCGCGAGTTCAACGACGGCGACGTGATCGGGCCGGGTCGCTCGTGGCCATTGTGAACCAGAGCTTTGTCGACACCTACTGGCCCCAGATGCACCCCATTGGACGACGTTTCCGCACCATCACCCGAAACACGCCGGGGCCATGGCGCACGATCGTCGGCGTGGTTCCGAACATCATGCAGGGAGATGCAACGCGTCAGACGTTCAAGCCCATCGTCTACGTCCCAGCGCGGCAACAGCCGGGCGGCACTGCATTTCTCTTCGCGCGCACCAGTCTCCCGGCGAGTCAGGCAGCCGCCGCCGTGCGCATAGTCACACGGCGCCTCGATCCGGACGTCATCGAGGAAGATTTCACCGCGCTGACGGCGAGGTTCGCGTTCGATCGAGACTTCATGGACCTCGAGCATGCCGAGCTCGGAAATAACGCGGCGGTCGCGCCCGTCTTTGCCACGATTGCGCTGCTCCTCTCGGCGGTCGGATTATTCGCCGTCATCGCACACTCGGTGACGCAGCGCACCAAGGAGATCGGCATACGCATGGCGGTTGGCGCTGTTACGGCAGATGTGCGTCGCATGGTCTTTCGTGAGGGTATGGTGCCAGTGGTGATCGGGCTGTTCGCTGGCCTGGCGGCGTCCTTAACAGTTAATTGCTTGCTGCAATCGCAACTCGTCGGCGTGTCTCCCTATGACCCAGTGACGATGATTGGTGCACCGTTCGTCTTAATCGTCGTCGCTCTCGTTGCGTGCCAGCTTCCCGCGCGGCGGGCTGTAAACGTCGATCCCGTCATCGCGTTGCGCCACGATTAACCGGTGGTTTGCACGGCGTCTACTGCGAGTTTTGTCCTGCGTTCTGGCAGTTCCATCGCCTCTGGAGGCGCACCCATGCGTCGTATCCTTGCTTTCGGAATAGCATTGGTCTCGATTCCGAGCCCGCTCCTCGCCCGAGACACCGCCGCTCCGCCAGCGCCCTCGGCCGTGGTCCAGACGTACTGCGTGTCCTGCCATAGCGGTCGGGCAGCCCAAGGGGCCTCTCTTTAGATCGACATCGATGCCAGTCAGCCCGGGGGGGACGCTGACATATGGGAGCGAGTCGTTCGGCAGCTGCGCGCTCGGACGATGCCTCCAATGGCTGCGCCGAGGCCCGACAGCAACACCTACGAGTCGACGATTTCCGCAGTGGCCAGCGCTCTGGATCGTGCCGCGAAGACGACTGCAGGCCGGTTCGACCTATAGACGGGAGCCGTGCCGACGCCTCGCAAGATTGATTTGGAACGGCGAGCCGGATCAGCCACTCCGCGACGCCGCAACCAAGGGCAGATTGCGCGATACCCAGGCGTTGCGGGAGCAAGTCCGGCGGATGCTTTCCGATACCAAGTCCAGTGCGTTGGTCGCCGGATTCTTTGACACCTGGCTCTCGCTCGATCAGTTGGCAACCACGAAGGGGGACAACAAGCTCTTCCCGGAATTCGACGACGAGTTGCGCGGCGCTTTCCGACGCGAAACTGAACTGTTCGTCGAAAGCCAGCTTCGTGAGGACCGAAATCCGCTGGACCTGTGGACCGCGAACTACACGTTCCTCAATGAACGGCTCGCGCGGCACTACGGCATTCCGAATGTCTCTGGGCCCGAGTATCGCCGCGTCACCTGGCCGGGTCCCGAACGTGCCGGATTGCTCGCGCAGGGCAGTATTCTGACGTTGACCTCTCGCGCGTACAACGCCTACCCGGTCGATGTGCCCACGACGTCGCCTGCCATGCGGGCAAAATGGATTCTCACGCGTTTCCTGGGGGTGAACCCGCCGACGCCGTTACCGAACATTCCGCCCAAGGACTTCCCCTTCGAGAAGCACACGCCCTTGGTGAAGCAAAGCAGAACTTTCCCCGCCACTCCCGTGTGGCGTGTCATCGAGTTTCTTCCCGCTGTCTTACGGGCTGGAGAATTTCGACGTCCTCGGACGCTGGCGCTCCGACTACGGTCCCGATCCCATCGATGCTTCCGGAGCAATGGTCGACGGAACAACGTTCAACGGCCCCGCGGAGCTCCGTCGCGCGCTGCTCGAGCGCCACGACGCGTTTCTCAGCACGATGACGGAAAGACTCATGGCGTATACCATCGACGGCAGAGCGGCGATGAACCAACGCACTCCGGCGTCGCGCATGCCCGCCGTCCGCGCCGCCCTGCGCGAAGCGGGAGCCCAGGGTTCCTCCTGGTCCTCGCTCATCGCCGCTGTTGTTAAGGCTCCATCGGACCCACGATAACCCTGCTGAGCCGCGATAGGGCACCATCCCTTTTGTAGGGGCACTAGCCGTGACGGAAACACTGTGCGAGCCGATCGTCATCCCGAGCGTGCGGCTCGCTTACAGATTAAGCCCTGAGTAAGTCAGCAAGTGGCTTCCGAACTCAGCGACCTCGGGTTTCATAGGCCGGTGATCAGAATGGTGTCCAATCAAGCGGACACTCGGTCACGATGCGTCCGAACCGACATCTCGTCGATTGCGCGACTGCGAAAGAGAGACTCCCCTTCCTTACGGCGCTCTACAATGGCCAGGAGGCAGAGCTAGAGGCTCACCACTCGACGCTGTAGGCCGGTTTCCTTTGGACAGCGGATTCATTTGGAGGACCGCACGTCGTTCGCGGTATGCCTGCCGACGTCGTTCCTTTGCTGTCTCCTGATGCTCCCGGTACCACTTTGTGGAGCGTACCTTTGGAGAACATTTTCGTGAGCAGATCTTGTTGACGTCTAATCCGAAGGAACAAGTGTCCACACTCGGGAGCTTTGCAGCGAACGATTTGTGATCCGGACTCTTCCAGGAGGGAGGCGATTGCCAACCACCGCAAGTCGCACCATTCCGCTCCGTATACTCGCTTGAAGCCCAGTCGCTGCTCGTCTCTGACATCGTTCATGAGGTGGATCTGCTTGATTGCACAGGGAATCGCGCTATACACGATGCGCGGGACAGCTGGTTCAAGTTGGGGACTCGGATCGACGGAGATCCTCTAGGACCTGACGGAGCCGTGACTGCAACTCGCGCATCTGATTGCGTGTGAGCCTGGGCAGGCGTGCCCAAAACTTGGGTTCATTCCGACGTTCGTCCAGAAACGTCAGGTGTTCACCTCTCGACTCATGGACCCATTCGCCGCGTCGAACGGTCACGTGCCTCCGACCCTTCGACTCAAGTTGTTTCAGCCAGGTAACGGGGAACACTGTGCCACCACCTACCAGCTTCCATGTTAGGTGGTCCAACTCACTCTGAAGGTGAGACCAGTCGTCGGTCGCCTTGAACTTCCGGAGATCGCGCCGCAAGAAGTCCAGCAACCACTCTGGCCAAACCGGCGCGTTCGCGGTGTAGCTGCTCTGTCCTGTCGCCCAACTCCGATTGCAGTGCCCTCGTCATCTTCATCTCTAGGTTTCTCAAGCCTCGCGTTGTCTCAACGGCAGCGCGCTCGCAATGTGCCGAATGTGTTACAACATAATAATAACTTATCCGTTTGACTAACGGCACTTGTTCGATAATTGGAGTCAGACAGGGAGAGCCGTATGGGAAAGAGGGGGCGGATCGAATCACGACCCGAGGCCAAGCAAGCGACCGCCGTCGTAGCGGTCCACGTAAGGGGATCGAGCGAAGCCGCAAGGCCAAACAATCCGCATTCCTTGAAGCCTTTCGCGAGAACGGCACACTCAGCGGGGCTGCGCGAAGCACCAACGTCAGCCGCAGCTCTCACCACCGCTGGCTTCAGCAGGACCCGGAGTATGTCGCAAAGTTCCGCGACGTGAATGAAGAGGCGACAGACGCGCTCGAACAAGAAGCGCGTCGTCGCGCGCTCGAAGGTATTGAGGAGCCTGTGTTCTACAAGGGGGAAAGAGTTGGGTCCATTCGGAAGTTCTCGGACCAGCTGGTGATTCTCCTCTTGATGGCAAAGCGGCCAACCAGTTCCGTGAGCGTGTTGACGTTACAAGTAAGGTCGATCACGGTCTTTCGCGATCGACCCGGAGATCATGAAGACCCTGTCGGATGAAGACCTGGCGATGGCGCGAACGCTGGCAAAGAAGTTGACCGGCCCTAGGAAGAGTCCTCATCATGACGAACGACCCACTAGTAACGCTGGTTAACGGATTAGCTGAGCTGGAGGCCGAATCCGGAACGCCGGTCCAACTATCGGATCCATCGCTACTTCCCTGATGCCGGTCCGTACCGTCGCGAACTCTACTCGAAGCACCTGTTGTTCTTCGCAGCAGGAGCAACCCATCGGACGCGGGCTTTTCTGGCTGGCAACCGTGTCGGCAAGAGCGCGGCCGGTGCCTTCGAGACGACGTTGCATCTCAGCGGCGAGTATCCATCTTGGTGGGAAGGCCGCCGCTTCGAGGACCCCGTGAACATATGGGCGGCAGGCGACACCGCCAAGACCGTGCGGGACATCCTCCAGACGCAGCTCCTCGGCGGGCTCGGCGCACCTGACACCGGAATGATTCCTGCGCACCTGATAGTCCGCCGGAGCGCCAAGCAAGGACTTGCGGATGCCGTGGAGACGGCCTGGGTGCGCCATCGATCGGGCGAAGTGTCAGTCCTCACGTTCAAGAGCTATGACCAGCGGCGGGAAGCATTCCAGGGCACCGCGCAGCACCTCGTCTGGCTCGACGAGGAACCGCCTGAAGACATCCTCACAGAATCGACCCTTCGCACGACACAGACGTCCGATTTCCCTGGTGGAATGGTGATGCTGACGTTCACGCCTGTCCAGGGAGTCACGCCGTTGGTCTTGTCATTCCTGCCAGGTGGAAATGTCACCGTGCCTACTGGTGGCAATGTGATCTCCTGCGAGTGGGATGAGGTGCCCCACCTGAGCGACCAAGAGAAGGCCGACTTGATGAACCGGATTCCAGCTTACCAACGCGAGGCCCGAACGAAGGGCATCCCATGCCTCGGGAGCGGTGCGATTCTATCAGGTGCCCGAGTCGGATATCAGCGTGGACGACTTCGAGATACCGAAGCACTGGCCGCGAGGATTCGGTCTGGATACGGGCTGGGACTGGACGGCCGCGGTCTGGGGCGCACTGGACCGAGAGGCGCAGGTGATCTACCTCTACAGCGTCTACAAACGGGGGCAGGCGGAGTCGCCGATTCATGCCGATGCCATCCGCGCACGTGGAGCCTGGATTCCCGGTGTGGGCGATGCCGCCGCCATCAACACTAAACGACGGCAGGCAGTTCTTGGACATCTACCGCCGCCTTGGGCTGAAACTCGAGCTCGCCGACAAGGCGGTCGAGGCCGGGATTCAGGAAGTATGGGAACTGCTCAGTGCGGGTCAGCTGAAGGTGTTCAGGTCTTGCGTACCGTGGTTCGACGAATTCCGGCTTTACCGCCGTGACGACAAGGGCCGCATTGTTAAACAGAATGACCATCTGATGGATTGCACGCGTTACCTCATTCGTGGGCGGGCGCACATGAAGACCCAGGAGCCGCCACGGAAACAGCGGAGACGATCGGTCTTCGCCGCGCGTGACACGAGCGGTCTATCGTGGATGGGTTGAGGGCGCGCGAGCACGGCGACAAAGGCTCGGAAGAAGAATGACTACGTTTGCGAAGCTTGAATCCAATCGACGAAACGCCAAGCGGTCCACGGGTCCGAAGACGCCAGAAGGCAAGTTGGCGTCTTCACGAAATTCGCTTCGTCACGGCGTTCTCTCCAAACAAGTAACCCTCGCAGATGAAGAAGAGGAGGAATTTTCCGAGTTCAGCGCGAGGATGACCGACCGGCTCGCCCCGGACGGTCCGCTGGAGGAACTTCTCGTCGAGCGCGTGACGGTAAGTGCCTGGAGGCTGCGTCGCATCGTTCGCCTGGAGGCCAGCGTAATCGGCCTACGGACGAGAGAAGCGCGAGCTGATCTCGGCGAATCTCGACAAGACGGTGATTCGCTTCCAGCCGGCCTGATCAGGGATGCGACTGGGGCTGACACGCTGTCCAAGATCAGCCGCTACGAAAGAACCGTGGAACGTTGTATGTATCGGGCGCTCCATGAGCTGCAACGTCAGCAAGCCGCTCGCCGTGGAGAGGATGTACCGCTGCCGGCCGTGCTCGACGTCGAGATCTCGTCTGCAGAGTCGTGAAAGAAGGGCCCAGCCTTGGAGCCCAGCGCTGACATTTTTTTTGCGAAACGAACCCAAACGCCTCCACCCCGGGAGGCTCTCACGAAATCTTCGGTGAGTTCAGCTTCTCCCGCCAGGCGATCGCCTTCGCAACGGTCTTGTCGGACACGTGGAGCATCGCTGCAATTCGAGAGTCACTAAGCCCAAGTCGTTGCAAGTGAACGGCTTTCTTGGATATGCGCTGATAGACGGGGAGCTCCTGAGTCTCGAGGATCGCGATCTCAAGCGGCAGACTCGCGGAGGTTCGAATACTTTGCGAACGGGTCCACCAGAAGGTCGCTCCCCTCGATTTCACTCGGGGCTCCCCGAGCTCGTCGAGGGGAGCGAGCGCTGTCACGCGACTCGAGGGACGTCCCACCGCCCGTCACAATCGCTCATGTTCTTCGTGTACATGGTCCGGTGTGCTGACGATACGCTGTATACCGGCTTTGCTCTTGATCCCCACGAACGAGTCAAAGTGCACAACTCGGGGAAGGGCGCGAAGTACACGCGTTCGCGTCTGCCGGTGTCGCTGGTTTACGTCGAGGAGTGCGAGTCGCTGAGTGCCGCCTTGAAGCGCGAACGCCAATTGAAACCGTGGAGCCGAGCGAAGAAGGAAGCGTTGATCGTCGGTGATCAGCGGGCACTGAAGCGGGCATAGCCACCAGACTTTCCTCTCTGTCTCGCGAAGTCTGCCCACCGTTGCGCAAAGCCCGAAGGTCGGCTTGTCTCACTTGCCCCAGAAGTCCGCGCCATCTCGGCCACCGTAGCTGGTACACAGGTCAACATGAGGTGCGGCTGCGCGCCGGCGTGGATCCGCCTCCCGTCCGGGCAGACGCTGGTCGGCCGGGACGGACCGCCCGATACACTCGTCGTGGTACCTCACAGGACTGACGCGGGGAGAAGTATCAGAAACGGCGCCGGGAGTTCCAGCCGCTCTGGAACCGCAATTTCCTTCTCGTCGCGCTCCCGGGGTTCGTTCTCTTCCTACTCGCCAACCCGGTGCTGCTCGATTTGGAGCCGCTCGTCTTCGTTGGTTTCCCGCTGTTTGCCTTCGGCCTCCTTCGGGGATTCCTCCTGATGCGCCGGTACCTGCGGTGTCCAACCTGCAACAGAGTGCAGAACTTCGGCAGGTACTATCCCAATCGCCAGTGCCTGGGCTGCGGCGCCGACCTCTCCTATGGACCGGGAGACTCGTAAAACCAGCCCCCGAAGGCTTCCGCCCTCGGTGCGTATCATTGCGAGTAGGTGTAAGCGGTCTACTCCAAAACCAGTCAGGCCGCAGAAGTGAGGGGCAGTCGCTCGGAGGAGGTCGGAGTGACGCATCGCGTTCGAACAGTGGCGATAGTCGTTCTTCTGATTGCCGGTTCGGGGCTGGCAGCGATTCGAATCTGTGCCGACGGTGGGGCCATGGCCGGTGCCTACCGCACTTGCGAGTGTCTTGGATTGGAATGGCAGCTTTACGATCAGACGGCGGCTGACGGCCCTCGGCGGACGCTCTGCGTGGGATGGGTCCGATCGTGGACGTGTCAGCAATTCCGGACAGGGCCCGTGGTGGCGTGTCCCGACTGACGGTTCTAGCGGTTCGTGCGATCGTGTCGCCGCGAAGCGCGGCTCATTTCGCACTCAGGACTATGCAGCAGCCACAACTACCAAGGAGCGGAGCGTGCAACTCGGCGTAGTCTCGGGCGACTCACCCGTCTACCCATACGCGGCCGTCCTGTTCGCGATCGCGTTCGTGGGGATCCTCATCGTCATGTTCTCGAAGAACGCGCCGTTGAAACGCCTGGCGTTGCCTGTCGCGCTGGCGGCCTTCCACGCCTGCGCTTTCCTGATCATCGTCGGCGGTAGCAAGTTGGCAGGCCGGCCGCTCGTGCTCGGAGGCATCGGGCTCGCGCTGACGGCGAACGCGGTGCGCGTGGGCTCCTCCGTGCGGTTCTGCGTTCAGTGTGGCGCCACCACGCCGCGCATCCAGTCTCCGCCGTGGCACTGCGCGGCCTGCAGGGATCGGTCGGGCACGCCCTGACGGCGGTTGGTGCCGATCGCCGGGCCAGGGAAGCAGCGGCAAGGCCGCCTTGCCGACATCCTTCGAGCCCTTGGCCGGACGGGCCCGCTATGCCGTGCCTGCCACACCCCGATCCTCGTGGGGTGCCGGATAGACGGCCGCACGATCAGCCGGGCGCTGGAATTCTGCTGCGACGCCTGCAAGATGCAGATGCTTCATCGCGTAGCCGTTTTCGAGCTCACGAAGTCGTAGATACGGCTGGTATATTGAATTAGATGATGCAGCGGGCGACCGATCCGGAGTTCTTCTACCCGGGCGCATCCGCAACAGTCCTTTTCGTCTGCCTGGTTTCTTTCGCCTCCGGCGCGTCAGCGCTCATATTCGAGATCCTCTGGTTCCACGAAGCGGGGCTGGTGTTCGGAAACAGCGTGTGGGCGACGAGCATGACCCTCTCGAGCTTCATGGGAGGACTGGCGCTCGGTAATGGGCTCGTCGGCCGCTATGGGCACCGCATAAAGCGGTTGATCCGTTTCTATGCGCTCGTCGAGATCGTCATCGCGACGGCCGGTGTCGGACTCACTTACGCCTTCCCGGCGGTGACGGCCGCGCTGGTCTTTTTGTTTCGCCCGTTTCTCGACCAACCCCTCGTACTCAATACGCTGCGCTTCCTGATCGCATTCGTCCTGATGCTCGCGCCGACGACGGCCATGGGCGCGACGCTGCCGCTGCTCGTGACGACGCTATGCGCGTCGGACCCACGGTTCGGTCGCGTCCTCGGCCGGATATACGGATGGAACACGTTGGGCGCTGTCGCGGGCGCGATGGTGTGCGAGATCGTCCTCATCACGCACTTAGGTATCAAAGGCGCGGCGTTGGCCGCCAGCGCGCTCAATCTCACCGCGGCTGTTGCGATGCTGCTTTTCGCGCGCGAACGAGAAAAAGAAGGCGTCGCCGCGTTCGAAACCGCGCTTTCCGAGCCGACGCCTTCGCTCTCCTTCGCCGGATGGCGCTTGCTGGTCGCAGCGTTCTTCTCGGGAGGAATCCTTCTCGCTCTCGAAGTCGTCTGGTTCCGCTTCATGACGCTGTTCGTCATCAGCACCGGCCTCGCCTTCACCTTCATGCTCGCGGTCATTCTGACTGGCATCGGACTCGGAGGCCTGATCGCCGGGTTCCTGCTGGGCAAACACCCCGCGATGTCCCGATTTGTCGGTGTCGTCGCGCTCGCGTGCGGCATTGTTGTGCATCGCGAACTACGTCGCATTCCAAATCGGGCTGCCGAATGCCCTGTGGACTCTCGACTGGAACCTGATCTTGAAGACGTCGCTCCGGCTGATGTTTCCCACATCGCTGCTCTCGGGCATTCTGTTCACGTGGCTCGGTGATGCGGCGAATCGCGAGATTGGGAACGAGACCCGGACGACGGGGCTGCTGACCCTTGCGAACACGACTGGCGCGATGGTGGGCGCATTCGTCGGTGGTTTCGTGCTTCTGCCAGACCTGGGGATGGAGAGGTCCTTGTTCCTCCTGGCGGCCGGCTATGGCGCTGTGGCGCTCTGCGTTGGTGGACCCGCAGCCGGCGGTAATCCGGCACGGCGCGCGCCGATCTGGTACGGAGGACTGGCCGTGTTCGCGATCGTGCTCGGTCTGTTTCCGTTCGGACTGATGAACAACCGATACGTTCAAAGTCCGGCAAGGAAATACACCGGCGACGGGGCGGCGATCGTCGAGGTGCGCGAGGGGCTCACCGAGACGATTCACTACATGCGAAAGGACTTCCTCGGCGCGCCGCTCTACTATCGACTCGTCACCAACGGCTTCTCGATGTCCGCGACTGTCGGCTCCTCCAATCGTTACATGAAGCTCTTCACCTATTGGCCGGTCGCCGTGCATCCGAATCTGCACAGCGTCCTCTTAATCGGCTACGGCGTCGGGAGCACGGCGAAGTCCCTGACTGACACTCGCTCGTTCGAGACGATCGACATCGTCGATACCTCACGCGATGTCCTCGACATGAACCGGCTCGTATACCCCAACCCGAAAGATCATCCGCTTTACGATCCGCGGGTGAAAGTGCATGTTGAGGATGGACGCTATTTCCTCCTCAGCACGTCCCGCAAGTTCGATCTCATCACCGGCGAGCCGCCACCGCCGCGCATCGCACAAGCGGTCAGCCTGTACACCCGCGAATATTTCCAGCTCATATACGATCGGCTGGCGGAACACGGAATCACGACGTACTGGCTGCCGGTCCACCAGCTTCTGCGGTCAGATGCGCTCGCCATTGTGAGAAGCTTCTGCGACGTGTTCGACGATTGCTCACTATGGGGAGGCTCCGCCTACGACTGGATGCTGGTAGGCACACGTAACGCGGTGGGCCCGGTGTCTGAGGAGCAGTTCGCGAAGCAATGGCAGGATCCGGTCACCGGGTCGGACTTGCGCGAGCTCGGCGTTGAGGTACCCGAACAGCTGGGGGCGCTGTTCATGGCCGACGCGCCGGCTCTAAAGCGCGCGGCCGCCGACACGCCGCCCCTGCTCGATGACTATCCCAATCGATTGACTCCTGCGTTTTCACCGCTCCGCGATGACCGGTTCCGTTTCTTCCTGCCCTGGATGGACGTCCAGAAGACGCGTGCGGCATTCGGCGAGAGCGCAATCGTCAGCCGGTTGTGGCCGCCGGCTCTACGCCAGCGGAGCCTGGAGTGGTTCGCCGTCCAGGGCACGATCAACCACGGGCTCGCGGTTCAGCCCAATGTCATCACCGATGCTCTGTTCGGAACGGAGCCTCCCCTGGACGACGTGAACGCACTCGACGAGGTGTTGACTCGGACTGAGCTGCGCACCTTGCCGATGTGGCTGCTCGGCAGCTCGGAACAGCAACAACGCATCGTCGACCGGCGAGTGCGGGAAGGTCGGTCCGACGCGGTGATCGATTATCATCTCGGCATCCGCGCGATGGTGGACCGCAATTACGATGCGGCTGCGGAACATTTCCGAGCCGTTCAGGAACAGCGCCCTACTGACGTTCAGGTAGCTCTGCGGCACATCTACGCGCTCTGTCTCGCCGGTAGAACCGACGCCGCCCAAGCCGTGGCTGACAGCTTTCCGGAACGCGCCAGGCTTGTCGGCCTTCGCGCCTACTGGGCGTTTGTGGCGTTGCGATTCCACATGTCGAAGCCCGGCAGCGGGCCATCCGCACCGTGAGGAGCGCCGTCATTGCGGGTCGATATAGCAGTCTGGCCGCCTCGCTGGTAATTGGAAGGCTGCGCTCCCACGTGAACCGAAAAGCATCGGCGCCTTGCCGCGTCCGTCGATCTCGCACCACTGAGGGAATTCGACTCCCGCCGCCTCCACCATTTAACGTGTTCTACCGAGACGAGTTCGCGATCTCGATAGATCGCCGCCATCAGCTGATCTCGACGGCCGTGTGCTCCGCACAGAGCCTTCTTACGGCCGGCACGCTTTCCTCGCGGGCGGCAAGCGGGTACGCGCACAGGATATCCATCTGGCGGCTCATCGCGATCTCGTCCCACAGGTGTTCGAGTTGAATGGCGGCTTCGACGTGTCCGTGCGTCCAGAACATGGAGGTGCCTTCACCACAGACCGCGACCCTGGCGTGGTGATCCGTCGCGCGCCGTGTGACATCGGTCAGCAGATCCCCCGCGGCGTCCAGGTACCGTAACGGGTCCGGGCACCCGTTGACCGTCGCCTTCGCGAGCAGCTCGCTGACGTTCACGGCGAGATAGCGCTGCTGTCGGATCGCCAGGGCGACATCCACGTGCGACGCCTCCAGACTGGATTGGAGGCTTCGCGTCGTGCGCCGCGGTCATCACCGCGACGACGGCGCTTCCCCTCGCGGAGTTCGCCGGCAATGAAACGGCTGAACGCGCCGACCAGAACCGCGTCGCTCGAACAGAACACCACATCGTGACGATGAGAGGCGAGGCCGTCTCCCTGGGCTATGCGTTCGAGGCCGCCGCTGACGAATCGCCCGCCTCGAATGATCGCGTCGAGCACCGGGAGAACATCTCGCTGGGCGCGAGGTTTATACACATAGCCGTGGGCGCCTACACTGAAGGCGTGCTCCACGACCTCCAATGAGGATTCATTGGTCACGAACATCAACTTGGCGTCCGGAACCTTGGCACGTATTCGCGCTGCGACTTCAATACCGCTTAGCATCGGCAGGCCGATGTCAAGCATGACCACATCCGGTCGCAGCGCTTCAGCCTGACAAATGGCATCCAATCCGTCCGCGGCTTCGCCAACGATCAGCAGATCCGCCCGCTGCTGCAGCAACTCACAGATGCACGCGGCGGAACGGCTCGTGGTCCTCGACGACGAGAACTCTAAGGCGGGACGTCAACGACAGGCCGCTCCGTTGACGGCTAACGTGAGAGTGGCGGTCATGTCAACGCGATCCCGGCGAGTGCCGACTCCGACGCTTGAGTCGGTACGGTGACCCTCAAACGGGTTCCCGCCGCCGGCGTCGCGTGAATCTCCAGAACACCCCCAACTGATTCCACGCGTTCTCTCATGCTAATCAGGCCAAGCCCCGCGTTCGGCAGACCATTGACGTCAAATCCCTTCCCGTCGTCAGTGATCGTGAGTGCGACGCTGGACGGCCCGCCGGTCAAGTCGACCCAGACGTGGCCGGCGTCGCTATGCTTCACGGCGTTCCCCAACGCCTCTTGCGCGACTCGGAATACGCACAGCGCGATGTTCTGATCGATCTCCGCCGGTACGTCGCGATGGCAGAAGGCAATAGGCAGGTGCGGCGGTGACAACGTCGCGTCGAAGGTTGTCGAGGGCGGCGACGAGTCCGATCAGCTGCAACTTCGACGGGTGCAACCGGTGCGACAGTTCGCGCAGACTCGTCGAGATGCCCTGCGCTGTTTCCAAGGCTCGGGAGAGGCGCTTCGCGGTGTGCACCTGCAGCTGATCGGAACGGAGCCCATCGAGCTCGATGGACAGAATCGCGAGCTGTTGATTGATGTCGTCGTGCAATTCACGCGCAATGCGGGCGCGTTCCGCCTCCTGCTCGCCGAGCAGCCGTCGGCTCAGGTCGCGGATTCGGTCGTGGCTCACGCGCAGCTTGGCCTGGCTGCCACGCAACTCGCGCTCGCTGCCGCGTAACTCGCGCTCGACACGCTGCCGCTTGATCCGTTGCACGAGCAGGCCAGCGATGAGGGCCGACTGCGCCAGCATCAGCATGACGGCGCCGATGATGTAGCGGCTGTATTGATCCCACATGCTCGGCGGTCGAAACAGGACGCGCGTACCGGTTGGCAGACGCGACTCGTCGAGCCCCCAGCGGCGCAGCTGCCGCCAATCCACCTGATCGACATCCGTGTTGGGCGAGGACACCGGTATGTCGTCGGCTCGCTCTCCGCGAAGCAGGCGAAGCGCGAGCGTGGCGATGGCCTTCATCTCGGCCAGCTGATCGCGACGACTGCCGCCGACGATGCCCGTCTCAACAGCGGCATCCGCCCAACTGTAGGTCGGCGCGTTGGCCGCCGCCGCGACGCGAGAGAGGTAGGCCATTTGTTGCACGTTCTCGCCGGCACCGTCCTGGCGCACGGACACGTAGTACACGGCCGAGTGTGGGGGCAATGTTCTCAGTCGCTCTAAGAGCTCCTTCGTCACCAGGCCCGAGAAATAGGCAAATTCGACCTGTCCCTCGAAGAGGCGGAACTCCGTTCTCGCCTGTCTCTCGAAGCGCTGGTCCAACGCGGTCGCGCCGCTCACCACGTACACACGTTTGAGATCAGGCTGCAGCGCTAGCGCGAGGTTGATCGAGGGGCCGAAATGGAGTTGGTTGATCAACCCCGTCGAATCAGCGATGCGGCTGCGCGGTGGGTTGACCGAATAGAACACCACAGGCGTGCCGCTGAAGAGGACGTCGCGATGGCGGCTCATGAAGTCCATGGCGACGTCTCCCATCACGAGGACGAGATCGAAATGCCTTCCCTCGTACTTCTGACGCAGAAAGTCGAGGTACGCTCTCTCGTCGCCAGGTCGCGGGAACCTCGCAAAATCAAAGTATTCAGCGTAGTTGTCCACCACCCCCCCGGTGCCTTCGGCGAGCAGCTTCGGCATCTCTCGTTCCAAGACTATGTAGAACTGCGCATTCTGCCGCGTCGAGTTCAGGACGAGTACCTCCTTCGGGCGATGGGTTTCTTGGGCGTTCGCGAGAGGGCCGAGGATGCACGCCGCGAGGACCGTTGCCAGCAACGCCTTCCACTGAACGCCACATCGAAAAGACAGCATGCGTGCTCCAGTCAGAAGTCTGCTTCGACGGTAAGCCTGAAGAAGCGCGGCGTCAGGATTGTATTGGGCCGCGGCCAGGATGCGCCCGGGACGAACGCGTTGTTGTAGGTGAGGCCCGCGCTCGAGTTCAACGCGTTGTAGATGTCGAGCGCAACCATCGTGCGCAACCGCCCGTGCCGCAGAATCTTGGCCGCGCGAACGTCCAACTGGTTGATTCGATCTCCGGACATCGTGCCGGGCGCCACCAGATTCACTGTCACGTTCGGCGCGTTCCCGGACAGGTCTCGTCCGAGCGACGGTGCCACGGCCGCGTTCGGCACGGCGTAATTGGCCACCAGCATCGTTCCGGGCTTGCTCTGGAATGTTGCGGACAGCTGAGCGCCGATTCCCGGCAGCTCGTATGAGGCCAGGCCCCTGAACTGCGTCTGGATGCCGAAGGCGACATGGCAGTACGGGCTGACGGGACTCACGATGGAGCTGCCGAGCCCGGGGCCAAGCGGGCTCGCGCCCGCTGTGGTCGTCGCGAGCTCCGGCAGACGCGCCCGCACCTCGCAGTTGTCTGCCACGGTCTGTCCCGTGCTCGTCCCCCCCGTGAACGTGAAACCGCCGGCCCGCAGATTGAGCGTCGCATCGAGGCCGTTGAAGTACTGGAACCAGCGTCCGTACTTGCTCGAATCCGCGATGAGATTGCTCACCTGACCGGCCTTGTCAGGCGCGACATCGTACAGACCCGACACCACGTAGCCCCCGCCGCCAGGCAGGCGAGGATCCACCGGAGCCACCACGCTGAACGGCGTCAGATCCGGCGGCTGCAGCGCCAGGTTGTCGGCAACCGTAAAGCCATGGAACCAGCGACGGCTGTACGCGAGCGTCGCCGATGCGCGGGGAAGAATCTGACGCTGAATCGACACGTCGAGCGTCCAGTCCGACGGCCGGACGCCCCAGCCGTTGAGGACGCCTGGATCGAAGTTGTTGGTCAGGACGTTCTGTCCGAAGCTCGTGTTCGACAGCACGCCACACAGGTCGCCTCCGGTCCCCCGGAGGTCCTGCGCGCTCGGGTTCAGCAGGTCGCAATCGGGCACGAAGTTGCCGTTCGCATCGGTCCATGCTCGCGTCACTCCTGCCGTGCCGAGCGTTGATGTCGTCTGCGGCATCCGCAGCGTCGGATTCGTACTGGTATAGATGCCCACCCCTGTGCCCGCCCCCTCCAGGTATCGGCCAAGGTGTACTTTGAGCGCCGTGCTGCCATTGCCGAACACATCGTAGGACGCCCCCAGCCTGGGGGTGATGTCCTTGTAACTGTCCACGCCACGCGTTTCCGGAATGATGATGGCCACCGGCAGGAATCTGGACGGGCCTTCCTGCTGCGCAGGAAACCAGCTCCGCGCGCGGTCGAACCGCACGGCAGCCTGCGTGGTCAGGCGGCCGCGCGTCCAGCGTTCCTGCGCGAAGACCGCATCCCACCCTGTGCGAGAGCGGTTCATCCACGGCGAGATCGATTGCGTCAGTTGATTCGGCACGCCGTTGTTGAACCGGTACGTCAGGTTCTGGGTGTTCGTCATCCAGACGATGTTCTGCGTCATCAACGTGTGCTGATAGCCGACCTTCAGGCTATGTGACCCGGTCACATACGACACTGACCCCGTCCACGGGTAAGAGCCGTTATACGCGTCGCTGAAGTCCTGCGAACGATAGGCCAGCCCCGGGATGTTGCCGTTGGCTGCGCACCCGCTCGCGCACTGCTCGACGACCCGAATCAGGTCGCGGGTTGGATTCGGGTTGCGCTCGAAGTTCGCGAAGCCGAAATACGTGGCTCCGAAGCCGGCTTCGACGAGCAGGCGATTCGACAGGGGGGCCGACCACGTGGCCTGCGCGACGCGCAGCGGGCGCCCGAAGACGCCGACCGCTTCAGGCGACACGCGCGCGGGATCGACACCGGCGGAAGTAGCGCCCGTGCAGGTTCGGCAGAGCGTCTGCTCATCCCAGAAGACGCTGACCTTGTTGCGCCGGGTCATCTGCCACGTGACACGCGCGCTGGCGTTCTCGAACAGGCGGTCCGAGTACGCTCTCCGGCTCGAATCGGGCGCATACGACCACTTCACCGGGTCCCCGGCGTTGAGGTTGTAGTACACGTTCGTGCTTTCCGTCGTGCTCCCGCCACGGTGCGCGGAGCCGAAATACCACAAGCGATCCCGGGCAATCGGCCCTCCAATCGTGCCGGAGATGTCGTAGACCTTGCTGAGCGGGCTCGCCGCGACGAGGCCCTGGTTCTTTAGGGCCGGTGTCAGGTTGTCGGACTGGAGCTTCTCGCCGGTCCCGCTGAAAAAAAGCGAGCCGTGCGTGGAGTTGCCGCCGGTCTTCGGCACGAGGTTCACGACGAGCCCACCCGTCTCGGTCTCGCCCAACCCACCCGCGCCGGCGAAGGTGACCTCTTCGGTGACGCCGGCGTCCACCACATAGCTGGTCGGCGAATTGGATGGACTTCCGACGATGATGCCGTCGAGCGTCAGGCGCCCCTCATTGCTCCGGCCTCCATGGATGGGAAATTGCGTGGCCGTCGTGCCAGTGACGACGTCGTTCGTGGCGGTGACCACCCCGGGGATGAGCACGACGAGCGCGTTGTAGCTGCGAACGGTCGGAAGTGCCTTCACGATGTCGGCCGGTAACGTTGTGACCGCGCCGGCGCTACGGACATCGACGGCAGGAGTCGCCGTCGTCACGGTGATGGTTTCCGCAACCGGGCCGAGCGCGAGTTGCGCATTGACGCCGGCCGTGAACGCAGTCGTGATCTGGACTCCCTCCCGTACGTATGGACGGAAGCCCTCACGTGTGAAGGTGAGGGTGTACACGCCCGGGCGAAGGTTCTCGATGCGGTACTGGCCGCTGCCATCGGTGACCGACGTGCGGACCTTTTCGATCAGCGCGGCGCTCTCGGCCTGGACGGTGACGTCGGACAGTGCGCCACCAGACGCATCACGTACGGCGCCGGCAATGGCCTGCGCGAATGCCCCGCAGGGAACGCCCGCAGCCAATGCGAGGAGAAACGCGAACGTCCGACAAGCCCGCACGAGCATGTATCCTCGGCTCCAACAGCAGCCTCGAACCAGGTTCCGCCGCTACACGGCGATCGCGCTCGATACGTAGGTTCCGCCGTCCACGACCGTGCGAATCGCTTCCACGAGCTCGGTCGGCGCATTGACCTTCAGAACGAATCCAGACGCGCCAGCGTCAAGTGCGTGGCGCACCACCTCGGCATCCCCATAATTGGTCAGCAGGATCACTCTCACGTGCGGCAGGTGCTTCAGGATCTGCTTCATCGCGGTCAATCCATCGGTTCCAGGCATCGAGATGTCAGCCACAATCACGTCGGGTTTCAGCGTCTTCGCGGCCTCGAGCAATGCGCCACCGTCCCGAACCGTTTCGACCAACTGGAACGCCTTGGCCACGTACTCCCCGATGGCCGCGGCGAGGCTTGGATGATCGTCGGCGAGCAGGACGCGGATGGATGCATGCCCGAATCTTTTCATGCGGTACGCAGTGGGGGGCCGATTCGGCCGCCAACTAAACTAAGACTAAATTTAGTCGATCCCGTCGGCAAAAGTACGGAGTTCGGCCTGTCACATTGACACGGCCGTCGCCGTGCGCGCGCGTCGGGTTCCGCCCGAAGCACCTTCTCGCCGCCTCCCAAATGCCTCCAGAAATCTGGTCGATTTGAGCGGATCCGAATGGATGCCAGTGGACACGCCAGAGCGCCGCAAATCGCGGCACGGCAATGACATCGCATCAGAAGTCGTGCGTCGTCACTAAGTTGCCGATACCCGCGATTTCGAATTCGACTCCCGCCGCCTCCACCACTTTTCCGGCGTGTTCCGGGCATTTCAGCCCGAAGTTCCCGCCGCCTCCCCGCTGGCTCCACTACCCAGGGTTCGGTGCGCTCTACGTTGTCGGCCTATCTTTCGGGCTATCCGTCTTTGACGGATATACGTCTGAGACGTATACTCTACCTGAAGTGCTGACGTTCGTCGAAACGCGTCTGTTCACGTCCCTCGTCGACCAATCCTGTCGGACGATGAGTACGCGGCGTTGCAGTACGCGCTCGCCGACAATCCGGACGCTGGAGATGTGATCGGCGGCTCGGGTGGCGTCCGGAAGCTCCGATGGGAATCTCCGGACGCGGGAAACGAGGCGGGATCCGAGTGATCTACTACCTCCGATCGCGCCAGGGAGAGATCTGGATGCTCACTCTGTACGCCAAGAACGAGGCGGAGAGCATCCCAGGGCACGTTCTGAAGAAGATCAAGGAGGAAATCGATGGCAGCGCCTAAGCGGCGACATATCGGCTCGGAAATTATGGAGGGGCTTCGACAGCTCAAGCGAGGCGAACACGGCCGCGTCACGACCCTGCCGTCGGTGGCGACGATTCGCGAGGGCACCGGCTTGTCGCAGCCGCGGTTCGCTGAACTCCTCGGCGTCTCGGTGCGCACGCTTCAGGAGTGGGAGCAGGGACGCCGCGCGCCGTCGGGAGCGGCACGCACCCTGTTGATGATTGCCGCGAAGAACCCACGCGCGCTCATCGACGTGGCGTAGCAATGGGCAGCATGTTCACGAGGCCGGCGCACAGTCGCGGAATGTGGCCAGAATTCGGCGTATCTGGGCGATGGCGCGGTTCGGCGCGCAGATCGCACTCTACCGGCGTGACGCCTGATGGCCAAAGGCATCGTCAACAGCATCCGCCGGCTGCGCTTCGACCGCAAGGAGATGACGCAGCAGGAGCTCGCCGACAAGATCGGCGTGACGCGGCAGACCGTCAACGCGATCGAGCTCAACAAGTATTCGCCGTCGCTCGAGGTGGCGTTCAAGATCGCGGAAGTGTTCGGCGTTCCCCTCAACGAAGTCTTTCAATACGAAACGAGGAGCAAATTATGAGGAAAGCGGAATCATGGCGTCTGTGTTCGCGGTGGCGGCTTTTGTGGCTGCCGCCATCCCTTCGGCACAGGAGACCGTCACCGGCACCTGGACGATGACGATCGAGAGTCTGCCGATGCGGTTCGTGCTCGACCAGAAGGACACGGCGGTGACCGGAACGCTCGACTACCCCCACGGCGCGCCGTTCAAACTGGTCGGCGCCTTCAAGGGCGGGACCCTGACGTTCTCGAGCGACACGGATTCGGCCGAGCACTTCTCCGTGCACATCGACGGGACCGCTCGTTTCTGGCGGATGGCTCGCTCCAGGGCACGCTGAAGGCCCATTTCATCGAACGTGATGACGCGCAAAAAGTCGTCAGAACGAGGGACCAGGTGATGGCGTGCACGGCGGCGAGGACGGCCAAAAGGAACTAAGGCGCCCGGTGTAGAATGCCCGCCATGAGACACAGCATTTCGTTCCTCGTGGCCGGCGTTTTCATCGCCGGCACCGCGTTCGCGCAGGCCCCCGCGCCCGCGCCGATGCAGACGCCCAACCCGTCGTACGCGACCGTCGTCATGGAAATCGACGTCAACCGCCCCGCCGCCGAGGTCTGGAAGCGCGTCGGCAAGTACTGCGACATCGGCGAGTGGTTCCAGATGCCGGCCCCGTGCACGATCACGTCGGGCAAGGACGGCGAGTTCGGCGCCGTGCGGTCTGTGGCGAATGAGATCCTCGTCGCCAGGACCGAGCTGTCGTACACCTACACGCAGCCGGTGCGCGAGGGCGTGCGCTTCAACATGTATCACGGCACGCTCGAAGCGCGCCCCGTGACGGCGACGACGTCGAAGATCGTCTACACGCTGTTCTTCGACAACTCGAACCTGCCGGATCAGGCGGCCAAGGACGCGGATTCGGCGCGCCGCCGGACGCAGTTCATGCGCGGGATGCAGAACATGAAGACGCTGGCCGAAGGCGGCACGCTGCCTCCGCCGCCCGCGCGCGGTGCCGCGCCAGCGGCTGCTCCACCTGCCGGACGGCAATAACGGAGAAGTAGCGCAGGCTTTTAGGCCTGCCGGCAGACCTGAAGGTCTGCGCTACATCTTCAAGACTGCGCTACTTCAGACGCTGGGAAGATTTTTCGTGACGATAGGAAATATTAGGGCCGTCTGGGAGTAAGCATAACGCCCGTTCCCAGCCCCTCCCCCTCACAGCTGCTCTAGTCGCGAGAGTCCACATGTGATTCTTGGCCTTGTGTCCTGTATCAGTCGATGAACCGGCGTAAGACACAGAGTCTTCCACCGGGCTGCGGCTTGAAACCATCGCGACCAGGAGGCCTGGACCTCGTAGGTACGAATCCGTGGATTGGGATGGAGCACCGAGAGGAGTTGACGATTCGGTAGGGCTCGCTTCCACTAATGCCGACTCGAGAGGCAGCCAGAGGCATCCAACCAGACGGATCGTGTCAATCGATTGACGGCCCCACCCTCGACATCTCACGTCGTGCGATAATCGCGTTCGCATTACGCGGCCGGATGAAGATTTCGTTGACGCACATTCGGTTCAGACGATGGCTGATGCTGACCTTGCTGGCTCGCGCGGCACTCGGTCCGGCCGATTCCGCGTGGGCTGCAGACGGCCAGAAGAAGGTGCTCGTCCTGTATTCGACGAGGCAGGACACCGCGCTCCCCATCGTGGGGGAGCGTGAGCTGCCGCGGATCCTCCGCGCGGGTCTGGCAGGAAGCGTCGACTACCACACTGAGTACATCGACGTCGCGAGATTTCCCGATCCGGAGTACCAGGCGGCCTTCCGTGATTTCCTCTACCGGAAATACATCGGGCAGCGATTCGACCTCGTAATCGCGGTCCAGGACGTGGCCTTCCAATTCGTCGACGTGAACCGGGACGCGTTGTTTCCGGATACACCGGTCGTCTTCTCGGCGACCGATCGCAACGCTCGCCGCCTCGTCAACTCCACCGGAGTGATCGTCCATCTAGACTTGACCCGGACGCTTACTCTGGCCACCGCGCTGCAGCCCGATATCAATCAGGTCTTCGTCGTCACTGGTGCCTCCAGCCGCGACAAAGTTTACGAGAGTCTGGCGCACACGCAGTTTCAGTCGTTCGAACCGCGACTCACCTTTACCTACCTGTCAGGCCTGCCGACGAACGAGCTCGAGCAGCGTGTGGCGGCGTTGCCGGGACAATCCATCGTCTTCTACCTGCTCTTCTACCAGGATGGCGTCGGCGAGAACTTTCACCCGCTGGAGTACCTGGACCGTCTCGCAGCCATCGCCAACCGGCCGATCTATTCCTGGGTTGACTCCACGATGGCGCGCGGCATCGTGGGTGGCAGCCTGCAGCAGCAGGCGTCTCTGATTAACGCCGTCGGCGATTCGGCCGTCCGTGTGCTGCGCGGCGAGAGGGCCGACAACATCCCGACGGCTGCGCCCGATCTGAATATCGGTCAGGTCGACTGGCGTCAGCTTCGGCGTTGGGGTATCAGCGACGCGCGCGTCCCTGCTGGAACCCGCCTCCTGTTTCGAGAACCCAGCGCCTGGGATCGCTACACCGTCTACATCCTCGCCGCGGTAACGCTCCTGCTGGTCCAAACAGTGCTCATCGCCGGGCTGTTCGTTCAAAGGACGAGACGACGAAGGGCCGAAGAGCAGGCGCGAACGAGTCAGGCCGAGCTGCGCGCGAGCTACAAGCGGATCCGCTACCTCGGTGGGCGGCTTCTCACCGCGCAGGAATCTGAGCGGTCGCGTATCGCGCGCGAGCTGCACGACGACATCAGCCAGAGGGCGGCGCTCTTGGCGATCGAGCTTCAGCGGCTGTGCGAACCCGGGCAGGAGCGGGATCCAGACGCCGACCGGCTCGCCCGGGAGGCCGCGGACCGAGCGCAGGGTATCGCCAGCAGCGTGCGCGATCTGTCGCACCGCCTGCATCCAGCGACGCTGCGGATGATCGGCCCGGTGGCCGCCCTCGACGGTCTTCAACGCGAGCTTTCACAGCCCGGCATCGCCATTACGTTCTCCCACGAGAACGTTCCGGCCGCCCTCCCGCAAGATCTTGCGCTGTGCCTGTTCCGAGTTGCTCAGGAAGCCCTGCAGAACGCAGTCAAGCACAGTGCCGCGCACAACGTGTCGATGCACCTGAGCGGTGGCCCGGAAGGGCTCACGCTGAAGATCGTCGATGATGGTGTGGGATTCGACGTCGACGCCGTGCGCGGGCAAGGCCTCGGCCTGATCAGCATGAACGAACGCCTGGAATCACTCGGCGGTACGCTGAAGATTCGATCCCGGCCTGGCGCTGGTAGTCATCTGGAGGCCGTCGTGCCTCTCCGCGCCGCCGAGGACCTCATCACTGCTTGAACAAACTGCGCCAGCAGGCCGGGAATGTCCCCGCGCCCGAACGCTTCGTAGCCCTTCTTCACCACATCGATGTTCTGCTGTTCACTCATTTTGAAGCTGGGAAGTATATCCCGCCTCGCCCCTCAGCGTCCGCCTGCTGGCGACGGCACAACGTCCTCCCAGCGGTACATCAGGAAGTTCTTCGAGCGGCTGTTCATCATCACGAGCAGCCCGCGCGGAAAGCCCGGGAGCGCCACCGCCGTCGCCTCAAGGCCATCGGTCTGGTCGGCCGTGGTCAGCACCGTCGCGACACGGGGATGCTCATTGGGGTTTCCACCCGATCCGTCGCGAGGATAGAGCATCACTCGCGTGCCGCGCGCAACCTGGTCGCTCGAGACGATGAAGCCGGTCCCCGGTCCGGTCGGGTAGATTGCCAGGCCTTCGTGATCGCCCAGGTAGCCGTCGGTTCCAAACTGCGCAAGCTCGCGCGCAGCGCCTGGCCGATCGGGGTCGGCGAGGTACTTGCGGATTCCGAACTGTTCGTCGCTGTAGTACACGTACCCGAGGTCATCGTCCACCACCACGGCTTCGATCTCGCCTGTGTCACGCGGCGTCGAACCTTTTCGGCTGAATGCGCCAAAGCGGCGGACGAAGCGACCGCGCACGCGGCCCTTACCGTCGTCTTCGAGCCGGTACTGCCAGAGGTAATCGGCGCTTCCTCCTGTTTTCGGGGCCACGATCGCGAAGACCGCCCCGTCGGCCTGACGATGATAGAGGGCGATCCCCATAGGCTCGGCCGCTTCCCCCGTTTCGCCCTCAAGAACTGGAATGCCGTCTGGCGCAAGATCGGTGAGCGCGCCTCCATCGGCCGGGATGCCGAACACGCGCAGACGATGGCGATTGCGCTCGGTCAGCACCGCCACGTCGACGGAAGTCGCGGCCAACCGGAGTCCGTACTCAACGTCCACGTTGTTCGGCCGATCCAGCGGAGCGATCGTTTGCCGGATCCGACCGTCGAGGTCGAAGACATAGAGGCCACCTTTACTTTCATTCTTGTCGGTACCGAGGATCAGCGATTTCGCAGGATCGCGCCGCGAAATCCAGATGGCCGGGTCGTCCGCGTCATGCGAGACTGCAGCCGTGGCGCGCGCTGGCTGGATGGTGCCTTCGGGCGGCGGCGCGTCGGTCCGCCGCCGCGACTGGCCCGGAAGCGGCAACAACAGCAACAGAAATATCAGTGTCAGCAGATGCACGGCGAACCCCTCGAAGAATTCTACGTAATTTCAACCAGCTCTTCTATATCTGGTTCGGACTAACCCATGCACCGTGAAGGATTCAAGCTCGCGTGGTCGCGTTTCGATTGCGCGCGTGAGATGATTCAGGTGTCAGCCGACGTGGACATGAAATCGAGGGTGTGATGACACAATTTGTCGCTGCGGTGGCAACGTCGTGGCTTCTGGTGGCCGCCGCGGACCTTCCGATCAAGCTTGTGCAGGCGCCAGATTCACCCGTGCGTTTGGATCATCTGAAAATTTTCAGTTCTGACGATGCTCCGCCCGTGCTGCTTTATGCGGCCACGAATGCCACCGACAATCAGCTCGAACAATTCACCGTCACGGTCTTCGTATTCGATCGAGAGGGTCGCCTGAAAGCGCGGCAAGTCGCCCCCGGACGACGAACGCTGGATGCGCACGAAACGAAGTACTCGGCCATGGTGCTCGACGTTGGTCCGATTGAACCGACGGACTCACTGATGGCCGGCGTCGACCAGGCGCAACGAGTCGGGTCGGACCAGTGGTGGCGCGTTGACCTGCGCGCGCTGGCCGAACAAGCGGCCACCAGCGGAAAGCGCTAGAGCGCTCTTCACAATGCTGTAGTGTCCGCCTTCAGGCATGAATCGCAGATTCCTAACGCGCGTCCGCCCCATGCTGACAATCTAGAAGCGCTGAAGATACGCGATGATCAGCACGAGTGAAAAAGGGCTGAGCATCGTCGACACGAAGACGGCGCTCGTGGCGAAGCTGGGATCCAGGTCGAATTCGAGCGCGAGCACCGTCGTGACGACAGCCGCCGGCATGGATGCCAACAAGATGGCCGCCTGGCGGGCTGGTCCAGAGAAGCCGAGCAGCATCGAAAGGCCCAGGCCGGCGACCGGGCCGACCGCCAGCGACAGCGCGACGGCGACCGCAACGGCCATCGGCTGTTTGGGCATCACCGCCCGTGCGAGCTGCATACCCAGCAGGAGCAGCATGATCGGGAGCGCGGCGTCGCTCAACATGCCGATGGGACGCATGACCGCCTGCGGCAACTCCACTCGCGTCAGCATGATCACGCCGGCGGCGACGACGGCATAGACCGCGGGCACGCGGACGACACCGGTCAACGCGCGGCGGACACCCCGTCCGCCGCTCGCGGCCACGAACACGCCCACCGTGTAGACCAGGATGGCGCTGGTGACGAAGTACACGCTCGCGTACGCCAATGCTTCGCGGCCGAACGCAAAGAGCACGACCGGCAGCGCGTAGTTGCCGCTATTGGAGAACATCACCACGAGGAGAAAGCTACTGAGCGTCTGGCGGTCGAGACGAAGCGGGATGGCGGCCAGCCGCGCGGCGAGACCCATCGCCGCGGTGAGCAGTACGCAGAACAGCGCCAGGCGTCCGAATTCGGAGCCCGTGATGTTCGACATCACGAGCTGGTAGAAGACCAGGCACGGCGACAGCGCGTTGAACGAGACCTTCGAGACGGTCTCGACACTGGCGTCGAAATGGCGCGCGAGGAGAAAGCCAACGCCCGCGATCGCGAAGATCGGCACGATGTCGTTCGCGAAGATCGAGAGCAGCAGATTCAAAACGAGGAGATCAGCGAGAGACGGTCTGCGCTGTGGGCACCGAGGGATTCTCCCGGAAGTCAGCCGGGCTCTGCTGCCGGCGCGAGTCGCGCAGGCGTCGTCGCAGCCCGAGTAGCACCCGATCGCGCACACCGGCGGTGCTCGTGCCGGTGCTCCGCAACACGCGTCCGCCGAGCCACCAAAGCGTCACGCTCTGGCCCAGAGCCATCGTCGCAAGCGCATAGTAGGTCAGGCCGACCGCTGCGCCAATCAACCAGGGGTCCGCCTTGAGGACCCGCGCGAGAGCCGTCGCGATGGCGAAGATACCGAACAAGTCCAAAGCCGAAGCGAGTGCGCGCAGGCCGGTGGACGTCATGACCCAGCGACGATCAGCCGCCAGCGTCAGTCGCGGACCGCTTTCAGGAGTCAGCGTGCACGGCGCACGGGGCGGAAGTGTGTCGTTGCCAAACAGCCGGAGGAACTCGACCATCAACGGCTCGGAGGACAAGCCAACAGCGGCGGCATAGGCGCGAAAGTGGGCGCGTCCGAAGAGCCCGCTGGGCCAACCCTCGATGTCGCCGCGTTCGAGTCCGGCCAGCAGGGAGAGCGGAATTTTCGTGGAAATCGCGATCGTCTGGAGCGTAAGCCCGCGACGCTCCCGCTCATCTCGCAGACGTCGCCCGAATTCCTGGTTGGCTGTATTCACGATTAGTGTCTGTGTTCAATCAGCCACCGCGGGCTGACCGCGCCGAGTGAGTTCAGCGCGAGTGAAGTCGGTTGGCGTCGCCGCCGACGCCTCGCAACGCGCAGCAGAGACAGCGGGACAACGACCAGCAAGGCGATCGTCGCGCTGAGTGTCACCATAGGGCGTCAACCATACGCTGCCCGTGCCGTTCTGTGCAACCCTCCGGTTCTGTCCGTCGCCTCCCATGTCTCTAGTAGCGACGAAGACGCGAATATCCTGGCGTAATCGCTTCGGACCCTGGGCCGGAAGCCACCAATCGTCACCGCGTGTCGGCCTTTGTCTGCTTTTGTCTCACTCCTGGCCCTGTTTTTTTGCTCTTGTTTTCTTGCTTCTTTTCCCTCCTTCGTATACGCACCGCCCGCATTGAACCAGTCCGCCCCGGTTTCTCGCATTCCGGTGTGAGAGGAGGCTGGATCATGACGATTGCCATCATCGCTGCGGTCGGGCTCGGCGCGGGACTTCACGGAGCTCTCTACGGCGCCTACAAGGATTCCCCACACGAATCGTTTCTGCTTCGCCGGTTCGTCCGCGAGATCATCATCGCGCTGACGGTCTCGCTTGGGCTGGCCATGCTGTATCCGGCGGCGCGGTCGCAAAGCGCCTTCGTCCTGTACCTCTCGGTCTTCGCCCTCACGCGCATCGTGACCGAGTTCTGGAAGCTCTTCGTGCGCGTCGAGCCCCAGGAGGAATTCCGCATCCCCACGCAGATTCACTGCGTGACAGGGGTCGTTCACAACCCATTCCTGCGTCTCTTGTTGGGAATTGGATTTCTCGCATCGATCTACGGTGTCGGTGCGCTGGGCACGATCATCCCTGACTCATGGCCGAGGGCCGTGCACGGCCTCCTGGTGGGCCTCAGCATCGGGATCGCGGAAGCGATTGCCGGCGGCTACAAGGATGGCGCGATCGAAGGCTTCTCCTGGCGCAAGTTCGCGAAGAGTCCGTCGTTTGGCGCGCTCGGCGGAATCATCGCGTCGGGCCACACCATTGACGACGTCTTTCTCCTGCTCGCCTGCATCGGCAGCATGCGGATGTTCCTCGAACTGCTCTTCAAGATAGTCGTGCGCGACTACGCGCCCGGCAAATTCCAATCGATGACCGGCCCGTTCACCGAGTGGACGACGCGAAGGCACTACTTCCTGACGCCGTATGCGATGACGTGGCTCCTGTACGTCGCGCTCAGCAGTCATTCGAACTGGTGAGTGGCGCTCTTTCACTTTCGTGAGGTGCACCATGACCGGCCTGGAACTTCCCAACATCTGGTGGATCGCAGCCGGTTGCTACACCCTCGCGGTTGTCAGCGCCGTTGTCCCGTGGGTGAACGCGGAAGTGATGATGATCTCGGCTGTTCCGCTGGCCGGCTCTTCAATCCACTTGGCTGTGCTGGTGGCTCTCGTGACGCTTGGACAAATGACAGGCAAGTCCATCATGTACTGGATCTCTCGACAGACGACGGGGCCTCGAGCATCCCGTGTGCAGAAGGCGATCGACCAGGGGCGGGAGCTTCTCCAACGGCACCCGGGATCGGCGCTTGGAGTCATGCTGCTCAGCTCGACAACAGGCCTTCCGCCTTTCTACATCGTGGCCATTGCTGCAGGTGCGCTCAACATTGCATTCGGCCGATTTCTCGCGGTCGGCGCGGTCGGCCGGCTGATTCACTTCGCCGTTGTGGCGTTCGTCCCACAGCTTGTCTGGAGGAGTTTATGAGCCGGGACGCTACGCGTGCTTGCGCGCCCCGACGATCAACAGCAGAGCGCCTCCGGCCACCGCCGCAATTCCCAGCACTGGCGGAAGCGGCAGCGTCTTCTGTCGATCCGCCGTCGCGTGCAGGGGGCCGATATCGACGACCGTCTCGCGGCTCGTGTAGGTGATGCCTTGGTAGACGAGCGCCACCACGCCGAGCAGTATCAGGACAACGCCAACGATCACAGTATTCTTCATCGAACTCCTCAGTCGTGTTGGGGCGACGCTCACAAGCGAGCTGTCGATCTTCGATAACACCCATCCACGCGCCGAGCGTGACACACGACCAGCCTACAGAGGTGTGCACAAGGGAACAGCCATGCGTAAGTCCGCGCTCTATCATGGCTCACCATGCTTTCAACACTCGTCATCGTGCTCGTCGTCTTGTGGCTTCTGGGGATCGGCACGTCCTACACGCTCGGAGGCCTCATACACCTCCTCCTGGTGATCGCGATCATCGTGGTGCTGCTGCGGGTTATCCAAGGCCGAAATCCGCTCCGCGGGTAATCGTCGTCGGAGCGGCGGCGGGCGTGAAGGGACGTCAGGCGGGAGTGTCGATCGACGCGTCGCGACGCGCGGAGCCTCAGCGACTCGCGTGCGGGCGGATTGTTCGCGGGCGTGTCGCTTGGCCGATCGTCTTACGAGGCTCGTTCCGGCATCTGCAGGTCGGGCATCGGATCCGTGATGAAGAGCCGCCGCACCATCATGCCCAGATACCGCGCCCAGCGATTCGATCGCGCGACGCGCGCGCTGTCGGTGGCAATCCCCGTGTTCGCGTACATCTGGCGGTAAAGTTTCGAAATCAGCACGAACGCCACGCGCCCCTTGATCGATTTCACGACGCGGGAGCGGCCCCACACGTTTGACCAGCTGTAGAACTTGTCCCACGCGCCCTGCGTCCGCGAGCGGATGTCTTCGAGGGTCAGTGTGGGATGCGGCGCATACAGCTTCGGCCGCCGGCGCAGCGGGATGAGCCAGTGCTGGGTGATTGAGATGCCGTCCACCTGCTTGGCACGGTTCGCCTCTTCGCCGGCCCACTTCTCGAAATCGACCGTGCCGGGGAACGGCGTGAGCAGGACGAACTGCGCAAACGTCAGATCCGCCTCTTGAGCGAGCTTGACCGTTGCATCGAACGTCTCGGCGCCGTCGCTCGGCAGCCCGAAGATGAACGACCCGAGGACATGGATGTCGTGACGTCGAAATTCCTTGAGCCGCGCGATCAGCGCGTCCCCGGCAAGATTGAAGCCCTTGTACACGTCCTTCAGGCCTTCGGGCGTGATCGACTCGACACCGACGAGCGCGCCGCGGATGTGCCCGCGCCGCATGGCGTCCAGAAATTCCGGATCTTCGGCCGCTTCCATGGTGATCTGGGTGTAGAACACCAGATCGCTCGGCAGTTTCGCCAGCTGCGCCATCAACTCGAACCGCTCGTCGCGAAGCGCCTGCAGTTCCATCAGGCGTGCGGGATCCTTGCGACGGCGCGCCTGCGCCAGATCGTCGAGCGTGACGGGATAGAAATTGTCGTCGGCCAGCGCAATGAACTTGAACCCCAGACGACGGAGCTCGACGATTTCGCGCACGACGCGGTCGACGCCCCGCTGCCGCGGCTCCTGGCCGTCGGTGCGCCAGACGGAGCAGAACGAGCAGTGCTTCGGACAGCCGCGCACCGTCTGGACCGACGCCCACATGTAGCGGCCCGCCGGCAGCAAGTCCCAGCGCGCCGACTCGAACTGTTCGCCCGAGATCTTTCCGCCGTCGTAGACTTGCGCCGGCCGTCCCGCGAAGCAGTCCTCGACGACCCGCTGCCAGACGATGTCGCCGTCGCCCTTCACCACGGCGTGTGCGGCGCCATGTTCGCGAACCTCATCCGGAAACAACGTCGCGTGAATGCCGCCGAAGACCACCCACGCCCCGCGCTCGCGCGCCAGGCGGCCGATTTCGTACCCGCGGAGCGCATTGCCCGTGTGAATGCCGATGCCGACGACGTCGCCGGCCGCGATGGTTGTGGGGTCGACCTGGTCGAGCGTTTCATCCACAAGATTCGGATCGCCCCAGCGCGAGCCGGTCGCCGCGGCGAGTACATACAGCCACCGTGGTGTGATCACGGCGACGCCAAATGACAACTCGCTGGGGTTGATCAGATGGACGCGCCCGCTCACAGGCACCTCTCGGCAACCGTCGTGCGAACGCGTGTGGCCCGAGGTCCACTGACTGGATCCGCAATCAACTCGAAGAACACCGGGGCACCGACCTCCATGTCGTTGTACCTGGCGCCTTCCAGATCGCGGCTGTGAAAAAAGACGCGCTGTCCGTCGCTCGCGCGAATGACGCCGCACGAGCGGCCGCGGGACAACTCCGCGATGCGGCCCTTGGCCTTGGATCCGTGCGCCTGCGGAATCTGGGTTGGCTTCATCATGTCAGGGAACCCACCACTTCCGCCTCGACGAGCAGCGACGGCTTGAGTTGAGGGGCGACGACGGGCACCGGTGCGGCCCGAACCACTTTCCATTCCGCGACCTCCATCTGGGCGGTCGTGATGACTTTGTGCGCGCTCACGACTCTGGGCGTGCAGCCCCGCATCAGCTGCGCGGCGCGAAGCCCGGATAATACGACGAACTCGAACGCGTTGAATCCCGGTGGACGTTGGACCACACAACCTTCTTTCCAGGGGTCTCTTGAACCGGGGACCCAAAACGTGTTCGGCGGAAGAGAGGGAGGCACGGCGCGTCGAAAGGCCCTCTCCAGATATGCTTTGGTGAGGGCTTGAGGCCGTGGTGGCCGCAGGGCTCAGGAAAGCCAGGCTCTAAGTATACGGTATGTTGCGGCGACCTGGACGGGAATGCGCGGGACCGGCGCCATGCCGGTCCCTGCACTTTACAGCTTTACCAACGAGGCTCGGATCGGCGGCGGTTCGAATCGCCCCCGCCGAAGCCACCGCTCGAAGCCGGCTTCGGGCGCGCTTCGTTGACGGTCAAACTGCGGCCGCCCATCTGATGTTCATTCAACTTCGTGATCGCCGCCTGCGCCTCGTCGTCGGTGGCCATTTCGACGAACGCGAACCCCCGCGCCCGGCCCGTGGCCATGTCCCGCATGACGCGGACCGATTCGACGTTGCCGGCGCCGGCAAACAACTCCTGCAACTCGGCTTCGCCGGTCTCGTACGGAAGGTTTCCTACATATAACTTACGACCCATGACACTGACTCCTCTGTCGCTCAGCGACAAGCCGGCCCGCCCGAGCGGCACCGGTGTTCCCAACGGCTCCGGATGGATCCGTGGATGGATTTCGTCTCGTAGCTAAGCAGAAGAGGCAGAAGCGAGTCAGCGGAGGCTCGTTGCACCAACAGGTAGCAGAGTACGCGGCAAGATCCGACGGCACAGTATAGCACGGATGGAACTGATCGAGTCGTCACGTGCACAGCTATCCTCCGAATTGATGCGTGTACATGAATTTCGACGCCATCCGGCGGTCGAGCGTGTAGATCCGGCGCTGCAGCGGATCGTCGACCCAGTTGTGCGTGTAGACAAGATAGAGATCGTTCCCTGGCTTCAGGATCCAACGGAATCGCGACTGCCAGCCGATGACCGAGCTCTGCGTGTCGTACTGAACGTTGTTCACCCACGCGATCCACGGGCTGAACTGCAGCTCCGGCACGATGCGGTACAGGCGGGTGTTGAAGCGTCCCTCGGTCAGCTCGACGCTGTTCCACTCCGCCGACGTGTAGATGATGACGCCGGGGCGAACGCGCACGTTGAAGTCGATCGCGATTCGACGCCGCGTCCCGTTGTAGAAATTCCCGATCTCGAAGGTCGGGCCGACCGCCACCACCCGCCGCTGCGCCGTTGATGCGGAAACCGGTACCGCGTAAAGCGGTACTCGCTCCCCACCGGCAGGGTGATCCCGGGACTGATCGTGAAGTCGCGCTCCAGCCGTTCGTAGGTCGGCAGCACGTGCACGTTGAAGTTGTCCTGCGAATGCGTGGCGACGTTCATCAGCGTGAAATCCACATCGCGATTGAGGAGGCTGTTGCCTTCCGTATCGCGCAGGAAGTTGAGGTCACCCGCCATACTGAATGCTGCGAATCCATCGATTGGCCTGCGGCCGCGTGGTGTACGAGAGTCCGGTGGTCATCCGGCGGAAACCGGTTCGCGGCGTGAAACCGACGGCCGCGTTGTAGTTCGCCTGAATTTCGCGATAGAGAAAGCTCGTGGTCCAGGGATCGTTCGGATAGTCGACCTGCACGCCGAACGCGTTGTTCTTGCCGCCCGCGTTCGCCGCTGTCGTATCGACGAAGAAGCCGCCGACGTTCAGATTGTCCGATCCGAGGAACGACGACGTCGCGAGCAGAAAATCGGCGCCCATGGTGTGCTGCGCGGGCGCGTTCGATCCCGCGGGCGCGACGGCCCGTGTAGAGTCCGCCGACGTACGACTGCCGGAACATCCGGTGCTTGCCGCGCAGCACGGCGAAATCCTCGCCGAGCGACGCCATCCTGCTCGCCGGTCCGCACGTACAGCGCTCCGACGTCGTTCGATCCGAACTGCCCGGCCAGCTTGCCGCCGACATCGATCTTCTGCGGATCGCCGTTGGCGTCGAGCCCGATGCGGCGGCTGAAAAACGGCAGGAGGCTGTTGCCGCCGCTGTCGTGCTTTGAAAATCGAAGAACGTCGACCCGTCGAGGAAGAAGTCGCGCTTCTCCGGGAAGAACGGCGGGAAACGCGTCAGGTTGACCAGCCGCTGATCGACCTCGGTCTGCGCGAAATCGGTATTGATCGTCAGGTTCGTGCGCACACCACGGCGACGGGCTGTAGAAGACATCGAGCCCGGCGTCCGCGTTGTTCCGGACCCGCGACTCGCCCCGACCCGGGAACGATTCGGACGTGCCGACGACGTACGGCTTGATGTCGAGCCCGAGGCCCTGGTCGATGCTGCCGAGGCCGGTGAGCAGGCCGGCGTTCGAGAGCCGATTCAGCCCCTGATTGCGCAGCCATCCCATCCAGACGCTCTCTTCGTTCTTCCGGCGCACGGTGCGCTGGAAATTGATGCCCCAGGCTTCGGCGTCCGGATCGAAGTTGAGCGTGCGGAACGGAATCTCGATCTCGAGCGTCCAGCCGATCTCGCTGCGACGAACCTTCGCGTTCCAGATGCCGTCCCACTGCCGGTTGTTGAAGCCGGCGCCGCGCAGCGCATCGCCCATCAGGCCCGACGGGTTCATCTCGAAGAAATAGCCCGACTGCTGGTTGTTGAACGTGTCGATGTTCCACATGAAGCGGTCGTCGGCCGGGAGAAACTCGTCGCGGCGCCGCTGGTAGCCGAGCCACTTGTCCGGCTCGGAGTCGAAGCAGGTCACGCCCATGTAGAGCGACTCTGCTGTTGTAGACGATGCGGACTTCGGTCTGCTCGGTCGCCGGCTTCCCGTTGTCCGGATCCTGCTGGATGAAACCCGCCGCGGGCACCGCCGCTTCCACGCCCCTTCATCGAGCTGGCCGTCGAGCTCGATCCGCTCCTCGTCGTTCATCCGGAGCGCAACGACCGCTCGCCGGTCGGTGGGCGACAACTCTTGAGCACGCGCCGACGTCGTGACGCCAACAATCAATATGAGAACAGCGATCAGCCGATGAGTCATGAGATATGAACATGTCCTGGGAAGAATTACGTTTTGTGTCGCGCAACGAACCCCGCGAAGGCCGCGATGTACTTTTCCACTTGCATGCGGACAGCCGGGTCCTGCAGCCTGCCCTGTTCGTCGAATACTTTCCCGGCATTGGCCAGCATCAGTTTGGTGCTGAAGAACGGCACCACCCCGAGCGCACGCAGCACAGGCAGCCACGCTTCCTGCATCAGCGTCGTGCCTCCAGGGCCGGGCGTGGCGCCGATGACGCCGACCGGACGGCCGCCGAACACGCGGGGGATGTCTGCAGCCGGCCGGGAAATCCAATCAATCGCGTTCTTCAGCACGCCGGGAATTGAGTGATTGTACTCGGGACTGACGAGCAGCAGTCCATCCGCGGTGGCGATCCTCTCCTTCAGTTCCCGCACCGACGCCGGGGCGCCCGCCGCGTCGACGTCGCCGTTGTAGAGGGGGATCTCCTTGATTGATCCGATCTCGATGGTGGTTCCCGGCGGCGCAGTTTCCACGATAGCCCGAACAAGCATCGTGTTGAACGACTTGCTCCGCAGGCTTCCGGAAATGGCGAGGACATTCGGCATGGTGCTAACTTATAACAGGAATGCGCGCCCGACTCCTGCTTCTGGCCGTCATCGTTTCCGGGGCATTCCCATCGTCAGGATGTGCGGCGCGCCGTTTCGATGTCCTGATGCAGTCCTGGCAGGGTCATACGGTCGACGATCTGTTCCGGACGTGGGGTCGACCCGCTTTTCTTTATTCGGATGGCGAGGGTGGCCGGATTGCGGTGTACGTCCCGACATCCGTTGGGACGACAGCGACGACAGTGATCACAGCACCTGCCGTCACGAACGAGTCACGTCAAGGGGAGGCGCTGCGTGTGTACGATCCGCGAATGAGAGACGCCTGGCCGATCTACCGGATTTTTTTTGCCGACAGTACGGGACACATCGTCCGGTCCCAGTGGCGTGGACGATGGGAGTGCTGCAGCAGCTAACGGAAATTCTTGACGGGCAGGCGCCCGTCATTCTTCCAGATTGAGAAGCTCGGAGAGCGAGGCGATCGCCTCTTCGCGGCTCGCAAACCATCGATCGGTTGGCGGAATGCGGAGCGGATCTCCTTCGATGAACCTTTCCGGCAGCCTGATCAACGCAAACTGATGGGTGACCGGATCTTCATAGAGTGTGTGTTTCACGCACTCCGACTATACACCCTCCCTCATCCGCTGACTGGTGCGACCGGAAGTTCCACATAGAACGTGCTGCCGACGCCGACCTCGCTCTTGGCCCAGATTCTTCCACCATGCGCCTCGACGATGGACTTCGAGATGTGCAGGCCAAGTCCGAGGCCGCGGCCGTCCTTGCTGACCTGATGGAACCGCTCGAAGATGGCCGCCAGCTTGTTCTCGGGAATGCCGATGCCCGTATCGCTGACCACGAACTGGATCCGGTGGACCGACGCGCGAATTCGGATCGACACCCTGCCGCCTGCCGGGGTGAATTTGATCGCATTGCTGACCAGGTTCTCGAGCACTTGCAGAATCCGCAGGTCGTCGACTGTCGCGCTCAGTGGAGGGGCCGGAAGGACGGCGTCGAGGGTGATGGTCTTCGCCGCGGCCATCGAGGTAAACGCTTCGACCGTATCGCTGACCAGCCCGCCCACGTCGACCCGTCGCGGGACGATCGCCAGCCTTCCGGCTTCGATGCTCGCCGTATCGAGAAGATCGTTGATGAGCCGGGTCATTTGGACGACCGCCCGATGGCTGGTGCCGGCATGCCTTCGGATCTTGTCGCCGTCTTTTCCCATGGGTGCTTCCGCGAGCAACATGGCGGCGCTGACCGCCAGGCCGCCGAGCATTGACCGCAGGTCGTGGCTGACGTCGGCGAGAAGGTCTTCCTGCGCCGCGGTCACTGTATCGGCGTACGCACGTTCGCCGATCAAGTCCTGATTCGTCGCGTTCCGTTCGACGTCGGGAAACGCGCCCAGAGAGTCGTTCCGCCGCGAACGCTCGAACTGCAAGCTCTCGTCTGTCCGATCGCGCCCCTTGAGCACCGCCTCGCGGCCCGGATGCCGTTCGCTTGCACTGTGGAACACCATCAACCCGGCACGGCGCTGGCCCACGGTGCTGAGCGGGAGGATGTTGATGTTGACCAGCATGCTCGGTTGACCGCGCCGTTCGATGACAGCCTGCCGGTTGGCGTCGGCCGTACCGTCGTCGATAGCGACGGCCAACGGAAAGGCCTCGGGCGGTAATGGCGCGCCGTCCGGATGTACAAAGCGCAGCACGTCGTGAATCCGCGTCTCGGGCTCCGGCTCTTGCCCCCACAAAACGGCCGCGTGCGCATTACTACGTATGATCAGACCGGAGGGCGCTTCGCAAATGCACGCCGGGAGCGGCAGCGCGTCCACCAGTGAATTCTCGAACGACGTCGGTGATATCTGCGGCATGTCGGACCTCACACGCCGCAACGATACGAGCTACTAGCTCTGCCGTATGTTCAATATTGAACAGTTTGCAACGGAACTCGCGGTCGCGTCAGTCATGAACGACCACGGTCAGCAGCGAAGGATTGACCTTGAGGCCGCCGCCGTTGTATTCGACGAAACCGAGCTTCTTGAACTTGTTCATGAAGAAGTTCACGCGGGATCGGGTCGTCCCGACCATTTCGGCAAGCGTTTCCTGAGAGATTTTCGGCACCTTGCCCAGCGGCTTGTCCCCGTTGCCGTAGCGGGCCAGCAGAAGCAGCGTGCGAGCCAGCCGCTTTTCGCTCGAATTGAACAACTGATCGACGAGGTCTGCCTCGAGGCGGGCGTTCCGGCCCAGCATGTGCGCAATGAACCGGTCCGAGAAGGCGTGCTGGCTGTGCAGGAGGCGGATCATCTGCCGTTTGGGAACGACGAGCACGGTCGTCTCCGCCATGGCGGTGGCTGTTTCAAGCCGGATCGGGTGACCCGCAAGCGCGCCCTCACCCAGAAAATCGCCAGGCCCCAGCGTGCCAATCACGGCCTCTTTTCCTGAGTGTGAAAGCACCGAGAGCTGGACTGTACCGCTCCGCAAGTACATCACGCTGTCGCAGGGATCCCCCTGTGAGAAGACGATCTCCTTGCGCGCATAGGCGACGACACGCTTCCCGAGCCCCGCCGACTCGAGAAAGGCGCGGGCGTCGAACGGACGTGTCTTCCTCGGCGCCATCGCGCCCTATTATCGCACCGCCCCCAGGAGAGTTGATCAGCGAGGCGAATCGGTGCGGCTCGCCCTCGCACCCGACGAATCGTAGCTTCCTGAGGACACCGGGGTCGACAAGGTCACGTCCGTCGGTGGCCCCGCGATCCTCCGTGAGAACTGCTGACCTTGCCGGTGCAAGCAGTTTGGCGAACTGCCTGGCGGCCACCGGTCGACTGAAATAGTACCCCTGTCCCTCGCGACAGCCTTGGGCCTGAAGGAATGCAAGCTGTTCGGCGGTCTCGACACCTTCGGCGATGACCCGCTGGTTGAGGTTCTTTGCCCATGCTGATCACCGCGCGGACGATGGAGGCGCCCCGGTCACCACTGGTGATGTCCCGGACAAACGATTTGTCGATCTTGAGGGCGTCAATCGGAAATTCTTTCAGATGACTCAGGCTTGAGTTTCCCGTTCCGAAGTCGTCGAGCGTCAATTGCACGCCCAAGGCCTTGAGTTCCCGGAGCACGGAGAGCGTGGACTGCGTGTCCGCCATGAGGACGGTTTCCGCCACTTCCAGCTCGAGACAACGTGGCTCAAGCCCCGTCTGTTCCAGAATCTGACGAACACACTCGAAAAACCCCGGGTGCCGAAACTCGACGGCAGAGACGTTCACGGCCACGGTCATTGGCCGCACGCCGGCATCCTGCCACCCCCGCGCCCGCCACGCCCGGGCCTGCCGGCAGGCTTCGCGGAGAACCCATTGCCCGATGGGGACGATGAGGCCCGAATCTTCGGCAATGGGCACGAACCGCGAAGGCGGCAAGAGGCCTAAACCGGGATGCCGCCAGCGGATAAGCGCCTCGGCGCCGAGGATCGCGCCACTCTCCAGATCCATTTTCGGCTGGTAGTGCAGGACGAACTCTTTCCGATCGAGCGCGCGGCGCAACCGGGACTCGAGCGATCGCCGCTCGATGGCCCGGACGTTCATCTCCCGCTGAAAGAACTGGTAACCGCCGCGGCCGCGTTCCTTCGCGTGATACATGGCGATGTCCGCATTCTTCAGGAGCGTCTCCGCGTCACGACCATCAGCCGGGTAGACGCTGACGCCAATGCTCGCCGTGATGTGGAGCTCGTGGCCGCTGACGAGGTGGGGTTCCGCAACCGTGTCGAGGATTTTTTCCGCGCTGACGATGGCTGTCGCTGCACGGTCCATGTCCGACAGCACGATCACGAACTCGTCCCCTCCTTGCCGGCTGACCGTGTCCGAGCCACGCAGGCCACTCACCAGTCGCTCCGCGACCGAGCGCAGTAGTTGATCGCCCACATCGTGCCCAAGCGAGTCGTTGATGTGCTTGAAGCGATCCAAGTCCAAGAACATCACGGCCAGTTGCCTTTTGTGGCGTCGCCCCAATTCAATCGCACGGTCCAGACGGTCGTTCAAGAGCAGGCGGTTCGGCAAGTCCGTCAGCGCATCGTGCTGCGCCAAATGCGACATCTTCAACGTCATCGCGCGCGCCACGCTGACGTCATGAAACACGATCACCGCCCCGGTCACCAGTCCCTGTCGATCGTGAATGGGAGCGGCCGAGTCTTCAATGGCCGCCTCATGCCCATCCCGGCGGATCAAAATACAGTTCGGCGTCAGTCCCGTGGCCTTGTTCCCCTGAATGGCCAGCGCCATGGGATCCTGGGCGCGCTCGCGGGTCATGCCGTCGATGATGTGGAACACGTCGGTGAGCGGTCGGCCTGCGGCGTCCCGCCGGCTCCAGCCGGTCATCTCCTCCGCCACGACATTCAGATAGGTAATGCGTCCGGCGAGGTCGGTGCTGAGTACGGCGTCCCCGATGGAGTTGAGCGTCACATCGGCGCGTTCCCTTTCGACAGACAACGCCTCAGCCACGGCCTTGCGCTCGATCATGTTGCGGAGCGCGTGCGGCAGGGAGTAGCTGTCGAGGTGGGTCCTCACGAGATAATCTTGTGCACCCCGCTCGACCGCTTGCAGCGCGAGCGGTTCGTCGCTCGCGTCGCAGACGATCAAAACGGGAACGTCTGGCGCGGCGTGCGAGAGCTTGTTGAAGGTCTCGAGTCCGTGGCAATCAGGCAGGAACAGGTCAAGCAGTACGGCGTCTACCTGTCCCTGGTTCAGTCGTTCGACGCCCTCGGAGAGCTGCTGAACCCATTCGACCGAGAAAGCGCAGTCTGGCGATTCACCGAGCGCGGCTCGAATCTTCTCGGCGTCGGCCGAATGTTGCGCGACCAACAAGATCAGTCTGTCCATGTTCGTGCTTGATGACGGTGAACGGCTGAGCTGCCTCCCTTCGCTGTAAACAGTTGGGCCGGGTCGGATTCCAAATGATTATCGTGACCGTGTCGGGATCAAGCTGTTCAATGTTGAACACTCTCAAAGATTCCTGAGCATTTGTGTAAATCGGTCATTTGCCAGAGTCGAAATGGCCGCCACGAGGAGAAACGAGGCGTGGAAAGGGGCTCTAGTCGCGAACGACGACGGTCAGGAGGGAGGGATTGATCTTGAGGCCGCCGTTATATTCGACGAAGCCGAGCTTCTTGAACTTGTTCATGAAGAAGTTCACGCGGGACCGGGTCGTCCCGACCATCTCGGCGAGCGTTTCCTGAGAGATTTTCGGCACCTTCCCCAGCGGCTTGTCTCCGTTGCCGTAGCGGGCCAGCAGAAGCAGCGTGCGAGCCAGCCGCTTTTCGCTCGAATTGAACAGCTGATCGACGAGGTCTGCCTCGAGGCGGGCGTTCCGGCCCAGCATATGCGCAATGAACCGGTCCGAGAGGGCGTGCTGGCTGTGCAGGAGGCGAATCATCTGCCGTTTAGGAACGACGAGCATGGTCGTTGCCGTCATGGCGGTGGCTGTTTCAAGCCGGATCGGGTGACCCGCAAGCGCGCCCTCACCCAGAAAATCGCCAGGCCCCAGCGTGCCAATCACGGCCTCTTTTCCTGAGTGTGAAAGCACCGAGAGCTGCACTGTACCGCTCCGCAAGTACATCACGCTGTCGCAGGGATCCCCCTGTGAGAAGACGATCTCCTTGCGCGCATAGGCGACGACACGCTTCCCGAGCCCTGCCGACTCGAGAAAGACGTGCGCGTCGAACGGACTTTTTTTCTTGGGCGCCATCGAATCTTCCGGGCTCCGAACGATTACATCCGCGGGGGCCTCCAATCGAAATCGGAGGTGCTGGACACCGTCGTGAGCTGATGGGCTAGGTCTGATCTTAGCTGAGCAGCGCTCTTGTTTTCAAGTTCGCGCTGACGGTCAGTCGTGCAGGACGACGCTCAGCAGCGAGCTGTTGACCCTGATGGGCAGCTCGCCCTCGTACTCGATGAATCGCAGCTTTTTGAACTTGTTCAAGAAGAAATTCACGCGCGAACGGGTCGTGCCGATCATTTCCGCCAGTGTCTCCTGCGAGATCTGCGGGACGACGCGGGTCGGCTTGTCCTGCTTGCCGTAGCGCGCGAGCAGGAGCAGCGCCCGCGCCAGGCGCTTCTCGCTGGAGTTGAAGAGCTGATCGATCAGGTCCTCTTCGATGCGGATGTTGCGCGACAGCATGTGGGAGATGAAGCGGTCGGACATCGCGTGCTGCTTGTGCAGCAGCCGGATCATCTTGGCTTTGTTGACGAGCAGGATGACGCTCGGGGTGATGGCGGTGGCGCTGCCGATTCGGAATGGCTGTCCTGCCAGGCACCCTTCGCCAAAGAAGTCGCCCGGACCGAGCATCGCCACGACCGCCTCTCTGCCGAGCTTCGAGAGGACCGAGAGCTTCACGCCGCCCGTTCGAATGTACATGACATCCTCACAGGCGTCGCCCTGCCTGAAGACGGTCTCATTTCGACCGAACTTGACGACTTTCCTGGCAATTCCCGCCGAGTCGAGGAACTCCTGCGCGTTGAAGCCGGACACAGCTTTCGCTGAGCCGCGGCCCTGCCTAGCTTCCATGCGGCAAGCGTGTCACAGGAGCGGGCGCCCGACCTGTTCACTATCGAACAGGTTGAGCGCGTGGGGCTTGACGCATCAGCGTGCTCCAGAACGACCCTTCGCCCTTGGCCGTCTCGAACCTGACCTCGAGCTGCTTGGCCGCCGGGTTGGCGACCATCCTCACGTGGGCTCCGGACAACGGCGTACGGTAGCCCGTCTCGTCAAGGTAGCGTTCTTCGACCCCGCCCACGGTCACGACCGGCTCGCATCGGCCTGCCGAGGTCTGCACAGCCGCCTGCGGAGCCGCGACGGTCACCTTCGCTTCGATGAGCGTCGGCGCCCATGTCTTTCCCTTCTGATCGAGGACCGAGGTCGAGATCTTCAGCACGCCTTCCCCTGAGGGCTGCAGCGTCAGCTCCACATTCCTGACGTCACTCGCATTCGGGCCGAACACCTGCGTGCCCACCTCACTGGCTCGCTTCATCCTGTACTCCGGTGCCTTCCACGCGCCGGCCAGACTCTTCACGAGATCGGCGCCGCACGTCACCGCTCCCTGACCACCCGCTGCAGTCTGGGCCTCGAGAGGTCCGGGCGTTCCGAAACATATCCAGGTACCGCAAAGCACCGCAGCAAGCACGCCACGCCTTGCCATCTCCCAATCCTCCTGTTTGGGGCCATTCGGCCGTTTGTGGATAGGACGAGGGATATTTTCGATCAGTTTTGGGAGCGGGGCTAGTCGGGCTCGGCTTGGGGCTACAGGCTCCCGGCTCCAGGCTTCTGGCTCCAGCCTTTCGGCACGGCCCAGGCCAGAAGCCTGGAGCCTGACGCCTAGAAATTGAACAGATTCGTCAACTTGATCGTGAAGGCCCGCCCGACGGTCTCACCGGTTGTGGTCTCGTGCGTGTCGTTGTACACGAGGTACAGATCGCTCAGCGGATGATGAATGATATTGAACCGGATGTTGGAGCTGACCTGGTGGGTGTCGGCGTTGAACTGAAAAAAGGCATTGAGAAATGCCCGGGAGGTAAACGAATACAGAAACCGGCTGCCGATCAAGTTCGTCGTGAACTGCCCGTTTGGCAGCGTGACATGATTGCGCGAGTAATTCAGGTCCACGCTGAAGTGATAGTGCGGCCGCAAGCCCATCGTGCCGCTGACCGCCCTGGTGTGGCCGTTCCAGAATTCACCCCAGCTGACATTGCCGCTTCCGGTGACTTTTCCATTGCTGCCCGCGTTCGCACTGGCTGTGTAGCTGAGATAGTCGTAATCGCCGACAGGAATCGAGATGTCGGTGTGGCCCGGGATCGCGAATGGCTTGATCAGCCGGTCGAACGTCCGGTTGATGTTAAAGCTGGTCGAACCATTGTTCTTGTATTGAAGGCCGAAGGTGGCGTCCTGAACTCGCGTTTCGATGTTGTGGGTGGTGCCCCCCTTGTAGTAGTCAAGGCCTGCGGCGAAGTTCAGATTCTGGATCGTCTGGTGTGTGACCCGCGGCTTCCAGGCAAAGTCGCCGTTGTACTGCGACATGTTCCCACGCCGGACGAATCCCATCTCGGGTGTGAAGTTCGGCTGCACGGCGTTGTACTCGCCCGAGATCGTGAGCTCGTCGTCTTTCCATCCCGCCTGAAGGCGGCGCGCCTGGTTGTTGCCCGTCTTTCCCGGCGTGTCGCTGCGCAGCAGGTACGAATCGAACTCGAGCTTGTCGTAGAACTGGAAGTGCGCATCGGGGCCGTAGACGCGGTTATAGTCGCCAGCCACGCTCGAATCGCGATGGGTCCCAATGGCGCCGACCCATGAGTTTCTGAACAGATTTCGCTGGACGCGGCCCACGACATAGTTGTTGGACGGCAGGGCCTCCAGTTTCTCGCTCTTCATGGCCAGAAGCCCGACGTTATACCTGCCGACCTGCCCGGACACGCGGCCACCGCCGATGATGGGCACCGGCGTGCCGGCGGCATCGAGGCCGATGCGCCGGCTGAAAAACGGCACGAGATTGCCGCCCGGACCGAACGCAAAGGTGCCGGCATTTTCGAGAAAGAATTCACGCTTTTCAGGGAAGAACAAGTTGAAGCGTGTCAGGTTGACCTGCTGCTGGTCGGCCTCGACCTGCGCGAAGTCGGTCCGGTAGGTCGTGTCCAGCGTCAGCGACGGCGTGAGGCTGTACTTGAGATCGACGCCGGCATTGTAGTCCTTGATTCGCAGGAGCGAATCGATCTTCGTCAACTGGCCTCCGAGGCGCGCGCTGGAGGCCTGGCCGAGCACGTACGGTTTCAGCTTCAGGTTCCGGCCCGGGCTGATGTTTTCGAGACCGCGAAGCGTGCCGGCATATTGTGTTCTGACCGACGCGCCGCGGAAGGGCACCGGCGACCATTCGCTTTCCTCGTTCAGGCGTGGAATGCGCCGCGCAACTTGAAGGCCCCAGACCTGCGACGGTGCACCGCTGAACCGCATCGTCTTGAACGGAATCTCGTACTCGGCGACCCACCCGCCCTCCTCGAGCCTCCTCGCCTTGACGTCCCACACGCCGTCCCAGTCGACGCCGCCGCCCGCTGAATTAATCGCCGACAACTGGTTGTCGCGCTTCGCGCCGGCGGGATTGGTCGAAAGCGAGAAGCCCGTGCGCCCATCGTGCAGGCTGTCGATGATCACCTGAATCAGATCCGTCCCATTGATGTCGAAGTCCTTCTTCAGCTCCTTGACGACGAGAGCCGGGCGCGAGTCGAATGCGCTGACGCCCACATAAAGATTGTCGTCGTCATAGAGAACGCGTACTTCGGTTCGTTCATCCGACAGCTCACCCGTTCGAGGGATCCGCTGGATGAAATCGGTCATGGGTACGCCGAGTGTCCACCCAGGCTCGTCGAGTCGTCCGTCGAGCGTGATTTTTTCGGTCACCCGAATGGCCGTGACGACGCGCTTCAACCGCTCTGCATCGTAGTCGGCCTCGGCGAGGCGGCTCCTGGACCCACCGTTGGAGGCGGGTACCTGCGCGTAAGCGGGAACAGCGCTGGCGGCGACGAGAGACACCAAGAGCATCCGCGCGGGTAAATGCATCGAGCGGGCCAATGCTATCAAAGGAGGCGGCCTAGGCGCGGCGACGGGCGCGTTTGTCGGCCCGTTCGGCGGGTGCCTCAATCGGAATCCACCTGTGCGCCCAGTCGGTGATAGCGTTGATCGCGGAGGCGAGGCTGCGTCCTTTCCTCGTCAACGCGTATTCCACCCGGACGGGGGTGTCGGGGACGACGGTGCGTTCGATAATCCCTTCCTCTTCGAGCTCGCGCAGCCGGTCGCTGAGCATGCGATCGGTGATGTCGGGAATGGCCGCGCCGAGCGCCGCGAACCGGCAGCGCGACTTGAGCAGCACGAAGATGATCGCGCCGGTCCACCGGCGGCCAATCAGCTCGCTCGCGCGGTGAAACCGTGAACAGAGCTCCGGGCCGTGACCAACCTTCCGCATTGTCTCGCTCTCAGCATACCGCTCGACATATGTATCGGCAAGCACCTTCTTGACATATAGTAACTATTCTTAATATAGTTATTCCAGGAACGGGGATTCGCACAACGTAGATTGCTCCATACGTCAGGAGGACACCGATGTCTATCAGGCCCGTGAAGGGCATGTTTCATACGAAACCTCACGTCGAAGGCGCAGGCGTCAAGCTGCAGCGCGCGTTCGGATTCGGCGACACGACCGAGTTCGATCCGTTTCTGCTCTTCGACGATTTCCGCAACGAGAACCCGGACGACTATCGCGCCGGCTTCCCGTGGCATCCGCATCGCGGCATCGAAACAATCACGTATGTGCTCGCGGGCCAGGTCGAACATGGCGACAGCCTCGGCAATCGCGGCAACCTCGGCGCCGGCGACGTGCAGTGGATGACGGCCGGAAGCGGAATCCTGCATCAGGAGATGCCGCAGGGCGACGCGCACGGGCGGATGCACGGGTTCCAGCTCTGGGCGAACCTGCCCGCGTCGCTCAAGATGACCGCGCCCCGATACCAGGATGTCCTGGCGAAAGACATCCCCGAGGTGGTCGACGACGATGGTACGCGCGTGCGCGTGATTTGCGGAGACTTCTGGGGGAAGACGGGTCCGATCGATGGCGTCGCCGCGGACCCGCGATATCTCGACGTCTCGGTTCCGCCGGGAACGCGCAAGCGCCTGGCCGTTGACACGTCGCGCCACGCGTTCGCGTATGTCTTTGCGGGCTCAGGGACGTTCCGCGACGCGTCCGAACCCCGCGCGGTTCAAACCGACCATGTCGGCGGTGGTGGCGCGGCAGGCGATACCGATCACGACGCAGGGAACCGATCGCTCGTGCTGTTCGACAGCGGAGACGAAGTCGTCGTGCAGGCGGGACGATGAGGGCATCCGGTTCCTGCTGGTCTCGGGCAAGCCGCTCGAGGAACCGGTCGCCTGGTACGGGCCGATCGTGATGAACACCAAGGCAGCAGCTGCAGCAGGCGATCGCCGAGCTGCGCGACGGGACGTTCATCAAAGGCTGAAGGCGTACACGCTATGGAGTTCGTGAGTTGGTGAATTGGTGAGTTGGTGAATTGGTCGAGTGAGTGAGTTAAATTCACCAACTTACGCAACTCACCAACTCGCCAATTTGATGATGCACTTCGTCTATATGGTCCGGTGCGCGGATGGCACGCTCTACACGGGCTACGCGCGCGATCCGCACGAACGGGAAAAAGTGCACAACAGCGGCCGCGGCGCGCACTATACGGCGTGCCGTCGGCCGGTCCATCTGGTGTACTCGGAAATGTGCGGGTCGCGGGGAGAGGCGTTGAAGCGGGAATACCAGCTCAAGCGCCTCACCCGCCCGAAGAAGGAAGCGTTAATCGACGGGCTGATCAGCGCGTCTTAGGCCGGTCGAACGTTCTCGCCGCGGGGACCCTTGGGGCCCTGACCGCGCTCGAACGTGACCGCCTGATCTTCGCGGAGGTCGTCGAAACGCGTCTCGGTGCAGGCCGAGTTGTGGAAGAAGTATTCGTTGCCGTCCGAGGCCAGGATGAATCCAAAGCCTTTGTCGCTGACGAGTCGCTTGATCGTGCCGGTCATGGGCGCCATGTGTCTCTCCTTGAAGCTGTCTTACAAAACTGTCTACTGTCTGACGAGTGATATTCAGGCCGGGGCCACTGACGTGTGATTGCAGTCGTCACACCGCAGGTAGAGCACCGGAAAGGTTTCCGACCGGCCAATCAGCCGCGCGTTGGGGCGCCCGCATTTCGGGCACACTTCACGATCGGCCGAATGCTTCATCGACGAATTACGACGCGGCTGCCGTCCCGGGCTCGCTGAAGCGGCGTGAAGCGGCCTTGCCCCCCGACGCGTCACGAAGGCGGTTGGGCAATCCGTTGGCTTTGTCGCCGTTACGTGCGGACATCGGCACCTCTGATGTTTCCAGAAAAGATTGAGCAAAGTGGACGGCGGGAAGTCATTCCGAAGCTGTCCGACGCGTGCCCGAAGGCCGGTCGGCGCCACATCAACGCAGGCTGGCTTAGTTCTGGAACGAAGCAGTAAGTATACACGCTTTCGCACGGAAGGCGTAAACTCGATGTCAGAGGGGCCTCATCATTCATATTCGTCGGTTCTGTGCGATCGGGGTCATGGCGGCCGGGTTCAGCCTCCTCGCGGAACCGGACGCCAGCGGCCAGGAAGCCCTGACTGACGCGCGCACGGCCTTCTACAATGCCGACTTCGAACAGGCGGCGGCGCTGACGCTCGACCTGTGCGCGGCCGACGATGTCGACGCCTGCGAGCTCCGCACCTCGGCGCTCCTGATGGAGATCAAGCGGGCGATCGGCGACGAGAAGGACAAGGACAAGGCGTTCAAGGCGTGTGAGAAATGCCAGGGGCTTGCTGGACGCGTTTCTGCGCGATATGGCCCGCGGCCAGGCGGCGGCCCGCGCCAGGCTCAAAGCCAACCCCTCGGATGAGGAGGCGCAGTTCCTGCTGGGCAAGCTCGATCTGAACTACGTGTGGCTGCAGCTCGGCACGCTCGGACGCAAGACCGGCTGGAACGAATACTGGGAAGCCAGACGCACGCTCGACGCCATCCTCAAGAAGAACCCGCACCACGTGCGCGCCAAGGTCGCGCGCGCCTGGATCGACTACATCGTCGATACCCGGATGCCGAGAGGGACGCGGTGGGTGCTGGGCGGCGGCAACAAGAAGCGCGCGATGGTGGCGCTCCGCGAGGCCGCGAAGGCGGACACTGACGTCTACACTAGCGCCGAAGCCCGCTTCGGCTTGTGGGACGTGCTGGTTCGCGAGAAGAACTTCCCGGAGGCCATCGCCCTCGCGCGTGAGCTCGCGAAGGATTTTCCCGCCAACACGGATCTGCCGAAGTTCCTCGAGCAGCACCCCACCGGGCCGTAGAACAGACAAGGATGTCTTCGACGAAGTCCGCCGTCTTACAGTAGACAACTGTGATTCAGTACGAAGTCGGTGACGGCGATCGCCGTCATCACGATCGACAATCCGCCGGTCAACGCGCTGGGACCCGGCGTGCTCGAAGGGATCGAAGCCGCCGTCGCACGCGGGGTCGAGCGATCCGTCCGTCAGGGCGATCGTGCTCATCGGCGCGGGCGAGACGTTCGTGGCCGGCGCTGACATCAACATCTTCAAGACGATGACGACGCGGCGAGCAGTCGCTCGCACGGTCGGAGGCGTTCCACGCGACCCTGAAGAATATCGAGAATGCCTCGAAGCCGGTCGTCGCCGCCATTCACGGCCACGCGCTCGGCGGCGGTCTCGAGCTCGCCATGTCCTGCCATTACCGGTCGCGCTTGTCGAGCGCCAGAGTCGGACAGCCGGAGGTTCTGCTCGGCCTGATTCCCGGGGCCGGCGGTACCCAACGTTTGCCGCGGCTCTGCGGCGTGCCGCTTGCGCTCGACATGTGCATCGACGGCAAACCGGTGCCGGCCGGCGCGCGCGCATGCCGCCGGCATCATCGATCAAGTGGTTGAGGGCAACCGCGAGGCGCTGCTGACAGTGCGCGATCGCCCTTGCGCGCGCGCGCGCCGACGCAGGCGAGATCCGCAGAACGCGCGAGCGCTCGATTGCCACGTCAGACGGTGCACCGAGCGACTCGCGGCGTGCGACGAGCGGCGCGCGCAGCTTCGACAAGACACCGACACCGGTGCGGGCGCCGTACGCGGTCGTCGATGCGATCAAAGCCGCCGTCACGCTGCCGTTCGACGAAGGATCCGCCGTCGAGCGCGAGCTGTTCGCCGACTGCCTGGTGTCGACGGAGTCCCGTGCGCTCGTGCACCTGTTTTTCGCCGAGCGCGAGGCGGCCAAGGTTCCCGGCGTGCCCAAGGACACGCCCACGCGCGACATCCGGCGCGCCGCCATCGTCGGCGCCGGCACGATGGGCGGCGGCATCGCGATGACGTACGCGAACGCCGGCATTCCCGTGCTCCTCAAGGATGTGGACGATGGGGCGCTGGCGCGCGGGATGGCGACGATCCGCAGGAACTACGAGTCGTCGGTCGCGAAAGGCCGGATGACCGCCGAGGCGCTCGAGCGCGCCATGGGACTCATCACGCCCACGACCACCTACGACGGCTTCGACGCGGTCGACATCGTCGTCGAAGCGGTCTTCGAGGACCTGGCCCTGAAGACGTCGACGTTCGCCGACCTCGGACGCGTGACGCGACCGGACTGCGTGCTGGCGTCGAACACGTCGACGCTCGACATCGACGCGCTGGCCCGCGCGAGCGGCCGTGGACCGCACGTCATCGGCCACCATTTCTTCAGCCCCGCGAACGTCATGAAGCTCGTCGAGATTGTGCGCGGCCGCGACACGGCGCCGGAGACGATTGCGACGTCGCAGAAGCTCGCGAAACGGCTCGGCAAAGTCGGCGTGGTTGTCGGCAACTGCTTCGGGTTCGTCGCCAACCGGATGCTCCTGCAGTACCTGCGCGAGGCCTATCTGCTTCTCGAGGAAGGCGCGTCGGTGGCGCAGATCGATCGCGTGATGACCGCGTTCGGCATGCCGGTCGGACCTTTCGGGATGGAGGACATCGCCGGCCTCGACGTCGGCGCGCGCATTCGCGAGCACCTTCGAGTCGACCGGCGGCGCGCAGGCGGACTGGCCGGAGTCGGACATCGCGACTCGGCTGGTCGAGATGGGGCGTTACGGACAAAAGACAGGCGCCGGGTGGTATCGGTACGAAAGCGGAAGCCGCACGCCTCTCGTCGATCCGCTGATCGACACGCTCGCCGACGAAGCGTCAGCCCGTCGCGGGATCACACGCCGCGCCGTCTCGGACGAGGAGATCCTCGCGCGCGTGACCACGGCGCTCGCGAACGAAGGCGCGCGCGTGCTCGAAGAAGGCTATGCGAGCCGCGCCGAGCGACATCGACGTCATCTACTGCTACGGCTTCGGCTTCCCCCGCTATCGAGGCGGCCCGATGTTCTACGCCGACACCATCGGCCTTCCGACCCTGCTCGCGCGAATCCGCGGAAGCCGGCGTATCGGCAGGCTGGAAGCCGGCGCCCTTCTCGAAAACGCTTGCCGCCGCGGGCCGTGGGTTTTACACCAGGAGGTCTGACTGAGGTTGAGACGCGCGGTCACGCTTCGACCGCGCGCCTTCGCACTGCCCTTGCTCGTTCGTGCTCGCCCTCGCGACGAGCCCGATGATCTCGAACCGTTCGTCAGAGCTCAGGCCCGGCCAGACTCCGAGCACCTGCTCCGCTGACGATGCTGTCGAAGGATGGCCGGCGCACGATTCCGCTGGCGCTCGTCAACAATCAGGAATTCGTCGCCGTGGACGATCTGGCCGCAACGTTCCAGCTGACGGTGCGCGAAGACGCGCTCGGCGCGCTCACGATCACCTACAAGGACAAGACGATCGTGCTGACCAACCAGGCGCTGGCGTCGGTGGCGGGACGGCTCGTGTCGCTCCCGGCGCCCGCTGCACGCGCCGGCAGACGCTGGCTCGTGCCGGTGGAGTTCATCAACCGGGCCCTGGCGCTCGATTTACGACACCAAACTCGAGCTTCGCAAAGCGTCGCACTTGCTGATCGCCGGCGACGTCCGCGTGCCGCGCGTGACGGTCCGCTACGATCTCGTCGCGCCCGGCGCACGATTGACGATCGACACGACACCGCGCGCCGCGAGCACCGTCACGCAGGACAACGATCGTCTCGTGATCAAGTTCGACGCCGACGCGCTGGACATCGACAATCCGCCACTCGCTTCGCCCGGACAGCAGAGTCCCCAAAGCCTCGTCCGCAACGTGCGCCAGCTGGATGCGACGACGCTCGGCGTGGACCTCGGACCGCGCGTCGCCGGATTCCGCGCCACGACGCTGCCGGTCGATACGACGATGCGTCTGGCGATTGATGTGATGGCGACGGCGACCGAAGCCGCACCGGCTCCGGCCGCGGCGGCACCGGCCCCCGTCGCCCGACCTTCCGTCCGTCGCTCGCGCCGCCGGCCTCGCCCCTTCAGACGATTGCGCTCGATCCGGGCCATGGCGGGATGGACGAGGGGGTCAAAGGCGTGGGCGGGACGAAAGAGAAAGACCTGACGCTCGCGATCGCCCGCCGCATCAAGGCCGCCGTCGAGGCGCGGCTCGGCATTCGAGTGCTGCTGACGCGAGACGACGACCGCGACGTACCGCTCGACGACCGGACCGCTGTCGCCAACAACAACAAGGCCGATCTCTTCATCAGCCTGCATGCGAACGCGATCGTTCCGGCCGTCCACCTCTGGCGCAACGATTTACTACGCGGCCTTCGACAGCGCCGCCGGCCACGAGCCCGCCCGCCCGCGTCGACCGCGTGCCGACCTTCAGCGGCGGCGTGCGCGACATCGAACTGGTCGCGTGGGACCGGCGCAGACGCACCACCTCGATCAGTCGATGGCCTTCGCCGCCATCCTCGAGGAACGGCTTCGCGACCGCGTGACGCTCGCCTCGCGCCGCCATCGATCGCGCACCGCTCGACGTGCTCGAATCGGCCAACATGCCCGCGGTGCTCGTGGAGATGGGGTTCCTCACCAATGCCGATCAGGAAAAGCAGCTCACCGGCAGCGACTTCCAGAATGCCTTCGTGCAGGCGATCACGGAGACCATCATCAGGTTCCGCGACTCGCAGGCCGGGAGGGGCGGCCAGTGACGTCTCGACGAGCCGCGATCGTGGCAGGCGCCGCGCTCCTCGTCGCGGTAGTCAGCGCCCTGTTGTTGCTGCTTGCGTGGCCGCGCCTGTTCAGCCCGGCAGCGACGACAACGGCGGGCGCGCCGGCGGCGGCGCCGGCCGGGCCCGGCCGGACGATCAAGGCGCGGCTGTTTTACGTCTCGGACGATGGCACGCGGCTGACGAGCGTCGAGCGCGAGGTGCCGTTTGCCGAAGGCGCCGAGCAGGCGCGGGAGATCGTCAACGCCCAGATCGCCGCGGTCGCGGATCCACTCGTGTCGGCCGTGCCTCCCGGCACGGCGCTCCGCGCCGTGTACCTGACCGGGCGAGGCGACGCGTATGTCGACCTCAGCAGCGAAGCCGTCACCGCCCACCCGGGCGGGACGCTGAACGAGCTGCTCACCGTCTACACAATTGTCGACGCGCTGACCGTCAACCTCCCGGCCGTCCAGTCGGTCCAAATCCTCATCGACGGCAAAGAAGTGGCCGACCCTCGCCGGCCATGTCGACCTGCGCCAGCCGCTCGCAAAGAATCTGGGACTGGTACAATGACCGCCATCCATGCGATCTGACCATCGACCCGCCAACGAGCTTCGCGACACACATCTGACCCCGAACTACCTGCCGCATGCGGAAGGCTCGGTCTTCATCGAAGCCGGCCGGACGAAAGTCATTTGCACCGCGAGCATCGAAGATCGCGTGCCGCCGTTCCTGCGCAACACCGGCAAAGGCTGGGTCACCGCCGAATACGGCATGCTGCCGCGCGCGACCAGCACGCGCACGCAGCGCGAAGCGAGCACCGGCAAGGTCGGCGGCCGCACGCAGGAGATTCAGCGGCTGATCGGCCGGTCGCTGCGGTCGGTGACCAACCTGCCGGCGCTCGGCGAGCGCACCGTGTGGATTGACTGCGACGTGATCCAGGCCGACGGCGGCACGAGGACCGCGTCGATCACCGGCGCATTCGTCGCGCTGGCGCTCGCGCTCGACACGCTGCGCCAGCGCGACGTCCTTCGCACGATTCCCCTGTCGGACTATGTCGCCGCCATCAGCGTCGGCATCGTTGACGGCGAGCCGCTCCTCGACCTGGCTTATGAAGACGACTCACGCGCCGACGTCGACATGAACATCGTCAAGACCGGGCGACGGCCGGTTCATCGAGGTCCAGGGAACGGCCGAGGCGATGCCGTTCGGCCACGATTCCCTCCTGACGCTGCTGACGCTGGCCGATCTCGGCATCAAACAACTCATCGAGAAGCAAAAGGCCATCGTCGGTCATATCGTTCCGAACCGCGAGGGTCAAGGTTCAGGGTTCAAGGTTCAGGAGTTCGGATTCAAACCCTGAACCAGGAAGGCCCGTAGTGCCCGGAACGCCTGGCCGCGGTGACTGACGGTCGACTTGCGGTCGCCGGCTTCGGCCAGGGTCGCGCCGAATGGCGGGTAAAAGAAGATCGGGTCGTACCCGAAGCCTTCCTCCCCTTTCGGCTCGCTGGCGATTTGTCCCTCGATCACACCGTTTGTTTCAAAGAGCACGCGGCTCCGCTGGGGTCCCCAGCGCGGCTGCCGCGCTCGCCAGCTGCCAGGGCCGCGCACACACGAATCGCGCCGGGCTGCCGGTGGCGTGGCGTCGCCCGGAGCGCGTCGTAGATGCGCGCGAATTTCTGTGGATACGACGCGTCTACGCCCGCCGTACCGCGCAGATTCCACGCCTGGGACGCCACCGAGCGCGTCGATCTCCAAGCCCGAATCTTCCGCAACCGTCAGTTCCCCAGTGGCCCGGGCGTAGTAGAGCGCTTTCGCGCGGGCGTTTTCGGCAAAGGTGCGGCCGGTCTCGTCCGGGGCGGCGATGCTCGGAAAATCCGCGAGTGTCAGGATTTCGAACGGCACTCCCTCGAGGATGGCCGCGATCTCGACAAGCTTGCCGCGATTGGTCGTGGCGATGAAGAGCGTTTCACGTCAGATGTTACGACGATCACGCAGAACTGCGAGACCGCAGGCATGACTCTGCAGTCACGGTCGGTCGATCTGCCCGAAGGTTTGGCCGCGGGCGGTGACCCGAAGGTCGACCGCCCGGGTAAGTAAGGAAGGTGTTCGCCGGCTGGCTGACGGCTCAGGGCGTGACCGACGGTCGAGCCGAATCGGGTGGGAATTCCGCTGACCTGCGAGCTTGCGTTAACGCGCATGAACGCGCCGTCGTTGGTGCAAAACAGGAACTTTGCGTCGACGAGCACTGTGAGCAGTGCGCGACATGATGCTTCGTCCAGGCCCCAGAGCCGGCGCGCCTGCGCTTCTGTCAGGCGCAGCCCCGGCATTTCCATGAACTCTCCCTGAACTCGCCTCAGCACTTCGTCGTTTGCTCGTACACTGGCTGTGGCGCCATGGGTTTCCTCCGACCTGCGTGATTTTCTTGCGGTAACGCGAAGTGTTTGAGCAACTGATGTACCACGCCGTTTGAATCACCAGAGATGGGAACCGCGGACGCCGACCTCGCGAAAAGTGGCCGGATCTGACGACTGTGTTTTGCTGTACAGCTGCGGTGTCGATGTCCCGAAGCACAGCCACTGTCGCGCACATGACGGGCGCTGTAGGGAATCATGTCAGGCGCGCCGACACATCGACGATGCGCGGGATCTTGCATGACTGCAACGCCATGAACCAGACGACGCCGCAGGACCTCAACCTTATGACCCATCGCGCCGCCGGCGCCAGCGTCTGGGATCGGCGCGGGTGGGACGGAACGCGTGAACTCGCGATGACGCGCTGGCTCCTCGGCATCGGCGGCGGCGCGCTCGCTTGTCAAAGGCTGGCGTCGCCGCGGCGTCACCGGATCGTTTCTCGCGGGGTTCGGGGGGAGCCTCGTCTGGTGGGCGCTGACAGGCCAGGGCGATGTATCCACGGCGGGCAGATGGGTTGCCGACGTACTCGAACATATAGGGCAGTCGGCCGACCCGGTGCAAGAAGCCTCGGCCGACTCGTTTCCGGCGAGCGATGCCCCGTCATTTACGCCAAGGGCCGGGACCGGACTTCGTTCGGGAGGTCTTTCGGCTCATTGAAATGGCCGAAAATAGGACGCCGGGCCGAAAAAGCTATGATTCCGGTTCGAGCGTCTAACTTAGAGGTTGCGCTTCGGAACTCCGTGTCCGTTAAAATGGGCCATCCGTGTTCGAGTCCCTTTTCCGCTTCCTGTTCAAGTATCCGCCGCTCGTCTTTCAGCAGGGAGACCTGGCCTGGGGGGTGTCTCGCCCTCTCTTGCTGGCCATCCTGGTCGCGGCGGGCGTGGCAACCGCCGCGCTGCTGACATATAAGACGACAGGCGGCGAGCAGCCGCTTCGCGATCGGCTCGTCCTCATCGGCTTGCGGCTCGCCGTGCTCGCGCTGTTGGTTGTCTGCCTGTTCCGGCCCACCCTCATCTTGAAGGCGTCGGTCCCCCAGCAGAACTTCGTGGCCGTTCTGGTCGACGATTCGCGCAGCATGACCATCGCGGACACCAACGGCCAGCCGCGCAGCACATTCGTACAGGAGCAGTTGTCGGGACCGAACGCGAGCCTCTATCAAGGCGTTGTCCGACCGGTTCGTTCTGCGGTTTTTCAGCTTCGCGTCGTCGGTCGACAGGCAGGTGTCCGCCGCGAACCTGAAGTACGCCGGCACCGCCACGCGGCTTGGCCCGGCGCTCGAGCGGGCGCGCGACGAACTGTCCGGCCTGCCGCTCGCGGGACTCGTGATGGTGACCGATGGCGCCGACACGTCGGACGCCTCGCTCGACGAACCGCTCGGGAGCCTCAAGGCGCGATCGATTCCGGTGTTCACGGTCGGATTGGGACAGGAACACTTCTCGAAAGACATTCAGGTCACGCGCGTCGAAACGCCGCGCGCCGTCCTCAAAGGCACGTCGCTCGTCGTCGACGTCATGCTGTCGCAGACCGGTTACAGCGGCCAGAGCGTCACGCTGAACGTCGAGGACGAGGGGCACATCGCGGCCAGCCAGAACGTCACGCTTCCTGCCGACGGCGAGTCGTCGACGGTCCGCGTGCGCTTCACGGCCACCGACGCGGGCACGCGGCTCTTCCGGTTCAAGATTGCGCCGCAGGAGGGCGAGCAGGTCACCCAGAACAACATCCGCGACGCGCTCATCGAGGTACGCGACCGCAAGGAAAAGGTCCTCTATTTCGAAGGCGAGCCGCGATTCGAGATGAAGTTCATCAACCGCGCCATGGAAGACGACAAGAACATCGACTTCGTCGTCCTCCAGCGCACGGCCGAGAACAAGTACTACCGATTCGGCATCACCACGGCCGATGAACTGGTGTCGGGCTTCCCGAAGACGCGCGAAGAGCTGTTCGCCTATCGCGCGATCATCCTCGGCAGCATCGAAGCCGCGGCGTTCAGCCCCGAACAGCTCCGGATGCTCGCCGACTTCGCCAACAAGCGCGGCGGCGGGCTGCTGATGCTCGGCGGACGCCGCGCGTTTGCCGAAGGCGGCTGGGGCGGCACGCCGGTCGGCGATGTGCTGCCGGTCGTCATCGAAGGCGCGAGGCAGCCGTCGTACTTCACCCAGTTGTCGGCGCGGCCGACGCGAGCCGGCGCGCGTATTCCCGGTGACGCAGATCGCCGAGACCGAAGACGCGTCGACCACCAAGTGGGACAACATGCCCGCAGGTGTCGACCGTGAATCCGGTGCACGAGGTCAAGCCCGGCGCGACCACGCTGCTCAATGCGCCGAGCCTCGGTCGGCAGGATCAGATCGTCCTGGCCTATCAGCGCTACGGGCGCGGCAAGACGATCGCGATGCCGATCCAGGACTCCTGGGTCTGGAAGATGGACGCGAAGGTGCCGGTCACCGACATGACGCACGCGATGTTCTGGCGCCGGATGGTCCGGTGGCTCGTCGACGGCGTGCCCGATCAATTGAACCTGCTCACCGGGCACGATCGCGTCGAGCCCGGCGAAGACGGTCCGCTTCACGGCCGAAGTCCTCGACGGCGCATACGTCGAAGTCAACGATGCACACGTCGAAGCGCACATCACGCCGCCGTCGGGCAAGGCGACCGACGTGCCGATGGAATGGACCGTCGAGCACGACGGCGAGTACGGCGCCGTCTTCAATCCGGACGAGTCCGGGTTGTACGAGATCAAAGTCACGGCGACCCGCGACGGCAAGGAACTCTCCAACAACCTGATGCACCTTCGCGTGTCGGCCGGCGACAACGAGTATTTCGATGCGGCGATGCGCGCCCCGCTGCTGAAGCGGATTGCCGAGGAAACCGGAGGCCGCTTCTTCACGCCGGCCGACGCATCGTCGTTGCCCGAAGCCATCAGCTACAGCGGACGCGGCGTCACCGTCGTCGAAGAGCGGGAACTGTGGGACATGCCCGCGCTGCTGATGCTCCTGCTTGCGCTGCTGGGCGCCGAATGGGCATTCCGGCGCACGCGGGGGCTCGCGTGAACGGCGCCACATCACGAAACGCCACGAACGCGCGAAAGCACGAAAGGGTTTTTGTACAGACCGTGTTTCGTGTTTTCGTGTTTTCGTGGCTGATTGTGCTGGCGGGCGGAACCCGGGCCGCGGCGCAGGATTCGCACATCCTCGTCATCACCGGCGTCGCGGGCGACGACGAACACGCGAAGCGGTTTCATGCGTGGGCGACGACACTCATCGACGCGGCGAAAACGAAGGACGGCGTACCCGACGCGAACATCGTCTACCTCGCCGACAAACCCGATCTGGACACGGCGCGCATTCGCGGCCGCTCGACGAGCGAGAACGTCCAGAAGGCCGTCGCCGACATCGCGGCGAAGGCACGTCCCGGCGACCAGGTGGTGATCGTGCTGATCGGTCACGGAAGCTTCGACGGGAGTGTCGCGGCCTTCAGCATGCCGGGGCCGGACATGACGGTCGCCGACTGGGCGACGCTGCTGAAAAAGCTCTCGCCGCAGAAAGTCGCCTTCATCAACACGACGAGCTCGAGCGGTGCGTTCCTGCCCGCCGTCGCCGCGCCCGGGCGCACGATCGTCACCGCGACGAAGACCGGCGGCGAGCGCAACGAAGCGATGTTCGGCGAGTTCTTCGTCGAAGCCTTCGGCGACGCCGCGGCCGATGCGGATCGCAACGGCCACGTGTCGGTGCAGGAAGCGTTCAACTACGCGGACAACAAGGTCGTCAAGGCGTACCAGCAGGGCGGCCTCCTCCGCACCGAGCACGCCGCGATCGACGACGGCGGGAACGGCAAGCTGGCGGCGACGCAGTACCTCACCGCGCACCCGGCCGACGGCGGCCTGAAGGTGGACGTCAGCGATCCCGCGATGCGCGCGCTCGTCGCCGAGCGCGAAGCCATCCAGAAGGACATCGACGCGCTGAAGGAGAAGAAAGACACGCTCGATCCGGCGCGCTACGATCAGGAAATGGAGCGGCTGCTGACGAACCTCGCGCTCAAGACGAAGGCGATTCGCGATCGCGAGGCCAAGCCATGAAGGTGGCCGCCACCCTCGCGCTCCTCGTCCTGGGCGGCGCGGTCGCGTTCGCGCAGGGCGGGTTCGGCGGCGGCCGCCTGGGCCGCTACGTGCCGATCGAGCCCAACGCGAAGTACGACGGGCGCTTCACGTTCGTGCGTCTCCGGTACGGGCCGCAGACCCCCTACGCCGGCCAGCAGATTCCCTGGTCGCACGACTATCCGCTCGGCGAGCAGCACTTCATGCAGATCCTGAACGAGATCACGTATCTGAACGCGCACGTGCGAGGAAACCGACATCCTGCCGCTCGACGCGCCCGATCTGTTCAAGTACCCGGTCGCCTACATGGCCGAACCGGGCTACTGGGATATCTCCGAGGAGGAGGCCGCGAACTTCCGCGCGTATCTCCAAAAGGGCGGCTTCGTGATCTTCGACGATTTCGCGCGAACGGCGCGGGTTTCCCGAGCGAGGCGGCGGCTGGGGATCGTTCGAATACTCGTTCCGGCAGGTGCTGCCGAACGCGCAAGTTCGTCGAATCTCGATGTCTCGCACCCGATCTTTCATGCCTTCTTCGAAATCCCCTCATTTGATATCGTCCCGCAGGCGTACGACGAGGGCCGGCCGTCCTTCCGCGGGGTCTTCGAAGACAACGACCCGAACAAGCGCCTGATCGCGATGATCAACTACAACACGGACATCTCCGAATACTGGGAGTTCTCCGATACCGGACTGAAACCGATCGACGAATCGAACGAGGCGTACAAGCTCGGCGTCAACTACATCATTTACGGGATGACACATTAAGCGGGTCTGAAGACCCGCGCTACTACTGTCGTGGCGCAAGTCTTTAGACTCTGTCGTGGCGCAGGTCTTTAGACCTGCCCGAAAGGGATGGCTCGTGGCGAATCTCAACACCGTGGATTTGGAATCGACCGACGACGTCGCGCTCGCCGATCGCATGAACGAAGGTCGCAAGCAGATCATCGCCGAACTCCAGAAGCGCATCATCGGTCAGGCCGATGTCATCGAACTGGTCCTGCTGACGCTGTTCGTCGGCGGCAACAGCCTCATCGTCGGCGTCCCCGGCCTCGCCAAGACGCTGCTCATCGCGACGCTGGCGAAAGTGCTGGAGCTGAAGTTCAACCGCATCCAGTTCACGCCCGACCTGATGCCCTCCGACATCACCGGCACCGACATCATCCAGGAGGACACGGCGACCGGCCGCCGCCAGATGGTGTTCGCGCCGGGCCCGATCTTCGCCAACATCGTGCTGGCCGACGAGATCAACCGCACGCCGCCCGAAGACGCAGTCGGCGCTGCTCGAGGCGATGCAGGAGCATCGCGTCACGATTCAGGGACGGACGTACGAGCTCGACGAGCCGTTCTACGTGTTCGCGACGCAGAACCCGATCGAGCTCGAAGGCACGTATCCGCTGCCCGAAGCGCAGCTCGATCGCTTCATGTTCCACATCGTCATCGAGCATCCGCCGGAAGACGAGGAGTTCGACGTCGTGAAGACCACGACGGCGATCGTGGATCCGCATTACAACCGCCCGGTCAGCGGCCCCGATCTCGTGGCGTTCCAGCGGCTCGTCCGCCGCGTGCCGGTGGCCGATCCGGTCATGCGCTACGCGCTGTCGCTCGTCCGCACCAGCCGGCCGAAGGCGAAGAACGCGCCCGACTCGGTCAAGAAGTGGGTGGCGTTCGGCGCCAGCGTGCGCGCGGCGCAGTACCTGGTGCTCGGCGCGAAGGCGCGCGCGCTGACGAGCGGCCGCTATCACGTGAGCTTCGACGACATCCGCGCGATGGCGCATCCCGTGCTGCGCCACCGCGTGCTGACCAACTTCCGCGCCGAGTCGGAAGGCGTGACCACCGACTCGATCATCGACGAGTTGCTCTCGGCGGTGGCGACGCCGAAATCGGGGATGTGACAAGACGGCTCAAGACTCAGGGCTTATGGCTTAGGCCGGCATGAGTCCTGAGCCCCATAAGCCTTGAGCCCTAAGCCCTGAGCCTGAGAGAACCATGGCAGCTACTGAACACGGAGGGATGGCCGGCGCGCGGTTCGTCGATCCGTCGATTCTCGCGCGGATTGGCAATCTCGAGCTGCTGGCCCGGACGGTGGTCGACGGCTTCATCAACGGCCTCCACCGCGCGCCGTACTTCGGCGCGTCGATCGACTTCGCCGAGCACCGCGGCTACGTGGCCGGCGACGACATCCGCCGCGTCGACTGGCGGCTGTTCGCGCGGACCGATCGCTTCTACGTGAAGCAGTACGAAGCCGACACCAACACCAACTTCTACGTCCTGTTCGACATCTCGAAGTCGATGGGGTTCAAGAGCCGCGGCGTCTCGAAGCTGGAATACGGCAGCTACCTCGCCGCGTGCCTCGCGTATCTCGCGCACCGGCAGCGGGACCGCGTCGGCATCATCACCTTCGACAGCGACGTCGTCACGCACGTGCCGCCGTCGGCGAAGCATTTCAACGTGCTGCTGCACACGCTCGATCGCGCGAAGGCCGAGCGCCCCGGCCAGCTGGCAGGACCGGTCAGCAAGTTCGCCGAGCATTTCCGGCGGCGCAGCGTCCTCGTGCTGATTTCGGATTTCTACGAAGATCCCGACGTCATCCTCGAGGCGATCAAGCCGCTGCGCTTCCTCGGCAACGAGCTGCTCGTCTTCCACGTGCTCGATCCCGCCGAGATCGACTTCGCGTACGACGATGCGTCGAGCTTCGAGGATCTCGAGAGCGGCGAGCAGCTGCCCGTCGTCCCCGAGTCGTTCGGCGACGAGTATCGCAAGCTGATCGCCGACGCACTCGAACGCGCTCGCGACGAAGTTTTCCGAGCACCGGATCGACTACACGCTGCTCAATACGTCGAAGCCGCTCGACCATGCGCTCTTCAGCTACCTGTCGAGCCGCGAGCGGCTGATGAGAGTACGATGACAGGCTAGAAGTCAGACGTCAAGCTCAGGTCAGAAGCGGCCCTCAGACTCTGAGCCTTGAGCCTAAACTTTAAGCCTATGTCTTTCCTGACTCCCGCCTTCTTCGCTCGCCCTGGGCGCCATCGCCATTCCGATCCTGATCCATCTGATTCAGCGCGAGCGGAAGCGCGTCGTCATGTTTCCGTCGCTGATGTTCCTGCAGCGCATTCCGTACCAGTCGGTCCGCCGGCGCCGCATCCGCCACTGGTTCCTGCTGGCGATGCGCGTGACGGCGATCGCGCTGATCGTGCTGGCCTTCGCGCGCCCCTTCTTCCGGCAGGAGCGCGCTCGCGGCAGCGGCGATCGCCGGCGCCCGCGAAGTGGTCATCCTCCTCGATCAGTCCGCGAGCATGGGCTACGGCGACCACTGGCAGCGCGCGCGCGACGCGGCGCACAAGGTGGTGGCGGGAGCTGAGCGGCGACGACAGAGCGACGCTGGTGCTGTTCGGCAGGAACGCCGAGGAGAACATGCGCGCGACCTCCGATCGCGCGCGGCTCAACGCGGCCATCGACGCCGCGAAGGTCAGCTCCGACGGCACGCGCTACGGCCCGGCGCTGAAGCTGGCGCAGAGCATCCTCGGCCAGTCTTCGCTCAAGCGGCGCGAGGCGGTCCTGATCAGCGACTTCCAGAAGGCCGGCTGGGGCAGCGCCGAGGACGCGCGCTTCCCTGAAGGCATGACGCTGACGACGGCGTCGGTCGCCTCGGACAGCGCCAACGTCTCGGTGCCGTCGGTGACGTTCGCGCGGTCGGCGTTCGCGGGACAGGAACGCGTGGCGGTGACGGCCGGCGTCGCCAACAAAGGCGACCAGCCGGCGACCAACGTGCCGGTGGTCTTGTCGGTCGATGGCCACGAGATCGAAACGAAACCCGCGACGATTGCGCCTCACGCGTCGACGCTCGGTCACCTTCGCCGCGTTCACCGTGGCCGAAGCGAACGTCCGCGGCACCGTGCGCGCCGGCACCGATGTGCTGCCGGCCGACAACACGTTTCACTTTGTCGTCTCGCCGAGCGCGCCGGTGTCGGTTGCGATTGTCGAAAACGGCGATCGCGCCGATGCGAGCCTGTTTCTGACCAAGGCGCTCGCCATCGGCACGACGCCTTCGTTCCAGCCGGAAGTCATTCCGGCGTCGCGCCTGACGCCGGCCGTCTTCGACAAGCGCTCCGTGGTCATCTTCAACGACACCGTCATTCCCGCGTCGGCGGGCGGAGGCGCGCTGAGGCGATTCGTCGAGCGCGGCGGCGGCGTGCTCGTCGTGGCCGGCGACCGCAGTTCGTGGCTCAACTGAAGACGCCGACCTGCTGCCGGGCAAGCTCGGCCCGCCCGTCGATCGCATCACCGGCCGCAGCGCGACGCTCGGCTACCTCGATTACAGCCACCAGGTGTTCGAAGTGTTCAAGGCGCCGCGCAGCGGCGACTTCACGTCGGCGCACATCTTCCGCTACCGGTCGCTGACGCCCGACCTCCCCGGCGAGCCGCGTGCTCGCGCGCTACGACGATGGCGCGGTGGCCGTGGCCGAACGGCGCACCGGCGCGGGACGCGTCATCGTCTGGACGTCGACGCTGGACGACTCGTGGACCGACCTGGCGGTCAAGCCCGTGTACCTCCCGCTCGTCCACCAGCTGGTTCGCTACCTCGCCCGGTACGAACAGACGCCGTCGTGGCTCACGGTCGGCCAGGTCGTCGATCTCACGTCCATGGCGGCTCAGATCCGGGCCGACCGGATCGTCGTCACCCCCTCCGGCCAGCGGACGACGCAGCGGGCGAATTCGCCCGGGCTCCTCGAGTTGACCGAACAGGGCGTCTATGAAGTTCGTGCCGGCGGGGCGACGACCGGTCGGCCCCTGGCCATTGCCGTGAACATCGACCCGGCCGAAGCCGACCTTGCGCCGGTCGATCCGGCCGAGCTCGTCGCCGCGGTGACCGGCCGCGCGACCGCCGAGGCGGCGGCGGCGCGCCGGCCCCCGAGCCGCTGTCGCGCGAAGATGCCGAGAAACGGCAGGCCCTGTGGTGGTATCTGCTCTTCGCCGGGGTGCTGCTGCTGGCGGCCGAAACGGTCATTTCGAACCGTTTGTCTCAAAAAGAGAAATTTCTGTAGCAGAGCCCTTTTGACCCTGTTTTGACCCCTGTCAGGTGGTAATCTTTTTCTAAGTGCCCTCGTGTTCTTGTGCTAATTGAAAGTAGCGTCCGCCTTTAGGCGGATTAAGGGGACCGACATGGACCATCGCGCAGAGCTCGTCGAAGTCATTCGAGGCATCCGGAACCGCTGGCGCCTCCGCCTGGCGACGCGGGGCGCGGTCGTCGTCTTCGTGGGCATGGTGGTGGTGCTGCTGCTGTCGGCATCCAGCCTGGAGACAGTTCAAGTTCAGCGTCCCCGCGATCATCGGGTTCCGCTTCCTCGCGCTCGCGGCGTTCGCCGCGCTCCTGGCCTACGCGCTGTTGCCGCTGCGGCGGCAGGTGACCGACACACAGGTCGCGCTCTACCTCGAAGAGCACAATCCCTCGCTCGAAGCGGCGATTCTGAGCGCGGTCGAGTCTTCGTCGACGGCGAAAGAGAGCCAATCCCAGCAACTGGTTGAACGGCTCGTTGAGCAGGCCATCGCGCAGAGCCGCGCCATCGAACACGGCATGGCGATCGATCGCCCGCGGCTGCGCGGCACGCGATCACCCTGGGCGACCTTCGCCGCGGCCGCCGCGCTCTTCGTCGCGCTCGGCCCCGCGTACATCAGGAGCGGCCTCTCGGCGCTGCTGAAGATTTCGCAAAGCGCGGAAGCGGCGAGCCCTTACAAGATCGAAGTCACACCCGAGAACGCCAGCGTGCCGCGCGGCGGCGATCAGTCGGTGCGCGCCAAGCTGATTGGCTTCACGTCGAAGGACGTCACGCTTGATGATGCTCCCCGCCGGCGCCACGCAGTTCGAGCGGCTGCCGCTTGTCGCCAGCGCGGACGCCGACACCTTCGAAGGCATGATGTTCCGCCTCGACAAGGACACGGAGTATTACGTCGACTCGAACGGCGTCCAGTCGCCGCACTTCACGCTGAAGGTCGTCGACCTGCCGACCGTCCAGCAGCTCGACCTGGAATACCACTTCCCCGCCTACACGAACCTGCCGCCGCGCAAAGAGGAGAACGGCGGCGACGTGGCGGCGCTGCGCGGCACGAACGTGCTGCTGCACATCACGCCGACGATGAAGACGTCCGGCGGACAGATTCTGTTCAAGGACGGCGGCGCGCGCGCCGTTGTCGGTGCAGGCCGACGGCACGCTCACCGGCAGCTTCACGCTGTCGCAGCCGGGCTTCTACCGCATCGAGCTCATCGGCCCCAAGGGCGAGAAGGTCGAGGCGTCGCCGCAGTACACGATTGACGTGCTCGACGATCAGCCGCCGACCGTGTCGTTCGGCAAGCCGGGGCGCGACACCAGCGCGAGTCCGGTCGAGGAAGTCTTCACCGAGGTGAAGGCGGACGACGACTTCGGGATCAAGCAGCTGCAGATGATTTACTCGGTGAACGGCGGCCCGCAGAAGACCATCTCGCTCTTCGGCGGCGGCAAGCCGCTGACGCAGGTGAGCGCCGGTCACACGATTTACCTGGAGGAACTGGGCCTCGCGCCCGGCGACTTCGTGTCGTACTTCGCGAAGGCGACCGACCAGTCGCAGACCGCGTCGAGCGACATCTACTTCGTCCAGGTCCGGCCGTTCAAGAAGGACTACAAGCAGGCGCAGTCGCAGGCCCAGATGGGCGGCGGCGGCGGCGGCGGCAGCAGGGCGACGTCGGCGAGCTCTCGCGGCAGCAGCGCGAGATCGTCGCCGCGACGTTCAACACCGTTCGCGACAAGGCGAAGACCAAGGCGGACAAGTACCGCGAGAACGTCGTCTTCCTGAATCTCGCGCAGGCGAAGCTTCGCACGCAGGTCGAAGAGCTTGTCGACAAGCTGAAGGAGCGGCTCGGCGCACTCGACCAGGATTCGGAGTTCCGGTCGATCGCGGAGCAGCTGCCGAAGGCCGCCGCGGAGATGGCGCAGGCCGAAACGCTGCTGAAGGCGATGAAGCCCGACGAAGCGCTGGCGCCCGAGCAGCGCGCGCTGAAGATTCTGCAGGTCGTCGAGCAGCAGTACGAGACGCAGATCGCGCAGCAGAACGGCGGCGGGGGCGGCGGCGGACAGCAGAGCCAGATGGCCGACGACCTGGCCGACCTCTTCGAGCTCGAGCTCGACAAGCTGGCGAATCAGTACGAGATGAAGCAGCAGGCCGAGCAGCAGGCCAGCGACCGCCAGATCGATGAGCTCGCGGACAAGCTGAAGGAGCTGGCGCGGCGGCAGCAGCAGGAAGCCGAGCGGCAGGCGCCGGCTCGCGCAGGCCGGCCAGCAACAGCAGCAGTCGGGCGGCGGCGGTGGCGGCGGCCAGCGGCAGCTCGCGCAGGAAGCCGAAGAAGCGGCGCGCCGGCTCGAGCAGCTGTCACGCGAGCAGAAGCGGCCCGACCTCGCCGACGCGGCGCGTCAGCTGCAGGATGCGGCCAACGCGATGCGGCAGGCGGCGGCCAACGGCACGCAGGACAACGGCGCGCTGGCCAATGCGGCGCTCGAAAAGCTGAAGGAAGCGCAGCAGAAGCTCGCGCAGGAAATGAACGGCCGATCGCAGCGGGACATCCAGGACGCGCTGCGCAAGTCCCAGGAGCTCGCGGAGGAACAGAAGGACGTCGCGGCCGAGGTGAAGCAGCTGGATCAGCAGGCGGGCGTCGATCGCCGCGTGAAGGCGCAGCAGCTCGCGCTGCGGAAGTTCAACGATGGACGGCAAGCTGGGCGAGCTGCAGTCCGAGCTGGAGAAGCTGGCCAACGACGCGCGCAAGGACGAGAAGGACGCGTCACGCAAGCTCGACGAGGCGGCCGGCAGCATCCGCGACAAGCGCGTGAGGGAGAAGATCCGCTACTCGCGGAGCGTGCTGCAGGGCGCCACGCCGCAGTCCGCGCCGGGGATGGAAGAAGACATCTCGGCGAACCTCGACGCGCTGGAAAAGAAGATCGCCGAGGCCGCAGGCCGCGGTCGGCAACCAGTCGAAGCAGGATTCGCTGTCGAAGGCCGCCGACAAGACGCGCGAGCTCGTGCGCGGCATGGAATCGCTCGATCAGCGGATGCGCGATCGCGCGAATCAGCAGGCGCGCAACGGCCAGCAGCAGCAGGGACAGGGTAAGGACGGCCAGAGTCAACAGAGCCAGCAGGACCAGCAGAACCAGCAGGGCCAGCAACAAGGGCAGCAGGGCCAGCAAGGGCAACAGGGCCAACAGGGCCAACAGGGCCAGCAGGGTCAGCAAGGCCAGCAGGGCCAGCAAGGCCAGCAGGGCCAGCAACAGGGGCAACAGGGCCAGCAAGGGCAACAGGGTCAGCAAGGGCAACAGGGTCAGCAGGGGCAGCAAGGCCAACAGGGCCAGCAGGGTGGCCAGCGCGGCGGTGACGGCAACCGTGCGCAGAATGGCGCCTACGGCGGCGACGCGCGTCCCGACGGCTCGTACTACGGCGGGCGATTCACGCAGCGACGACGTGCGGCAGTTCACGCGCCAGTTCCAGGAGCTCGATCGCGAGGCGCAGGAGCTGCGCCGGCAGCTGCTGGCGTCCGGCATCAATCCGGCGGATCTCGACGCCGTGATGCGCGACCTGCGGCAGGGCCAGCAGCAGAGCGTCTATGACGACCCGAACGCGCTCGCGAAGCTCCAGGCGGCCGCGCTCGAGAAACTGAAGCAGTTCGAGTTCAACCTGCGGAAGAAGCTCGAGACCGGCGGCGAGTCGCTCGCGCTGTCGGGGTCGGATGAAGTGCCGGCGAGCTTCCGGCAGGCGATCGAGGAGTACTATCGCTCGCTCACTCGTCGCCAGGGCACAAAGTAAGGGCGCTGACGGCTGACGGCTGAATTGCAGATTTCAGAATTCAGATTGCAGATTCATCAATCTGCAATTCCAATCTGAAATCTGCAATCTTCAATCTGCAATTTCACCATATCGCATAAGATCGTCGGAGTCGGGGCGTAGCGCAGCCTGGTAGCGCACCTGCCTTGGGCGCAGGGGGTCGCTGGTTCGAATCCAGTCGCCCCGACCACTTCACAAAGGTCCATTCCGGAGACATAGGTGACACCCTAGGCGCAGTCGGCTAGTTTCGCCGGCCAGAGGTTCCATGCGTCTCGGCTTCATCTGATCCGGGAATCGGTGTCCAGCCATCGCCCGGGTTGTACTCGGTCATTCCGGCGCCCGCCTCGCTGGTCTTCTCGCCAAGGTCCTTCTGATAGACGACGCCCTCCTGACCGGCGAGGAACGTCATGATGCCGGTGTCCTGGTAGCCCGCAGGATAGGCAATGACGGCAAATCCCCCCGTCATCCGTCCGTCAACGATGTAATCCCGCGCTCCCCCTTCGGCCGCGTTTCCCTGTTTCGTGAGGATGCGGAAGATATAGCCGTTGAACGGCTCCGGCTTGTCGCGCGCATCACTGTGCCCTGCGGCCGTCGCCAGGTCGGCGAGTCGCCCGAGCGGGCTCGGAGCTCGCCCCCGCGGGCTGGCCAGTACAAACCGTTCTGCGTGTCGGGATCGCTGACGAATCGTCGCGCGTACTGCCTGACCGTGCTGTCGCCACGCGGCTGCTTGAAATACTGTTGTTCCGCGTCCGCGATGGCACCTGTGGCGCCAATGGCGGCCAGTTCGTTGCTGCCGATACGCCGCGCCAGGACCTCGTCCTTCCCTGCAGCCGTGTCGAAGTACCACCGGCCTGCCTTATCGCGGTCGAGAGGAATGGGAAACGAGTAGTTATCGGTTCCGACGTAGAGCGTCTCGCCGCCAGCCTTGATCTTTCCCCATCGATGCATGCGATCGTACGCAGCAGCGAAGTCCTTCAGTCTGCGCGTGTCTGTCACAGCATAGCCTGTGAAAAGCACGTCCTTGGCATCGGGACCGAAGATGGCGAGGACTGCCGTTCGATCGTCGGCGCGCGCGGCCGCGACCAACGCGTCGCCGGCTTCGCCGGGTGATGCGAACGTCCGCTGCGCGGTCTTCTCCTCGACGGCCTTGTTCGTCTCGACGGCTTGTCGTCCTGTGGCACGAGGCGAGCCCCGTCACAGCCACCAGCGTCGACGACGCACGACGAGATCCTCTTGTTCAGAAGCGTGTGCCACATACATGCATCCTCATCGAGTGTGCAGTCAGCGTCGGAATCCGCCGCCCGGAATCCGCCGCCACCGAATCCACCGCCCGCGAATCGGCCACCGCTGAAGCCGCCGGCGCGCATGCTTCCCCACCCGCGCATGCTCGCAGCTCGTGACGACCAGCCGTCGGCACGAAAAGCACCGGCGTCGTGTGCCCAGGCGCTCGAGCTGACGCTCGTGGTCCTGGTGACGGTGCGATTGATGTCGGCGGTCCTGTTGTACGCGTTGGCATAGCCGTAACCGCCGTAGTGATAGCCGCCGTGATAATACGCACCGTGCCAAGCGGCGTTCCCGTAGAACGCCGCATGGTTGTACACCGCGACTCCCCCGTGCCAGTCGCAGCCCCAGGTGTTCCATCCCCAGGCGCCGCCCATCAACGCGCCGACCGCGATTCCCGCGCCAAAGCCAATCGCGCCCGCGGCGACCACGCCGGCTGCGGTGTACCCGGGCACCACATACGGCACGCCGTAGATGGTGGCGGGGTCGTATACAGGCACGTAGACAACTTGCGGATTCGCCGGCGCGATTTCGATCAGTCCCGGACTCGGTTCCGTCACCGTGATTTGGGCGGAGGAATTCAGCCTGCCCGCCGCCTTGGCCTTCTCGCGCAGCGCCTGCACAGCCTCCATCACGTCCGACGGCTGATTGTGATACGCCTCGCCGAGAGACGAGGTCCAGCTCAGGTTCTTCGCCATGTTGTGGAGCACGGATGGAAACGCGGTCAGCGCCTTCACGCTCGGGCCCCACGTCTCATCGTTGACGGCCTGGACCAGCGATGGACCAGTCAGGTTCTTGTGCTGCTGAACCCAGTAGTCAGCGATCGCGACCTGATCGGGAAACGTCGCTGCGGAAAGGATCTGAGCAACGAGCGCATCCGGGTAGAGCGCAATCGGAGCGACGAGCGCCTGGAGCTCGCTGGCTGACAGCGGAGCACCGTCGGCGGCCCCACCTGGGCCCGCACCAGGAGCGGGCCCGGTGATCTGATAGCCGTCGAGAACATGCGAGGGAACCGTGGCGAGTACGAAGCTGAGCACCACGGCTAGAAGGGTCTCCGCGTGCTTTCTCATCATGCGGTGACTGGGTTCACACTCCGTGCCCTTTCGCTCTCACGCGTTTCGAAGCAGCCACTTGCAGGAAGCGACTCTTCGCGGCCTCGGCGGGTCTCAGTCACTTCACGACGGTTCGTGATCCTCCCGCAACATGTCGTGACGGCAGAAGCGCACGCAGAAATGCAGATTTCAGAGTTCAGAGTGCAGAGTAATCAGTGACACAAGCGCTACCCCGTGGTTGGGCTTTTTGACGGAGGGAAAGTCTGACAGCTTGAAGCAGGCATGCGACCAGCGATAAGGTGAAGTTTGATCGTGTTGAAGACGATCGGAATCTGGACGCTCGCCTCCATCCTGGTGATGTCGACGGCGCCCGCTGCACAGCGGGCGGCCGACGAGACCGGCCTCGTGGAGATCCTCGAGCTGGTGGGCCGCCAGGTGGAAGCCTACTACGCGCACGCGCGCACAGTTGTCAGCACCGAGCGCGTGTTGATCCAACCGCTCCTGCGCGACCTGGCGCCCGATGGTCCCGGCCGTCGCCTCGTGTACGAATTGCGCTTCGAGTGGGAGCCGCCGGCGCCGGGCGAGCCTTCCGGCCACGCACAGGTTGTGCGAAAGCTCCTGTCGGTCAACGGCAGGCCGCCCGATCCGAAGGCCGAACCGGGTTGCATCGATCCCACGCTCGTCTCGCCTGAACCGCTCGCGATCTTTCTCCCCGCCGTGCGCAAGGAATACGCGTTTTCCTGGGCGGGCGCGGCGCGAACCAGCGGCCGCGCGACTGTGGCGCTGGACTACAAGGACGCGATGTCGAAGCGGCCGGAAATCACCTGGAAGGGCGAGTGCGTCACGATCAACGTCCCCGCCAAAACGCTCGGCCGCGCCTGGGTAGATGTGGAAACGGGCGATGTGCTGCGGCTCGACGAACGGTTCGCCGGCCTTTTCGACGTCCCCATCCCGTGGGAGTTTCAGGCGCGCGGCGCTGCCAGGGCGATGATCATCGAGCGCAACGATACGTCGATCCGTTACCAGAATGTCAGGTTTTCGGACCCCGACGAGACCGTGGTGCTCCCCTCCACGATCGACACGCTATCCATCGTCCGGAACGCAGGGACCCCGCGACTTCGAGTGACGCAGACGTTTTCCGACTACGCTCGATTCACGACAGACAGCCGAATCGTGCGGTAACGGGCCACCGGCGGTCCTTGGTCCCTGGTTCATAGTCCCTGGTCCGTGCTTGGTCCCAGGTCCGTACTTGGTCCGAGGTCCGCGCTTGGTCCCTGGTCCGTGCTTGGTCCGAGGTCCGTGCTTAGTCCCTGGTCCCAAGTCGTAGTCGTCACGGCCGCCCGGTTACCCGAACTCAATCTCACCAAGCACCAAGGACCAAGGACGGACTAGGAACCAGGGACCAGGGCCTTGGGACCAAGAAGGACGCGGTATGCCGTACAGAAGGTGTTTCAGGCGACGCGATCGCGCAGGGAGGCGCCGGAGACAAAGAGCCGGATATTCTCCAGCGCCCTTCTCCCCATCGCCTCGCGGGTCTCGAGCGTGGCGCTGCCGAGATGCGGAAGCAGCACCACGTTTTCCATTTTCAGCAGTTCGGGGGTGACGCTCGGCTCGCGCTCGTAGACGTCGAGCCCCGCCCCGGCGATCTGGCCCTTCTGCAACGCGGCAACCAGCGCCGCCTCGTCCACGACATCGCCGCGCGCCGTGTTGATCAGGATGCCCGACTTTTTCATCTGGCCGAACCGCTGCGCGTTCATCAGGTGACGCGTCTCGGGAAGCGCCGGACAATGCAGCGAGACGAAATCCGCCGCCCCGAGCACGTCCTCGAGCGTGCCGCGCGGCTCCGCGCCGAGCGACCCGTTCGGCACAAGCGGATCGTGGAAGATCACGTTCATCCCGAACCCGTCGTGGGCTTTCCTGGTGACCGCGCGGGCGATGCGGCCAAAACCAACGAGCCCGAGCGTCTTGCCGGTCACCATGGTCCCCATCATGTGAGTCGGCCGCCATCCCGTCCACTGCCCGCCCCGCAGATGGCGTTCTCCTTCGCCCGCGCGGCGCGCGGTCATGAGCAGCAACGTCATCGCGAGATCCGCCGTCGCTTCGGTCAGGACTTCCGGAGTATTCGAGACGAGCACGCCGGCAGCTTTCGCCGCGGCGATGTCGATGTTGTTGAACCCGACACCGTAGTTGGCCAGCAGTTTCACTCTGCGACCGGGCGTGTTGATGATGTCGGCCGTCATCTTGTCGGCCACGCAGCACAACACCACGTCGGCTGTTCGCATCGCCTCTTTGAGCGCGTCGACGGTCATCGGCGTGTCGTTGGCGTTGAGGCGCGCATCGAACAGCGCGGCGATCTCCTGCTCGACCGCCGCGGGAATCTTTCTGGTGACGACGATCAGCGGTCGGTCGGCGCTCATGATGCCTTGGCGCCGGCTCCGACCGCGAGAGGCTGTGGCGCGGCGGCCGCTTGTCGCCAGTACTCTTCGGCGGCGGCCACGCCGCTGCCTGCCACCACGGCGACGCCGGCATCGCGCATCGCCATCTCCGTCCCCCCGAGCGCACCCAGCAGCATCAGCTCGTTGAGGTCGCCCAGGTGGCCGATGCGGAACAGCTTCCCGGCCATTTTGGACAGGCCGGCCCCAAGAGACAGGTTGTACCGCCGGTACGCGATGTCGATGACATCCTGGCCTTTGACATGTGGCGGGACCATGATGGCACTGACGGTGTCCGAGTACGACGCCGGGGCGCGCGCGCAGAGGTCGAGGCCCCAGGCCTTGACCGCCGCGCGAACGCCTTCGGCCAGCCGATGGTGCCTGGCGAAGACCTGATCAAGCCCTTCCTCGAGCAGCATCGCGACCGCCTCACGCAGCCCGTACAACATCGGAACCGATGGCGTGTACGGAAAGTAGCCGAGCTCGTTCTGATTGAGCTGATCCTTGAAGTTGAAGAACACGCGCGTCAGCCTGGCCTGGTCGCCGGCCCCGAGGCCCTTCGGGCTGACGCAGACAATCCCCGCGCCCGGCGGGAGCATGAGCGCCTTCTGCGTACCGGTGACGGCGCAGTCGACTCTCCATTCGTCCATCCGGAAATCGATCGCGCCGATCGAGCTGACACCGTCGACGAACAGCAGCGCCGGATGCCTGCCGGCATCGAGCGCTTTGCGAACAGCCGCGACATCGCTTCTCACGCCCGTTGCGGTCTCGTTGTGCACTATCATGACCGCGCGAATCTGGTGAGCAGTGTCCGCCGCCAGCGCTTCGGCGATTCGCTCGACCGGCGCGGCATCACCCCACTCGGTATCGAGGATCTGCACGTCGAGTCCGAGCCGCAGCGCCATATCGGTCCAGAGGTGGCTGAACTGTCCGTGGCGGGCAGACAGAACCTTGTCGCCAGGTGACAAGGTGTTCGTGAGGGCCGCTTCCCAACCGCCGGTGCCGGAGCCGGTAAAGATGAAGCACTGGCCCGATTCGGTCTTGAAGATCTTCTTGAGATCGGCAAACAGCGGCTTCGTCAGCGATGGAAAACTCGAGGAGCGATGATCCTCCATCGCCACGTGCATGGCCCGCAGGATGCGGTCGGGAACGTTGGTCGGTCCCGGGACGAACAGAAAATTACGACCTGGCATGACCGTCCTCGCTTGCTTTGGCTAGAGAGTGTGCTGGCCGGGTGCGGTTGCTGCCGCTCAGGCAAGCCCCTGTGTGCCAGGGGGACGAAAATATTACTATGGATCGCGCCGACACGAAAAGCCTGCTCCTCGAGATCTACCAGGCGGCGATCGCCGCCGTCGCTCCCGGACCGGCGCTCACCCGCGCGCTCAAGCACCAGCCGGTTGACGATCGCGTCTGGCTGATCGCACTCGGCAAGGCCGCGGCGCCGATGGCGGAAGCGGCGGTCGACGTGCTCGCAGGACGTCCCTTCCAGGACTCCCAGGGCCGCGGCCCTGCCGGCGGGCTGATTGTCGCTCCGGCTGAAACGCCCGCGCCCCATCCGTCCGTCACGGTCATCGTGGGCGACCATCCCGAGCCCGGCGCCGGATCGCGTGCGGCCGCCGACGCGCTCGACGCCCTGGTGAAAACCATTCCGCCGGGCGACACGGCATGGGTACTGCTCTCCGGCGGCACGACCAGTCTCGTCGGCGCCCCCCAGCCAGGCATCGCCGCCGACGAGCTCAAGGCGCTTTACGGCCAGCTGCTCCGATCGGGCCTCGACATCAAGGAAATGAACCGCGTGCGCAAGCGGTTCACGCGCTGGAGCGGCGGCCGCCTCGCGCGCAGCCTCGCGCACGCGCGCGTGCGTTGCGTTCATCGTGTCGGATGTCATCGGCGACGATCTGGCCGCCATCGGCTCAGGGCCGCTCGTCCCCGACCCGTCCACCTCACGCGATGTCCGCGACGCGATCGTTCGCGCGGGCCTCTGGGACGGGCTCGGCCTCACGCTCCGTCGGCATCTGGATGACATCGACGACGGCCGCATCCCTGAAACACCGAAGCCCGGCGACCCCGCGTTCGATCGGGTTGAAAGTACGTTGATTGCGACCAATCGCCTCGCGCTCGACGCGGCAAGCCGGCGCGCGAAGAAGCTCGGTCTCGTCCCCGAGATTGCCGACTCGCCGATCGTTGGAGAAGCGGCGACCGCCGGGGCGCGTATCGCTGAAACACTTCTGGCCGACGGCAGCGAGCGTGAACCATCCCACTGTCTGATTCTCGGCGGTGAGACGACGGTGACAATCGGTGATCGCGATGCGGGTTCGGGTGGCCGATCCCAGGAGTTGGCGCTCGCAGCAGCTCGGGTGCTGCGAGGAGTGCCGACCGTCGCCCTTCTCGCCGCAGGAACCGACGGGCGCGACGGTCCGACCGATGCGGCCGGCGCCATCGTGGATGGCACGACGTGGGAGCGCATCGCCGCTGCCCGCCGGGATCCCGAGCAGGATCTCCGGCATCACGATTCGTACGCGGCCCTCGCGTCGGCGGACGCGTTGGTCAAGACCGGGCCGACGGGCACGAACGTGATGGATGTTGTGATTGCCGTAAGATAACGACCGTGACCCACGAAACGACCGCAATCTTCTCGGAGCGGAAAGCAAAATTGCGTCGTCAGGCCTACGACGCGCGCAACGCCCAGGAAGACAAAGACGCCGTTTCCAAAGCGATCGTCGAGCGCTTCGTTGCGCTTCCTGAATATGCCGCCGCGAACACGGCGATGTGGTATCTCGACGTCCGCTCTGAAGTACGCACGCGGCATCAGCTGGCCGATGCGCTGAAGAGCGGCAAGAAGATCGTCGTGCCGTACTGCACGGTGGACGACAACGGCGCGAACAAGCTTGGTCTGTGGCATCTCATGAGCATGGACGAGCTTGTCGTCGGCACGTGGTCGATCCTCGAGCCCCCGAAGGAGCGCTGGGGCGACCCTGGCAAGGAAGTCGACCCGCGCGAACTGGATCTCGTGATGGTCCCTGGCGTGGGTTTTTCGCGCGACGGCGCGCGGATGGGTAACGGCCAGGGTTACTACGATCGGCTCCTGAAGCATGTGCGGCTGGAGGCGCCGTTGATCGCGCTCGCGTACGAGTGTCAGCTGTTTCCGGAGCTGGCAGTCAGCCAACACGACGTCTACATGGACAAGGTCATAACCGAGAAGGCCGTCTACGCGGGCCGCGGGCGCCACGCCCGATGAGCCTGGAAATCGGGAGCGCGCACAGCGCGCTCATAGAAGACACCTACGCTGAAGCGTTCAGCAGTCTCTACGCTGAAATCCTGATCACGGCCCGCAATCGGACATGGCTTGATCATGCCCTTCACGCCGTGACCGGCAACGCCACGTCCACGATCATGTGCGACTGCGAGGCGGGTCTCGACCGGTATGTCGGGCCTGGCGGCGACGGGTCCGTCTCGACACCCGATGGGCGCCCCGGCGCCATCATCCAGTTTCACGTGCCGCGGTTCCGCAAAGATCGTGTCAGAGCGCTGGAGCGGGCGCTGCTCGTCCGCGTCAGCCAGGACGTCCTGACGTGTCCAACGGCTGCCTGCTTCAATCTGCTGGACACGGATCCGTATTACAAGCTGGGACGTAAGGTCGCGTATTTCGGCAACGGCTACCAGTTCCACGACCAGCGTCATGGCCGCCCCGTGTGGGTGATTCCAATCCTTGCCGGCGAGTTTGTAATCGACCGTCGTTTTGGCTATCGCGAAGGGCTGATGGGCGGGAATCTCTGGTTTCTGGGCAGGGACGTTGAGGCCGCCCTCACAGCGGCAGAACGCGGAACCGCGGCGATCGCAAGAGTGCCTGGCGTGATCACGCCATTTCCCGGCGGCATCGTCGCCAGTGGATCGAAGGTCGGCAGCAAATACTCCTTTTCGATTGCCAGCACGTACGAATCGTTCTGCCCGACGCTGAGGGGCAAGCCCGGAGTCGAATCCAAGCTACCCGAAGGCGTCAACTCGGTGATGGAGGTCATCATCAACGGCCGTGGCATGAAGTCGATCATCGCCGCCACTCAGGCGGCGATTGCTGCGTCCGCAGATACGCCCGGCCTCGTCCGCATCTCCGCCGGCCACTACGGCGGCAAACTGGGCAAGCACTTCATCTATCTTCGTCCCGACAAGCAACCAGCGATCGATTAGTTCGCCGTCGGCCTCTTAGAACCGTAGCGGGGCCCGTCGCCGAGCAGCCGCCCAGTGCGAACCACTGCGAAACCAATAACGGGTGAACGGGGGGGAACCAGCGATTTGGTGTCGAGTATCGCGGCCAGAAACCGTAAAGGCACGCCGACGCTCAGAACCGAAAAGCGCGCCGAGCCTCCGTCGTGGCGATCCGGGTGACCACGATCCGTGACTTTCGGATAACCACGGCCGGTGCAGGCCGTGAGTGGGCCAAGTTGGAATTAGCTGGTGATCGCCGCGGAAGCGGAAGGGTACGAGGCCGAGGAGCGCTTTTCCGGCGTGCCGATCACGGTTTTCTGGTCGCGATACTCGAGACCGCTGATGCCTTCCACAAGAGCGTGCGCCCTGGAATCAGGGCGTCGATGCCCGCGCCGATCGCCGACCACACGCCAATCGAAATAATCGGCATCGCGACGCGTGCCCCCGGGCAACTGCTTTGGGGGCTGGGGCAATCCGCGAGGCCTGCCGCAGTAAGTATTCCCACGACACCGCCAATCACGGCACCGATGACGGCGCCATTCTTCAGCGAGTCTCCCTGCCGATCCACCCGCACGACGTCAGTCAGGTTGAAACTTCGTGTCGCGCTGTCCATCTGCAGGACCACCGCCGAACCGGTCAGGCTGACGAGCCTGCCTTTCGTTTCTTCTCCCGTCCGATCGAGGACATAGACGGGAAAAAGCCCAGTCAATGCAACGTCCGGCGACTGGGCGCTGGCCGGTGTCGAAAAAGAGACCGCCACGAGCGCGGCAAGAATCGGCGTCGTCGCTTTCATGTCACCAGCCTCCAGTAGCTGATGCGAATGTATCGGCGCGACGGCTCAATGAGCGTGAACCACGCGCACACATACTGCGCGAGGGTCGAAATGCCGATACATCTAAAAAATGCGCCTTCTCCGGCCTCTGTCGCGCTCAATCACACGTCCCATCTCCATTCTCGTTCTGATTGCCTGGATCGCGACGATGGCAGCGTTGGTGAATCGCTCTTACCTGCAGGCCTCCACCGCCAATCTGGCGACAGACCTGGCGCGCTACGGATCGGCCGCAGTCTGGCGTGGCGTGTACTACCGCGGCGAGAAGATTGGATTCACGGTCAGCCAGACGCTTCCGAAAGACGATGGATTCGAGTTCAACGAAGATGGGCGGCTGCAGATGTCGCTGCTCGGCGCCACGACCGTCACTACTATCCATACGACTGCGCTCGTCGACCGAAGCTTCACGCTGCGTTCGTTCGAGTTCTCGCTGGATCCCGGCACCGGACCGATGACCGTGCGCGGTCAGGTCGACGACTGTAACGCCCGGTCCCGGGGCGCAGGCGTCGACGAGCTCGGGGCAGGTCGCCGCCTCACGCTCGACGTGACGACCTCGGCCGGCACACGAACCGAAGTGCGTCAGCTCAGCGAACCGCCCGCGCTTTCGCTGAACCTGTCGCGAAGGCTGGCGAACGGCGGGCTCGTGCCGGGCGCCCGCCACCAGTGGACGCTGTTCGATCCCGCCACGCTCAGCAACGCCCCAGTGACCATCGACGTCGGCAAGCGTGAGTTCGTTCGCTCGGCCGATACGCCGATTCCGGCGTTTCGCGTGGAGATGACGTTCAGCGGCCTGCAGACGACCGCCTGGGTCACCGACACTGGAGACGTCGTCCGCGAGGAAAGCCCGATGGGCCTCATCACCGTGCGCGAGTCGGCTGACCGCGCGAGGAACACGGCCGTGCCCGGAGGCGTTCAAGCCGACCTGCTCGAAGCGGCGGCGGTCGTGCCGGTCATGACCGGGCGAATCGATGAACCCCGGGATGTTCGACGCCTCCGAATTCGACTGGAAGGCGCGGACCTCTCAGGCGCGGACCTTCAAGGGGCCGGTCAGACGGTCGATGGCGACGTCGTCGAACTTCGCGATCCGCGCGAGCTCCGTGCAGAGGCCGGCAACCGTGACGCGTCACAGTACCTGGCGCCTGAAACCTTGATCGAGAGCGACGCACCGGAAATCCGCGCGGAAGCGGAGATCGCCGTCCGTGGCGTGGCCGGCGTGCGGGCGCGCGCCGAGCGACTCACCAGATATGTCAACAGCCTTCTCGAAAAGAAGCCGACGGTCAGTATCCCGTCGGCGCGCGAAGTGCTCCGCACGAAAGTGGGCGACTGCAACGAGCATACAGCGCTGTATGTCGCGATGGCGCGCGCCCTGGGCATTCCGGCACGGATCGCGGTCGGCCTGGTGTTCATCCATGGCGCGTTCTATTACCACGCCTGGCCTGAAGTGTATGTCGACGAAGGATCCGGCCGAGGCTTGTGGTTACCGGTCGATCCCACTCTCAACCAGTTCCCTGCCGATGCGACGCACGTGCGTCTCGCGCGTGGCGGCCTCGACAAGCAGGCACAGATTCTCCCGTCGATCGGACGGTTGAAGATGACGGTGCTCGACCTCGACCTCGCGCCGGGGGCCACGCCGATCCTCGCCGGTAAGCCGCCTGTGGACCTCGGTGCGCTGTCCATTCCCATCAGGCAGCCGGCTTCATGCTGCTCGTGCCAGTCATTGCAAGCGCCGCTCGGCTCGGACATCGGTAGCGGGACGGTCTTAAGACCGTCCCCTACAGGGCCTTCTTCTCAGCGATCTCTGTCGGTGAATGTTCCATGATCGGCATCCACGAGCTCGTCAAACAGTACGGCGCGTTCACGGCCGTCGACGGCATCGACCTCGACGTCGAGCCGGGCGAGATCCACGGCTTTCTCGGCCCGAACGGTGCGGGAAAGACCACCACGCTCAGGATGATCGCCGGCCTGCTCAAACCGACCTCCGGACGCATTCTCGTGAATGGCCACGACCTGGCGACCGATCCGGAACGCGCGAAGGCGTCGCTTGGTTTTATCCCCGACCGTCCGTTCATTTACGAAAAGCTGACGGCCGGTGAATTTCTGCGCTTTCACGGCGGGCTCTACGAGCTGGACGGAGACGAGATCGGCGGGCGCGTGGGCGAGATGCTCGAGCTCTTCGAGCTCGGGCGCTGGGAACACGAACTGGTCGAGAGCTTCTCTCACGGCATGAAGCAGCGCCTCGTCATGTCCGCCGCGTTCCTCCATCGTCCGCACGCCGTGATCGTCGACGAGCCGATGGTGGGCCTGGATCCCCGCGGCGCGCGCCTGATCAAAGACGTGTTCCGGAGGATGAGCGAGCACGGCGTGGCGATTCTCATGAGCACGCACACCCTGGAAGTGGCACAGGAGATGTGCGACCGCATCAGCATCATCCTGAAGGGCCGCATCATCGCACGCGGAACGGTCGGCGAGCTGCAGCAGATGGCTGGCGGCGCGAACGATCACCTGACGTCCGTGTTCCTGAAGCTGACCGGCGGGAGCGCCCTGCAGGAAATCGACGAGATCATCTGATGGTGCGGCCGTTTCCCTACCTGCTTCTGCCGCACCTGCTGGGGTCGCGCAATCGGGCCAAGCGCGGTGAACGCGGCGACCGCCGGCGCGCGGTGCTGTTTGGCGCCGTGGGATTGCTGGTGTGCTGGCTGCTGTATCGCGGCTCCTTCTGGCTCACCGCACAACTCGCAAGCTACGAAGACCTCGGCGATTACCTGCTCCGGCTCGGCTTGTCGTGGCTGTTCCTGACGTTTCTGTCCTTCCTGGCGTTCAGCGGAATCGTCACCGCGCTGTCGACATTTTTTCTTGCGGAGGATCTGCGCCTGCTTCTGGCCGCGCCGATTGCGATACGCCGTGTGTTTCACGCGCGCTTTCTGCGGACGGTCGGTCAGGCCTCGTGGATGGTCGTCGTCTTTCTCGTACCGGTGCTCGTCGGAATCGGGCGCGCGCGTTGCGCGGGCCCCGGGTTCTACGCGACCGCCCTGCTCACCATGCTGCCGTTCACGGTCATTCCCGTCGCCGCGGGCACCGTCACGACGCTGTTGCTCGTCAACACGTTCCCGGCCCGACGCGCCCGCGACATCCTCATGCTCATGGGACTGCTCTTCGCGGCCGGCCTCGTGATCCTCCTGCGGTTCATCCGGCCCGAGCAGCTCATGAAAGTGGAGTCGTTGCCGGACATCACCGATTTCTTCGCCACCCTGCAGTCGCCCATCACGCCGATGCTGCCTTCATTCTGGGCAGGCGAGACGCTCTTCGCGAGCCTGCGCGGCGGTTACGACCTGCTCCATGCCGGCGCGCTGTGGACCACGGCGCTGGCGTCGATCGTCGTGGTGCGAACGGCGAGCGAGCGGTGGTACTTCAGCGGGTTCAGCCGCGCGCAGGAAGCGCCGAAGGCGCGGTTCACACAGCTGCGGACGCTCGATCGTCTCGTGCGCGCGCTGCCGTTGTCGACGGTCAGAAGACAGCTTCTGATCAAGGACCTGAAGATTTTTCTTCGCGATGTGAGTCAATGGTCCCAGCTGCTGCTGCTCTGCGCGCTGGTGGTGGTCTATCTGTACAACTTCCGTGTGCTCGACTTGCAGCGGATTCCGAACATGAGCGCCTTCGTCAAGAACATGTACGCGTTCGTCAACCTCGGGATGGCGGGGCTCGTGATGGCCACCGTCGCCGTCCGGTTCGTGTTTCCGTCCGTGTCGGTTGAGGGGTTGTCGTTCTGGATCGTTCGAACCTCGCCGATCTCGATGCGCGACTTCCTCTGGTCGAAGTTCTGGACCGGTCTCGTTCCTGTGTTGTTGCTGACCGAGCTGGTGACGGTCGCCGCCAACGAATTTCTCGGCGTCGATCCGTTCTTGAAAGCCACGGCGGCCGTGGCGGTCGTGATGATGAGTTTTGCCCTGGTGGGACTGGCGACGGGGATGGGCGCCCGTTATCCGCGATTCGGCGCGAACCCGGCAGAGATCTCCGGTTCGTTCGGCGGCGTCGCCTTCATGATTCAGGCGGTGCTGTTCGTCATCGTGACGATCGCGCTCGTCGGCTGGCCGTCGTCGTTGTTTGTCTTCCGGCGGCTCCAGGGCCGCTCCCCCTCGTCCGCGCAGGAGCTGCTGATGATCGGCTGCTTTGTGGTCGCTGCCACTTCGAGCGTCGCGGTCTGGCTGCTCTCGATGCGCTCCGGCGTCCGCGCGCTGGAGAAGATGGCGGGGTAGCCGCGTAAAGGCTTCGGGCTTCGGGCTTCAGGCTCCGGGCCAAGCCGAAAGCCCGAAGCCCAAAGCCTAGAGCCTAGAGCCTAGAGCCATTATTTTTTCTTACTCGGATCGTCCGCCGGGTTCACGTAGTTGATGACGAACGGCCCCATGCCGTCGACCTGAACGGTCGCGGCCGTGACCGCCTTCGCGAAGTGCCGCATCTCGGCCGGCAGCACGGCATAACTGCCTGACGGCAGATCTTTCACATTGCCGAGCGTCTCTCCCATCCCGAGACCGAACGTCCCGGAGAGCACCGTCACGTGCTCGTCGGTGGGATGCCAGTGCGGCGCTATCGTGTAGCCGGCGGGCATCTGCAAGCGGACCGCAAACGGCTCCGGTTTACCCGGATCTCCAGAGACGACGGCCATCTTCGCGCCTGCGGGGAGAACCGGCGGCGCATCGCCCCACTTGATGCCGCTCGCGGCGAGGACGACCTCCTTCGAGGGCGGCGGCCCTGACGCATCCGCGTTGAAGATGTCTTCCTTGACCTTCCACATCCCATCGGATTGCTTCTCCCACACCGCGACGTACTTCCCTTTTTCGGTCGCACCGTTCGCCGACGCTTCATACGTGCCAACCGTGTAGCCAAAATCTCCGGCCGCACTGATGTCGGCTCTCACCGGAATCCACTGAAGTGAGAAGCCCGGCGCGGAAGTCATCTTCATGAACGCATCCATGATCGCCGTCGGGCCGGTCGCCGAGGGCATCCCCGGCGCGTGGACGGTCGCGTCGGGAGCGTAGTAGGACACGAACTTGTTCATGTCCTTGGTCGTCTGCGACCACTCTTTGTCGAGGGCGAGCAAGGCGTCCCGCTCCTGTTCCACGTTGACCGACGGCGCGCAGGCCGCCGCGCACGACGCCCCCGCCAGGGCCAGGCTCAGGATCCAGACAGATCGACGCATATCGCCTCCTTATCGCTTTTCAGACCCTAATCGTATACGATGCGCCGCCTATCGCCCTGGGGGACCTCAATGGCTGTCGGATGAGGAGTTCATGAATTCTTCAGATGACTGGCGAGCGAAAGTTCCGTACCCTTGACGGGGACACAACTATGACCCTGCTGGAAATCTGCCAGGTGATTCAAGACAGTCAGATCGGGACGAACATGCGCGAGTCGAACTACTACTGGATGCTGAACGGCAGCCACGTGCTGGGTATTGGCGTGTCGGCGGGAGCGATATTCTGGTTCGACCTGCGTGCCATGGGCCTCAACATGCGAGATATGCGAGTGTCCGAGGTCTATCGCCAGATAAGCGGATGGATGAACGCCGGCTTCGTGCTGATGTTCATCACCGGTGCGCTGCTGTTCTGGGCCCGCGCGGCCGACTCCTATTCCAATGTGTACTTCCGGATCAAGCTTCTGGGCCTTGCGCTGGCGGGCGTCAACGCGATGTATTTCAACTTCAAGACCAAGCGCGGTATCGCCGGATGGGACACCGCGGGCCGACCTCCGATCAACGTTCGGATGGCCGGCCTCGCATCAATTGTCCTGTGGGGCACCGTCATTGCCGTAGGCCGCCTCATGGCCTATACCTTCTAGTCATGGCGCAATCCTTTTTTGAATGGGTGCGAATGAGCTGGTGGGGCACCACCGTGCGCGAATCCACGTGGGCGTTCGCATGGGCCTCGGTCGTCCTGCTGTTCGGCATCGTGCTGCTTCTCGGCGGCGTGTTCCTCATGAGTCTGCGGCTGCTGGGTCTCATCCTGCGGGATCGTCCGGTTTCGAAGGTGGCTCGAGATCTTCGCGGGTGGACGCTCGTCGGCCTCATCATGACGCTGGTCGCCGGGTGCACCATGTGGGCGGGCCACGGCTTGATGCCGGATCTGTACGAGAGTGGTCCCTTCTGGCTGGAAATGGAGCTGCTGCTGGCCGCGCTCGCCTTTCATTTCACGCTGTATCGGTGGGTCACCAACCGGGATGATGCGCCTGCCGTCTTGCGCGGATTCACGGCGGTTTTGGCGTTGTTTCTGTGGTTCGGCGTCGGAGTGGCCGGGCGCGCCATCGGGTTCTTTTGATAATTCTTGACTTGTCGGCCGCACAAATTCAATAATTCGCTAGATAATTTCGCGCGAGATTGTTGCACTGCATCAGGAGGTCGCGATGGCACGTAAACTGTTAGGCCTTATCCTTGGCGTAGGCGTCCTGGTGTCTGCGGCCCCGGTCGTTGCGCACCACTCCGTGTCGGCGGAGTTCGATACCACCAAGACCATTACTTTCACCGGCAAGGTGAAGGAAGTGAACTGGGGAAATCCCCACATTTACACGAGTGTCGAAACGACGGATCCCGACACCGGCAAGGCCACCGTTTTCCGAGTGGAAGGCGGCGCCCCGAACGCGCTGTTCAGAGCCGGTTGGCGGAAGGACACGCTGAAGATTGGCGAAACCGTCAAGGTCACGGGCAACCGGGCCAAGAACCCCGAGTCGACGAACATCGGCCAGGCGACGATTCTCTCTGAAAAAGGGCAGCGGGTGTTCAACGGCCGGAACGAGGCTGCGCAGCCGTAATTTGCCGACCCACGCGACCAGCAAAGGGACAGTGGCGTTCTGCTGTCCCTTTTCATTTGGCGTTTCTGATAATTCTTGACTTGGAACGCCTTGGACCCCAATAATCGGCTCAGATTCGACAACTACATCAGGAGGCCGTAATGGCGCGAAAACTGTTGAGCCTGCTCCTTGGCGTCGGCGTGCTGGTGTCCGCGGCTCCCGTCGTCGCACACCACTCGGTGTCAGCGGAATTTGACACGACCAAGACCATCAAATTCACTGGCAAGGTCACTGGAATCAACTGGGGAAATCCCCACATCTACACGCTGGTCGAGGCACCCGATCCGGCCTCCGGCAAGACGGTTGTGTTCAGGGTGGAAGGCGGACCGCCGAACTCGCTGTTCCGCGCCGGCTGGCGAAAAGACACGCTGAAGGTTGGAGAAACGGTGACCGTCACCGGCAACCGCGCCAAGAATCCCGAATCGATGAACGTCGGGCAGGCGACGATTCTCACCGAAAAGGGCGTGAAGGTGTACAGCGGCCAGAATCCGACCGCCACACCGTAAGGCGATCTTCGAATTCCAACAAAGGAAAAGGGCCAGCGAAATTCGCTGGCCCTTTTTTTATCTTCACACCGGAGCGGATTTGTGAGGTCCGGCCTCAGCCGGGCCCCACAAACTGAGAGCTTACTCGACGTTCTCCGGTCTCTTCCACAGCGTGATCGCGCCGTCGTAGATGCCGCCGTTGTTCTCCTCGCAGGAGTATTCCATGATGACGTCGGGATACCTCTTGATCCTCCAGGTCCGCACGTTCATCCAGTCCTGCGTATACGCCTTGGGATCGTGAACCGTCACGGTGTGCTCCATGGTGTCGCTATCTTTCCGCAGGAAGGTATTGGTGAATTTGACTTGCTTGCTGTGCGGATGACCGGTCGTGTCCAGCTTGGTGTAGCCGTTGAACCCGGTCGTCTCGATCACCAGCGTGTCGCCTTCCCAATGGCCCGTCGAGAGTCCGTTCCAGCTTTCCGGCAGGTCCGCCGGCCACTTGAAAGTGGGGTCCGTCGGCACCCAGGTGAACCAGGTGTTCTGTTCCCACAGGAACGCCAGCGCGTTGGGATTTTGAATGATCTGCGAGCCGTGGGGCGAATTGATGTTCCGTGACATGCCGAACGGCAGGCAACTGCCGGCATAGTCGCCGTTCTTCACCGGGTCGTATGCCTTCCACTCCTTCAATCCCCATTCCGTGTACGGCAGATCGTAGATTCGACCCGCGTTGCCGGTCGCGTTGGCGGCCGCGTCCGTCAGTGGTTCTCCGAGGCGGGGAAACGTGAGTGGCTGTCGCGTCTTCGGATCAAGGACGGTGCCCTTCGCAGCCATGTTCGGGGTGTACGGTTCCGCCCAATGTCCGCTCAGGTCTGGCTTGCCGTTCGACATGCGGGGCGCGGGGCCGGGCGGCGGTCCGGATGCCGCTGGAGCCCCACCGCGGCCGCGACCGCCCTGGGCCGGTGCTGCACCCTGGCCGAGCACGAGTGCGGAAGCCGAGGCAAGAATGGCGAGCACTCCCGCCGTCCTGACGATCGGTTTCAGGTCAATTCTTACTCTCACGTGGTTTCTCCTTGTTCGAGATACGAAGGACGCAACTCCAGATGCCTGGACTTGCTGAGACTTTTCTTAGGTTAGGCTAATCTTGGCCACCGCGTGAGTCAAGGCGAAACCGTGGTGCCGACATGCACGCGCGTCGTTCCACCCATTCCGTGAGCGACGGCGACATTCAGGCGCAGGAATGCGGCAGAGAACCAGACCGCACCGCCGATGCCTCGTTCGAATTTCTGGTCGCCGAAGCGCTGGCCCTTGTCGTACGTCTTGCCCACGTCAACGAACGCGCTGACGCCCACCTTGCCAATGCTGAGGGGCGAGCTCAGCGGCACGCGCAGTTCGATCGAACTGGCGACCAGGGTGTCGCCCACGGCGGTTCCTCTCCTGAAGCCCCGCAGGTTCGGCGAGCCGCCCAGCATGAACTTGAGATACGGCGGCACGGGGCGATCGGCATCTTCGCGCAGCGCGCGGACCACCAGCACGCTCTGTCCAATCAGGCCCAGGTATCCGCGCGCGTCGAGGCTGGTCTGGTTGACGGCTGCGCCAGGGATATTCGCTCGATCCCAGCCTGCCCGTGCATAGGCTGCGTTTCGCGCGAGCAGGGGATCGAGCCGCGTGTCGAAGACAAGCTCAGCGCCCGTCTGAACGAAGCTGTCGCCACTGGAGTTTCCCGCGACTGCCGGCTGGGTGAGGAATGCGACGTGCTGCCAGCCGGCCGTGGCGCCGGCGCGCAGCGACCACCCGAGATCGCGCTCCGCCGTGAACCAGACGCGCTGCCAGTCCTCGTCGGTCTCGTAGAAGGGATGGCGGCGCCGCGATACCGACCCGCCGGCTTCGACACGGCTCACCGGCCCACTCGGGAAGTCCTTGTACAGCTCCACGGCGGCGCGCTTGTCGCCGCCCCAGGTCAGGGGAAACGCCAGCTGGCTGCGACGGCCGATTGGACCGGTGCGCGCAAAGCGCACGCCGTAGGAAAGGCCATACCCGTCTTCGAACTTCAGGAGAGGCAGAAACATCAAGTGGAAGGTGCGCTTGCGGACCACGCGCGTCGACGTGCCGGACCCCTCGCTCCAGTCGATCTTCACGGGACCTTCGTCGAGGATCACAACCAGCACGATTTGGGTCGGATCGGAAATCGACGCGAACCGCTTGAGCACCTCGACGCGCTTGAAGCGCCTGGCTGCGCGCAGACGCGCCGCCACGTCGGCGGGCGTGCCGGACGTGATCGCCATGCCGACCTCGATGCCCGCCAGCTGTCGTACTTCGTCGTCTGGCGTGAGCACGTTGCCGTGGATGCGGATTTCCGCGAGGACTTCCTGTGAAGGCTTGCCCTGGGCGTCGACAGGCCCCTGAAGGCTGAAGCTCGTGGCGATGGTGAGAACGAGAGCTGCGATCATCAGCGAATCTTCACGTTCGCCTCAGCCTGCCGGTAGTCGCGGTAGTCAAGCGCGACGCGGAACTCGACCTGGCCCAGCGCGAACGTGAGCGCGGCATTCATGTCCAGTGCGCGCGGCAACCAGACGTCCGGAAACGGCTGGCCCATCGTCATCGATGCACGGACATCGTCCACGTGCACGAGCCACTGCGCAGGCAGGAAGTCGAGGGCGATGTTGTCATACGTGTACTTCACGATCTGATGCGACGTCGGTTCGATCCACAGCGTGATGAGCGCCACTTTGTTCATCAGCCGGTTGAGTTGCGCGTCTTCACGTTCCTGCCTCTCCCGCCCTTCCTGCCTCTCCCGCCTCTCCTGCCCTTCCCGCCTTTCCCGCCCCTCCTGCCCTTCCCGCCCTTCCTGCCCTTCCCGCCCCTCCCGCCTGTTTGAAAACAGATTCGTCGGGTAGTACTCGATACGAAGGACGTCACGGTCCTCCAGCCGCTCTCGGCCAACGAGCGCGTAGGTGCCCGCGTCGAACTTGAAGCGCAGGAAGTAGGCCGATGAAATGAATTCCGGTTGACGGGATTGACGGATCAAGCCGGCGACGTCGGTCGGCGCTTCGGCAGGCGCGTTCTCGGCATTCCGCGGCCTGCGCTGGTCATTCTTCTGGACCCGCTCGAGGTACTCCGCCTCATATTTGCGGCGGTCCGCCTCGCCGATCGCCACGCCGTTGACTTTGAGCGGACTTCGAACGAAGAAGCCGTCGCGGATGTACCACGTATATTCCCGCCGCTCACCCCAGAGCGAGATGTGCGCCGGCCCCCGCACGTCGATCTGCTCCCGTTCGTCGAGAATGTACTGCTGCAGCTTCTTCCAGTTGTCGTCCCTGCGCGCGAGCACCTGCTGCATGAAGGCGTCGAGGTCGGATTGTGCGGCGACGACCGACGCGGTGGGCGACGGAAACAGAGCGGCAGCGACGACAAGCGCGGCTGCCGCGATCGAATGCCTCACTTCTGGGGCGCCTTTGGCTCGATTTGCGAGCCCTTCAACTCGACCTTCGGGATACCGAACTGTCCGCCGAGACTGGACAACTGATCCAGGTCGATTGGGCCGACGATGTTGACGATCGTGAGCTCTTTGGCCTCGGCCGCGATCACGACGAGACCAGCGATCTTACCCTTGTCCATCTTATAGGCCACATCGACGTTGTCACCGCCCTTTTTGCTCGTCACGTTGACGATCCTCGCCCAATCCGAACCGCGCAGCTGCGATCTGATCGATTCCACGTCCGCCTCGGTGTATTCGCCCTCGTTCGCGAACTCGAAGCTCCTGACGTAGATACCCTTCAAATTCCCAATCAGCGTCTTGATCTGCTTCTGTTCGGGGTCGTTCGACGACAGGAATTTGCCCGCAAGCTGCAGCAAGGCGCCGTCGACCGTGACGTTGACCGTCTCCACCGCCTTCGCGGCCAGCCTTTCGATGTTTACCGGAATCTTCACGTCCTGCCCGCCAGCGGCGCTCGCGCCGGCCGGCAGCAGCATCAAGGTAAATAGGACGATAACAGTTCTCATGGCTTACAACTCCCCTATTGGTCGAGTTCTACTGCTCGTGCAGTCGGTGGATCCTTGCCTGGACGAGTTGCAGCTTGTTGCCGGCAATGTGCAGCGCCTGCACAACCCGGTCTTTGGCCGCTTCCCCTTCCGCACGCTCCTTCTGTTTCGCAACGTGGTCGAGCCCTCCGGCCACAGCCGCAACAAGCGCAGCGGCCGCCGCCCAGTGGAGAAAAGACACTCTCTTCTCAATGCTCGTGGGATCCGCCTTGAGCCGGATTGGTCCGCCTGAAGCCGGACCCCACGTTTGTTCCACGACTGGTTGTTCCGCCACGCGGCCGAGCACACGGTCCGCAAAGCCGGCCGGAGGCTCCTCCCTGCGCAGCGCGTTTGTGAGCTCGTCGTCCAGGTTTTTCATACCCTCGTTCATACCCTCGCGTCTCCCATCACGCGTGCAACCTTCTCGCGAAGCATCGCAAGCGACCGTTGCAGATGGCTCTTGACCGTGGCGAGCGGCATCGTCAGCACCTCGGCGATCTCGGTCGGCGTCAGGTCCTCCTGGTACCGCAGGATGACAACCGCGCGCGCCGTCTCCGGCAAGGAGGCGACAAGCTGCTGGAGTTTGCGCGACAGGAGCGGATCACGGGCCGTGGTGGCGGCGGGAAGCTCCGGCACGTCGTCCAGGCTGACTTGAGACCATTTCCGCCGGCGCACGTAATCGATGCACCGATGGCTTGTCACCTTGCGAAGCCAGAACGTGACGTGTTCCGGCGATTTCAGGGAGTCCAGGTGCTGATACAGGTGCAGGAAGACATCCTGGGCAAGCTCCTCGGCCACCTGCCGGTCCCGCAGGAAGTGCAGGGCGATGCTGAAGACCATGCCCTGCTGCCGGCGCACGATGCCCGCGAAATCGCCCGACGTCGCGCCTTCGGCGGCGGCATCCTCAAATTCGACCAAAGACGCTGGCTCTCCCATCAGACTGCGTATGCCTCAGTTACATATACGAGGGCGGAGCCCTTGGGGGACGCAAAGTAATTGCGGGCCCTTGACAGCCCTTTCCATGGTCTGCTACCTTGTTATGACAAGGTAGCTTCCACAGACCATGGACCTGGCCGAGAAATTCAGCCCGATTCGCAAGGGACTCCTCGAGTTCCTGATCCTCAAGATTGTCGCCGTCAGCGAAGTCTACGTCGCCGACATCCTGAAGCGCCTGAGCGACACCGATTTCGCGACGCAGGAAGGCACGCTCTACCCGCTCCTGAGCAAGATGCGGCGTGAAGGGCTCGTCGATTACGAGTGGCGCGAATCAGAAGCCGGCCCGCCGCGCAAGTACTACACCCTCACCGCCAAGGGGCAGGCGCAGCTGGGCGAGCTCGACGACTACTGGAAACACATCAACAAGACGATCAGCCAGCTCGGGAGACAGCATGCATAAAGTCATCGTCATCAACCTGAACGGGAACGCGTACCAGGTCGACGAGATCGGCTACGACGCGCTGCGCGCGTACCTCGATCGCGCGAAATCCCAGCTCGAGGCGAATCCCGACCTCGCGGAAATCATGGCGGATCTGGAGCAGGCCATCGGCGAGAAATGTCAGCGATTTCTCAGCCCTCACAAGACCGTGGTCAGCGCGGCGGAAGTCGAACAGATCCTCGCGGAGATGGGTCCTGTCGATGCGGCACCTGGGGGAAACGCCGGGGACTCCGGTGGTCAGGATCCGCGCGCGGAAGCCGGATCGCCGCGAACGAAAGCCGACGCCGGCGCTGCCAAGCGTCTCTATCAGATCCGCGACGGGGCGATGATCAGCGGCGTGTGCAACGGCCTCGCTGCTTACTTCAACGTCGACGTCGCGATCGTCCGCCTCATCTTCGTGATTCTCGCCGTCGTCACCAAGGGCGCGTGGATCGTGGCCTACTTCGTCATGATGTTCGTGATTCCGTACGCGACGACCTCAGAGGAGCATGCCGCCGCGCAGGGCCTTCCATTCAATGCGCAAGAACTGGTCGACCAGGCAACGAAACACTTCGCCGATTTCAAGAACGGAAAGGAGGAATGGAAGCGCAACTGGCGCCGGCAGCAGCGAGACTGGCGCCGGCATTTTGTCCGCCAGCAGCGCGAGTGGCGCCGGAAATGGCCGGGGCCGTACTGGTGGCGCGAAGGCGTCCAGAACGTTCCCTACGAGGCGCGAGTTCTGGCCGGCGTGACCGTGCCAATCCTCGGTCTCGTCAGCGCCGCGATGTTCCTGCTCTTCGTGTACGCGCTGTTTTCCCTAGCGACCGCGGGGATTGTCTTCGGCTGGCCGCTTCCGCCAAACGTCCCGCTGTGGGTCGCCCTACTGGGCCTGTTCGTGCTCTATCACATGCTGGTCGCGCCGCTCAAAGCGATCCGCTACGCCGCCTACCACGCCGGAGCGGGATGGTATTCCCCCTGGACAGGCGCGCTCGAAGCCGCCTTCTCCGTCATGTTCTTCTGGCTGGCCTATGCGTACGTGCCGGCGTTCCGCGCCTTCGTCCACGGTGTGGTGACTGCGCTGATGGCGCTCGTCCGAAGTGGAGTTTCCTAATCTGTCAGCGCAGGTCGATCGTGTTGTTGCCGCGCGTGAATGTCTGTGCGCGAAGCTCGTTGGGGTTCTGTTTACTGACAACGGCCTCGAACGCGAGCGTCTTCCCAGGCTGAACATCGACTTCGTCAAGACCGCGGGAATCCAGCCGGACCGGAGGACCCAGCACGACGTCGTAGACCTTGCCGGCAACGTCAATCTTCGCCGTGGCCAGGACATCCCGCTCCCACTTGAGCTCCTTGATGACGCCGGTGAATTTCTGGGGCTTCGTCAGGTCGAACGCCGTCCATTCCCACTTCGCCGGTACGATGCTTGGGTCGTCGTTTGGTTCGATCCACGGCGTGATCGCGCGCGCCAGGAGCGTTCGCATGTTGTTTTCCATGCACCCGTACTCCATGAGCTCGACCTCAGGTGAAAGGACGAAAATGCGATCGTTCTTGATCGGCCGCGTGTAAGTCTTCGGATCGTCAAGCGTCCAGTTGAACGTCATGTGGCCCATATCCGGCCGCGTGAATTCCATGATGAGATGCGCCTGCTCGCTCATCGGATGGCCCATGGTGCCGAGCTTCGCATAGCCGTTCATGTTGACGACGTCGATGACGAGCTTGTCGCCTTCCCAGCGCCCGCGTGAATCGCCGAACCAGGTGGGCGCCCAATCCTTGCGATGCGGCATCCCCTCGGTGTTGACCAGCTGAAACATCGTGCTCTGCTCGAACAAGAACGAGATGTATTCGTTGTTCTGCAGAATCTGCATCGGATGCGGCGAGAACGACCGGATCCAGCCGAACGGCATGCAGCTCCCCGCATAGTCGCCGTTCTTCACCTGGTTGTAGTTGTCCCACTGTTTCTGTCCCCACGGTGTGAACGGCAGCGGATTGGTTTCACCCTTGTTGCTGCTGCCATCCGCGTTCGTAAACGTCCGCGTGATATCGGGGGTAAACGGTCGCGTCCAATTTCCGCTGAAGTCCGGCTTGCCGTTCGGCAGCCGCGGCGCGGGCGCTTTCATGTCGACCTTCGTCACCTTGGCCGATTGCGCCAGCACGGACATCGGCGACAGAGCGATGCCAGGCAGCGCGAGGACGGTCGCGATCAGCGTCAAACGAAGTCTCATGAGTGGTTCCTCATTCCTGTTCACAACGTTTTCAGCGTGCGTCGATCGTCCTTTGGGCCTTGGTGAATGTCTGGGCGCGAAGGAGAGTCGGCGTTTGTTTGCTCACCACGCCCTCGAACGTGATCGTCTTTCCTGGCGCGAAGTCTTCCGCGGCCAGGTTCCGGAAGTCCAGCCGAATCGGTGGGCCCAGCACGACTTCGTACGTCTTCCCGCCGACGTCGATGGTTGCGGTCGCCATCGTGTCGCGCTTGTAGTCGCTGGCTTTGACGACACCTGTGAACTTCTGCGGCTTCGTCAGGTCGAATTGCGTCCATTCCCACTTCGCAGGGACGATGCTCGGCGCGTCGTTCGACTCGAGCCATGGCGTGATCGCGCCATCGAGGAGGACGGCCAGGTTGTTTTCCATGCACGCGTATTCCATGAGCTCCACTTGCGGAGACAGCACCAGCACCCGCTCGTTGGTGATGGGGCGCGTATATGTTTTCGGATCGTCAAGCACCCATTTGAATCCCATGTGGCCCATGTCCGGCCGCGTGAAGGTCATGACGAGATGCGCCTGATCGCTCATCGGTTGGCCGATGGTGGCCAGTTTCGCGTACCCGTTCAGGTTCACGACATCAATCACCAGCGCATCCCCCTCCCAATGGCCGCGGGAGTCGCCAAACCAGCTGGGCGCCCAGTCCTTGCGATGCGGCATCCCCTCGGTGTTGACCAGCTGGAACATCGTGCTCTGTTCCCACAGAAACGAGATGTATTCGTTGTTCTGGAGAATCTGCATCGGGTGAGGTGAGAACGTCCGTATCCATCCGAACGGCATGCAGCTGCCTGCATAGTCACCGTTCTTGACCGGGTTGTAATTGTCCCACTGCTTCTGGCCCCATGGCGTCAACGGCAGCGGATTGGACTCTCCTTTGTTGCTCGAGCCGTCCGCGTTCGTAAACGTCAGGGTGATATCGCCGGTAAAAGGTCGCGTCCAATTGCCGCTGAAGTCCGGCTTGCCGTTCGAAAGCCGCGGCGCGGGCGCTTTCATGTCGACCTTCGTCACCTTGGCGGACTGCGCCGAGACGGAAGCCGGCGTCAACACGGCTCCAGACAACACGAGCGCCGTCACGATGGGTGTCACGCGCAGTGTCATGGGGTCTTCCTTTCATCTGCGAGCCGCGGGGCGGGTCCAGAAAGAAACCAGCCCCGCGTCAAAAGGGGAAAAGCCGGGTCCTCGGACGGACCCGGCTCATGTCTTACCGTGCGTCGATCAGGTTCTTGCCGACCGTGAAGGTCTGCACGCGAAGCTCGAGGGGGTTTTGCTTGCTGACAACGGCCGTAAACGTGACACTCTTCCCGGGCTTGAAGTCTTCCTCTTCCAGGCCGCGGAAGTCGAGGCGAACCGGGGGGCCAAGCAGGACGTTATACGTCTTCCCGGCGACGTCGATGGTCGCAAACGCTAGCGGGTCCTCGGGGGTGTACCTGCTGGTCTTGACGACGCCCGTCATCGTCTGGGGTTTCGTCAGGTCGAACTGGGTCCATTCCCACTTGGCCGGGACGACGCTCGGCTCGTCGTTCGGTTCGACCCACGGCGTGATTGCACCGGTCAGGAGCGCGCTCATGTTGTTTTCCATGCACGCATATTCCATGAGCTCGACTTCCGGCGTGTACACGAACACACGCTCGTTCCTGATCGGGCGCGTGTAGGTCTTCGGATCTTCAAGCGTCCAGTTGAAGTTCAGGTGGCCAAAGTCCGGCCGGCTGAATTCCATGATGAGATGCGACTGCTCGCTCATCGGATGGCCGATGGTACCGAGCTTGGTGTAGCCGTTCAGGTTCACGACATCGATGATCAGCTTGTCGCCTTCCCAGCGGCCGCGGGAATCGCCAAACCAGGAGGGGGCCCAGTCCTTGCGATGCGGCATGCCTTCGGTGTTGACCAGCTGGAACATCGTGCTCTGCTCGAACAGGAAGGCGATGTACTCGTTGTTTTGAATCAGCTGCATCGGATGGGGCGTGAAGGACCGGAGCCACCCGAATGGCATGCAGCTCCCTGCGTAGTCGCCGTGCTTCACCGGGTTGTAGTTGTCCCACTGCTTCTGGCCCCACGGCGTAAACGGCAGCGGATTTGACTCGCCCTTGTTGCTGGTGCCGTTCGCGTTCGTAAACGTCCGCGTGACGTCCATCGTCCCGGGTCGCGTCCAATTACCGCTGAAATCCGGCTTGCCGTTCGCCAGACGGGGCACCGGCGCCTTAGGATCCCATTTCTTGTTTTTCTCGCTTTGCGCTGAAGCCGGAGAAGCCGACAACAGCATGATCCCGGGCACCACGAGTGCCGCAACCATCCGACTCAGACTCTTTTTCATGGGTGTTTCCCCTCTCGCCGAGTAGGGTATTCCGGTCAACGCCGCCTGTCAAAGCAAACGTGAACTCGGGCCCCCCGGGCTCTCCCTGCGTTACTCTAACCTCTGATGGCCGAAGAACAGCGCGGAACCGACGGCGCCGTCAAGGAACGGACCAGGCCCAAGAAGCAGGACCCGACCCTCTACAAGGTTATCTTACTGAACGACGACTATACGACGATGGAATTTGTCATCCACGTCCTCGAGACGGTCTTCCAGCAGTCGCCAGCCGAGGCGTACAGGGTGATGATGAATGTCCATGTCAACGGGCGTGGGATCGCCGGGGTGTATCCCTGGGAGGTGGCCGAAACGAAAGTCACCACGGTGGCGTCGATGGCACGCGAGGCGGGATTTCCGTTGAGAGCGGCGCTCGAAGAAAGCTAGCGTTCGTCGTGCCTGCCGCCACCGCGTACCGCTTGATTCTCGGGCGCGATCCGACGCCCGGGGAAATTGACGGCGACGGAACGCCCCGCCCGGAGGATTCGCAAGGCCTCGCCCATCGACTCCTCCTTTCGTCGGAGTTCCGCGACGCCTACTTCGCTTTGGCGCGCAACGTGGGTCCGCCGGTCGCCGAACGATACGCTCGCGCGCTCGGCCTCGTCGGCAGCGACGCGCAGTTCGTCGACCTGCTCTACGAGCACTTTCTCGGACGGCCGGCCGATTCAGGCGGCCGACAACACTACCTGGACGTGCTCGCGCGTGGAGAAGCGCGCCTGGACGTCCTGCGCGCCATTCTGCGCTCGGATGAGTTCGACTACCGCTTCGTCCAAATCGCGCCGTATGTGCCGCGCGATGTCCAGTTGTGCGAGCTGGCGAACCCGGCCAAGTGGGACAACCCGGAGTGGATGGCGCTCTTTCGCGAGCTGCGCATTCTCCCGGACGAAAAACCGCAGATGCATCGCAAGGGCTACGAGCTGACCCAACTCCTCTTCGGCCTGCGCCATCTCGGCAAGCTCGGTCCGGATCGGTCCGTCATCAGCGTCGGAGCGGGGCATGAATGCGTTCTCTACTGGCTTGCCAATCACGTGGGTCGGGTGGCCGCCACCGACAGATACGACGGCCTGTGGCAAGCGGCCCGAGGTAGCGAAGGCGACCGGCGTGTGCTGTCGAATCCCGAGGCGTACGCGCCGTTCCCCTACCGCCGCGAGGCGCTCACGCTGTTCCAGATGGATGGCCGGCACCTCGCGTTTCGCGACGAGACGTTCGATGTCGCATATTCGCTGTCTTCGATCGAGCATTTCGGCGGCTTCGAGGGCGCCGTGGCCGCCATCGACGAGATGGCTCGTGTCGTCAAACCGGGCGGCGTCGTCGTGGTGGCGACAGAGTATCGGCTGTCGGGCCCGCCCTATCCTGATGTCTTCGACGCCGCACAGATTCATGGGCTCTTCGACAGACCGGGCTTACAGCTCGTCGAGCCGATCGACGAGAGTGTGTACCGGCGATACCGTCACATGCCGATCGATCTGATCAGCCTTCCGTACCAAACGCCGCATCTCGTGGTGAAGGTCGGCCAGACGGTGTTCACGTCGGTGATTGCCTTCCTCGAAAAGCGGTAGAGGGCCTGAAGTCTGAAGTCTAGTACCTGCTAACCGTGAGCCGGACCGCGCCCGGCCGTCCCGGCGCGCCCACGTTGGAGTAGGCCGTGACGGACAACACCGCGCCTCGGCGAAGCAGCACTGGCGTGGTCAGGATGTAGGGTGTCGGCCAATCGGTTGAGAAATCCTTCGCGAACAGCAGGATCTCTGTCCCACCGTCCGGATTTCGCGCAGAGACTTCGATGGACTTCACCCCGCTCGTGATCTCAGCTCGCAAGGCCCACGCGTAAGTGTCCGTCGCAATCCGGGTCGCGGCACGGAGCTTCTCCGCGGCGCCGCTCGCGGGAGCCTTGCTATCCCCTGCGGCTCTTCCGCCTTTCGGCTCGAGCACCAAATCCGACACGGAGCGCATCGCCGCTTGATCGGCGAACAACAGACCGAGCATGCCGCGATCGACAACCTGCTCCTTTGCGCCGCGGTAGTGGATCTCCGCGACGATGTGGGCCCCTGCCGGCAGACGATACGCGGACCCTGCCGGCACCTGCGTGTACCCGTACCAGGGTGTCCAGCTTCCAATCCACTGCCCTGTTTCCTGAACGGTGAAGAACGCGGCCCGTACCACCCGGCGATCGCCCGGCATGTATTCGACACCACGAATAGCGCGTGGCGTCTTCAGTTGGGGATCGACGATCGTGCGCTTGACCTGGTCCGCCTGTCCAGCGTCGATCGTGCTCGAAGGAAGTGCCAGCATGAGATCGGGGTCACCAAGATGCCAGTGACCGGTGTGCCCCGGCATCGGCATGGACATCGGCATCGACCGCGCCGCCGCACCGGCATCCGCGATGTTCGTGAACACCGTGCCGGCGTTCCTCGGCCCGAGTCCCTCGACCCACCCCACGATGAACTGCGTCTCACGCAGCGTCAGGCTGTTGTCGTTCGCGAACTGACCGTAGCCCTGGACCGCCGGCCAGGGCGGCATGTGACGGGCGATCACGCCGGCGCGAATCTGCCGGCCCTGCAGCCATGTCTGCTCGTATGTGCTCAGCGGAAAGGCAGGTCCGTTCTCGACGTGACACATCACGCAGTGCTTGTCGAGGATACGGACGATCTCACGATCGTACAGAACCGTCGTCGTCAAGGTTTCATGCGAGAGGACCGATTGCGGCCACAACACGGTCGCAGTCACCGCGGCGACGACGACACCAATCACCATCGCTCTCTTCATCGCGCCGCTCTTCTCTTCATCGCGCTGCTCCTTCTGCGGCGACCGCGTTGAATGTGAACGCGAAGGTGTACACCTTGTCGTTGCGCCGGAACTGCGTCCAAGCACGGTAGCGTCCGGCCTTCGGCATCAGCCCTTCGAAGGCGACGTCGGGGCCGCCGCGCATGTTCTCGAGGTCCGCGCCGGGCGGAATGCGGAACTGCGGCAGGCCGCCGTCGTTGTCGGGGCTCGCGAGGATGTCGAGCGGATGCGAGTGGACGTAGTTGACCATGTCTTCGCTCATGATCAGCGTGTGTCCGAACGCGCCGAGGTAAGTCTGGAGATCGGTGATGGGACGTCCGGTCGCGGTGTCGGTCAAATGGAAATTCAGGTGACCGTACAGTCCGACAATAAAGGTCTGCGGATCGTACGAGAGGGTCGCGGTCACGTCGTCCACCGTCTTCGTCAACACCGTATCGGCGACGAGGTGCGCGCTGTCGCCGGCAAGGTCGCCGGCGTACCCGGCGGTGACGAGCGGACGCGCGATGAACTGCGCCGAGCCGCCGCCCGGCAGAAAATCGGAGAGCACCTTGTAGTAGCCGGCCTTCGGAAGAGTCACATCAATCGACCACAGGCCGTCGGGCTGCTCGGTCGGGTGGATGTGCTGGAAGTACTCCATGTCCTGGCTGATGACGAAGAGGTGGTACGGCCGTTCGTGCACGACTTCGAATCGCTTGATCAGATCGCCGCTGCCGGGATGAAACACCCGCATGCGCAGCGTCGCCTTCTCGCGTGGTCTGACCACGGCCGGGACGGTCTCGAAGTCGAGGCGATAATCGCGGACGTCAAAGGGCGCCGCATGGACGAGTGCCATGCCGCAGCGCGGACAGTTGCCGGCGACCTCCATCGTGTAGTCCGGATGCATCGGGCACACCCAGGCGGTCTCGCCGGTCTCGACCGCGGCGCCAGGAGGCGCGGGCGCCGGGCTCTGCATCAACGCGATGGACGTCGAGGCGGCAACGAGCGCAAGGAACACGATCGCGGGACGGGTCCTCATGGCGTATCACGCGAAATTGTAGATTGCTGATTTCAGATTGCAGATTAATTGGTCCATCTCAATCTGAAATCTGAATTCTGCAATCTGCAATTCCATCGTCAGTTACCGATGCGGGCTCGTCGCATTGCCTTCGTACACGCCAGAGCCGGGGCCAGGCAGTTCGTTGCTGCGAGGCCCGGTGTATCGCGCGATATGGAGCCCCGTGTCGTTGTCCACCCAGTAGATCAGCCCATCTCTGAAGACCGGGTACGTCCGCGCAATGCCGTGCGGAATCGTCAGCGCGTAGCCCACCTCACGCGGAGTCTGCGGCCGCGAGATGTCGATGGCGCGCAAGCCGTGTCCGTACCAGGTGTTGAAGACGAGGTTCTTGAAGACCGTCGGATTGTGATTCTGCTGCGCGATGCGCCGGCGGGGCTCGCCGCTCGGTTCGGTGATCGCTTGATCGAGGCACTCTTCGATCTGGTTGTCGGGGATCGCGAACGCGCCCACCATAATCGGCGTCGCCTCTGCTTCGACCGAGACCATGCGCGCGAAGTTGAGCGGGCACCCGCCGTTCTCGTCGGTGAGCCAGACGTAGGCCGGGCGGCCCTTGGTGTTCCCCTTCACCAGCGCGGGACGGTTGGGCACAAAGACGGCACTGTGCGTACCGGTGGGCGTCGCGTTGACGGGCGGGTACACGTCGAATCGCGAGCGCGTCATCAGCACGAGGTAGCGTTCCACCTTCGCCTGCGGTGACGGGTTCGACGCGAGGAACGCTTTGAGGCCGGGATCGTTGTTGACGACCATGTGGACACAATCGTTCGCGACTGCCGGCAGCCTCGCCGCATCGACGACGCCGTTCACTGAGGCAATCGTCGAGCGCTGGTTGCACCCTGCCGCCCCGGCGACCAGGTCGGCGTTCTTGTGCTGCGCAATCGCCTCCGAATCGAGCACATAGAAGCCCGCCGTGGTGCCCGCGACGTAAATCCGTTCTCCGTCCGGCGTGACCGACATCGAATGCAGCTTGTTCTGCTCCCTGTTCTGGAAATTTCCTGCCTGGCCTCCGCGGCTCTTCAACTCGCTGAAGTCGAGGAAGCGGCCGTCGGAAAAGAGGCCCGTCGCGTCCGGTCTCTCGTCAAGCGGCGGGCCGCCGACTTCCTGCAGGCTGAAGGTGGCCAGTGTCGTCGCTTTAGGCAGAACCTCCCCCGTCGTCTCGTCGGTCACGGCCAGCACGACGAGATCGGCAATCTTGAGGGACGGATTCTCCGGGTCCGGAAGCCCGGAGGTCCAGATTGACATGAACACCAGCACACGATTGGGGTTGACCGGATCGTGCCACAGGAAAAACTCGTGCGACTGGCCGTGGAAATCGTGCGTGTCGCTCTTCGAGAGCGGCAGACACGTGTTCAGGTCGATGCGGTAGGTCTCCATCTTGCCTTCGGTGCCCGTGCCCGCATTCCGAATCATGATGAAACGATCTTCACCGCCCGATGTCTTGTAGACGAGGGCGCGCAGCTCGCGCTCGTCGAATCCCTGATTGCCCGTGAACAGCGCCGGGATCTCGCCGACCTGAACCGGCGGCTGTTTGACCGGATCCGGCTGGATCTTGAAGATGTTGATCGCGTGACGGATGCCCGGGCCGTTCGCGTGGCCGACGAACAGGCAGTTACCCGCAATGCCGAGGCCACGTCCGTCGCCCTGCCCATCAAGGTCGCCGCCTTTCCAGCCGCCGGTCGCCGGATCCTTGACCGAGGGCACGGTGACCACCCAGTGCAGATGTTCGAAGTTTCGAAAGAGATGAAGTTTCTCTTCGACCGCTGCGGCGCCGGCCCGCGCGTCGGCTTCCGATGAAAGCGGGTCCACGTGGCCCTGACGGTTGACGCGAACCGACGGCATCTGGCCGATCGGCGTGTCGAGCGTGCTCGGTTGACAGCCCGCTGGATCGGTCGAGACGTCCACGCATTGGGCGGCGAGCGTCGTGCTAGTAGCCGCAAGCGCCAGACCAACCGTCAAGACCGACGCCGTGACGATGCGGGTGTTTGAAGTTGCTGGCATTCCACGTCTCCTTCGCAAGCCGCCAGTGTAGATCACAAGCGGAAGAGGGGTTACGCTGTAAGTATGTTTTCTGCGTCCCTCGAAATCGTCCTCGCCATTGCGTATCGGGAAGCGGTCTCCCGGCGGCACGCGTACGTCACGCTCGAGCACCTGCTGTACGCGCTCGCGTACGACCCGGATGGCGAGCGCATCCTGATCGCCTGTGGAGCCGACCTGCAGCGGCTGCGGCACGATCTGAACGCCTACCTTCAAGATTCGATCGTCCAACTCGCGCGCGGGCAGGAACGGCAACCGGAGCAGACGGCGGCATTCAGCCGCGTGCTGCAGACCGCCGTGCTCCACGTCCAGAGCGCGCAGCGGCAGGAGGTGCAGGCGGGGGACGTCTGTGCGGCCATCCTGCAACAGCCGAAGACCGAGGCCGCCCGGCTCCTCGCCGAGCAGGGCATCACGCGGCTCGACGTGCTGGAATACATCTCACACGGGATCACGAAGACGCCGGCCTCCGGCCTTCCGGGGATTCCCAGCGGCGGCGACGCCGACGAGCACGCCGCGCCAGCCGGGACGGGCGACGAGGGATCGGCGACCGCGCGAGATCCGCTCGGCGCGTACTGTCTCAACCTGACCGACCGCGCCCGCCGCGGTCTGCTCGATCCGCTCATCGGCCGCGCCGACGAACTCCAACGCACGATTGAAGTCCTCTGCCGGCGCCGCAAGAACAATCCGGTGTTTGTCGGCGACGCGGGCGTCGGCAAGACCGCGATGGCCGAAGGTCTCGCCTCGCGTTTGGCGGCCGACGATGACAATATTTCCAGGGGCGCACTGAAAGACGCTGAAGTGTTTGCGCTCGACACCGGCGCGCTGCTCGCCGGCACGCGCTTCCGCGGTGATTTCGAAGAGCGTTTCAAGGCCGTCATCAAGGCGCTCGCCGCGAAACCGAAGGCCATCCTCTTCATCGACGAAATACATTCCACGGTCGGCGCCGGTGCGGTGTCGGGCGGCACGATGGATCTCGCGACGCTCATCAAGCCAATCCTCACGGCGGGCGATCTTCGTGTCATCGGCTCGACGACGTTCGAGGAGTTCAAGCAGATCGAAAAGGATCGGGCGCTCGCCCGCCGGCTGCAGAAGATCGCGATCGACGAGCCGTCCATCGAGGAGACAGTGCAGATTCTCGCCGGCCTGCGGTCCCGGTACGAGAGCCATCACCGCGTCACCTACAGCGACGCCGCCCTCGAAGCCGCAGCCAAGCTCGCCGCTCGCCATCTTCGTGATTACCGGCTGCCCGACAGCGCCATCGATCTGCTCGATGAAGCCGGTTCGGTCAAGCGACTGAAGACGCCGCCGGCCGCCGAGGATGCCGGTCCTGGGGACAGTAGCGAGAATATCGTCCCCGTCATCGTCGACGCCGCCGACATCGAAGCGATCGTCGCGCGCGCGGCGCGTATCCCCCCAAGCCAGGCCTCGTCGTCCGATCGGGAGCGATTGCGAACGCTCGAGGAGTCGCTCGAGCGCGTGGTCTTCGGCCAGCGCGAAGCGGTGCATCTGGTGGCGCAGGCGATCAAGCGGTCACGGGCCGGGCTCGGCCAGCCCGATCGGCCGGCGGGCTGCTTCCTGTTCACGGGACCGACAGGCGTCGGCAAAACGGAGCTGGCCAAGCAGCTGGCCATTCTGCTCGGCAACGAATTCACGCGCTTCGACATGAGCGAGTACATGGAAAAACACGCCGTGGCGCGGCTGATCGGGGCCCCGCCCGGCTACGTCGGCTTCGAACAGGGCGGGCTGCTGGTCGATGCCGTCCGCACGCATCCCTACAGCGTCGTGCTGCTCGACGAAATCGAGAAGGCGCATCCGGACATCTACAACATTCTGCTGCAGGTCATGGATCACGCGACGCTGACGGACAACACGGGGCGGAAGGCTGACTTCCGGCACGTCGTGCTGGTGCTCACCTCCAACGCCGGCTCGCGCGAGATGAGCGCGAACACGATCGGGTTTGCAGATGGTGCGGCGGGCGACGGCGGCGACAACGCCTTGCGCCGCGGGTCGGCAAGCAAGTCGAAAGCCGCCATCGAGCGGGTGTTCAGCCCCGAATTCCGCAACCGCCTTGACGCCATCGTGACCTTCCGGTCGCTGACGTCAACGGTCATGGAAAGCATCGTGGAAAAGTTCGTGCTGCAGCTCGAAGGGCAGCTGGCGGAACGGCACGTCGCGATTGCGCTGACGCCCGAAGCGCGCGCCTGGCTGGCCGCGAAGGGTTACGACCCCGTGTTCGGCGCGCGGCCGCTCGGGCGCGTCGTGCAGAAAGAAGTGCGCGACCCGCTCACCGACGAGATTCTGTTTGGAAAGCTCGAGAACGGCGGCACCGTGACCATCGGCGCCGAGGACAATCATCTCACTTTCTCCTACGAGGGCCGGCCGGCGCCGTGAGCCTCACAACCGTAGCGGGGCCCGTCACCGAGCAGCCCCGCTCGGCGCCACCCGCGCGGGTTCTGAAGCCGATGCGCAGCGATCGTTGCGCTTCGAGTCAGCGCGTTGAGGGATCGCAGACGCGCGGGTCGCCGGTGTCCATTCCCCGCTTGAACCATTCCACGCGCTGCGCGGACGTGCCGTGCGTAAATCGATCGGGCATGACTCGGCCGGTCGCCATCTTCTGAAGCCGGTCGTCTCCAATCGCGCCCGCTGCGCGGATGGCCTCGTCGTAATCGCCCGGTTCAAGCTGCACGTGCCCCGCCTCGAAGCGGCCACCTGCTGAAGCCGCATGCCCCCACACGCCTGCGAAACAGTCGGCTTGCAGTTCGACCGCGACCGACGAACTGTTGGGGCCGGGTCGCGACGGCGTGCCCACGCCCAGACCCAGGAGATTTTGCACGTGGTGGCCAATTTCGTGCGTGATCACGTACGCCTGAGCGAAATCGCCAGGTGCCCCAAACCGCTGCGACAGCTCGTCGAAGAACCCGAGGTCCAGATAGACCTTCTGATCGCCAGGGCAATAGAAAGGACCCGTCGCCGCATCGGCCGTCCCGCAGGCGGACTGAACGACGTCGCGGAACAGCACGACTTGCGTCCGCTGATAGCGACCGCCCAGAAGCTGGGACCACGTGCTCTGCGCGTCATTGGTGACGGCGTCGACGAAGTCGACCATCCGCTCTTCGGCGGGGGTCGACACCCGATCGCCTGTGGTGCCAATCGTCTCCAACGGCAATCCCTGCTGGCTCAACAGCGACAGAAAATCGGTGCCGGTCGCCCAACTGAGCAGCAGCAGAAGCACCAGCCCGCCGAGGCCGAGCTGCACGGCGCGGCCCGAGCCCGCACGCCTGTCTTCGATATTGCTGCGATCACCTGGAGTCCAGCGCATCTCTCGAGTCTCCTCGTCAAAGGATGACGCAAGCAACAGGCAGACCAGGTCAAGAAGGGCCCGGCCCTTCTTTTTCTTGGCTACCAGCGCGGCTCGCGGCGCGGCCCTCGTCCGCCCCCGCCACCGGGGCGTCCGCCACGATCGCCGCCGCCGCCGCCCGCGGGTTTGGGGCGCGCCTCGTTGACGGCGAGCTTGCGGCCGTCGAGCTCGGTGTCGTTGAGCTTCTGGATCGCGCTCTGTGCGTCCTCTTCCGATTGCATCTCCACGAAGGCAAACCCGCGCGCGCGGCCGGTCATCTGATCCCGCACGATGTTGACGGTGTCGACGGCACCGACCGACTGGAACAGCTCTTCGAGGCGACGCTCATCAGTGTTGAACGAGAGATTGCCGACAAACAGCTTGCGACCCATGACGACTCCTGCCCTTTGAAGATGCCCTTCAGGGCGTTGGCGTTGACGAACCACAGTGGACGCGCGGCAGGTCGAGGGAGGGGATCGAGAGAGAGCTCGGTCGGCTCGCAACAACGGTGCAGCGAGAGCTTACATCCGGCCAGTATACTGCTTCGGGCTTCAGGCTCTAGGCTTTAGGCTTTAGCCTGGAGCCCGGAGCCCGGAGCCCGAAGCCTGGAGCCCGAAGCCTGAAGCCCGTTAGACCGCGAGCTCCCCCGTCCGGATTCGATAGCTCTGGAGCACAGGAAGGACAAAGACCCGTCCGTCGCCGATCTCCCCGGTGCGCGCCGCCTGGATGATGGCCTTGATGGCGTCGTCGGCGACGTTGTCCTCGACGACGACTTCGACCTCCATTTTCGGGAGCAGGTTGACGTTGTACTCCTTGCCCCGATAGACGGCGGTATGGCCTTTCTGCTTGCCGTGTCCCCGCACTTCGGTGACGGTCACGCCACCGATGCCCAGCTTCTCCAGCGCATCGCGCACTTCATCGACTTTGTTCGGCCGGACGATACTCTTGATCAACTTCATCGCTGCCTCCAAGCATGCGTTGTAGGTCGGCGCGGAGCGCCTGCTGTGCCGACTCCGTGAGCTTCGCTCCGCCCTTGGTAATATGAAACACGTCGATCGCTTTCTTCCCCTCGGTCGAGATCAGCACGAGATCGACGTCACAACCCTGATGTGAGATGAGACGGCTGATCCGATACAACAGCCCCAGCGCATCGTCGGCGTTGATCTCGAGAATCGTGTACCGCCGCGACGACTGGTTGTCGAAATGCACAACGGGAGGAAACCGGGGCGTGGCCTTGTGCAGGACGCTCTGTTCCCGTCGGCGCAGCCGCTCGGTGACGTCGGTGCGGCCCGAGACGACCCCGCTCAGGACTTCCGAGAACCGCTCGCCTGCCTCGGCATTCAGCTCGAGGAACCGTTCTTCGTCGACAAACTGCACGATATCCAGCACCAGCCCCGTCGGCGTCGTCATCGCATGCCCCCGCAGGATGTCCATGCCGAATGACGATAGCACGCCGCAGATGTTGGAAAAGAGGAACGGTTTGTCGAGCGTGACGACGGTCAGCTCCCACGCCGAGTCCTTGCGCTCCAGCCTGATGTGCACATCATCTTTGTCGATGTTGCGCGAGAGCCGGACGTGCGCATAAATGGCCTCCGGGCTCGCCAGCTGAAGGTAGCGGCGCGGAAGCCCCTCGAGAAACTGCGTGATTTCGGACTCCGGAATATCGGCCGGGAGGCTGCCTAACAGATCGGACAGGCCCGCCTGACGCCGGCCGATCAATTCGTCGGCGTAGCTGAGCGTCAGGTGGTTGTACGTATCGACGTACAGGCGCCACAGGAGTTCCTCTTTCCACGGCGTGAGCGTCTCCGGACTGACCGCCTCGATGTCGGCCACGGTCATCAGGCAGAGCAGCTTCAACCGCTCTTCGATGCCGACGAGCGCGGCAAAGTCCTTCACGATTTCCGGATCTTCGGTGTCGCGGTGAAACGCCACTCTCGACATCTTGAGATGGTTCTTGATCAGAAAATCCACGACCTCGCGCGATTCGACCGGCATGTGCAGCCGCGTCATCATGTGATCGGCCATCCGGACGCTCTCGATCGCGTGATCGTCGTCTTTCCACTTGCCGACGTCGTGGAAGAGCAGCGACAGCACCAGCAGCTCCGGCTTCTGGAGATCCTGAACGAGCGACCCGAATCGCTCGCGGCCCACCGGGCACGCGCTCGCGAGGCGCTCGAGGTTGCGAATCGTCAGCAGCGTGTGCTCATCGACCGTGTACTTGTGATAGAAGTCGCGAACCACGCGCCAGGAAATCGCCTGGAACTCGGGAAACATCTGGCCCAGCAGTCCGCAGTCGTGCATTTCCGACAGCCGCGCGTACAGCCCGGCGCGGGGCTTCAGAAAGCGCAGCAGCTCCTCGCGCGACTCGCCCGTCGGGAAAAAATCCTCGGCGGCATACCGCGACACGTTCTGCCGGATCACGGTCAGCGCGTCCTCCAGCACTTCACACTGGTGCTGGACGGCCGCCTCGAACACGCGAAGCCAGGTGTCGGGCTGTCGGGCGGCCTTGATCGGATCGATGAAGCGAACCCCGAGGCTGAACAGACCGAGATTCACGCCGACCGGCGTCGGCGCAAAGCGCCGGACCCACTGCAACGACCGGCTCGCCGTTCGGGCGTGGCGAAAGTAGTCGCTCATCAGCCGTTCAACCTGCTGCTGGGGCTGGGCGCCTGCGTACCCGAGAGGCTCGGCGGTCTTTTCCTGAAACTCGTGGCTGAGCACGTTCTGGTTGCGTCCGGAGAGCAGGTGCAACATGGAGCGGATGCGAAGCAGATAGTCCTCCGCTTCTTCGAGACGCGCCGCCTCGACCGGACCGCGTGCGAGCAGCGTCGGATCGGTCAGGCTGATAATCGTCCGCGCCGCCCATAGGTCGCGCAGCGCCCCGGGCGCTTCCTTCACATCCGGCTCGAGTTGATACAGGGTGTCGTTGAAGCGCGCGTGCCGCGCGTCAATGAGATCGACGAGCGACGCCACGATGTGCGCGTGCGTCGCGGGCTGATGGAAGGTCGCCGTGAACCGCTCGAACAGCGAGCGATCGCCGGCGAGCGGCCGCGCATCGACCAGTGCGAGCAGAAATTCCGGGTTGTCGGCCTCGACCGTGGAAAAATCGGCGAGCTCGCGGACCTGCTGCCCGACGACGACGCCGAGGTCCCACAGGGGGTTTAGAAAACCGTGGAGAAACCGTTCATCGGCGGCGCCAATCGGACCCTTGAACAGGACGAGCAGGTCGATGTCGGACCACAGACATAGCTGACGGCGGCCGTACCCGCCAAGCGCGATGGCGGCCACCGGCTGCGCCGGCGCCGGGGCCGCCTCGAACAGATGACGCAGCACGGCATCGACCCGCGCTGCGTAACGTCCGAGCGCCGCACGCCCGCCGAGGCCGCGCGTCGTCGCGTCTCGCAGTTCCTCCCGCGCCGATTCGAGCGGATGAGGGGGACGGGGTGGCGCTGAGCCGTTCACATCGGGCATTCGGCGGGAATCTCCTCCGCCATACCTTACACCGGCCCGAGGGCTCGAGCGCCGCCCCCTCCCCTTTTAGGTGCTATCAGTCAGGGGATGGCATCAGTAGTCCCGCCAATCTGCCCCTCCCGCCTATCCTGCCTATCCTGCCCAGTATTCGCGCCGTCCTTCTAGAACGTCACGCCGTAATAGACGAACACGTACCGGTTCTTGGTCGCGTTCGAGTCTGCCCAGCTGTCGTTGCCGAAGCTGTAGCCGGCATTGAACAGACCGCTATGTGGAAGCGTGATCGAGATGCCTGGCGTGAAGTAGCCGATACTGTTCTTGCCGCTGAACCAGTCGGCGACGAAACTGACTCTGCCGCCAAGGGGCTGTTCGTATCCAAGAAGCACGCCCCCTCGGGTACCAAGGAAGCCGACCTTGAACAGGTCGTCTTGGCTGGCGATGACGCCGTACGGCCCGCCAGTAATTCGAGGGCCATAGGTGCCCGACATCACCTTCTTGCTGAAGTTGCCGTAGACGTAGGCCCACGACAACTGCGAGTCTCGACTGTTCATGGGAACGTTCGCGACCACGCCGACGGCAGCCGCCACGCCCTTATCGTCGTTCATGTAGTACTTCCACTTCAGATTGGGCTGAATATACGAGAGACTCGATGGATCCCAGTCACCGTTGTGGTAGATAGGCACGTTGACGCCGACTTCCGCGTTGTTCGGTAGGCCCACAACGAGACGGGGGTTATAGATGACGATGCGGGCTCCAAAATCCGGTCCCGGCGCCTCTGGCAGAAAGTCGAACTCGAAATAGCCCATCCCCTTCGCCACGGTATCGGTGGTCGGAATATTGAAAATCGTCGATTGCGCGCTGGCGCTCTGGGCAACGAGCACAAACAAGAGCACGATAAGCACGGTTGGCACCAGCGCCAGGGTCCGGCCCACTCGAGAAATCCCCATGTGTGATTGAGACACGTCTGTACCTCCGAAATGATGATGAGTGATTCAGTAAGTCCTTAGGAAGTGATCAAGATTCTGCGGCGCCCACGCCGCGCCGCAACGGCGCGCACCCGATGACCGTCAAGTCGACAAAAACGGATGCTTATCACGCTGTCCTTCGTAATGAGTATGAGAGCTGAAGCTGGCGTCTGCGGCTGCAAGACCGACTCCAGCTCGACGTCGGACCCACGCTCGTGAAATTGACGGTTTTTCGAGCAAAACGAATCAAGCCGCGGCTATGGACCATGTCCATGACTACAGACAATAATGTCCAGTATATAGAAATGACAAACATATATGTCACATTATGGTAGATCACCCCCGCGGTCTGCCACCGGCCGCAATCCGACAGAAGGTAGACATGTGTGTTGTCTTCGACACGCTGGCTCACAATCCTGTCGGGCCGCTCGGTTAAGACATGACGGTCGCCAGCGCGTCCGAACAGGCCTCGCGCGCGCGAAAGACATAAATGTCGCTTCTCTTCATATCGTCGACATCGCTGTCGCCTCGTCGGCCCCACAGCGACTCGCGACACGACGACTGGCTTAGAATCACGCCCGCTTTTCGCAGTTCCTGATCCGCCCTGGTTTGGCGCTCGCCTTGCACAACGCGTCACGAGTCGAGCGGGCCCTGCTGACATCTTCCGAGAAACGACATTCGGCGGCACCACATCGGCGGGCTCGGCGTCGCCCTTCAGTGACGGGTGCAACAGGCGCAGCAGGTGCGCGGCAGGGAACCGGTCCCCATTTACCGTAGGAGAGAGTATGAACGTGCTTAAGCGACACAAATACTGGTTAGGCGGCGTCCTGGCGGCCTGTCTCGCCCTGTCGGTGAAGGCCGACGCCGCGGCCAAGACTCCCGAAGAACTCACGATTGCCTTGGACACCGTCTGGGTCGTGCTGACGGCGTCGCTGGTCTTCTTCATGAACTTGGGATTCGCCTTGGTCGAGTCTGGAATGTGCCGGAGCAAGAACACCGTCAACATCCTCTCCAAGAACTTTATTGTCTTCGCCATTTCCTGCCTCGCCTTTTACGTCTTTGGCTGGGGTCTGATGTTCGGAAACGGCAGCGGGATCATCGGACTGGAAGGCATCTTCACGATCGGTGGAGCCGATAACAGCCCCGCCACCGGTGACGCCTACATGGGCGCGTACAAGAGCATCGCCTGGACGGGCGTTCCGCTTTACGCGAAGTTCTTCTTTCAGCTGGTTTTTGCCGGCACGGCGGCCACGATCGTTTCCGGCTCCGTGGCCGAACGCATCAAGTACTTCTCCTTCATCGTGTTCTCCTTCCTCCTCGTCGCCTTCGTCTATCCGGTGACCGGTCACTGGATCTGGGGCGGCGGCTGGCTGTCGGTGGCCGGCTTCTGGGACTTCGCCGGCTCGACGGTCGTGCACAGCGTGGGCGGCTGGGCTGCGCTCGCCGGCATCCTGGTTCTCGGGCCCCGCTTGGGCAAATACGGCCCCGGCGGCAAAGTGAACGGCATCCCCGCCCACAGCTTGACGTCGGCGGTCATCGGTTGCTTCGTGTTGTGGCTTGGCTGGTTCGGATTCAATCCCGGATCGACCATGGCAGCGGACCCTAACGCGATCGCTCACATCTTCATGACCACGAACACGGCTTGCTTCATGGGCCTGCTCTCGGCGACCGCGCTGAACTGGATTTGGGACGGTAAGCCCGATCTCGGTATGTCGATCAACGGCTGCCTCGCTGGCCTGGTGGCGATCACGGCGCCCTGCGCGTTCGTGACCGTGGGCGCGTCGCTGGTCATAGGCCTGCTGTCCGGGATCATCGTGATCTGCGCCGTCAAACTGCTCGACGCACTGAAGATCGACGACCCGGTCGGCGCCGTTCCCGTCCATCTCTTCAACGGCGTCTTCGGTACCCTGTGCGTTGGTTTGTTCGCGGTCGACAAAATCACAGGCGCGGCCACAGGCAATGGCCTGTTCAATGGCGGTGGCTTGGCGCTGCTCATCGCTCAGCTCAAAGGGATCGCAGCCGTTGGCGTCTACACCTTGGTGGTCTCTTTGATCTTCTGGTACGCAATCAAAGCCATCTTTGGCCTGCGGGTCAGCGCGGAAGAGGAAGAAGAAGGCCTGGACATCGGCGAGCACGGCCAAGTCGCCTATATTTTCGGTCGCGATCGGGCCGGGGCGATTCTCGAGCGCGCGTCGTAAGATTCGCAACCAATCAAGAAACGCGAGGCTTCACACAGTGTATTGGACGAGGGCCGCTGATCGCAGCGGCCCTCTCTTTCTTACGATAGGCGCGCCATGGTCGCAGCCGCGGCCTTGACCGCTCGCCCTGATGTCCCCGCGCCACCCAACGACGCGGGGCCGCTGCAAGATCCACCGACTGTCGCGATGCTGTCCGGGCGCAAGTTTGTGCTGGGCTGCGCGATCGTGGCCGTGACGGTTCTGATCGTGGGCCGGTTCGTCGCCGCGCCACTGTGGCTGCTGGCCGCGGAAGTCCTGACCACCATTCTCGGCCTTTTTCTGTTCGGATCCTTCAAATACCAGATCCACAAGAACGCGCTCACCTACGGGATGCTGCTCATCATCATCGCGACATTCTGCGGCCTGCCAACGTCAGCGTGGCATGTCGAAATCGTGGAGCGCGGCTGGCGGTTCTGGATCGGCCAGCACCTGCTGTCGTTTCGCGGGCTCGACGAACTGATCCACGCCGACACGATGCTGTTCATTCTCGGCTTGACGCTCTTCGTTTCGGTCATCGCACAGACCCGGGTGCTCGAAGGCATCACGTTTCTCCTGCTACGACGCAACCGCGGCGCCATTCTGCCGACCGTTATCGCCGTGACCGCCGTTGTGGCCTTCACCTCGGGGATTCTGGACGGCGTCTCGATGATCGGCCTGACGATCCGGACGCTCGTCATCATCATGATGCTCGCCGCCGCCCCGGCGGAGACGGTTCGGTACGCAGTGATGGTGTGCACGGCCGTCACAACCGTCTGCGGGATCTGGCTGGCCTACGGCGAACCGCCTAATCTCATCATGAAGGCCAACCTCTATCCAACCTTGGGCAACGCCTTCTTCCTTCGCTATTGCGCGCCGGCGGCCGTTGCCAGTTACCTGGTCATCGCATGGCAGCTTCGCGGGAGGCTTCGCGGGCAACGAGTGAATCTGACCGAGATGGACGTCATCGACGCCAACGCTGAGGACGTCCGGTTCCTGCAGGCCACCCGCCACGGTGAGGTTTTCACGCCGGTCGAACTCGTCGAGGATCTTGCAAGCGAGCTCGAAGGCCGGGCCGAAGCGGTGATCGCGCGTCTCCGAAACGGCGAAGCGCTCGGTCTCGCCCTCGTCCATGAGGACGTGTCGGTCGGAGCGCGACGATTGGTCCTCGGGTACTACGTCAGCGAGGAGCTCGCGGACGGCCTCGATCGGCACTATCTGCTGGACGCCGCCGGCCGTTACGAGGAGGCGTTCCAGGCCGAGCAGGCCGTCGACGACGTGCTGGCCGCCATGGCGCAAGTCCGCCAGCGCGCCCAAAAAATCGGCGCGTTTGCTCTGGTGCCGTTCATGGGCATGCTCGTCCTGCACGGCATCAACCACGAGGTGCCGCTGTTTCTGGCGTCATTTGCCGGTTTCTTCGCGGCGCTCCCCGCTATCGCCCGCATCCCCAAGATGCGCGCTCTTGCCCTGCGCGAGGCGAAATTGGAATATGCGGAGTACTACTTCCTGTTTCCCCTGTTTCTGTCGATTACTCTGTTGACCACCGCCGGATTTTTCGACCAACTGCAGAACCTGATTCGCCAGGGCATTGTCTCGCTCGGCCAGTCTCACGTTGCCTACGTCCAGTTCCTGGGGAGCACGTTCCTCTCGGCCATCCTCGACAACAACATCGTCGCCGACTTTGCCTCCCGTGGCTTGCACGGTCTCGACACAGAGGTGCTGCAGTTCTTTGCGATGGCGCAAATTGCTGGTTACGCACTCGGCGGCTGCTGGACCCACATCGGGTGCGCACAGTCGGTCGTCGCCTACGCGTTCATCCAGCGGGACGTGGACACGCACTACACGCCCGTCCAGTGGATCCGCGAGATGACGCCGGTCATCATCCAGATCCTCGTGGTCCTGACGGCGCTCATCTATCTCGAAGGCGCCCTCTTGACCTGGCTCTGATGCCCGTCACATACCCTTGCGGCGCCGGTCAAGCTTGCGAAACTGATGTATGAATCTGCAGGCACGTGCTAAAAGGATCTCCTGGCATGGGCGGCGACGACTTTTCCAGTCTCATCCTTTCGCTTGCGCTGATCCTGGTCGCGGCCAAAGCGGGCGGCCATGTCGCGGTACGTCTCGGCCAGCCGGCGGTCCTTGGCGAACTTGGCGTGGGCGTCCTGCTCGGAAACCTGGCGCTTGTCGGGTTCTCCGGTTTCAAATACCTCGAGACCGACGCCTCGCTCGACATGCTGTCGCAGCTTGGCGTGATCCTTCTGCTCTTTCAAGTCGGTCTCGAATCGACCGTGGCGCAGATTCTGAAAGTGGGCCTCTCGTCGGTCCTCGTGGCGACGCTCGGCGTCGTCGGTCCGTTCATCCTCGGCTGGGGCGTCGGCCTGTGGCTGCTCCCCGGCGCGAGCATCTACGCGCACATCTTCATCGGCGCCACGCTCACGGCGACGAGCGTCGGCATCACCGCACGCGTGCTCAAGGATCTCGGTCGCTCCCAGACCGAGGAAGCGCGCATCATCCTGGGCGCGGCGGTCATCGACGATGTGCAGGGGCTCGTCATCCTGGGGGTCGTGACCGGCATCGTCACCGCGGCGAACCACGGGAGCGCCCTTTCCTATGGCGGTATGGGCCTCGTTGTGGTCAAAGCGGCGCTCTTCCTTGTTGGCTCGCTCGTCCTCGGTGTGTACGCTTCGCCGCGCCTCTTCGGGCTCGCGTCAAAGCTCCAGGCCAGCGGCGTGCTGCTCGCCGTCGGCCTGTCTGTCTGCTTCGTGCTGGCCTGGCTCTCCCACTACATCGGCCTCGCGCCCATTGTCGGCGCCTTCGCCGCCGGACTCGTGTTCGAAGACGTGCACTATCGCGATTTCGTCAAGCGCGGTGAGCACACCCTGGGACAGCTCGTGGAGCCCATCGCCTCATTCCTTGTGCCGGTGTTTTTCGTGATCATGGGGGTTCGCACAGACCTGCGCGCGTTCACTCAGCCCGGCGTGCTGGGCCTGGCCGCTGCGCTCACCGCGGCGGCCATTGTCGGCAAGCAGCTCTGTTCGTTCGGCGTCGTCGGCAAAGGCTACGACCGACTGTCGGTCGGCATCGGGATGATTCCCCGGGGCGAGGTTGGTTTGATCTTCGCCAACGTCGGCCTGACACTCGTCGTGGCCGGCGAGCGCGTCGTGGATCAACGGTTGTTTTCCGCGATCGTCGTCATGGTCATCGTCACCACAGTCATCACGCCACCCGCCCTCAAGTGGAGCTTTTCACGGGCTCAAGGCTTAGGGCTCAAGGTTTAAGCCTTAAGCCTTCAGGCTTCAGACCTTGAACCGCTGGTAGTCGATGGAAAGCTGGCGCACCTTGTAGTTCAGCACGCGCTCGGTCGTGTCGAGCAGACGCGCCGCCTTGGCCCGATTGCCGCGCGTCGTCTTGAGCGTGTCCTGGATGATGTCTTTTTCGTAGGCCTGAACGGCGTCGCGTAGGGCGACGCGCGTGACCGTGCCGGAAGACTCCGCCGTCTGGAGTGAGGGCGGCAGGTGGTGCGCGTGAATCACCTGCCCGTCGCAGACGAGGACCGCGCGTTCCAGGACGTTTTCGAGCTCGCGGACGTTGCCGGGCCAGTGGTAGCTCATCAGCATGTCGATCGCCGGCGTCGAGATGCGTTTGATGATCTTGTGGTGCTCGCGCGACAGCTTTTCGAGGAAATGATCCGCGAGCAGGAGCAGATCCGCCTTCCGCTCGCGCAGCGGGGGGACGAAAATCGTGAATACGTTCAACCGATAGTACAAGTCCTCGCGGAACGTCCCGTCGGTGATCGCCTTTTCCAGATCCTTGTTCGTCGCCGCGAGCATCCGGACGTTGGCCTTGATCGTCTCGGTGCCGCCGAGCCGCTCGAACTCGCGCTCCTGCAGCACGCGCAGCAGCTTGATCTGGGTATTCAGGTTGATGTCGCCGATCTCGTCGAGGAACAGTGTGCCGCCCTCGGCCAGCTCGAACCGCCCTTTCTTGCGCGCTTCGGCGCCCGTGAAGGCGCCTTTCTCGTGGCCGAAGAGCTCCGACTCGATGAGCGTATCGGGCAGCGCCGCGCAGCTCACCTTGACGAATGGCTTCTTCGCGCGCAGCGAGTTGTAGTGAATCGCATGCGCGATCAGCTCTTTCCCGGTCCCTGACTCGCCGCGGATGAGGACCGTGGTGTTCGTCCCCGCGACCTGCGCGACCTGCTCGTACATCTGCCGCACCGGACCGCTCGTCCCGATGATGTTCGAAAAGTCGTACCGCTCGCGCAGCTCCTGGCGCAGGTGCGTGTTTTCGTCCTCGAGCCGGCGGCGATCCTCCTCGATCAGCCGCTGAATCTTGATCGCCTGCGCCAGCATCGAGGCGACGACGCCGAGGAACTTCCCCGTACGATCGAAGTCGCGGTCGGGCTTGAACTTGAGATCGACCGCCAGCGCGCCAATCGCCTTGCGGTTCAGCGAGATCGGCACACACACGAAACTCAGTTCCTGTTCGGGCAGCTCCGGGCGCTTCGACGCACGGTGCAGCAGCATCGGCTCGCTGCTGGCCCGCGGGACGACCACCGGCCGGCCGGTCTGGACGACCCGGCCCGTGATGCCCTCGCCAATGCGATAGGTCACCGGCGCGCCAGGTTTTTCGAGGCCGTCCGACGCTTCCACGCGCAGCTCGCCGCCCTCGTGCAGCAGCGTCACGATCCCGCGCACGGCGCCGTGATGGCGCGAGAGGATTTCGAGGACGTTGTGCATCGCCGACTTGAGGTTCAGGGTCCCCGAAAGCGCCTGGCTGACCTCGAGCAGCGACGAGAGGCGACGAATCTCGGGCGCCTGGCTGTCGCCCGGCGCGCTCTTGCGAGCTTTGAGAGCCGTGCTCATCGAGTTGATCCTACAACCATGTTTGAAGACTCAATAATATCGACATTTATGTAATCCACCAAATAACAGACGATCGGCGCTGCATGCGAGATCGACAAAAACAGGCCTGAAATCGACCCCCAGCTGCCGACGGCGCGTGGGGCCTGAGACCGCTCCGATATCCTCTGCAAGCGCCGTGCATGTTCAGGCCGGTCCCCGTTCCTACCGGGGTGTTCGGCGGGCACCGACGTCCGACACCTTTGTCCACCGAGCCAACCCAGCCACTGAGGGGCTCGACTGGGCAGTTGAACGCGGAACACGGAAGAAAACCACAGGATCGGTGAAACGTCGCTCCGAACCCTCCGCCGGTGCGCGTCTTGCTCTGATGCCGCCATGGACAGCCCCACTCGCCGCCCGCACGAGTCATGGAGTGCGCGCGTAGCGCTCGCACTGATCGCGTTGACGCTTTCGGCCCCCGCCGGCCTGGCCGCAGGAGACGACACCGCAGCACGTGCGGACGATCGACTCGCGACCGAACGCGTTGATTGCTGAGGGTATGCGTCGATCGCCGACGTTCCGGATGCTTGTCGATCGCCTCAATCACTCGACCGTCTTCGTGTACATCCAGCATCAACTGCTGCCAGCCAACCTCGGTGGCCGGCTGACCTTCGTCGGTGGCGCCGAGCGCTGGCGGTATCTCCGGATCGAGATCGAGTGCCGGCAGTCGAGGGCGAGCCAGATCTCAGCCCTTGGCCACGAACTGCAGCACGCCGTTGAAATCGCCGACGCGGGGGCGGCCGTCGATCGGACCTCGATTCGATCGCTGTACGGCACGATCGGCTTCGCGATCGACAACAGCCAGCGGCGGTTCGAGAGCGACGCGGCCAAGGCAGCGGGCAACCGTGTCCGGCGGGAGTTGTCTTCACACGCCGTCGATGTCTCGAGTCAGACAACTTTGCATGCCTTGCACTGAGTATCGACATAATTGTCAGTCTCCAATCATCTCAGGCGGCCGTCTTCTCAACAAAAACGGCGTCGCCGCGTCATGCGCCGTTGGCCTGACTCTTGTAGTGTCGGCATTCGCGGTTCAACACGCGAAGGTGCGATGACAACAGCGAAGAAGACGAAACAGACCGAACGACCGCCCACTGTACGTCGTCGACGCGACCGACGGGCGACGAGCGTCCCGAGCGAGAACGACATCGCGAGGCGTGCCTACGAGCTGTTCGTCGAGCGCGGGGGCCAGCACGGCCGCGACCTGGATGACTGGCTGTCGGCGAAGCGCGAGTTGCTGCCGTCCGACCACTGAGAGAAGGAACAAGGAGCCACATGGAAACGCCACCGATTCTGGAAACGCTGGTCAGAATGCAGACTGAGTGGATCGAAATGCCACAGTTGAAGATCACGCGGCGCCAGGCCCAGCGGCTGTGGAACCTGTCGAACGAGGCCTGCGAAACGGCGTTCGCGACGCTCATCAGAAAAGGGTTCCTCGTGCAGGCGCCGGACGGGGCGTACGTCCGTCACGCCTTTGTGCGGGTGTCCGGCGCCATCGCCGCGGGCTCGGCGAGTCCGAGTCGTTGACCGACGGCTCGCCACGAAATCACGAAAACACGAAAAAAAACAAACCACAGAGGACACGGAGGACTGGTAGCGCTCCTTAGAGGCTACCCGCGACCGAGCAGCGCAATCGATTCCGCTAGCGTTCTTCGGCGGACGGCGGTAAGGTCCGGTTGAACGGGAGACGGACCATGCATCGACAATCCCACGGCGTATCGCTGGCGTTGGCCTTGGCGGCGATCGTCGCGACGACCAGCATCACGACGGCGGCCGATCACTGGCTCGGCACGTGGAAGCTGAACCTTGCGAGATCCAAGTACAACCCACCGGAACTGGCGCCCAAGAGCCAGACGGTGACACGGGAGGCGGTAGACGGCGGCATGAAGCTCGTCACCGACGGAGTCGATGCGCAGGGAAAGCCCACGCACAGTGAATACACGGCCAAGTTCGACAATAAAGACTATCCCTGGTCGGGACAAGTCAACGCCGACACGATCTCGCTGATCCGGCTCGATGAGGAGTATTACGAATCGATCTGGAAACTGAAGGGCGAAGTCACCATCACCGCCCAGACGGTCGTCTCACGTGACGGCAAGACACTGACGACGAACCAGTTCGGGAAGGACGCTCAGGGTCGCAGCGTCAGCAACATGACCGTGTACGACAAGCAATGAGCTAGAAGACGCCGGGGGCGGTTTCGACGAGGAGATCGGCCCCGGTCGCTTTTCGCACGGCGTCAAGCGTCGTACCGGACGCAATCTCCTTCAACACCAGCCCGCGCGGTGTCACTTCAACGACGGCCAGTTCGGTGACGATCAGGTCCACGACTTTCATGCCGGTCAACGGCAGCGTGCATTTCTTCACGATCTTGTGACCGCCGTCGCGGGTCGTGTGCTCCATCGCGATGATGACCTTCTTGGCACCGGCCACGAGATCCATCGCACCGCCCATGCCCTTGATCATCTTGCCGGGGACCGACCAGTTCGCGAGGTTGCCCTCTTCATCAACCTGAAGCGCGCCGAGCACGGTCAGGTCGATGTGCCCGCCACGCACCATGGCGAAGGATTCGGCGCTGTTGAAGTACGAGCATCCCGGCGCCTCGGTGACAGTTTCCTTGCCAGCGTTGATCAGGTCGGGATCGACTTCGTCCTCACGCGGATAGGGACCCACGCCCAGCATCCCGTTCTCCGAGTGCATCGTGATGTGAATGTCAGCCGGCACGTGATTCGCCACCATCGTCGGCATCCCGATGCCCACATTGACGTAGTCGCCGTCCTTCAGCTCGCGCACCACGCGCCTGATGATTCGTTCGCGAATGTCCATATCTCTCCGGGCCTGTCTGAAATGGTTCGGGCCGGTCTAAAGACCGGCCCCTACACTACACCTGTAGGGCACGGTCTTTAGACCGTGCGCATCTGTTCATCATCGTGCCGTCATGGTCGTGTGGTTCGTTTCTCGATCCGCCGCTCGTACTTCTCGCCCTTCAGGATGTGTTTCACAAAAATCCCCGGTGTGATGACGTGGTCGGGATCGATCTCGCCCGGCTCGACCAGGTGTTCCACTTCGGCGATCGTCACACGACCAGCGGTCGCCATGACCGGGTTGAAGGCGCGGGCGGTCTTCCGGTAGACGAGATTGCCGTCGCGGTCGCCCTTCCACGCCCGCACGAACGCGAAGTCGGCGCGAAGCGGCGCCTCGAGGACGTACGGCTTGCCGTCGATCACCCGGGTTTCCTTCCCCTCGGCGATGACCGTGCCGTATCCGGTGGGCGTGAAGAACCCACCGATGCCGGCACCGCCGGCGCGAATCCGCTCGGCGAGAGTCCCCTGGGGGACGAGCTGCACGTCCAGCTCGCCCTTCAGGAACTGCCGCTCGAACTCCTTGTTGTCGCCGACGTAGCTCGCGATCATCTTCCGCACCTGGCGGTCGGCCAGCAGGCGGCCGATGCCGAAGCCGTCCAGGCCGGCATTGTTGCTGATGAGGGTGAGATCGCGCGTGCCGCGGGCATGCAGCGCGTCAATCAGGTTTTCCGGCAGGCCGCAGACGCCGAACCCGCCGATCATAATCGTGGCGCCGTCGGGCACCAGGGCGACAGCCTCGGCGGCCGTCGCGAGCACCTTATTCATGACTGCAGATTGTAATCAACTATCTGCCCGGAAGAGGTCAAGCGCGGTGACGCCTCGCGAATCGGCCGCGAAACATCGAGGGTTCGTGACGGTTCGTTGTGGCGAAGGCTCCAGATCTCCACTGCTTCGACCGGCACGCCGCTTGCCACACTGGAGACCGGAGGCGTGCGAATGGACCCATCTTCTTTGCTGCTCATCAGAGGGATCCTCGGCATTGTCGTCGGCCTGGTCGCATTTGCGTGGCCCGGCATCACGATCGCGGTGCTCGTCGGCATTTTTGGCGTGTATGCCCTGATCGATGGCATCACCGGACTCGTCCTTGGCCTCAGCCGCACACCGGCGCGCGGACGATCATGGGCTCAAGTGCTGCAAGGCATCGTCGGGATTGCTGCGGGCGTGATGACATTCTTGTGGCCGGCCGTCACGGCGTTCGTCCTGGTCATTTTCATCGGCGCCTGGGCTATCGTGACGGGCATTTTCGAACTCATCGCGGCGATTCGGCTGCGCAAGGAAATCACCGGTGAATGGCTTCTGGCACTCAGCGCTATCTTGTCGATCGTCTTCGGCGTGCTGGTCTTCGCCTTTCCAGGAGCGGGCGCTGTCGGCATCTCGTGGGTGCTCGGCACCTACGCCGCGGCGGCAGGCATGGTCCTGGTCGCGCTTGGGATCCGGATGCGATCGCTCGTATCTGCCCGATAGACCGCCGTTCAGGCTGACATTCCGAAGCGCGCGGCGATAGGCGTCCGACTACGAGCAGCGGGAATGCCAATCGTGGCAAGATTTGGCCCGTGCGCAACCGTACCTGGCTTATCGCCGCGCTCCTATTCGGCTCGGGCTTCTGCGCGCTCGTGTACCAGGTGGCCTGGCTGCGCGACTTCCGGCTGATCTTCGGCGCCTCCACCGCTGCGTCCGCGGCCGTGCTCGCGATCTTCATCGGGGGACTTGGGGTGGGCGGCCTGCTGCTTGGACCGCGCGCCGATCGACACCCCCGCCCGCTGATCCTGTACGCGCAACTCGAATTGATCGTCGCAGCGTCCGCGGCGGCGACTCCCCTCCTGCTCGCGGCGGTTCGATACATCTATCTTGCGAGCGGCGGATCGACCGGGCTCGGAACGACAGTGGCCACGATTGCGCGTGTCGTGCTGAGCGCCATCGTGCTCGCCGTGCCGACGATCGCGATGGGCGGCACACTGCCCGCGGCCGCCCGCGCCGCCACTCGCGACACGGACATCCGGCGGCAGGATGTCGCCGCCGTTTACGCGCTCAACACACTCGGCGCCGTCGTCGGCTGCATCGTCGCCACGTTCTGGCTCCTCGAAATCCTCGGGACGCACGCAACGATCTGGGTGGCCGCAGGGGTCAATACGTTCATCGCCGGTCTTGCGATCGTCGCCGCGCGGTTCACGGTCCCCCTCAAGGCGGATAGTGCGACGGTCCGCCTAAAGGCGGACACTACGTACGAACCGGAAGGTCGCGCGACGGAAGCAGTGTCCGGCTTCAGCCGGACCAAACGTGCGCGCAAGTCTTCCCCTCCCGCCCCTCCTGCCCCTCCTGCCCCTCCCGCCCTTCCTGCCCCTCCCGCCCCTCCCGCCCATCCTGCCCCCGTCGCCTTTCTCCTCGTCGCCTCCGCCACCGTGGGCTTCGCATTCTTCCTGATGGAGCTCGTCTGGTATCGATTGCTTGCACCGCTCCTTGGCGGATCGGTCTTCACCTTCGGGCTCGTCCTCGCCGTCGCACTGGCGGGCATTGGTCTCGGCGGACTCCTCTACGCGCTGGTCGCGGGTGACAAGCCGGCATCCCTGTCCGGTCTCGGATGGACCTGCCTCATTGAAGCAGCAGTCGTCGCCGCGACCTACGCGCTCGGCGACCGCATCGCGCTTCTGGCGGCGACGCTGCTGTCAATCGAGATCACCAGTTTCGGCGCCCGCATCGCGGGATGGGCCATCGTCACGGTCATCGTCGTCCTCCCGCCTGCGCTCGTCGCCGGCTACCAGTTCCCGCTGCTCATCGGGCTGTTCGGCCGCGGGCGCGAAGGCGTCGGCGAGCAGATCGGGCGCGCGTATGCCGCCAACACGTTTGGCGCGATTGTGGGATCGCTGGCCGGCGGCTTCGGGTTGCTGCCGTGGCTGTCGGCGACGGGCGCGTGGCAACTGGTCACGATCGTGTTGCTGGTGCTCGGCGCGACGGCGGTGATTCTGTCGATCCGTGCGGGACGGCCTGAAGCCGGGGCCCCCGACGCGGCAGCCGCGTTGGGGTGGCAGGGTCGTCCCCTACCGAAGCCCCAATTTAGCCGGACTGTCGCCGGGCAGACGCTCGTCGCGCTGATTGCGATGCTCCTTGTGTCGGCCACCGGACCGACGGCGGTGTGGCGACACAGCGGCATCGGCGCCGGGCGTGTCCTGCCGGGCCAGGTCTTCGCCTCGGCGAACCGCTTCCGCGAGTGGGCCTCGCTTGTCAGGCGCGAAATCGTCTGGGAAGGCGACGGGACGGAAAGCGGAGTCGCGCTCATCCAGAGCCGGAGCGGCTATGCCTTCGTCGTCAACGGCAAGTCCGACGGCAGCTCGCGGGACGACGCCGGCACGCAGGTTGTGAGCGGCCTCCTTGGCGCGCTCTCTCATCCGAGTCCGCGAAGCGCGCTGGTCATCGGCCTGGGCACGGGCAGTACGGCCGGATGGCTTGGCGTCGTACCCTCGATCGAACGCGTCGACGTCGTCGAGATCGAGCCGCTTATTCTCGAGGTCGCGCGCGCATGCGCTCTTGTCAATCGTGACGTGCTGAATAACCCGAAAGTGCACATCACGATTGGCGACGCGCGAGAGACGCTGCTGACGACGTCGCGACCGTTACGACGTCATCGCGTCGGAGCCGTCCAACCCGTACCGCGCTGGCATTGCGAGCCTCTTCACGCAGGAGTACTACCGCGCGGCGGCGGCGCGGCTGACCGACGACGGCGTCTTCGTTCAGTGGGTCCAGGCGTACGAGATCGACACGCCGACGCTTCGCACAATTTACGCCACGCTGGCCACCGTGTTTCCGCAGGTGGAAACGTGGCACACCAATCCCGGCGACCTGGTCCTCGTCGCTTCCAAACAGCGACGAACGTACCGCGCGAGCGATCTCGCGCGAAGGATCGCTGACGAGCCCTTCAAGTCGGCGCTCTCGAGCGCCTGGCGCGCAATCGACATTCACGGGCTCCTCGCGCACTACATCGCCAACGACTCACTGGCGCGCCAGATTGCCAACGGTGCCAATGTCGACCTCAACACCGACGACCGCAACGTTGTCGAGTTCCGGCTCGGTCGATCGGTCGGTATCGCCCTCGCCACGGTGGCCGATATCCGAAGGGCGGCGCGCGCGGCCGGCGCTGGCCGACCTCCGCTCGATGATGACGAACTGGTTCAGTGGCCAGCTGTCGATACCGCGTGGATCGGTTACAACTCATCGAGAGGCTCGTTTCTCGATACGCAGGGCCAGGGACCGCCCAACGAGCAGGCGCGACAGGCCGCGCTGATTCAGTACTATCGAAGCGACGATCTCGAAGGGGCGCGCGGTTCCTGGCAGCAGCAACCGGATAACGGCCGCGATCCAACCGAGATGTCGATGCTGGCCGACATCACGGCCAACATGGGCCTCGAGGGTGCGGTGCCGTTCATCGATCGCCTGCGCGCGCATCGGCCCGGTGAGGCGGATGTGATGCTGGCGATGTTGCGGCTGACGCAGTCGAAGATGGGCGAGGCGGCCGGGGCGATTGAATCCGCGCTGGGCCGGTTCCGCGCCGACCCATGGTCGATGACGCGGTATATCGAGCAGACCATCCACATTGCGGCGATTCTCGCCGCCCGCGACCCCTCGCTCGCCCGTCGGATGTTCGCCGCGCTCGAGCAGCCACTCGCCGTGCTGGCCGGCGAGGACGAGCGGCTGATCGCTCGAGCGGAAATCACGCGGCAGATCGATTTTGCCGGACTGTGCGGCCCGGCCGTCGGCGCCCTTGAACCCCATGTGCCGTGGACCGAAAGCTTTCTGCGCCTCCGCCGCGATTGCTACCAGGCGGCCGGCCATCCGCTGCTCCCGGCAGCGGAACGCGACTTGAACGAATTTCTCGGCAACTCGTCCCAGCCGCTCGTCGGTCCGTAACGTCACAATTCACGGTCCGCCTAAAGGCGGACACGACGCACGTAATTGGGAGCATTACGTTTCGTGCTCAATGACACTGTGCTTATGTAGTGTCCGGCTTCAGCCGGACCCGCTAAAATATGTGAATCATGAAGAACGTCCTTGCCGCCGCTGCCGTCCTGATCGCTCTCGGCACCCTGTCCTGCGCGCGCAATCAGACGCCGCCCGCGCCGACAGCCGCCGACGCGAAGGCCTTCCTCGACAACGTCAATCAGACGATGTTGAAGCTCGGCGTGGAGTCGAGTCAGGCAGGATGGGTCCAGCAGAACTTCATCACCGACGACTCCGACGCGCTGGCCGCGCGCGCCAACCAGCGCTACATCGACGCGATTGCGCGCTTCGTCAAGGATGCGACGCGCTTCGACAAGCTGGACCTGCCGGCCGACCAGCGCCGGCAGCTGACCGTCCTCAAGACGTCGCTCGTGATGGTGACGCCCTCCGATCCGAAGGAGTCCGAGGAGCTCACGACGCTGATGGCGCGGCTCGAGTCGGACGTACGGCAAGGGCAAGTGGTGCAGCGACGCGAAAGACCCCGACACCTGTCTCAACGTCGACGACGTGACGAAGGTGATGGCGGAGTCGCGCGACGCCAAACGGCTGCGCGAGGTGTGGGAAGGCTGGCACACGATTTCGCCGCCGATGCGGAAGGATTACACGCGGTTCGTCGAGCTGTCGAACAAGGGTGCGAAGGAGCTCGGCTTCGCCGATACCGGCGCGATGTGGCGCTCGAAGTACGACATGCCGCCCGACGAGTTCACGAAAGAGCTGGATCGACTCTGGGATCAAGTCAGGCCGCTGTATCTCAAGCTGCACGCGTACGTGCGGATCAAGCTGCACGAGAAGTACGGCGACCTCGTGCCGGCCAGCGGCCCGATCCCCGCGTACCTGCTCGGCAACATCTGGGCGCAGGAATGGGGGAACATCTATCCGCTCGTCGCGCCCGCGAACGCGGACCCCGGTTACTCGCTGACCGACATCCTCAAGCGGCGGAAGATGTCGGCCGTCGACATGGTCCGCGCCGGCGAACGGTTCTATACGTCGATCGGGTTCGAGCCGCTGCCACCGACCTTCTGGCAACGATCGCTCTTCACTCGGCCGCGCGATCGCGAAGTGGTGTGTCACGCGAGCGCCTGGGACATCGATCTCGAAGCCGACGTGCGGATCAAGATGTGCATCACCCCGACCGACGTGGACTTCACGACCATCCATCACGAGCTGGGTCACAACTTCTATCAGCGCGCGTACAAGGAACAGCCGGTCATCTTCCGCGACAGCGCGAACGACGGCTTCCACGAAGCGATCGGCGACACCATCGCCCTCTCGGTGACGCCCGAGTATCTGGTGAAGATCGGACTGCTCGACAAGGCGCCTGACGCGTCGCGCGACATGGGTCTGCTCATGAAAGACGCGCTCGACAAGATCGCGTTTCTGCCCTTCGGTCTCCTGATCGATCAGTGGCGGTGGAAGGTCTTCTCGGGCGAGGTGCCGGCCGACGCGTACAACAAGGCGTGGTGGGATCTGCGTCTGAAGTATCAGGGGATCGCGCCGCCGGCCACCCGCGGCGACGAGTGGTTCGACCCGGGCGCCAAATACCACGTCCCGGACAACACGCCCTACACGCGCTATTTCCTCGCCCGGATTCTGCAGTTCCAGTTCCATCGGGCGCTCGCCAAGATTGCCGAATGCCAGGCGCCGCTCAACCGGTGCTCGGCCTACGAAAGCAAGGAAGCCGGCACGCGTCTCAACGCCATGCTCTCGATGGGCCAGTCGCGTCCGTGGCCCGACGCGCTCGAGGCGCTGACGGGCACGCGACAGATGGATGCGACGGCGATCATCGACTACTTCGCCCCGCTGTCGACGTGGCTCGACAAGGAGATCGCCGGGAAACCCATCGGCTGGTGAATTTCGGTCCGCGCACAGGATTGCAAGGGGTGACTTAGAACGACACATCAACTTGAGTCGCCCCTCCCCCGCCCCGTTCCTGTAACCCATTGATTTGAAGTGTGTTGTCGGAATCCCTCCCAGGGCAGCCATCTTGCACCATAAACGACCAAATAATCCTATGAAGTCACAATTACTGCATCGCCTCGAAGAGGTCAACAAAGAGCTCTGGCTCGTCCTCTCGCTTTTCGCACTGGGCGGCCTGATCAATTCTGTCCTCGCCTCGCAGCAGGTCGTCCTGGGCCTCTACACGCTGCCCACGATCTTTTCTGCCTATCTGTACGGACGCCGGCACGCCACGTTGACCGCCGTGGCCAGCATCCTCCTGATCGTGTTGCTGATGTGGCTCAATCCCGATGTGCTTCAGTCGCCGGGAACGGTGCTCGTCGCCAACGGGCAATGGCTCGACCTGACGATCTGGGGCGGGACGTTGATGGTCACCGGCTATCTCATGGGCACGCTCTGCGATCACAAAGCCAAGCAGGTGCGTGAACTGCGCGAAACCTACGACGGCGTTCTGCTGATCCTGCGGCACTTCATCTCGAAGGATAAGTACACCGAGAACCATTCGTATCGGGTCTCGATCTATGCATCGAGAATCGCGGAGGCGCTCGACTTCAGCCCCGAACGGATCGAAGACGTTCGCTCGGCGGCCCTCCTGCACGACATCGGGAAGTTGGAGGTGAGCCGGGAGGTGCTGTACAAGGCGGCCCGGCTGAACGATACCGAGATCGCTGAGATGCGGACGCACGTCGACCGAGGCATTGCGTTACTCGAGCCGGTCGGCGGATCGCTCCGCCGTGTGATCCCGATCATCCTCGCGCACCACGACAAGTTCGACGGATCGGGATACCACCCGACGCGAGGCGCGGATATTCCGGTCGAAGCGCGGATCATCTCCGTCGCCGACGTGTACGACTCCCTCTCGAGCGACCGCCCCTACCGCAAAGCGATGTCGCCTTACGATGTGCGCGAGATGATCGTCAAAGGAGCCGGAACCGAATTCGATCCTGAGGTCGTCGACGCGTTTCTCACCCTGTTCAGCCGGGGCGAGATGGAAGTGCCGTTCGTGACGGTCTGAAATGGTGAATCGGGTAATTGAGTAATCGGGTAATCGGGTAATTGATGGCCGGGGGCCCCCGATCGATTACTCGATTACTCGATTACTCGATTATCCAATTCAGCGAGGCGATCGATGATGTCACCGATCGCCTCGATCGTCATGTCGGCTGGCGGCGACGCGGCCACCAGGCCCGGGTCGAGTGCGTAGTGGCCCTGTCGAACGAAGACGGTCGTGACGCGCTCTTTCCAGATCGCCTTGATGGCCGCCAGAAGATAGATCTTGTCGTCGACCATCACGTATCGCCGGGCGGGATAGCGCCGCTCGATGTCGTCGAGCATCTCTTCCTTGTGGATGTAGACGAGCACGCGGCCGCCGGCCGCTTCCCATAGACCCGAACGCTTGACCTTGTGCGGCTGGAACACCACGTCGCCGTCGGAGACGATGGCGACCGGCCCTCGTGTCTGCAGGCGGGCGATGACGTCGAGCGCACGCGGATAGAGACGCTCGGCGAACGGATAATCCAGGAGAAACGAGCCCGATCTCGAACAGGCGCGGATCGCGGGCCTGCTCGAGGCTGTAGCGCTGCAGGGCGCCAAAATAATCGGCAAATCCCGGGTCGCGAAAGAGCTGCTCGAAAATGTCCCAGTACCGCTGCTCGCCTTCGACACCCATCGTCTGGCGGAGCTGGCGACGAAGATCGGCGACGACCGCGCCGTTGTCGAGCAGTGTGTTGTCGACGTCGAGGAGAAACGCGACGTCGACCGGCTGAACGCTCACCCAGTGAGGATACTAAATCACCAGGCCTCGCGTTCGAGCCGCTCGCCCGCCGCGTTCGAGCCGTGCTCAGTGCGCCGCGGCCTTGTGCACCGTGGGCTTGGCCTTGATGGGCTGGACATCGATCGCCGTCAGCTTCGACGCGATCATTCGTGTAACGGACCGCCACGGTCGAGCCGACAGCGATGGCGCCCTTCGCGTCGCGTCGCGGTATCCAGCACAAACGACGTCTCCTTCTTTTTCGTTCCTGCTCCCTGTTCGATGACCAGGCTGTTCGAGTCGATGGATGTGACCACGCCTTGAATCACGTGGCTCGGCTTTGGCGCCGCCAGCCCAGCCAGCGGTACCGCGAGGATCAATCCGAGAACCATTCCTGCCGTGTGCATCTTCAGCATTTCTTTCTCCTTCGCTTCATTCCGCGCCTTTGACCTTAAAGGGACGTGAGCGCCGTATTAATTTCTTTTAATCGCGCGCGCTGCCGAGATCTTGGTATGTTGGATGTGACCGATGCGTATCCTCGTTGTCGAAGACGATCTCAAGGTCGCCAGCTTCATTCAGGGCGGTCTGCAGCAGGAAGGACACGCCGTGGACGTCCTGCATGACGGCACCGATGCGGGGCAGCAGGCCTGCGCCGTCGACTATGACGCGGTGGTGCTCGACCTGATGCTGCCCGGTCGATCGGGATTCCAGGTGCTGCGGGATATTCGCGCCCGCAAGGCCGAGCTGCCCGTGATGATCCTGACGGCGAAGGACTCGATCGACGAGCGGGTGACCGGGCTCGACGGCGGCGCCGACGACTACATGGGCAAGCCGTTCGCGCTCGCGGAGCTTTCAGCCCGTCTTCGCGCGCTGCTGCGCCGTGGACGGCCGCACGAGAGCACGCTGCACGTGGCGGATCTCGAGATGGACACCATCCGGCGAACGGTGCGCCGGGCGGGACGCCCGATCGAGCTGAAGCCGAAGGAATACTCGCTGCTCGAATTTCTGATGCGGCACAGCGACCGGCCCGTCACGCGATCCCTCATCATCGAACACGTCTGGGACATCCACTTCGACAGCATCAGCAACGTCGTCGAAGTGCACATCAACTCCCTGCGGAGCAAGATCGACCGCGGCTTCCCGGTGCCGCTCATTCATACCGTGCGCGGCGTGGGCTACATGCTATCGGCCGGCACACCCGGTAGTTCGGATGCTACCGGCACTTGAAGCCGCTTCCCCTCCAGACCCGGCTGATTCTCTTCTGCACGCGTGACGTTCGCGTTGCTGCTGGCCGTGCTCAGCGTCGCGTCCTATCAGCTGCTGGCGCAGCAGCTCGACGTCGATGTCAGCGCCGATCTCGCCGAACTGACGGACGGGCTCCATGGATACGTGCGGATCGAAGACGGCGTGTCGTCCGTCGTGTTCGACGAGAAGGATGCCGATCAGGCCGCCTTCGTGCACGCGGCCACTCGGTACTACCAGATCTATGACGGCAAGGACGGCCGGCTTCTCGTGCAGTCGCAGGGTGTCGAGCCGCTCGGTCTGCGCCTCGCGCCTGGGGAAGTTCAGGCGTTCCTCGACAACCCCAAACCGTACGACATCCGGACGGCTTACGGCCGCTTCCGAATTTCGAACAGTGTCATTGCACCCGCATCAGGCGGACGTTATCTGCTTCAGGTCGGGGCGTCACTCGACCCGATGGACGCTGTGCTGAAGCGGTACCTTGACCTGCTGCTGCTGCGAGCCGTTCCGAGCCTGTTCGTCTCGCTCGTTGCGGCCTGGTGGATGGCTCGCAGGGCGCTGGCGCCACTGACCACGTTGGCGACGGAAGCTCGCGGCGTCAAGATCGGCACGCTCGATCGACGCCTCCCCACTCGAGGCACGAACGATCAGCTCGACGAGGTGGCCGTGGCCTTCAACGAGACGCTCGCTCACCTCGAGGAGTCTGTCGGTGAGATGAGGCAGTTCAGCTCCGCGCTGGCCCACGAGTTGCGCACGCCACTGGCGGTGCTGCGCGGCGAGATGGAACTGGTGCTTCTGCGGTCGGGCTCTGAACTCGAGTGGCGGACCAGCGCGGCCAGCCAGATCGAAGAGATCGACAAGCTGACGCGCATGGTGAATCAGCTGCTGACGCTGGCGCGCGCCGAGTCCGGCGAGATTCGCCCTCGCGCGTGACGGCGTCGACCTGGGCGCCCTGGCCGCAACCGTCACGGAGCAGCTCGAGCCGGTGGCGCAAGCCAAGGATCTGAACCTGCACTGCGACGTCCATCAGCCGGTCACGGTCACGGGCGACAGCGGCTGGCTGGAGCGGCTTCTGCTCAACCTGCTCGACAACGCGATCAAGTACACACCGTCGGGCGGCGACATCCGCGTGGGCGTGCTGCGCGAGAACGGCCACGCCAGAGTTGACGTGTCCGACACCGGCGCCGGCATCCCGGCCGATGCCGTTCCCCATGTTTTCGAACGCTTCTATCGCGTGGATCCCGCCCGTTCATCGACCGTCGAAGGCGCGGGGCTCGGTCTCAGCCTGGCCAAGTGGATCGTCGACCGCCATCAGGGCCGGATCGAGGTCCGCAGCGAACCCGGAAAGGGCTCGACCTTCACCATCTGGCTGCCTGTCTCTCATTCTTAACTCCAATTAATCTGCCGTTCACGTTCTCCTCAGCCTCCGAGCGTCAAATGGACTAGAGCGTTTTTCGGTTCCGTGTAGTACGCCAGTCCCTGGTCCATGGCGCTTGGTCCATGGTCCGTCCTTGGTCCCTCGTTCGTAGTCCACCGTGGCACGCGCACCAAGGACCAAGGACCACGGACGGACCAAGAACCCAGGGACAAAGGACCAAGGACTTGACCGCTACGCCGAACTGAAAACTGCTCTAGGGGGTCGGTATGAGCCGAACAGCGACGTCGATTGCCTCGTTCGGGGTGCTATCGGCACTAACCGTGGGGGGCGCCGCCCTCACAGAAGGCCATCGCCCCCATGCCTACCCACGCGATCCGCGGGGTCGTGAAGTCGGTCAGCACGTTCTACGTCGTGGTCGTCACCGGCTCCGGCAAGAAGGCTCGCGAAATGACATTCGTGCTCGGCCCTTCGACCGAAAAAGACGGGGACATCACGATAGGCACCACGGTGTCGGTTCGATACCGGCAGGAAGGCCACACGTTGGTTTCGACTGCGGTGTCCGCGCAGACGGAGAAGCACCACGTGGTAGCGGTACCACCACGATGAAAGCGGCAGCTCAGGCTCTCGTTCTCCTCGGCGTGACTGTTGCAATGGCCGCTGTCCGAGCCCTTGGCGCAGACGACCACGACCAGCGAGACGTTGGTCATTCGAGGGCGGCCGCAGACCCTCCGCTTGTACGGGTCACGCGGCTCTGGCGATCCGGTGATCGTCTCGAGCGGTGATGGCGGTTGGATCCACCTCGGGCCGCAAGTCGCCGAGACACTGGCCGCGAAGGGCTTCTTCGTCGTCGGATTCGATACCAGGGCGTACCTGGAAGGCTTCACCTCGGGATCGACGACGCTGCGACTCGAGGATGAGCCTGAGTGACTACCGCACCCTGGCAGACTATGCGGCGCGCGGCTCCTCGAAGAAACCCATCCTGATCGGCGTATCGGAAGGCGCAGGCCTCTCGGCGCTCGCGGCGACCAGATCCGAAGACGAGGCAGGCAATCGCCGGGGTCATCGCGCTCGGGCTGCCAGAGGTGAATGAGCTGGGATGGCGATGGAAAGATTCACTCATCTACGTCACGCACCAGGTACCGAGAGAGCCAACGTTCACCACCGCCTCCGTGGTGAGCCAGGCTGTCGGCGACGCCGCTCGCGGCGATTCATTCCACGCGGGACGAATTCGTCTCCGTGCAAGAGGTTCAGACGATCCTGAAATCAGTCAGCGGGCCCAAAACGCTGATGATCGTCAAAGCGGCCGATCACCGCTTCAGCGGGAACCTGTCGGAGTTCCACCAGCGGCTGCTCGAGGCCATCGACTGGGTCCGGCAGCATCAGCCGGGACTGACCCTTGCCCTCTTCGTCGTTGCGCTGGAAGTACTGAGGCGGGAGCTCAGCGCGGTCACATGGGGCACGTTTTCATCGAGCGTGCTCAGCGTGCCGCCACCGAGGCTGCTGGCGGCGGTTTCGCTCACTGGCCTCAATTACGCCGCGCTGACGATGTACGACTTCATCGCCTTCGCCTACATCGGGAAGACGCTCTCGCGATGGCGGATCGCAGGCGCATCGTTCCTGGCCTATGCCCTGGCGAACAACGTGGGATTCGCCATGCTCTCCGGCGCCTCTGTGCGCTATCGCTTCTACACACGCTGGGGCGTCACCGCCGAAGAATTGTCGCGGGTGATGTTTTCGTACGTGGTCACGTTCTGGCTCGGTCTCCTCACGCTCGGCGGCCTGAGCCTCGCGATCAGCCCTCTCCCCGGCGGGATGACGCTCCTCGCACCGGTCGGATGGTGCCTCGTTGGCCTCACGGTCGCCTACATCGTCGCCACCGCCGTTCGTCGCGAGCCGTTGCGCGTGGGCCGCTACGAGCTGCCGCTGCCATCGACTCGGATCGCGATCGCGCAGCTTACGGCGTCGGTGATCGACTGGGCATTGGCCGGTGCCGTTTTCTTTGTGTTGCTGCCGCCGAACGCCGCGCCCTTTCTCGCGGTGCTGGGCGCATTCCTCGCGGCGCAGGTTCTTGGGCTCGCCAGCCACGTGCCAGGCGGCATCGGCGTCTTCGAAGGACTGATGGTCCTGCTGCTCGGGCCATTCTTCACAACGTCTTTCACACCGGCGCAGCTGCTGCCGTCGCTGGTCGCCTATCGCGCGGTGTACTACCTCTTGCCCCTGTGCGCGGCGCTCGTGGCACTGCTCGTGGACGAAGTCTGGCAGCGGCGGAGCCATGTGGCGCGGATCACGGCGTACTTCGATCGTGCGTCGGAGGAGCTGATGCCGCGGCTGCTCGCCGTATTCGCGTTCGTCGGCGGCGTGGTGCTGTTGTTTTCCGGCGCGACGCCCGCGGCCGCCGGCCGGCTCGCGCTGCTCAATCGCTTTCTCCCGTTGGGCGTGATCGAGACCTCGCATCTCATCGGCAGCCTCGCGGGCGCCGCGTTGCTTCTTCTCTCGCAAGGACTTGCGAGACGGCTCAATACGGCGTACTACCTCACCGCCTTCATCCTGGCGACCGGGATCGTGTCTTCACTCCTCAAGGGTGGAGACTACGAGGAGGCCGCCATCCTCGCCGTCCTGCTCCTCGTCCTCCACCGTGCCAGATCGACGTTTTCTCGCAAGGCGGCGTTGCTCGAAACGCGTTTCTCGCCGGCCTGGATCGCCGCCGTGGCAGCGGCCGTTGCGGCCTCTGTCTGGCTCGGGCTTTTTGCCTTCAAGCATGTCGAGTACTCGCACGATCTGTGGTGGCAGTTCGAGCTGGACTCGGAAGCGCCGAGGTTCCTGCGCGCTTCGGTGGGCGCGGCGACGCTGGTCCTGTTTGCCGCCGTCGCGCGACTCATCGGCCCGGCGCCGCACGAAGCGCGACGAACCAACAGACGAGGAGCTTCGTCAAGCCGCCGCGATCATCGCGACCCAGCGCTTGACGTTCCCGTTTCTGGTCTACCTCCGCGACAAGGCGCTGCTCTTCAGTGACGACCGCAAGGCATTTCTGATGTACGCCGTTCAAGGCCGGACGTGGGTGGCTTTGGGCGATCCCATCGGGCCGCCGGATTGCGTACCCGGTCTCGTCCGCGATTTTCTCGAACGGTGTGACGACTTCGGCGGCACGCCGGTCTTCTACAAAGTGCGGAAGGAGTATCTCCATCATTACGCGGACTTCGGCCTGAGCTTCGTCAAACTGGGTGAGGAAGCGAGGGTCGATCTGGAGAGGTTCACGCTGGCCGGCGGCGACGCGGCGAAGTTCCGTCAGGTCATCCGCCGCCTCGAGAAGGACGGCGCCACATTCCGCTTGCTTCCCGCGGAAGACGTTCCGGCGGTGATCGGCGAGCTCCGCACCGTCTCCGATGACTGGCTGAACGAGAAATCAACCGCGGAGAAGGGCTTTTCGCTCGGCTTCTTTGACGCCGACTACCTCGCTCGATTTCCCGTGGCCGTCATCGAGCGCGAGGGCAAGATCGTGGCGTTTGCCAACCTGTGGCCGGGCCCCGGCAAGGAAGAACTGTCGATCGACCTCATGCGCTATCACCGCTCCGCTCCGAAGAACGTGATGGAAGCGCTGTTCGTTCACTTGATGAAGTGGGGGAAGGAGGAGGGCTATCGGTGGTTCGCTCTCGGTATGGCGCCGATGTCGGGCTTCGAGTCTTCACCCGTGGCGCCGCTCTGGGCGCGCGTCGGCGCCTTCCTCTACGAGCATGGGCGGGCTGTGTACAACTTTCAGGGCCTCCGGGCATACAAGAACAAGTTCAATCCCGAATGGGATGCACACTATCTTGCGTATCCCGGTGGCTTGAGGCTGCCTCGAATTCTCGCTGACGTGGCGGCGCTGGTGGCGGGTGGGTACCGGCGCCTCATCCTGAGCTAAGGACGACCTGGCACCAAGGGCTGCATCGACTGGAAAACCGCTGTCGTCGTCATGCCGATCGGCTGATATCAGTAGCGATCAAAAAGGGGTCGGGCGTCGACCCCTTTTTCAGATGGAGATCGAGAACAGCGCCGCGAGCAGCAGGACGACGAGCGCCACGACGGCCGCCAGGCTGATCGAGCGGAGCAAGAGTTCGCCGAGTATTGCAGACGTGAGTGTAATGTTCACTGTGCGATCGCGCGTGGTCATCGCCTTTGTCGTATTCAGCCTGGGCTGAACCCTCCGAATGAGTCCTGTCAGGACTCTCTACGCTTGAGAGGTGCATAAGGCTCGCCATGTGACAGGCTGGCCTGAGCCATGAGTCATGAGCCATGGGCCTGCCTAGACCTGCCTCGTCTTCCATCGCCCTTGCCTGAATACTGTGGCGCTCACCATCGCCAATGCCGAGAACGCGACGCTGACCGCGATAAACACGCCCGTCGGGCCCCATCCGAATGGGTACGCCAGCACCCAGGCGAGCGGAATCTCCAGCATCCAAAGGCAGATCAGATGAATGAACGTCGCCGTCCAGGTGTCCCCGGCACCGTTGAAGGACTTGCGTCAACACCATGCCGTACCCGTAGAACACGAACCCGGCCGCGACAATTCGCAGGCAGCGCACTCCGTACGGAATGACATTCGGATCCGACGAGAAGATCCGAATGAGCTGCGGCGCAAATATCAGGAAGATCCCCCCGACAAGGGTGAGGCACAAGGTGTTGTACAGGCCGGCGCGCCAGGCTGCCGCTTCGGCGCGATCGGGCTTGCCGGCCCCGAGATTCTGGCCGACGAGGGTGGCCGCGGCGTTGCTGACGCCGAAGGAGGGCAGCAGCGCGAACATGATGATCCGGATGCCAATCGTGTTGCCGGCCACGGCCGCGCTGCCGAATCCGGTCAGGATGCGAACCAGTCCCATCCACGACGCGGTGGCGATGAAGTTCTGAAACATGCCCACGCCGGACAAGCGCAGGATGCCGGCCATGACGTGCGGATCCGGCCGAAGGTGCCGCATGCGCACCACGACCCGATGGCCGCCGCGGGTCAGGTGATACAGCTGGAAGAGTACGCCAGACCCGCGGCCGATGCTGGTCGCAATGGCGGCACCTGCCACGCCCAGACGCGGAAACGGACCGATCCCGAAGACAAGACACGGACCAAGCGTGATGTTGATGGCATTGGCGAACCAGAGCACGCGCATGGCAATCGCCGCGTCGCCCGCGCCGCGAAAAATCGAGTTGATCAGAAACAGCATCAGCACGGTCCCGCTCATGCCCAGCATGACGCGCGCGAACACGGAACCGGTGCGAATGACGTCATCGCTCGCCCCCATGACGCGCAGCAGAGTCGGAGCGAAGATCGCGCCCGTTCCGCCGATGACGAGCGCACCGGCAAAGCCGAGCGCGAGCGACTGCACCGCGGCCCGGGCTGCCCCATCGGGGTCCTTCTCGCCGATTCGTCGCGCAACCGTCGCCGTCGCGCCGATCGAGAGACCGATCGCCACGGCATAAATCACGGTCATCAACGACTCGGTGATGCCGACCGTCGCCACCGCGTCGGCGCCGAGCCGGCCGACGAAGAAGATGTCCGTCACCGCGAACACCGACTCCATCATCATTTCGAGGACCATCGGCACGGCCAGCAGAATGACCGCACGCCCGATCGGACCCTCGGTGTAGTCCTGATGGGAGCCGCGCACGGCTTCGCGGACGGTCGCCCAGACGCCTGACGCAGTTGAAGGCCGGCGTACGGCCGGCACTTGAACGTCCATGGATATCCGCACAGTCTACCCTGCGACTCAGGGCATAGGGCTCAGGGCTTAGGACTTAGGGGGCTTCAGACTTCAGGCTTCAGACTTCAGACTTCAGGCTCCGTCAGACCGTTCGCAGGTACTGATGGACTGAAAACACCGCCGCCGACCCTTCGCCGACGGCGGCCGCGATGCGACGGTTCGACCCGGCGCGGACGTCGCCGACCGCGAACACGCCCGGCACACTGGTCTCGAACAACAGCGGGTCGCGGTCGAGCGTCCAGGCGCGGGCGCCGCGCAGATCGGGACCTGTCACGATGAAGCCTTTGTCGTCCAGCTGAACGAACCCGGCGAACATCTCGGTGCGGGGCGCGACGCCGATGAAGATGAAAACGGCCGCCGTCTCGAGCGATCGGTCCTGACCGGTATCCAGGTGGCGGAACCGAACGCTATCGAGGTGGCCGGTTCCGCAGACGGCCGTGAGCTCGACGCGCGGTATGACAGTGATATTGCCGGTTGCGAGGATGCGGTCGACGAGATACTGCGACATCCCGTCGGCGAGTTTGGCCGCTCGCATCAACATCGTGACGGTCCGCGCGTAACGCGAGAAGAACAGGGCGCCCTGCCCCGCCGAGTTGGCGCCACCGACGACGCAGACGTCCTGTCCTCGGTACAAAGCGGCCTCGGTCATCGCCGCGCCGTAGTAGACGCCGGCCCCGATCAACGCGTTGACACCCTGCACCTGGAGCTCGCGCACCGCCAGGCCGGTGGCGAGCACGAGCGCGTGGCAGGACACGTCTTTGCCGTCCGACAGTTGAATGATCCGGTACGGGTCCTCGCGTCGAAGGGAGACCACCGACCGGCCGACGAGCAGCTCCGTGCCGAACCGTCGCGCCTGCGCCGTCGCGCGCTGCGCCAGATCGGCGCCGGTGACGCCCGAAGGGAAGCCGAGATAATTCTCGATCATCGAGCTCGTCCCGGCCTGCCCACCCGGCGCGTTCTGCTCGACGAGCAGCACATGCAGCCCTTCCGACGCGGCGTACACTGCGCTCGCCAGCCCCCCGGGGCCGCCGCCGATGATCACCAAGTCGTAAAACGGCCGCGTCGCCAGCGTCTGCAGACCGACCTTCTCCGCCAACTCGGCCATCGTCGGCGCGACGAGGGAGCTGCCGTCAGGAAACAGCACGATCGGCAGCCGCGAGAGATCCCCGGCAATCGAGACGGCCAACTCGCGGGTCGGAGCATCCTGGTCGATGTCAACCCACAGGTAGGGAATCTGGTTGCGCGACAGAAACTCCCTGGCAGCGTAGCTCTGTGGCGACCACCGGGACCCCGCGACGCGAACGCCTTCGTACGGCAGCCGCACCCGCGCCGCCCACTCCGCGAGCAGTTCGTCGAGAACCGGGTACAGTCGCTCCTCTGGAGGATCCCACGGCTTCATCAGGTAGTGATTGAGTCCGACCTCGTTGATCGCGGCAATGGCCGCGTTGGTATCTGCGTAAGCGGTCAGCAGCACCTTATTGGCGTCCGGATACAGCTTGCGCGCCTCGACCAGAAATTCGGTGCCGCTCATTTCCGGCATCCGCTGATCGACGAGAAAGAGCGCGATGGCGGCGCCTCGGCGTTTCAGCTGCCGCACCGCGTCGAGCGCCGCTTGACCGGATGTCGCCGACACCACGCGATAGTCCTTCCGGTACTTAGTGCGCAGGTCGCGCTCGATCGCCGCGAGCACTTCGCGGTCGTCGTCCACGGTCAGGATGACCGGCCTGGTCACTTCACGACCTCCGCAGCGGCCTGCGGCCGCGGCCGGGCGATCGGCAGCGTGACGCGGAATTCTGTGCCCTCAGGTCCCGAACGCACTTCGACAGCTCCTTCGTGACGCTCGATCAGTCGCCTGACAATGGCTAGGCCGAGGCCAGTGCCCTCGCCCACGCCCTTGGTCGTGAAGAAAGGGTCGAAAATGCGGTTCTTGATGTCTTCGGGGATGCCCGGCCCGTCGTCAGTCACGCGGACGACGATGCATTGCCGGTCTCGCGACGCCGTGACGGTGACGTGCCCCGCTTTCGAGACCGCGTCGATGGCATTATCGATCAGGTTCGACCAGACCTGGTTCAGCTCGCCGCCGAATCCCTCGATCGTCGGTAATGCAGGCTCGACCTCCAGCCGGAGCTCGACTCCTTTCGCCCGCGCCTTGCCACCGAGCAAGGTGAGCGTGTCGGAGAGCCCTTTCGCCACATCGACCGAGCTCGGGAAGTCGGCCTGGTCCATGTACGTGTGCCCCTTGATGGCGGTCACGAGCCCGTGGATGCGCGAGGCCGCGATCTCGATGTTCGAGGCCAGCGTGCGGACGTCGCGGGCAGCAGCCAGATAGCGCAGCGCGACCGGCAATCCCTCTCCGTCGAACACCGCAGCGAGCTCGTCCATCTCGGCGAGGCTGACGCCCGCCTCCACCAGCTCGTCGGCCATGACCTCGGTGATGTGGCGACGCTCGAGCCACGCCGTGATGGCCTCCTCGCGCTCGAACCGCTCGAGCGGGGACGACAACTCGTGGACTGTGGTGTCCGCTGCGTCACGCAGCCGCTCAACGATCGCCGCCTGCGTCTGTGAGAGTCCTGCCGTCCAAAGCGCGTGCGAGGCCGAGTCGAAGTGCGCGAGGCTGGCAGCCAGGCTCTTGGCGCTTCGCGCGACGGCCGAGGCAGGATTGTTCAGCTCATGGGCCAGGCCTGCCGACAGCCTGCCGAGCGATCGCAGCTTTTCGTCCTGCAGGTCGCTCGATTGGAAGAACCTGGCACGATCGAGCATCACGTGGACCAGCACCGACGTCAGTTCGTAGCACTCGGCGATCAGCCGTGGGAAGTGATCGCGATGGAGCATCAGTACTTCTGACGGCTCGATCGCAATCACGTTGCCTGGGGCGCCCGTCATCCGGGAAAACGGAATCACCCCCGTGATGTCGCCACCCCGCCATTCCGTAAGCTTCCGCGTCGCGGCGCCGCGCTTCACCTCGATGGCCAGATGGCCGGAAAGCACGACGAACAGCTCCGGCATCAGCTCCCCCGTGCGGACGACGATGTCGCCGGTCGCGAACTGTTCCAGATGGCCGTTAGAGGCCAGCCACTGGAGCTGCGCGATGGGCACGTCTGCGAGCATCCGGTGCGCGGCGAGGCGATCGACGAGTGGCGAAGCGGACATGGTCGTACTTGCAGGTCGGATGATAACGGTTCGAGGCGCCCTTCGTCATTTACGTGAACGTTACCCGACGGTCTGCGAGTTGCACAGAGGACAGGCGACCGGGAGACGGGAGGGGACGTGCTTTGACGGTACGCGCGATCTTCGGTGGATTGTTGCTGATTGCGGCGGCCGGGCCCCTGCTCGCGGGCGAGCAATTGACGATGAAAGTCTCCCCGGAGGTAGCCTTCGCGCCCGCGGATCTCTTCGTCCGGGCGAGCATCGAAGCCGACAACCAGAACCGCGCCCTCGAAGTCGTGCTCGATTCGCCGGACTTTTACCGCAGCAGCCTGGTCGCGTTGGACGGCGAACAGGCGCCCCGGACGACGGTGTTCGAGCTCCGAAACGTTCCGCGCGGCGTGTACGTGGTGACCACCAGGCTTCTGGGCCCGTCCGGGCAGATCCGGTCCTCCGTCCGCCGGTCGGTCAATGTGATTTCGCCTAGCGAACCTCGTTTCAAGTAACCGCTTTTCAGCTACGCTTCCTTCCTTCAGACACGCGCGCTCGGAGCTTGTGCAACGCGACGAGCGGCTTGGGCAGCGGCTGCAAGCGGCAGGATGAGAAGAACGTCCGTGACCCGTGGAGGGTCGCTCGATCCGTTCTTCTCATCACGTGGCTGCCTGGCATTGACTCGACCTTCAACGAGGTGCCGGGACTTCAACGGTCGTCGTGCTCTCGATCACCCGCTGCTTCGTCACGTGGACTTTTGCGGGTTTCTGCGGCTTCGGGGGGTCAACAGTCGTCGTGCTCTCCACGACCCGCTGGGTCGTCACGTGGGCCTTTACGGGTTTCGGAGGCTTCGGCGGGTCGACAGTCGTCGTGCTCTCCACAACCCGCTGCGTCGTCACGTGGATCTTTTCGGGTTTCGGAGGCTTCGGCGGGTCAACCGTCGTCGTGCTCTCCTCGATCCGCTGCGTGGTCACGTGGACCTTGGCGGGTTTCGGAGGCTTCGGCGGGTCAACCGTCGTCGTGCTCTCCTCGATCCGCTGCGTGGTCACGTGGACCTTGGCGGGTTTCGGAGGCTTCGGCGGGTCAACCGTCGTCGTACTCTCCACAACCCGCTCGGTCGTCACGTGGACCTTTGCGGGTTTCGGAGGCTTCGGCGGTTCAACAGTCGTCGTGCTCTCCACGACCCGCTGCGTCGTCACGTGGGCCTTCGCCGGTTTCGCGGGCTTCGGGGGTTCGATAGTCGTCGTACTCTCCACAACCCGCTGCTTCGTCACGTGGACCTTTGCCGGTTTCGGTGCTTCAGCGGTCGTGGTGCTGGGCTCCGACGACTGACCCACCGCTTCTTGTGCGCTGTTCGCCGCAGTGATGCTGCTGTGAACTGGAGAGAGTGTCAGCAAGGGCCGGTGGTCGTTGGCTCGAACACCGGTTGCCAGACATACCGTTGCTGCGATCGCGCCACAGATTGCTGATATTGATCGCATGGGGTCATCTCCTCTTGTCAGTTACGGGTTCGCGGCGGTGCTCTCAGTGCTTGCTCATGTTTGAACGTAGGTTGCACGGAATGTGCCGGTCCCGTCGCGGCAGGTGTGGCATCGGGTCATGACGACCACTGACTGGGCATTGCGACAACACGGTCGGCCTCCGCATGACACGCACCTGACAACGTGTTGTGATCACCAAAGAACGCCGGGGCAATCGTTTCCTGATCCACCGCGTCATGCCTTCGTGTGGATCAGATGTACTGCTGGCAGGCGCCTCGCATAAGGTGAGGTGTGACCAGAGCGATGGTGGTTGTGCTCGCCGCCGCCTGGGCGAGCTCAGCGGCCTTGGCGGAGGGACCGGCGGAGAAGCTGTTTTCCAGCTACGCCCCGCTGAGCATCACGCTCGAAGCCGCGTTCGACGACCTCCTCCACCAGACGCGCCAGGACGCCACCACCACCTACTCGGTGACGGGCACGCTTTCCTACACGGATCCCGACGTGGGCAACGTGCGCCTGAGCAACGTTGTGGTGTCCGCACGAGGGCACACGAGCCGCATCGCGGGCCAATGCGAGTTTCCCAAACTGAAGCTGAAGTTCCACGCGACGAACGACAGGCCGCCAGGCTCGTTGTTCGACGGCGTGACCATCGTCAAGATCGGCACGCATTGCGGCGACAGCACGGACGATGTGCTGTCAGCAAGGTGGGGCCGGCTGCAGAACGAGAACTCGCCGCTCCGGGAAGCGTTCGTCTATCGGCTGCTCGAAGCCCTCCGCGTGCCCGCGCTGAAGGCACGGCCTGTCCGAATCAGTTACGTAAACGTGAAGACCGTGACCACTGCACGAGCAGCGGCTGGTCCGGCTGGCAGGCCGACCACTCTCGTCCGGAATGCCGTGTTCCTCGAAGATGACCAACAGGTAGAGTCCCGGTTTGGTTCGTACGGGCAATACACGGAGGACACCTTTGGGTCGGCCGACAGGAGGTTCACGCCGGCCGATTCCGCGCGGCTGGCGTTTGCCGAGGCGCTCGTCGGCAACTTCGACTGGTGCGTCCGATTCTTCCCCAACGATACGTATCGATGCGACGGCAGGCACCCCCTGTTCAACGTCCTTGCTCCAAAGCGCCCCGACGGGGGCGCCGTGCCCGTGCCGTACGACTTCGACCTCGCGGGGATGGTGACGGGACATCATCGGTGGTTCGCTCAGGTGTTCAACCCGGCATTCGCGCCAGGCGCGCCGGAAGCCGCACTGGAGGTGCTCGGCCAGCTGCAACGCGCACGGACCTTGTTCACGCGCACGCAGCTCGACGCGACCCGGGCCGAATTCGTGAGGTACAAAGAAGACGCGTACGCCGCGCTCGCCGATGCGCAATTGGATGACGTCGGCCGCCGGCACGCGGCGGCGTACCTGGACGCGTTCTACGCGGTCATCGAGAGCGATGAGCGTTTCTACTTGCCGGTGGTGGTTGCCGACAACACGCGCATCTTCCTCGACGCGCAGCAGACCCGGCTCGCATGCGCCGATGCCGTGGTTCCGCCTGGAACACCCGTCAGCGCTCCGGTCGAAACGAGCGGCTCGATGTGGCGCGTTCTGATCCTGGACGCGCTATGGAAGTGGGCGCCGCCACACGAATGTGGCGCCGTCCATTCGAGCAGCGTGTGGGTGCCGGCGAGCTCCATCTCGTCCCATTATCCGAGATAGAGGTGACCACCAGGCTTCTGGGACCGTCCGGGCAGATCCGGTCCTCGTCCGCCGGTCGGTCAATGTGATTACGTCCAGCGAACCTCATTAAGTAAGCTACGCTTCCTTCCTTCAAGCCTTCAAGCACGCGCGCTCGGAGCTTGTCGCAAGCCGAAGCAGGGCCAAAGACTTGTTACACTGAATCACCTTCCGTGTGCGCCCGTAGCTCAGTTGGATAGAGCACCGGCCTTCTAAGCCGGGGGTCGCAGGTTCGAGTCCTGCCGGGCGCGCTTCCTCTTTGCCAACTCCTCGTCTCGCGTTTGCTCGGCGACTGGTTCCGCACCTTTGTAGTGTCGCCCCACGGAGGCGTGCCAGAACCAGGCATTACCAGACAAGCTCGAACTTGCGCCAGTAGAAGTTGTGAATCGACTCCGGGAGCTGCATCAGGAGCCACGCAGCGAGCGGAATGCCGACCGTCACAAGTCCTGTCACCAGGATCACACGGAACGGAATGGACTTAGTCGGAACGTCGCGAGTCACCGCAGACGCAACGAGTAGCGCGCCACTACCCACGAGGACTGCCCAGCCCCACGTCATTCCAAGCGATGAAGGTTGCAATCGAAGAGTGATGAAGGTGTAGGCCAGCCACTCGAGCGATGCGCTGCCGGTCAGAAGCAACCAGTCGAGGCGTCCGCGAACCACGAGAACCAGAGAGACGAGCGCGAGGAACTGCAGGATGACACCGTCGCTATAGCCGTGTAGAAAGAAGTTAGCGCTCTCGGCCGGCAACGTGAACGCTGGCGCAAATACGCCCGCGCCAAGGGCGACCGAGCCGACCAACGCCGTGACATGGCGACCCCGTACTGGCTCTTTCGTTCTAGGCTTGCGACGTTGCGGGCTGTGGCCGTTCTCGATAGTGAACCTTGCCTTAAGTTTCGGCCTCTTCCGGGGCGTTCTGCACCCACCGCGTGGGAACCATACCGCAATCCCTGAGAATTTCGCGGTGCAACCTACGGCGAGTGGAAGAGCTCCTGACGGGATGCGGCATTCCCAGGTAATGCGGCTTCGGCCATCAGACATCTTGTTAGACCACGACCCTTCAGTCGTCCTGGTAAATCATCCGGGGAAGAGCGGCAAGCCTCACTCGAAGCCACTCACCGAGAGTGGTGTAGAGGCGTTCCGGCTCTTCATCGAAAAAAAAGCCTTCGGGGAGTTCTCGCAGTCGAGTGTCCGTAAGTCCTGGAAGCTAGCTTGCGAGGACGCCGGGGTGCCATTCTTTAATCCCTACAGGTTGCGGCACACTTGGGCGACGACGCTGCGTGCCGGAGGACTGGACCTGGCCGACGTGCAAGAACTTATCGGTCACACCAGCGCAAGAACTACCGAGCGTTACGCGATGGTCGCACCGCACAAACTCATGGGGGCGCTCGGTGCTCTCAATCGAGCCTGGACGCGAGCACGTGAAAACGTCCGGCTCACCATTCTCTAAGCCACTTACCAACGATCGTCTCCGTTCGCGAAGCAAACACGATATCCGGCGAGAAATTCCCTCGATACGGGCGCTGCGCGGGGGCTGACCAACGTCAAGGCTTTCTATAAGACTGTCGAAATATCTCGCCTTTTTTGGGTGTAGAGTATGCCGACTCAGGCGGCCGCTCGGCTTATCGTCTCGGTTAACAAGTGGCATTGGAGAGCATCATGCGAAAGATGGTATTGACGGTTTTGGTCATCGCGGCACTCGCCGCTTGCACCAGCAGGCCACCGGAAGAGACCTTTCTCGAGACGGCGGCCACCGCACTCAGCTCGGCGACGGTGAACACGATTCAGTATTCCGGCAGCGGCGCGAATTACGCCTACGGCCAGGCCTACGTACCCGGCGGCCCGTGGCCGCCGTTCAAGGTGACGAGCTACACCGCCGTCATCGACTACAACGCGCCCGCGATGCGCATCGAGTTGGACCGCACGAACCCAGACGGAGAGATTCGAGGTGGCGGCGGCACGCCGCTGATCGCGCCGCAGAAACAGATTCAGGTCGTGAGGGGTGACAAGGCTTGGAACGTGAACGGCCAGAACGCCAACCCAGCGGGGCCCGGACCAGCGTCATGGACGCCTCTCCCCGACCGGCTGCTCAACATCTGGAAATCTCCACAAGGCGTCATCAAGGCGGTGCAGAAGGCGGGCCCCGAGGCGAAGGTCACGATAGAGCCCGGCGGCGGCGCGGTCGTCATGTACCCGGCGGCCGGCTTGACCGTGAAAGCGACGTTCAACGCCGAGCACCTGGTCGAACGGGCCGAGACCACCGTCGACGATCCGATCTACGGCGATTCAGTCTGGGCGACGATGTACTCGGATTACAAGGATTTCGGCGGCGTCAAGTTTCCAACCCATATCGTCCAGACCCAGTCAGGCCATCCGGTGCTCGATCTCACGGTCACCGACGTCAAGATCAACCCGCCCGTCACGATCGACGAGCCGGAGAACATCAAGACGACTCCGCAGACAACTGCTGCCCCAAGGCCGGTTGAGATAACCAAGGTCGCCGACGGCGTTATCTTCATGAGCGGCCAGGGCGTCAACGGCTCGGCGATCGAATTCAAGGATTATGTCGTGATGTGGGAGGTGAGCGACAACGATGCGTGGGCGACGAACCGCTTCGAGGCGATTCGCAAGGCGTTTCCTGGCAAGCCGATCAGGTACGTGGTGAACACGCACCACCACAGCGATCACTCGGGAGGCCTGCGAACCGCCGTGGCCGAAGGCGTCACCATCATCACTTCGGAACAGAACAAGGACTGGTGGGAGAAAGTGGTTGCCATGCCGCACACGATCAATCCGGATCGGCTGTCCAAGGATCCCAAGCCGCCGGTCTTCGAGTTTGTCGCTGACAAGAAAGTGCTGACCGACGGGGTTCGGACCCTCGAGATTCACCGTCTGCTGAACTTCGCCCACGCGGACGACATGCTCGTGGGGTACCTGCCGAAGGAGAAGATCCTGTTCGAGGCCGACATGTACGACCCGCCAGGCGCGAACGCGCCGCGGCCGAAGGCCACCCCACCGGTCCTCAACCCACGGCAAGTGTATCTGCTCAGCGAGATTGAGCGGCTGAAGCTCGACGTGAAGCAGTTTGTTCCGGGCCATGGCGGCATAGCGCCCTTTGACGATCTGCCGTTGCTTACCGGAAAAAAGACAGTGAAGGCGGCGGCAGCGAACTAGATCGACCGTGCCAGGCGCCCGAGCCGCTCGCGGCGCCTGGCCCGTTCTCCCGTCAGAATTGGTTCGGAGTCTGCCCTAAACCCAACTTCCCGATCTCTTCGTAAGCGAAATCGCGCGGCGAACACAAATCGAAAAAAGTGATCAGTCTCGCGAGTTCGCGCCAGAACTCGCGCGTTTTGCGATTGAGAAATGTGGGCGCAATTCCGATGTAGCTCGCGTGCGTCGCATGGATGCTATCTCGTAAACGGCCATCGGGCGCACAAGTGAGCTAACATTCCACTGCATCCTGTGCGGAGTACTTCCGTTGCTCTGTCTGCGTTACGTCGTCCTTTCCGCAGCCGCGCCGACGATGGGACAGGTCCTGTCGGGAGGGGCGGCCACAACGTCTGCGGCGCTGCAGCCGGGCGCCGTGTGGGCACGCGGGGTCGACGGGACCGTCGTCGTGCGCGCCACGCGCGTCGCGCGGCCGCCGCGGCTGGATGGCCTACTGGACGACGAGACGTACCGCGATGTACCGGCGATCACCGAAATGATCCAGGCGACGCCCGTTCCCGGGGCGCCCGCCACGGACCGCACCGAGGCGTGGGTGCTCTTCGACGACGACAACGTCTACATATCGCTGCGCTGCTGGCAGGACCCGGCGCGCATCGTGGGGAACGACATGCGCCGCGACAACAACAACATCTCGCGGCACGATCACATCGCCATCGCCTTCGACACCTTCTACGACGGCCGCAACGGCTATCAGTTCAACATATCGGCTGCCGGCGGCCTGCGCGACGGCCTCGTGACCAACGAGCGGTACGACGCCAACTGGAACGGCGTCTGGGACGGCGCCGCCAGCCGGTTCGACGGCGGCTGGGCGGCCGAAATGGCCATCCCCTTCAAGACGCTGCGCTATGCGCCAGGGCGTGGCCAGACCTGGCACCTGCAGATCCGCCGGTTCCTCGCCGCCAAGAACGAGACGGTCTACCTCACGCCGTTGCCTCCGCAGCTTGGCATCGCTGGGACGAACCGGTACGTCCTCGCCGCCACGATGGTCGGGCTCGAGGCGCCTCCCGCCGGCCTCAACCTGGACTTCAAGCCGTACGCGATTTCCGGCCTTGCGACGGACAATTTGGCCGCGACGCCCTTTCGGAACGACCTCGACGGGGACGCGGGATTCGACGGGAAGTACGCGCTGACGCAGGGCCTGGTCGCCGACTTCACCTACCGCACCGACTTCGCCCAGGTCGAGGCGGACGAGCAGCAGGTCAACCTGACGCGCTTCAGCATCGCCTTTCCGGAGAAGCGGGAATTCTTTCTCGAGAACCAGGGCCTGTTCACGTTCGGCAGCGGCGGCAGCGGCGACGTCGGCGGCGGCGTCGCGCCGAATATCTTCTATACGCGGCGCATCGGGCTGGCGGCGCAGCGCGCCGTCCCGGTGATCGGCGGCGGTCGGGTGGCCGGCAAAGCAGGCCTGTGGAGCATCGGCGCGCTGAACATGACGACCGACCAGGACGAGACTGTCGGCGTGCAGCAAACCAATTTCACCGTGCTGAGGGTTCGACGCGACATTCTCGGCCGGAGCAATGTCGGGGGCATCTTCACATACCGTGACGTCTCGACGGCGGCCCCCGGCGCGAACGCCGTCTTCGGCGTCGACAGCAACTTCGCGTTCGGCGACAACGTCTCCTTCAGCGGGTACGTGGCGCGGTCGCGGACTGAGGGGTGGGACGGCGATCCCCTCAGGGACCGCGACGACCTGAGCTATCGTGCCCAGTTCAACTACAACGCCGACCGCTACGGCGTGGCGCTAGATCGCCTGGTCGTGGAACCGAACTTCAACCCCGAGGTCGGCTTCATGCGGCGCGAAAACTTCCGGCGCACCTACGTGTCTGGCCGCTTCAGCCCCCGTACGACCAAAAACCCCATCGTGCGCCGGTGGGTCTACGAGGGCTCCCTCGATTACGTGACGGACAACCCGACCGCCGGGCGCGATGCCCGCCTGGAGTCCCGGAGCATCTCGGGCGCGTTCCAGACTGAATTTCACAGCAGCAACGTGTTCTCGGTCCAGTACGAACGGCAGTACGAGCTGCTGGTCTCGTCGTTCCGCGTGGCCTCGCTGGCGAGGGTGGACGGCATCCGTCGCGACGTGCGCATTTCCGCAGGCGGATACGATTTCGACAACGTGACCGTGTCCTACACCCTCGGGGCCCAGCACCGGATATCGGGCACGCCCTCGTTCGAGATCGGCAGCTTCTATACGGGGAACAAGAAGGCGATCGGCTACCAGGGCCGCGCGGAGCTCGGTCCGCGGATCGGAATCGAGCCCAACGTGTCGCTCAACTGGGTCGATCTGCCGGAGGGCGCGTTCAGAGACACGCTCCTGAGCGCCCGCACGAGCTTCACGATGACGCCCCGGATGTTCGTCGCGGCCCTGGTACAGTACAGCTCGGCGAACAACTCGACATCGACCAACCTACGGTTCCGGTGGGAGTACCAGGCCGGCAGCGAGCTGTTCCTCGTGTACACCGAAGGCCGCTCGACGCTCGAGGAACAGCTGCGGCCACTCGACCGCTTCGGCGCGCGCACGAGCCTGCAGAACCGGGGATTCGTCGTCAAGATCAACAGGTTGTTCCGGCTATAGACCGCCGATTGTCAAAGTTGCACTCTGCCGTGCGCCCTTAGCTCAGTTGGATAGAGCACCGGCCTTCTAAGCCGGGGGTCGCAGGACACGTTTCGGATGTGGGACAGTGGGTTGCGGCCGGTTCCGCCGCACGTGGGTCAGTACAAGGGCTGCGGCGAGGTAGCATCGAGGCATGTGCCTTCTCGTTGTGCTCTCGCGGGTCATTCCCGGGGCCCCTCTGGTGGTCGCCGCCAATCGTGACGAGTGGCTCGATCGCCCCGCACTCGCCATGACCTCGCTCTCAGAGGCGCCGGCAATCCGAGGGGGGCGCGACGAGCGCGCGGGCGGAACGTGGCTGGCGACAAGCGAGTCGGGGCTCGTGGCCGGACTCACCAACGTTCCAATGATCGTGCCTTCGACCGTGCCAAAGAGATCGCGCGGCGAACTGCCACTGCTGCTGGCGCGACTCCCCGGCGCGCTCGAGGCCGCACGTGCGCTCCAGTCGTCAATTCGCTCGGAGGACTTCAACCCGTGCTGGATGCTATGCGGCGATCGCGATGCCCTCGCCTACCTCGACCTCTCCACGTCAGGTCGTCCGCACGTCGAACCGCTCGACCCCGGAATCCACATCCTGGAGAATCGCCCGCTTGGTCCGTCGCCCAAGACGGACTTCGTGCGCGCGCTCCTCGGCCAGCCGCCGTGCGACCTCGACGCACTCACGCGTCGGCTGGAGTCGCTCCTCGCGTCGCACGAGATCCCTCCCGCGGCTCGGACGCGCGGAGACGGTCGCCCGCCCGAGACGGGCGCTGCATGCGTCCACGCCGGTCCGTATGGAACACGCTCGGCGCAGATTGTCATCGTCCCTGATCGTGGCGCGCCGCGCATCCGCTTCACCACTGGCCCTTCCTGCGAAAATCCGTGGCAGGCCCTTCCGGCTGAATTGCAATACCCGTCATAGAGTGGCGGTCGTTGTGCGCTCGCCCCTTCGCAACATTCGGCTGGGGCCCGATAGCGTTTTGCGCCTGACACCGAATTGTGCTGGGATTATCGGAGCACGAATTCGTCGACTCAGGACCAATTGACTACTGGTTTAGAGCGGTGATCGAGATCTCCGGCCTGGGCGCTGGGAGGGCGACACGCTCGTCCTCGACTCCACCCCGTTCGTGGAAGTCACGGTCGAGGATCCCGAGGGGCTCGTGGAGCCGTGGGTGATGACGCCACGAACAATGCGGCTCAACCCGAATCCCGAGGCGGGACTTCTACCAGAGCGAGGTAACTGCGAGGTGTACGAGGAGGAGGAGATCACTTCCCAGATTCGGCACTAGGAAACTCTCAAGTCAGCCGCTGCGATCGAGAACGTACCCGACAGCACCGACAATCAGCAGGACGACAACGACAACCGCGCATACAGCGAACGCCACTGTCCCTCGGCGGTCAGAAGGCGTGGCCGATGAAAGGAAGCATCCGTCCCCCATACAGCACGGCGAGCCACGCGACGATGGACGAGACGGCCATGGCCTTGTCAGCGAGGCTGGAGTCGAACCCGATATTGCTCCCAGGGCCCCGGGCGCCGACATCGCCACGGTTGCCCCAGGCCTTCTTGAACACCGTCAGATAGAGAAAGTTCGCGCCAGCGATCATGAGAAAGACGATCTTCCAATAGAACGGCGCGCTGTCGATGTACTGCCTCGGTTGCCCGATGAAGAACAGCATCCCGGTGAAGAGATTGGCGCCGAAGCCCAGCATGCCCCACGGCAGCAACCGATGCAGGTCCGCAAACGCGACGTTTTTCATTACCCCGAGTATCCGCAGGTTCACGGCCAGCAGCACACCGAACGACAGAGAGAGACCAAGGAAGTGTACCGTTTCAGCGGCCGGCCAGGCCCACGGGCTTTCAACCATGTACACGCTGATCACCGTCGTCACGAATCGTTCCGGATCGCCGGCAGGCGCGGCAGCGCCCGCGGACAGGTCGGTCCGGATCTCCGGATGGCGAATGTCGCCCCCAAGAGTCGCCGCGCGAGCCATGAGCGCGAGCGCCACAACCGACAGCAGCGTCACGGCAGAGACGAGCCCTCGTGCCGCACGGCCGCGGCGCCTGGACTGCCACAATGCGATCCACGCGACGAAGCCGGCGAACTCTGTCACGGCGAATCCAGCGAGCGCCGCGTCCTGGTGGACCCTCATGGCATCGTCGGAGATCTCGGGTTGGGCCCGCAGCTTCTGATGGGCGGCGACGCCGCTCATATAGACAGGAAGAGTCAGGACCGCGATCACGAAGAGCACTTCCAACCCCGCATGTTTCAAGGGCTCGTCACGCCGGACGAGGGCCAGGAGCAGGAGGCCGAGGGCGACGACCGAACCGAGCGTTGGAACGTGGTTCAGAAGCAGATGCAGATGGGCGACGTTGACGGTTGTGATCGAAGGCATTTGCCCGTCTATGGGACCAAGTAGGCGAGAAGACGGCCCGCGGTGATGGCACCGGACCATGCGAGGATCGAGGTGATCGCCAGGAGACGGGCGCTGCCGCTGACCTCGCGCTGCTCCGCGTCGCTGCGAAACACGAGCGAGCGGAGCGGCACCAATGTGGCGACGCTGGCGATGACCAGGCACATCTTGATGAGAAACGGTATCGCCGTCCCCAAGGTTGTTGCGCGCTGTGCGAAGAGCAGGACGCCGGTCCCGAGATTGACGATCAGGCCGACCGTTACGGCACGGAAGACCCACCGGAAGGCGGACAGGGGAACGTTTCGGCTGATGCCTAGCAGACGCAGGTCGAGTACCCAGCTCGCGCCGACCAGCACCGCCATTCCCATTGTGTGAAGCGTCAGAACAGTCGGCTGAGCCCACACCGAGGGCGACTCATGCACCCATACCGAGAGCGGAAGCGATTCGAGCCAGACCAGCACACCCATGGACGAGTCAGTAAAGGGCGTTCAGTTGCTATTTCGCACGGCCCGTATAACCCTGCGCGACTGTCGGAATCGCGATGATCTCGTTTCGCGCGCTCGACGTCCCCCACGTCCCGTAGAAGACGATGCCGAAGAGCGTCTTCCGATCCTTGCCGCCGAAGAACGTGCCGTGCAGGCCCTGCGGACCCGGAATCGTGCCGAGGAACTTGCCGTCGGCCGCAAAAACATCCACCGACTTGCCCGTCGCCACGTACAACCGTCCCTGCTGATCGACCGCGGATCCGTCGCCAGCCTCGCCGCCCTGCAGCGTTCCGAACTCGCGCTGATTGGTGAGCGAGCCGTCGGCGTTCACGTCGAAGGCGTAGAGGATCGCGCCATTGGTCACATACAGCGTCTTCTCGTCGGGGCTGAGAATGATGCCGTTGGCGAGCGGCACGTTCTTCCCGTACTGGGAGACGACGCCCTTCGGGCTGGCGTAGAAGACGCCGCTGTTTCTCGCGCCGGTGACGGAGAAGTAAACGCCGCCGTTGGCGTCGGCTGTGAGATCGTTGATAACGCCGCCGATGCATTCAAGCGGCTCGCCGTTGAACGTGTTCGCGAGCAACTGGCGCTGCGGCTCGAGCTGCTCGATGCCGCCTCCGAGTCCGCGTTCGGCGACAAAGAGCGCGCCGTTCTTGCTGCGCGAGACGGCGCCCGCGGTATTGATGTTGCCGTAGGCGACCTTCGCAAGGCCGGTCGCCGGATCGAACTGGATGACGTCCCCGGCGTCGTTGTTCGCGAACAGCATCGTGCCGTTCCCGCCGGCGATCGGGCCGTCGACGTTGTTGCCTTGCCACGACCAGACGACCTTCCAACTCTGTAACGCCTCCAGCACTCCGGGAATCGACGTCGTCGGCGGAAGCACCGGCTCAGGCGGCGCAGCGGTGGCAGTCGCCGCGTTTCCCGCACTCGGAATCGCGAACGGCTGCGGCGGGTTCTTGCACTGCGAGAGCGTCGTCTTGTAGTTGGCGTTCTGCCACGCCTGCTGACTGCTGCCGCGATCGAACGTCCCCGCCGGACCCTCATTACGCGCGTCTTTGTATCCTTTCGCGCGAGCGTCCCAGTTGCTGTTTGTGCAGAGCTCGCACGTGTCGCCGACGAACATCGCGGCCGCTTTCTTGTCGTTCTTGAACTGCCAGAGCAGCCAGTTCGACGCGACGTTCGCATATTCGCCGCCGCCTGGGTGATCCACCGTGGCGGTGTGGCCCGCGCCGTGGCGGGCGCCGTAGAACGCCGGCACGTTCTTGATCAGCTCGAATGTCGTGAGCGACGAGGGCGTGAGGAAGTCACGTTCGGCGCCGTTGATCAGCAGCACGGGACCGTGGACCTTCTGCAGCGCGTCTTCATTCGATTCCGGCCTGTTGCGCTGGACGCCGGAGTTGAACACGCCGATAGTCTTCACGCGCGGATCCGAGCCGAGCGTGATCGAAAGAAATCCGCCGCACGACTGTCCCATCACGGCGACGTGCTCGAGGTCGATTTTGCCTTTCAGCGACGAGCCGTCGCGCCCGTTTTCCTTCTCCGCCCACGCGATCGCTTTGCGCAGATCGTCGGCGTTCTGCTGTCGGCGCGCGGCGCCCGGCTCCGGCACGCTACCGATCACCAGGAAGCCGTGCGACGCGATCGTCGTGAAGAAGCCCGAGTAGCGCGCGCTGTTGATGGCGCAGCCGCCGTCGCCCCACGCCATCACCGACAGCTTGTCCCTGGCGGGGAATCTGCCGAGATCTTCCGGACGAAAGACGACGTGGCCCGGCGAGCCGAAGGCGGGCTCCGACATGACTTTGTATGGGCCCGGGATCGCTTTCGGCGCGCCTTCGAGCGGCAGCGTCGTCCTGACCAGATCGGCCCCGGACCCGGGCGCCTGCGCGAACGAAACACACGCAGTGAGGACGAATGCGGTAGTGAGTGCTGATTTCACTACTTTTAGTCAGTTCTTAGTGTCGAAGCTGATTGGTGACGTTGCCCTCTTCGTACACCTCGCAATACGAGCGCTCTGCCTGGATTCCGTCGCCAGCCCCCGGGCGCAGGACGCGGGTCGGCATCACAAAGGGCTCAACGAACACCTCCGGATCTTCGATCGTCATGTCGTATCGGATTTCATTTCCGACACGTGTGAGTTTCTCGATGATATGCATGCTGGAGGAGTGAAAGAGGCCCCCTCGTCCCAACCACGTCGTATCGACGAAGTTAATGGAGTCGATGACGAGCGTATCCCCTTCCCAGGTTCCTATGCTGTTCCCATAGTACGTGGCCAGGCTTTGCGTCCGCGGGTCCCGCTGGCGACCATCCGTGGGGATGTCGCGGAATTCCGCGGCTCCGCCACCGTAATCGGCATTCGCTCCATAGAAGAAGATGACGTCTTTATCGGTTTGGATGATCCGCCGGGGCGTGCCATGCCGTGGGATTCCCAGCGGCTGGCACGTCATGACTGGATCGTACTTGTTCGTCCACTGGTCGAGTTCCTGAATCTTGTCCCAATGCTCGGGTTTGTAAATGGGATGACCCTGGATGCCAAACCGCCAGGGCGAGAGCCACTCGTAGTCCACCCAGAAGTTGTCCATTGGGATATTGCAATTGACCTTCGTCTGCGTTGGACCACATCGGCGGGTTCCGCCACCTGTGATGGGGTTATAGCCGCCCCCCCAGACTCCTGACAAGTCCGGCTTCCCATTGGCCGCCCGAGGCGTGGCGACGGCTGCCGTCTGCGTCGCCGGCGGTGGGTTGTTTGGCGTGATCGTCCAGTTGGGAGGCTGATTCGTCGGCTTGATCGCCGCCTTGACGCTTGCCGGAACAGGCACCACAACATACATCTGCCCCGTTTCCGTCAGCGTCGTCGTCATGTCGCGGACGACGGTGCCGTTCTTCTTTTCCGCCATCCTGCCGGCGTACAGCGCTTCCGCCGGATTGAGCGGATTGTTCCAGTCTTTGTAGTCGCGGTATGTGAACTCGTACGTGTTCGCGCCGTGTTTCACCACGACACTCTCGGCCATGAATTTTGCGTCGAGCGTGGCGGTCGCAGTCGCATTGGGGACGCCCGGGATCGGGAACGTCAGCACAGGCTTGTTGCCCACCCATGCGACAGACGTCTTGCCGACCGTCATCACATCGGCTGGCAGCTTTTGCGGTCTGGGGGTCATCGAAGGCGGGTCCGAAGTCCCGGCGAATGCGGCCTTGAACGCACCCTGCGGGCCTGACCACAGGCGAATCATCCGCTCCTCGACGGTTGCCGGCATCGGAGTGGCTTTGCCCTGGCCCGGGACGAGTTCGGCACCGGGAATGTCTTCGTTCCAGGCGTACGCTCCACTGAGCACTTCGATACTGGAGCAACTCTGGCCGTTGGGCCGAGTGCCGGTGATTTGGATCCGCTCACCCGATTTCTGGTAGCTGATGCTGGTTCGGTACTTCGTCACATTGCAGGGCTGCCCGTTCATCTGCATGGTGCCCTTGCCCTGATATTCGAGCGTCATGAGCACATCGTATTCCTCACTGCTCCGCAGCATGCCCATGTACCAAGCCCAGTTGAACAGGACTGACTTCAGATCCTTCGCACCAGGTGCCGGAGTGAAGGGCGGCGCGCCTCGGCCGCGACCACCCGGACCTTCTGCGGGAGCCTGGGCGCCTGCTGCCGGCGCTGCGCCTCGACCTTGAGCGCTGGACAGGGACCGCACGCCGATCACGAGAGTCGCGACGATTGCGACACTCGTCCACATCATTTTTTTTCGAGAAGCCATAGCGTTCTCCCGTTACCGCTTAGTCGACCGGGTTGCCCGCGGAGATATTCAGGACGCTGCCGTCCGCCCGCGTAATCGACTTGAGAAACCCGAGCGGGGCGCCGTTGCGCGCCGGAATGAACTTCGCCGTGATCGCTTCGCCCGACTTGAGTGCTTTCGGGCCGACTTTGCTGATCCCGCGTTCGGCGAGCGTCGTGGCCGAGCCGGTCGTGAACGTCCAGTCGGTCGTCGTGCCGTCGGGGTTTTTCACCGTGATCGTCATCGATCCGTGCGGATTCACGAACTTGATCGCGGTCAGCGTGCCCGCGATTTCCTTCTCCGCCTTCATGTCGTAGACGCCGGCGAGGGAATGATGCGCCTGGAGCGAGGCACCGGCCATCAGACACCCGCTCACGACGACACATGCCAAAGCTCGTCCAATCATGAGTGCCTCCGTCAAGCTGTGATCGGCACCCGGTGCCATCACATAGCCACCGAAAAAGCCGGACAACCATCAGCCAGAACGTCGCAGCGTGCCCGCGCCCCGGGCTCAAATCAAGAGCCTGATTATAGCGGCGTTTCGCGTGACGATAGCCAGCATTCGAGCCCTCTCGCGGTCCTTCCCCTTCGACAGACCAACGTCAAAAGGGCCGGAAAGTCCCTCAATACTCCTCGAGTCCATAGACGCCGGCGACGTTCGGATGATTGAGCGATGCCAGGAGTTTGCGCTTCGCGTTCGACCGCGCGAGGCGATCCGGATCGCGAGCGACCACCAGGCCGTCGTGGCCGATGTCGCGTGGTAAGGTGGATGTATTGGGTCGCGCGCTGATTCTCGCCACGCTGGTTTCCGTTATCCCGCTCGCAGGCGCGCTGCAGGAACCACGTGTCCTTCACATAGCCGTCACTTTGGTCGACGGCCAGCGGAACACGAAGCCGGTACCGGGCCATGCGCTGCTCATCAGCGACGACCCGCCAACCGCCGCGCCCCGGCGGATTGTGATGTCGCTTGACGGCACCGCCGATCGCGCGGCTGCGTCCGGGCCATTACATCGTGGAGTCCGATCGGCCGATTGCGTTCGAGGGGCGTGCGTACCACTGGACGCAGATGGTGACTATTGCCGCGGACCGCGATGCCCGCCTCGAGTTGACGGCCGATAACGCCGAGGTCGAGGCGGTCACCCCCGAGGCGGTGGACCCGTTGGAGGTCGGTCCCTCTTCGCTCTTGCTTGAATGGCAGGACAACGTCGTCGGAATCTGGACTCCCACCCGGCGCGCCTCGGGATTCCTGATCAATCGGAACGGCCTCATCGTGACGAATCAGCGGGTGATCGGCTCGGATGCGTCCGTGGAGGTGCAACTCGCACCGACTGTCAAAGTGGGCGCGAGCATCCTTGCGGCAGACGCCGCGCGCGATGTGGCAGTTCTCTGGATCGATCCGAACCTCGTCGCGTCCACGAAGGTCGCTCCGCTCGAGTGCGCGCAGGCCGCAGAACGGAAAGTCGTCGCAGGACAGGAGGTCCACGCCATCGGGTCTCCGCTTCGTCAACAGAAGGACACGGCGTTTGGACGGGTGACCCGCGTCGAAGCCGGTGGCATCGAATCCGACCTTCTTCTTTCCTCGGGAAGTGCTGGCGGCCCGGTGTTCACGGCCACCGGCGACTTTGTCGGGATCACCGCCGCGGACGACAGCGGCCAGCGGAGCCGCGGTTCGCGAATCGTTCGCACGGACAGCGTGTGCGTCGTTCTCGCGTCCGCGGAGCAGAAGATGAAGGACGCCGCGCCGCCGAACGGGACGCGCCTCCCAGTGGAGCCGCTGCGGCCGTTTCCGCTGGACTCGCTCAAGGCGGCCGCGGAAGGCCGTGCCGGCAGCCTCAATCCTTACCAGGTCTCGTCTGCCAACTTCGACATCGCGTTCATCACGCCCGTGCTGATCTACGGCACCCAGTACCTGGCTGAGCGGATGCGCGCGACCGGCCGCACCACGGGCGCCCGCTCTCCGGGCGCCGGTCTGACACTCGTCCGGCCAGTGATGGACTTCGGCAACTGGTCCGAGTACCTCGCAGACTATCCGCCCGTCCTGCTGATTCGCGCGACGCCGAAACTGGTCGAGGGTTTCTGGACGAAGGTCGCTCGCGGCGCGGCGCAGGTGCAGGGTATGTCTCTGCCCGCGTTTAAGCACTTCAGTGGGAGCTTCTTGCGCATGCGCGCCTTCTGCGGCGACGCCGAGGTCGCTCCGATCCATCCGTTCAAGCTCGAGCAACCCATTTCCGAAACAGACGCCGTCTACGAGGGTCTGTACGTCTTCGACCCGGGAGCGCTGGGACCACAGTGCGCGAGCGTCAAGCTCGTGCTCTATGCGGAAAAAGACCCGGAGAAAGCGGAGACGCGGGTCGTGGACGCGAAGGTGGTCAGCCAGATCTGGCAGGACTTCGCACTGTATCGAGCGCTGAAGTAGAAGCGTTTGCGGAGGCCCCAAGCTTTGAATGCTATTGTGCCGCCGGGCGCACTGGCGATGGCACTCGCGCTCACCGCGATGACGGCCGCAGGTGTGCAGCCGCAACCGAACGTCGAAGGACTGCTGGTGCGCGTCGGCGAGCGGGTCGCCGAGTTCTACAAGCGCGCGAAGAACGTCATTTGCATCGAGACCTCCACTGTACAGCGCGTCGACTTCAATAATTCGCCGGAGGGGTTCGTACGGACCGTCGAATCGGAGCTGCACTTCGAAGCTGGCAGCGATCAGACCCCGGGTGAAGTCGCCATCGTGCGCACGGTCCGGAAAGTGAATGGCCGGGCACCGCGTGAAAAGGACAACACGGATCGCGCGGGATGCACCGACCCAAATCCCCTATCCCCGGAACCGCTTGCGTTTCTGCTACCGGCTCACCGTTCGGAGTACCAATTCAGGATGGCGGGAATTACGAAAGACCGGAACCGGACCGCTGTGATGATCGATTTCGCGTCGGTGGATCGCCGGAGCAACCCCGAGCTGATAGAAGACCCGAGTGGACACGATGACTGCTTCGACTGGTCGGGGCACATCGCAGCGAGGGGACGCGTCTGGGTGGATGCCAGCAACTATGACGTGTTACGCGTGGAGCGGAGTCTCGGAGGACCGGTCGACGTGAAGGTCCCCGCGTTACTTCAACGCCGTCACCATCTCGCCAGCTGGGTCGTCATCGTGCGGGACGATGTGACGAGTCGCTATAAGACGGTCGCCTTCAGCGACCCTGACGAGGTATTGCTGCTGCCGGAATCCATCGAGTCTCTCACCGTGGTCCGGGGCGGTCTCGAGTCAACGCGGCGAAACCAGACGTTCTCCGACTACAAACGCTTCGTCACAGGAGGCAGGGTCCTCCAGTAACGGCGGCGTTCAGAGCGTAACAGACTGATTTTCTGTGGGCGCAGCGTCTGGCCAACCGAGAAACCCTCCAAGCTCTCGCAGGAAGACCGTCCATGCCGGTTCACGTTCGAGCTGGCGGTGGGGTTCTAAGCCATGGGGAAGACCACGGCGAGCAACACGGACTGCGGTCTCTCGTTCTGACGACCCGCTGTGACCCACACCACCGCTCTTTGTTGGCCGAACGCCGTCGTAGCACACTGCGCCGCTGAACCGCGGCGACGCTTCTTGCAGATCTGCCCAGCAAACCAAGTGGCAGTGTTGCCGAGGAGACCATTATGAACGCATCAAACCCAGCCATCCCGGCCGGCCGGCTCGTCGTGCCCTCGTCCCCCAGCGTGTTCACCACCGGCGGGTTCTGGGAATACTTGTGGCGCACGAGCGGCCTCCAATTCGTCATCTTGTTCATCATCACGTCCGTCATCTACGGTTATCAGCCGCAGGTTCACGCATCAGCCGACGCACTCGCCGCGTTTTACAACGGCGATCGCGTGCGGATCCTGATCGCTGCGGCGTTGTCCGGCCTCAACCTCGTCAACCTTCTGTGGTTCGTGGCGGCGCTCAGGACCACCTTGGCGGATGCGGGGGAAGACGGTTGGGGCACGGCGGCAACCGTCTCCAGCGCTGTGTTCGGAGGGCTATCCCTCCTGCTCATCGCGACGGGCGCGGCGCTCGCCTACTCAATCGCCGGCTCCGGCAATGACACGTTCACATCGGGACTGCACGACCTTACATGGGCCCTCGTCGTGTTGATCTCGTTCCCGCGCGCGATGCTGATCATGTCTGGAGCATTCGGCCTCTGGCGGGCGGGGCTGATCTCGAATGCGCTCTTTGCAGCTGGTGTGGCCGCCGTGGTGCTCGGCGTGCTGGGCGGCACCACGTGGCTCAGCGCCGGAATCTGGGCACCGGATGGCGCCTACTCGCGGTTTGTCTCGCCGCTACTCCTCCTTCTGTGGGTGGTCGGCGTGAGCCGGGTCCTCCTGACTCGAAGTCCTGCGACGCGTGCGGCATGGTAGGTCTCGTAAAACGGATCTGCAGGATAGGTGGTGGGCCGATGATTTCAAGACATGCATGAAGGCATCAACCGCGAGGCCTTCCTTGGGCAGCGCCCGTCGCGCTCGAGGCACTTCGCCAGGACTAGCTGCTCGCTGTTGCAGGTCGCGAGAAGAACCACTGGTTGCCCACCGCGTCCTGGACACCGCCTACCCTCCCGTACGGCTGATTGCTGAGCGGCATGATCGATGTGGCACCGGCGGTAATCGCGTCTTGATACATCGCGTCGGGGTCGACCACATACAGCATGAACGATCCGGGCATCGGATCGCCTTCGCCGAGCTCGATGGCGGCGTCGCCGACGCGGACGCGACCGTACCGCAGTTCGCCCGACGGGTCCGCGGCACGCATCTCCTCGACCGCGCCGAGTGCGCGCTTCAGGAATTCCACGTACTCGGCGGCGCCCTTCAGATGCAGAACCGGCGTGACGGTGCGCAGAGCAGTCGCAAGGGACTGCGGACCCAGCGGCGTGGCAATGTACCAGCGGTTCCCGAACGGATCGCTGACGAACCCGGCGCGTTCACCGTAGTGGCGGTCGGCGGGCTCTCCGAGCGACATCGCGCCGGCTGCAATCGCCCGCTTGAACGTGGCGTCGACGTCCTTGACGAACACATGAAATGCCACCGGCCGGATCGGCATGACGCCACCGGCCACCGCGCCGCCTTCGCCGATCATGAGCATCGAGTCGCCGATTCGCACTTCGCGGTGCATCCCGCCGCCGCCGCCGCGTCCGCTGAACGTTTCCTGTGCATCGAACACCTGCGCCAGGAAATCGATCAGCCCCGCCTCGCGAACGCGAACATACGGAGTCACCGTGGTGAACCCTTCGCGAACGGCTGGTGTCGTCGAGACAGCTGTCATGGTCGTCCTCCGTTCCAGTTGCGCCCTGAGCCTCCCCTTGAAGTCCGGGCTGGGATAGTGGCGCAGATCCACGGCCACGCGAGCGAGCGGCGCCAGTTCGGGATCGCGCAACGCGCCGGTCGCATCCCCGCGCGTGAGGATAGCGTCGACGGTCTCGCTCAGACGGTCCGCGAGGGAACGCTCAGCCATGGCCATCCATGCTCTTTCGCAGCTTCTCGAGCGCGCGAAGCTGAAGCTGCTTGACGGCCCCTTCGGAGCGGTTCAGGGCGGCCGCCACCTCACGGATGGTTCGCTCCTCGACGAATCGCATCCGGATCACCTGCCGCTGTGCGTCCGGGAGTCGCTCGACTTCCTGATACAACGCAATCCGCCGCTCGATCTCCTCGAACTCGCCCCCATCGGGAACGTCGGGAGGCGGCTCGTTCGTGTTGCGGGAGTGCTCGCGCCAGTAGTCCGCCAGGGCGTTCGAGGCGATCCGGAATAGCCAAGCCGACACCGGCAGTCCCCGCCATTCGAAGCGACCAATCGCGCTGAGCGCCTGTTCGAACACCTGCGACGTGATGTCTTCGGCGGCGGCCCGATTCTTGGTTCGGCGACTGACGAAGGCATAAATTCGGTCGACGTACCGGACGTAAATCTCGACAAATCGAGCCGGATCGGCCTGCGCCGCCTCTACCAGAAGCCGGTCGTCCTCGGTGGTTTGACTCAATCCGAACCGCGCGTCTCGATCCTAGTAACGGCCGGGACTGGCAGAAAGTTACGCGGGCGGCGGCGATGCAGAGTGCTCGAGCACGTACCGGCCCAGTTCGGTGGGGGCGGGGCCCGTGGACGTCAGCGTGAGTTCCAACCGCATCGAGGGCATCTGCCGAAGGAGTGCGGCAGGATTGGCCCAGAGCACTTCGCCCCGCGGCCCCGACACCGGGACGTCGTCGCACCGGCCGAACGGCGAATCGTTCGGTCCCGTCACCGAAAGAGTCACGGCATCCACGCCCGAAAAGTCCGCCCGCAGCGCGGTAACGATGACATCGTCGCCGGGGTAGACGGCGCATGGCACCGTCTCGCCGGGCGCCAGCCAGTACATGCGCACACGGGCGCCGTCACGCTGGAGTCGATTGAGAATGGCACGCGACACAATCCCCGACACTCGCCCCTGGCGCACAAGCTTTGTCAGCCCAGCTCCGAGCGCCGCCATCTGGTCCAGGCGTGCCGAGCAGTCGCCGCACGCGAACAGATGCTCCTCGACCCGGTTCATCTCATCGCCACCAAGGAGATCACGCGCCCAATAATCGAGCAGTGTTGCGTCGGGAATCGGAGCCTGGCAGGGGAGCATCATCGGGATGTCATACACGTCCGAAGACGCTCAATCGCGCGGTGTCTGATCACCCGCACGTTGCCTTCCGTGAGCCGAAGCTCCTTGCCGACCTCGCTTCCTGTTTTCTCCGCGTAGAACGTCAGAAGGACGACCATGCGCTCGCGATCGGCGAGCCGGGCGAGGCATCTCTCGAGGTGATCGATGTCGAGGGTGGCGTCTGGGACGGGGGCTCCGACGATGGACGCGGGCAGGAAGGTCTCGCGCAGCTTCTCGCGCCGCCAATCCAGCCGCTTCCAGTCTTTCGCCATCATTCGGCTCACGCCAAGGACAAACGACGCGATCTGATCGGCATCGCGAATCGCTCCGGCTCTCAGTTTCTCGATCGCGAGCATCAGCACCTGCTGGGAGAGGTCGCGCGCCTCCTCTTCGTCGCGCAGGTGGCGCAAACCGTACAGCCGCACACGTGGGGCAAAGCGCCGATACAATTCCGTCTCGGCCGCCTCGGCCACGCCGGGAGCCTGCGCCGCGACCGCGCGAGCGACGTCGCCGTCGCTCGCGTCGACCATGACCTGCATACGCCGCCGAAAATACTATCGGCCTGCGCCGGCAGTCAATCGGGCAGCTGGCCCCCTGACGTCAGACCGTCGGTGCTGCTACACCGGTCACCTGCCGGATGACGTCTCCGCTCGCGATGAGTGCGGCCGCGCCGTCGCCGACGAACGTGGAGCCGTGCATCGCCGCCAGCATGCGGGGCCGCAGTGCCGCCAGATTCGCCAGTTGCCGTTTCGTGTTCTCCGTGTACGGCACGTAGTCCATCAGCACAGGCGACTTCTGGTAAGTCTCGAAGGCCTGTCGATACCGGCCAACGACGTCGTTGGTCGTCACGGCCTCTACGTCGCCGAGCTGATGCATCAGGTCCGAGCACAGCAGCACCCGTTCGGTTTCTTCGAACAGCACGCCCGCGTCCCACCCATGCGGCAGATGCGGCGTGGGCACGAAGCGGAACCGGTGCCGTCCAGTCCCGAGGACCTCGTCCGGCTTGAGCCCGCGCGGCGGCCGGTTCGAGAAATCGGCGATGTTGATCATGGCACCCGTTTCTCCGCACACGGGCGTGGCGTTTGGGGCGACCGCCAGCCACTCGTTGAGCGCGCCGCATTCGTCGACCTCGAAGTGGCTCCAACTGATCCAGCGGAGCTCCGCGGGATCGATCAGCGTCGCCACCGCCGCGCGCACCGCTGGAAACATCCCGCGCATGCCCGTGTGAAACAGCAGCGGCTGATCGTCTCTGACGAGGAAGTGATTGAATTGAAGGTCGAAGTCCGGCACGTACAGACAGATTCGGTACAGGTCAGTGGCGATTTCATCGATCCGCGCAGTCATGTTGTCTCCTATCGGGCACTCAAGACAGTCAGTCCGTTCCCCAAGGGTTGTCGATCACGAAACGCCAGGAGCCGTCTGGTTGAAGACGCAGAACGTCGGCGCTGTGTCCCGTCAGGCTCACCGGCTGGCCATCTGGCCCGGTTCCAGCGAATGACCACACCCCAATGACGAGGGCCAGACCACTGGCCTCAAGGACCCGTGTCACTTTGAGATTGAGTGTGCCCTTCATGGCGATGAATCCCGCGAGCCCTCCACGGATACCGGGTAGCCCGTGAGCAAGACTCCCCGGTTGAGTGGCAAAGGCGGCGCTCGACTCATACAGGGACATGAGGGCGTCCAGATTGCCGGTGTTGATGCCGTCAACGATCGATGCGAGGACCTGTTCGGGTGTTCCGCGGCCTCCTGCGATTCGATGCGGGCCAGATGCGATGTCCGTGATATGTGCAGTCATGTTGTCTCCTCCAAGCGTCTCTTGCCGTCAACATGGAGGAAGCGTCACGACCCGAGCCAGCGTTACACAGGGACACCAGAAAGTGGGTTGGCGGCCGAAAAGGCGGCTGCGGTCATTCCTTAGATGCAAAGCCGCGGGCCAACGGGCTCTCCCAGACGCGGAGCAGCAGCTCCTTGAGCTCCGCGAAACGCTTGGGTCCGAGCACAGTGCTCCATTCGCGTTCGATGTCGCGGAGGATGTCGTGGATCTTTGCGTATGCGGCGCGTCCGCGCTTGGTGAAGCGGACAACGCGCGCGCGGCCCTCGTCGGGCGCATCGGATCGGACGAGATAGCCGAGACCTTCGAGGCTCCGGAGGAGCTGGTTCATGGCCTGTTTGCTCATCCCGGCGCGCTCGGCGAGCAGGCCGGGGCGCACCCCATCCGGACCCGGAAACTGCAGCACGGCCATGTGCGGCACGCGGAGCTCCTCGAACCCGGCCGCGTTGAGTTCCGTGATGATCCGGCGCTGAATGGCCTGAGCCGGCACGCGCAGCAACGCGCCGATGAGCATGTCCTTCGTCTTGACCGGGGAGCTGACGGGCGACAGAGGTGTTGACATTGAGGTAAATCGAGTTTACTATCTCCAGACAGTCAACTCAGTTTACTATAGGAGAGACGCTCATGCCACAGCAGACCACCGGCCTCCACGTGAATCCATCCGATGAGACCATCCGTCTCGGACCGCTCGCCGTGCGCTTCCTGCTCACCGGAGACAACTCGAGTGGCAGCGTCGCGGCCTTTGAGCTCGTGGTCCCGGCCGCGCAGCGCCTGGCGGCTCCCGCGCACAGCCACGACCATTACGAAGAGACGATCTACGGCATCGCCGGCGTCTTGACCTGGACCGTCGACGGGACCCCCATCGACGTCGGGCCGGGACAGGCGCTCTGCATTCCGCGCGGCGCCATTCACCGGTTCGACAACAACGGCAGCCAGGACGTGAAGGCGCTCTGCCTGATCACGCCGGCCGCGATCGGTCCGCAGTATTTTCGCGAGGCGGCCGAGGTGATCAACGCGGCGGCCGGTGGACCGCCGGACCGCGCGAAGATGGCGGAGATCATGCGCCGCCACGGCCTTACCCCGGCTCCGCCCCCGCGTCACGCGTAACGCCAGGGGTTACGGACACAGGAGTTCTGTGGAGATCATGTGCGTGGCACGTTCGCGTGGCACTCGCAACTTGTTGACACGCAGCGACCTCCGTAACAGGAATTCACCCTGGGCGGCGGGGTCACGACAACAGGATCGGCAACCGCGTAGACTGACACGGCGACGACGACATGGCAGACCCGCACCCCAACACACGGCTTGAGGCTTTCTGCGATGGCGTCTTTGCCATCGCGCTCACGCTCCTGATCATCGACATCAAGATCCCTGCGTCGGAAGGGATTGGCACCTCTCGTGAGCTGTGGCTTGCCCTCAGGCATCTCGGGCCATCGATCTGTGCGTTCGTGTTGAGTTTTGCCATCATCCTCATCACCTGGGTCAATCACCACCGCTTTTTCAGATTGGTGAACAAGTCCTCCGGGTCGTTCGTCTATGCGAACGGTTTTCTGCTGCTGACCGTGGTGTTCATGCCGTTTCCCACCGCGTTGGTCGGCGAGTACCTGCTGACTGACCACGCCGCCCCGGCGGTCGTCATCTACAACTCTGTGACGGCCGTTCAGGCGGTTGGCTGGATTCTGGTCTCTGGGGCGGCACTGAGAAATCGATTGCACAAGGATGAGAAGTCCGCCGTGCTCGTGCGCGACGCCCATCGAAATGGCTACTTTGCGTTAGTGGCCTATTCTCTTCTGGCACTGATCGCCGTTTGGTTCCCTCTCACCATTGCAATCGTCACCACGATGCTCTGGGCTTATTGGCTGACCTTTAGCCTGAGCGCAGACTAACGCGCAGGACCGGCTCAGGCTGACGCTAACGCGCGCCGTCCGAGCGCGTTCGCTGACAAGCCTTCACGCTTCTAAACCGGGGGTCGCAGGTTCGAGTCCGGTCGGGCGCGATCGCATCCAGGTGTGCGTGAGTGCTGTTGGCGCGCCGCAGCTCGACGAGCGAAGGCGGGCCGGGGTTTCGAGCGCGATCAGGTTGTCGGCGCTGAACAACTGCCGAGGAATCTCGAAGACTTCAGCCACTTCTGATCGGGATAGTACGCGAACAGCAGCCCGTTGCCCCTGATGCGATCGATGATCTCGTGCGCCACCGCCTGGCGCAGTGCAGGGCAGCCCCAGCTCCGGCCCAGACGTCCCAGAGATTTGGCGACCTGTTCGCTGACGTAGGGCGCGCCGTGCATGACAATGGCCCGCTCGAGTGCCTTGTCGTTGAACCCGGCATCCAATCCCTTCAGTCGCAGTGAGTAACCGTTCTTTCCACTGTACGTATCTTTTGTTTCAAACAGGCCGAGGCTCGATTGATGGCTCTCCGGATTGTTTGAGAAGGCCGTCGCAAAACTGTCGCCGCTGCCCTTGCCGTGCGCGACCAGGTCCTCGTACAGGAGCGCGCGAGAGCGAAGATCGAACACCCACAACCGCTTCGCGGCTGATGGCTTCGAGTAATCAATCACCGTGAGCGTGGACGGATCGGGCACGGCGCCAGACCGCACGGCGCAGACCGCGGCGCCGAGCGCCAGATCGAACACGTGCCGGTCAATGCGCTCCCAGAGATGCGTGATTCCAGCTGCTCGCGGCGAACGCCCCGGAGGCCGCCCTTTCGGCGCGCGCATTGAGCACGACCATCGGACAGGTCGCGAGCGCGCAGACCACCAGCCCGGCCCGAACGGCACGGGCACGACGAGATACAAATCGCTTCAGCACAGAAATCCTGTTCAATTGTTGGGGTGAGAGCGCACAGAGGTTCCGCGGCTCTGATTCATCGTAAACGCAGCTGCCAGGAATTGCAAACTCGACGGCAATTTCGAGCGGGCGACTCGATCGCGATCTCGAGACGACGCCGGTGCGGTATGGCCCGCGGGCAGTTATACGCAGCACGGCGACGAACTGAGGCTCGTCCCCTCGCCGAACTGTCAGATTTCAATCGGCGGAATTGTCAGATCTTGAACCGGCGTTGACACCGCAATGACTGGTCCAGGAATTGCGGTTACGTGAAGGCATGCAATCAAATGTCGGCAATTCGCCAATGGAAAGCCGCATGTCGCTCGCGGACGCAGGTGCAGGGTCCCAAATCTCGCGATCGTCGCGTTCCTGAGTTTGGTCGCGTTTACTGGGCAAGTCGGGCAGGCAAGTCAACGGGTTCCGCCTCCCTTTAGCACCGCGCGAGATTGGGTATGCGCACGTAGAAGTCGATCTCAGCCGGCAGCAATTGTCTGTCGTGGACGGTTCTGGCCGCGTGGTGAAAACCTTACCGGTCTCGTCCGGCAGCGGAAAATGGTTCACGTCCGAAGGAAGAACGAGAAGAGCGATTACGCCCAGGGGGCGATTCACCGTTGTTCGCAAAATCGCGGGATGGCACAAGAGTCCGTTGGGGATGTTGTACTACCCGAGCTTCATCTACAAAGGCGTGGCTATTCACGGCAGTTCGTCGGTGCCCCACAGGCCGGCGAGCCATGGGTGCATCCGCATCCCGAACTCGGCCGCGAAGGAATTCTTTGATGTGACGCCGATCGGAACGGTCGTGCTTGTTCATTAACGCTGTACGTGCCGCCGCCGTGACTCAACTATTTATCCATGCAGGCTTGCGATCGGGTGCCTGCAATTGGTATTAGAATTCGCAGACTCAGCATGCCCACAGTTCCTGTTTTTGAAGTTGTACGCCAGGCGGATATTGGGCAGCCCCGCTTCGCGACGGGCTTACGAGCGCATTCTCTCTGGCAGCTGTTCCCCCGAGTCGGCAGGACGCTTGAGCGCTGCGAGGGCGCCGTCACCTGGAAGTTCTTCCTGCAACTGACAGCTGTCTTTCTGGCGTATTTCGTCGCCGGCAAGCTCGGTCAAGCCACCACCAACATCAGGAGCAGCAATCTTGGACCTGTGTGGCCTGCGTACGGGATCGCGCTTGCCGCTCTGTTGGCATATGGCTATCGAGTGTGGCCGGCCGTGGCCGTCAGCGCTTTTCTCGTGGCGGCTCAGGGTGGGGTTCCTCCCCTTGGCGCAGCGGGCCAGGCGGCTGGCGCCACTCTCGGCGTGGTCAGCGGGACGTTTCTTCTCCGACGAATCGCCGATTTCGATCCCTCGCTGCCCCGATTGCGTGACGCGCTCGGGTTGATTGCCATTGGCGCCTTTGGAAGTGCACTCCTCAGCTCATCTATAGGAATCGGCTCTCTGTACGCAACCGGGATTCAACCGTATTCGGGGTTGACGTCGGCCTGGCTTATCTACTGGCTTGGCGATACCACGGGCGTACTCCTTGTCACCCCTCTCGTCTTCACGGCGGCCCAGCTGTTTCGCATCCGGTCCTGGGCCCGCATCGCTGAACTCGGTGCTCTCGTCACGCTCCTCACGGCGATCTCCTTCTTGGTCTTCGGTGACTTGCCCTTGATTCCAGCTCGACTGCCACTGGCGTTTGCCGTGATCCCGTTCGTCATGTGGGGCGCGATCCAATTCGGGATCGCCGGCGCGGCCCTCTCAGTTTTCTTGGTTGCCACCCTCGCGACACTCCTGACCGCGCTGGGCTTCGGACCTTTCTCGGTAAACACCCCGCTGATCAACGCCGTCTTGTTGGACCTGCTCTTCGCCGTACTCGCCCTCTCCGGCCTGTCGCTCGCAGCCGTGATGGCCGAACGGCTACGGGCCGAGGGCGAACGCGAACGGCTCATTCGCGAAAAGTCGGAGACGGAAGCGCGTCTCCATCTTGCCGCGATCGTCGAATCGTCCGACGATGCGATTCTCTCGGAGAATCTTGAAGGCGTCATCCTGAGTTGGAACCGGGCGGCGGCGCGCATCTTGGGATTTACGGAAGCGGAGGCGGTTGGAAAACCGATCTCGAGACTCATTCCGTCCGCGCTCTTGCGCGACGAGAAGGAGATTGTTCAGAGACTGCGGTCCGGCGAGCGGATCGCTCACATAGAAGCGACTCGAATCACTGAGGCGGGGCAGACGATGCACTTGGCGTCGACCGTTTCACCGCTGACCGACGCGGCGGGCGCCATCGCGGGTTTTACAAGGGTCATCCGTGATGCGACCGAGCAAAAACGCGCCGAAGAAGCTCTCTCAGGCGCGAACCGTCAGTTGATTGACATTCAGGAGCGGGAACGCGCCCGGATCGCCCGGGAGCTTCACGACGATATCGGCCAGCGGCTCGCAATGCTGGCGATTAAGCTCGCCGGGCTCTCGAAGGATCTGGAGACGCAGGCCTCGGAGATCGCCGGGGATGTTCAAGCGCTGTCGCACCAACTGCACCCGTCCTGGATCGAGCTGCTGGGCATCGCCGAAGGCGCGAGATGCTTTTGCCAGGAATTTGCCGACCAGCACGAGGTGACAGTCGACTTCGACGCCAAGGAAATCTCGGACGACCTGCCTTCAACCATTTCCCTGAGCCTTTTCCGGATTCTCCAGGAAGCGCTCCAGAATTCAGCGAAGCATAGCAGGGTGCGGCAATGCGAAGTGCGGCTATGGGAAGCGGAAGACACCGTTCATCTCGTGGTCAGCGATCGTGGAGCGGGTTTTGACGTTGAGGAGCGTAAGGGAGGCCGGGGCATCGGCCTCGTCAGCATGCTGGAACGAGTCAAACTCGTGGAAGGACACCTGTCAATCGAATCGCAGCCGCAGCGCGGCACGACGATTCACGCGCGTGTGCCGTTCCGGTCGTCGCAGGCGGCAGCACGCTGCTAGCATCGCGCACTCCCCAGCTATCGCGAATGAACGGCTGAGTGTGCTGCGCAAATGTCTTGGAAGATCCCGGCGTGTTCGTCGCCACGCGGCATCGAATATCCGCAGAAGATAGCCACGTCATAGGTCTTCCCTACTTCGTCCCAGAGCTGCTCGAGCCGAACCGCCGCGTCGCCCCTCCCTTCCTGCCACAAGGTGCACGCGCCGTCTCCGCAGGCGGCCACCCGAGGGTGCTCTCCCGTCGACGCTCGTGCGGCTTTCATGACTAACGAGGTCGCGACATCCCAGAAGCGTGCTTCATTCGGCCACCCGTCGACCAGGAAATTCGAGAGGCAGTCGGCGACATCCAGCCGCAGGTACCTCCCTTCCTTGATGGCGCGGCTGATGTCCAGGCCGCGCGCCTCCAGTCTCGCTTGAAGCCAATCCCGCCTCGACTCGATGACGATCAGGCTGTCTCCGGCCTGTAATGCGGGTTCGGCAAATTGAGCATAGCCATCCAGGAGAAGTGCTTCCTGTGAATAGAATCCAGCCTCGTGGCGACGAGCCTCCCAGGGGACCCGCCCGGTCGCCTCGTCGGAGCGACGCCCTCCGAATCTGGCACTGATGAAGCGCATGCCTTCGGCGACCGCGTTCATCGCAGGCAGCAGTTCCCGCCCGGCATCCGATTTGACCACGTACCCGCGCGCGCCGGTGCGCAACGCCTTTTCGGCGATGTCCCACGATCGATGCTCACTGACGAAGAGGATCCGTGCACCCGATCGGGTCCCAGGATTCGCTGAGCCACCTGAATGCCGTTCAGCGTTGGGAGGCTGACGTCGAGCAAAATGACATCCGGTCGAAGCGCCGCTGCTTTCTGAACGGCCTCGGCCCCATCGGACGCCTCGCCGACCAGCTCCCACCTCGCGCTTTGCCTGAACACTGAGCAAACATGGTGGCGCCACAGTTCGGAGTCGTCCACCACGAGGACCCGATAGCTCAACGACTGCGCCTTTCAGTATGCCGAACGCAGTTCTGGATCGTGTTAATCAACGACGGAAGCTGCAGGAGGCATCTCTGCACTGGAATGGGTTCTTGGTGTCGCGGCGTCGTCATGTAGACGTGAGAATTCAGAAAGACTGTTCGGGTGAACCCCGACCGAGAGCGCTGATTGTAAAGCTTTCGCACGCTGGCAGTGAGAATTTTTCCGTCCAAGTCCGTCAACGCCTTCCGAGGCGGTGCCCGAGGGTTGGCGCGTGGCAGTCCTCACAACTGTTGGAACGGAGTCGCTTCCGACACAGGAATTTACCCTTCTAAGCCGGGGGTCGCAGGTTCGAGTCCTGCCGGGCGCGATCTCAACCCGAGGCGCGCCGAAGCACGGAGTGCGAAGGCGGGCCGGGCCAGGCAGGTCTCGAGATGATCGATGTCGAGAGTGGCGTTACGGGCGGGGGCTTCGACCCCGATCACGCGGTCTCGATTTTGATCATCGCCCGCTTGTGCCGGTTGATCCTCGAGAGAAAGTTGAAGAGCTTCTTCAGGAAATACTTTCGATCGAGCAGTTTGTCCGCGGCGAGCCGCTCATCGCCTTCGACCAGCGACGCCGTCGCGTCGAGCCACGGGCCCCTGACGTCGCCGCGAATATTGCAGACCGCCACCCGCACCCTCGGGTTATTGAGAATGCGCTTGACCTTCCACGAATCGGCTTCCGTATACACGTAGAACGCGTTCTCTTGCAGCACAAACCAGATCGGCGTCTTCACGCCCTGGCCGTTCTTCTTGAACGTTTCCAGCGAAATGTACTTCTGGCCGTCGAATTGTGCGAGTTCAGGATCGGGCAAGCTGCTTCTCCGGACCGCCGCAAGGCGTGGAAGACGATGTCGATGAGCGACAGAACGCTATCACTGGCGGCGCGCAGCGTGCACTCTCGATATTTCGTGACGCCAGCACTCGCCCTGCCTGCCTCTCGCCTGATTCCCTTCGACTCCAAGCGACAACTCTGGAACTTCGGTGGGCAACGGCCTTGCAGCTGACCGAGTGAAGGGGAGCAAGGACTGATTGCGCGCGTTTAGCGTTCCCACGCTTCCCCAAGGAGACTCACGATGAGGATGTTACTGAAGGCCAGTATGCCGGTGGAGAAATCAAACGAAGCGATCAAGAGCGGGGCGCTCCAGCGGACCATTGAGTCCACCATGAAGGCGCTCAAGCCGGAGGCGGCTTACTTTTTTCCTGATGAGAACGGCAGGCGGTCGGCCATCATGATCTTCGACATGAAGGACTCGTGGCAGCTACCAGCGACGGTCGAGCCGCTGTTCCGGGAACTGGGCGCGTCGGTGCATCTCACGCCGGCGATGAACGCCGATGACCTCCAGCGAGGGCTGAAGGAGGCAGGGGTGTAAGGCGTCGCGTTCAACCGCGACGTGAATCAGACCATCTCGTGGCACGTCCGCGTGGCAGTCCCCGTAACCTGCTGGAGGCAAGCTACCTCCGACACACAGGAATTCACTCTTCTACTTAAGCCGGGGGGCAGGTTCGAGTCCTGCCGGGCGGATCCGGCTTCGACTCAGGCAGGCGTGGTGCTCGAGCCCTGACCTGCGAATGTACGGTTACTGCCGTGGTTCGAAGAACTCGCTCATGTAGTCCAAATCATCTAGGCCAAGGACGTTCCCGTAGAGCACGCTTCGGGGGTCGCGGCTAACGGGCAAGCCGTAGTACATGATCCCGATGTTCTTCATGACCATCTTGCGCAACCGGCTCCGCAGCAGCTCCTCGTCTGGTGTGATGCCGAGAAACGCCTGACCCATGCGGGCGTAGGAGACCACGGCAACGGAGTTCTCGTTTGATCGCAGTGAAAGGGCGAAGCGCCAGGTCCCTCTCCGGGCCTTGATGTACATGTCTTGTGCCGTGATGGCGATCACCCGTGCCCGCGGATTGCGCGCCAGGGTGGGATACCGGGAGCGGACGGCCGCGATCAGCTCGTCGGCGATCAGCTGAGACCGTGCCGGATCGTACATCGTCCGATCGACCGACAGCGGCCGCAGCACGGCGACTTGAATCCCCAGGGTCTGTTCGGCCCCCGAGACCAGCGAGGACATCAGTGCCGTCGGTACGTCGCCCACGGCGACGAGGTACAGGTCGTTTGGCGTTGCAGGCGGCCGTTCCCAGCCATAGCGCCGATGCGGCCGCCAGAGCGTTGGCGCTCGGAAGCCAAGCTGTATAATCCGGCGTCCAACAAGACCAAGTCGGGGCCTGTCGGGATCCGTTCGATTTCGGACGCATGTGCATGAGCTGGTGGCTCCAGCGGCAGGACCGCGTCCCGAGATGAGCGCCATCTGGGCGCTTGGACCTAGCGGTGGACGCCACATCGTCACCCCTCGTGCTGGACAAGCAGCGCCGAGGGACACGTCCGCCGGCGCGCCTCTCCGACCAACAGGACCATCGCCCAGACCATCACGCACGTCGTCGTAACAGCGGCGATCACTCCACGGCTCGCTGCAGTCGCCGACGTCATGTTGTAGAGCGCATGCCAGAGCGCCGCCCCCAGCACGCTCCCATCGGTCCGCTGCGCAATGCGCGACAGCACGATTGCTCCGGCACAAATCCCCAGACCGAACCCGCCGATGATCATCGGAACGGTCATGATTCGGTACGTCTCCACGACGAAAAATGCCGGTGTATGCCATCCAGCCCATAGCGCGGCTAGGGTCAACGTGCCACTGACCGGGCCGAACCGGCGTTGGAGCGGCTCGAGCGCGAAGCCACGCCACCCGGCTTCTTCACCGAACCCGTTAAACAGCAACACCAGGAGCAAGACCGCAGGCAACCCCAGCGGTGGCAGGCCCGAATAGATCGCGAACTCGCTGACAAGCGGCAGTGGCGCGTGCATCACGAGAGCCGCCACAAGGGCAAGCGCGAGAAACATCAGGGGGCTCAGACTGTAGATGAGAAAACGTGATGTCGGCCGCGAGATCAGCACGAGCCGCTTGGCCAGTGCCACGACTCCCGCTCTGCCCTTCGTCAGTCCCGTGACGATGAACGCGGCAAGCGCAGGGCCCAGCAACCCTGGCTCATGCGTCGAGCTGGACCCGGGAGCCGTGCGAACACCAGCCAGCGCGAGGGGAATCCAATACGCCCAGGAGAAGCCATACGCCAGCACGAAGAAGCTGACCAGGGGGTACCGGCGGACGAACGTCATGATGACCTCTAGGCCGCCGGTGAGCAGTTTCTGGCGCATACAGTTTCTGGCGCATACCACGACGAAGAGCCACACGCCTCGGCGCGCATAGTGCCTCCTTCTCCTCTGGGCGCGGCCTTCAGTAGAACAGATAGCCGACTGTCGCGAGCAGTACGGCGTGGTTGTTGTTATCGCCCATCCTGAGAAAGAGTGCGTCGCCAGAGATCGACCAACGCCGCTTGAACTCGTAGCCTGCGCCCACTCCAAGCCCCCGCCCCACGCCCCAGTCGCGGCTCTCGAGGGTGGCGCGGGCGCCTTCGCCGGCGATCCCGGTCACGAAAAAAGACGGCGACGTGGGCCGGGTCATGTACGTCACACCGAAACCGCTAATGCCGACAGCGTCGTAATCCATGGCCTGCGTGAACGCCACCTTGGCCGAGTAGTAGATCAGGAACTGGTCCGTCGGCGCGTAGCCGATCTTGAAGTCGGTGCCGATCGCGAACGCCGAGCGGTCGAGACTGTCTCCCGTGACTCCACCCTCTGGGATCCGGTGCAGCCCGCCGCCAGCGCCGATCCCCACGATGAAGCCCTTCCGCTCGGCGCTCGGCCTGCCTGGTGTTTGGGCCCTCGGGGCGTTCAACGTCTGCGCTGATGCGGCCGATGCCCCTGGGAGCACGAGGGTCGCCGACACGAGGACGGCCCAGAGTATGCGATAGGGCGTCATATCCCGTTCCCCTCTTCGCGCAGGCTCAGGGCCACGCGTCGCGTTCGGCTTGGGCGGTCGACGACGGAAGCTCCCGCCAGCAACGATGATCGAATCCCCGCAGGGAGGCGGCCGCGGACACGAACCCACTTTTCTTCCGTCCGGATCCTCTTTCATTACCACCGGTGTCAACCGGTCGCTCGAACCGGCTGCCCCGCTGCGCGGAATGGCGCTGTGATGGCGAACGCTCCCCAGACGAGGGCGAGGCCGAGGTATTCCGTCAGCTCGAACGGCCCGATAGCGTTCACCATCTTGTCCATGGATATCGCCGACACCAACGCGACTGTGTTGCCGACGAGCAGTGTCCACCATGCCCAGCGCTCACCGCGGCGGAAGGCCGTGACAGCGATGGCGCTGCCCATGAGTCCGAACAGGACGCAGTAAATGCCGTACATCCGGTAGAGCAACGTCATGTATCCCGTGACCAAAGGGGAAGCACCCGCAAGTGCCGACCAGGATCCGCCGGAGTAGCCCTCGTATCCCGCCGGCAGAATCGCCTTGCCACCCGGACCGAGCAAATGATCGGGCGATAAAGCGGCCCCCGCGCCCCACGCGATGTATCCCACGTCGACGATGAGGATCAGAATCCATGCAATGTTGTGGCGCTTCATACCGTAGCCTCCACGAGTTTCGGGATTCACGACATGGCGGCGCGCAAACGCCTTAACCACCTAGACAGCGGCTGTGGTTTCAAGTCCCTGGAGGAAGGCGTACACAGTAATACCGCCAGCGTGCTTCTTTGCGAGGTCCCTGAACCCCTGGGAGACCTCGCCGAAGGCGATCATGCGGTGATCGAATGCGTAGTCCCTGAAGAGGACGGCCCGCGCCTCCATGATGTGCATGTTGTGCTCGAAGAGCCCTTGTTCATTCACGTACGCTTCGTGGACCTCGCACTCCGTGCCATCTTCTTTGATGAACCAGTCGTAACGAAGCGTCTTCGTATCCTGCTCCCGGGTAATCCGTATGAGCTCGGCGGCTTGGGCTTTGAACCCCTCCAGTTGCCCTGGACGGATCTTCAGGTGAGCGTGCAGTTCCAAATGGCTCATAGCTCCTCCTTCACGTTGAATCGGATCGACATGAATGACGTTCAAACCGTCTTGGGAATGCGGCTGGCAAGGACCATTCGCATGACCTTGTGGCCGAAGTCTGCGGTCGGGTCGAACATGAGCGGACAGCCACCGTCGATTACGGTGATGCCGTGTGTACGCCCGTAGGCCGTCGCTGTGGCGCTAACGCTGCCCTGACCGTAGGACCGATGCATCCACACGTGTTTGATCCCGAGTTCGGCGCACTCTCGCATGGTGCCCTCCGCCTTGTCGGGCGCGGTCGCGATGACGACGGCGTCGACCCCTCCAGGGATGCTCCTCAAGTTGTGGTAACTGCAGGCACCCTCAACCTCCTCCGCATTGGGGTTGACCGCGAAGACCTCGTAGCCGCGGTCCCGCAGACGCTTGAACACGGTATTGGACCCATGATCCCTGGGCTTTCGCGACACGCCTGTCACGGCAATCCGCTTGTGAGCGAGGAACTCGGAAGCGGCTTCCTTCATCGTCGGCATCTTCCACCTCCGTCACGAGTCAGTAGCGGGGTTGTCGGTGGGCCGGCATTGCTCGGTTCCGGAGCTTGAGGCGTCATCGAGAAGCTCCCGCCGCGTGCGCGTCGACCTGCCGCGCAGCCTCGCAGATCGTCTTGACCTCCTCAGAGGAAAGCCGAGTTTCTGGTTTGAAAAACGTGTAAGGCCCGGGCATCTTGCCGCTCTTCGCATCGTCGCACGACACGGCCAGCAACATCTGCTGTTGCGCCGGCGGATACGCGGCCCACTCCGAGAAGTTGACCGCCTTTCGCCCTTCCGCCACTTCGTGCGCCATAAGCCAGGAGAGGGGCGCGATTTGCGCGTACCAGGAGGACCACGCCGTCGCGTTTGAGTGACAGTCGCCGCACGAGCGATCCAGGACGATGGCCAGTCCGTTCGCCGTCCCCATGCGAGCCTGAATCGTGCGGGTTACGTCGGTCGCCGGGTTTGCGCGCTCGGGACGAACGAGTTGAGCGGCGGCGAAGACGACGACGATGACAATGGCTGCCTGCTTCAGTCGTCTGCTCATGGCAATCCTCCGAGCGGCTCAGGAAATCCGCGACACCCTACTGAGCGACCGGCGATGTTCGGCCGACCGCCCGCGCCGCACGGGTCCGGTCGCTTGTCCTGTGTCTAGCCGCTCCCTCGAATCACCGAACAAATCGGAAGAATAGCGGGCCGGCATGCAATTCTTGTTCTTGTGCTTCATTGAGGGACGAGACGGGAACGTGACTGTAGACGTGAACTGTTAGGTTCAGTGCGTGGTTCACGACTGCGAAATAGTTCATGGCGGGCGTGAAATATTCCGACTCGCCATCGAGCATCCTGACGGCGCCCCATACCACCAGCGATCCACCGTTAGCCGTGACGGCGCATCGAGAAAACGCCGAACTCTCGTCGCTCGATCAACTCGCGGGTGAGCCCGGCGTAAACCAACGTACGTTGCGCGGCAGACACACGGAACCGGTGACCGTCACCCGTATCTTGCAAAGGAGTGTGAGGACCTCGATCGATATGGCTGCATTCGGCCCGGCGCCGATTGCGTAGAACGTGTCGCTAAAGGACGTCAGTGATGGTTTCGCCATCAATTCGGAAGAAGAATCTGGGGCCTGTCGGTAAACTCTTCGCCATGTCTTCGCCGTCGATACCTCTACGTCTCTCTTTTCGAGAGCAAGGAGCGGTGGCCATGCCTCGCGATCTGAAGAGGCCCTACAAATTCGGGGGAGGAGCACTCGTCGCGAGCGGCATCCTGTTCGGCTTGCTGGCGTTCCTGGACTTCCGGGCCGGTCCGCCCCCTTCGAACGGTGCCGAGATCCTCCTGTGGAGGGATTCGCAGGTGCTTGTTCTGGACTTCGTCAGCGAGTTTCTCTTCTTCGCGACAGTCCTCCTGGTTCCAGGAACGATTGCCGTCTATCAAAGCCTCCTTGATGTCGATAGAACCAAGGCGGCGACAGGCTGCGGAATCATCGCGGCGACAATTCCTGTCATTGCCGTGATGCTCATTGTTCACGGGCGCCTCGTCTATCCCATTTATGGCATGCGCGTCGATACGCCGGAGGCGGCAGCGTTGGTGGTCATGGTCTTCTACGGCGGTCTGCACGCCATCTATCTTCTTCTGGCAGTCGCGACCATTGTCCTGAGCCTGGCGATGAAACGAGGCGCCTACGCGGAATGGATTGCATACTTTGGTTTCGCCACGGCTGCGCTCGACATCATTGGCTCTTATCCCTGGGCCATCGGATCCGTTCTGACGCTTGTCTGTGAATTGGTTCTGGCAGGATGGTTCGTAGCGGTAGGGTCGGAACTCTTCAGAATGCGAGCCAGTCTCGCCTAGCGTAGGAGTTGTGTCTGACGGCGCGAGGAATCAGTGCAGTTGTAGCCGGAGGTCACCCATGAAGGTGTTGACGGTCTTCGCTCATCCCGCTTCGCGGTCGTTCTGCCACGCCGTCCTCGATCGCTTCGACGCCGGTCTCCGCGGCGCGGGGCACACGAACGAGATCGTGGACCTCTACGCGATCGGCTTCGATCCGGTCCTACGCCCACGCGACAGCCCGAGCTGGCTGACCGAAACCATCCCGGATGACATGCTCGACCGCATGCGGTTACGCGAGTCCCTCCTCGATGAGGCGGGTGGGCCTCTGAAACGCTTCGCGCTGAAACGCCTCATCGGTGATCGGGATGCGCGGGGCATCATCCGGCTGCTGCGCGAGCGCTATCAGCCGAAGGACGTTCTCGTGCAGCAGCAGAAGGTTGCGCGCGCTGAGGCGCTGGCGTTCATCGCACCCGTGCACTTCCTGAGCTTTCCGGCGATTCTGAAGGGGTGGCTCGATCGCATCTTGACACCTGGGTTTGCGTACGATCTCACTGCGGAGGCTTGGCGTGGCGACATCAACGGCCGTCAGCCGAGGCTCACGCACCAGAAGGCGCTGATCATCCAGACGACCATCTTCGACAAGCGCGCCTATGACGCGGGCCTCCGCGACGCCATGCGCATGGTGATTGACGAGTTCACGCTCACGTATCCAGGAATCAAGAACGTCGAGCGCGAGTACTTCTACGCCGTGCACGGCGCCGACGACGCGACGAGGCGGGGCTACTTGGAACGGGCGCATGCCTTGGGTCGTCAGTTCTGAACAGTCGCCGCACGTCGGCCGCCCGAGCGTTGGCGCTCGGAAGCCAGGCTGTATAGTCCGGCGTCCAGCAAAGTCGTCAGTCGTCAGTCGGCAGTCGGCAGTCGGCGGTCGGCGGTCGGCAGTTACCAGCCGCTAACACGCGACTTGTCCGCCGCCCCATCGGTCGGCATACTGCACCATGGGTGCCGATCTCGTCTTGACAATACAAGGAGGGAACCATGAGATTGCGAATATGGATGCTATCGGGTGTTCTGGCGTCGCTGTTCGGCTTACCCGGCGCGGCAATCGCACAGGTCAATGACGCACCGAGCCTCGCGGGTGTCATCGACCTTCACGCGCACGTGGCGCCGGAGACGGCGGCGTTGAATTTCCAGCGCTCGGTCGACGCTATCCAAGCCGCCCAGATCGCCCGCATTTACGGCATGCGGGGACTGGTGTTCAAGGAACACACTACGGAGACCGCTTCCTGGGCCTACTTGGTCTCTCAGATGGTCCCGGGCATCGAGCTCTTCGGGGGCATCGTCCTGAACCGGGCGGTGGGCGGCATCAATCCGGCGGCGGTGGAAGCGATGGCGTTGACGAAAGGTGGCCGGGGTAAGTGTTGTGTATATGCCGACCGTCGACGCGGAATACCGCAATGAGGGTCAGCCCGGCAGGGTCCTGGTCTCGCGCAACGGACAACTGCTGCCGGAAGTGCTGGAAGTCCTGAAGGTCATGGCAAAGCATGACCTCGGCTTGTCCACCGGACACATCAGTCCGGCGGAAGTGATGCTGCTGATCCGGGCGGCAAAGGCTGCAGGCGTCAACAAGATCTACGTGCAGCACCCGAACCACGGGGGGCTCGTGATGTCGATGGCGCAGATGAAGGAGGCCGTCCGTTTGGGCGCGCTGATCGAGATCGTGCTGAGTGGGGATGGCTTCACGGGTGGCGGACCCAAGGTCGTCAATGCCGAGAATCCAGTCATGGACTACGGGCCGCAGAAGATTGCGGACATTCGAGCGCTCGGTCCGGCAAACGTCGTGGTGAGCTCAGATCTCGGCCAGCCCGGCAGGGTGACCCACGCCGATGCCTTTCAAATCGCTCTCGCTGTCCTCGCAAAAGAGGGCTTCAGCCAGGCGGAGATCGACATGATGACCAAGACCAATCCGGCCCGCTTTCTCGGCCTCAAATGAATCGGATTCGCACCGCGGAATCCGACGGCCTTACTGCCATTTTCGGTTTGGTGTAGTACTCAGTCCTCAGTCCCTGGTTCCTGGTCCGTCCTTTGTTCCTGGTTCTGGGTGCGCACCAAGGACAAAGGACCAAGCCCGGACCAAGGACCAAGGACGAAGGCCGAGGGACGAAGTACTGACATCTACACGCAACTGAAAACCGCTCTAGTGGGTCATGGCCCAGACGGCCACGTCCACACCCAGCGCATAGCCCTTCCCCGCATAGGTCTCGAAGTAGTCCCGGTTGTCGCCTTCCCGCTCCCAGCTGTCTGAAACGTCCGAGTTCATGCTGACGAGCACAGCCAGCCTGTCGTGGTCGTCGAACACACCGTAGTAGTGCACGGTTGAAGGCCCGATCTCAGAATCCTGACGGTTACGCTGCCACGAGCCGAGCGCCGGGATCTGCGGGAGCGGGTTGACGCGGTAGAGAATCGAGAACATCGGGTGCTCGACCGGCAGGTCGACAATCTTTGCGCCGGGCAGGATTCGCATGAGATTCGGCCGGATGTACCTCGAAGTCCGGATCCCAGTTGTCGTCGATCCAGAGAAAGCCGCCCTTCAGCAGGTAGTCGTGCATGCGGGCGCTCTCTTCAGGCGTGAAGTCGTAGTTGGCCGCATTCTGCATGCGCAGGTACGGACACCGGAAGAGATTGGGATCCATGGCGGTAACGTTCGCAAAGCCGGGGTAGCCATCGTTCCACCGGCTGATCGTCGTTGTGGTCAGCTCGGCGAGACGCACCATGAAGTTGTAGTCCGCTTGAGGATAGTCGTCGCCCCAGCCGGACTTCCTCGCTCTGCGGATGTTCTCGTACCGCAGGCGACAGAACGTGAAGCCGAACTGCTTGTCGGGAAGTCCGTGGTTGATCGGTATCTGGAGGTTGCGTCCGTTTCTCAGGATGGTGACCTGCTGCGCCGCGCCGCTCATGACGGCCAGACCCAGCGCCAGCCCAAAGGCCAGTGCGAACCGCATCCATCGAGCCGATGCCCGCGTCCGCCGCATGTGAGGATCCTACAACGACTTCGTGGAAAGGAGTCGGACGGCGCGCCGGAAGGCTACGCACGGCCCAGCGGACTCACGCTAGAATCGTCCACGTCAAGTGTCCAATGCGTTCCGTCATCCTCCATCGTCGTTTTGGCGTTTGGCTGGTGTGCCAGCCGCCCTGATGGCCGTGGCGATCCTCATCCGCTTGCCCTTCCTGCACGTGCCCATCGACTCCGATGAAGGCGGGTATCTCTACGTCGCCCGCTACTGGACCTCGGACTATCGCCTCTACCGGGACATTCCGTTCGATCGGCCGCCCGGCGTTTTCCTGATCTATCAAGCGATGCTTGGATTGCTGGGCGACAGCGTGCCCGCACTTCGCCTCGGTGCGGCGATCTGGAATGCGCTGACCTCCTTGGCCCTGTTCCGCTTCGCCCGAGAGATCACCAACTCGATCTGGGCGGCGGCCGGCGCCGTGCTCCTCTTTGCCGTCGTCAGTACGAACCCCTACATAGAAGGGTTCCTCGCGCAGGCAGAACTCTTCGCCGTTTTGCCGCTCGTCCTCGCCGCGCACCTGACGTGGAAGGAACGCTGGTTCAGCGCGGGGCTGCTCGCCGGTTTGGCGACCGTCATCAAACCGATCGGGGTGTCGGCCTTCCTGCTTGCCGCGGGCTGGCTGCTCTGGCAGCGTGCGGGGCGTCGCGCAGCGGGTTTGCTGGTCCTGGGCTATGCGCTCGTCGGCGTCGTCGCGGTCGGCTACGTGTGGACGATTGACTGGCCGGGCTTCATCGCGGCGCAGCAGATGAAGCTCGCCAGCCTCGTCGACGGGCCGCTGCAGGATCGGTTGATGTCCACCCTGCAGCAGACCGCACCCGCCTGGCTGGGCTTGGCGGTATTGGCGCTGGTGGGATGGGTTTCAAGTGCGAAGCCCGTGCGCGTGTTCGGCGGGCTCTGGATCGTCACGAGCCTGATCGGCATGCGGATGGGCCGCGAATGGTGGCCCCACTATGTCGTTCAGATCATTCCCGCGTTGGTGTGGCTGACTGCGCCGGCGTTCGCGAACCTGAAAAGACAGCGCCTCCCGGTCGCCGTGGCGCTCACCGTCATGGGCGGCTGCTTTGTGGCGAGCGATCTGCCGCTCTACGTCGCGGACCCCAAGGCGGTCTCCTGGGCGGTCTTTCACGCGCCGATCCTGGTGCAACAGGACGAGATCGCCGCCTACGTGCAGGCCACGACGCGCCCCACGGACACGATTCAAGTCATGCTGTTGGGGCCGAGCCTCTATGCCTCTGCCCATCGCCGGGCGGCCGTGCCGCATTTCTACTACTACGAATACCGACACACCCCAGATGCGTATCAGGCCGTGGTCGCGGCGGTGGGGGCGCGTGAACCCGCTGCCGTGGTGTGGATCAACGCGCCTCCGCCGCAATGGGCCTCTGCCGACGACTTCCTGGCCGTCCTGACGGCCGCTGGCTACCAGCCGCGGCGATCCTTTGGCTCCTTCGTCGTCTACGGACGGCCATGAAAGCCATCGCGATACGGCTACTCGAAGGGTCGAGCCCTGCGAATCTCTTCCAGATTCAGCAGTCGTACACACCCGATGCGCAGCGTCGGGATGTCCTGCGCGCAACACCTGAGACGCTCACCGGTGTCAGGGGGCGACCAACGACGGCCTCGACAGTGGACACGAAAACGTTCGCGCCCGGAGGCACGAATCGCTCGCTCAGTTCGAGGCACAAGGTGCCGAGGATTGCGGCAAGCAAGAGAATTCGAATGCGTTTGACCATGGTATCAATCTCCAATGGCTTTCTTGATTGCAAAAATGCCCGGCAACTCGTCGAAGTCGCGGAGCTCTCCCGGGTTGAGCTTCCTGGCGCCTGCAGGAACCTTGAATGTGAAAAGATTAGGCGCGACCCCCGCGCTCGTTTTCCATGCCCTGACGTCGATGGTGTACTGGGGCGCGCTGTTCACCTGCGTGCTGGTGATGACGTAGCGGCAGGGATAGGGACGACTCCCCTGAGCAATCCAGATCTGCCAGTCGACTTCCTTCGTTCGAAAGGCCAGATGATCGCATTCGACGCCGCCGATCACGCCACTTCCCAGGTCCTTGACATCCGCGACCTCGGGCATGAGCTGATCGTAAACATTCGACATCAGCAGATCCGCCCCCGGCACGGGCCGATGATATTTGTCCCGTAACACGTCGACCAATTGATCGATCGTGCCTGGCGCTTCGGCTTGAGCGTACGCGTTGGCATTCTTGCCGAACATCGTCACCGTCTTCCCATCGAAAGTGAACTCGACGTCCGCGAATCCGCCCATGCGGGTTGCGCGTATCTTGTCGGGACGGTTCACCGTCATTGTGCCGGAACTGGCCAGGCCGAGCTTCTGATTCTGCTTGGTGACGACCTCGAGATACGTGTCGTAGTCGAATGAAAAGGCTTTTTGCGCAGCCATGTAGTCGGAAAACGCCTTGAGCCGGCTTTTGGCATTGGCTTCAGCGGTACGCGTGGCTGATTCGTCCGCCGTTCCCGTTGTCGGCGTCTGCGCATTTGCTTCAGAGGTACGCGTGGCTGACATGCCCACCGCTCCCGCTGTCGCCGCCAGAGCCAGCAAGGTTGCCCACGTCCTTGCGTCTCTTATGACCTTCCTGATTGTGGATTGCATCGGCTCCTCCGGTTCTTGACGGGATGCTGAGTCACGGTCGCGACGCACCACATCCCAGTCACTTTTTTACCGGAGCATGATTCGGGCCAGCCGCACGTGCGTTCGAATTGTCGCGTCCAATCTTCGTGGGTTGGTCTCCTCCGCGGCCAGAGATCACGAAATGCTGACAGTCGGTGCCCGCACGGCGAGCGCTCAGCCGAGGAGTTTAGAAGGTCGCCGCGGCTCAACGCGCGACGGTGACGCGCAGGAAGGTCGCAGGAATCGACGTGGCGCCTTTGACCTCGCTCTTGTTCTGGCGCTCGAAGAGCGCCTCGAGCTCCTGCTGAAGATCCGCGGCTTTGCCGTTCTGTTCTGCGGCGGCGAACGCGTTCATCGTGGGCCCGTAGTAGTTTCTGAAGTCCGCGACAAACGCGGACGGTGAGCCGGGAGACCTGAAGGTATAGGTGTCTCTGGAGAACGAGATCTTCTCGGCTGGAACCCCCGCTGCCACAAATCGCTCGATCACGTTGCTCTCGATCCCCCACGTCATCGGGCTGACGAAGCCCTCGGGCGGTGGCGGCGAGTAGGCGGAGCTGATTTTCAGGATCTGCGCAACGAGCGTCGGATCGCCGGGAATCCAGTTCCCCATCACGATCCGGCCGCCGGGTCGGGTCACGCGCACCATCTCCTTGGCCACGTCGAACGGTTTGGGCGCGAACATGGCTCCGAAGATGCTGACCACGAGGTCGAAGCTCCGATCGGCGAGGTCGCTCAGGTTGGTGGCATCGCCTTCCTGGAACCGGCAGTTCGTCAGGCCCTCTGCCTGCGCGCGTCTGTTCCCGGCTTCGACAAGATTGCTCGCGATGTCGACGCCGAGGACGTCGGCGCCCAGCCTGGCCGCCGGCAGGGCCGTCGTCCCGTCGCCGCATCCCAGGTCCAGCACCTTCAATCCCGCGGTGATGCCGAGTCCGGCGACGAGCGCCTCTCCGCTCTCTCGCATGCTCGCCGCGATGCGCGTGAAGTCACCCTTTTCCCACAATGCCTTGTTCGGATTCATTGAACGTTGTCCCTCCCATGACGGCGAAGCCACGTGCACGGTATGAAGGCCGGTTCGCGGCGACCATGCGGCGTCAGCGGACAGGGTCCAGGAAAGCCGTGCCAGGCGAACGGGAATCATAGCTCGATCCGCGACTCGTCCGAAGGATGGTCGACTATGCGCGCGTCAAGCAACAGCAGACCATCGGCATAGAGGAAGGGCTTCGACGATCGGACGAGCATGTTCAACGCCCGATGATGCCCTGCCCAAGCGATGAAGATGGACTCGAAACTGATGAGGTATGCCACGAAAGATGGCCACACGGCTTTCAACGGTGGCCAGAGTGCTCCAGGCCGCATCATGTCTTCCACATGCGGCACGGTGATTTCAAGAATGAGCAGCGTGCATGCAATGGCAAACACGCCGTCACTGAATGCTTCGATCCGTTGCAGTTCCTTATGCGCGTTCATGCCGTGAACCCGAGAAGATGTTCGTCTTGGGATTCCACCGAGCTTCTCAGATTCGGGCTCGAAGTACCGCTACACGTCCCGTCAGTCTGCCTTCTTGAACGTCGGCTCGCCGGTCGGTCCGTCGTGCGGCTCCAGGCTGTGCAGATATTCGTAGAGCGCCCCGATGTCTTCCGTCGTCATGCGCGCAAACGCTTCCCACGGCATTGGGGAACCGGCGTAGTGGCGCCCGCCCCTCTGAAAGCGCGCGATGAACGTCTCGCGGTCAGGGAACTTCATGAGCGCGCTGCCGACCTTCGGCGTGATGTTCGGGGTTCTAAACCAGACGGTTGGATCGGCGCCGGGGAGCGGCATCGGATCCATCTCGAACCCGCCGGAGAAATCGGGACCGGTCGCGGTGTAGGTGTTCGGATCGCGTGGCGTATGGCAGCCCGCGCAGTCCGCCACATAACGGGCGAGATATTCGCCCCGCTCCTTCGTCATCCCCTGGGGCGGCGCGGTCTGCGGCGGGTTGATCGATCTGCGCGGCTTCGCGATGCTGACAAAGCTCTTGACCACTTTGCCCATCAGTGTCCACTCGTTCGCCGGCACTGCGTTCCTCACGGGCGGCTGCGCACGCAGATACGATATGACCGCGACGAGATCGTCCTCGCTCATGTTGCCGAATGGCATCATCGGCTCGACGGTCGCGCGGCCGTCGGGCCGCACGGCCCAGCGCATCATCCGGGCGATTTGCGCGTCGGAATAACGGCCGATCCCCGTCTCCGTGTCGGGCGTGAGGTTCTTCGAGTACACGGCGCCGAGCGGGCCCAGCGCAAGTCTGAGTCCTCCGCTCAGCGGGACTTGCGCGCCCTCACTGAGCTTCTCCAGCGCGTCGAATGATCCGCTGTGGCATTCGACGCAGTGCGCCGGACCGTAAACGATGTACTCGCCTCGTGCCAGGACGGACGGGTCCGAGCTGATGCGGACTTCAGGCAGCGGCGCGTCGTACGTCCGATCCCACGTCCGCGCGACGTACGCGGTGAGGCCAGCGAGCGCAAGCACGACGACCGTCGCCAGAATTCCCGCCGCCCAGACCAAACGCCTGACCATAGCTGCCCTCCCAGCGAAATGAATCGGGGAAATATATCAGAGGAAGCCGCCGCCGAAACCGCGCGCGCTCTAATCTAAGCCGGCTGATCGGGCAATCCGAGGATGATCGTGGCCTGGACGGCCATCAGGTGGTCGATGAGGCGCTCGGTATCGACGCCTTTGGTGAAAAAGCCCGCGGCCCCGGCCAGCTCGATCGCGTGGAGGTCCCCGGTTTTCACGTGCGTCGAGAGCCCGAGAATCTGGATGAACGGGAGCTCGGCGCGTATGCGGCGCGTGGCCTCGATGCCGTCCATCCCGGGCATCGAGACATCCATCAGGATGACATCGGGCCGGAGTGCGTGCGCTTCGGCAATCGCCTCGAGTCCGTCGCCAGCCTCGCCGACGACGTGAAGCTCGGGCCGCTCCTGCAACAGCTCGCGAAACACTCTGCGCACCCCGGCGTGATCGTCGACCAACAGAATCCTGAGCGCCCGCGCCGACGCGAAATCGGCGGCGCCGGGAAGCGCCGGTCCGGTCGCAACCTGGCTCAGCCGTTGTGCGGCGACCCCGCCCTGCTCCTCGCCTCGGGGCGCGACCAGGCGGAACCGTGTTCCCTGCCCGGGGGCGCTCTCGATGTCGAACCGCCCACCGAGCAGCGTCAGCCGTTCGCGGATGCTGAACAGACCCCATCCGGCCTGGCCGGTCTTCCCCCGGTCGACGAGCCCCGCCGGGTCAAACCCGATTCCCCGGTCCGCCACGGTGATTGAGAGCGCGTCATCCTGATCGAGCGACAGATCGATCGTGACCCGATCGACCTGGGCGTGCTTGACCGCGTTGAACAAGAGCTCTCGCACCGACTCGAAGAGCAGCGTGCGGACGTCCTTCCGGTCGGAGTTGGCGAGCGGGTCAGCGGACACCTGGACCGCAAGACCGTACTGGTTTCGTGTCCGCTCTGCCAGCCAGGTCAACGCCGCGGGCAATCCCGAACCGTGCAGCGCGGGAGGAAACAGCTCCAGGCTCAACGAGCGTGCGGCAGTGATCGCCTCGTCGAGGTGATTTTTCGCCCGCACGAGCAGTTCGCCCGAACTGCCCGCTCGCTGTGCTTCCCGCGCCACGTGTCGATCGAGGTTCAGCATCGCACTGACGAGCAATTGCTGGAGCCCGTCGTGGAGCGTCTTGGCGAGCTGTTCGCGCGCGTGCTGCTCGGCGAGCGTCAGGTCGGACGCCAGCTGGCTCAGTTGAGCCGTCCGGTGTTCCAATTCGATCGTTCGCTCCTGAAGGGCCGCCTCCGCCCGCTTGCGTTCGGTGATGTCCGTCACGAACGCAATGGCGTGTCCGCCGCTGGCGGTGGCAACGTGATTCAGGCCGACTTCAATCGGAAACGTCGACCCGTCTTTCCGTTGACCGCAGAGCTCGACTTTGACGCCCATCAGCCTAGGATGCGGTGCGGCGAAGTACCCGATCCGATGCTGCGCGTGGACGTCACGAACGGACGCGGGAACCAGCCGCTCGATGGACTGGCCAACCAGCTCCCCCGATGGCCAGCCGAACATGGCTTCGAGAGCGCGATTGGCCGAGACGATCATCCCCTGCGCATCCACCGAGACAATGCCCTGCGTGGCGGTCTCCAGCAGCAGCCGCAGTTCCCGATCGTGTTCCTCCTCGCGGCGGGCCTGCAGTGCCTCCTCCGCGCGGCGGTGCTCGGTAACATCGAGGCAGATCCCTCTGAGCCGCCTGAGCTGTCCGTCCGCATTGCGTTCGGCTTTGCCGAGCCCGTGCATCCAGCGTTCAGTGCCATCCGGGCGCACGATGCGGAACGTCTCGTTCCACTCATTGTGGTCAACAGAGCGCGCAATGTGGTCGAGGTGGCCGAGCACCCGCTGGCGGTCGTCCTTGTGCAACGCGGAAACCCATGTGTCGAGACTTCGCGGACTTCCTGGGTCGAGGCCGTAATGTGCATGGACCCGCTCATCCCAGTCGAGACGATTGGTCTCCGCATCCCAGGTCCAGGCCCCGGCTGCAGATGCGTCGAGGGCGAGATGCAGCTGCTGTTCGTGCTCCCGCAGCGCAGCCTCGGCGCGGCCGCGCTCGACCGCGTCCCAGGTCCGTTCGGCGACGTCGTGGATCAGGGCGATCTCCGTCGGCGCCCACGAGCGTGGTGTCGCGTTGTTGGCACCGAAGGCGGCCACCAGCCGCCCGCCTTTCAGCAGCATCACTCCGACAAACGCCGCGATCTCTCTCGCCTGGATGGCGGCCCGCTCCGATTCCGTGAACCTCGGATCGGTCTGAACGTCGTTCACCACCACAGTCTCGCCGCGCCGATACGCATCCTGCAGCGCCGCCCCAAACGCCCCCGCCGGCCCGCCGACATGCTGTGCCACACCGCGTGCGTATTCACGGCGAATGACGTACCCGTGGTCTGTGATTTCCGCGTAGCCCACACGGTTCACCGACAGGTGTTCCCCCAGGAGCCTCGAGGCGACTTCTTGCACGTCGAGCGGATTGCTCAACGGCCGCAGCGCATCGGAGAGCCTGAGGAGGAATGCTTGTCGCTCTTCGCTCCGCAGCAGGAGCTCGCTCAAGTGCTGCTCCTGCGTTTCGCGGGCCTTGCGCTCGGTGACATCCGTCAGAACGCCCGTCAGGCGCACGGGGCGCCGGCCGTCCGCGGCACTCTCGAAAATCGTCTGGGACGTGCTCGCCACCCACCGCACCTCGCCCGTATGCGCACGGCGGATCCGGAACTCTTCTGCAAACGCCCCTGATCCACGCGGATCGAGAGCCGCCGCCATGGCGCCTTCGACGCGAGCCCGATCGTCCGGATGGCAGAAGGCCAACGCCTCGGCCCAGGTCGTCGGTCGTCCCTCTGGAACGCCCAGGAGTCGGTAGACTTCAGGCGACCAGAGTCCCCGATCCGTCGTCACGTCACGGTCGAACACGCCGACACCAGCGCTCTGTGTGGCAAGCTTGAAGCGCTCCTCGCTCGCGCGCAGCGCCTCTTGGGTATGCGTGGTGTCGGTGAGCGTCCAGACGAAGCCGACGACGTGTCCCTGGAGATCGCGCTCCGGCATCCCTTGGCTCAGGAGCCAGCGGACGCGGCCGTCCGGAAGCACGCAGCGGAACTCGGCCTGCCCCGGTTTCCTCGCGTGGAGCGCCGACCAGACTTGACGCAAGACCGCCTCGCGGTCGTCGGCGTGGACGCACTGCTCCCATCCGGACTGCATGGCCGACTCGGCGGTGAGACCGGTCAGGTCAGTGACGCGTTCGCTGATGTAGAAACAGCGGCCCTCGAGGTCGGTCCGAAGGATACCTACAGGCAGTTCAGGCGCGTCTGAAGTCATGCGTGTGAAGATCGGCCCGGGCGGCATTCTACCTCCGCCCTGACACGCTTGCATCCGGCGCTCGGGTCTGCTGGTCGAAAATCCAATGCGGCTATACTGCCCGAGGAGAACTGATCATGTCTTTGGACAAACCGTACCTCGACATTCCGGGCACGACGATCTTTGACGCCGAGCAGTCACGTAAAGGCTACTGGCTCAACCAATTTTGCGTGAGTCTGATGAAATCCGTGAACAGGGAACGCTTCAGGGCAAATGAACGCGCTTACCTCGATGAATGGCCAATGACCGAGGAGCAGAAGCAGGCCGTGCTTGCGCGCGACCTGAACTGGTGCATGCGCCTCGGCGGCAACATTTATTTTCTGGCTCGAATAGGCGCGACCGATGGCAAAACCTACCAGCAGATGGCCGGTAGCATGACGGGAATGACCGAGGAAGAGTACCGCAACATGATGCTCAACGGCGGCCGCTCGATCGAAGGTAACCGCGTCATTGGTGAAGACGGCGATGCGCAGGCACACCGCCAGCCCCAGGGCGTGGCGGGGCGGAAATTGAAAGGGTGACCATGGCCAGAATTACAGCCTCCGTTTATACCACCCATATCCCGGCGATCGGTGCCGCGCTGGACACGGGCAGGGACCACGAACCGTACTGGCAAAAGGTGTTCTGCGGCTATGAGTTCTCCAAGCAGTGGATGAAGGACCACACCCCAGACGTGATCTTCCTCGTCTACAACGACCACGCCACGGCGTTCAGCCTCGAACTGATCCCTACCTTTGCCATAGGCACTGCCGCCGAATTCCAAGTCGCGGATGAAGGCTGGGGCCCGCGGCCGGTGCCCAAGGCGATCGGTCACCCCGAACTCGCCGCGCATATCGCGCAGTCTGTGATTCAGGACGATTTCGATCTCGCTGTTGTCAACAAGATGGACGTGGACCACGGCTTCACGGTGCCGTTGTCACTGATGTTCGGCCGGCCCGACTCCTGGCCCTGCCGGGTCATCCCCTTCCCGGTAAACGTCGTCCTGTACCCGCCGCCGTCGGGTCAGCGCTGCTTCAACCTTGGCCACGCCATTCGCAAAGCAGTGGAGAGCTATGACCAACCCTTGAACGTGCAGGTCTGGGGCACCGGCGGCATGAGCCACCAGTTGCAAGGGGCACGCGCCGGGCTGATCAACCGGGAATGGGACAACCGCTTCCTCGACCGGCTGATCGAAGACCCGGCTGAAGTGGCGAAGATGCCCCACGTCGAATATGTGCGCGAAGCGGGCAGCGAGGGCATCGAACTCGTGATGTGGCTTGTTGCGCGCGGCGCGATGAGCGAAAAGCCGCCCAGAGTCGCGCACCGCTTCTATCATGTGGCGGCAAGCAACACCGCGGTCGGCCATCTGATCCTTGAGAACCAGTGACGGCGGCCGCGCATAATCCACACGCTCGCTGACTTCAGGCCATCGCTTTTCGTCTCTTCTTATGTCGCTTATATAAGGCATCCGTCACCAGCACGGCCGGAATCGCGAGCAGAGCCATCAGATAGCCGACCTCGTTCGGAGGTGCCTGCCCCAATACGTTCGCGATGGGCGCAAGATAGAGAAAGCCACCGAGCATTGCGACTTCGCAGACGACCGCGAGCACCAGGTATCGATTCGAAAACCAGCCCAGTTGTCCCGGCCGGAGACTCGCGCTGCGGCACGCGAACGCGTTTGCCATTTGGCCAGCCACTACGGCGGTGAACGCCGCGCCCGATGCGGCCAACAATGGCGCCCCCGACGGAAAGGGCGCTCCCGGTCTCCATCCGTCGGAGGAGAGCACCGTCAAGAACGTGACCATTTCGACGATGGCTTCGGTGAGCCCGAGGATGACCAGAGCTCTGAACAGGAGGAATCGGTCCACGAGGTGGCGGCCGAGTGGAGGCTGTGTCGAGCGCTCGTGGACTCGACGGTTCGGCTCCCAATGCCACCGCGGGGAGGATGTCGGTTCCAATGTCCAAGCACAGCACTTGCAGAACGCCGAGCGCTAAAGGAAAGCGTCCACCGGACAGCGCCCAGACGACGAACGGCGCGAGTTCGGCCACGTTGTCCGTCAGGTGATACGTGAGAAATCGCCGTGTATTGGCAAACGTCGTTCGCCCCTGCTCGATGGCCGCCACGATGGTGGCGAAGTTGTCGTCCAGCAACACGAGATCGGCGGCCTCGCGCGCGACATCCGTTCCCGAAAGACCCATCGCGACCCCGATCGCGGCTTCGTGAAGCGCCGGCGCATCATTGACGCCGTCTCCTGTCATCGCCACGACATGCCCGCGCTTCCGCAGGGCGCGGGCGATCCGCAATTTTTCCTCAGGCGAGACGCGGCTGACGATGATGCCGTCGCGATCCATCAGCGCGCCCAGAATCTCGTCATCCTGCGGGAGGTCCTTCCCTTCGATCAGCAGGGCGTCGGACGTCCACAATCCCACTTCACGGCCGATGGCGCGCGCGGTTTCCGGATGATCTCCAGTCACCATGGCCACCGAGATTCCTGCGCGTCGGCACGCAGCAAGGGAATCCGCAACGCCCGCTCTCGGCGGGTCTTCAATGCCAACCAGTCCAAGCAAAGTCAGATCGACCTCGGTGGCGTCGGGTGATGTCGGGGACCTCCTTGCCACCAAAATCACGAACAGCAAGCGCCACCACTCGAAGGCCCCGCGCGGCCATTCGTGAAACCGCTGCCTCCGCGTCGCCGAAGCTCAAGCAGCGCTCGAAAATCGCCTCCGGTGCGCCTTTGACGATCGCACGATTTCCGACGATCACGGACATTCGCCGACGCCGTGGGTCAAACGGAAATCGACGCATAGTGGACCAAGCCGCTGCTTCCTCCTTGCGAACGTCGATGTTGAGACGGCGAGCGAAGACATCGAGTGCGACTTCCAGGGGATTACCCTGCGCAACCCAGCGTCCCTCGCGTAACACGGCACGGCCATTCGCGCGCAGTGCCGCTGCCCAGGCCAGCTCCTTGAGCAAGGGCAGCAGGTCCGGCTCCGCATGAACGATGCCTGATGGCTCATAACCCGTTCCCTCGATGGATGCGCCCCCCTTTGCGGTCCAGACTTCGACCACGGACATCTCGTTCCGTGTGAGTGTTCCAGTCTTGTCGGTACAAATGAAAGTCGTCGAGCCCAGCGTCTCGACCGATTCCAGGCGCCGTACCAGTGCGCCGCGCGCGGCCATCCTCTGCGCGCCGATCGCGAGCGAGAGGCTGACGGTGGGAAGCAGCCCTTCGGGAACCAGGGCCACGGTCACTCCGAGCGCGAAGAGAAACCCGTCGGTAAGGCGAATCCCCACGAGTAACGCCACGATCAAGAACAGGAAACCAACGGCCAACGCGATGACTGCGACGATCCGCACCACGCGGCTCAGCTCGATCGCAAGTGGGCTCAGTGGGCGCCGTCCCGACGTCGACAGTCGCGCAATCTGGGCGAGACGCGTTGAACGGCCGGTCGCCGTGACGACTCCGATAGCCTCGCCCTCGACGGCGAATGTGCCTGCAAACACGTCCTCTCCCGCTTGTAGCGTTGTCGGGACACTTTCTCCGGTGAGCGTGGAGGCATCGATAAGGAGGCCGTGTGCGTGGCTCAAGCGCATATCCGCCGAGACGCGGTCTCCTGCATTGAGAACCACCACATCGTCGGGTACGAGTTCGACGGCGTCGATGCTCTGGCGACTTCCGTCACGGATCACGGTGACGCGCCGCGGGAGTAAGTCGCGAAGTCGATCGCCGGCCTTCTCGGCGCGGTATTCCTGGAAGAACGCGAACAGACCGTTGAGCAGAATGACGATGAAAATGGCGAATCCGAGCTGTGGCATGCCGGCCAGAATCGCCAACCCGCCGGCAATCCAGAGCATGACCGCGAAGAAATGCACCAGCTGAGATAGAAGGCGCCGCCACAAAGGCAGGCGAGGCGGAGGTGACAGAACGTTCAGACCAGCGTTCTTCCTGCGCAGTTGAACTTGTTCAAGGTTCAAGCCTGCGGATTCAAGCGGTCCGGCGCGCCCGCCATCGGCATCATCGGACTGTTCGCGTGGCTTGGGTCCAGGACTCAACGTTTGAGAACCGTGATTATACTGGCCGAACGGCTGGCAGACCATCCGAGCGCGCCGAAGTTCGAGCCTCCCGTAACAATCCACACGAATTGGCCCTGACCCCGGCCTTGCAAGTGCGCCTGGGTCGGCGCGTGGTCGCGAAGCTTTCAGAGAACGTGTTTCGGTTCCGAGGTCTGCTTCGTGGGCTGCGGGCCCGGCAGGTCGGCACCGTCGGTAAGCCGCGCATAGGCCCCGTTTGGTTTGACGCACAGGAACTTCGTGTCAACGAGCGCGTCAAGCGCCATCTGGCACACCGTCCGCTCGACACCACAGAGACGTTGCGCTTGTTCGCGGGTCAGGCGCAGACCCGGCATTTCCAGGAACTCGGCGCGGAGACGGTTGATCAATGTGTTCTCCGGCATAGTCTTCGCGCTTGCCATGCGGACCGCTGCCTTCAGTGCCTCGGGGTGGTGAAGAGGAGGTCGACGAGACATTCCACGGCGACGGATAGCTGCTGTGCCTCGCTCGCTCGTTCATTAGACGCACGGCAATCGTTTTTGGGTGCGACCAAGGAAGCTCGTCGTCATCCGAGGTCCGAGGACCACTGCCCTTCTAAGCCGGGAATCGTAGGTCAATTCACCAAATCACCAAATGTTGATGGCGGGCCTGGGATCGCCTACTGCCATTTTCGGTTTGGTGTAGTACTCAGTCCTCAGTCCCTGGTTCCTGGTCCGTCCTTTGTCCTGGTTCTGGGTGCGCACCAAGGACAAAGGACCAAGCCCGGACCAAGGACCAAGGCCGAGGGACGAAGGTACTGAAAACTACGCGCAACTGAAAACCGCTCTCTAGGTGAACTCGATGACGCCGGTGATGATCGCCCGGTCGGCCGTATCCTGCACCGCCTGGCGGCTTTGGTCGAGGGTGTATCGCTTGGTGATCACCGACTGCGCGTCGATGATTCCCTTTTCGATCAGCTTCACGTAGCGGGGAATGTCGCGCATGACGTGGAGACCGCCCTGCTGCCCCGGGTGAATGGTCCGGCCGAGCAGCGCTAATGAGGTGCCGGGGAACGACACGGGTTGGAGAGTGAGTCCCATCAACATCACATGCCCGCCCATGCGCGTGCAGTCCCACGCCTGCTGCACGGTCTTTACGTTGGTGGGATCGGGCTGAGCCTCGGCCTTCGGCGGAAACGCCTGCAAGCCCGCGGCCTCCACGACGAAGTCCGCGCCGCGCCCCATGACGGAATTGCCGGCCCGACCCCAGGTGACGCCGCCGGCGAATCGGCGGTCGTTCGGTCCCCGGCACAGCTCGCGCACTCGCTCGACGACTCCGTCGCCCTCCGCCACCGGATCGAGCGTCGTGGTGGCTCCGAGCTTCACCGCAAATTCGCGGCGGTATTTGATCGGATCGATCACGATCACCTGTCCGGCGCCTGTCACGCGACCGGCCTGCACGACCCCAAGTCCGACCGGCCCGGCGCCGAAGACGACCACATCGCATCCAGGCTGAAAGTGCATGTCTGCGTGACCGGCAGCAAAGCCCGACGATAGCTGATCGCCGAGCAGCGTGAGCTGCGCGGCCGGCAGGTCGGTGAAGACCGGCACGCAGTACTCCTCGAATACGGTCATGAGCTCGCTCATTCCTCCGATACCGGCCTGTGCGTAGACACGAGTGCCGTCCGGAAACTGAGCAAAAGGAGGAAACGGGTCGACCCCTTGTGCGTTCGAGAAGAACGTGAACTGGCAGTAGTCCGGACGACCCTGCAGGCACTGGTAGCACTGGCCGCACTGCGACGTGCCAGCGACGACGACCCGATCGCCGACCTGGACACGCTTCACCATCGGGCCGACGGCCTCGACGACGCCGAAGCCACAGTGGTTCGGCACTTCCGCTCGTCCAATCGCGTTGGTGCTGAGCGCGCCGCGCACGATCGTGTAGCAGGGCGCGACCGCCAGGGAGCGGATGACCACCTGGCGCGGGTCGATCGGCAGCAGCCGCATCTCCTGAACGTCGAGTGTGCTGGCGTGGCGGACGAGGCCGCGGAAGGACCGGCCGGTCTGCGTGCCGGTGACTAAGCCAGGTGCCTGGGCAGGTGCCTGGGTGGTTTGGGCCTCGAGAACGGGCGGACCGTTCAGGACGCCCGTGCCTGCGCCGAGCGCCGCCGCGCCCGTCTTCAACAGATGCCTGCGCGTCAGAGGGCGTTTGTTGGACATATTTACTTTCCAATCAGTCGCGACTTCTCGTTTTCAAGACAGATTTCGTCCACGAGCTCCGTGTCAACCACGACGTTTTGCTTCAGCGTGACGGTCCAGGGTTTGGTGTACGCCTTCGAATCGTCTACGGAGACTTCGATTTCGAGGTGTCCGTAGTCCGGCCGCCGGATTCGCTCTCGAACCTTGGCCGCGTCCGTCATCGGGCTCCCGAGGATGTCGAGCCACAGCCCATCGCGAAATCCGGTCGAGTCGATGACGAGCGTGTCGCCCTCCCATTTGCCCGACGAGTACCCGTTCCACGACGGTTGCGGGTCGGCCGGCAGCGGCCGCCCGTCGGTGAAGACCTGGCGGTAGCTGGCGTTCAGCTCGTAGATCATCATGAGAAGGCCGGGCACCTGGACGAACTTCTGCATATGCGGTAAGCCGTACAGACGCACAAACGTATCCGGCAGACAGCGGGCGTGCGGATCGTCCTTCGAGTTTTGCTCCGTCTGGTACTTCACCTGCTCCGCCGCCCATGGCTGGTACGGGAGGCCGCCGGGCAAGCCGGCGCCGATGTTGATCCCATAGCGCGACATCGGCAGTTCCGAGCCGCACTGCTGGAAACCCTCTGCCAGCTTGTTGCATGGCATCCCGTCCGCCGTGAGCCACATTCCCGAGAAATCCGGTTTGCCCTCTGGGGTCCGGGGCGTCGGCGCTGTCAGGTTGGCTTTCCCGTCGCGCGAACGCGGAACGCCGGCGGTCGGGTACTTCAGCCATTGCGCGGCAAGGGGCGACGCGGAGATGAAGCTTGCGACGGTCAACGCCAGCGCGGCGAAAGGAATCAGACGTCTCTGCATGGGCATCTCCTAATCGACGCCGATCTCCGCGAACAGCGCGCCGATTTCGACCTGGTGCGCTTCAGCGAACGCGACGTTGCCGCCTGCCACGCCGTCCGGCATCACGTAGATCAATCCCGCCTTCACGAAGCCCTGCGCGAGGCGCGCGGCGAAAAGAGCCAGCGCGAACGTGGTGAACTCGCGCGCGTCGATCTGGGCCGCGAACAGCGCGTCCCTGAACGCGGGCTCCTGCTCGAGCCGTGCCTGCAGCAGCGCCGCCATTTCCACCACGTCGCCCGACACGGCAATCTGCCTCGTGAAGAGCGGCGCCTGCTCGAGGCGAGGCTCTTTCCGCGACGCGGCGATGATGAGTCGCGCCGCGTGCGCGAACCGCTTGAAGACCGGCTCGGTCAGCCGGTACTCGGCGAGCTCCTTCTGATCGACCGGCCGCTGGGACGTCGCGACTGCCGGGAGGACGCCGAGACAGAGTCCGAGCGCCCCCGCGAGCCCGTTGCGACAGGTCGATCTGAGAGTCTTCGCTGCCAAGCCTCCTCCTCAACACTGAACCCCAGACGATATTAGCCGGATCCGCGGTTTTTTGGTCTGACCTGCGCAGTAGAATTCAGTGGAGAATCGGAGAAACAGATGCGACAGATGGTTCCGATCGGCGCTTTATGCGCGGTGTTCGTTGTGCTGGTCTCGGCGCCTGCGGCGATCCGCGCCGAGGAAGGCATGTGGACGTTCGACAACTTCCCGGTCGGTACCGCCAACAACGCGCTTGGTACCCATGTCGACCAGGCCTGGCTCGATCGCGTGCGCCTCAGCTCTGTCAGATTCGGTGGTTGTTCGGCCGGGATCCTCTCTGCGGAGGGCCTGGTGATGACCAACAATCACTGTGTCGCCACGTGTGTCGCCAATCTCTCGACAGTGACGACGGACTACGCGGAAACAGGGTTCACCCCGCAGCGCCGCGAAGACGAGATGAAGTGTCCGGGCGCCGTCGCCGAAGTCCTGCTCTCCATCACGGACGTCACGCCACGCATGCACGCCGCAGGTCGTGCACTATCGGGCCAGGCGTTCACGGCAGCGCGCGACGGGGAAGCGGGGCGGATCGAGAGCGAAGTCTGCGGCCGTGATGCGACCCGGCGCTGTGTGCTGGTTTCGCTCTACCGCGGTGGACAGTTCAAGCTGTACGTATATCGCCTCTACTCCGATGTTCGACTGGCTTTCGCACCGGAGAACCGCGCTGCGACGTTCGGTGGCGACCCTGACAACTTCAACTTTCCACGCTTCGCGGTGGATGCGGCATTCATCCGGCTGTATGACGATGGGCGTCCGGCGGCGACGCCCACTCACTTCCGCTGGAACGGCTCGCGGCCAACCGAAGGACAAGCCGCGTTTGTCTCTGGCAGTCCGGGCGCAACCCAGCGCCTGTTGACGCAGGACCAGCTGATGACTGTCCGCGATGTCGTCCTTCCGTTGGATCAGCTGATTACGTCGGAATTGCGCGGGCGGTTGTTGCAATTCAGCGCGCAAGGCTCGCAACAGGCCTTCATCGCCAGGGATTCGATCGACAGCCTCGAGAACACGTACAAGCGCGGTCTCGGTCGCATTCGAGCCCTGGTCGACCCGGTGTTCATGGCCCGGCGTGCTGGAGAGGAAGCGGAGTTCCGGCGCCGCGTGGCTGCCAACGAAGATCTGCGGCGCAGAATTGGTGACCCGTGGGCGGATCTCACCGCCGTCCAGGCCGTCCAGCGCGAACTGTATCCGGCATACTCGCTGCTCGAAAGTCGGGCCGGCGGGGGGTCGGTGCTGTTCGGCTGGGCGATGACATTGGTGCGTGGAGCGCAGGAGCGGGCCAAACCGTCGGACCAGCGATTGCCCGAGTTCGCCGACAGTCGACTGGCTGGCGTCGAAGCCCGCCTTTTTGCCGAGCGTCCTGTTCATCCAGCGTTGGATCAGATTCAGGTCGAGTGGTGGCTGTCGAAGACGCGCGAGTGGCTGACGGCCGACGACGCGCGGGTGCGAGCGCTCCTCGGGAAAGAGTCCCCCGAACAACTGGCCGCGCGTCTGATCGTGAATACGACGCTGGCCGATCCCTCCGTGCGCCGGAAGCTGTGGCAGAGTGGTCTGGCCGCGATTCAGGCCTCCACCGACCCGCTGATTCGCTACGCGCTGATGATTCAGGAGCCGACACGCGAGGTACGGCGCAGGTGGGAAGAAACCGTGCAGGCGCCGACCGATCGTGCGTCGGAGCGCCTTGCCGATGCACGCTTCGCGGTGTTTGGTGACAGCGTCTATCCCGACGCCACCGGCACACTCCGATTGAGTTACGGGCGGGTCGAAGGCTCCAATGTGCCGGGCCAGCGCTTCACGCCGTTCACGACCTTCGCGGGACTGTGGGATCGTGCCACTGGTGCGCCACCCTTCGATGTCGCACCGAAGCTGCTCGCGGCGAAGAGCCGCATCGATCCGGCGACTGTCCTCAACATGACCGTGTCGTCAGATACCATCGGCGGAAGCTCGGGCTCACCAGTGATCAATGCCAACGGCGAGATGATCGGCGCGAATTTCGACTCGACCGTGCTCACGCAACGGAACGCCTACGGTTACGACCGCGACGTCAATCGCAGCATTATCGTCACGAGCGCCGCCGTCACGACCGTGCTGCGCGATGTCTACGACATGCAGCGGCTCCTCGAAGAACTCGGCGTCCGATGACCGAGGGGCGGGTCCACGGTGGACCCGCCCCATCTTCTTCTCAACGCGCAGGCGCGCGCCTCAACGCGCGGGCGCGGGAACGTTGACAGCAAACATGAAACGCTGGCCGTCGCTGCTCGCGCTCCTCCACTGGAGGCTGTTCCCCGGCAGTGGCCCCTGAAGCTTGAACAGGAGCCTGGGCGTTCCCACCTGAAACGTCGGCGTCGTCGTGACATCCACGGCCATCACGTGGACATCGGCGTTCTGGGGATCGGGCTGAAGGAAGTACATCTCCCGGCCGTCTCCCCTCCACCCGATCATGCCGGCCGTGTCTGCGGACACCGGTACGATGGCCCCCGGCGGCGGACTCTCGGGCTTGGCGGCATCGAATGGACGAACGTAGAGCTGAAGTTTCCCGTTCTCTTCCTGGTCCGTTATGTACGCGATGTAGCGCATGTCTGGAGAGAAACGGCCGTGGAGCACGTTGTACGCTTCGCGCAGCCACTCGATGCCTTTGCGCTCCGCGGCAGTCTGGCTCCCTTCCAAAGGCACGATCACGAGAACTTGCGTCCAGAAGGCCATGAATTTCCCGTCCGGAGACCAGTCGGTGAGAACCATCCCGGCGCCGGGCGTATACGTGAATACCTGTTCCGCGTTTCCGCTGCCGTCCCAGGCCTTCCGGTAAATTGAAGGGATGCCTCTTTGCGTCATGGAAACATAAGCCACCTGCTTGCCGTCGGGCGACCAGATGGGCGCATTTTGTGGGTCGTTGTCGTTTGTAATCGGATGCCCCATGCCTGTGGAGACTTCGAACGTCCAGATATCGTTCTGATTCGTCCTGGGATCGTTGCGCATGGCCACGACGCGCGTTCCGTCCGGCGAGAAATTGGCTTGGCCATAGCTGCCGGGCTCCCCGACTTTGCTGAGGATCTTCCCCTGGCGGTCGAAGACGGTGATCTGCTGGAGTCTCGGCTGCGCGGGCGCGGCTACCACGAATCGCTCTCCGTCGCGGCTGACGCTTACAGTCCCAACGGCCACACCCATCGCCTCATGCAGGCGGAACAGGAGCCTCGGTTTGCTGAATTCGAAACTTGGGGAGAGGGTCACGTCGACCGCCATGAATCCCCGATCGGCAGCCAGGTAGTAGAACTCTTTGCCGTCCTGTCGCCAGAATCCCATGCCCAGACCACCTTCGGGGGATATCTGCCAGGGTCCTCCGCTCACGGCTCCCTTGCCCGAGGGATCAACCGGCCGGACGTACATTTCGGACCGTCCGGACTGATTGGACATGTACGAGAGAAAGCGGCTGTCGGGAGAAAGGCGCGCTCCCTGCACCGTCGACGTACTGCGGAAGGCTTCGATGGCTTTGCGGTCCCCTGCACCCTCGAGCGGCAGCAGGTTCAGGATTCCTCCTGAAAGGTCGGCGGTGAAATAACTCAAGTACTTTCCGTCCAGCGACCATCCCATGAGGTTCATCCCGAAGCCGGAATGCTTGTACAAGAGTTCCTCGGGCCCCTCGCCGTTCGACGCTTTCCGATACAGACCTTCGGTGCCGGCGCGCAGAGACACGTAGGCCAGCTCTTTGCCGTCCGGAGACCAGACCGGCGCTCGCGTCAACTCCCGGCGTTGGCTGGTCGTGATGCGTGTGGCTTTGCCTGTGGCGACATCGATCACCCAGGCGTCCGCGGTTTCCGTCTCCGGGTTGTTCCTGACCACGGCGATGCGCGTTTTGTCGGGCGAAATCACCGGCTGGTTGTAGAAGTCGCGCTCCTTGATCGTCGCGACGAGCTTTCCCTGGCGGTCGTACAGATTGAGAACCTGCGCGTTGTTTTCACGGGCCTGGGCAATGCCTCTGGCCCTGGCAGCGGCCCGCGCTTTCGCCTTTTCCTCTTCGGACTGGCCTTGTCCCCGAACCGGCGCCAGCAGGAATACGACGGCCAGGGCAGTCAAGGCCGTGATGATCGCGGACCTAGAGTGATCCTTCATAGAGATCTCCTTGCAAAATCGGCTCGGCTTGCGACGCGCGTGTCAGCAATTTTGCGGGCACGCCGAAACGAGCTTGCCGCTCGGGAGCGTCATCGTCCGCAGAAGTCCCCAGGCAGAGCCGTCGCGGGCGCGGCTGGCTTCAGCGGTCACCTCCTTGCCGAGAGCGACGTCGAATATCCGCTTTGCTGACATCACGATCGCGGAAGAAGCCTGGGGCCGGGCCTTCAAGGCGGAAAGGCTGCACCTGTTCACCGTCTTTGGTGTCCACAATCAGTTCGATGTGGGGATTTCGCCAGTCGATCTTGGCGAGCGTGCCAGTGACCGTGACTCGATTGTTGAAGTCGAAATAGGCTGACATGTTGTGGTGCGCCGACGCTGAACCTGCCAGTAGCAGGACAGTGAGGACGCCGCAAGCGATCGATCGAGAGCTCATGGGATGCTCCTTTATTGATCGGGGGCCGCTACCCAGCGAGGCTCGCGCTTCACTACGTTGCTCGACGTTACTCAACGGGGCGGCTCGCTCGGTTCCTTATACATACGTTCCCCGCACCAAGAGGTTCCTCGCCAGGAAAACCGGGACAGTGTAGCACCCAGTGCATTGATGGGGCCCCCCCATTCGCCAACTCACCAAGTCACCAATTCGCCAATTTCTTGAGCAATTCCGTGGATCCGCTCCCTGCCGCCCCGAGACCCGTGACGTCTTTTGGGAGTGGATCCCGATATGTAACTACGCCTAAACTTGACCCAGAGCAATCGTGGTGGATCGGCCCAGTCACACACGTAGACAGATATTGAAGGGCGCGATTGGCGCCGCCGGGATCTTTCTGGGCGCACCCGTCCGACACCTGACTGCGGCCTCGGCGCAAGCGGCGTCCGAAGGCCAGGGGCTCCTGCGACTGAGCGACGATCTGTTCGTCGTCAGAATCCCCGGAGAAAGTAATGTTATTGCGCGCACTAGCGCCGAGGGCGTCCTCCTCGTTGATGGCGGATCGGCGCGCGCTTCCGATGCGCTGATGAAAGCGATCTCCGGCCTGCCCGGGAGCGGTCCGGTTCACACGATTTTCAATACGCACTGGCACCCCGAGCAGACCGGTTCGAACGAGCAGCTGGGCCAGGCCGGCAAGACGATCATCGCGCACGAGAACACGCGGCTGTGGCTGACGACCGACGTCACCTGGCCGTGGAACGGCCAGCGCTTCAAACGCTTACCGAAGATCGCGCAGCCGAATAAGACCTTCTACACCACTAGCGCGCTGGACTCAGGCATTCGTTACGGGTACATCCCGGAAGCCGCGCACACCGACGGCGATATGTACGTGTACTTCGCTCAGCAGAACGTGCTCGCCGTGGGTGACGCCGTCTCCGGGCAGGGCTGGCCGTCTGTCGACTACGTGACCGGTGGCTGGATCGGCGGCATCGTCGGCGGCCTCCAGCGGCTGCAGACGCTGGCCAATGAGGAGACACGTATCGTGCCGGGGCGTGGACCGGTGCTCGGTCTGAAAGACCTCAAGGCACAGTCCGAGATGTACGGCACGATCTACGACCGTCTCACGCAGCTTCTGAACAAAGGCCGTGGGCCGAGCGAGGCGGTCGCCGCGCAGCCGACAAAGGAATTCGATGCGCAGATGGGGAACCCGGACGAGTTCGTCCGCCGCGCATTCGAGAGCCTTTGGGCATACGTGTCACCGGACGCATAGGACAAAGTAAAAGGTAGAAGGTAAAAGGTAGAAGGTAAAAGAGAAGGCAAAATGATTCAGAAAGCGTGGCGTTTGCATGTCGCCTTTCGCATCTCGCTTTTTGCCTTGTGCCTTTTCACTCTTGACTTTGGCGTTGTGACGCGCGTGTTTACTGCGTCGCAAGGGACGATACCTGCCCAACCAACATCCGGTCAGGCATCCGGCACTCAGGGACAGTTGGCCCAGTTGGTAACGATGCAGCAGTACTGCGTCCCGTGTCACAACGACCGCGCCAAAATGGCGGGCGTCAGCTTCGAGGGCATCACGCCCGAGAGTGTCGGCCAACATGCGGACGTGTTCGAGAAGGCCGTGCGCAAGCTGCGTGGGCGCGTCATGCCGCCGCCCGGCGCTCGACAGCCCGACGCGGCGGCCGCCACTTCCCTGGTCTCCTACCTTGAAGATTCCCTGGATCGTGCGGCCACACAGGCGCACATACCGGACAAGGTCGTTCTGCATCGGCTCAACCGCAAGGAGTACGCAAACGCGGTCCGCGATCTCCTGGCCGTCAACTTCGACGCGAGCGAGGTGCTGCCGGCAGACGACATCGACGCGGGGTTCGACAACATCGCCACGGCGTTGCAGGTGTCGCCCTCCTTCATCGAACAATATGTCATCGCCGCGCGCGCTGTGGCCGTGAAGGCGCTGGGCCGGCCCGATGCGAGACCCACTGGTTGGACCTTCCGCGCAGGACCCGGCGCGCAGCTCACGCACGTGCCTGGCCTTCCGCTCGGCACGCGGGGAGGCATTCTCGCCAAAGTGGATCTCCCGTCCGACGGCGACTACCAGATCGACGTCGCCGACATGGTCACCCACATCTGGGGCAATGGGATGGAGTTCGAGAACCCGCTGGTGGTCACTCTCGACAACAAGCTCGTCTACGAGACAGTCGTCGGCGGCGAAGAAGACATGAAGCTCTACGATCAGGTGCAGAACGGCGCGCTCGATCGCGTCAACGCTCGCCTGAAGAAGATCCGCTTCTTCGCGACTGCGGGACCACACCAGATCGGCGTGGCATTCAAACGCCGGACCTTTGCCGAGTCCGACGATCAGCTCCAGATGTTCGCGCCCGGCGGTGGCCAGGATCGTTTGTATCGCGTGAATGCCTTTCAGCTTCAGGGGCCATTTGGCGCCAAGGGCATCAGTCCAACGCCGAGCCGAGAGCGAATCTTCAGTTGCCGACCCGATGACGCGACTGCGCCCGCCTCCGCCAAGGCTACGGCGGACAAGCAGGACGCTTGCGCGAAACAAATCATCACGTCTCTCGCCAGACGCGCATACCGGCGACCTGTTTCCGCCGAGGACGTGAACGAGCTGTTGCAGTATTACCAGGACGGCGTGAAGGCAGAGGGCTTCGAGGGAGGCATACGCAGCGCCATCACCGGTCTTCTGGCGAGCCCGTTCTTTCTGTACCGTGGCGAACACATCCCCAGCGGTTTGCGCCCCGGGGCCACCTACACCATCAGCGATCTCGAGCTCGCTTCGAAGCTGTCGTTCTTCCTCTGGAACACAATCCCCGATGATGAGCTCCTGCAGCTCGGCACCAATGGGAAACTCAGCGAGCCCTCCGTGCTCGAGCGGCAGGTACGGCGCATGCTGGCCGATCCGCGTTCCGTGACGCTCGCGAGCAATTTCGTCCATCAATGGCTCGACATGAAGCGCCTCGACGAGATCGTGCCGGACTCGGCGGTGTTCCCGTATGCGTCCGGCCGAGCAGATCCGCGCGAGGATTTCCGCACCGAGCTGACGCTCTTCGCCGACAGCATCTTCAGAGAAGACCGCAGCGTGGTCGATCTGCTGAGAGCGAAGCACACGTATCTCAACGAACGCGTCGCGCTCCATTACGGGATCACCGACGTGAAAGGCGATCGCTTCCGGCGGGTCGAGCTCGAGCAGTCGGCGCGCTGGGGGCTGCTCGGCAAAGGCGCCGTGCTGATGGCCGCGGCGTACCCGAACCGTACGTCGCCGGTGTTGCGGGGGGCCTTCATCCTCAAACACCTTCTGGGCGTGCCACCGGCCAACCCCCCGCCGAACGTCCCGACGCTGGACGAGAAGGACATCGGCACGACGAAGGCGCTGACCGTCCGCGAGATGATCGCAAAGCATCGATCGAACCCGACGTGTGCGTCCTGTCACGCGGTCATGGATCCGCTCGGGTTGGCACTCGAGAACTTCGATGCGACCGGCATGTGGAGAGATCGCGATCGCTATGCCGGCGCGGCGATCGATTCCTCCGGTGAGCTGCCCGATGGCACGCCAATCAAAGGACCCGACGATCTGCGCCAGGCGCTGTTGCGACGCCCCGAACAATTTGCGCAGACCTTCACCGAGGGGCTGCTGACGTACGCGACGGGGCGTAAACTGGAATACTACGACATGCCCACCGTCCGCCGGATCGTGCGCGGTGCGGCGGGCAGCGACTATCGGTTTTCAGCGCTCGTCCAGGCCGTCGTGCGGAGCGAAGAGTTCAGGATGCGGCGTGTGGGTGGAACTGGCAGCTCGGTCGCCAGGCAATAAACGGAGACAACCAATGTACGTATTCAAGAAGCACGTCTCACGGCGTACGGTGTTGAAGGGCGTTGGGGCCACCATCGCGCTGCCGCTCCTGGATGCGATGAATCCCGCCGCCACCGCGTGGGCCCAGACCGCAGTCGGGTCGACCCCGAAGCGGCTCGCCTTTATCGGGTTTCCGCACGGCGCAATCATGGACAAATGGTCCCCGGCGCAGACCGGCACCAACTATGAGCTGTCGCCGATCCTCCAGCCCCTGGAGCCGTTCCGCCAGCACCTGACCATCGTCTCGGGGCTGCGCAACAAGCCGGGCGAAACACCGGAGCCTCACGGTTATATCGAGATGACGTGGCTGACGTGCGTGAAGCCGTGGGACCATGGCGTTGCTGGTCCGGATGCCGGCGTCAGCGCGGACCAGTTGGCGGCGAGGCACATCGGGCAGGAGACGCGCCTGCCTTCGCTCGAGCTCACCACGGCGCTCGGCGCAGCGCGCGTGGCCTGGCGGACACCGACGCAGTCGCTGCCGCAGGAAGGCAATCCGCGTGCGGTGTTTCAGAAGCTGTTCGGCCAGGGTGATACCGACAAGGAGCGTGCGGCGATTCTCCAGGAAACCGGTAGCATCCTCGACCGCGTCAAAGGGCAGGCCGCGCGGTTGCAGGCCAGCCTGGGCGTTCGCGATCGCGTCGTCGTAAGCGACTACCTGGACTCGGTCCGCGAGATCGAGCGGCGTGTGCAGATGGCGTCGCAGCAGGACACCTCCCGGTTCGACATTCCGGATGCGCCGGTCGGCACGCCAAATGACATCACCGAGCATTTCAAGCTGATGTTCGATCTGATGGCCCTCGCGTTCCAGGCGGACATCACCCGCGTCATCACGTTCTCGATGGACCGGGAAGCGAGCATGCGCACGTATACGAACCTCGCCATCGCCGAAGCCTTCCATCCGCTCTCGCATCACGGGAACAATCCGCAGAAGCAAGACAAGCTGGTGCAGATTCAGAAGTACCACACCGAGGTGTTCGCGAAGTTCGTCGAGCGGCTGGCGAAGGCGAAGGAGGGTGAGGGCACCGTGCTGGATCACTCAACGATTCTGTACGGCAGCAACATGAGCAACAGCGACAAGCACAACAACGATCCGCTGCCGGCCGCCATCCTTGGTCATGCGCACGGACGCATCAAGGGCGGTCAGCACGTGAAGTACCCGCAGGACTCGCGCTTTGCCGATCTGCTCGTGACGCTGTTCGATCGCAACAACATCCCCGTGGAGAAGCTCGGCGACAGCGGTGGCATCTTCTCGGAGCTCTGACACGGGATGAAACCTGTAATTCAGAATTCAGAATTCAGAATTCAGAATTGGCGCGTCGCGGGAACGCGGCTCGTTGCCGCTATCGCGATGTTGGTCGCCGCGAGTTCGATTGCGATAGCGGCGGAAGCGACACTGCTCGATGCGGCCGAGCGCGGTGATCGCGCGGCCGCGTTGCAGCTGCTGGCGAAAGGCGCGAACCCGAATGCGCCGGGGCCGGACGGGACGACGGCGATCATGTGGGCCGCGTCGAACGGCGATCTCGAGCTGGTCCGCGCGCTGATCAAGGCCGGCGCGAACGTCACACTCAAGAACGAGTTCGGCACGTCTGCGCTGACCGAAGCCGCCATCATCGGCTCGGCGCCGGTCGTCGACGCGCTGCTCAAGGCAGGCGCCGATCCCAATACCAGGAATCCGGAAGGTGAAACACCGCTCATGGCCGTGGCGCGCAGCGGCAATGTCGAAGCCGCCAGGCGGTTGCTGGAGGCGCGTGCCGACATCAACGCCAAAGAAGCCTGGGGCGGGCAATCGGCCTTGATGTGGGCCGCCGCGCAGAGTCAGGCGGAGATGGTGAAGTTCCTCGCCTCCCAAGGCGCCGACCTCAATGCTCGCGGCGTCATCCGCCAGTGGGAACGCAAGGTCATCACCGAGCCGCGTCCCAAAGACCTGAACAAGGGCGGCTTCACCCCGCTGCTCTACGCCGCTCGCGAAGGCTGTGTCGAGTGTGCGCGGCACCTGATCGCGGCCGGGGCCGATCCGGATCTCGAAGATCCGGAACGCATCACGCCGCTCAACATGGCGCTGCTCAATCTCCACTTCGAGGTCGCGGCGTACATGATCAAAGCCGGCGCCGATGTCGACAAGTGGGACCTGTTCGGCCGGTCGCCGCTGTACATGGCCGCCGACGTCAGCACGCTGCCGGTCAAGGGAAACGGCGCGATGGCCGTGATCCCGAGTGAGGATTCGGTGACGGCGCTCGACGTGGCCAGGCTGTTGCTCGAGGCCGGCGCCAATCCGAATCTTCAGCTCAAGCGCCGTCCACCGTATCGCGATGTGCCGCAGGATCGCGGCGGCGACACGATACTGGCTCAGGGCGCGACTCCGCTGTTACGCGCAGCGCGGGCCGGCGATGCCCCGTTCGTCGCGCTGCTGTTGAAACACAAGGCGCTGGTCGATTTGCCGAGCAAGGAAGGCGTCACGCCTTTGATGGCGGCCGCTGGCGTCGAATTCGGCGACCGCGTCACACGCGGACGTAATCGCACCAGCGAAGGCGTGCTCGCGACCATGCGGCTGCTGCTCGATGCCGGCGCGGACATCAATGCGCGGATGGTGGTCGAGCGGGGGCGCAACCCGACGGACGGTCTGTCGCAGGCGGCGGCGTTTGCCGTGGCCATTCGGCGCCCCGCCCAGGTGCCGACCCCATTCGCCGTACCGCACCAGACGGCCCTGCACGGCGCTGCGCAGCGCGGCTTCACGCCCTTCGTGAAATTCCTCGCCGACAACGGTGCGGACTTGCACGCGAAGGACGCGAACGGCCGAACACCGCTCGATCTCGCGAAGGGTGTCGGGGTGCCTGGTGTTCGACAAACGGCCGGCGAGCCGTTCCCGGAAACCGTCGCCCTGCTCGAATCGCTGATCGCCGCCAAATAACACGCCTGAGCCGCGCAGCTTGACACCCGCCTGCCCCGGGGGTATACGTCTCATCCGGATCCGAGGAAATCTCTTTCGACAGAGACGATAGCGCCGTCTGACACCCACCATTCCGTTGGAGGGCAACATGCGGGACGCTCACCCCGACGGACGATCGACGCGCTCAACTCTCGAGCGGATGAAGTGAACGTGGTTTCTTGGAACGAAGGGAGACCCGCCATGCGAGCGATCGCGACAGTTGCTCTAGCCACAATCGGGTTCATCGGCCTGCCAGCGCCCTGTGCCGGCCAGGCGCTCGGGACCATCGCCGGCGCTGTCAAGGACGCGTCTGGAGCAGTCCTGCCGGGTGTGACGGTGGAAGCCGGCAGTCCTGCGCTCATCGAGAAAGTGCGCACCGTCGTGACCGACGGCAGCGGCCAGTATCAGATCGTCAGCCTTCCGCCTGGCGTCTACACCGTGACGTTCACGTTGGCAGGCTTCAGCACCGTCAAGCGTGAAGCCATCGAGGTGAGCATCAACTTCACGGCGACCGTGAACGCCGATCTCAAGGTCGGTGCGGTGACCGAGACGATCACGGTGACCGGCGAAACGCCCGTCGTCGACATCCAATCAGCGGCGCAACAGCGCACGCTGACGTCGACGATGTTCAAGGATATCCCGACGAGCGGCGTCTGGATTCAGCTCGCCACGCTCGTCGCCGGTGTCAACACCACCACCCGCGACGTCGGAGGGTCGTCGGGCGATACGACGGGCGCTCAGGTCTCTGCTCACGGGGGCCTTCCCGGCGACGGCGTGTCGCTGCTCGACGGGTTGCGCGTCGGGAACATGTATATCAGCTCGAATGTCTCGAACATGAGCTTTTCCCCGCTGCTCTTCGACGAAGTGGACATCTCGGTTTCGGGCCAGACGGGCGAGTCCGGCACAAACGGCGTGCTGGCGAACATGATTCCGAAGTCCGGTGGCAACGCCTTCCACGGCGCGATCCTCGGCCAACGGCTCCGCGCCAAGCCTCCAGTCCAGCAACATTACCCAGCGTCTGGTCGATCGCGGCCTCGCGGGCGCGCCTTCGAGCCTCAAGAAGCTGTACGACGTGGCCGGCGCGATCGGTGGACCAATCAAGCAGAACAAGCTGTGGTTCTATTTCACGTCCCGGTACTTCACGAACGAGTCGTACATTGCCGGGTTGTTCTACCCGGTCGATCCGGCGGCCGTGATCCGCGTGGAGGACAAGGGCCACCAGGCCAACCTGGGCACGTGGACGAGGGATACCAACCTGCGGCTGACTTGGGCCCTGTCTCAGAAGCAGAAGATTTCCGCGTGGTACGGCTATCAGCGGAAGCAGGATCCGTTCTGGACGATCAACGCGACGCTGTCGCCGGAAGCGGCACGCGTCACGGAGTGGTACACCCAGTTGGGCACGCTCACGTGGTCCTACGTGGCGACGAACCGTCTGCTCTTCGAGGCGGGGGTTGCGCCGGGCGCGAGCCCGGACACGATTCTCGCGCAGCCCGATCGAAGCGCCGGCATTCCAATCGTGGAGCAGGGCGGCGGCGTCAACCCGCTCGCGAAGCCGATGACCTATCGTTCGTCCACCGGCGGCGGACATGTACGACAACGTGCGGCAGCAAAGCTACAAGGCGTCGGCGAGCTACGTGACCGGGACGCACAGCGACGAAGTTCGGGATGGACCTTCAGCGCGGGCACTTCAACCGGAACAACTTTGCGAACTCGTACAACGACATCCAGCTGAGGACGCTCGACTTCGTCCCGAACCAGGTCACGATTTTCGCCCCGCTCGCGGGATTCACGAGCGAAGCTGAACCACAACCTGGGTCTGTACGCACAGGACCGCTGGACGCACAATCGTCTCACCGTCAGCGGCGGCATTCGGTTCGACCTGCAGAATGAATCGGTCGATCCCTTCACCGCGAACACGACTCGATGGACGCCGAATCGGACCAATTCCTACGCCGAAGTCACCAACGTTCCAAACTGGAAGGACGTGAATCCGCGCGTCAGCGCCGCCTACGATCTGTTCGGCAACGGGAAGACCGCGATCAAGGCGAGCGCCAGCCGCGCCGTCGAGCAGGACTCGATTCGGTATGCCGACGCCAACAACCCCGGCCTGACGGTTCAGACGTCCACTCAACGGAACTGGACCGACAGCAACGGCAACTTCTTTCCAGACTGCAACCTTCTCAATTCAGCCGCTCAGGACCTGCGGCCGTCGGGCGGCGACGTGTGCGGGGGGTGGCTGAACATCAACTTCGGCAACTTCCTGCCAACGACGTTCTACGATCCGGCCGTCCTGAACGGGTGGGGCGTGCGGCCGTCGAACTGGGAGTTCTCGACGAGCGTCCAGCACCAGCTGATGCCGAGGGTGTCCATCAACGCCGGATACTATCGACGCATCATGGGCAACTTCATGGTGCTCGACAACGAGGCGCTGTCCGCCAGCGACTTCCTGCCCTTCACCGTGACGGTTCCGACCGATCCGCGGATTCCCAACGCAGGCGCGACGCTGACGGGGCTGTACGACCAGAGGGCCGTGGTCCTCAACAAGAACGTCGTCAAGGCCGCGTCCCAACTCGGCAAGCAGTACCAGAATTGGAACGGGTTCGACATCTCCATCGACGGGCGGTTCGCCAACGGGCTCTTCTTCCAGGGCGGAATGAGCAGCGGCAAAGCCGTGAGCGACAATTGCGAGATCGTCGCCAAGGCGCCGGAGGCACTGCAACTGCCGCTGCCGGTCGGTGCCCTGCCGGCCGGTGTGCCGAGCCCGGTCGGCAACGGCGCGTACCTGGGGTTTGGCGGTGTGGGCCCCGGCGCGTGGACGCCGCTCGAATTCTGCCATCAGGAATCGCCGTTCCTGACAGGCGCCAAAGCGCTCGGCTCCTACCAGTTGCCGTGGGGCGGCGTCCGCCTGAGCGCGACGTATCAGAGCCTTCCCGGCCCGCAGATCGGCGCGAACGTCATCTACACGAACGCCGACATCGCGGCCGGCAGAGTGCAGGGGCTGGGACGCCCCACGTTCCTGGCGAACCAGGCCACGGTCAACGTCATGCAGCCGGGCACGGTGTATGGCGATCGTCTGAATCAGATCGACTTTCGCGCGACGAAGATCTTCAAGTTAGGCAAGGGCCGGCTCGAGGCGAACTTCGACGTCTACAATCTCGGCAACTCCGACGCGATCCTGACGCAGATCAATACGTTCGGCGCAACGTGGACGCGCCCGACGGCTGTCATCCAGCCCCGGTTCGTGAAGTTCACGGCGCGCTACGATTTCTGATATGGAAAAACAAGTGTTTAGAAAGGGTTACAGCACATCGCTGTAACCCTTTTCTGTTGCCCATTCTTCCGATCAACCACTGTAAGGAACAGCTCCTGATGGCCGGCTATCGTCCGTCTCTGGGCCAAGCCTTGATAGAATGCCGAGTAACTTCGCGTCAGCGCCCCCGTGGCGGATCGGTCGACGAGAGCGCCCCAGCGAATCAGCCAGAAGGTGCCCAACACGGCTGCTGAAGAACTACTCGCGGTGCCGGCAAGCTTTGGCTGAACATCCGGGAGATGGAAGGGATTCGATCCATGCGTATCAGGCGTGGTGTTGATCTCGGGCGTGATAGCAGGCGCGCTCGTTGCGCACGTCGGGAGTGCACAAAAGGATACCGGACGCAATCCCGATTGGGACTGGCCGACCTACAATCGCGATCTCGCCGGAACACGCTATTCGCCTCTGACTCAGATCAACACAACAAACGTCTCGACACTCACCCAGGCGTGGTCGTATCGCCTGCGGCCCGCGCCGGGCGTTGTCGTCCCCGCGATAGACCAGCCGGCAAGCGCGTTCGAAATGTTTCAGGAAGTGACACCCGATCGTGGTGAACGGGGTGATGTATCTGCCATCGGGCAATCGCGTGGTCGCGCTCGAACCGGAGACAGGAAAAGAAATCTGGCGCTACGAATTGCCCGAAGGGCTCGCATCATTCCGTGGTGTCGCGTATCGGCCCGCCGAAGGCCGCCTGCCCCCACGCATCCTCTTTACGAGCCTGAAGAAGTTGATTGCCCTCGACGCCAACACCGGCAAGCTCGACGTCGAGTTCGGCAACCGCGGTCACGTCGATCTGGAAATCGCCTACTCCGGCGTGCCCGCTATCTACAAGAACGTCATCCTGATGGGATCGAATTTCTTCGGGCCCGGCGAACGGCACATCGGACCGCACCTCACAACAAGCAAAGGCGAGAAGGGCGACGTCCACGCCTACGACGCGCGCACCGGAGAGAAGCTGTGGGACTTTCACACCATTCCTCTCCCCGGCGAAGTCGGCAATGACACCTGGGGCAATGACAGTTGGAAAGATCGAACGGGTAACAACGTCTGGTCGTTCACGCTGACCGTCGACGAACAGCGCGGCATCGTCTACATGCCTGTCAGCGGTCCGGGCATGAATTACTACGGCGGCGATCGGCCCGGCAACAACCTGTTCAGCAACACAACGGTTGCGCTCGACGCGCAAACGGGCAAATTGAAGTGGTACTTCCAGAACATCCGCCACGAACTGTGGGACTACAACCTGCCGCCCGCGCCCGGCTTGATCGATATCAGGAAAGATGGAAAGACCATTCCCGCACTCGCACAGGTCGGCAAATCCGGCTTCATGTTCATCCTGAATCGTGAGAACGGGACACCCGTGCACGGCGTCGATGAACGTCCGATGGCAAAGGGAGACGTGCCCGGCGAGTGGTATCCCGCGACGCAGCCGATCCCCAGGAAGCCCGGTCCGATCGCCAGAGTGAGCATGACCGGGAAGGATCTGGTCACGGCCGAAGACACCACCCCCGAACACGCGCAGGCATGCAGGGAATTGTGGGACCGCGTGAAGTTCCGCAACGATGGGCCGTACACACCGTGGAACTACCGGCCCAACGGCGGCCCGCCGTCTTTGATCTTCCCTGGAATGACTGGCGGTGTGAATTGGGGCGGCACCGCAACCGATCCGAAACTCGGATACATCTTCGTGAACTCGAAGGACGAGCCGTCTTCCGGTTGGATCGCGCCGAATCCGCGTTACAACGAGAACACGAAAGACACCGAGTTTCCGTATGTTCAACAAGGCGGTGGCGTACTCAGCGCTGAAGCGCACGATAAGGATGGGAAGTCACTCGGCACCCTGCCCTGCTTCCGTCCTCCATGGGCCAGCCTGATGGCCGTGAACGCCGCGACCGGCGAATTCGTGTGGCGTGTTCCGCTTGGCGTGAATGACAACATGCCGGAAGGAAAGAAGAACGTCGGATCCCCTGGGTACGGCGGCCCGATGGTCACCGCAGGCGGATTGGTGTTCATCGGCGCGACGCGCGACCGGCGCTTCCGCGCCTTCGATTCAAAGACCGGCAAGGAACTGTGGTCTGTTCGTCTGGATTACAACGTCACCGCCATTCCCATCACCTACCAGGGCAGGAACGGCAAGCAGTATGTCGCCGTGGTCGCCGCGACGAACGGACAGGGCAACAACGAGTCGCTGCTCGTGTTCGCGCTGCCCCAGTAGACACGTCACGACGTATTTCGGAGATTGACTCATGCGAAACCGATTGATCGGCACGCTCGCGGCGGCCCTGGCGATATTCTTATTGCTGACCGTCGGCACCGCTCGAGCGCAGCCGCAACTGGCCCGTCCGGAACGCATTTCGGGGCATCCCAATTTCAATGGCATCTGGCAGGCGCTGAACACCGCGTACTGGAATCTGGAGGCTCATTCGGTGGAAGGACTGAGCCTGGCAGCCCTGGCAGCAATGTCTTCTGGCAGCTTGGCGCGATCGCCGCGATTCCGGCCGGGCGGAGCGTCGTGCGTGGAGGGACGATTCCGTACTTGCCCGAAGCGCTCGCAAAGCGCAACGAAAACCGCGCGAAGTGGCCCGCGGCCGACCCTGAAGCGAAGTGCTACATGCTCGGAGTTCCACGCGCGACCTACCACAATTTACCGTTCCAGATTTTCCAGGGTGACGGCGATCTGCTGATGGTCTATCCGTTCGCGGCCGCGAACCGGGTCATCTATATGAAGGACCACTCGGAGTTGCCGGTCGATTCCTGGATGGGCAAGTCCAACGGAACGTGGGAAGGCGACGTCCTGGTCGTCACAACGACGGCGCAAAACGATCAGACGTGGCTGGATCGTGCCGGCAATCATCACAGCAATAAGCTGAAGGTCACCGAGCGCTTCACTCTTCTGGGGCCGAACCACATCCGGTATGAGGCGACGCTCGACGATCCGCTGACGTACTCGCGGCCCTGGACGATCGAGATGCCGTTGTATCGTGTGATCGAGGACAATGCGCAACTGCTCGAGCACAAGTGTGTACCGTTCACCGACATGCTTCTCTATCATGATCTGCTTCAGAATGAGAAGAAGGAGTAAGACGATGCGCACCAGACTGATAGGGATTGTCGCGAGTGCCGGCCTGCTGATGGCGGTCGTGCTGCCGGTATCGGCGCATCATTCCTTTTCCGCCGAGTTCGATCAAAACAAGGTTGTCACGCTGGAGGGCACCGTCGTCATGATGGAGTGGGTGAACCCGCACTCCTGGCTGCACATCGACGTGAAGAAGCCGGACGGCTCGGTCGAGCGCTGGAAAATCGAAGGCGGATCGCCCTCCGTGCTGTTGCGCAAGGGCTGGAACAGGGATTCGCTTCCTATCGGCACGAAAGTCAAAGTCGTCGGCTTCCAGGCGAAGGATGGCGCGCTCCGCGCGAGCTCACGAGACCTTCAGTTCCCCGATGGCCGGCGTCTGGATCTCAGCGGGTCGGCACCCTCCGAGAAGGATCCACCGAAATAATGCGAAGCCGGCTTACTTGCCGGCTTTCTGAGCTCGTTCGAAACGCGACGTTTCGATGTAATTACGAATGGCTGTGTTGCCTTCGTGGCAGGCGTATTCGAACATCAGGTAGTCGTTGTCGAGCTTCATCGGAAAGGCCGCCGACCATGAACCCGTCGTCAACACCTCCGGGTTCTCGACCGTCATCTGATATTCGATCGTGTCGTTGTCGGTTCGCGTGAAGCGCTCCCTGAAGCGCATGGTTTCCGTCGACGGGGTTAATGGCGGAGAACCGGGAACGCCGGCATTGGTCATCGCTGGTTTACCGTTGAAGTTCGTCGTTTCGACGACGAGCGTGTTGCCTTCCCAGCGTCCTCTCGACTCTCCCAAATACTGCTTGATCGATGGATCGAGCACCGGGCGTCCGTCGGTCGGAATGATGCGGGCCTCGTGCGCCATTTCGAGGAGAATCACGACGTACCCGGGCGATTGCATGATTCGGATGCCGTTGTTGTAGTTGCGCGGCAACATCGACACAGGCAGGCCGCGTGTGATGCACCGATCCCAGCTATCGAAGTCTTCAGGGCTGTCGAATACGGTTTGGCCCGGCTTGTAGCTGCCGCCCATCTTGTCGTAGAGCTCCTTGCCCTTTGCCGTCAGCGCGGGAAAGCGTCCGTTCGGCGGGTCGATCATCAAGGAGGTGAGCCGCGTGACCTCGCTGCCTGAGTCGGCCTGAGGTATCGCTCCTGATTCGAAGCGTTTGTTGCGGTTTTCGGCATTCTTTTGCGCGGCGGCGAATTCCTCGTCGGTCAGGAATCGGCGCTCACCGAACCGTTCCGGGCGCTGGAAGGGCGTTGCGATCAGATGATTCAGGGGCCAGATACCTTGAAGGTCAGGTTCCCCCCACGGGGTCTTCGGCTGCGTCCAGCCGGGCTTGCTCCCTGCAGGCTGTTGCGCCGCTGCCGTCCCGGGCGTCCAGCAGACCATCAGGCCAATGCCGATGCTGATTCCACGTAAAGCCAGAATCCGTTTGACCATGATGCGGCGATGATATCACTCTGCATGTAACAATTCGGAATATCAGGGAGACATCATGAAGACCGCGCTTGGTGTGCTGATGGCCGTTTCGATGCTCGTGGGCCAAAATGCAAACGACACTCCCGACGCACACGTCGCTCTCGCGAAGACCGCGGCGGGCGACGATTATCAGAATCTGTTCAACTTTCTTTGCGCAGTGCCGGTTGCACGCGGAGGCGGCCCGGGCGGGGCCGGCGGCGGGCAGAGGCAGGGCCCGCCGGACCGATCGACGTGGTATGCCGAACCGGTGAAGGTGTTCGACAACCTGTACTTCCTCGGCCAGACGCGAGTACTCCGTGTGGGCCGTCACGACCTCGGAAGGCATCATCGTGATCGACACGATCTTCGACTATTCCGTCGAAGAGGAAGTTGCCGGCGGGCTGAAGAAGCTCGGTCTCGACCCGGCCACGATCAAATACGCCGTTGTCACCCATCCACATCCCGATCACCACGGCGGCGCGAAGTTCCTTCAGGATCGATACGGCGCGCGCGTCCTCATGTCGGCAGCGGACTGGGATTTCCTCGATCGCACCAACGGCACGAAGCCGAAACGTGACATGGTCGCCACCGACGGCCAGAAACTCACGCTGGGCGACACGACGCTGACGCTCTACATCACGCCCGGTCACACTCCGGGGACCATCTCCGCTCTGATTCCTGTCAAAGACAACGGCAAGCCGCACCTCGCGGCTCTCTGGGGCGGGACGGGGCTCAACCCCGACCGCGATTCCCTTCAGACTTACATCCGGTCGGCGCAGCGGTTCAGCGAGATCGTGCAGGCCGGAGCGGACATCATCCTTTCGAACCACACCGACTGGGACCGATCGAAGGTCAACCTGCCGCTGCTGGCGAAGCGCGCGGCCGGTGGTCCCAATCCAGACGACAATCCTTACGACAATCCTTACATCGTGGGCAACCAAAGCGTCCGGAGGTATCTGAAGGTCGCCGAAGAGTGTGCCACGTCCCGGCTGATGCGGCTGAACTGAAGCGAATATCTCCTACGGAGGTTGAGTATGAGGAAAGCGCGACTGCTGACAGGAGCCGCCGGAATCGCCATCGGATCGGTCCTGCTGTTGACGTCACTGCGCGGCGCTGACAAGCCGAACTATCTGTTCTGGACAGCTGCCCAGATGGCGGATTTGGACAAGAAGCTTCTGTCATCGATGGACGCGACAAAAGGCTCGCGCGTGGACATGATGTCCACTGACCACAGCTTCTTCATGGTCACGCACTGGGAAGCCACCTCTCCCAATGGAGAAGTCCATCAGAACTACGCAGACTTCGCGGTGGTTCGGAGTGGCGACGGCGCGGTCCTGGCAGGCGGAAAGCTGGTGGACTCAAAGAAGAGCGCTCCCAACGAGTTGCGCGGCACAATCGAAGGGGGAACGCTCCATCGTCTCAGGACCGGAGACGCCTATTACGTGCCGGCGAACGTTCCTCATCAGTTCATCGTCGAGCCCGGCAAGCATATTCGCGTCGAAGTGCTGAAGGTCGAACGGTCTCCAGGCGCCAGGGATCTGCCGGAGTTCATGTCGTGGAATGCGGCGCTTTTGCTGAGTACCGAGCAGAAACTCAAGACCAGGATGGACGAGAACTACAGCGCCGTCGAGGACTTCATCAAAAACGACCAGACGCAGTTCCACATGAACCATAAGGAGGGAACGGCGCAGTCGGAAATCCACGAGCATTGGGCCGAGTTCCAGATCATCCGCAACGGCGAGGGAACAATGAATCTCGGCGGCAGCGTCGTCGACGCCAAGGTCACGGATCCGGGAGAAACACGTGGCACGGCTCTCAAGGGAGCGACGGGACAGCCGCTGAGGGCAGGCGACCTGCTCTACATCCCGGCTGGAACTCCGCACCACACCGTAGTGGAGCGTACAAAGTCGCAAGACAAACTGATAGTCAAGGTCTGGGTGCCATGAGCTACGAGACAGCTACTTCGTCGTCACCATGAAGTAGAAGGTGTTTGATACACCGCCTGCCGAGCCAGGCTGCACGACGACAAGCGGGTATACACCCGCGACTTTCGCCAGTCCCGACGGGATATTGATCTGGAGTTCGGTGTCGCCCTGGACCGTGCCACGAACGATTTGGTCGTTGAACAGGACAAAACTACTTTTGGAAAAATTGCTTCCCTTGATGGTGACCGGAGAAGGCTTGTCCTTCGTCGAGATCAACTCCGGCCAGATTTCATCGATGAAAGGAACCTTCAGCGCGGGATTCGCAAAACCTTCCGCCACAAGGCCGGGCCGCGGGACGACTTCCTGCCGTTTACCGGCCAGGCCTTCGCGGTCGATGACATTGCCACTCTGAACGATCCTGAAGATGTCCATGGTGGCGTGCATGTCATCGAGCGGGTTCCGGTTCAAAACGAGAACGTCTGCTCGCCTGCCGGCTTCGAGTGTCCCAGCCTCTTTGCCTTTGCCCCATGCTTCCAGCGCCCAGCTGGTCGAAGACTGGATGACTTTCATCGGAGGAACGCCCACTTCGCTGAGCATCATCATTTCCTCGTGCAGCGTGAGGCCCGACGTACCAATTCTTCCCGCGTCGCTATCTGTCCCTGAAATGATTTTCCCGCCGGCGTCCGCAAACTGCTTCACGAACTGACCGACTCTCTTGTAACCCTCGGCCAGGACGGCTGCGTTTGCCTGGGGACCTGGTTTGAAGGACAGAGCGTATCGATCGCGAACAGGCTTCGGCGCGCTCCGGCCCATCGGGCTGTTCACGTAGTTGGTATTGATCTTGTCGAATTCGGGAAGGTACTGGCTCGCCTTCTCAAACTGACTCGCGATCGTAGGGTTTACAAATATTTTGTTTGCCACCAATTTCTGGATGATTGGAGCGAACTTGGCGGTGTTCAGTTGATCCCAACCCTCAGTCGGCCCGCCTTTCCGGATGCGATCGACCACTTCCTGTGGAGCCGTGGACTTGATCAGGCTGAAGAGATGCACCACCACGTCGAGTCCGGTGTCGACGATTTCGTCCATTCCCGTGAGGGGTTGCCCTTGCCGAATATTCGCTGAATCAAAGTGGGCGAATACAGGGAGACCCTGCTGGTGGGCAATATCGATGACCATCTTCATCTGGGCAGGCGTCAGCCGATCGCGCATCTTGATGGCGTCCTGGCCGACCTGCCTGGCCTTGGCGACCTCCCTCTCAGCCGATGCCCCATCGGTAATAACCGCATTGCCGGAATTCCCGATCAATTCGGCGTCCAGGCTGTTGACGAATTCCGGTTTGAGGGGCGCATTGAATCTATTGCCGCCGTTCAGAATGAATGAACCGGTCGCTCGCCCTTGTTCGACGGCATCTCGATACGCCGTCAACCAACCCGGAGAATTTCCGAGGTCGCCTACAGTCGTGACGCCCCAATAGAGATAGTCCTGGATGTGATAATTCCGGAGGTGAACGTGGGAATCCACCAGGCCCGGAATGACTGTTTTTCCGGTGGCGTCGATCACTAAGGCATCGGCCGGGATCGTCACCGATCCTTCACCGCTCTGACTCCCGGCGCTCTGAATCCTGCCGTTCACGATCGTGATGATGGAGTTCGGAACGGGAGCCGCTCCGGTTCCATCGATCAGGAGACCGCCTCGGATCACGAGCGGTCTCTGATTCACCTGCCGCGCCTGGTTCTGGGCAAGTGCGGCGGACGATACCAGTGTGGCTATCAACGCAACGGCTAAGAAGAACCGTGCTCGTTGCATGCCTATCTCGGCGCTGCGCCTCGAATGCGTGGGTCGTCTTTTTCGTTTTCGAGGCAGTAATGCTCGAACAGATCGGTGTCCGGGAGGAGCTCTTCGACGACGCTGAAGGTGATCGGCTGGGTGAAGGTCTGGGGATCGGTGATCGTGATAGTGAGCTCCAGGTGGCCGTAATCGCGGCGGCGGAAGCGTTCCTCGACGCGCATGTCCGTGCTGTGGCCGGTGCCACGCGCGTCCAACCAGCCGAAATCGTTGAAGCCGGCCGTGTCGATCACCAGCGTGTCACCGTCCCATCGGCCGACTGAATACCCCTGCCACGTCGGCGACGGATCGGCGGGCAGATTGCGTCCGTCGGTGAAGATCTGGCGAAAAGTGGTCTCGACCTCGTACAGCATCACGATGACGCCGGACGAGTGAATGATCTTGAACGGTTCGGGCAACAGATCACCGTGGGGAACCCCGTCGGGGAGACAGTTCAGGGTCGGGTTGAACGCTCCCGGCTGGCCATGCTTGCGGAGCAGCTCCGCGCCGGCCGGTGTGAGCGGTCGCTGATCCGGTTTGAAATCCGACAGAACGTCCCTGAAATATCTCGAATTCAGCGACTCGCCCAATCCGAACAGCGCGCCCGGAGCGCGTGGCTCGCCCTGCACTTGCCAGATGCCAGAAAGATCGGGCTTGCCGTTCAGCATGGGAACCGGCCCGGTCATATTGATCTTGCCGTCAGGGGTTCGCGGAGCCCCGGCCATCGGTTGGTTCAGCCATTGGGCGCGTACAGGTAGGCCAGCGCCAAGACACGCGATGAGGGTCCAGACGACACACCGAAAATGACCGCGCATGGCGCTCATTAAACCACAGGGGCCGCCGATCTCGTACCCTGTTCATCGACAACCGGAGTGACGGTCGTTCGAATCAGGCGAGGGACATCGATGGCGACACATGGCCGATTTCTCACCACGCACGTCGGCAGCCTCCCGCGGCCCGACGATCTGAAAGAAATGATGTGGGCGCGGGAGGACGGGATTCCCGTGGACGCGGCCGCGCTGGAAGAGCGCGTGCGCCGGGGAGTGGACGAAGCCGTCGCAAAACAGACGAAGGCCGGGATCGACATCGTCAACGACGGCGAATGGGGGAAGCCGAGCTACGCCACCTACATCAAGGACAGGCTGAATGGCTTCGGTGGGAGCGCCACCACGACATACGTGTTTCAGGATATCGAGGCGCTGCCGCAAACGAAGGCCCGTGTGGCCGCCGACCCGGGACGCAAACACCGCAAGGCGCCGGCGTGCAATGCGCCGATCAGCGTCCGCGACATGGAGGCGCCGCGCACGGATGCCGACCGGCTCAAGGCGGCGCTGAAGGCGCACGGAGCCGCGGGCGGGTTTCTGACCGCGGCGTCACCCGGCGTGACCGCCTTCTTCTTCCACAACGACTACTACCGTACGCACGAAGACTACGTCTTCGCGATTGCCGAGGCGATGCGACACGAGTACGAGACAATCGCGGCCGCCGGCGTCACGCTGCAGGTCGACTGCCCCGACCTGGCGATGGGACGCCACACGCAGTTCAGAGAGCTCGACCTCGCCGGTTTTCGAGAACGCATGGAGCTGAATGTCGAAGCGCTCAACCGGGCGCTCGTGAACATTCCGGCCGGGCAGGTCCGGATGCATTTGTGCTGGGGCAACTATCCCGGTCCGCACCACTACGACGTGCCGCTCCAGGACATCATCGACGTGGTGTGGAAGGCGAAGCCGCACGCGATCCAGTTCGAGGCGGCGAACCCTCGCCACGGCCACGAGTGGGTCGTGTTCGAGACGGTCAAGGTGCCCGAAGGCAAGGTGCTGATACCCGGCGTCATCGAATGCCAGTCCAACTACATCGAGCATCCGGAGCTCGTCGCGCAGCGCATCGAGCGCTATGCGAAGCTCGTCGGCCGCGACAACGTCATGGGCGGCGTCGACTGCGGCTTCAGCATTCACGTGGGATCGGGGGGCGTGGATCCGGACGTCGTCTGGGCCAAGCTCGGCGCGCTGGCGCAAGGCGCGGCCATCGCGAGCCGCAGGTTCTGGCACTGAAGGCGACCGAGGCTCTTGCCATTCTTAGTCTGGTATAGCCAGGAGTCCTCAGTCCTTGGGTCTTGGTTCTTGGTCCGTCCTTCGTTCCTAGTTCTTGGTGCGCACCAAGCACAAAGGACCAGGGCCAAGGGACCAAGCACTGACCGCTACACGCAACTGAAAGCTGCTTTAGGGCTTGCGATCTTCTTTGGGTCTGCCCGTATCGTCCGTGTAGTGCTGGAGATCTCGCTCGCCTTCGTGGCAGGCGAACTCCAACAGGTAGTAACCCGGCTGCGTATTTCTCCTGAGCGGAAAGGCCATTTTCCACGGCCTCGTGTACATCGTCGGATCCTCGAGTGTGGCTTCGTACTGAATCGTATTCGCATCGACGAGCGTGTACCGCTCGACAACGCGGAGCGCGGGACTGGTGAAGTTCCCGGCCATATCGAGCCACGTCTTGCCGTTGAGATTCGCCGTGTCCACCACGAGCGTATTGCCCTCCCACCGGCCCACTGAATCGCCCGACCAGAGCCGGGCCTGGCTTGGAACATGTTTGCTACCGTCCGTCCGAATCACCCGGTGCACGTGTTCGGCTTCGTAGAGGATGACGACGTACCCGCGGGGCTGGACGATCTGGAAGCCGAATGGCGTATACGTCTGACGCGGCACGCCGGACGGAGCGCAGTGGGCCTGCGGATCCTCGAAGGCGAACTTGTCCCGAAGCTCATTCCGCTTCGCGAGCGCCCACGGCTGGTACGGAATCCGCTTGTCCGGCGGATCGACGATCACGCCGTCCCCTGGCGGGACTTGAAAACTGGCCGGATGGGGCTCGATGTCCCAGGGCGCCGTCCCGGCCTGATTGTTCCAGTACCCTTGCAGATTCGGTTTGCCCTCCGGTGTCGTGGGCGGATTGGGACGAGAGGGCGCGGGCGAGCGCGGCGGGCCCGGCGGGTTTATCGCGGGCGCCTGGGCCGTCACGAACGCGGGTGCGATGGCCACGGCGAGCAGTGCCGCCGCAATCAGCAGCAAGGAAGCAGACTTCACTGGCCACTCCTTCGATCTTCAGGGTGGGCGCCTCGAATAGGCTTTCCTGCCTCCTCGGCGTCCAGATAGCATTCATCTTCGAGGACGCGCGGCATGTCCTTGTGGAGAGACAAGGGCATCCGCATTCGCCAGGGTCTCGTAAACACTTTCGGATCGTCGATCGTCACCTCGTAATCGATCGCGTCCGAGGCAATGCGTGTGAAGCGTTCGGTCAGTCTCAGCGCGTCGCTGTGGAAATTGCCGGAGTGATCGAACCACGACTGTCCATTGAATCCGATCGATTCCACGACCAGCGCGTCGCCCTCCCACCGGCCGCGTGGGTCGCCCATCCACGACTCGTATCCGTCGATACGCGGCAGGGTGACCGTGGGTATCCACCGCCATGTATGAACGTACGACGAAACGATCACGACGGCCTCCGGCGTCTGCAGGATCTGCACCGGATACGGAAGGTACATCGTGCGTGGCGCACCCGCCATGTAGCACTTCTCGACGGGATCCTCGGTCAGGCGGTTCTTGAAATTCTCCGCTTCTTCGCCGCCGCCCACGGCTGGTACGGAATTTCTTCGCCTTCCACGACACCGATTCCAGCGGGAATCCTGTAGGCGCTGCCGTGGGACTGGACGTCCCAGTTCGCCGTATTTCGAACCTGCCAGACACCCTGCAAGTCCGGCTGGCCGTCTGGCGTTCGGGGTGACTTGTAGGCCGGATTCGTCGCCGTCGTCTGCCTCGCCGCCTGGCCGGCCACCACGGCGGCGCCTGCAGTCGACGCGCAAATCAGGATCCACGCGCGGATCGTCCTCTTTCTCACTGAAAACTCCTGGCTGCGTGGTTCCTTCTACGGCGTCGGACGAGGAGGATCGCCCGGGGCTCCGGTGCTCGACGACCCCGCGAACAGCGCGCGTCCGTCAGCCATGCGAAGGGTCCGACCATTCGCCGTGGCGGATCCGTCTTTCGCGGCAAAGCCCTCGACGGTGAGCTCGGCGCCAATCGGAACGGTGTTTTTCGTGATGCCTCGCCTGATCAGCCCGTTCGGAGCGCCCATCTCGATCGCCCAGTTGACGACCTTGCCGGTGGAGTCGGTGACGTTCATGTAGAGCCAGGCGTGGGGATTGACCAGATCGACTCTGGTAATCGTCCCCTTGAGCACGACCGGCTTGTTCGCGTCGAATTCGGCCGCGAACGAATGGTGCGCCAGAACGCTCAGTGGAGCGGCCAGGAAAGCGAGGGCAATGAGCGGAAGCTTCACACGCATGGACTCCTCCGATTAGCTATCACGAACGCAGTGACACGGCAGCTGTCACGGTCGTTCCTCGGTTGGAAAACAAGCGAGGCGTCTTGCCGTCCGGCAAATCAATCGTGCGACAGCGCATCGCGGGAGCGCCATTCCGGGCGCGGGCCCCCGTCGCGCGGATCCGATCCCCGTGCTTGATCGAGTATCTTCGTCCAACCAAGACGCGACAACATCTGAAGGCTCTCGCTCTCGATCGTCCAGCGTGTGATGGTCCCTTCAGGGTCGCTCACGTCGAGCACGATGGAGGTGTGGGGATATCTCCAGTTGAACGTGGCGACGACGCCGCTGATGACCGTCGGTTGTGTCCCATCGAACGCGAGCGTCGAATGATGGGCCGACACGGACATCCCGCACAGACACCACACGAACAATGCGATTCCAGCCCGTCGCATCTGGTTGCAGCCTACCATTTCATCCGGGGCATTACCGTTTATCGACCACAATCATGCCGCCCTTGACGACGACCTTGGTTTTCAGCCAGTTCCAATAGCCTTCCAGTGGATTGCCGTCGAGCAGGATGATGTCGGCCAGCTTGCCCGGCTCCAAGGTTCCAAGCTGGTCGCCCATCTGTATATAGGATGCGGTGTTTGGCCCCATCAGCTTGACGAGATCCTGCATCGAGAACATCACGTTCAGGCCCTTGAGTTCGTGATCCAGTCCGGCCTTCGGGTCGTAGGTCGTGTCGGTGCAATAACCAAGGATGGCGCCTTGATCCCAGACCGTCCGCGCATTCACGAGCATGTATCCTGCTTCCTCGCCCAGGCGGACCCCGTCGATGATCCCTGAGGGCCAGGGCTTGCCATCCCGGAAGCGGGGCGCGTTGTCGTTCGCGAAGACGCCGAAGACCGGCGCGCCGAATCCGCTGGTGGTCAGGATCCGGATGCCCGAGGCGGCCAGTTTCTTGGCGTCCTCCTGGCTCACCCAGTCTTTGTTGGGCAGGTGAACGAGCAGCGGCGCACCGGCATCGACGGCGGCCCTCATCGCCGACGAGCTCACGGCATGAATCTGAATCATCACGCCGGCCTTCTTGCCTTCGTCGACGACGGCGCGGAGGACTTCGATTTCCTGCGGCGAAGGCCCGGGAACCGGCGTCAGGAGCAGCTCGCCCGTGAACTTGATGCCCATCGCGGCCAGCGCACGAATCTCGGCGCGCGCCATCTCGGGCGTGTTTTTCGCAAGCAGGCCGACCCGCCCTGACGGGATGATCCGCGGGCCATTGATCACGCCTTTGTCGATGTGATCCTTGAGCGTGAGGTTTCCATCCGCCGGGCCGCCGCCGGAGAGAACCGTGGTGTACCCGGCTTCGAGGAGGGCCTGCATCTCGGCCTTCTCGTTGGGTCCCGTGTTGATATGTTTGTGCGCATCGATCAACCCCGGCATGGCCGTCATGCCCCTGGCGTCGATCGTCTGACCGGCCGGACCTGCCGGCGCGCCGGCCTGCACGGACGCGATTTTTCCCGCGCGCACCACGATCGAACCGCGATCGATCACCGTGCCATTGGCGACGATGATCCGGGCGTTAGTGATCGTCAGGTCCTGCGCAGACACGGGCCCGAATGCCCACATCGTCAGGCAGGCAATCATCGGCAACGTGTGTCGCTTCACTTGACCCTCTCGGAAAATCTGGTCATCTGGTCATCTGGTCACTTAGTCATTGATTTGTCGATTGGACCCAATCGATTGGCCAATCAATGACCAGATAACCAAATCAATGACCCGATAACTAGATGACCAGATGTCTAGATTTCCTATGTCCCCTGCTTGGGCGTTCCGAAAGCCGCCTTGGTGCGTGACAACGGAATCGCCGGCTCTGCTCCTGATTTGTGCTCCGCGGCAGCGGCGGGCCGCGGCGCCGACTTCACGCCCGATTTTGGCCGGTTCTCTTCGGGAACGGCGATCGGCTCGAGCTGGGCGACGATCGCCGCCCGCTGCTCCTCAAACCACGGTGGCAGGTGAAGCTTCGTGCCGAGATCCTCCGGTGCTTCGTCCTGGTAGAACCCGCCGGGGACGTTCGCCGTGCACTCGACGAGGATGCCGCCGGGCGATCGGACGTACATCGAGTGGAAGTAGAAGCGGTCCTTGATTTCGGACGCGTCGGTGTATCCGAGCTCCTCGTAGATCGCCTTCTGCTTCACGAGCGCATCGTCCGTCTCAACGTTGAAGGCGATATGATGCGCGGTCCCGGCGCCGAAGCCCCAGCTTCCAGGCGCCCGGTCCGGTTCGTGGTGCAAGTCCACGATGCGGCCGGCACCGGTCCCCGGCACCTCGAATCGATGATAGGGGCCGTCCACGCCGACTTTGCGAAAGCCGAGCGCGTCGACGAAAAACGATTCCTGCTCGCGAACGTCGCGCACCGACAGCACGGCGCCGAAGAAGCCGCGCGCCCCGACGTCACGGCTCACCTGTTTCGTCGTCCAGGCATTGCGCTGATCGCTCGCGTCCTCGATCATCTCGAAGAGCAATCCGGCCGGATGGCGCACGCGAATGTACTTGGTGCCAAACCGCTCCTGCACGCCGCTATGCTCCGCACGGTGAGCGTCGAAGTGCGTCTTCCAGAACGTCGCCGCCCCCTTCGGGACCGTATAGCTGGTGGAGGAAAGCTGGCCGGAACCGGCGCGACCCGGCTTGCGGGCGTACGGAAATGACGTGGCAATGGAACCCACGTCGGCGTCGGCGTTTCCGTAATACAGGTGGTAGATCGGGATGCTGCCATCCATCAGCACCGTCTGCTTCACGAGCCGCTGCCCGAGTACCTGGGTAAAAAAGTCGATATCTTCCTGTGCGCGTCCGGGACACAACGTGATGTGATGAACGCCTTGTACGAAGGTTTGCATGGCTCCTCCAGTCTTGACAGGTAATCCTATCGTGTCGACTTGCCTTTCACCACATTCAGTACGCCTGTGGTCAGCTCCCGGTTTCCGCCGCCAACTTCGCTGCGTGCGCCGTCTGCTTCTCCTTGCGTGCCAGATTCCGCGTCTGCCACGACTTCTGCTCGGTCTTCGGCTTCGGCTTCAGCTTCTTACGCGACTCACGAGTCGGGACCGCTGTGGTGGATGCCATGTCTCCTCTTTCAGCCTGATTGGTCAGGCGCACGTTACCGGATGAGCCATCGACGGCGCCTCTCAGGGGCGAACCGCCACGGACTCGGAGCGTATCACGGCAGCGCGCAATCGGTCACCGCTCTGTGCCATGACCGCATCAACAAAAAGGCCCGCCCCTCATGAAAGGGGCGGGCCAGAAGGAACACGAACGAAGAAGGAATCTACCGGCATTGACACCGGTCTTTCCATATCAGAAATCGAGCTGAGCACTGATCTTGAAGAACCGCGCCGACATGATCGACAACGGATTGAGATACGTCGTCCCGTAGGTCAACTGGTACTTCTCCGTCGTATTCGAGTTGACCAGGTTGAAGACGTCGAGGCTCACCAGCGTCTTGGTGGTGCCGTACCTCAGGATCTTGCCAAACCGGAGATCGACGGAATTCAGGCGATCGCCGTACAACGCGCCGGGCTTGACGATGTTCAAGAATTCGACGGGAATGCCACTGGCGAGCGGCCGCCCGAGATTTGTGTCGTCTACCCCCGGGATTCCGAGGAACAACGCCGTCGCCTGTGCGCTGAGGCTCTGGGTTTGAATGGAGGGGAACTCGTTCCCGGCAAACGGCAGGCTGCGGAGCGTCCCGCTGATCAGCACGTCGATCTTCGGCACGTTGTATGTCACCAGCCCCTTCACGTTCGTCTTCCATCCCGACTCGCGATGGCAGGAGGACTGCGGCCACTGCCCGATGCCGCCGAGGAACGTGTCAAGGAACGGGTCGTTGCCGCCCCAGGGACCGAAGATGTAGAAATCCGGGTGCTTCGCGACCACGCCGCACGAGTCCTCGACGACGTTGCCGGTACTGGTGCCGCCCTGGAGCGTGACGTCGCCCAGACGCGCATTCACCGTGAAGTCGACGCCGTTGAACTTGTTGAAAGCGCCGCCGACACTGTCGGCGAAGGTCAGGAAGTTATCGAGCTGTTGGAACTTCGCAGGCTTTACGTCGTAGAACGTCAGCGGGTACCCGCCGCCGCCCGGCAACCGGCTGTCCTTCGGCACGTTGTACACGAACTTGTCGAAGTCGGCCGCCGTCCAGGCGCGGTTGATCGTGGCCGGCAGGTTTCCCCAGCTCCGCCGGATGTAGTCAACTTCAACCGATACTCTCGGCGCGACTTGATGCGTCACACCCGCCGACAGATCCCAGCTGTACTCCCGTGTGTTCCATCCGTCTGTGGTTTCCGGATCGACCGTCAGCGGGGAGACTTGCCTCCCGAAGAACGGATTCCCCGGGCCGCACTCGCCGTTGCCGGCCGAGTTGAGCAGATTGCAGTCGACGACGTAGTTCTTGTTCGAGTCGGTCCACCCTCGCGTGTCCGTGGTGACAAATTGCAATAGCCCGGCCGGGCTGTAGTTCACCCACTCGTCGACGGTGTTGAAGGTCGTCACGTACCGGCCGATGAAAAACTTCGCGGCCGTCCTCCCATTGCCGAACACGTCGTAGGACGCGCCGATCCTCGGCTGGAGGTCCTTCTGGTTGAGCGGACCGGCCTGGGCCGGGAACACCACCGCGGTCGGCAGGAACCGGTTTGGCCCCATCTGCTGCTCAGGAAAGTAATCGCCGAGGTGCTCGAAACGGAGTCCGGCCTGCAGCGACAGGCGTCCAGTCGACCAGCGATCCTGCGCATACAGCGCGAACATGCCCTGCTTCTGTTCCTGGTGCGAGTTCGCATCGGCGTACGCCGTGACCTGGTTGGGTATGCCATCCTGGAAGGTGTACTTGAGCTGCGCGTTGTTGTAGAAGTTGACCGGATAGAACTGGTGGTTGCCGAGGTAGCGGAAGCCGAACTTCGCCGAGTGTGACCCGGTAGTGTACGAAGCGGAGCCTTGGACGACGTTCGTAAATGCCTTGTGATCGGTCCACATGGACGATCGGTAGTTGATGCCCGGAATGGCGCCGCCATTTTCCTGCACCGGAATCAACGTCGAATCGAACGCATTCTTCTGACGCTGCCCCCACCAGAAATAGGGCCCCAATTGCACGTTGGCTTCGAGCAGCAGACGCGAGGTGACCGGAGACGTCCAGCTCGTTTGCGTCAGCCAACTCGGGTGGTTTTCGTCAGTCGTATGCGCCTCGGGCGACCGAATCGACGCTCCGAAGCCGAGCCCGGTCCCGTCGCCGCCCACCTTGCAGTGCTGGCAATGGTACTGGACGCCCGTCCAGAAGTTGATCTTGTTGCGCGGGGTGGCCTGCAACGTGATCCGCCCCGACCCGTTCTTCCACGTCCCGTCGTCGACCGCCTGCTGGCTCTTGTCCGGGTCGTAGGTCCATTTCGTGGCATCGCCCGCGTTCTTATTGACCCACATGCTGGCGACATTCTGCCGGCTGATCTGGTAGCGGAACGTGCTGAAGAACCATAGCTTGTCGCGGACGATCGGGCCGCCGAACGAAGGGTTGACGTCCGACAGCTTCTTGATCCCGTTCGTGGCCGTCAACCCCTTGGCCTTCACTTCCGCCGTGAGGTTGTCGCCCTGGAGCCCGCTGCCCGTGCCATTCACGAAGAAGCTCCCGGCGAACACGTTGCCGCCCGCTTTGGGGATGACGTTCATCTGCGGGCCGCCGGTGGTCGCCTCGCCAAGCCCGCCGCTCAGGCTGAACACGATTTCCTGCGAGTTGCCCACCTCGGGCAGGTAGCCCGACACGCCCATGCCCTGGTAGCCGCCGCTTATGCCGTCGATGAGGACCTGTCCCTCGTTCCGGCGCCCGCCGTGGATCTGGAACACGCTGTAGAGCGCAGGGTTGGAGCCTTCGAAATCATTCTGCTGAACGTTGATCGCCGGGATGAGATGCGTGAAGGCGGAATACTGTCGGGACGACGGAATCTCGGCGACGGTCTCGCCGCTGATCACCTGCTGGGTGCGCGTGCTCGTCACGTCCACGACGGGCGTTACGCCGGTGACGGTGATCGCTTCCGCCAGGCCGCCAACTTTCAGGTCCTGGTCCACGGTCGCGATGAATGAGCCGGTCAGCACGATTCCTTCACGCTTGACCGTGGCGAATCCGGCCAGCGTAAACGTGACCACATAGGTCCCCGGCCTCAGGTCTTCAATCGCGTATTTTCCGACGCCATTGCTCACGACCGAGCGTGCCCTCTCGATCAGCGCGGGGCTGGACGCCTCTACGGTGACGCCTGGCAACACGGCGCCCGAGGCGTCCTTGACCGTGCCTACGATCGACGCTTGCGCGTAGGCAGACGCCGGAAGGACCGCCACCGACACGAACAACACGATCGCCTTCACACACTTGAACATGATGAGCCTCCGTGTACCACCACCCAGATCCTGCGCCAAGCTGAACGACACACGGTCGTTACATGGTCGTTTCGCGTCACTGTACGCATCCGAGGGTAGGGATTCAAGAAGGAAAACGCTGAAACTCTACGCCTCGTCAACGAGATCCAGAAAAACCCACTTCTTCCTGTCGGCCAGGCCGGCCAGCTCGCGGCCCGCGTTGCGGATGACGGGAGGCGCCGACGTGATGTGCTGGGTCCCCGCGTGCATGTCGCGGAACAGGCGCTGGATCGTGCCGTCGCGCAGCGCGAGGGTGCCAGCCGAGGTGTAGACGAATTCCGCAATCTCGTGGCAGGACCAGGTGACGTGGGCCAAGGCCAGGCGCACCAGCGTCTGCTGGCGAACGTCGAGCTTCCCGCCCCGATCGAGCGACGCTCTCACGCTCTCCCACGCCTCGTCCACCAGCGCGTGCGCCGCGCGGTACGTCGCCTCGGCTTTGGCGTACTGTTCGTGGAACGCGTCGCTGTTCGCCAGCGTACCTGACCGGCCAATTCCCGAACGAACCTTCTTCGACAACTCGTCGAGCAGGCGCCGGCCGATGCCGCACGCCCATCCCGAGTGACAGATGACGGCAAACCCGGCAATGCCGATGGTGTAGAGCGTACCGCCACGCTTGGGCGACTCCGTGACCGCGAAATGCGTATACGCCTCCGGGACGAACACGTTCGTGGTCTGGTAGTCGATGCTGCCGGTTGCACGCAGGCCCAGCACGTCCCAGTTCTCGATGAGCGTCGCCTTGCCGACCGGGAGCACGAAGATCCGCGGTTCACCGGTGCCCTCGATGACGCCCAGCGTATGAATGTGGGTGGCGTGCTTGATTCCCGACGCGAAGCTCCACGAACCGCTCAGGCTGAAGCCGCCGGCCTGTGGGACAGCGGCACCCGGCCGGGTACCTTGACCGGCAATCACGGGCAGCCGTTCGCCGCCGAACAGTTCGGCGACCGCTTCGTCGGCAAGGTAGGCCGCGCCGGTGCCAATGGCGAGCGCCGCCGCCATCAGGACCCACCCGGCGGAAGGGTCCCCGTAGGAAACACTCTCGATGACGCGAAGCGACGAGATGGGATCGAGCTCGGCACCGCCGCGGACCGACCGCGGCACCCACATGCCGAACAACCCCTCGCGGTCGAGCGCCTCGACGACGGGAGCAGACAGTTGTCCCTGCCGATCGCCTTCTTCCGCGCGTTCATCCGCGACGGCCGCGGCCCTGTTCGCGCCGCCGAGCAGGTCCCTGGTCGGTTCGACACCTGTGATGCTCGTCATTTCGACTTCCCTGCGCTTCAGTCTGCAGCCAGCGTTGCGGTTGATCCGATCTTCTCATGTCGAGAAATCGGGTATAGAGTGTCACGCGAGTGAGTCTGCGGCAATCGATAAGGAGCGAATATGTGCGATCAGGATCATTTTGACGAGGATCGACAGGAGTACGAGGCGCGCGGGTTGGTGACACGGCGGCAATTCGGCGTCCTGTTGGGAGCGGGCATGGCGATGATGCTGCCGCAGGTCGCGAACGCGGTCGCGGTGACCGAATCGGACGTGAACGTGATGACGCCGGACGGCACCGCCGACTGCTACTTCGTGCATCCGGCGACCGGCACGGCTCCCGGCGTTCTCGTGTGGCCGGACATCTTCGGGCTGCGGCCGGCGTTCCGCCAGATGGGCAAACGGCTCGCCGAATCGGGCTATTCGGTGCTCGTCGTGAATCCGTTCTATCGCGTCAAGAAAGCCCCGACCGCGGAAAAGGGCTCTGCGACCCCGATCCCGCAGCTGCTGCCGCTCGCGCAGGCTCTGAACGAGACGACGCACATGACCGATGCGAAGGCGTTCATCGGGTGGCTGGACCAGCAGGCGTCGGTTGCGAAGAACCGGAAGGTGGGCACGCAGGGTTATTGCATGGGCGGCCCGATCGCGTTTCGCACCGCGGCCGCCGTGCCCGATCGCGTCGGCGCGGTCGCCTCATTCCACGGCGGCGGACTCGTGACCGACATGCCGAACAGTCCGCATCTTCAGGCCGCGAAGACCAAGGCGCAGTTCCTCATCGCGATCGCGGCGAACGACGACATGCAGAGGCCCAATGAGAAGAACGTGCTGAAGGAGACGTTCGCCAAGGCGAACCTGCCCGCGGAAATCGAAGTGTACACAGGCGCCGCGCACGGCTGGTGCCCTCCGGATTCGGGGGTCTACAACGAGCCACAGGCCGAGAAGGCGTGGAGCCGTTTGCTCGCGCTGTACGGAAAAGCTCTGGCCTGAACATCAAGTCCGGCTACGGATTTCAGGTTGGTGTCGCGCGTCGGTCACCAACCTGAAGTCGTGGCGGCAACGTCGTTGTTCCCTTCTCATCGCCACCAGAATCATGCGAGGAGACGTCAGGGCATTGTAGGGACTCAGGCGGTAGTCGCCATGCACCTCCTCGATGCTGAGGTCATGAAGCGCGAACATGCGCTCGAAGTCCTGTAGCGTGAACCTGGCAACGCGCTCTACGTATTCGAGCGGCTTGCCGTCGCCGTCCTCGACGACGATCCGCTTGAAGAAAGAACGGGCGTCCGTCCACCGTGTGAGGCGGTAGATGACACCGTCGATCTTCTTGACCTCTTCGGAGGTGAGCCGTGCCTCGGCGTACCGGACATTCAGGTAGTCAAGTACCAGGCCGCCGCCGTACCGCAGCGATGTGGCCATGTTCCGAACGACGGTCAGGTGCTCGTCCGGCTTTTCGAAGTAGCCAAAGCTCGTGAAGAAGTTGAAGACGTAGTCGTAGGCATCGCGCCCGAATGGGGCTCGCATGTCGTGCTGGAGAAAGCGGAGGCCAGGCCGCTCGGACTTCTTCGCTTCCCTGATGCTGCCGGCGGCCAGGTCCATGCCGACGACCCGGAGACCCTTCGACGCAAGGTACTTCGAGTGACGTCCGGCGCCGCATCCAAGGTCGAGCGCCCGTGCCCTCTGGCGAGGGCGGAGCCGTGCGATCAGTTCATCGAGAAAGCGCGCCGCTTCCGTGTCGTCCCGATATCCGTACAGTTTGTGATAGTGGACGGAGTCGAACCAGGATTCGAACCATTCCAAACGCTCCGGACTGGACTGAACCGGCTTCGTCAACACCATGTGGCACCGCCTGTCCGTCAAGTCGTGCTCTTGAAGAACGTTTCCATGTTGAACAGCGGGGCCAGTTTGCGGCGGGACTTCCCGCTCCTCAAGCGCAACGACATGCCAGAGACGCTGTGACGTCTTTTGGCGTATGTCTGCGCTATCCTTTCGTCTTCATGGCCGACAACCCGGGCGCGCAACCCACGCCCAGCCCTGTGCATACACCAGAGGATCGACTGGACTCCTGGAAGGAGATTGCGGCGTATCTCGGCCGGGGCATCCGTACCGTGCAGCGATGGGAGCGTGAGGAGGGACTGCCCGTTCATCGCCTCGCCCACGAAAAGCGCGGCAGCATCTATGCGCGAAGAGAAGAACTGGCCGCCTGGTGGGAAAGCCGGCGGCTCACGCTCGCTGCCTCCCCTGTTTCTGAAGCCGTCGAGACGCCGGTTACACACCGCCTCGAACGAGTGACTTGGACCACGGCCCTGACCAGCTGGCCGACGCTCTCATCCGACGCACGCCTGGTCGCCTACGTCTCGGATGCCGGGCAGGACGGGACGACGCCGCAGATCTTTATTCAGCAGATTGGCGGCGCGGCATTGCGGTTGACGAGCGGTGAGCGCGAGTATTCGCATCTCTCGTTCTCACCGGACGACACCCGAATCATCTTTACCGTGAGCGACGATTCGGGTCCGAATGTGTACGAGGTTCCGACGCTCGGAGGTGAACCCCGGCTCCTGCAACGAGGGGCGAGCCGCGGCCGGATTTCCCCCGATGGTCTCTGGCTCGCGTCGGTCCCGCACGACGCCGTCGGCATTCGGGTCGCTGCCCGCGGCGGCGCCGGTTTTCGAACGGTCGCGTCTGAAATGGTCGATGTGGCCTGCATGACGTGGTTGCCGGACGGCCGGTCGGTGCTCGTCCATGCCCGTCCGGATCCGGCGCTCGAGGCGGATTGGTGGATCGTGCCGATAGACGGCGGTTCCCCAGCCAACACTGGGGTGGTCCAGCGGTTCCGAGAGGCAGGAATGTTCACCTTGCCCACCGGTGCGGCGTGGGTGGATGACTCGCTGGTGTTCTCGGCGGCGGGGGCTCAGGGGGTCAGTCTCTACCGGCAACGACTCGCCGCGTCGACGTACCAACCAGCGGGTGCGCCGGAGCGGCTGACGGCAGGCAGTGAGTCGGCGTGGCTTCCGAGCGCCGCCGCCGGGCGCCTGGCGTTCTTCAGCAGCCGCGCGGACGCGAATCTCTGGTCGGTGGCACTCGACGCGGCAAGTGGCATCGCGCATGGTCCGCTGCGCCGGATGACGCGAGGCCCGTTTCCTCTGGGCTATTTGTCAGTCACGAACGACTTCCGAACGCTCGCGTATTTCTCATTCCGGCTCGGAGACGGTGACGTGTTCCTGAGAGATCTCATGACGGGCTCGGAGAGGGTTCTCGCCGACGGACCTTCCGGCTCGAAGGGGTATTCAGCGATCTCGCCAAGCGGGCGCCTGCTGGCGTACGGCATGAGGATGCCGGAAGCGGGGCGCGCGCTACGACCGATCGTCATCGCCTCTCTGCCCGACGGGACCTGGCGAAAGCTGGGCGAGGATTGCGGCGGTCGTCCGCGCCAATGGGTGGACGACCGCCGGCTCGTGATCGAACGTTTTGCGCGCCTGAACTCGATTGCGCTCATCGATACGGAAACCGCAGACCAGCATGAGTTGCTGGTGAGCGCCGAACGGTCGGTCAGCAATCCGCGGTTGTCGCCGGATCGACGATGGATCGCGTTCGATGCAGCGCGTCCGGGCGAACCGGCCAGTGTGTGCGTGTCTCCGTTCCGGGACCACCCGATTCCAGAGTCAGAGTGGATAGTGGTGGATCGCTCCGCAAGCCATCCCTTCTGGTCTGCGGACGGGCGGTTACTGTGTTACACGCCCACGGGCACGAACCCGTTGGTTCGTAGCGCCGTTCGTGCGCGGCGGTTCGCCTCCGCATCAGGACTGGTGGAAGGCGAACCGATTGCGGTGTACGCGTCAACCGAAATGCTGATGCCCGCGTACCTTCCAGGCACTGCGCCAATCGCCACGCCCGATCAGATCATCTTCGTGCTCGGCGACTTCAGGGGCGACGTCTGGGTGATGGAGCTGACATAGCGCTTGAGTTTGTCGAGTTCACTCCTCAGGCGGCTCATAGGCCGGGACGTGATTCACAATCGGCTTGATGGTGCGCAGGTATGCGTAAATGGCTTTCAGGTCTTCGTCGGTCGCGTTGCGATACGCCGGCCATGGCATCGGCGGATTGATCGGACGTGACACGCCCATGTGCCTGCCGGTGCGAATCGCACGAACGAACATCTCCTCCGTCCAGATGCCGAGGCCGGTGTTCGGCTCTGGCGTGAGGTTGAACGTGTAGCTCACTCCCCACGGTCCGCTGAAGGCGGTGTTGGTCCCGAGTCCGGACCAGAGGAACGGCGCGGCAGCCGTTCTCTTCGGCAGCGGACCGATCTGTTCCGGATGGCCCGACAGAAACCGGGTCGTGTCCGGTTCCGGACCCTGCGGGCCCATTTTCCACGGCGTGTGGCAGTCGTTGCAGCCCATGATCTTGACGAGATATTCGCCTCGTTGAATGACATACCGAGGTGCCCGGCCTCCGGTGGACTGTTGATCGCCTCCGGCAAGGGTGACAAATCCGGCGGCGGCGACGAAGATGACGATCGGGATAGTGACCAATAGTGTGCGCAGCGTAAGTCGATGCATGACATGATTCCTTTCCGTGTCTGAATCCCTCTGCTCCCTAACGCGACATCGGTCGCGAAACCCCGCAAGAAGGAAACGGACGGAATAAAATCAAAGGCGAAGACAAATCGAAAAAGTGTCATGGCGACGTCATCCCGTATAAGGTCCGCGGATGCGGCCTTCTCCGCCGTCAACCAGTTCTATTCGTCTTCCCGCTACGCCGAGCGACGGTTGGATCCGGGAATTTGCGACTTCACCTTCGGCAATCCGCATGAGTATCCATTGCCGGGCCTCGTCACGGCGATTCGCGAACGCGCACAGCCGCACGACAAGAACTGGTTCGCGTACAAGACGAGCGAAGAGAAGCCGCAAGCCTTCATTGCGGAGCATCTTGGTCGCGAACTGGGCCTGGCGTTCGACCCGGCCGATATCGCGCTGACGACTGGCGCCTTCGCCGCCATCATGGTGGCCGTCCACCAGGTCCTCGACGCCGGCGACGAAGCGATCTTTTCCGAGCCGGCGTGGTTCTGCTATGAACCGCTGTTGCTTGCGGCGGCTGCCGTGCCGCGCAAAGTCGCATTGAAGGCACCAACGTTCGATCTGGATCTCGGCGCGATCGACCGGGCGATCGGCCCACGGACGCGCCTGGTCATCGTCAATACGCCGCACAATCCAACCGGACGCATCTATGCGCGTCAGGCCTTGGAGGACCTGGCGAACCTCCTCGAACGCGCCTCCGCCCGCATCGGCCAGCGCATTTACTTGCTTTCGGATGAACCGTACCGCCGGCTACGGTTCGACGGAAGGCGTTTCGACAGCCCGGCGGCCGTGTATCCGTGGACCTTCATCTCCTATAGCTACGGCAAGGTTCTCCTGGCCCCGGGACAACGACTCGGCTACCTGGCGATTTCGCCTCTCATGCCGGAGGCGGAGCGTCGCGCCTTCAGCAATTCGATGCTCGCCGCGCAGGCGGCCCTTGGCTGGTGTTTCCCGAATGCGGTCATGCAGTACGCAGTACCTGACCTCGAGACTCTCTCGATCGATCAGGCCGTACTGGCACGCCGGCGCGATCGGCTGATGCGCGTGTTGGGAGACAACGGCTACGAAGTCCTCCCGCCGGAGGGCACCTTCTATCTGTGGACCAAATGGCCGGAAGGCGACCCGGCGCAGCTGTGGAACCACCTGGCAGATCGCAACGTCTTCGTTTTGCCTGGGAGCCTCATGCACGCGCCTGACTATTTTCGAATCAGCCTGACCGCCTCCGACGAAATGGTCGAGCGTGCGCTGTCGGCGTTCCGGGACGTCGCACGGCTGTCGTTCTCCTAGACTCGCCAACGGCCGCAACCGGCCGTAACAGATCATCGCGGGCTGTCATCGGCCCGTCTGAGAAGCACGCCGTACTGCTTCTACATGCGGTGAAACAGCCCGTTTCCTGCCATACAGCGTTGGACGGGAGCATGGCCTCCATCTTGAACTGCCTTGCGCTCGTTGCCCGCTTAACGGGAGGAGGCGAGATGAACATCAGGCAAGTCATCGGAAGTATGGTTCGCGGCGGAATACTCGTAACAACGGTTCTGGCACTATGGGTCACGCCTGCGGCAGCCCAGGTCGGCACGGACTACCAGACGAAGGAGACCCCGGTCAGGACACTAGGAGGGAGCACACGATTCAGCAAACCGATGCGCAACGTCGACGACCTTCACTCGATGGTGAGTGCCAATCGAGATCAAATCAGCCGCGTCCTGACGATGGCCGGCCTCAGCAATGTCTCCACGCAGGTGCTCGACGCCCTCATCGTGGGTAACATGACCGACGCGACGATCGCGCCCGGCACGCACATGGAGTGGATGGCGCTCAAACGGTCGGGAACGCCGGCACTGTTGCAAAACGTGCGATGGGCGGGACGACAGTCCTTTGAGGCTTTCCAGTTCCGCGTGGTCGCTGCCGGGTACACGTACACGTTCGTCGTCCCGAAGGTGTGCGGCAACCTGTCGTTGCTCACCGCGATCCAGAACCCGGCGCCAACCACTGGCGAAGTGCGCGCTGCGCCGGCACCGCCGCCACCACCGCCACCACCGCCACCACCACCGGTCGTGGAACCGCAGGTGGCAGCACCGCCCCCGCCGCCTCCACCCGTTGTGGTTGCGGTAGTCGAAGAGTTCGAGCCGTGGATCGCGTCCGCGTACATTGGCAACTACTTCGACGCGACTGCGGGTCTCCAGTCGGACCTCGTGGAAACTGCCAATGACGACATCACCAAGAGCGTGGCGTTCGGCGGACAGCTCGCCTATCTGTGGCGCAGCAACGTCGGCGCTGAATTCATCGGCGACTTCGTGCCGACGTTCAAGGCATCCAACGTGCTGTTCGCCGAGCATCCGACCCTCAGCAGCTACATGTTCAACATCATCTACGGATTGCGTATCGGCGCCGAGAGGCGGTTCAAGCCGTACGTTTCCGGCGGCATCGGTGCCATCAACATGCGCGCGAGGCTGTTCACGCTGGGCGATATCCTGACCCCTAACGTGGACCTCATCAACAACACGAACACCGCAAGCCAGACGCGGTTCGGAGGAGACCTCGGAGCGGGCCTCATGGGATACCTCGGCCGCGTCGGCATCCGGGCGGATCTTCGGTGGTACAAAGCGAATTCGGACGCCAATCTCGACATCAACGTGGACAATAGCCTGCTGGACAACAGTGTGACGCTGGTGGAGTTGTCCGGTCTCAAGTACTGGCGATCCAGTCTGGGCGTGGCATTCCGCTGGTAGAACATTCGCGACACTAATTCGACCGCCTGCGACTCGGTTCGCGAGTCGCAGGCTCTCTCATCCGCAGGTTGACCGAGCACCCCACAGTTTTCACTCTGTCTCATCCCCACGACTGCTCCACCGTCTGTCGCGAGCTTGGTATTCACCCCTGGACGCACACGAAAGAGGGGAACGAGCGACGTTGCGGGTGTAGCATGAAAGCCGACTTCGGGATGTCCAAATCCAGGAGAACGGCAGTATGAAAGCGACGCGTCTCGCGATTCTTGGCGTTGTCGTCGGGGTGGCGCTGCAGGGAACCCATGTTCAGGGGCAGCAGCGGGGAGGCACGCCTCAGACGGATAAAGTCCAGCCGGTCAACAACGGCTCCAATCCCTATCGTGTTCTCCGGGATTGGGCACAGCTCAATCTGGAGGCGAGGCCGTGGGGCGGCTCCAATGGCGTGGCCATCGACCGGGATGGGAAGTCGGTGTGGGCGACCGACCGATGCTCTCCCGGAACCGCGCCCGGCTGCCTCGGCACGAAAGCGAACCCGGTCCATCACTTCGATGAGTCAGGGAAGGAAATCAGGAGCTTTGGCGGCGGGATGTTCGTATGGCCGCACGGCATCCATGTCGACCGGGACGGAAATGTGTGGGTGACCGACGCACGCGCGGCGAGCCCGGACGAGCTCACCAAGTTTCCCGGAGAAGGCAACAAGGGAAGCGCGGTCGTCAAGTTCAGCCCCGAAGGCAAAATCCTGATGACGCTGGGGAAACCGGGCGTGAGGGGAAATCCCCCCGAAGCCCTGACCGACCCGACCGATGTCGTGACCGACCCGGGGAATGGTGACGTCTACGTCGCAGAGAGCCATACCGACGTGACCGATCCCAATCTGATCGGGCGCATCTCCGTATTCGACAAGAATGGGAAGTTCCTCAGGTTCATCGGCAAGACCGGAACAGCGCCTGGCGAGTTCCGGACGCCGCACGCGCTCGAGTTCGACTCCCAGGGCCGGCTGATCGTCGCCGACCGCCACAACCATCGCATCCAGATCCTGACGAAGGAAGGCAAAGTCGTCGGTGAATACGACGACTTCGGTCGTACGAGCGGCCTGACCATCGACAAGAACGACGTCATTTACACCGCCGACTCGGAATCGACCGAAAGGGTTCATCCGGGCTGGCAGAAGGGGATCCGGATCGGCAGCCTCAGAGACGGGAAGGTGACGATGTTCATTCCACCCCACACGACGCCGAATTCTCCCGACGGCGCCATGGGGGAAGGCATCGCGATCGACGCCGCCGGCAATGTCTACACAGCGGAAGCAACGCTGCGGGGCGTGACGAAGTACGTCAGGAATTAGAGATCGTCAGTTCGGCGTAGCGGTCAAGTCCTTGGTCCTTTGTCCCTGGGTTCTTGGTCCGTCCGTGGTCCTTGGTCCTTGGTGCGCGTGCCACGGTGGACTACGAACGAGGGACCAAGGACGGACCATGGACCGAGCGCCATGGACCAGGGACTCGCGTACTACACGGAACCGAAAAACGCTCTAGAGACCACAGCATCGCCGTTCGCGAGGCCATGGGCGGAGTTCCGACGCAGGTGTGCTATCGAATCGAGCGCATCGCCCACCCAAGCATGAGCAGACCGCTCGCGACGATCCAGCTTCCGAAAACCCGTACCGCGATCCGGCTCCACCTCTGACGCAGTTGAACCACAAACGCCACGACGAGCGCGGTGAGGACGAAGAGCGCCGCCGCAAGGCCGAGCAGGGCCTGCGCACCTACGCCGGGCTGACCCATGCCGGCTCCGTTCACGAATCCGTGAACAAGCCCCAGTGATACTGTCAGCGCGGTGAGCAATGCCAGAGACAGATGCGCGTCCGCTGCGACCAGGGCCCCCAGCAGCAGGAAGGACGCGACGGCGGCTGCGGTACCACTGCCATGACCGACCACAGTGCCCGCGAGCCCTCCCAAGAGCCACGCCGCCGGCAGGGCAAACAACGCCACGCGTCCGTAACGAGCGCCGCGCAATCCAGCGAGCAAGGCGAGGGCCAACGCCGGGACCAGATCTTCGGGACTGAGAAGCAGGTGCAAAGCGCCGTCGTAAATCGGGCCGAGGCCGGTCGAGTTCAGATGCGCTTCCGCACGCATCGGGCACAGCGCGATCCAGAGCACGATCGCAGCAGCCATTGCAGCCGCGGGTCTGACGTGTTGCAGCATGTCAGTGAAACGCTCTCCACATGAAGAAGGCACCGGCCAATGCGACCGCACCTCCCGCCATTCTTAGCAGCTTCTGACCCCAGAGCCAGCGATGAATCAAGCCGACGGAGATCCCGACTGCGTGCAGACACCCGGTCGCTATCACGAATCCCATGCTGTACAAGAGGCCGTTCTGTCCTGGGGGCAACTCAGCGCCGTGTGCGTATCCGTGGAAGATGGCGAAGAAGGTGACGACAACGGCGGCCATCACGAGGGGAGGTCGCACCTCCGACAACACCGCGCTGCCCAGAAGAATCGCCGAGGCGGCGATGCCGATCTCTGTTCCCGGCAGCGGCACACCCATCAGCCCGAGCATGCCGCCCATCGCCATCACCATCGGAAACGCCACCGGCAGAAGCCAGATGGCCGGAGCTCCGAGCTGAGCACCCCACAGTCCGACGGCGATCATCGCCACCACGTGATCCCATCCGGAGATCGGATGCTCGAATCCGATGCGGAAGCTGACGGATTCCCCGCGCTGCACGTGAGCGTGCAACGCCTGCCCCCAATAGAGGACGAAGACCGCAAGGAGAAGAAGCCTGCGAGTACTCCCAGTGTGTCGCGTCACCGGCCAGCACCTCCCAGCACCACGACAACTCTCTGGATGGTCCAGAACGCTCCGAGTGATCCGACTGTGTAGCCTGGGAGCGCCTGAGCCCAGCGAGGCCATCGTATTTCCAGCACGCGAAATGACCGCTCCAGCGCGAGGATCAGCAGCACGAACCCGACCTGCCCGACCTCGACGCCGACGTTGAACGAGAGCAGTGCGAACGGCAATTCATGTCGAGGAAGACCGGCGCTCGTCAACGCGCCGGCGAAGCCGAAGCCGTGCAACAGGCCGAAGGCAAACGCCACGACCCACGGGTGCCCAATCGTAAAGCTCGTCTCGCCTCGCCAACTCCGAACGATCTCCGGTCCAAGAAAAAGAATGCTCAGCGCGATGGCGGCGTTCAGCGGAACGACTGGTGCGCTGGCATAGCCCAACGTCGCGATGGCCAGCGTGATGCTGTGCGCGATGGTGAATGCGGTAATCGTCTTCAGCAACATCCACCGATCGGTCACGATCAGCAGGAGACCCAGCACGAAGAGCAAGTGGTCGGCTCCGAACGCGATGTGCCGAACGCCCTGCACGATGTAGGTCCCCGCCACCGCGAGCCAGGTTTGCGACCCCGCCATTTCCACCCACGGCTGCGAGGGGTGGACGATCGTCGTCCATTTCCTTCCGTCGAGCATCTCGCCGCGAACGAGGACGTCGGTAATCGTCGCCTGGAGCCCGACGAACTCAATCCGCCTGCCCGAGAGGCCATCCGCGCCGGCATCGATCCATTGGCGCTCGACCAGCGAATCCGCCAGTTCCTCAACCGTGGGCGCCTTGATGTTGCGCACGTCAGCGGGCAGCGTCAGCACGATCGGCAGACGCATACCCGATAGAACGGGTGTGCGCCACAGCAGGCTGAATCGACCGGCCCCGGTTTCCTTGATCTCGAGGTACGCGGGGCGCGCCTCGTGGGCCCATGCGGTCCGCGCCACGAGCAGCATCGCGAGCAGGAGCACGACGGAAGTCCGATTGCGGAGCTCAGTCACGCGGGCTCACTGCGGCCCCTCGCCTGACGGCGCAGCAATCTCCTTCCTGCGTGGAGGCGCGGACGCGCGAACAGATTCGTCGTCGGGCGGGCCGGGCAGCAGCACGGTGTACTTGGCGCGCATTTCCCGGTAAGCCTTGCGCCAGGCCTGTTCCTTCTGCTCGCCGAGCCAGGCGGTCTTCACGTCGGACTCGATTTCCTCCAAGGCGGGAATGCGGCCTGGGTTGAAGGACTCGACGAACACCAGGTGCCAGCCGTAGCCAGACTCAATCGGTCCCTGCCACGAGCCGGGCTTCACCTCGAAGATCTCCCGCGCGAACTGTGGGCCAAATTCCTTGGCCAACTGCTCGGTCGAACGATCGCTGTAGTACTCCTGGAACATGAAGCGATCGGCCCTGAGCGGCTCGGCTCTCGAGTCTTCAGACTCCCTGGCAACCTTCGCGAGCACTTCGACGGCATCGTCACGGGCGCGCTGACCACGGTTGTCTGGAGAAAAATAGACATGTCGGAACGTGATCCGGCCGGGAAGCGCGAACTTCTGGCTGTTCTTCTCGTACCAGGTCTTGAGTTCGGCGGTCGTGGGCTCGTGAGCCGTGGCCACGTCCTCGGCCAGGAACCGCACCTTCTGCGCCATACGACGCTTGACGATGGTGTCGTCCTTGTCCAGACCCATTGCCAGACCTTCGCGATAGAGGATCTCCTCCTGAACCCTGTCGTCGACCATGCTCTTGAATTCATCGACGGTTGGCTGACGTCGCCATTGAGATTCAAAGTACAGATCCATCTGCCGCAGGTCTTCCAGTGTCAGCGCGATCTGTTTGGACGACTCCACGCCGCTGCGACCTCGGTACAGATAGCCGTACGCGGCAAACAGCGCCAGTCCCACCAGCAGGAAGTGCACCAGCGGCTCGCGCAACCAGCGCTTCAACACGGCAAGGCCCTTTCTTACCGCGTGGTCTCCAGCTTGTGAATCGCCTTGCGCGCCAGATTCTCTACCATTCGCCGTCGCTCCTCTTCGCGCATGGCCTTGAACTTCTGCTGCTGCGCGGGATCGAGGACAGGCGTGATTCTCGCATCGACGGAGCGGCTGATTTCCGTCAAATGCTCCACCTTCTGCAATGGATTGAGCGAGGTGTTTTTCTTCAGCGCCTCCAGTTGCGGAGCCTCCTGCTTCAGGATGGGGACAATCTGCTGTTTCTGCTGTTCCGTCAGCCCCAGATCAATCGCGAACTGGTTGATCGTTGCCGCAAGCGGATTCATCACGATCTTTGGCGTCGGAATGATCTCGTAGTTGGCGTAGCCAAATTCGTTGCTGCGTGCGCCGTAATAGGTGTCGCCCAGTCTGTAAATCGTGACCGCAAAGGGATCCTGGGAAATCATTGTCACGACTTTTCCGTTCTCAATCTTGTAGGGCGTGGTGGTTCCCTGGTAGCCCTCGCGCAGCGAGTCGCCGACGCTGCTCGGGGTTGTCGCGCTCGAGCCAACATGCCAGACGTTGCTCTCACCTTCGGCCGTGTAGCTGGCGCTGAACTGCTCACCGGTCACGTTATTGCGTAACCAGAAGGCCTTACCCACGATGAGCGCCTTGAGCTGGGCGTCACCCAGTGCGGTTGCGCCTTTCTTGTTGAGATCGGCCACCGTCATGCCGGCGGGCGCATTCTTACTCGCCTCAGCGCTCGGGGTGTACCAGATGGGCGAAGTCCAGGCGCGCTCTTGGCCAGTCGGCGGCACCACGTCGGGCGGTGGAACCCCGGCCTTCACCGCCTGAATCAAGGTCCAGCGCGGCGTCGGGATCTCCAGCACGCGGGCGTAGTAGAACGCATGCTGGCTGGCATCGAACTCGGGATCGGTCCACACCGTCTTGAGCTCAGCCGAGCCGACGGCGTTGGTGTAAGTGGCTTTCTCCAGGTCCACAGTGCTCTGGATCGCGGGAACCCTGCCCGACCACTTATTGCGCTTACGGTCGCCCGACCAGGCGACGTCGAAGATCTTCTCGAAGCTCTGGCCGTTCTTGGTCCAGCCCTTGATGATCTGGATGCGGTCGAGATTGGCAGAGGCCGGGTCTTTCACCGCCCAGACAACGAACGTCGGAGCCATGCCGTTCATCGGAGGCAGGTCGGCACCCATCGGGACACCGTTCGCGTAGGACTGGTGTACCCAGTCCCCTGCGTTCAGAGTGTCTTTGGTGTAGCCCCAACCGCCGAAGAAGCGCACTTTGATGTGCGGCCCGCTGACGCCGTAGGTTTCCTTGCGATACATGGCGTCCCAGAGGGAGGCGCGCGTGTTCTCCTCGGCCCACACACCGGTCAGCCCTCCCGGGTTCTCCAGACGGACATCCAGAGTGTCTCCCAACAGAACCCCGGCCAAGCGCTTCTCAACGGTTCCGTCCACCTCGGCATGTCCACCAAAGAAATTGTCCTGACGGTACGGGCTGCCGGTATTGTGCGAGTCGGAACCCCCAGCCATTCCGAACTTGTAAGGGTTGTAGCCGCGCGTGTCCTGCAGGGCAATGCCGTCTTTGTAGGCCTGCCTGGCGAAGCTTCCGTGAATGCGATCAATGCGGCCGCTGTCCGGCGGCAGACCGAGCAAGCCACTGTAAATCTCGTAGCTGGCGAATTCGTCGTTGGGCGACAACATGGGATGGGTTTCGGACTGTCCCTTGATCTGTTTGATCTCGACGAGCCGCTCGTTACGGTCGCGGGACGCGGCCCAGGCCGCGTCGATGGGCCGGCTGTAGGTGTCAACGTCGATGGGATACATCCACCCGTCGCTCACGTTCGCGTTGTGCGAGATGGCGAGCAACTCGTTGCCCGCCTTGCGCTGCGTGTCCATCCAGTTCCACAGGTCTTCGGGGTGCGTGGAATCGAGCGCGCTGTAGGGCATCTCCGGCACCTTAGCGCAATCGCGGAAGAAGACGTTGCGGTGCAGGTTGCGATTGCCCGGCATCGAGGTCCACTCGTAGGAGCAGAATGCGGTGAACTTGCCGGGATGATTGTTCGCGTCGGCGATCTGAACGTTCTCCTTCCAGATCGTCCCTGCGATTTGTGGGCTCATGAACGCCTTGATAGGCGGCCGCGAGGTGAGGGTGAGCAGATACAGGAAGACCTTCTGCTGGTCCTGTGGGTTGTTGGGGTCTTTCAAAATCAGAGGCTGCGCTTCCGGCAGCTTGCTGAGCGCGGACCCCGGGGTGTTCGCTTGTTTCGTAACGCCTACGTACTCAGAGTGGTCAGTCACTCCCATGAAGTCGAGCGGAGTATCGATCTTGATGTCGTAGCCCAGCGGGTGCTTGATGGTTTGCCCCTGAGCATATTTGTACGCATCGTCCGGCCCGGTGATGCGGTTGCCAAATATCCACGCGTCCACCGACCAGCTCGTATGGAGGTGGGTTTCGCCGAAGAAGGCGTCGCGGTCGGGATTCGGCTGCGTACGCACCTCAGCGGGACTCGTCGCCTGACCGGCTGTCCCAACCGATTCGGCCGTCTCTCGTGCTTGCTTCGGCTCTGGCGCCGGCTTCGAACAAGAGAGTGCGGCGAGCGCGCTGCTCATCACGAACGCCATCGTCATGACCGTGGCCCTGTTTTTCATGCTGTGCCTTCCTTCGTTCTCTCCATGAGCGCCTTCCCCACTTTGATGTGACTGCTGCGCTGCTGTATGACGAAGGCTGCGCCAAACGCGAACCCAGCGAGCAGGTGCACCGCCGCGACCAGCCACGCCACGGTCACATTTGCGGTGGCGGCCAACGCATAGGAAAGAAACAGCAGGCCCACCGCCAGGTTGTAGCCGAAGAACCCCGGCGCAATCGGCGAGAGCCACTGGTCGAGATGGCTTCTTGCCGACCACCAGGTCAGTCCCAGTGCTACAACCGCGACTCCCGCCAGGCGCGCGATCACCGCTCCGATACCCTCGATCGGCGCGCCAAGCAGCAGCCCACTCACCGTGCGCGGGAACAGGGCCACACCGATTCCCACAGCGAGCTCGCCGATCGCGCTCGCCTCGAATAGCAGTCTCATTGCGCGCTGCGCGCCGTTTGCCGGTATGTGGGGCCCACGTGCTGACCCGCCGACGTGTGGGACTACCACGGCTCAAGCGGCGTGCATCAAGGGTGCCAGTGTTCCGTCGCGGGCACAGCCGCGCTGCTGAGGCGCTGGATTGGTTTCGCAGATCCCAGGGTGCGACCGCTCACGAGATCTAGGTAGGACCGATCACGAGATTCTGAGAGCCCCCTCGCCCTTCGCGTCGCGCAAGGAGCGACCGCCGCGCGGTTCCTGGCATAGGCGTTGAGTCAGTCCCAAAGAGAACAGGCGGCAGCGTGCTGAGTCGTGCGCTGACTTCGGAGGGAAAAGCCATGCGAAGAAATCTGTTGTTGATCTCGTTGGTCGCTCTTCTTCGGTGTGTCTGTGTTCCGGACCGGGGCCGACGCCAACAATATCCAACTCATGTTCGTGCAGACTGCCGACAGCCTGAAGGCCGGCGACAAGACGTTGCGGCTTGTGAACGTCGGACAGCAGACGCTGTATTTCTCGGATCGCCCCGCGCGTATCGCCGGCCACCTGACGATGCCTGCCTACATGGATGAGTGGAAAGCGAGCGAGGGGAAAGACAACTTCGCGAGCGACCCGCCCAACGCCACGCTATCGGTGTATGAGTCGGGCCACAACGACAACACACTTACCGTGGTCGAAATCAGTCATCCGGTCATGGACGGGAAGGACCTGGTCTACAACTACAAGTTGATTGAAGGTGCGATGCCGAAGGCCGCCGGACCCACGGCGTTGTTCATCGACTGGATTGGTGTCGGCGGTGGCGTTGGCTACGGTTTCAACGGCGTGGGCGCCGGTGCTCGAGGAATTGGCATTCGGTAGCTGACTGAAGTTGCGGTCTGACTCCGGAACAGAGAGTCACGACCGCAACTCACGTCGACACGTCTTCATCGTTTGCCTCTTGTGCGGCCTGACCCCTTTTGAAGGTCCTCGCTCCCGACGCCTACCTTCCCGCGCAGCCGCCGGAGATGTCCTCCACGGATTACGCTAAAATAGCGCTTCATGTATCGCCATCGGTGCGCGCGTCCAGGAGAACACGCATGAGAACGACGCTCTTGGTTCGAGTCGTGGGGATCAGCCTTTTGTTTCTGGCGGCGCCAGCGGCTGCCCATCACTCGTGGACCGCGGAATACGACGCAAAGAAACCGGTGACCGTGAAGGGGACCGTGACGAAGGTGGAATGGACGAATCCACACACCCATTTCTACATCGACAGCAAAGACGACGCTGGAACGGTGACCAATTGGAACTTCGAAATGGCGAGCGTCCTGGCCCTCGAGCGAGCCGGTTGGACGCGGAAGACGCTGACAAGTCGGCGATCAGGTGACCATTGCCGGCTTCGGAGGCAAGGCGCTCACGACGAAAGCCGTTGCCAGCTCGATCACGTCGGCGGACGGTCGCGCGCTGTTTTCGACGGAAAGCTGGGGCAATGAAAAACATTTTTTCAGTTCTCTCGCGGCGGTCATCGGGTTGTCGTTGCCGCTCCTCGGTCAGGAGCTCCCGCGGCGCCTGGGAGGCGCCAACGGTCCGCCGCCTGCCGACGCGGCCCCGAACCGGCCCGTTCGCAAACTGGCTGATGGCACCGTGGACTTGTCGGGAGTCTGGACGGATGGCGGCTCAACACCTGTCGGGCGGCTGCTGAAACCAGGCGAGCGGACAGCCTGCTCCAACCCTGGGCGAAGAAGCTGATGGGCACGCGGACGGATGGCGACGATCCCTACAACCTCTGCATGCCGGGCGGACCGCTGCGGATCACAGGCGGCTTTGCCTGGCGGTTCATCCAGTACCCGATGGTCAACGTGACGCACATCTTCATGCTACAGGAAGGAAACGCGCACACCTACCGTCAAATCTTCATGGACGGCCGCAGGCATCCCGAGGATCCGTACGCCGACGTGGTACGGGCACTCGATCGGGCACTGGGAAAAAGACACGCTCGTGATCGACACCATCGGCCTCAACGACAAGTTCTGGCTGGATAGCGGCGGCACTCCCCACAGCGAGAAGCTGCACCTCGTCGAACGCTGGACGCGCACCGATTTCACGACGCTTCGCCGCGTTGTGACTATCGACGATCCCGGCACGTTCACCAAGCCGTTCTCCGTCACGTACACGGCGAAGCTCAGCGCGCCCGGCAGCGAGATCATGGAGTACATCTGCATCGAGAACAATCAGTACGGCCCCCCCGGCGGCAGCACAAATCCGAACATCGGCAAGTAGCGAACCTCGAGGCACACCCGCCTGCAGGATGCGGGTGTGCCTGGGCTGCTTTCGAGTCCGTTTCAAGTCCCGACGAGTTGCACGCGATCAGTGCCGGGACTCAATTTCTTGTCTCACGGAATCGTGATTTCGATTGTCCGATCGTTGCCACTGGCAGGATGCTGGATGTTGACCCAGGCCCGACGCTTATCGGTGGGGTCGAAGTACAGCCCGGTGAACTCCGAACCCTGTGTGCCATTCGACGCCCAGCGCCCGATCCCTTCGCCGGGATCATTCAGATCACCGTCCCCGTTGAGGTCCTTCGCGAACCAGATGTCGTCATCGACGCCCCCGTTCCGGTCTTCGACGATGTAGATGTTTCCGTCATGGTCGATCGCCAGATTGTCCGGATTCGCCAGAGCCGAGCCAACCGGAAGTCCCGTGGCGAGATCGATGGTGTTCCGGTTCGCGAAGACAGCGATCGTTTGGTCCTTCAGATCGAGCCTGTACGTCTCGTGCGTGGTGGTCGTCGTCACGTAGAGATAATCAGCATTGCGCAACGACTGCATCTGCATGTCCTCAGGGCGCATGTAGTCCGTGCCCTTGAACGCCGCCAGGTTGGTGGTGTTGCGGGCGTCGAGCGATGTCACGCCGTTCGGGTCCGTAATAACCAGCGCTCCGGGCAGAGCGGCCCCGGAAGCGTTCGTGATCGGAACCCAGGTGAACGGCCCGGTGGCATTCGCCACCGTACCGGTGCCGACCCGCAGGACGAATGTCTGGCCGGCGTCGAAGTACTCGGCCTTCCCTGACATGATGTCCCCCCATTTGGCCGCCGAGGTGTACTTATAAATGTTCCCGCCATCGAGCTCATCGATGAAGTACATGTTGCCAACTCGATCGAACTGTATGCCTTCGTGAGACGAGCGTGGAATCACGTTCTGGTGCACGAAGTCCGCGTTGATATTGCTCGCCGCCGTCAGCGGGTTGAAGATCGGCGGGCGCATCGATCGGATTCTTCAGTTCGAAGAGGCGCCCGTTGCGGCTGGTGGTGCATCCCGCGGCGGCCGTGCACCAACTTTCCTCAGCGACAATGAACGTTCCCCAAGGCGTCCAGTAGGAGGGATCGAAGGAGGCATGGGTACCTGCCGCCAGGCTGTGCCATATCGTGTCGGTCACACCCGATAACAGGTCATGGCGCTGCACGCCCGGCTGTCCGGTTTCGAACACGGTGAACAGGTAACGCCCCTTATGAGGGCCCGTCTCGTTCACGGTGTTCATGTCCCAACTGCCGGTGTTGGGCATGTTGGCCAACAGCTGGGTCCCGCGGTCGGCAATGGACTGCTGCTGAAAGACCGGATTGCCGAAGGTAATCGGCGCGGCTTCGGCCGGGTCGCCAATCGGCGTGATCGGGCCGGCCGAACTGCTCAGTGGCGTGAAATCCGAAAAACGAGTGCCGTTAGCGAAAAGGACCGTGCTCGCAATCAGCAGACCACCCGCGATAACCATCTTTGTGAGTTCACGTGACACTCTCATGTTCATTTTCTCCAGTCTTGGCACACTAGGTTTGTTACGGCATTCCGCCCCGCAGTTCAGGCCGTCGCGAGCGGCCGGGCTGCACGGCGCGACACTCGAGGATTCGGTTCCGCCTGACGAAACGTTTTTTAGTGTGAGGTCGGCGCGTGTCGAAACCGCGACGGTTCGACTAAGAAGCAGATACTTCGACGTCAACTCGAGGTGACGTCTTTCGGGAAACAAGACGTTGAAATCGAACTCTGCGTTTTCGGAGCAGCGGCACAAGGAGTTCTAGCTGTATCATTCGGACCGGAGTAGCCTGCGGTGCCCCAGCCTTCCTTCGAGCCCAGCCCACTCGCCCCTCGACGCTCGCCCGAGGAGCAGGCGCGGGATCGCGACCTCGGCTTTGGCTCGGTGGTCAGCCGCGAAAGCCGACAGCGCCTGCTCAATCGAGACGGCTCGTTCAATGTCGCCCGGTCGGGACTCGGATTCTTCGAGACCTTCGCGCCCTATCACCTCTTGCTGACAATCTCGTGGGGAGGCTTCCTCGGCGTGGTGATCGTGACGTATCTCGTGCTGAATCTCGTCTTCGCCGTGGCCTACCTGGCATGCGGGCCCGATGCCTTGCTCGGTGCCGGAGCGACGATGCTGGGAGGACGGTTCAGCCAGGCCTTTTTCTTCAGCATCCAGACCTTCGCCACGATTGGGTACGGCCAAATCGGTCCAAACGGGATGGCCGCCAACATCGTGGTCACCATAGAGGCCCTTGTCGGCCTCATGTATCAGGCGCTCGCCACGGGGTTGCTCTTTGCCCGGTTTACGCGCCCAACGGCAGCGCTGCTCTTCAGCCGCCGCGCCGTCGTCGGGCCGTACACCGACGGCCAGGGCCTGATGTTCCGAATCGTGAACCGGCGCCGGAATGAAATCATCGAACTCGAGGCACAGGTGCTGTTCAGCGCGGTCGAACCTGACAATCGTGGCGGCACCGTGCGACGCTACGTGCTGCTGCCGCTTGAACGGAACAAGGTGACCTTCTTTCCGCTCTCATGGACCATCGTGCACCCGATTGATGGCGCAAGCCCTCTGGCGGGGCGGACACCCGAGGAGCTGGAACGAACGCAGGCCGAGATCCTCGTCCTGCTGACGGGAACCGACGAGGCGTTGGAACAGACCGTCCACGCACGCTCGTCGTATCGGGCAGACGAGATCGTCTGGAACGCCAGATTCCAATCGATGTTCCTGCGAACCGATGCGCAATCTCGTGTCGCGGTCGACATCAGCCGAGTGCATGAGATCGAGTCGATCCCAACGGGCTCCGAACCCACTCGGGGACTCATCTCTTCCGACTGACTATCGAGCTGGAACACCCTGGCGAATTGCGCGACCGAAGGCAGCGGCGGCCAGCGCCAGACCCGCCGCGCCGATCATCACTCGACGAAACGCAAAGACAAACCCCTCATCGATGATCGCGCGGACGACCCGCCGCTCCGGCGGCGGTATCGAAGACATCTGTGCCGCGTCCGCGCCCGCCATCTTGGGCAATTCCCGGTCGAGCTCCGCTCTGGCGGTCGATGAGAGCGCAAGCTGATCGAGAGCCGGTCTGACGCGCCCTTCGAACGTTCGCGCGACCATCGACGCTGAAGACGGCGATCGCCAGCAGACCGGCCACCCGAGCGACCGCGTTGTTGACGCCAGATGCCACACCAGCATGTCGGGGATCGACCGCGCTCATGACGGTCGTGGTGAGTGGCGCGACGGTGACCGCCATCCCCAACCCGAGCACGACCACCGCCGGAAAGAACGTCGTCCAATACGTGCCCCCGATTCCCGGACGTGCGTAGAGGGCGAGACCGAGCGCGGCGATAACCGGTCCCATCGTCAGGGGAAGTCGGCTACCGGTGCGCGCGACCAGGCCGCCAGACCATCGGGATAGCGCAAACATGATCACCGGAAACGGAAGGAACGCGGCTCCCGCTGCGGTGGCCGAGTAGTGCTGGACTTGAATGAGGTTGAGCGGCACGAGAAACAAGATGACGCCCAGCGCCGCGTACAGGAGCAGCGTCAGAACGTTGGCGAGCGTAAACGGCCGCGAGCGGAACAGCGCAAGCGGCAGCATCGGATTCTCTACGTGAGACTCCACGATGAGGAGGAGGACGAGCGAGCCGGCTCCAGTTGCCAGGGCGCCCAACACAAGGGGGTGACCAGCCCCGAGCGGCGGCCATTCGAGCAGTCCGAACACGAGCCCGCCCAGGCCCAGAACGGCCAGTGCGCCGCCACGCCAGTCGATTTGCGCGGTTCGGGACGGGTCCCGGCTTTCGTCCATGAATTGCAGGGACAACACGAGCACGATGACCGCGATCGGCACGTTCAGAAAAAACGCCGCGCGCCAGCTGACGTGCTCGATCGAGCCAGCCGCCGCCGACCGGTCCGATCGCCGTCGTGATCGCACTGAATCCCGACCAGGTGCCGATCGCTCGGCCACGCTCGCCCTCATCGAACGTCGCGCTGATGATCGCAAGGCTCCCCGGAACGAGAAAGGCCGCCCCAACGCCCTGCAGCGCCCGGCCGATGATCAGCGTCTCCGGCGATGTCGCCATTCCACACAGAATCGAGGCGACGGTGAACCAGATGACGCCGGAGAGGAACACGCGTTTGCGGCCGAGTTGATCGCCCATCGATCCACCGACCAGGATCAGCGCGCCTAGAAACAGCGCGTAGGCTTCGATTACCCATTGCACGTCGGTTATCGTCGCGTGGAGATCACTCTGGAGTGCGGGCAGCGCGACGTTGACGACCGTCGCGTCGATAAACGTCATGCTTGACCCGAGAATGGTCGCCCCCAGGGTCCATTGCCTCGGTGTCGGCATGCGTCATTATGAACGGCGGTGCGTTCTCATGCGGGAGGGCGAGTTCCGCCCGCGCCCGAAGCGAAGGGGCGGCATCCAAGCGGACACCGCCCACCGGATTCCCTACGGCTATTCAAGGCGCATATAGGTTCGTGTCGTGACGCTCTTCCCATCAGCCGACTTCACACTCTGCAGCATCCTGTTGTTGCCTTCGAACCTGAGTTCCCTTACGGCGTCTTCATAGGTCTTGGCTCCTTGCGGAGGCGATGCCTTGTTCACCAGCGGACGCCGAATCAATGTCGTGCCCTTTATTTCATAGGTGCCTGAATTGGCTGTGACCGCCAGCCAATCTTCATACTGTGCAACCTTCTCGGCGTCGGTCAGCTTACCCGCGACCTTCGGCGGCGCGGGCGGTGGGAGCTGTCTCGGGTTGTTCATCTCCACGATGCTGTAGTGCTTCTTGGTGTAGATGACCACGCTCGCCGGGACTGTCGTGTTGCTGGAGGGATTCGCGCCAGTGATCACCACGGAGATCGTTCTCCAGGCCCCTTCGATTGACGGAGCCGCCGGTTTTGCCTGAGTGAACCCCACGTTTGCCGCCGCCGCCACGACGCCAACCACCGCCGCCGCAACGAGAAATGCTCGCATTCCGCACCTCCTCAAATACAGCCGAATTTCACCAAGGGAACGGAGAGGTGAACGCTCGGGAACGAACTGGGGCCGGTAACGAGTGCAGTCTAGTTCACGACGCCGTGGAGATGAGGGATTTCCTTCCGTTCCTTTCTGTTGACTACCTACACGAACGTCAGATATTGTTCCTGTAGGTTACCAAATGAGAAGTGGACGTGCAGATAAGGCGGATGTTCTCCAGGGCACGCTGATTCTCCTCGTTCTCCGAACGTTGGATGCGCTCGGACCACTGCACGGTTACGGCATTGCGCGCCGGATCGAGCAGATCAGCAAAGACCTGCTGCAACTCAACCAGGGCACTCTCTATCCGGCTCTCTTGGGAATGGAGCAGGAAGGGTGGATTGCTTCCAAATGGGGGACGTCTGAGAAGAATCGGAAGGCGCGGTTTTACGCTATTACTGCAGCCGGGCGGAGACGACTGGCAAAGGAGACCGAGGATTGGAGGCGGATGTCCTCCACGATTGAACGCTTTCTTGGCGCTGACCCGGGGAGCTTGGCGGAGGAGCGGGGATGAGCTGGGCCAGGGTGGTTGCCGCTCGGCTGCGTGGTCTGTTCACACACACACGTGCAGAGCGCGAACTGGATGATGAAGTGCGCTTTCATCTGCAGATGCAGATTGAGGACAACCTCAAAGCTGGGATGAATCCAGTAGAGGCGCGATATGCCGCACTGCGCAGCTTCGGCGCCATCGAGCCGATGAAGGAACGGTACCGTGAACGAAGGGCCTTCGCCGTCGTGGAAACAATCGCGCAGGATATCCGGTACTCGGCCCGGACCCTCCGCAAGAGTCCCGCTTTTACGACGACCGCCGCGGCCACACTGGCGCTGGCGATTGGCGGCAACACCGTCATGTTCAGCGTCGTGAATGCCGTTCTGCTCCGGCCGCTTCCGTATCGATCCCCGGATCAGCTGACGATGTTGTGGACTGGAATCCCGGTCAGGGCCTTCGAGGGCCGGTCGGATTATCTGACTGTCGAAGAGTGGCGGCGTCAAAGCAAGAGCTTCGCGGACATCGCCGTCCATGATCCGGTGTCGGTGACGCTGACGGCGACAGACGGGGCGGAAAAGATCAGTGTCGCGAGGATCTCACCCAACTTCTTTCCGCTCCTCGGCGTCCAGCCTTTGCAGGGGCGCGGGTTCTCGGCGGAAGAGGCCGAGCAACGCCAACGCCTGGCCCTGATCAGTTATCGACTTCTGGCAAACCCGTTTCGGAGGCTCGGACGGTGCGATAGGCGCGTCCATCGAGCTTGACGGACGTCCTTCGCAGATCATTGGCATTCTCCCTTCGGGATTCCGACTGGATGCGGATGTGTGGGAACCGCATACGATGTTTCCGGATTGGGAAACCCGTCGCGCCACGCGCAACGCGGGTTCGTGGCTCGTCATCGGGAGACTCCGACCGAACGTGACCGTCGATCAGGCCCAGGCGGAGATGAGCGCCATCGCACGCGTCCTCGACGAGGAGTTGCCGGCGGCCGATCGGAGGGGAATCAGTGTGGTCCCCTTGAGCCTGTATTTGGTCGGATCCAGGTCGCGGCTGGCATTGTGGATGCTCACAGGCGCGGTGTTGTGTGTGCTCCTCATCGCCTCGGCCAACGTGGCGAGCCTGTCGCTGGCGCGCAGCGTCAGCCGCGCACGCGAACTGGCCATTCGAGCGACGCTTGGAGCGAGTCGCAGCACGGATCGTGCGGCAACTGATCGCCGAAAGTGTGACGCTCGCCGCGATATCGGGCCTTCTGGGTACACTGCTGGCCGTTGCCGGCATCCGCCTGATCCGCGCCCTCGGGCCCGGCGATCTGGCTCGTCTGAATGAGGTGAGTCTCGATCTGCGAGTGCTCGCCTGGGCGTTAGCGATTTCCCTCCTGACAGGAATCCTCGTTGGATTGGCGCCCGCGATCACGATGTTTCGCCGGAACCTGCGGCCCTCCGGCGAGGAGGGTGGAAGAAGTGTCTCGGGCGGACTCGCCACACGGAGAATCCGCCGCGGTCTCGTGGTGGCGGAGTTTGCGCTCGCCATTATTCTGCTGGCCGGCGCCGGTCTGCTGGTCCGAAGCTGGGTGTCCGTCAATCGCGTCGATCCGGGATTCAGGCCTGAGCGGGTTCTCTCGATGCAGCTTTCCACGACGGCCTTCGCGGCACCCGCGCAACGGGCCGACTTTTACGACCGCGTGCTCAAGCAGATTGAATCGCTCCCGGGCGTGGAGAGTGCCGGCATCATCGGCGACCTGTTCATCAGCAGCGACTCAGAACGGATCCTCACCACCGAAGGGAACGCCGGAATCACGTCCGAGCGCCTGCGGCTCCGCATAGACGAGGCCAGCGGAGGAGTCTTTACGACGCTCTGGACTCCCTTACTCCGGGGGCGCTTCTTTTCGATCGAAGACGGGCCTGATTCTCCGCGCGTCGCGATCATCAACGAGGCGATGGCCCGCCGCTTATGGCCCGGGCGCGATCCGGTGGGCACACGATTCAAACTTGGCCCGCGGGATTCCAACAACCCGTGGTTGACAGTCGTGGGAGTGGTGGGCGACATGCGCCGCCAGGGACTGGAGACCGAACCCATCCCGCAGATGTTCGAGCCGCTGGCGCAGAATCCTTCCGGGCTCGAGACCCTTCTCGTACGAACGTCTTCCAATGACCCGCTGAAAATGGTGGCGACGATTCGAGCTGCCGTCGCGTCGCGTGGAAAAGCAGGCGCCGCTTTACGGCGTGACGACCCTGGAAGATCGGCTCGGAGCCTACCTCACCGAGCGCCGCTTCCAGACCTCGCTCCTGATCGGATTTTCCGTCGTTGCGCTCGTGATGGCCGCCATCGGAATTTACGGGCTCATCCACTACTCTGTGGCGACGCGCACGCAGGAAATCGGTATCCGCATGGCCGTCGGCGCACAGGCCGGCGACATTTTCCGCATGATCGTTCGTGAGGGGCTGCAGCTGAGCGTGACTGGTCTCATGCTCGGGCTCGTGGGCACCTTGTTGGTGGGACGGGCTGGCTCGAGTCTCCTGTTCGGCGTGACCGCCACCGATCCGTTGACGTTCACGACTGTCTCGCTGTTGCTGACGGCAGTCGCCACCGCAGCCTGCTATTTCCCTGCGCGACGCGCAATGAAGGTCGAGCCGATGGTGGCGTTGCGGCAAGCGTGACCGTCCGCCGCGGACTCCTGGACAACAGCTCGCCCCTATGATTCGCAGTCCTGTAGTCTTGACGGATGCATCCCCGCCTGCTGACGACGCCGTTCTTCACGCTGCACACATTCGGACTGCTGCTCGCCTCCGCGTATCTGGCCGCGTATTGGTGGCTGATGCGCGAAGGGCGCCGCGAGGGGCTGGATGTCGACGCGCTCGCATCACTCGGATTCTGGGCGATCGCCGGTGCCGTCCTCGGCGCGAAGACGCTCATGATCATACGAACCATTCCCGAGTACGCCGCGGCGCCGTCCGAGCTCTTTTCGCCGTCAGTGCTGACGAGTGCCGGTGATTTCTACGGTGGGTTCATCGGCGCCCTCATCACATCCGCCATCTTCTTCCGCCGTCATCCCCAGCTGTCATTCTGGCGCGCGGCCGATGTGTGCGGGCCCGCCATCGCGCTTGGCCAGGCGATTGGCCGCGTCGGCTGTTTCATGGCCGGCGACGACTACGGACGGCCGACCGAACTGCCTTGGGCCGTTGCGTTCACGGACCCGGATGCCGCGAGTATCGGCGGCGCGCCGCTCGGCGTCCCGCTGCACCCGGTGCAGCTGTACGAGTCGATTGTCTGCCTTGTGTTATTCGCAGTGCTCGCACGACTCAGTCGGCACAAGCGGTTCGACGGCGAGGTGATTCTGGACTACACGCTGCTGTACGCAATGGCCCGTTTCGTGCTCGAGTTCTTCCGCGGTGACGCCGATCGAGGGTTCGTGTTTGGCGGCCTGCTCTCGACGTCGCAGTTCATCGCCTTGATTCTGGGTCCGGCCGCGATCGCGCTGTGGCTCGTACGGCGGCCGAATACGCTCGCGCGCGAGCGCTGACCAGCGTCTGCTCTAGGCAGGCTGCTACCCGAACGCCGTGCCACCGAAGGCCACGACCTCCGGTCCGGGGTGACATCTTCGAAACCGTGCGACAGCCGACGATTCAAGAGCAGAATTCGCAACGTGATGACTGGGAAACGCATTCTCATAGCAGGCGGCTACGGCCTAGTCGGGCGGCGTATCGCGGCGGAGCTGGCACCTGATTACCAGGTGATCGTGGCCGGACGCCACCTCGAGCAAGCGGAGGCGACGGCAGCAGCGATCGGTCGTGGCGTTCGCGGCTGCGAGCTCGACGTGACCGTGGAAGCATCGATCGCGGCAGCGCTGGACGGCATAGCGCTGGTAATGAGCTGTATCGATCAGCCGCGGCGCGGCCTGCTGCACGCCGCGATCGAACGCGGGCTGCTGTATACGGACATTACCCCGCACTTGACGGAGCTTGGACGCGGAGCCGCGTACGACGAGATCAGCGCCGCGGCTCGGGCGTCCGGCGCACGCGTCGTATTGGGAACCGGAATTGTGCCCGGCATCTCGAACGTGGTCGTTCGTGCGCTCGCGAACGCGCTCGGTGGAGCGGATGTGATCGAGACCTCGCTGTTACTCTCTGCGAGCGACGCGGCAGGTCCGGCTTCGTTCGACTATTTCCTGAAGGAGCTGACGATGCCATTCGAGGTGCACGTTAATGGGGCAGACCGTCCAGCATACGCCTTCAGCAATCCGCGTGTGATCGAGTTCCCCTCGCCGTTTGGACCGCGGTCCGCGTATCTGTTCCCCTTCTCCGACCAGGTGCTGTATCCGCGGACGCTGGGCGCCCAGACCGTTCGGACGAGGTTGGCCCTCGAGCCTGCCAGGCTGGCCCGATTGCTTGCGGCGGCGGTTCGCATCGGAGCAGTGCGCCTTGTGGCGCGGGAACGCGTGCGTCGCGCGCTCACCCGGCGCCGCCCGAATCGCACGGCGAGCGAGGACGCCAGCTTGGCGCTACGCGTGGATGTAGCTTTCGACGGACGATCGGCTCACGCGACGCTCGTGGGGCGCGAGCAGGCAGATGCGGCCGCCGCCGGCGCGAGCGGCACGGTGCGCTCTCTGATCGAGGGCGAAGTCTCCGAACCGGGTGTCTGGATGCCCGAGCAGGTCATCAATCCGCCCGGCTTCTTCTCGCATCTCGCCAGGCACGGACTGACCGTCCAGGTGCAAGCGTCGTGACGGAGCTTCGGAGTGGGAGCGTCCGCTCCGCAGAGCCAGGCAGATGGGTCGGACACCTGTCAAAGCGGAAGTATCGGTGTCAGTATCGTGGTGGGGCAACATCCGCGAATTGCGCGAAGTGCAGCACGGTCATCGTCGCCGTCAACGCGCAACTGTTACGACGCGCCCGGCTGTAGACAGGGCCATCTTCATAGGTGGAGGCGTCTGAGCGATATCCGAAAGTGAGGCGGGCATGGAAGGTTTACTTTCGTTGTTGTTGTTCGCGGCGATGTTCTATTTCATGATGCGGTTCGGCTGCGGCGCGCACATGGTTCACGGCCATGGAGGACACGGCAGTCACGGAGACGGCCGGCAAGAGCCCGTATCGGCCGGCACTGATCCGGTCTGTGGCATGGAGGTCGCGGCGGATCGAGGATACACGAAGATGCATGAGGGCCGGCCGTATCGCCTCTGCTCCAGAGCCTGCCTCGACAAATTCGAAGCCAACCCGCGGCAGTATGCGACTCATGCAGGAGGTGCACAATGACGCGCGGGCTCTCGCTTTGGGCGGTGGGCCATGCCACCAGCCTCTTCCTGGCCATCACCTTTGCGCTGTGCGTGGGGTTTGACGTGTTGTTCCCTGCGCACGCGATGTACAAGGCGTGGCAGGCGTTGCTTCCCGGCTTCATCTGGATCAGTTGGGGAAGCTTCAGCCTGGGTCTGGTGGAAAGCTATGGCTATGGCTGGTATCTGGCCTTGATCTGGGTTCCACTCTACAACGTCTTCGCATCACGACGGACATGACTCCCCTTCACGCTGAACGACGCGCAAGCAACGGGGCGGCGTCGTCCTTCACCTGTCCGATGCATCCGGAGATCCGTCAGCTGCAGCCGGGGACATGCCCGAAGTGCGGGATGGCACTCGAAGCCATCGTCGGTAGGCAGGGGGCCTCGGAACAGACCGGGTTGCCTCGGAATCAAGAACAGGCGGCCGACGTACCCCGCACGGGCCGGATCGGCTGGCCAGTGCATCGTCAGCTTCGTGCGCGGGCCTTTCTCTGGGGTTTCTGCGGTGCTGTCGCGCTCGTCGCCGTGTATGTGGGAGTCCTCGCCGTCGCGAACTCACTAGACCACGCTGTTGACGAACTCCGGCGGCTCCGGTACTGGATGGTGCCTCTAATCGTGGGGTTCGCTATTCAACTCGGTCTGTTTGCCTACGCGCGCGGTGCGGCCGGCGGACAGAACACCACGCCTGCCCATGGCATCGTCGCATCAGGAAGTGCCAGTACCCTCTCCATGGTCGCGTGCTGCGCTCACCATCTGACAGACGTGCTTCCGCTGATTGGGCTGGCTGGCGCCGCCGTGTTCCTGGTGGAGTACCAGACGCTGTTTCTCCTCCTCGGTCTGCTGTCCAATGTTGTTGGACTCGTCTACCTCCTCGGCCTGCTTCGGACACACGGCCTTTTCCCCGAGCAGCCCTCCGTGCTTTCGTTCAGTCTGCGATGGCCGGTTGACCGCGCTTTCCTGCCGGTTGTCATGCTCTCAACGGCCGTCTTCATCGTTGCGACCTTGGTCGCCATGGCCTGACGCCGTGGCAGGAGTTTGTCATGCGATCCTTCACGCTCATTGCGATCATTGCCACCGCCTTCGCTCTTCTGTCGTGTCGATCGAGTGAGAACGGGCGCACTTCAGGTATCTACCAGACGCGCACCAACGACGGAGAAGTCTCGTTTCAACTGACGCCGCACGCGGCCACAAATGGCACGTTAGTGGTCGATGTGCAAGCGACCACGCACAGCGGCGACCTCGCAGAGGTCAATCTGAACACCGCCGTCACGCTCCTGGCGGACGGCAAGACGTACCGGCCCGTCAGCGCCACGTCGCTGAGCGGTCATCATGCGACGGGTTCGGTGACGTTCGCGCTTGCCAATGTGCCCGACCGGTTCACCGTTACGATGACCGGAATCCGCAGGATGGATCCGCTCCAGTTCGAATGGCCCTGACGCCCTTAAGACAGAGCATTGCATCGCTGTCGAAACTGCCGATATCCGACGCCACGCCTGAATTTCGGGTCGGCGGCAGGCAATGCGAGCTCCAACAACACCCGAGACGCGGGCGGACAGAACTGGGTGAGCCCCGTCACGGCGTCTTGAACCGGTCGTCGATCTCAATCTGATAGCCGCTGGCCAGCCGATTCGATTCGTTCGCCATCCCGACCACGGCCATAAGCTCCGCGAGCATCGCGTCGGTCATGCCGGCCTTCCGCGCCGCCGCCGTATGCGAGGCGATGCAGTAGCCGCACTGGTTGGTCGTGCTCACGGCCAGGTACACCATTTCCTTGGTGAGCGCGTCGAGCGCGCCCGGCGCCATGATCTCCTTGACGCTGTGCCACGTGCGCCGCAGCGTGGCCGGATCGTGGGCGAGCGCCTTCCAGAAGTTGTTGATCCAATCGGTCTTCCGCGTGGCCATGATGTCGTCGTAGACGGCACGCACCTCCGATGTCGCTTGCTCGTACTCGATCAATTTAAGCGTGGCCATATCTGATTCCCACTAAACGGCGAAAGCGGTCAGCGCAACGGGACCCGGTAGACGACGACGTCCCCTTGATTCGACGATGTATCTGACGACGGGCGCCCACCGGCTTCGTTGGAGCCCGCAATCAGGTACACAAGCTCATCTCCAGAGATCGTCACAAACGTCTGCCCGGCGGTTGGTACCGAGACCTCGAGCCGGATCGCCTTCGTGATCGCGCTTCCGCTGGCGTTCATCTCCAGGCGGACGATGCGACGGGACCCATCGACCTCGATTTGCACGGCGATCAGCGCGTCACCGCCCCACCGGATCCGCTCGAGATGACCAAGTGAAATCCCGTTCGGAGCGGCGATCGGAGAGACGGTTCGCGACCGGAGGTCGATTCGCGATATCCCGTCGCGATGCGCCACGAACGCAATTCGGTCGTCTCCTCCGGCGGACACACTCGCCGTTTCCTGCGCGTCGATCCGCACGACCCGTTCGAGGGCCGTCCCGCCTGGCCGCAGCACGAGCAGCTGCGGCGTCACGGAATCGAGGACGAGAACCGCTCCGGCCGGATTGACCGCGAGATCGACGAACTTCACCGGTTCGAGAAGAGCGGCGACCGGGTACGCTCGCAATGGCCGGCCGGAGACCAGCTGCAGTCGGTGCAGCGTTGCCGTTCCCGCCCCTTCTGCCGCTGCGGTGCTCGCCACCCACAGGTCTCCGCGCTTCGCGTCGATCTCGACCGCCGAGATATCGAGAAACCCGGCGGAGTCGGCGCGCACGAGGTCTACCGGCTGATTCGAACGCTCGTCCACGACGATCAGCTTGCGTCCACGCCGATCCCCGAACACGAATCGCCGCGAGATTGCATCGTACGCAAGGCCGCTGACCGTAAAAGGGTTGGTCGAAAAACGGACGGCTGACGTCGCGGGCGCAAGCGAGATGACGGGAAGGCCGGGGGCAGGCGACGGAGCGGATGACGGCGACGGTGAGACGGCGACCGGGACCACGGTGGCCGGGACCACCGCGGCCGGGACCACGGCGGCAGCCGCAGCAATGCGAGCTGCCACTGCCGGCCAGTCCCGAAGCTGCCGCGTGCGACTGAAATCATCGTCGGCAGCCGCATCCGATGCGACGCCCATGTCCGCCAAACGCTGAAGCATGATGAGCGCATCGTGCGGGCGGCCGCTCAACGCTTGAGCGCGAGCGAGCAGATACATCAGCGACGGATCCTTCTGAGGACCTGTCTGGACTGCCCGCCACGCCAGGTCGTGGAAGGTCTCATACTCGCCACGCTTCGCTGCGGCGAGCGCCAGCTCGCGGCAGATGCGCCATTCTGCGCAATCGCCGTCTCGAGGTGGCTGGAACGAGGCCGGTACCGCAGCGACCGCGTCCCCTGCGAGAGCCATCAGCAGAGTAAGAAATAGGACGGCCATGGAGGTCACTAGGCTTCGAGGCGCCTGATGATCTCATCCGTCATCGCCGTGGTCGTCAGCGTCCCGCCGAGATCGCGTGTCCGGCAGCCGTCCGTAATCGCTCGATCGACAGCCAGCTCTATCGCCACCGCTTCACGTTCCAGCTTGAGCGAATGCCGCAGCAGCAGTGCGACGGACAGAATCGTCCCGGCCGGGTTCGCGATTCCCTTACCGGCAATGTCCGGCGCCGATCCGTGGATGGGTTCGTAAAGGCCGGGGCCGCCTTCACCGAGCGACGCAGAAGGCAACATGCCCATCGACCCGGCCAGCACGGCCGCCTCGTCGGTCAGGATGTCGCCGAACATGTTCTCGGTGACGACGACATCGAAGCGCGCGGGGTTGGCGACCAGCTGCATGGCCGCCGTGTCCACCAGCATGTGATCGAGCGCAATGTCGGGATTGGCCGCGCCGGCCTCCGCAGCCAGCTGCCGCCACAAGCGCGACGTGTCCAGCACGTTGGCCTTGTCCACCGATGTCACCTTGCGGCGCCGGCCTCGGGCAAGCCGGAAGGCGAGTTCCAGAATGCGCCGGATCTCGTAGTCGTGATATTCCATGGCGTCGGTGACTTTGATGTGGCCCCCCGGCAGCTCCTCGCGCGTCTTCCGTCCAAAATACAAGCCGCCTGTCAATTCCCGAAGCACCAACAAGTCCACGCCTTCGAGCTTTTCGGGTTTGAGCGGCGACGCGTCGACGAGCGATGGATGGACCTTGACGGGACGCAGATTGGCAAATACCCCGAGGCCCTTTCGAAGTGCCAGGAGGCCTTGTTCCGGTCGAACCTTGCTCGTGGGATTGTCGTACTTCGGCGCACCCACGGCACCAAGCAGAACAGCATCGCACCGCTGACACGCGGCGAGCGCCTCGTCCGTCAACGCCGTGCCATATCGATCGATCGATCCGCCGCCGATGGACTGTTCCTCGAATTCGACAGTGTGGCCATACGCTCGCGCGACCGCTTCGAGGACGCGCCTGCCCTCCCCCACGACCTCCGGACCGATGCCGTCGCCCGGCAGCAGCATGATTCGTGCTTTCATGGCCACTTGTGTGTGCGAGACAGTCAGGATGTCATGGTGAGGCCGTACTCGATCGCGTCCGCAAGGGCGCGCCAGCTGGCTTCGATCATGTTGGCGCTGGCACCGACGGTCGTCCACCGTTCGGTTCCGTTGCGGGTGTCGATCAGCACGCGGGTCACGGCGCTCGTCCCGTCGCTGCCGTTCAGGATCCGGACTTTGTAGTCGGCGAGCTGGAACGCGGTCAACACGGGATAGTGGGGAGTGAGCGCCTTGCGCAGCGCCTTGTCGAGCGCGTTCACAGGGCCATTGCCCTCGGCGGCTGTATGGAGCACTTCGTCGGAACCGGGGACCCGCACCTTGACCGTGGCCTCCGAAAAAATGCCGCGACCCAGCCGATGCTCCACATTCACCGTGAAGTCGATGAGCTCGAACGGCGGCTGATAATTCGCTTCCAGCCGCTTCATCATCATGGCGACGGAGGCCTCGGCGGCCTCGAAGGCGAAGCCCTGGGCCTCGAGCGTCTTGATCTCGTCCAGCACGCCGCTCAGCTTGTCGCCCTGCTCCAATTCGATGCCGTATTCCGCCGCCTTGCTCAGCAGGTTGCCGCGTCCGGACAGCTCGCTCACCACCACGCTCATCTCGTTGCCGACCAGCTGCGGATCGATGTGCTGGTAGCTCTGTGCCGTCCGCCGCATCGCGGCGACATGGATGCCGCCCTTGTGCGCAAACGCGTGTTTACCGACATACGCCAGGTGCTCGTCTGGAGCGAGGTTGGCGACCTCGGCTACGTAGTGAGACACCTCGGAAAGCGATGGCAGCCGGCCTTCCGGCAGGCACCGGAGATTGAGCTTGAGTTCCAGGTCCGGGATGATCGAGCACAAGTTTGCGTTGCCGCACCGTTCACCGTACCCGTTAATCGTGCCCTGCACCTGAATGGCGCCCTCGCGGACGGCGGCGAGCGTGTTGGCCACCGCGCATTCGCCGTCGTTATGCGTATGGATGCCGAACGGATGCTGAAGCTGGGCCTTCACGTCCTGGACGATCCGGACGATCTCCCACGGCATGGTGCCGCCGTTGGTATCGCACAGGACCACCGTCTCCGCGCCGCCCCGTACGGAGGCCCGCAGCGTCTCGATCGCGTAGCCCGCGTCGGCTTTGTATCCGTCGAAGAAATGCTCGGCGTCGTAGATCACACGCCGGGTCTCGGCCCGCAAGTACGCCACGCTCGCCTCGATGATGCGCACGTTGTCGTCGAGCGTCGTCCGCAACACATCGGTGACATGCATCGTCCATGTCTTGCCGACCACGGTGCACACGGACGTGTGCGCCTGGAGAAGCGCCTGGATGTTGGCGTCGCTTTCCGGGCTGCCCTGTGCGCGGCAGGTCGAACCGAATGCCGCGATCGCCGCTGTCCGCCACGGAATATCACGAGCGCGTTCGAAGAACTCGGCATCCTTTGGATTTGAACCGGGCCAGCCACCTTCGATGAAGGCGAACCCCAACTCGTCGAGGCGGTGCGCGACGCGGATCTTGTCAGCAGCCGAGAGCGAGATCCCGGCGCGCTGCGTGCCGTCCCTGAGCGTGGTGTCGTAAATCTGGATCATGCACGCTGGCTCGTCTGGCCCGAACGCGAGCTCTCAGCACGCTCGAACGCGGCGATCTCGCGCTCGAACGACAGCAGATATCCCAACTCATCGGTGCCTTTCAGCAGGCAGGTCTTCGAAAACGGATCAATGGGAAACGAGACCGCACGGCCGGTCGGCAGGGTGAGCGTTTGCGGCTCCAGATCGACCGCCAGTTCGGCTTGCGGCGCTCGCGCAATAGTATTCATCAATTCGGCGTGGACATCGCTGTCGACGACGATCGGCAGCAGGCCGTTCTTGAGCGCATTGTTCCGAAAGATGTCAGCGAACGATGTGCTGACGACAACGCGAAACCCGTAAGCCGTCAGCGCCCACGGCGCATGCTCGCGCGAGGAGCCGCATCCAAAGTTGTCGCCCGCCAGCAGGATCTGCGCCCCAAGGGCGTTGGGCGTGTTCAGGACGAACTCCGGCTTCGGAGAACCGTCAGGGTTGTAGCGCCAATCGGCGAACAGCGCGGCGCCGAGTCCGGCCTTGTCGGTCATTTTGAGATAGCGTGCGGGCACGATCTGGTCCGTGTCGATGTCGTTCGACGGGATCGCGACCGCGTGCGATTTGATGCGTGTGAAATGAGCCATTACAACAGAGTCCGTACGTCGGTGATCTTACCAGTGATTGCCGTGGCGGCTGCGGTCAGCGGCGAGACCAGGAACGTCCGGCCACCCTTCCCTTGTCGTCCCTCGAAATTGCGATTGCTGGTGCTCACCGCATACTGGCCCGGCTCGAGCTGATCGCCGTTCATGGCAATGCACATCGAGCAGCCCGCTTCGCGCCACTCGGCACCGGCTCGTTTGAAAATATCGTCCAGTCCTTCCGCTTCCGCCTGTGTTTTCACGTCCTGCGAGCCGGGGACGACCAGCATCCGCACGCCTGACGCCACCCGGCGTCCCTTGAGGAGACCCGCCGCCAGCCGCAGATCGGAGATGCGCGAGTTCGTGCAGCTCCCGATGAAGACCACGTTCACCTGTTGTCCCAGCAGCGGCTGACCGGGTTTGAGCGCCATGTACTTGAGCGCTTTTTCCAACGTGGCCCTCTGATTCATGTCCGCGATCTCGGTCGGATCCGGGATGCGCTTCGTGATGGGCATGCCCATGCCCGGGTTGGTGCCGTAGGTGATCATCGGCTCCAGGTCCGTCGCATTGAGCGTAATGGACTTGTCGTAGGTCGCGCCTTCATCGGTCGGCAATTGCCGCCAGCGTCTGACCGCCTCGTCCCAGGCGGCGCCCTGCGGTGCGAACTCCCGGCCCGCGACGTACCCAATCGTCACATCGTCGGGCGCGATCATGCCCGCGCGCGCCCCGCCCTCGATGGACATGTTGCAGATGGTCATGCGCTCCTCGACTGAAAGCGCGCGAATGGCTGAACCGGTGTACTCGAAGACGTGGCCGGTACCACCGCCGATGCCGATCTGCGCGATCAGGGCAAGGATGATGTCCTTCGACGACACGCCGCGGCCTAGACGGCCCTCCACCCGGACTTCGCAGGTCCTGGCCTTGTACTGAAGCAGACACTGCGAGGCCAGGACATGCTCGACCTCGCTCGTACCGATGCCGAATGCCAGCGCGCCAAGAGCACCGTGGGTCGAGGTATGGCTGTCGCCGCACACGATCGTCATGCCCGGTTGGGTCAGCCCGAGCTCCGGCCCGATGACGTGGACAATCCCGCGATGCGGGGAGCGCATCCCGTGCAACGGAATGCCGAATTCCCTGCAATTGTCTTCGAGGTACTGAATCTGCTTTGCCGCCATCTGGTCGAGGATCGGCAGCGTTCGATCGGTCGTCGGGATACTGTGATCCATCGTCGCCACGGCCCGGTCCGGACGGCGCACCTTGAGTCCCCGCTGTCGCAGCCCAGTGAAAGCCTGCGGCGACGTGACCTCGTGGATCAAATGGAGATCAACATAGAGAATCGCCGGCGCGCCCGATTCCTGTGTGACCACGTGGGCGTCCCAAATCTTTTCGAAAAGTGTTCGCTGCATATAGGTTGCAATCCAAGGGAGGCCTGAACAGGCCTCAAGGCGCCTGAATGATGATAGTTCACGGAAAGGCGGCCGCCCAGCTCTACGACGAACCTGGTACGATTCACCGCGACGAACTTGACGAGATCAAGTAACCTGTTGCCGCCGATAAGATGGGGGACGGGCCGGTCCGCCGAATCGCCCACAATGGTAGTCAGACAGTGGAGGTACGAACACATGCGCACATTCCTCGTAGCCCTCGTTTTGCTCTTGTTCCCGCTCGCTCAGAGCAACTCCGTCGCGCAGGGTGGCGCCGCCGGCGATGCTGCTGCCGGTAAGGCCCTCTGGGACGGGAACCAGACCTCGTGCAAGAACTGTCACGGCGTCGCCGCAGAGGGCGGCTTCGGACCCGATCTGGCGGGCCGCAAACTGTCGCTCGCCAGGGTCACACGGGCGGTTCGCCAGCCCTGGGGCATCATGCCGGCATTCAAGGACACCCAGTTGGGATACACCGACAAGGGTCTTGCCGATCTCACGGCGTACTTCGACAGCCTGCCGGCCCCGACAGCGCCGGGCAAATGGAGGGTCGAGATGCCGGCGACCGGGGCGACGCCCGGACAGACAACCGTGATTACCACGGTGGGCTGCGCGCAGTGCCATACGGCCACGATGGACACGCCCCGCCGCGGCGCGGGCGAGCTCAACGGAGATTTCGAGTGGTTCAAGCGAATGGTGTACGACCATACGACGACGATGCCCGCGCAGTGGACCGAGCTGGGCCAGCCAACGGCTAACCGCGCCGTGCGGATGGGTAACTACAACCCGAACCGTCTGCCGGAAACAACGTTGCGGGTCATTTACGACTACATGCGCGACCTGGGATTCCCCCTGACGATGACGGCGCGGCTCGATGCGGGCGTGCCCGGTGATAAAGGAGTGACGTACACGCTCGTTGTGGAAAATGCGACCATCCCCGGCAAAGCCCTGCCAGCCGAGGACATGATGGTCTCGCTCGCGATCCCGGCCGATGCCAAGGTCGTGAGCGCGACAGGCGCTGGATATCAGAAGGTTCAGCGCGACGAGAAGGCCAACGCCGATGTGGCGGTCTGGAAAATCTCGAAGCTGGCGCCCAAGACTCCGCAGACCTTCACGCTCACCTTGTCAAAGGCCGCAGCGGATCAGCTGAAGGGGACTCTACGCTGGGCGAAGCCGGCGATGAAGGACCCTGAGGCCAACCTGGTGAACATTGCTTCGGCGCGTCCTGCGGGCAACCGCGGAACGCCCGGCGCGCCCTAGTCGAAATATTTCGCGCGGTTTCAGTCTGTACGCAGCACGGCGGCTATCAAAGGGCGGCTTATCCAGCCGCCCTTTTTCTTTTGGATCTCTTCCTGGCGCGGTATCCGCGCCCATGGTATGACTAGAGTTGAGGTGCCCGCCTGCGGACCAAGGAGGGGTGTGCATGAAGCGGTTCCTCACGCACGGGACTTTCGCCGCGTGTGTCCTTGCCGTGCTCGGCGCGGCCGCGCCGCAGCAGCCGGTCTTCCGGGGAGCGGGCGACGTCGTCCGTGTCTTCGTTACTGTGACGGATCGAGACGGGCGGCTTATCACGACGCTCACCCGAGAAGAATTCGAAGTGCGCGACGAAGGCAAGCTGCAGCCGATCACCCAGTTCGACAACACTCCTCAGCCCATTCGACTCATCGTCATGCTGGATGTCTCGGGCAGCATGGAAGGCAACCTGCCGTTGCTGCGCGCCGCCGGGGCGCAGCTCTTCGCGCGGCTTGGCCGGGACGATGTCGCGCGAGTCGGCGCCTTCGGGCACGAGATCACCATCAGTCCTTCGTTCACCCATGATCTCGACGAGCTCCGGGCGACGCTGCCGAGTGCGATTGCGCCGGATGCGCCGACGCCGCTCTGGCGCGCGATCGACGAGGCGCTGAACGCGTTTGGTGACGGCGATGACAGGCGGCCGGTGATCCTCGTGCTGAGCGACGGGAAGGACAGTGGCCCCGTGAGCTTTCGTCAGCGTCCCGTCAGCCAGGCCGAGGTCATCGACCGCGCGCGCCGCGAGGATGTGATGATCTACGCCGTCGGCATGCGCAGCCGGAGCACCCGGTCAGTGCCGCCGGGAATCGGTCCGGGTGGGCTCCAGGCGATGCTGCTGGCTGACATGCCGGATCCCGGCCTCGCGCGCGTCGCCGAGGAGACCGGCGGCGGCTACACGGAGATTCGCTTCGGGCAGGATCTCGGCGCCGCCTTTGCTGGAGTCGCCGACGAACTGCACACGCAGTACCTGCTCGGCTTCGCTCCGCCCAAGCGTGACGGCAAGGTACACGGCCTCAACGTTCGAGTCACCCAAGGGGGACTGAAGCCGCGCGCCCGCAAAAGCTACGTTGCACCGAAGGGATAAGAGTCAAGGACCGTAGATATGGAGAGGCCCCGGCGGCTTCGTCAATCGATAGTCGTCGGTTTACGCGATCCAGGTATTGACGAGTCCTTTGGCCGTCCAGATTCCTCTCACCTTTTCCAGGAGAACCGTGCCTCCCTCGTGTCCGACCACGATTCGCGCTGCAGCCCTGGTGCGTGCGCGGTCGAGGAACTCTATTTCCGTGATGGTCGGGTATGTCTCGAAGCCGATGCGCTCCGCGGGAAAGAACTTGTTCCACAAGCCCAGGATGTCGAGCGGGCCCACGGTTCGACCCTGTGTCGGGTTGTTGCCGCCAACCTTCGCAACGATGCTGGCGAGGATGGTCTGCTGTTCAAGGGTCAGGAAGACTATCTGGTCGACGCCTGGTAGAGATTGGTACACCGATCGGCGGCTACTCTCGCCATTGGCGAACTTCACGGAGACATCCGGATTCACGATCACGAATGGGACAGGTGATCGCCTCGAGAAGGTGTTCCTGGCAAAACCGCTCAGTACTCCGTCTCCGTTGGGACGGATCACCAGGTTGCGGATCTCGGCGATATCTCTCTCGATGTTTTCGCGTCGTCTCTGACGCTGCGGACTCTGTTGATCGTACCACTCCCTCAACGCGGCCATCATCAACGACTCGGCGCCGGCGGATGCCCCGCTTTTCCACAGGATCGACGCCCTGCCAATCTTTGCGGCGCACACGCCGAAATCATATGGGCCATTGCTAATGACATCGAGTTGCGCAAGCGCCGCCGCCTCGTCGCGCTTCGGGTTCCGAACGTCGGCCAGTTCCAGTGCACCTCCGATCCTCGCCAGGTGAACGAGATAGCGGGCTTCAGGAATCGCCGGGGATTGACGATACTGCGTCAGAAGTTGCTCGAGGGGAACGAGAGCCTCCCCGTGCCTTCCGTGTTCGATCAGCCATCGGCCGCGCTCCAGAAGGATGCCGCCTGAAACGCTGATGGAATTCTTTAGCTGTGCAATCTTGCCAGGCAGTGACTGTCTGGCGACTTCAGGATTGTCTGGAAACGAGAGTGGCCTCGTCGATTTCCGATCCTGGGTGACGTGCAGGGAGTAGGTCGGCCCATAGTCCGTATCCCAAACGGCGAGACCGGTTTGATACTCGCGCAGTGCCCGATCGAATTGACCAAGCGCTTCGTAGCCTCGGGCGGCATACGCGTGACCGAGCACGCGAGCGAAGGGCACGGATGAATATTTCGAAGCTGCTGCCAGGTACGAGTCAACCGCAACTTTCCAATCGCCAAGCGCTTCGTCGCTCTGGCCGATCCGCAACGCCGCAACCCACGCCCATGGACTCTGCGGGTACGCCGCCAAGTACTTTGTGAAAGTCTCGCGGGCACTCGGATAGTCACGCTCCGAGAAATACAGTGATGCCAGGGTTGCCAGCGCCTTCCGTTGGTATAGGCCGTTACCCTGCGCTTGCAGAAATGCGAGAGTGTCTATCGCTTTCTGGTAGAGCACTGGACGTTGCGGGGCAGGAACGGAGTTCATGCTCCTCATGTAGAACTGCGCTCTCAAGTACCTGAGGCCTGCGACGTTGGTGATGTCCCGCTCCAGCTCGTCGAGCGAACGCTCCACGCCCGCGAGGCCTTCGCCCTTGCGTGTGAAAAGATCGGCCATCTTCGTCGTGATGATGTATCCGCTTCCGTTGCTGAGTGGATACTGCTCGTCAAGGCTGAAGTGCGTTCTTACAAATTCCTGGTAGGTATCGATCAGCCGGTCAATGTTCCCTGGCGCGTACGTGGGATTTGAGGCGAAGAAATGACCGACGAGCAGTTGCGCCCTCTCCGCCCACTTGGACGGCGGATACCTGCCGCTCTCGATCTCTTTGACGATGTCGAGGACCTCCATGAATCGATCGGTCGGGTCAGTGCCTGGGGGGAGACGTCCGGACGTTCCGACATTGATCGCCAGTTGGAAGGCTTTCAGGTGGAGCGCCTTGGCTGCGGCGATCGTCCCTGGATGATCGCGAACAAACTTGTCGAGCGCGTCGAGGCGCTCGCCCATAGGGGCTCGACTGAACTCGATGACGTCGACTTCGGTCAGCAGCGCAGTTTCCGTCCCTGCATACTCTTGAACGAGGCACTGGAGGCGGGTGCCAAAGGATGCGCTCCCACGACATGAGGGCGGGGGCTGTCTGTCGAGAACAAGGAGCTGTCGCTCGGCGCGGGCGGCCGTTTCCCTCGGAAGACCGGGCAGTTTCTTTCTGGCCGCGTTGACGAGATCCTGAAGAGCGTCCGGGTAACCGCGCGCCCGATCAGAGAACCGATGCGACTCCTCCAAAGCGATCTCAAACGCTCGCGGGATCTGATCCGGGCGCTTGTCCACGATCTCACGCAGTACACGCAGCGCGTCGTCGATTCGGTTCTGCTGGAGCAGTTCGGTGATTTCTGGGCTCACTGGCTGCTCTGTCAGGCGCCTGGCCGCGAGCCCGTTTCGCTGATCCGTCCAGACGCGGGCGTCATATGGAGGAAATTCCGCCCCTGACAGGACCGGAGCCGGTTGTCCGGTGGATTGGGAGGCCTGTCCGGCCGCCGGTTCAACGAACGGGCCAACAACCGACAGCGCCAGACACAGGGACGCGGCGACGGTCCGGAACAGGATCATGCCCTTCCATTAGACACCGTCGGCCGCTCGGCGGTTGTGAGACCACCTGGTGGCATCCACCAGCTCTTCCCAGCAAGGGCGATTACACTTATGGTCCTGCTAGGGAACGTAAGGTGGAGACACGATTACAGACGTGCCATCGCCGACGATCAGTCCCGGTGCCTGATTGTTGTCCTGGCAGACGAATTCAAAGCTTTCATCCCCGCTCGTCCACCGCATGAGGTAGGGGCTCTTCCACGGTGCGGTATACGCGCCGGGATCGTCAATCGTGATCTCGTACCTGATCGTGTTGAAGTCGGTACGTGTGAAGCGCTCGATCGTGTGCAGTCTTTCTGTCGTGGGCACTCCCAGGTTGTCGATCCACACACGTTCATTGAACCCGACCGTATCGACGATCAGCGTGTCGCCTTCCCACTGTCCGATCGAGTGCCCGCGGTAGGTGGGAGACAGATTGGCCGGGTGCGCCCGGCCATCCATGTAGATCGTCCGGAAGCTGTGGGCGCCGCCGGTTTCGAAGATGTAGAAGCGCTTGAGCTCCCGATCCTCGAGCAGCTGGGTGCCATACGCGGTCCCGACTTGACGCGCGCCACTGGACGGCTTGCATCGCACGTAGGGCTCGTTGCGGATCTGAACGCGATTGGCAAACAGCGCCCGTGCCCACGGTTGAAACGGAATTTGACTGAGCTTGGGCTTTGACGCGAGGAACGGATCGGTCGGTTCCCGCATATCGGCCGCAAAGAGTCCGAAGTCCGACGGCTGGTCGGCCCGTGCAAGGGGAACGCCCCCGAGCTGCCACAGACCGGGCGGTTCGCCTTCGACCTGACCAATCTTGACGTGGCCGTCCGGCCAGCGCGGTGTCGGTTTGGCTGGCGCCGGTGGCGCGCCGCGGCCCTGACCGCCGCCGCGGCCCTGCCCGGGATTTTGCCCGCGAGCCTGAGCGAATACAGTCGAGGTCATGACCGGTGTGAGCATCAGCACCACGCCGGCAAGTACAAGGGGATTGATATCGCATGCGATTTTTCCTCACGCACATCACGGCCGGTTGTCCTGGCAATAGTAGACCGGCAGTTCCTCGCCTGCCACCCACTGCAGCGTCCAACCGGACGACCAGGTTCGCGTGTACGCGCCGGCATCATCGATGGTCACTTCGTACTTCAACGTGTTCATGTCGGTGCGGGTGAATCGTTCGACGAGATGAAGCTGCTCGGTGTGCGGAAGGCCGCCGTTGCTGAACCAGAATTTCTCGTTGAGCCCGATCGTATCGACCACGAGCGTATCGCCTTCCCACCGCCCTCGCGCGTTCCCGTAATAGAGGGGATTCGTGTCGTTGCCGCCAAGCTCGCCCGTTTGGGGCCGTCCATCGGTGTAGATGAAATGCCACTCATGATTGCCGCCTCCGGCCATCACGAAAATCCGCCCGAAGGCTTTGTCTTCCAGAAACTGGTTGCCGTACGGCATCTGAAACTGCCGCAGCGCGCCTGCCGGCAGGCAATCCAGATACATCGGATCGCCGTTCAGAAAATTGCGCTGGCGGAGCTCGTAGAGTGCCCGCGCCCACGGCTGGAACGGCGCGACCTTGCCGCTGTCCTTGAGATTCTTCAGCAGTCCGCTGCCATCCATCTCGACATTGGCGCCCGTTTGCATCAACACGGTGGAGCTCGGCCGGGCCCAGTATCCCGTTTCACCCGGTGCGGCCCCGAGGCGCGGTTTGCCGTCGGGCCAGCGTGGAGCAGGCAGCGCGGGTTGCTTGCTCGTCACCGGTTTCAAAGCCGCCAGAGCTTCTGGCGTCATCGCCAACACGTTCTTTTTCGTGCTCGTCAGAACGACCGAGTTTCCCCAAACCTGCGGGCTCCCGTCGCGGGCGCGAATGCCCTGCACGGTCACGGCATCTCCGGGCTGGAGCGAATCCATATTCCAGCCGCTCCGCTCCAAATCCAACTGGCTTTCAAGTTCCACCGCCCAATTGACCGTTCGTTCTCCGCTCACGACATTCACCAGGATGTGCACGTGGGGATTGGCCCAATCCACTCTCGTGACTCGCCCGGTCAGCGTGGTCGGCTTGGCGGGGTCAAACTTGGCTGAAATGGCGTGATGTGCGGCCAGGGGCGCGACGGCCAGCATCCAGACCAATCCTGCGAGTCCACGGGCTACGTTCCGCAACATTCCAGTTCTCCTCGATGAGGCATGGGCACGGCGAGGATTCCATGCCCCTTCCGCCGACACACTATACCTATTCGCAGCGAAGGTGCGGGGGGGATCTGCCCACTAATTCAGTGATGTCTGGAGGGCCACAACGGGCTCGAGCGACGCGGCGCGCATGGCTGGAAGGACGCCGGCCGTGACGCCAAGCGCGGCTGAGCAGACCAGGGCCAGCAGCGCAATGGCCCACGACAGCACGAGCTCCCACGGTCCGAACACGGCCGCCGCGATTGCCGCGAGCGTGCCGACGGCCACGCCTCCTACCCCGCCAACCGCTGCCAACACTACAGACTCGATCAGGAACTGACGCCGAATGTCCCGGCGCTTCGCACCGAGGGCACGCCGGAGGCCAATCTCGGAGGTTCGCTCGCGGATCGAAATCAGCATGACCGCGACGATCCCGATCCCACCGAGGACCAGCGACAACGCTGCCACCACGGCAATCAGCTGATTCATGGCGCGCGCCGCCCCCTGCTCGGTCCGCAACAGCAGCGTCGGATTCTGTACCACGAAAGCGTCAGAGGTTCCGGATCGGTTACCGAGACGCCCGCGGAGGAGAGCCGCGACTTCACGCTCGAGCTGAACGAGGTCGCCACTGCTCTGTGCCTGCACGTAGATGGCGTCGACGAATGGGATGTTCAGGAGGCGCCGCGTCGCGGTGCGCAGCGGAACCAGCACCCTATTGTCCTGGTCGACACCGGCGGGGTCGACGCCCTGCGCTCGCGTCACGCCGATCACCTCGAAGGGCGCAGATCCGATGCGAACAACGCTGCCTACGGGGTCGGCCCCGCCAAATAGATTGTGGACGACCGTGGGGCCGAGGAGCACGATGCGGCGCTGCTCGGCATCATCATCGGCTGTAAACAGGCGGCCCGCGCTGGCTCGAACGTTCCTGATGCGCAGCCCTTCGTCAGTCGTTCCCAGCAGGAGCGTCGACGTGTTGAGGGAGCCGGCACGGACGATGAACGAACGGATGACTGCTGGAGCCGTCGCGATCGCGACTGCGCTTTCGCGCCTGATGATCGAGGCGTCGGTATCACGCAGCATCGTATGGGTCGGCACCTGACTGGGCCGACCCAGTACTGGGCGCGCGGGCGCCGCAGCGACGACGAGGAGGTTGGTTCCCATCGCCTGCATGCGCGCGAGCACGCGCTGCTCGGCGCCCTTGGCAACCGCGACCATGACGATGAAGGCGGCTCCGCCAACGAGCAGCCCGGACACGCCGAGTGCGGTCCTCAGCGGCCTTGCGGCCAGGAGCTGCAGCGATTCGGCGATGCAACGGCCGATCCGCTTCGCCGCGACGCCTCGCCGGGTCACGGGCGGACGGCGTGACCAGCGCCGCCGTCCGCGCGCGACGCGACTGGCCGGTCGTCGACGATGCGGCCGTCGGCCAGGCGGATCGCGCGATCGGCCGCCGCCGCCACCTGTGGGTCGTGCGTGACGAGCACAACCGTCCTCCCCTCGGCCGCGAGTCGTCGGAAGATCGCGAGCACCTCTGCGCTGGCGACAGCGTCGAGGTTACCGGTCGGCTCGTCGGCCAGCAGCAAACGCGGATCGTTGACGAGCGCCCGGGCGATGGCCACGCGCTGCTGCTCGCCGCCAGAGAGCTCGCCCGGCAGATGGCGCATGCGGAGCGATAACCCGACGGCTGCCAGCGCGCGCTCGGCTCGTGCGGGACCGTCGGGCGGCGGGTCGTCCGCGTAGAGCAACGGGAGAGCGACGTTGCGGGCGGCCGAGGCGTGCGGCAGGAGGTGGAACTGCTGGAAGACGAAGCCCAGCGTGTGGTTGCGGGCTGCCGATCGGGCATCATCGTCGAGCGCGGACGTATCGATAGCGCCCAGACGGTACGAGCCACTGTCGGGCTGATCCAGCAGCCCGAGGATGTTGAGCAGCGTCGACTTTCCAGAGCCGGACGGCCCCATGACAGCGACGAACTCGCCTTCGGTCACGCGGAGGCTTATGTCTCTCAACACGGGAATAGCCACACCGCCCTTGTGGTAGGTCTTCGTGAGGCCTGCTGCGTCGATGATCGCCGCACTCGCCATCGCTACGCCGCCCTTGGACGCAGCGCCACTACCGGATCGACGCGTGCGGCTCTGCGCGCAGGGTAGACACCCGCCACGACGCCGATTAGGATGCACGCGCCCAGCGACACTGCAAAAGGCATCCAGGTGACGCGGCTAACCGCTAGCCCGGCCGCCTCGAGCCCCAGCGCGACTGCGATCCCAGCCAGCACCCCGACCAAGCCGCCGGCAACCGTAACGAACAGGGCTTCGAACTGGAACTGGCGCACGATGTCCGACGTGCGGGCGCCCATCGCGCGACGCAGCCCAATCTCGGGACGCCGCTGGGTCACCGACGCGAGCATCAGGTTCGTGATGACTGCGGCGCCCGCGAAGAGCGCGAGAATGGCGAGCGCGAGCGACAGGTACGACAGCGACGACGACACTTCAGCCGCAGCGTTCTCCGTGTCCACTGGCTCGCGCACGAAGAAGTCGTCACGGTCGCCTGGCGCGATGGCATGCCGGACGCGCAGCAGATTGCGAACCTGTTCAGCGACCGCTGGCACCCGACGGGCGTCGTCGACCCTCATGACGATCTGCTCGAGATACGGCCGGTTGAAGAGCCGACGCGAGGTTGTGGTGAAGGGCAGGACGATGCGATCGTCCCAATCGTCGCCGCCGGCATCCACGCCGGTCTCGATGAAGATGCCTTTGACCGTGTAGGGATCATTGCCGATCCGTACGGTGCTTTCCACCGCTCCGCCCTCGGGAAAGAGTGCGCGGGCCACCTTGACGCCGAGCAACACCACGCGCGTCATGCCGGCCATGTCGCTGTCGGAGACGAACGCGCCATCATCAACGGCCCACCGGCGGATGTCGATCCAGTCCGGCTCGACGCCGAAGGCGCGGGTCGTCACGGAGCGGTCTTCGTGCACGACGGTGACACCGCGCTGGTTTTGCACCGAGCTCACCATCAGTACCCCGCCGATTTCGGCCTCGATCGCGCGCGCGTCGGAATCAAGGAGCACGGTGAGCCCGCGGTCAGTCGTCGGGGCAAATACCTGCACTTCACCGCCGGCGCGTACCATGACCATGTCCAATCCAAGCCTCTGCACCAGGGCTGCAATGCGCGCCTCCGTCCCCTGAGCGATCACGATCACGGCCGAGAGCACCGCCACGCCCACGGCGGGCCCGAGCATCAGGAGCGCCGTGTGCTGCTTCCGCGCACGCAGCGAGTCCACGACGTCACGCATCATAGGCTGTAGTCGCTTCATCGCACGGCCTCCCCAGACGCAAGGGTTTCCACCAGCACGCGGTCTCCCTCGTTCAGCCCGGCCACCACCTCGACCCACGCGCCGTCGCGCCATCCCACTCGGACGTCGCGCGGGTCGGCCTGGCCGTCGACCAGCACGGTGACCAGGTTGCGCCCAGCTTCCCTCCGGACGGCGCGCGCCGGCACGGCCAGGACGACGCGCTCTTCCAGATGGATTCGAACGCTGGCAGTCATTTCCGGTCGTAGCAGGGCGCCATCGCCGCTGTCGATATCGACCGCGACCACGTACTTAACTACGTTGTCCTGAATCGTCGCCGTGGGATAGATGGCCGTCACCCGGCCGGTGAAGTCGCGGGCAGGGAACGCGTCGACCGTGAAGACCACGGCTTGCCCCTGCGCGATCCTGCCGATGTCCACCTCGTCGACATAAGCATTCAGCTGCAGACGTTCGAGGTCGACGATGGTCACGAACGTCGGGGCGTTCAGCCCTGCGGCGACGGTCTCGCCTTCCTGCGTTGATACGGACGCGATAACCCCGCGGATCGGCGACTGGAGCACGGTAAAGGCACGATCGACGAGAGCGCTGTCGAGCACGGCCCGTGCGCGCTCGACATCGGCCCCAGCCTGTTTGCGCTGTTCCGCATTGCCGGCCCGCACCACCTGCAGCGTCCGGCGAGCCGATTCCAGTTGCGCCTGGGCCGACTCGTGACGATCGCGGGCAGCGTCGGCAGTTGCCTGGGGTACGAGGCGCCGTTCGAGCAGCGCCCGCTGCCGCTCGAGCTCCTCGGTCATCAGCGTCGCTTCAGCCTCAAAGCGATGGACCTCGGCGTCGGCGCGCGCGGTCTCCTCCGGGGCCAGCGTATCGAACGCGGCAAGCCTCGCCTCCGCGAGCTTCAGCTCAGCGCGCCGTTGCGCGATTAGGGCGTCGATCTCCGCGGTCTCGAGCTCCGCGATGATCTGGCCACGTTCTACCGGATCTCCAATATTCGCCCTGAGCCGCCACACGCGCCCGGAAATGCGTGAACCGACTTTGACTTCAGCGCCGATCTGAGGCTTGACCGCACCAAGGGCTGTTATGGTGGCCTTGAACTTGCGAGTCTCCGCCGTCACGACGTCGACAGATCCCGCTGGTTGGCCAGTGCGGCCGATGCGCACCCACACAAACGCTGCGGCGACAACGATGGCAATCCCGGTGATGGCAAGCAGGATTCGGGAGCCCATTGAAGGAAGAATAGCTTGAAGTGACCGAACGGTTACGACCTTTCGAATCTGGGCCACCTTGCCGCTCTAGGTGGGTGATTTCGTGGCGCTACCTTCGATAACCGCTTGGTGTCACCATCCGTCGCATTCACGTTCCTGTCGCTTCTCGTCGGATTCTGTAAGGGCATCCGCGGGTCTGTTGCGAGAACGACCACCACCACATGTACAGGAACCCGAGGATCTCAGGCCGGTTGGTGGCGGCCATGATGATCACGGGCCGCGCCGTGTCGGCCGTGAACCCATCGATTTCGGCGAGCAGCTGATTGAGGGTCCGCTCACGCTCGTCGTTGGTCATGACACGAATCGCGGCGCCGCGACTTTGGCCGATCGCGTCGATCTCGTCGATGAACACGATGGCCGGATCGTCAAGAAGCTTCGGTCTCACCGCTGATCCGTTCGCTGTGGATCGTCGATATACCTATTCGCAGGGAAGGTGTCCGGGTCTGGATTTCCAGGGCACCTGCCCCCGTTTTGTCACGGAAGCCCGTGGTGCGCTCACCGCGTGCTGTGAGCCTCAGTTCGCCACACGCGGTTGATTCAAACCGATTCTCTGACAATTTGCGCCCGCCTGGCGGAAATTGACTGGCCCGAACCTTGTTACAGGGACACGGGCGCCGCGACACGGTTGACCGTCCTTACGCGGCCTTCGACAACCGGAAAGACGGAGGACACTGATGAATACCAACCTGTTGAAACTCGCGGCCCTGGTGCTGGTGCCCGCGGCCATGCTCACAATCACCTCCTGCTCCCCTTCCCGTGGCACGCCGCAATCCACCGCCATCGAAACGAAGGATGGCGCCATCATCGTAGACACCTTCACGACGACGGCCACTGTCACCGGCGTTGACGCCCCCAAGCGCGAACTCACGCTCTGGACACCGAATGGTCACAAGGGCACGTACAAAGCCGGGCCCGAGGTCGTCAACTTCAACCAGATCCAGATCGGCGACGAGGTCAAAGCGGTGCTGACTGAAGCTGTGGCGGTCTCCATCGGGAAAGGCGCGGCGCCGATCGGAACGAGCGGCAGAAGCGTGGCGCTCGCGCCTGTGGGAGCGAAACCGGGTGGCGTCATGGTCGAGACGACGCAGATAACCGCCAAGGTGACCGCTGTGGATACCAGGAAACACAAGATCACGTTCCAGCTTCCCAACGGCGCCACCGAAACACTCAAGGCCGGCAGGAAAGTGGACCTCTCAGAAGTGCAGCCCGGCGACGACGTCACGATTCAGATGGGCGAAGGCCTCATGGTCACTGTGGAAAAACTGTAGAACGAGACATCGAAGATTAGGTCTTCCGTCCCAACGCGTCAGAGCCCATTCGAAGGCGTTCAATTTTCGTGGGACCGATGTCGTTCGCCTGGCAGTGTGTAGGATATAATGCCCGGACTCTCGTGGACGAAGTCCGGCCCGTTGGCACCTCTCACCTCAACAAGCCCTCGAGCGTGAATACGTTCGGCCAGCATCTCTCCCAGTGGCAGCGAACGCTGGACGCCCTGCGCGAGAGCGACGACCGATTTCGAACGCTGGCGGAGTGCGCGCCGGTCGTCGTATGGATGACCGACGTCGACTGCCGTTGCACGTATATCAGCAAGTACTGGCGCCAGTTCACCGGGCGTGATCCAGAGCTGGACGTGGGATTCAAGTGGGTCGAGGCCCTTCATCCAGATGACCGCGATCGGGCCGCGCAGGATCTGATGGAAGCCGGCAAGGCGGTGCAACCGTGCCGGGGTGAGTATCGGGTCACGCGCGCGAACGGTGAGTACGGCTGGCTGTTTGACTTTGGTGTGCCGTACTTCCGTGCCGACGGTTCCTACGCCGGGCACATCGGCACGTGCATGGACATCACAGAGCACAAGAACCGAGAAAGTGCCGGCCACAAGGTCCAGGACAACCTGCTGCTCGGTCAGGAAGCTGAGCGAAAGCGACTGTCGCGCGAACTGCACGACGACATCGGCCAGCGGGTTGCGATGCTCGCCGTCGCCCTCAACGAGATTGAGGGCCTCGTTCCATCGGCGTCATCGATTCTCGAAGAAAAGCTTCAGGCGGTACGACGCGACGTCGAGTTCCTTGCGTCGGATATTCGTCGCCTGTCCCACAACCTGCACCCCTCGACTGTCATCCAGCTCGGCCTGGTCCCTTCACTACGACAGTTGTGCCGGGAGTTCTCCGAGCAGATGCACATCCCGGTCGAATTCGTCGGCGGCAACATCTCCTCTTCGCTGTCGGAGGAAGTGGCGGTGGCGCTGTTTCGTGTGGGCCAGGAGTGCCTGGCCAACATCGCGAAGCACAGCAAGAGCGCCGAAGCGCGCGTGTCTTTGTCGGAGGAGTCGGGGGAGCTGCGCTTGACCATCACCGACCGCGGAGTGGGATTCGACGTGAGCAGACTCCAGGCGAATCCCGGGCTGGGATTGATTAGCATCCAGGAGCGCGCGAGGATGATCGGCGCCGAGCTCGATATTCAATCGACACTCTCAAGTGGAACGACGGTCGAGCTCCGCGTGCCGACCGCCCTCTTCGGTCTTTCAGCGGGATGAAACGGCCTCGCACGTTCTGGCGGAACGACGGCGGACGTAGGCTGACTGTTCTTGTGGCCGACGATAACGCGTTGATTCTGGAAAAGGCGTCCGCGCTCCTGGCGAGGGACTTCGATCTGGTCGCCGCGGTCACGGATGGGCGGCAGGCACTGGACGCGGCGCGTCGGCTGGATCCGGACGTGGCCGTCCTCGACGTCACCATGCCTGAACTCGACGGTTTTCAGACAGCCCGTGAACTGAAGCGAGCCGGGTCGCGTGCGAAGATCGTCATGCTGACGATGCACCAGTCGGACGATTATGTCGCCGCCGCCTTCAAATCCGGGGCGCAGGGCTACGTCTCGAAAACACGGATGCACTTCGATCTCGCAAGCGCGATCGATCACGCGGTCGCCGGGCGGCTCTTCGTGCCGTCGCTCACCTCTCTTCTTCCCATCGCCCAGGCAGGGTCTGGCGGGCATGCATTGCAGTTACACACCAAGGATGGTGCCTCCTTGGATGAGCTGAGCCGCCTGCTCAGCGCCGCGCTCCATCGAGGTGACGTGACGGCCATCGTCGCGACCGACGCGACTCGCGCCGCAGTCGCACAACGGCTGAACGCGATGGGGTGTGATATCGCTCAAGCCGGAGACCGAGGAAAGTACATCTCGCTGGACGCCGCCGGTGCGTTGTCGCAGATGATCGTCGACGGGCGGCTCGACGCCAGCCGCCTTGTGCCGATGATCGACGGGCTCGAGCGCTCACGTCTCGCGGCATCAGCGTCGCACCTGACGATTGTCGGTGAGATGTCGGGGCTGCTCTGTCGCGACGGCAACCCCAGGGCCGCGATGCAACTCGAACAGGCTTGGGACGCCATGACCCGAGGGCTCCCATTCTTCACGGTGTGCTTCTATTCAATGGAGTGCTTCAGTGAGGGACGAGACCCCGAACTCTTTCCAAGCGTGTGCGCTTCGCACGGGTCCGTCTGCCACGCACACGACGCATAGGCGAGCGAAACTCACCCACCTCGGCGTCGGCATTTCGAGAACCCGACACGTCCTAGCGAAATATCGTTAGCGCCGCCGATCGTCAGCGGCCAGAAGTCGTGACGCTTCGCCACGTGCATGGCAGTCTTGTTGCACGCGAGCAGGCTCATGCGGTCATTGATTGTCGGCGTCCTCACCATGCTGCTCGTCGCGTCGCACGCATCGGCAGAGACCCTCGAATCCACAGCCGGCCTGTTCTCACCTCGAGCGAACCACGACCCTTGGCACATTTCGTGGCTGTCCTCCAACGACGAAGCCACCGCTCCCGCGGTCCCTGGGCGGTCGCTGGCGTTTCCATCAATGCTGCTCCAGCCGGACAGTGGCCAGCCGCTCCACCCGGCGGCGGTCGAACACAGCGACGCCTACCTGATGCGCAAGAAGATTCACAAGTACGCCAGCTTCGCGACGTTGCCTCTCTTCGCGACGGAGCTGGCTCTCGGCCAGTCCCTCTACAACGCTTCAGAGAACTCTGGCAGCAAGCGTTCCGCGCACGCGGTCGTGGGCGCCAGCATCGTGGGTCTCTTTGCCGTCAACACGGTCACCGGCGCATGGAATATGTTTGGGGAAGATCGTAAAGACCCCAACGGCCGCATGCTGCGGCTGGTACACGGGCTGTTGATGATGGCGGCCGAGGTCGGGTTTGTCGCCGCCGGTCAGTCAGCCCCCGGTGATCGCGACGGACGTCAAGCGCTCACGTTTGAAGCGAGCAAAGCGACGCACCGAAACATCGCCATCGCGTCCATCAGCGTCGGCACGGCCGGCTACCTCGTGATGCTCTTCGGGAATCGTTGACGTGTTGAGGGATCTGCTCGAGTCGTGGAGTTCCCTCTACGCCAATCACGCTGCCCTGCGAACCGCCATCGAGTTCACGCACATCGGTGGTTTGGTGGCCGGCGCTGGCTGTGCGATCATGGTGGATCTCGTGACCATCACGGCGGCCGCCGGGGGCCCGGCGGCCAGAGCGACCGAGCTGCAGTTGCTGGGGCAGACGCATCGCATCATCGTTCTGGGGCTCGCCTTGCTCTCCATCAGTGGAGCTCTGCTGTTCGCCGCGGATGTCGAGACATTCTTGCATTCGCGAGTCTTCTGGCTGAAGATGGGATTGATGGTGTTGCTGCTGACAAACGGCGCCCTGCTTCGTCTGGCCGAGGGCCAGGCGAATCGCGGCGAACCGCGCGCGTGGGCGCGCCTCCACCACACCGCCGCGGCCAGCCTGCTGCTGTGGTTCTTGACGACGCTCGCAGGCGCAGCTCTTCTAAATATCTGATAGAGAACATGACCAAACAGGGTGACAGGATTCCATTCTTCGCGTGTCCGCCGGAGGCTTGCGCCGACACACGCACGAACCGGCGTGCGTTCCTTCAATCGGCCGTGTGTTTTGGGATGGGGGTCGCGCTCGTCGGCCTTTCGTCACCCGAGGCAGAGGCCCTGCCAGTCTTCTTGACCGACGGATCTCAAAGCGGTGGCGAACGGCGGTATCCCATTCCTGCCACGGACAGCGTCAACGTCGACCGCAGCGCGCAACTCATGGTGACTCGCTTCGAGGGACATGTGTACGTGTTCGCGCTCTCGTGCCCGCATCAGAACAACGCAGTGAAATGGCTGCCCAAGGACCATCGCTTCCAGTGCACGAAGCATGATTCGCAGTATCGGCCCGACGGCGTGCACACCTCAGGCCGCGCGACCAGGAATCTCGACCGATATGTCATCCGGCGTGACGGCGACTCGGTGGTCGTCGATCTTCATCGATGGATCAAATCCGACATAGATCTGGCGGGCTGGACGGCGGCAGCCATCGCCGTCTAGGGATCTGAACCACCGACACACTGTCCCACCACCCCCAACCCCGCGCATAATGTGTGGACGACGGAGCCACCATGTCCATCGACGTCTCGGCATTTCGTGTGCGGGAAGCCCGCAAGGTCAACCTGAAGAAGTGGCCAACGCGCGTGCGGCCGTTCTACGACTCGAAGGAGGACTACAAGTCGCTGCTCGCGGAGCACGTGAAGAAGCTGAGCGAGCAGCAGAACCTCCTCTATGCTCACGACCGGTACGCGCTGCTGCTCATCTTTCAAGCCATGGACGCGGCCGGCAAAGACGGGGTGATCAAGCACGTCATGTCGGGCGTGAACCCCCAAGGCTGTCAGGTGTTCAGCTTCAAACATCCGAGCGCCGAGGAACTGGACCACGACTTTCTCTGGCGAACGACGAGGTGTCTGCCTGAACGAGGGAGAATCGGGATATTCAATCGGTCCTACTACGAGGAAGTGCTCATCGTGCGGGTCCACCCGGAGATCCTGAGCGGAGAGCGGCTTCCGGACGAAGTGATCGAAAGCGGTCACGTCTGGAAACAACGCTACCGGTCCATCGTCGACTTCGAACAGCATCTGCACCGCAACGGAACACGCGTCGTGAAATTCTTCCTTCACCTGTCCAAGGACGAACAGCGTCGACGCTTCCTGGCGCGCCTCGATGATCCCGACAAGAACTGGAAGTTCGGCACGGCGGATCTCGCCGAGCGCGATCGCTGGCAGGACTACATGCGCGCGTACGAGAACTGCCTCGAAACCACGAGCACCGACCACGCGCCGTGGTTTGTCGTGCCTGCCGACGACAAAGAAAACGCCCGGCTCATTGTGTCGGAGATCATCCTCGAGGTGATGCACCGGCTCAAGATGCGCTATCCCGCGCCGGATCGGAGCAGGCAGAAGGAGCTTCAAGCGATTCGGAAACGACTCGTGAAGTGACCGACGTGGCCACAACTCGCGCGGACATCCTCGCCTTCATGCGCAGTCACACGATGGCTGTCCAGGCGTCCGTCTCGATGTGGAACGCCCCCCAGGCCGCAGCGGTCGGCGTCATCGTGACCGACGCGTTCGAGCTGTTCTTCGATACGCTCGATTCGAGTCGAAAGGTCCGGAACCTCAGGACGAATCCGCGGGTCGCGTTCGTGATCGGCGGCCTCGCCAACGGCGATGAACGGACCGTTCAGTACGAAGGCGTCGTGGACGAGCCCACGGGGCCTGAGCTCGAACAGCTGAAGGCGCAGTACTTCGCTCGATTTCCAGACGGACCCAGCCGGCAGGCGATCGCGGGCATCACCTACCTGCGCGCCAAGCCCCGCTGGCTTCGTTTCAGCGATTTCCATCAGACGCCGGCCGAGCTCGTCGACCTCACCTTCAACGAAGCCGCGTCGCAGGCGGGCATGACGCCCGTGGGGTTGACGGCCTGTTGGATCGCGGCGAGCCGCGCGCTCGAAACCGAGACCGCCGCGCCTCTATTCAAGGATCCGTATGCACGGGAACTGGCGGGCGATGCCGGGTTCTCGATGATGGCCGCCACGCGCGCCGCCCTGGGGATGCCAAATACGGACGGGCCCGAAGTGTACCTGTCGATCCGCACGCGATTCCTCGACGATGGGCTGCTCGCGGCCGTCGGTCGGTCGTCGATTGGCCAGACCGTCATCCTCGCGGCCGGGATGGACACCCGCGCATTTCGCCTCGATTGGCCGGCAGGCATGACCCTGTTCGAAGTCGACCGCGATGACGTATTCGATCACAAGGAAAAGACGCTCGACCGTCTTGGTGCCCGGCCGAAATGCGAACGGCGAATCGTGCGAGCCGACCTCGCGCAGCCGTGGATTCAGCGCCTCCTGGACGCGGGGTTCGATCCGACACGGCCAACCGCGATCCTCACCGAGGGGCTGCTGATGTACCTTGATGAGCGCGCGGCGATCGACCTGTTCGTCGGGCTGAAAAGCCTCGCGTGCGAAGGCAGCTGGATCGCGATGGACCTGGTCAATCCGGAGATGCTGACGTCGGTTTACACGGCGGGCTATATGAAAAAGCTGGCCGACCTCGGGTGCCCCTGGACGTTCGGTGTCAGCGATCCCGAAGCGTTTCTCGCGCAGCACGGCTGGAGCGGGCAGTCGATCAGTCCTGGCGACCCCGAGGCAAATTACGGCCGCTGGCCGTTCCCTGTGGCACCGCGCAGCATGCCGGGGCTTCCCAGGACCTTTCTTGTCACCGCACGACGGTCCTTATAGGCTCTGTAGTGTTCGTGGAGGACAGCCAATGAAAACCGCTCTGCTCTCGATTGCTACGGTGCTGATTCTGGCCGGGATCGTATCGCTATCACCAGTGTCCACATGGGCGCAGACCGCCAAGGTGGCGAAAGTTGACATGAAGGGTCCGGCGCCACGTCTTCCGAATGGCAAGCCCGATTTCAGCGGTGTTTGGGCACGGCCCCCGGCGCGGGACATGACGGAAAGTTCTGTCAACACAAACGGCACGAGCACCAAGGGAGAGACGAATCCCCTGCCCTTCACACCGTGGGGCCAGGCGCAATGGGACAACTACGACCCGGTACGGAACGGCGATTTCGCGGGCAGCTGCATGCCGTTCGGGTGGATACGTTCGTTTCATCCGCACCCGATGCAGATAGTCCAGAACAACGAATGGATTACATTCCTTTTCGAGCAGAGCACCATGTTCCAGGCAGTCAATACCGAGGGACTGCCGCATCGTCGCGACTGGCCGCCCACCTGGTTTGGCGATTCGCGCGGCCGCTGGGAAGGAGACACACTCACGATCGACGTCGTGAACCTGAATGGCTATGCGACGCTCGGGACCATCGGTCATCCGATGAGCGATCAGGCGCATCTCGTCATGAAGTTTACGCGCCCGGACATGGGCCACATGACGTTCGATTGGGTGCTCGAAGATCCCAAGACCTATACGCGACCGATCCGCAACGAACGCGTCTTCGTCCTGACGCCAAGCGTGGAGATCATGGAGTACGCGTGCATGGAGAACAACATGGCGTCACTGCTGACAGGTGCGATCACTCCGTGGACAAGCCCCACTCATCACGAAACGAGCATCGTGCCTGCCAAGTGGGAATGGACGTCGTTCGATTTGGCGAAGTCGCAACAATACTCTGGCGTGATCAAAGGTGTGAAATGGGAAGACCCCTTGGCGACGGCGACGATTGACGTCGCCGGCAAGAGCTGGGAGGTCGTACTCGGTCCTCCCGTTCGCTTGGACTTCCGTGGACTGGTGAAGGAAGATTTCAAGGCGGGAACGGCCATCGTCCTCGAGGCAGTCCCGAACAAATCCAACCCGACCGAGCTTCGCGCGCAGAGAGTGACCTTCGGCAAGACAACGACGGACGTTCGTTGATCGCGTTACCTGCGCCGATTGGCTGTGACGGCCAGGCCAAGGCCTGCGAGCACGGCTAGGCATCCGTAGACTGCCCATCGCGTTTGGCCGCTCATGAAACTTCCGGGCAGGACATTGATGCCTTGAAGGAACCAGGTCGTCCCCGCGAGAACCAATAGGACAGCCACGACGTTCAGCACGATCCTCATTCACGCCTCATTTCACGACGTCCGTGCGCGAGAATCCTCGATGGGTATCGCCGATTCGGCGACCGGCTTCCAGCGAACGCCGAGGCGGCTCCAGACGCGCGCGGCCTGTACATCATCGAACAGCGAGTAGAACACCGGAACGGTGAGCAGCGTCAGCAGGAGACACAGCGACTGCCCGCCGACGACGAGGACGCCAATCGAGCGATTCGTCGCGGCCCCGACGTCACTCGAAACAACCAACGGCAGCATGCCGGCCACGAGGGCGACGGTCGTCATCAGAATCGGCCGCAGCCGGTCACGGTTCGCCTGCAGGATGGCCACGTCCCGTGGCAGGCCGCTGGCGCGAAGACCGTTCGTGTGATCGATCTGCAGAATCGCGTTCTTCTTGACGATCCCGAAGAGCAGGAGCAAGCCGAGACCGGAGAAGATATTGACGGACTGCCCGAAGACCAGCAGCGACAGGATGCCGAACGGAACGGCCAGCGGCAAGGTCAGCAGAATCGTGATCGGATGGATGAACGATTCGAACTGCGCCGCCAGAACGATGTACATGAAGATGAAGGACAGGGAGACGGCGATAACGAAGTACCCCGCCGCCCGCCCCAGTTCCCTCGATCCGCCTGCGGGGCCCGCCGAGTACCCCGTGGGTATGTGCAGGTCGTCGACGGCCAGCTGGAGCTGGGAAAGCACCGCGCCCTGAGACGCGCCGGGTACGAGGTTCGCGGACAAGGTGACCTGCCGCTGCCGATTGAGGCGCTGAATGCTGGACGGCCCGGTGGACGGCAGGACGCGGACGATTTCTCCGAGCGTGACGGCCCCTCGCCGCGTCGAAAACACAGTCAGCCGTTTCAATCCGTCAAGGTTGGTGCGGAACGGTTCGCTCGCGCGCAACGTGACGTCGTACTGATCCTCCCCGACGTCGAACGTGGACACATTCTGCCCGCCAATCATGGTGTTCAGCGCCTGTGCAATGTCCTGTACGCGGACGCCGAGATCCGCTGCTCGCTGACGATCGATCTGCACCCGGAATTCCGGCTTGCCGATCACGAGGGACGTGTCGGCATCAGCGAGATCCGGAAGGCCTTTCATCTTGCCCAACAGGGCTGCCGAGTACTCGCCCAGCTTCCCAAGATCCGGACCTGAAATCGAATACTGGATGCCTTGGCCGCCTCCGCCACCAGCCGCCGCGACACTGGTTCGAAGATTTCCAGGATAGTGTCGCAGCAGCTCCCGCGCCCGCACGATCACGTCGTCCTGAGACGAGGTTCGAGCATCAGGGGGCACCAGCTTGACGTAGATGGATCCCGCATTGACGCCCCCGACCCCTCCGCCTCCGCCGAACCCTCCCCCGCCGCCCGCGCCTCCCACGGTGACGAGCGTGTCTCTCACCTCGGGGTATCGACGAATATCGGCCGCCGCGCGTTCAAGCACCGTGAGTGTCGCGGCCAGGCCCGATCCTTCGACGGTTTTCACGCTGATCTGAAACTCGGACCGATCGTCTGAGGGCGTGAAGTTCTTCCCGACTTTCGCGAACAGTGGAACGATGCTGGCAATGACGAGCACGCTCACCGTCACAATGACGCCTCGATGGGCCATCGACCAGCGCAGCATGGCCATGTACGTGCGATCGATTGGACGGAACAACGCCGATTCCTTGGAGCTCGAGTGCCCGCCGCTCTTGGCAGGCCGAACCTTGATCCACCGGGAACTGAGCATCGGGGTCAAGGTGAACGAGATGATCAACGAAATGCCGACGGCGAACGCCGCGGTCAGGCCGAATGACGACATGAACCGGCCGACGATCCCGCCCATGAATCCAACCGGCACGAACACGGCCATGAGCGACAGCGTCGTCGCCATGACGGCAAGGCCGATCTCTCTCGTCCCTTCGATAGCCGCTTCGAACGGCGGCATGCCCTTCTCTTCGATAAATCGATAGATGTTCTCGAGAACGATAATCGCGTCGTCGATCACCACGCCGACCATCAGCGTCAACGCCAGCATCGTGATTTGGTTGAGCGAGTAGCCCATCACCCTCATCAGCGCGAACGTGGCGATGATCGACGTGGGGATCGCGATGGCCGCGATGATGGTGGTGCGAACGTTGGCGAGAAAGAAGAAAATGACAAGCGCCGCGAGAAAGCTGCCGGCGACCAGATGTTCCTCGAGCGAGCGAACGGCCGCCTCGATGAAGAGCGATTGATCGTTGAGCACGTCGGCTTTGATGTCGGGTGGGAGCGTGGACGAGATCTGCGCGAAGCGGGCTTTCACCGTCTTGGCCACGGCCACGGTGTTCTGACCGGATTGCTTGGACACGACGAGCGTGACCGCGGCCCGGCCGTTCAGAAATGACGCGCTGCGGAGCTCTTCCTGGGCGTCCACCGCCTCGCCAATGTCGCTGACGCGAACGACGTACGACCCCCGGTTTCCGACCGGGATCGCATTGAACGCCTGCGCATCGGTGATCTTGCCCATGGTGCGCACCGTGAACTCCTGCGCGCCCTGGCTCATCCGGCCGCCCGGCAGCTCCAGGTTCTGCTGACGCAGTGCGGCGGCGACATCGGTCACGGTAATGCCGTGGGCGAGCATCTTGTCGGGATCGAGATGGATCTGGATTTGCCGGGCCGCGCCGCCGACGATCTGGATCTGACCGACGCCGCTGACGCTCTCGAGCGGCTGCTTGATCAACTTGTCGGCCAGCTGAGTGAGCTCCTGGAGCGGGCGCGGGCTCGCGACGACCAGCTGCAAGATGGGCGCGGCATCGGGATCGAACTTCTGGATGACGGGCGCGAGGGACGCTTCGGGCAGTGTGGGAATCACGAGGTTGACCTTGTCGCGCACCTCCTGAGCCGCAACGTCGCCGTCCTTCTCGAGGAGAAACGTCACCGTCACCTGCGAACGGCCTTCGACCGACGTCGAACGCAGCTCGTCGATGCCGCTGATCGTGTTGAGCGCTCCTTCGAGCTTCTTCGTGATCTCCGTTTCAATCTGCTCGGGAGAAGACCCCGGATTCACCACCGAAACCGACACCGTCGGGATGTCGATATTGGGCAACAAATCCACGCCCAGTCCGAAAAAGGAGTACGCGCCGACGACCGTCAGCGAGAGGACGATCATCGTGGCAAATACCGGGCGTCGAACGCAGACTTCGGCGAGCTTGTGCATGATCCGGATCTCCTAGCGCGAGCGTCCCGTTTGCGCCGCCGCTTCGGGCGCATCTGTCAGACGCACGGCGGCGCCGTCGGCGAGCTTGTCCAGGCCGTTCGTGGCCACGGCGGCGCCTTCCTGAAGGCCGGCATCAATGCGGATCATGCCGTTCTGCTCTTCGCCGAGCTGCACGACACGAAGCTCGGCCCTGTTCCCCGCGATCACGTACACCGCGTCGGCATTGGCGATCTTCAGAACAGCATCGGATGGCACAAACACCGCCGTCTCGGTCCCTGACAGTCGGATCTGCGCGGTTCCAAACATTCCCGGTGTGACCCGTGCATCGGCGTTCGGAAACGTGGCCTCGACCGTCATCGCGCGCGAATTCGGATCGATGGCCACATTCAACGCAGACACGGAGCCGACGAAGACGACCCCCGGATATCCCGAGACCTCGGCTTGCACCGTCAGGCCGCGCCGCACCTTGACCGCATCGGCTTCCTTGACCAGGAGTTCGAGTTTGATCGGCTGAATACGGACGATGGTGGCGATTTTCGACGCGGGCGTCACATATTCCCCGGCGGCGACCGGCCGGGCCGTGACGTGACCGGAAAACGGAGCCCGGACGATCGTGTCATCGACCGCCTTCTGGGCACTCGCGACCTGGGCTCGGGCCTGCGCGACCGCTGCGCCAGCCCCTGTGTCCTGGTTGACCAGCCTCTCGAAATCGCTTCGCGTGGTGAACCCTTTCTGAAGGAGTTCGCCGCTCCGGCTGGCGTCGGTCTTCGCATGTTGCGCGTCCGCCTCGGCCCGTTCGAGCGACGCTCGCGCCTGGTCCAGCCTGAGGCGCGCATCGCGGTCATCCAGTAGAACCAGCGCCTGGTCGGCTTTGACCGTATCGCCGACGTTTGCGAGCGTCTTGAGAACCTGTCCCGAGACCTGTGGCGCAACGTCAGACAACTCGTCTGGCGTGAACGTGCCGGTGGCGCGTACGACAACCGGCACGTCACGCTTGATCGCCGTGGCGACGGCGACCGGGATGACGTCGGCTTCGGCGGCCGCCGATGACGCTGTCGTGTTCGCTCGCGCATCGCCGCCGCCGCAGCCCGACATCAGTGCAGTCGTGCAAACGACGACGCTGATGATGGCGATGGTTTCAATCCCGAATCTGCGCATGATCCCGATCTCCCTCGTGATATTCCGTCGTCGCATCCGCTGGGCTTCCACACTCTCTCGAGTCCGAACCTAGCGCGACGCCCGCCTTGAGCCCGACGAGCGTGACATTCAAGACATCGTTCACCAGGGCGTCCGCGTGGTCGGCGGTGAAACGACCCGAGAGGCGCATGACGGCGACTCCCAGGACACCCATGGTCAGGATCCGAAGAGCCGTCGCCGCAGGGATGGTCCTCGGGAACACCCCTTCATTAGCCGCGTGTTCAAGCTCTGCGATCAGCTCCTGCTTCATCTCGCGGCCAAACGCGAAGCGCTCGTACTCACGGCAGATCCGCGGGACCGTCCGGTCCACGAACATCAGCGCGAAGTACTGGGGGTGCTCGGTGCTGAATCGATACAGTCGCAGGACGATGCTGCGGAGGCGTTCGATGGCGGGAAGGCCATCAAGCGGCCCGACGCGGCAATCACCGAAAAGACGAACGCCCTCTTCAGCGAGCGCGAAGAAGATGTCGTCCTTCGATGGAAAGTAGCTGTAGATCGCCGCGGGACTGTATTCGATGCGCTCAGCGATCTTGCGGATAGAGACGTTCTCGTATCCCTCGCTGACAAAGAGCTCGCGCGCCGCGTCGAGAATGGCGCGCCCCACCGCTTCGCGGTCACGTTCGTGGCGTTCTTTGATACCCATTGGTCTCTTAGCGAGCTGAACAGTGTTTAGAATTCTAGCAGCGTTAGACGAGCGGACAGGGCCTGCGGTTCGATACTGTCTAACTAATTGATGCAGAAGACGTTAGACAGCCGTCATGAAGGCCGGCTCAGTCTTCAAAGCCGGGAGTCGCTGGTTTGAGTCCTGCCGACGCGCATCCGCCCTCTCGGCTCAGTAGCCGAGCAATCGACGCTGCTCTTCACGCACGAGTCGATAGCAGGGACACGCCGCCGCCGCCAGCCCACGTCGATCCAGAATCTTCATGCGCCCGTGGTGGTAGTCAATGAGCCGAGCCCGCTGGAAGGCGCTCGCGATCGTGGTCACGCTGGGTCGGCGCACGCCGAGCATCGTGGCCAATACGTTGTGCGTAATCGGGAACTCAACGCCACCAACGAGATCGTGCGTCAGCAGCAGCCAGCGCGCGCAGCGTGCCTTGACCGAGTGAAGGGCATTGCACGCGGCCGTTTGCACGCCGAAAGCGAAGAGGGTATACGCATAGCGGCCGAACGAGTCCCGGACGCTCCCTGCCTGTCGTACCGCATGTTTCAGTACCTCAGACGACATTCGCAGGGAGGTGCCAGCCACTTGGACGATCCCCTCGTACGGCATCGCATTGACACCAGGGATGGACGCGAGCCCCGCCAGGCCGTCCCTGCCGACGAGGCCGACTTCGAGCGTGTCGCCACCGTTCACATGCGTCAACAGCGCAATCACGCTCGTCTCAGGAAAGTACACGGAACGAAGGGGCTCGTGCGCCTGAAAGAGGGACTGCCCACGCACCAAGTGGACGCGGCGAAGGTGAGGGTCCAAGCTCGCGCGCAGCGCAGCCGGCAATTGCGCTAACAGTTGATTCCCGGAGTCGCGTGTCCGTGCGAATCGCGATTCTGAGAAATTTGGCCGGCCGGAAGAGGGCTTGATGGTCACGCTGGTATGAAGCTCCAGGAAGCCAGTCGGGATTGACGGGCCAATTCATTGGTGCTGGGTCGCCCAAGGGGCCGGAGGCTGAAGTATCCCTTACAAATAGACCATCGATCGGTCAGGGACTGTACCAACCCCACATCGTCACTGCGCTAGTTTCCATCGTGGTTCTGCCATCGGCACTCACGTCCGACGCAATTTACCGACCGCCGCCGTTCGCCTTGCGGGACTAGCAATCATGACACCCTCCACGACCACTGGAATCACCGGGCCTGCGTCTGGCGATGTGCTCATCGCCAGAGAGGTTGACGGGGAGACGTACACGCTCAGCATCATGCCTGGTCCGGCGCAAGTTCGCTGTCCGACGTTCGAGGTCGCCAAGTCGACGGCCCGTGCCTGGGCCTTACAGCGGCGCGTGGCGGTCTGGTTCACTGAAGATGAACACATCTTCACGCCTGTCTCGCTCGCGGGAGAACCGGCCACCACGCATGGAGTCGACAATCCGCGAGCGACCTCTTGAACATCGCTCCAGAGAGGGGAACGCGGACGCCGATCTAAGCGCCTAGTTCAACTCGCAAAAGGTCACGGAAGGCCACAACAGCAGGCGATACTTTGGATGTACAAACGAAGACACTCGTCTTCAATCCAGGCAGCCTCCGAAACACCACGCCCGGCCAACGAAATCTCTGCACACACGCCGGCGCGAGCGAGACGCCCAATCCAGTTTCCACGAACGAGACGACGCTTTGCCACTGCGTCGCTTCCTGAACGAGGTGTGGGCGAAAGCCGGCATCCAGACAGTACGCCAGGAGACGATCATAGAAGGCCTCGCCTAGACGACGCGGAAACAGCACGAACGGTTTATGCGCCAGATGAGCGAGAGACAAGCGCGCCCGGCGCGCCAGTTCGTCGTCTTTTGGCAGGACGGCCACAATCGGCTCACGGAACATCAGCTCTGTTTTCAGCGAGCCAATCGACTCCACTTCCCGCAAGAGCCCGATGTCCAGGGCGCCGGTACCGAGGGCGTCGGCGATCGCGCTCGTCGACAGTTCCCGAAGTGTGAAATGGACGTCCGGGTAGCGCTCTCGATACCGCCGAATGACCGTGGGTAGACGACCGAGCATGACTGACGGCGGGGTCCCGACTGTGATCTGTCCCGTTTCGCCGCGACCGGCGCGCCGGACGCGTTCAATCGCACGGTCACACTCACCAAGGATTCGAGTGGCTTCCTCCAGGAGCAGTCGCCCCGCATCGGTCAAGGTGGTCTTGCGTCGATCGCGGCTGAAGACCTGGTAGCCAAGCTCGCGTTCGAGTTTCTGAATCTGCTGGGTGAGCGGCGGCTGCGCCATGCCAAGACGGGCGGCCGCGCGAGTGAAATGCAATTCTTCAGCGACCGCGACGAAGTACCGGAGCCGCCTCAGGTCGACTTGTTCATTCATATGCAAATCATATTGTATTGGCTGAAATGAATATTGGACATATCACACACCGCGCTCTATGGTGAATCTCTGTGACAGACTTCAACGAGTTCCAGGCGCACGCGCTGATGGAGATCACTTCGCGTCCGCCGCTGGTGTTTCTCCGCGGTGAGGGGAGCTGGCTCTGGGACCACGACGGGAAGCCCTATCTTGATTTCGTCCAGGGTTGGGCGGTCAACACCTTTGGCCACTGCCCGGCGCTCATCGCCGACGTCCTGGTCAGGCAGTCACGCACCCTGATCACACCGGGCCCGGGGTTTTCCAACGCGCCAGCGATGGAACTGGCCCAGCGCATCGTCGACCACAGCTCGTTCCAGCGTGTGTTTTTCACCAACAGTGGGGCGGAAGCAAACGAAGGCGCGATCAAACTGGCGCGCAAATGGGGCGCGCGTGATAAAGGCGGCGCCTACGAAATCATCACCTTCGAGCATTCGTTTCATGGTCGCACGCTGGCAACCATGTCCGCTTCCGGCAAGCCGCAGTTCAGAACGCTGTTCGAGCCGAAGGTGGCGGGCTTTCCCAAGGCGGTCTTGAACGATGTCGCGTCGGTCGAACGTCTGATCACCAGCAATACAGCCGCGGTGATGCTGGAACCGATCCAGGGCGAGGCAGGCGTGAATCTCGCCTCCGACCTCTTCCTGCGCGACCTGCGGGACCTGACGCGTCGCCGTCAATTGCTCCTCATCGTTGACGAGATCCAAACGGGTGTCGGGAGGACGGGCAGACTCTGGGCCCACCAGCACGCGGGCATCGAGCCGGACATCATGACGCTCGGCAAGATGCTCGGAGGCGGTGTGCCACTTGGTGCGTTGGTGGCAACGGAAGCCGTGTCGTGCTTCGAGCACGGCGACCAGGGCGGGACATTCAACGGCAACCCGCTGATGACCGCGGTCGGGTGTGCCGTGCTCGACGCCGTGTTGAGGCCGGGTGTACTCGAGGGCGTGGCCGCTCGTGGAAATTACTTACACGACCGCCTATCGGAGCTGTCCCGACGCTACGCGCTCAAGGGGGCGCGTGGTCGCGGTCTTCTTCTGGCCCTCGACCTCGGACAAGACATCGCGTCGACGGTGGCACGGGTCGCGCGTGAAGCCGGTTTGCTCGTGGATGGGCCGAGGCCGCACCTCCTGCGTTTCATGCCCGCGCTGAACGTGTCCCAGGACGAGATTGACACGATGGCGGGAATCCTGGAAGGCGCCCTCTCGATCGTTACTCATCTCTGAGCACCGCGTTCGGGTCATCGTTTCAGCGAACACACCCTCGGCTGAGGACTACTTCTTCTTTACGTCTTCGCCTGCGTCGCGCCGCGGAGGGCCGAGCGCGCCGAGGCCGCCGTCGTTGCAGGTGAGACCAGGAGCGGCGCCCGGCAGGCCCTGGCGTTCGATCCACCCGCAGCAGTAGCGGCCGCATGACGCTGGCGGCGTGTAGCTGCCCTTGATCGTCTTGCGGTACTCAGGATAAAGCGTCTCCGCGTGCCCCATCGCTGCCTCTTTCGGCACGTTATAGGTACGCGTCATGAAGTCCGCTTCCGGGTTCTTGCCGGGGAGGTAGTGCGGGACGATGTCGGTGTCCTGGAGCCGGGGAATCTCGTTGGCGGTATTGCAGATGCTCCGCCCGCCCTGATTGCCGCGTGGATCGAGGCGCCACACGCGGCTCACGACGTGGGGCTCGGTGAGATAGATCGGGTCGTCCTGTATCGTGACGATCGTCAGCAGGTCCTCGTGCCGCGTGATATGAACGCTGTACGTCGACTGATCGCTGCCGGGGATGCCGTTCCCCCGTCGTATCCACGCGGTCTTGACGTGGGTCGTACGTGCGGACAGGGTGTCGCCTTCCCATTTCCCCGTCGTGAAGCCGGCGGCGGTATACAGCTCGTTGGCGGACGGCTCAGGACGCCCATCCATCCAGATCGTGATGGTGTCCCTCAGATAGTCGCCTTCCAGCTTCCACGCGATCACACGGTTGTTCTGGTCGACCTCGCTGAAGATCCGCAGCCCGAGCGGGCGATACAGTCCGACCCAGGGGGCCTGGGCGAGACACTGGCGCTCGATCGTCGACGGGAGGCTGGACGTGTACAGAAGCGCCTTGGCGCGCGCGTCGTCATTGAGCGGCATCCCGGTGAAATCGCCCAGGTCCGAACCCGGGCCGCGCTCGATGTAGTCTTCATACATCACCGGCAGGTACGATCCGGTGATCTCGATCTGTGCGAATGCGGGGACGCCGAGGGCCAGGATGCCGCAGAGAAGCGTGACGATCCGCCCGAGCACGATCGCGTTCATAAGGCTCCTCTTCACACTCTAGAATCTCGCGTCGCAGGGCGACGGATCCCACTTGCCGCCGTCGCGTTCCCTCTTGAAATGTATGGCGGTCACCCACGGAGCCTGGAGGTACACCGGGTCTTCGACCGTATTGGTATCAACGAGATACTGATCACCGTTCGCTTCCGTGTGGAGGTCCCAGTACTCGGTGAAGACCGTGCTGGCGCTGTACGGGACGCCATTCTTCCGCAGATATCCCGGTCGCAACTGCGTGGTCACCGACTTCATCGATCCGCGCCGCACCGCGCCAGTTCCGCCGCCCCCGCCACCCACGATCCACTCCGCGGTCGAGACGCCCTGCCATCCCTTCGCGCCTTGTGCCGCCGGCGTGCCGCCGAACCGGAACAGGCGCACTTGCCTGCCGTAGTCGAATTCCAGCTGGAGCGTGTTGTCATCCTGCCACGTGAAGTGGAGTCGGGTCGGCCCGCGGATAAGACCAGGCGCGCCATACGCGCGGCACTGTTCGCCCGCGGCTTCGTCCTTCGCCGGATCCCAGGCTTCGGCGACGCGTTGTCCCTGGCGGCTCAACGGAATGCTGGGAAAGTCGCCCTTCGCCGGCGTGATCATCCGCCAGCGCCAGTCTTCCGAGATGACCGCCACCCAGTAACCTGTGGGATCGAACGGGGCCGTCGCGCGCGGCGTGGTCGGGGGCGCCTGGGCGCCACGGCCCTGCGCCCGTATGTTGTCGAACAACGTCAGCGGAAGCACCAGCGCGAAAGCAAGCAGCAACGCGTCGCGCGTTCGCTCTGCGCGCTTCACCTTCACGACTTCCCCGCCGGCCTCTTGAGGCCGTTGTAGATGGCCTCGACGAACATGTCGGTGGTCCATGGCCCCGAATCGGCGCCGTATCGACGGCGGTACCCCCGCGTGGGATCGGCGGCCTTCACCTGCTCGAGCGTCATGCCCTTGCCAATCATGTCCTGGATGATGTCCCTGATGACGGTGACCATGTCCCGGTATTCGACGAGCTCGCCGTAATCGGAAATCCGTCCGTGCCCCGGCACGAGTAACGTGCGCCCGGGTTTCAACGGCAGCGGCACCGCCGGAAAGGTGACTTCCAGCAGCCGATTGAGCGACGCGAGCTCTCCTTGAATGCTGCCGCCCTTCGCGGGATCGATCACGGGAAAGTGCCGCAGGTCGAGGATATCGCCGGTCGCGATGACGTCGGCGCGGCGGAAGGACACCATGCTGTCGCCGTCGGAGTGCGCGCCGATTTCGCGCATCACCTGAATCGCGTCATCGTTGAGATACATCGACCGGAATTTCGAGGTGAAGGTTTCGTTCGGCCACATCGCCACTGGAAACAGCGTGTCGTTGCCTCCCGGGCCTCCCGGGCCCTTCGGCGCGCTCATCCGCACCAGCACGTTTTCATGCGCGAGCACCGTCGCGTGCTCGTCGTCGCTGAATGCGTCGGGGTTGATCGCGACGCCGGCAGCTCCCACCTTATCGTTGCCGCCGACATGGTCGGCGTCCGCGCTGGTGTTGATGATCATGCGGATCCGCTGCGTGGTGATCGCTTTGACTGCGTTCAGGAGTGTGTCCGCCATCGCCGCAGAACCGCTGTCGACGAGGACGACACCGTCCTCCCCGACGTGAACCGCGACATTGCTCCCGGCGCCGAAAATGACGTAGACGTTCGGTCGGATCTGAATGGTTTCGAGCGCCGCCCCGTTGGCCTTGACTGTGTCTCCAGGGGCGCGCTGCTGGGCGAGGAGGCCATGTGCCAACCGATCTCCTGCGAGCACGAGAGCCAGCGCGATCACCCACGGCGACGCCGTCCTCACGCGCGACGATGGCGCGGTCATGATCGTGGGAGCATATATCATTTTTTGGTGTTCTCCGGCAACACTGGAAGGCGTATGCTATAGCGCGCGTGATGCTGGAGGGCTGTTTATGAAGCGTCATCTCGTCGCGTCACTGGCTGTCGTCGCGCTCGCCATCGGCGCACAAGCGTTCGCCCACCATTCGTTCGCTGCGACGTACCTCGAGAACCAGTCGGTGACGATCGAAGGCGATCTCGTGCAGTTCGTCCTGCGCAATCCGCATTCGTTCGTCGAGCTCAACGTTCCCCAGCCGGACGGGACGATGGCGCGCTACGTCGTCGAATGGGGCTCCCCGGCGCAGCTGCGCGGCAAAATCAACAGAGAGTCGCTCAAGCCCGGCGACCACCTCATCATCACCGGCAACCCCGGCCGCAACGCGGAAGACCACCGCGTCCGCCTGCTGACCTTCCGTCGTCCGAAAGACGGCTGGAGCTGGGGCCTGTTGCCTGACGAGGTCATCGGCAAGTAGCGTCCCGCCTTTATTTCACTCTCAACGAACCGGAACGACGAAAAGCGTGACGGCACCCGGAAGCCGTCACGCTTCTTCTTCGATCAGAACTGATACTTCACGGCGAACTGCAGGATGCGCGGATCCGCCGCGGTCAGGATGCGACCGAAGTTCGCATCGCTGAACACGGTGATCGGGTCGCCCCACCGAAGCCAGTTGAACGCGTTGAACGCCTCGATGCGCGCCTCGATCCGATGCATGTTCTGGAGCCCGAACGATCGTACGAGCGACAGATCCAGCGTCCGGCTGCCCGGGCCCAGGTAGGCATTGCGGCCCGAGGTTCCGGTGGTCCCGATCGCCGGTTGGGCGAACGCCGCCGGATTGAACCAGTTATTCAGCGTTTTCTCGCCATAGGGATTGTCGAGCACCTGGTTCACTCGCTGCGTACCGGTGACCACACCGTTGAGCGACCGATCGATGCCCGTGGTGATCCCCAGCATGTTCCCCGACGTCGCGCGGAAGATCCCCGACAGTCGCCATCCCGACGCGAGCAGGCGGGCAGTGGTCTTCTCAAACCGCGGCGTTTCCGCGCTGGCGGTGAGGTTGAAGATATGGGTCCGCGAGTTGTCGCAATGACCCTTGTCGGCAGCAAGCTTGGCCTCCACATCGGCAGGCGGATTGAAGAGCGAGATCGGCTCGACGTACCCGGTGCCGACGTTGAGCGGGTTGCCGCCCGTGTTGTTCGTGGTCACGCCCTCGCACTTCGACAAGGTGTAGTTGGCTGTCACGCTGAACCCGTTCCTCGCCCGCTGCTGCATCGAGAGCAGGAGACCGTGGTACTGCTGCCAGCCGGCATCGTTGACGTAGTCGAGATACCCGATCAGGGCCCCGACCGCCGGGTTCAGCTGCGACAGCTCCCGGCGGAGATTCACCGGCGCCAGTGAGCAGTTGGCAAATGTCTGCGTGCCGGTCGTCGTCTTGAGTGTGCACGGGCCCGTCGCCGCCGCCCCCGCGGGAAGCGTGGCGGGGTTCCCGGTGACGTCTCCCCAGACGTGCACCATCCGGTTGCCGAGGTAGGTCGCCGACAGCCCCAGGTTGTCGCCGATCTGATGCTGCACCGCCAGGTTCCAGCTGTGCACACGCGTGTTCTTGAGATCCTGCGGTACCTGGATGTAGAGTCCGCCGGGCCCGAACGGCGTGTTGGCGTCAATCGCGACCGGGAAGGGGTTGGTCCGGCCAATCCCGCCGAACGGATCGTCGAAACGACCGACGGCAGGCCGGGTCAGACGCTCCTCATACCCGAACGGCGGTGCCTGGGAGGCGTCGAAGAAGTACTGCCCAGCGATGAAATCGGCATTCAAACCGTACCCTGCCCGCACCACGGTACGGCCCTCCCCATTCGGGTCCCACGACACGCCCACCCGCGGCTGGATGTTCAACCAATCAGGGCTCAGGCCCGCCTTGCCCGGGAAGCCCTCGTCGCCGGGGTAGAGAAACCCGGGAGGCGCCTGCGGGTACACCTTGCTTCGCTGGCCGGCCAGGAGCCGCTCGGCGGAGAAGTTGTAGACGGCGTTGTTCTGGTGCTGCTGCGGGAACCAGGGCTCCCACCGGACCCCATAGTTCATCGTCATCGTGGACGAGAGGCGCCACGTATCCTGGCCATAGAGCCCGAAGTTCCTCTGCGTGGCGTCGAGCCGAAATGGCGTCGCCTGACGGAACTCGAACACATTGCCGACCATGAAATCGGCCAGCCCGAGACCCGTTCCACCGCCGTTGAACGTGAAGGCGCCTGGCGACCGGACGTTGGACAACGCCTTCCAGTCGGAAAGAGAGACAGTCCCACCCAACCCGAACTGGTGATTCCCGTGGACCATCGTCAGGTCGTCAGAGAAGGCGTACGTGTTGGGGCGGTACCAGGAGTCGGTCTCGGTCCCGGTCCCGAGCGTGAAGCCCCCTGTCACGGTGACGAGCGTGACCTTCCCAGGGTAGCTGAACGTGTTTATTCCGAAATCCTGGGGGCCGAAGAAGTCGGTGTGCGTCCGGTGGATGTTCGTGCGGTGGACGGTGAACCGGACGTTGTTGACGACCGTGTTGCTGAGCACCATCGTGTCGCCAATCGCCAGCGACCGCGCCGAGCTGTCCCGCCCGCCGAGCGTGGTCGCCAGGATATTGCCCGTGTTCGCGTACGCCGGGTCCCAGAAAGTGGTGGTGTCTATGTAGCGTGCGAACACCGAATGGTTCTGGGAGAACTGCCAGTCGAACTTGCCGATCGTCTGCCCTTCTCGTGGCTTGGTCTGACGCGAATACGTGGTCCGGCCGCACGGGTCGGTGGTGGACGGCAGTACCTTCGCAATGTTCACCGCCGCCAGGCTGAACTTCGCGGGATCGATGCGGTTGTTCACGAACGGCGCGCGAAGCGAGATCGCGCCGGCCGCATTGCACGCGGCCGAGGCGAGCTGTGTGAAGTCGCCCGCGAGCATGGCGGCGGTCGGCACGAATGTGACGGTGTCGGCGGGTGTCTGGGTCGCGCGGGAGCCCTGGTACGCGCCAAAGAAAAACAGCTTGTCCCGTAAGATCGGGCCTCCCAGTGTGCCGCCGTACTGGTTGCGGACCAAGCCGTCATCGAGGCGCTTGCCGGTCGCTAGGTTGATCCCTGCAAACGGGCTGGTCGCGTTGAAACGGTGGTGGCGCGCGAACTCGAAGAGGTCGCCGTGGAGCGCGTTGGTGCCTGACTTGGTGACGACGCTGACCGTTCCGCCGGCATGAAGGCCGTTCTGTGCGTTCTGCGAGCTGGTCTCGACCCGGAACTCCTGCAGCGCGTCGGGGAACGGCAGCGGCATGTTGAATCCGTCGAAGACGTTGTTGTGCGTCGCCCCGTCGAGGAGGTACGCGACGCCGAACGCCTGGCCGCCGGCGATGGCGATCCCGCGGCTGGTCGTCATGCTGCGGCTGGAGGGAGCGCCCGTGTCAGCCGCGGCGCCCGCCAGCGCGATGAGCGAGGTGGGATTGCGGCCCTCGAGCGGCAACGCCTCGATCCGCGCGTTCTCGATCACCTGCCCGACGGCAGGGTTGCGGATCTCGACGAGCGGAGACACCCCGACAACGGTCACCGTTTCCGCGACTTCGCCAAGCTCCATTGTCGCCCTGAAGACCGGATTGCCGTTGACCTGAAGCACGATACCCGTCTGCACGTAGGTGCGAAAGCCGGAGAGTGTGACTTCGAGACGATACGGTCCGATCGGCAGGTTCGACAGCGTGAACGAGCCCTTATCGTCGGTGACCACGTCCCGGCGGAAGCCGGTGTCGATGTTGATTGCGACGACGGTCGCGCCGGGCAGGACGGCGCCGCTGCTATCTGCGACGGCCCCGTTGATCTGCGCCGTGGACTGGGACCACGCATTCGTGGCGACGAGCAGCAGAAGAAGAAAGGCGAGTAGCGTACGGCACATATGCCCTCCCGTGAGTGAGCGAGTTAACCACGCTGAGGTCGACAACAGCCGCGTCTACGGCTGTGCTTTTGACATTGGGAAGTGTGACGTCGCCCGAGTAGGCTGCTAACTACCACGTCAACTACCAGGTGTCAAGGCGCGGCGAGTCCAATTATCAAGGCGAAATAGGAATGTCCCCGCGGACTCTCGAGGCAAATTGACCAGGGCCTGATGTGGGAGCACAATGCCGCGGTGCAACCAAGGGAGGATCACATGAGCGTACGCCTCATCGCGTTGGGCCTGGCCGTTTCGGGCGCGATCGCCCTCGGGAGCGCTGCGTTAGCGCAGAACGTGCCTTCGGAGTTCGTCGTCAGCGGCAAGGCCGCGGAACAGATTCAGGATTTCACCACCATCAACCTCGCGACCGCGGAACGGATCGCGGGGTCGTGCGAGAAGACCGCCACCGCCCAGGGCGTCGCCATCAGCATCATCGTGCTCGACAACGACGGCAACCATGTCTACATGGACCGCATGGATGGGCAGGGTTACCTGAACATCGTCACCGCCGAGATGAAGGCGCGCACGGCGCTGATGGGACGCGAGCCCAGCAAGAACCGCATGAACCGCGTGGTCGAGGATCCGACGCAGGAGTTCCAGCAGATTCAGCTTGGCTTCTTCCCGAACTCCGGTGGTCTCCCCATCGTCGTCAACAAGCAGTTGATCGGCGTCGTCGGTGTGGGTGGGTCCGCGCCGCGCGTGCCGGTGTGGAGCGACGAGATTTGCGCCCACAAGGCGTTGACGGAAGTCATCGGGCCGTCCGTTCCGCCGCTGGTGCAGGACCTTCCGCCGCGGCAGAACCCCAATCCAGGCAATGCGCCGGTCCCGAGATTTGCCACGGCGGCGCCTCCAAAGTCGAGCCTGTCTCCTGACTTCGTCATCCCTGCGAAGGCCGCGACGAACGTCTTTGACGCGAACCAGATTTCGCTGGCGGCCGCGAAGAAGATTGCGCGCGTGTGTCGTGACTGGGCGTCATCGAAGGGCGGCAGCATGTCGCTCTACATCATCGACACGGCGGGTGAGTTCGTGCACATCGAGCGGATGGACGGACAGGTGTACAACAACATCCGCACGGCGATGTTGAAGGCCCAGACCGCGCTCAGAACACGTCAACCGACCTCGATCAACGCGGCGCAACTCCGGAACAATCCTGCCGGCCTGCCGCGTTCCACCGCGTACTACAACTTCTTCACGAACTCGGGTGGGATGCCGATTGTGGTCGACGGCCAGATGATCGGCGCGATCGGGGTTGGCGGCGGCGCGGGCGGCGGCGACGAGAACTGCGCCATCGAAGGCCTCAAGGCGACCTTTGGCGATCACGTCACGTTGCCGGTCTATCCCGCTGCCCCGCCCGCGGCGGGCGGCGGCGCGCGCTGACCGCGCCGCCGAGTGGTGTGTTCGGGCAGATGCGTTCGCGTCAGGGCGCTCCCGCGTGCGGGCTCATTTTGCGGCGCGAATCGAGTCCACCTGGATCGTCTTGGTCTTGACGTCCAGCGTGCCGACGACCGTCACCTTCTGCGCCGCGAACTTTTCCGGCGTTCGCTGGTCGCTCAGCGTGTAGACGTCCTTGCCGTCATACAAGACGTACATGGCGCCATGGGCACTGACGCAGGCAGTCGTGCACTCGGCGTCGGTCGGCCCCATTCGCATTTGGGAATGACCGGCCTTGTTGGCGCACATGTCGTCCGTAATCGTGCCGGTGAAGGTCTGCTTGCCCTGGCCCGCGGACAGGGCTGCAACCGCCAGAAGACCTACGAGGAGATGCTTCATAACCATTTGGCAGGTGCAGCCCCGAGCCGCTTATTCTCCCGGTGTCATGAGGTGAGCGGTTGTCGTGCCCGCATTCATGATCCAGACGCCGCCGTTTGCTTCCTTGGGGTTCTCAGGCAGTCCGATGGTCGCCTTCGTGGCGCCCGGCACGGCGATCGTCATGTGCGGCCGCGCCGCCGCCTGGCTGGCGCCTTCAATGTGATACCAAACGGATCCGAATGCTGGCTTGGCACGCGTGCCGTTTTTCTCGGCCGCGTCGAGCAGTGCGTTTGTCTTGGCCCTGTCCCCAGCGCCCTCTGCCTCGATCTTCAGGTTCTGCGCGGCCCGGTCCAGGTTACCGAGCATTGTGCACTCGACCGAAAACGCCGGATGCGATGGCATGCCCGAGCGGTCGTAACAGACCAACTGGTTGGTGCCTTTTCTCAGCGTTGTGTAGGTGAAGTCGGGCTTCCACTTGATGACGGTCGCCTGGTTGCGAGCGTTATCCGGGGCAGCGATCAAGGCCTTGTCGACGTCAGCCTGCGAAGCGCCAGGCTCGAGCGGCGGCGCCGGGGGCGGCGCACCGCGACCTTCCTGCGCCAACGCGCCGATCGAAACCGCCATCAGACCGAGGACAACCAGGGCAATGCGCTTCATACAGACCTCCAATTTGACGTGCGCTCAATCTTACGTCAAGAGCGGCCGGTGCCAAGGCAAGAATTCAAGCTCCGCCCTACCTACTTCCGTGCGAACCGGTAATTGCCCGAGACATGCTTCACAAAGAGCCCGCCGGAGCCGCCCTGAATGAACTCAACCCCGAGTCCATATAAGCCGGAAAACTCGGTCTGGGAGAATGCGATCAGCGGCACCTTCCCTCTCCCGTCCATGTCGGCGAGAAGCTTGCCATTCGAGACCGTGATCTCGACGACCCGTGGGATGGCTCTCCAGAACGGCGGCTGCTCCACGTAGGTGCCGATGTACTTCGCAAGTATCTCGGGAGCGACCTGTACCTCGCCTTTCCTTTCATCAGAAGCCGTTGCCGACCCAGCGCTCCACGTGCTGGTCGCTTTCGTTGCAGACCCATTCGACCATTTCGGTGTCGGCGGCCAATTCGGCCCGGACGGCGACAGTCCAGGGTCTCGTGTAGGCCCCCGGGTCCGAGAACGTCACCTCGAGCTCGAGATTGCCGAAGTTGCGGCGGCGGTAGCGTTCGGTCGTGCGCAAACCCTCGGTGTGGGGATGGCCATCATGATCGAGCCAGGTGCGGTCGTTGAATCCGAAACTCTCCACGACCAGCGTGTCTCCATCCCAGTGCCCGACGGAGTACCCCATCCAATTGGGATTGGGGGCAGATTCCAGTGCGCGGCCGTCGAGGAAGATCTGGCGATAGGTGAGATCGGGATTGAGAATGAGGATGAGCCCGGGAGTCTGGATGATCTTCATCATCTCAGCCCCGGTGCTGTCGGCGGAGATGGCGTAGCCCGGCCCCAAAGGGACACACAGCACGTTCATGTATCCCTTACCGAGATCTTCCCTGCGTTGCTCGACCAGGGCTTGCGCCCACGGCTGAATTTCTTCGGGCTTGAGGTCCGCCGCGACGTTGCGAGAATACTTTGGGGAAATCTTGAACCACAGGCCTGAGAGATCGGGCTTGCCATCAGGCGTGCGTGGCGCGGGCGCGGCCAGGTTCGGCTTGCCGTCGGGCGTGCGCGGGATGCCCGGCGTGGGCTGATTCAACCACTGAGCCGCGAGCGGTCCGCTGAGCGCGACCGTTATCACGGCGATCAGAGAGGCTTTCATGGTTGGACCTCCTTGCGGCACCAGACGCTTTATCGCACGACTTTCAAATACCAATCAACCAGGGCCGCACGCTGCATATCGTCACCACTGACGTACCGTTGTCGTTCGGCACGTGAGCCCTTCAACCAGGCAACGAATCCTTGACGTAGCGTCTCGCTGTAGTCGGCACCTGCCTGTAGCTGTAAATATTCCTTAACCAGCCGCCCGGTCTGGACCCAGTACGCTCGTTCGCGGAGCCGAGCAGGCAGCGAGTCCAGGAGTGCCCTGGTCGGAGCCGCGGTACCCCTGTCGGGCGGCGGATCGCCGTACCAGTGCATGCCCAGCTCCTCGTCATGGTCGTGTAGATACCTATTATGGAGTGCGTCCCGGAGGGTCACGTGGTTACCTCTGACCTGGCCTATTCTACTCTGGGTTCTTTTCCCGGTGGCTTCACTCCAGAACAACCGACACATGACCAGACCTACTTCTTCGCAAGGACGTCGCCAGCGAGCCTCACCTCGAGGTACGTAATCTGGCCATTGATCTTGCTGAACCAATGCGCCGTGCCAGGAGGTATCACGATGAAATCGCCGGGCTTGACGTCATGGGACTCGCCGCCCTCAATGCCCGCGGTGCGGTTGTCCGGGTCAGGAATGGTCCCACCGGTCACGTACGTCCCGCTCCCTTCGAGGATTTGGTAGATCTCAGTAACGTCCTGCTTATCACCTTCAGCGGTGTGGACGCTGGCATTGTTCGGACCAGCCTGTCGACGACGCACCACGACGTTCGGAACAATGGTTGCTGTTTGACCTGCGACAATGCCCAGAGCGGGCTTACTCGCGTCGAGGTCCCTTTGCCACTGCTCCGTAGAAATATATTTTCCCGGCGGCGTCACTATTTGGGCGAAGAGGACCAGTCCGTGAATCAGGGCGGCGGTGACACCGAAGAAAATCGACAACACTATGAACTTCCTGGTCACGTGCGGCTCCTTACTTGAAGTCCAGAAGGGGCGTGACGCCGTCAGAATCAATGCGGACCACCGTATACGCGGTGAACTCGTCGGCCATCAGCCATCGGTGCGGCGTGCCGGCCGGGATAATCAGGACGTCCCCCTTGGCAATCTGGATTTCCTTTGCGCCCTCCGATTTCGTGCCGCCACTGCCCCGGCCATTGCCGGCACTGGTTGGCCGACGCTGCCAGTCAACGATCTTTCCGCCCAGCAGCATTCTGCCCTTTCCTTCGAGCACGTGGTAGACCTCAGCCACGTCGTCGTGAACAGCGAAATTCGGATTCGACTGCCCCTTCGACCGGGTCACGATGCTGATGCCCACTTGATGCTTGTCGCTACCGCCGCCCGCCTTCACCATGTTCATCGGCACATCGTCGATCTTGTCGGCAATCATTTTGGTCTTATGCGCCTCAAGTTGCGCGGCGGTCAGCAGGGTCGCAGGCAGGTCGTATCGGTGATTAGGTAGTTGCAGTGGGTCGTTCGGAATCGGCTGCTGGGGGGCCTGAGCTTGAGCGCCTGAGTCTCCAATCAGGCTCGGAAGCGAAATCGCAGCACATCCCAGGAGAATCAGCATTCCAATTGATGCGTGTGCGCGTCGAGGTCTCATCATGGTCGTCGTCCTTTCTGCTCGTTACAGAGGTGATATGCCTGCTTCAAGCGCCCGATGTCAATCTTCTTCATCTCGCGGCTAAAATCGCCCGGTAAGCTGAGGGCCATCCGGCCAGCAGGAGACCGGCTGCGCGCGCCTCGGGGGGATCACCCATGAGATTTGCCAAGATCGTCTTCATCGCCGCCGGCGTTTGGGGCATCGTCGTGCTGACGCCACTTTACTTCCTCCTCGATGTGACAGGACGTCAGTACGCTCCGCCGACGGCCTATCCGCAGTTCTTCTACGGCTTTCTGTCGGTGGCGATGGCGTGGCAGATCGCCTTTCTCGTGATTGGATCGAGCCCGGCGCGATTCCGGCCGCTGATGATCCCAAGCATTATCGAGAAGCTTGGCTACGTCGCGATCCTGGTGGTGCTCTACGGCCAGGCGCGCATCTCAGCGGCAGACGCGACGGCTGGCGTGCCCGACCTGTTGCTGGGCGTCCTTTTCATCGCGGCGTTTGCGAAGACGGCGACGTCGGACCGGCGTACAGCATGACGCCCTCACCTGTGTTCCGTTCCAACGCCGCAATCGAGGTCTTGCGCTCGAGGGTGTCTGGGACCGGCCCGATGGCGTCCCGCGCTATCGTCCGAGCTGCAGCCCCACCAGTCCACTGATCCGAAGGTGCAGCTCCCAGCCAACGCGCGTGTCGACTCCGATGGTGACGCGATCGCCCACGAGAGCCCTCACGCCGCCTCCCGCGGTGAATGCCCCTTCGCTTGACGTAAAAGTTCCGTTGAAGAAGTGCTCGCGCGTCTGAAACAGTCCGCCGCCCGCCACGACGAACGGATTCACGCGGCGTAGCCGCCCGTTCGTCGGCGAGAGCAGGTCGTACGTCACATTGCCGGTTACCATCAGATGACTGTGGTTATGGCCATGGATGTAGGCAACTTCCGGTCCGACACTGATTCGCGGCAGCAGATACCACCGAGTGGCGCCACCGATCAGGCTCTCACTGACGATCCCATCGTCTGCGAATCCGACCCAGCCAGCCGCGAGCTCCATTGCGGGGCCTGGCCGGTCCTGGGCGGCAGCCAGTTCGGCCATCGGTGCCGCGAGCAGAGCGAACACACCAAGGGCCATCCTGACGAGTGTTCCGACGATCCGTGCATTTGCCATTGGACCTCCATAGAGTTGACGTCTTCCCGGCGCAGGGAAATATTCCGCTGGCGCTCGGCAAAAATCCACGGTCAAGCAGTAGCTTGGTCCTGGACGTGATGGCATGGACGCACCTCTAATTCCTGACCTGGGCAAGATACGCGCCGCCCTCGACGCGCATCGTGCGTCAGTCGCGGACTCCGGGCCTGCAGTACATGGTGGTCGATCAGAACAAGACCGTCTTCGAGTACGCGGGCGGATGGGCGGACCTCGCAACCCACCGGCCTATGACGGCCGAGACGACGATGATGGCGTATTCGATGAGCAAGACAATCACCGCGGCGGCGGTGCTTCAGCTCGTCGAAGCGCAGAGGATCGCACTCGATAGCTCCATCGACGCCTACCTCGATCCAAATCCCTATGACCACGACATCACGGTTCGCCAACTGCTGTCGCACACGTCGGGGATTCCGAATCCGCTCCCCCTTCGATGGGTCCATCCGATAGGGGATCACGCCGCGTTCCAGGAAGACGTCGCGCGGTCGGTGGTGCTCCGGCAGCACAAACGGCTCTCCTCCGCACCCGGTACGAAGTTCGCGTACTCCAATATCGGGTACTGGCTCCTCGGATCGATTGTGGAGCGCGCGAGTGGCGAGCCGTTCGCGTCATACGTGCACGATCACATCTTGCGCCCGATCGGCATTACGCCCCAGGCGCTCGGGTACGTCGTGGTGAACCCGGCGAATCACGCGACGGGTTACCTTGAGAAGTTTTCGCTGGTGAATCTCGTCAAAGGGTTTGTCATCGATCGCGCGCTAGTCGGTAAATACGCAGGCCCGTGGCTGGAGATCCGCGGTCACTACCTCAACGGGCCGGCGTTTGGTGGGCTCGTCGGTACCGCGGAGGGCTTTGGCGCGTTCCTGCGGGATCAACTGCAGTCGCATTCTCGTCTGTTCAACGATCGGACGCGCGGCCTGTTTTATGAGCAGCAACAAACGAAGCAAGGCGCCGCGATCGCGATGACGCTGGGCTGGCACATCGGATCCACGGGCGGCGCCAGGTTCTTCTTCAAAGAAGGCGGTGGCGGAGGGTTTCACTGCATGATGCGGGTGTATCCGGCAGATGGTATCGGCACGGTCGTCATGACCAACGCGACAGGGTTCGATGTCCGCCGCCTTCTGGACGACATGGATTCACGGTTCAATCGGTCTTTCGGAGCCAGCTGAGCGTCTACTTCAACGCGATCGCGATCAGTTCAAAGTCCTGCTTGCCGGTGTTCGTCAGTTGGTGCGTGACGTCACGCGGTACGAACTGCACGTCGCCAGACTTGACGGCCGTCACTTTCTTGTCTCCGATCGTGAACTCGATGGTCCCGGCTAAGACCGGGACGATGATGACGTCGTAGGGATGTGTATGCGGCGGCTCCGCGGCGCCGGGTTTGAAGTGGACCCGCGTCACGGTCGACTTCGCGTCGTCTTTCAATTGCGTGCGTGTGATCCCCGCGACTTCCGGACGCCCCTGGCCAAGGGGCAGCGACGGGGCTTGCTGCGACGAAGCGGCAACTGGAAGTGCGAGCGCGAGAGCGAGCACGGCCGCAGTTTTACGCATGTGAACTCTCCTGTGGTGAGGATTCTAGCGCAAGGCTGACCTCGTGAGCGAACGAAACACGGCCACGTGGATTTACTACTTTATTCGTATAATACGAAATACGTAGCATATGGCCGTGGCTGACAGGAAGGACCTGCGTCGACTGGCCGACACACTCAACGCCTTGGCGGCGCTCTATCAGTTCCGAAGCCTTGAAGAGCCGTTGTACAAGGCCCTGACGGTCTCTCAGTCGTACAGCCTGAGACAGCTCTATTTTCGCGGCGCCCGGACGATGAGCGAGCTGGCCGCGGAACTTCAGGTGCAGTTGAGCACCATGACCGGCGTCGTCGACCAGTTGGAAGCCAAGAGACTGGTCCAGAGAGTCCGCCATCCCAGCGACCGACGAAGCCTGCACGTGACCCTCACGGTCAGGGGAAGGAAGCTGTACCAGGCGGCCCACGAGGCGTTTCTCTCCCATCTGGAACCGCTGTTTCAGGGTCGATCGCCCGCCGAACGCGAGAAGATCCTGTCCTTTCTCGCCGATGTCATTCAGACGATGCACGGTTGGAGAGCACGTCCCTATCGGAAGGTTCAGCGCCATGGAAAAAAGAATTCGTCGCGTTGACGTTGGTGATGCGGCCGCCGTGCGGGACATCTATCTACCCTTCGTCTCTGACAGCGCCACTTCTTTCGAGGTCGTGCCGCCCACCGTCTCGGAGATGGAAGAACGAATTGAGGGCCTGTTGACTCAATATCCCTGGCTCGTCTTCGAAGCCGACGGGAGGGTCCTGGGCTACGCCTACGCCACTTCACACCGCACGCGGCGAGCCTATCAATGGTGTGTGGAGGTCTCCGTCTATGTCCACGCCAGCGCGCGTCAGTGCGGCGTCGGACGCGCCCTGTACACGGCGCTATTCGAGATCCTGCGGCGACAGGGGTATGTGAATGCCTACGCGGGCATCACGCTCCCGAATGCCTCCAGCGTCGGGCTGCACGAATCGCTCGGATTCACCGCCATCGGCGTATTCGAGCGCGTGGGTTTCAAGCTGGGGAATTGGCATGACGTGTTGTGGCTCCAGTTGCGGCTCTCTGACGATCCGACGCCGATTCCGGAACCGCTTCCCGCCGGCTTGCTCTTTCGAGAGCACGACATTGCCACGCTGCTACAAACGTGTGCGCACGCCGTGAAGCTGACCTGAGGCTTCGGCAATCAGGCCTACTGACCGAGGCGGCAACGGGTTTCCCAGGATTCTGACGCCCGCGTATAATCTGCCTAATTGGGGGAGCTGCGGTCATCGTCCGGCGCAGGGTTCACCGCTATCCCCTTGAAGACACGCGCCGGAGGACGACGCGATGGAGGTTTCGATGAAGATTCCGAGGGTTCTTCTCGCGGCGGCGATGACGTGTGGCTTGATGCTGTTGGCGGCGCCGTCGTTTGCGCATCACTCCTTCGACGCGGAGTTCGACGGCAACAAGTGCCAGGACTTCACCGGCATACTCAGGAAACTCGACTGGCAGAGCCCTCATCCGTATTTCTACATGGACATCAAGGATGCCAGTGGAAAAGTGGAAAACTGGTCGTTTCAGACCTACGCGCCCATCACGCTGAGGAGAAACGGAACCGAGCGGCAGGTGTTCATCGAGAACATCGGTAAAGAAGTGTGGGTCAGAGGGTGTCTCGCAAGGAACGGCAAAACGAACTATGCCGCGGCCGGAACAATGAAGTTTCCGGACGGCGTGCTGCGCCAGGTCGGCCAGATTCAAAACTAGTCAGAGATGACCGATAGCTCAGGAGAGCCGGGAGCCGTGAACATGAAACGTCACCTTCGCTACGGTGTCGCGTGTCTGGCAGCGATGATGTTCTGGTGTGTGCTTGCCGTGCCAGCCGGCGCCCAGAACAAAGAGTACACGATCAAGGTGATGCCGCCGGGCGGCCCGGCGCCGCGGTTAGCCGACGGCCATCCGGACTTCACCGGGCATTGGTTCCCCAATGGTGCGGGCCAGGGAGTCAGCGGTCGCTTCGGGGTCGATCCGGCCGCGCTCGGCACGTTCGATCCCAAGAAGACGCCCGAGGAAAGGCCCGCATTCCAGCCCTGGGCGTTGGCAAAGATCAAGGCCATGACGCCGACTGAGCTCGAGTTGTCGAAGTCGTCCGTCAACTGCATGCCTCGCGGAGTTCCCGCCATCTGGCTGCAGAACCCATACACCACCTTGATGGTCCACAAGCCGGGCTTGTTGGTACAGCTGTACGAAGTCCTCAACAATTGGCGGGTGATACACCTGGATGGACGCCCGCTCCCCAAGTATCCGGAACCCTTCTTTCACGGCAATAGTGCCGCCCGCTGGGAGGGCGACACGCTGGTGGTCGACTCGATCGGGTTCGACGACAGAACGTACATCATGCCCAACGGGTGGTTTCACAGCGACGAATTACATGTCACCGAGCGCTACAGCCGCCCCTCGATGAACTACCTGATGGTCGAGATCACCGTCAACGATCCGAAGGTGCTCGAGAAGCCGTGGAAGTCCGCCCCTCACCGTTGGACACTGGGCGACGGGGAGGTCTACGAGTTCTACTGCACGAACAACAAGGAACTCGAGGAGCTGGAAAAACTGAGGCAGCTGGAGCTGCAGGGAAAGTAACAAGATGCTCCGCCCAAGTCAGTCGTCGAACGGCAGGAGTCGAAACGCTTTACCACCTGTGCCCCGGAGCGCGCGGAAGTGGCGCTCGTCCGTACAGAGCAGGTCCAACGTTCGGTGACGGTGGGCGAGCACGACTACTGAGGCGTCCGCCAGTCCGACCCGCAGGTCAGCGTACCGCTCCATGATCCGCCCGGCGTGGCCCAGATCCTCGGAAGAGAACGGCTCGAGTTGATAGGCGCCACGCGTGACCTCGTCGAGGAGCGCCATCTGCGCCGGATGGCCAACCCGGCTGCCGACCAGGTAGTCCAGTTCGGCGAGAACGAACGGCGACACCACGCGCGGAGGTGTCGACGCGACAAGGGCCGCCACCGCGCGGCCGTGCAGCGTTTCGTTGGCATCGAGCGCCGCGTACAGCCCGCCAGTGTCCAGCACGATCACACGAGGCCGAAACCTTCCAGTGCGCGATCGACGTCCCCGGCGATCGACGGACCGGTCGAGCGGAACAGCGGGAGCTTGGGAACCGGCGCCTTACCTTCGCCCGCAAGCCGCGAAACCGCCTCACGAAGCAACTCCGCCTCGCTGCACCGACGCTGACGGGCCAACCTCGTCAGGGCCCGCTTGAGCTCGGGAGGAAGATATACGGTTGTCTTCGTCATACCCTATATATACCATACATTGTGACACCTCATGCTAGCTCCAGGCGGAGGCCCCGCGTCGGTCTCGATTCTGGTTGAACGAGCGGTGTCGTCGGCGCCTGAGGCCTTCATTGGATCGACGAGCTCCACGGGGACATCTGGACGAGCGCAAAAACCTCAGACAAACGCCCTCTCCCCCCTGGGGGACGTGGTATTCTCCGCCCGAAAGGAGTCACGCCGATGCAACCAGAAAAACCCAAGCTGCCGAACGAGGCCATCGAGCTGTACAACCGCTACATTCACGGTGAGATCAGCCGCCGTGACTTTCTGAGCGGCGCGAAACGATTTGCGACAGCCGGTCTCACGGCGGGCGCCATCGTCGAGGCGCTGATGCCGAACTACCTCTCGGCGCAGCAGGTATCCAAGACCGACGATCGGATCAAGGCCAGCTACGTGACCGTTCCGTCTCCCCAAGGCAATGGGAGCATCAAGGGCTATCTCGTCCGTCCTTTCAGCGCGGACACGCGCACCGAAACCGCAGCAAAGCTGCCTGGCATCCTCGTCGTGCACGAGAACCGCGGCCTGAATCCTCATATCGAGGACATTGCGCGGCGGCTCGCCCTGGCGAACTTCATGGCGTTTGCGCCGGACGGGCTCACTTCTGTTGGCGGCTTTCCGGGCGACGACTTCAGAGGCGGCCAGCTGTTCGGCAAGGTGAACGGGATGAAGATGTTGGAAGACTTCGTGGCGTCCGCGCTCTGGCTGAAAGCGCGCCCCGACTGCTCGGGCAAGATCGGCGTCACTGGCTTCTGTTACGGCGGTGGCGTCGCCAACACGCTGGCCGTGCGGCTCGGAGCCGATCTGGCGGCGGCCGTGCCTTTCTATGGCGCCGTTCCCACCGCCGCGGACATTCCAAAAATCAAAGCCGCGATTCTGGTCCAGCATGGCGAGCTCGACCAAAAACTCGCCGCGACGTGGCCGGCGTACGACACGGCTCTGAAAGCCGCCAACGTTCCGCACGAAGGCTACATCTATCCGGGCGCCGTTCACGGCTTCAACAATGACGCGACGCCCGAACGGTATAACAAAGCAGCGGCGGATCAGGCATGGCAGCGCACGATCGCCTGGTTCACCAAGTACACAGCAGCAACGACGTAGACAAACCACGGTCGAGATAACCGGGCGGGCGGCTCGCGAGCGCTCCTCAACTACGTGCGCCAACGATTCGGCGTGGTCTGGTTGAAGTTCGCCCTGCGCCCCCTGTTCCCGGCTCCCCCCGATGAGACGCTGGGCACGTCCTATGGCCTGGTAAGGAGAGTGAATGAACCCGAAGAGCCTTCAGGACGTCCTCGACGCAGCCGGCAGTCCGGTGACGCTCCTGCGCAATTCCCAGACGGGACCCTATATCTACCCGGTGGTCCCCAGCGAGTTCACGAACTGGAGAGATGAACAGCGGGCCTGGCGGGACACGTGCATCCTGTTCAATCAGTCGTACCACATGACGGACATGTACCTGGAGGGTCCAGACGCGCTCAAGGTGCTCTCCCCGCTGGGTGTGAACAGCTTCAAGAATTTCGGCCCCGGCAAAGCCAAGCAGTTTGTCGCCTGCAATCATGACGGCTACGTGATTGGCGACGTCATCCTCTTTCACCTCGAAGAGAACCGGTTCAATCTCGTCGGACGGCCGTCGGTGCACAACTGGGTTCAGTATCACTGCGAGACCGGCCGGTACAACGTGAAGATCGAGCGCGACGAGCGGACGGTCTCGAGGCCCGGGCCCATTGTCCGGAAGGCCTATCGATACCAGGTCCAGGGACCGAACGCGCTCAAGGTCATCGAGAAGGTCACCGGTCAGCCAGTGCCGCCGGTGAAGTTCTTCAACATGACGGAATTTCCCGTCGCGGGACATCAGGTCCGCGCACTCCGCCATGGGATGGTCGGGCAGCCTGGTTTCGAGCTGTTCGGGCCGTGGGCAGACGGCGACGACGTCAGGGCCGCGATTGTCGAGGCCGGTCAGGAATTCGGCCTTCGGCAGTCGGGCGCCAGAACCTACTCGAGCAATACGCTCGAATCCGGGTGGATCCCGTCCCCGCTTCCAGCGATCTATACGGGAGAGCCGATGAAGGCGTACCGGCAATGGCTGCCGGCGAACACGTTTGAAGCCATCGCGTCGTTGGGCGGCAGCTTCTATTCCGACGACATCCGTGACTATTACCTGACGCCGTGGGACCTCGGGTACGGTCCCTCCGTCAAGTTCGATCACGACTTCATCGGGCGCGACGCTCTCGAGAAGATCGCCGCGCGCCCGCGGCGCAGGAAGGTCACGCTCGTGCTCAACGCCGAGGACGTCGCGCGTGGCATCAGCACGATGTTTCAGCCAGGCCCAAGAACGAAGTACTTCGATTTCCCGTCGGCCGTGTATGCCACGTTGCCGTACGACAAGGTCGTCAAGGACGGCCGGGTGATCGGCGTGTCAACCTGGTGCGGGTACAGCGCCAACGAGGGGGCGATGCTCACGCTGGCGATCGTCGAAGTCGAACACAGCGAACCCGGCACACAGGTCACATTCGTGTGGGGCGAAGAGGGCGGCGGGTCGTCGAAACCGACGGTGGAGCGCCACGTGCAGCTCGATATCCGGGCGACGGTCGCCCCTGTTCCGTACAGCGACGTCGCACGAACCGCGTATCGTGCGGGCTGAGTGTTGCGGCGGGCGGGCCGTCACCGCCCTCGGAAGGTTTCGGCGGCACCGGGCGCGGTGAAATCGAGCGCCCGGTCGCCCGCCCGGCCGGTCACGTGATACCGCGCGCGAAGCTGCAGGAAATCGGGTCCACTGGCAAGCGCTCCGCGCCTCGTGACAATCGCGCGTTCGACCGCGATGTCCAGCGTGAGATCGAGCGGACCGTTGCGGCCTTCGACGAGGATGCGCCGCGGCCAGCCCGTTGACGGATCGTCGGTTTCCGCAATCGTGACGCGTGTGGCGAACCCGACCGGCCCCTCGGGCCCGAGCGCGACGAGGAACCCCGGGATCCGCTCGGGATCGGCCGCGTCAGCCGGCGGGTAGACGCGCCCGTACACGTACGAGAATCCTTCGTACTGCACCTGTCCCCAGCGCCACGACACTCCTTCCCAGAACCCCCAATTGTGATCGTGATATCCGGTGCCCATAAGTGTCCGTCGCTCCCCGCCGATCGACAGCGAACCGGTGAGCGTGCCCGACATCACTGGCACCGCGTACCCTGACATCCACCCGCCAGCGCCACGGATGACAAGCGGCGGAAGAGATCGTCCCGGCGTCGCCTCGATGAAGATCTCGGCGGTGGCGCGATTCCCGCTCCGCTGTACAGCGCCGTCCTCGGGCAAGTCGAGCGTCAAGTGATATCGCAGCCCCTCCAGGGTCACACGGCTTTTGCCAATCGTCATGTCCGGCGCGGAGCCGAGAAGCGGCGCCTCGTCGATCACGTCGCTCTCGGCATACGTCGTCACGCGACCGCCGCGATCGAGCTGGAGGCGCACGCCCGCCGCGCGCCGACCGTCAGGCCGCTTCGGGCCGACGAGAAACGTGGCGTAGAACTGGACTTCCTCGGCCTGCCCTTTGAAGTACAGCCACTCAGCCCAGGAACCGGCTCGCGCGGGTACATCCGGCACGGCGTGGAAACGATCCATCGCGCGCAGGACATCCCCAGGGTTCGGCGACGACCACGCGGCGTCCGCGGGTGTGTCGACCCACGCCTGCACGCCGGCCGTCTCGGGATTGTCCAGCGCACGTTCCAGGCTGGGTATGCCACCGTGCGCGCGAACCGGCACGATCGCCCCGGGTCGTACCAGAAACAACTCCGCGCGCTGTCGCGGTGACGCCTTCACCGAAAAAAGGGGTCGGTCCCGACCCCTTTTTTCGATGGAGGTCAGCATGCCAAGCACGAACCTCGCAGACGTTACTGAGCCGGTCATCCCGGTGATCACGAGATCGCCGCCGCCGGCGAGCGCGGGCGCGCGGGCCTGATCGAGCACGACCTCGCCGACTCCGAGGAGCGTCGCCATCACCGCAACGCCCAGCCCGAAGCCGACACTGAGCACCCCCGTCCGCACCGGATGCGCAACGAGCGATTTCCAGGCCATCGTGACAATCATCGAGACCCGCCGTTTCGGTCGACCCGGCCGTCCCGCATGAGCAGCGTCCGCGCGGCACGTGAAGCGATGACGCCGTCGTGCGTGACCACGACGACGGCGGTTCCGTCGGCTTGCACGCGGTCGAGCAGCGCCGCGATCTGCTCGCCGGTCGCGCGATCGAGTTCGCCGGTCGGCTCGTCGGCGAGGAGCAGGCGCGGGCGGTTTGCCAGCGCGCGCGCGATCGCGACGCGCTGGGCCTCCCCGCCGGAGAGCTGCGCGGGCCGATGGTCCCCGCGATGTGCGAGCCCGACGTATTCCAGGAGCTCGGCGGTGCGCCGCCGGCGCTCCGCGCGCGGTACGCCAGCCTCAGCCTGCGGCACCTCCACGTTCTCCGAGGCCGTCAGCATCGGCAGCAGAAAAAATCGCTGGAAGACGAATCCGATGCTCAAGAGCCGGAGCCGGCTGCGGTCGGCGTCCGGCAGGGCACCAACCGGCCGCCCGTCGAACATCAGCGTGCCGCTCGTTGGCGTGTCGACGCACCCGAGGATGTGCAGCAGCGTGGACTTTCCGCAGCCGGAGGGGCCGCAAATGGCCAGGTACTCCCCGCCATCGATTCGCAGCGACACGTCGACGAGCGCACGCACCGGGCCGGCGCCCATCGGAAACGTCTTGGTCAAGGCGTGTGCTTCGACGAGCGGCGCCATCACGAAACGACTTCGTTCCGCAGCGTCGTCGCGATGGGCAGCGTCGCGACGAGCCACATTGGGTACACGGCCGCCAGCACGGCCGTCAAGGCGAGAAGGGCGCCATCGAGCACCAGTGCGCGTGGCTCGAAGACGAAAAAGTGGAGTGCCGCCGGAATGCCCGGCATGACCTTGAGAATGGCGTCGAGCCACACCGACAGTCCGACGCCCAACGGGAGTGCGAGCGCGCCGCCGGAGCCCACAAGCAGCACCGACTGCCACAGCACATCCGCCGCCACGCGCCGGCGCGAGAAACCGAGCGCGCGGACCGCCGCAATCTCCGCAAGCCGCTGGTTGACCGACACGGTCAGGAGCACGGTGATCAGCAGAAAGCCAAAGAGCATCGTGATGGTCGAGAGCACGACCGAGATCTGCCGGAAATAGGTGAACCCTGTGTCCCGCATGCGCGCGACGATCTGCTCGTTGGTCGCCGAATGGAGATCGGGCCGCCGCCCCCGGATGGCGGCCACCGCGGCGTCGGGCCCGTATCCCTCCCGCGAGGCAATCAGCAGCATGTCGGCCTGGTCGCCGCCGTCTTTACCGCCTTCTTCACCGCAAGCGGTCGTGACGCTGGCGCGCGACGACGCTGCCGACAACTCCGCGGCGTCGTCAAACGGAAAGTTGGCGACACCGCTGACACGAAAACGCACGGGGGGCAGCGCAGCGCCGTCCGAGGCGCACACCGCCCGTACGGCGATTTCGTCACCAGGAGAGGCGTTCAGAACGGTCGCGAGCTTCTTGCTGACGAGCAGTGCCGGCGGCAGACCCGGCGTGGCGAGTCCCAGGTCCTGACCGGTCGTGACGGTCCACGGCCGGCGACCCCGCGGGTCGACGCCCATCAACGAGAACGAAATCGGACGTCCCGCGGGCGTGGACACTTCGGCCTCGATCATCCGGATTGGCACGACCTCCGCGATTTCCGGCAGAGCGGTCAGCTCGCCGGCGATCGCCGCCGCGTGTGACAGAGGCGGCCCGCCGAGCGGCACGGTATCGGTGGACATCACGCGGACGTCGAAGCCGATGCTGTCGAGCAAATCGCGGAACGACACGACGAGTCCGCGCGACAGCAGCAGCATGTCGAACAGCAGCGCGCCGACCGCGGCGATCCCGAGGATACCGAGCGCGGCACGTGCAGGCTGGCGGCTGAGACTGCGTGCCGCGAACGCCAGCGCTTTCATCGCCGGGTGAGGGAAAACACTTCTCGACGCAAGAGCGTCCAGGAAGAGGCGACGGTTGCGAGGACACCGAGTGGAACGGCCAGCACGATCGATCGCAGAGCGATGCCAGGCGTGATCCGGACAAATACCAGCGCGGTATCGTATCGCCATTGAAAGAATCGGTTGATGCCGCCTTGAAAGGCCGCGGAGAGCACGACGCCGAACAGAGCGCCGGCCGCCGCGATCGCCACGCCTTCGGCCAATACGTGAAGCAGGATACGGCGCCGGCGGAACCCGATGAGGCGCAGGATGCCCACCGTCTCGCGCCGCTCGTCCACCAGCATCAGCATGAGCGCGAGGAGAAAGATGCTGCTGGCGATGACCGTCACGATTGCAATCGCGAGGTGAAAACGCTCGAGCACAATGAAGGGCGCCGCCCGCTCGTCGCCCTCCTTGTTATCTGCAGCCGTGGATCGGACAACGAGCCCCGGGATCCGCGTGGACACGTCACGGGCGAAGGCCGATCGGTCGACCGGATTGGCGAGCGCCACGTTGATGGCGTCCACCGACTCCTTCGCCAGCGGATCGCCCGTTTTCGACGTCATCTCGAGGAGATCGGGTAGATGGAGCCGCACCTCATGGCGGACCGCCCCCAGCTGCATGGGGTCAGGTATCGGCTCGTACTCTCCGACGATCCGGAACTGGCGCGGATGCGCCCCGGCGGGGTCGCTCGACAGCGACACGACGTCCCCGATCGACAGGCCTTGCGACTCGCGGAGCTGCCGCGACACCAGGATGGTCGGCACATCGTCAGTACGGGCTGGGGGCTGGGCGAAGGAAAGGACCACGGCCGCCACCGACAGAACGGCCGCGATCATCGCCGAACGAGGGACCATCAGCGAATTATAGCGACCCCATAATATATCGGACGAGACGGACTGGTGCGCGCCACGTCTCGGAGAATTCGCGCAGCCCAGGAAAGCCCCACGCAAAGTAAGATTCCGGCATGCGTCCAATCGAAGATGTCGCCGCCGACCTCGGTTTCACTCCCGCCGACCTGCAACCGTGGGGGCCTGGCGTGGCCAAGATTGCCCCGGAAGCAGCGTTTCGCGCCGGTCCCATCGAGGGAAAGTTGGTGCTGGTCTCGGCGATCAACCCCACGCCCGCGGGCGAAGGCAAGACCACGTGCGCCATCGGCCTCACCCAGGCGGCGCGCCGGCTCGGTGCGCGGGCCGCCTGCGCGCTTCGCGAGCCGTCGCTCGGTCCGGTCTTCGGTGCCAAAGGCGGTGGGACTGGCGGTGGAAAGTCGATGCTCTTACCGTCCGAGCGAATCAACCTGCACTTCACTGGAGACATCCACGCGGTCGCAGCCGCGAACAACCTGCTCGCCGCGCTCGTCGACAACGACGTGCATTTCGAAGTCCCGTCCAGGATCGACTCACGGCAGATTTCTATCCGCCGCGCGATCGATATGAACGATCGCTCCCTGCGTCGGATCGTAACCGGGCTTGGCGGTCGAACGATGGGTATCCCGCGTGAAGACAGCTTTGACATCACTGCCGCCAGCGAGGTCATGGCGATTCTGTGCCTCGCCAACGATTACGTCGACCTCAAGGCTCGTCTCGGCAGAATCCTCGTGGGTTTCGGTCGTGACGGCACATCGGTGCGAGCCGGAGATCTGCGGGCCGAAGGGGCGATGGCAGCGCTTCTACGCGATGCGATGCTGCCGAATCTCGTGCAGACCACCGAGGGGGTGCCAGCGCTGGTCCACGGGGGACCCTTTGGTAACATCGCGCATGGATGCAACAGCGTGATCGCCACACGCCTGGCGCTCCGACGGGCCGAGGTCGTGTTTACGGAGGCGGGATTCGGGTTCGACCTCGGCGCCGAGAAGTTCCTCGACATCAAGTGTCGCACCGCCGGCTTCTGGCCCCACGCTATCGTGCTGGTCGTCACCGTACGCGCACTGAAGTTTCACGGAGGCGTCCGGGCCGTGGACGCTGGGCGCGCCAATGCGCACGCTCTCGAGCGCGGGATGGAGAATCTGGATAAGCACCTCGAGAGCGTGCGCCAGTTCGACATCGAGCCGATCGTCGTGGTGAATGTGCGCCCCGAGGATCCACCCGAGGAGATCCGGTACGTGGTCGATCACCTGCGCGGGGAGCAAGTCGAGGCGGGCGCCGCCGACGTCTTTGGACGCGGGGGGGAGGGGGCGACGGAGATCACCGAGCGCATCCTGGCGCGCGCTCGTGCCGCGACGCCTCGGCCCCGATACATCTACGAGCTGACCGACCCGCCCATGGAGAAGGTGAACCGGGTTGCCCGCGCCATCTATGGCGCCGACGCCGTCGACTTCTCCGTGACGGCAAAGAAGCAGCTCGATCAGGCGGAGGCTCTCGGACTGGGTTTGCTGCCCATTTGCATCGCCAAGACTCACCTCTCGCTCTCCGACGATGCACGGCTGATTGGCCGACCGCGCAGCTTCGACATGACCGTCCGGGAGGTTCGGATTGCGGCGGGCGCGGGTTTTCTGGTGCCCCTGACTGGAGAGATCCTGACGATGCCGGGACTACCGAAGAGACCCCATGCCATTGACATCGACCTCTTGCCCGACGGCACCATCGTCGGGGTGCAATGAGGGAGGGCCGCACGATGCGGCGAGTCGTGCCTCGAAAGGGGTTACACCCCACTGACCCTTCGGTGGCGCGCGAGCCGTAACTCGAGGTGCCGCCGGACGTCCGGCCACTCCGCGGCGAGGATGCTGTACATCACGATGTCTCGCGCCGTTCCGTCGCGCCGCACCCCGTAGTGTCGTATCACGCCGTCCTTCTTCGCCCCCAGTGCCTCGATCGCGCGCTGGGAGCGAAAGTTGAAAGGGTCCGTCCGGAGGCCCACGACTTTGCACCCGAGCGTGTCGAATGCGTGGCCGAGCAGGAGCAGCTTGCAGGTCGTGTTGACGTGCGTCCGTTGACGGCTCTGCGCGTACCACGTGTAGCCGATCTCCACCCGATCGATTCCAGGAACGATGTCGTGATAGCGAGTCGAGCCAATAATCACGCCGACACCGCTCGTCATGTCGCGTACGGCCCAGGGGAGCATGTGACCGTCGCGTTGCCCCGTCAGCGCATCGGCCACGTAGGCCGGCATGCCATCCGGAGGGGGCACGGCGACAAACCACAGGTCCCATAGATGCCCATCGGCCGTCGCAGCCGCGAGCGCGTCGCGATGATGCTCAGTCAGCGGCTCGAGACGGATGCCGCCCCCCTCGAGAACAGCGGGTTGTACGTCGATCATCCACGAAACGCTACAGGCAAAGTGGCTTTACTGGTAGAGCCAGTTTAGATATCTTCGTTAAGTCCACCCGCCTTCGCCAAGGCTACGGCGCGCCAAGCTTATGAACGTGCCCTTCGTGCTCGATCGATCCTCCGCGATCCCCCTTTATCGTCAGATCTACGACGTCTGGAGGGCAGGGATTCTGAGCGGCCGGTTTCATATGGGCCAGCGCGTGCCGGCGAGTCGCGCGTTCGCGAGTACGTATGGCGTCGCGCGGGTGACGGTGACCGCCGCCTACGACCAGCTCCTCGCGGAGGGCTACTTCGAGACCAGGCACGGCTCCGGGACCTTTGTCTCCTCCGAGCTGCCAGACGAGCTGTTGCGCCCGATGCGCATGGCTGCCTCCACGGCGGGCGTCACGCGCCGGATCCGATTGTCTCGCTACGCGTCGCGACTCGGCGACATCCAGCGACTGCCGTCGTCGATGCGGCCGCTCAACCTTTCCAATGTCGGCCCGGACCTCACCCGTTTTCCGCTCTCTCTTTGGAGGCGGCTCATCTCCAGCCAGATGCGGCGAGCGTCCCCGGCCGTGTTCGACTACGGTGCGCAGCCCGCAGGTCACGGCGCCCTTCGCGAGGCGATCGCGACTCACCTTGCGCGGTCACGGGCGGTGCGCTGCTCCCCGGAGCAGGTCATCATCGTCAGCGGATCGCAGCAGGGGCTGGACCTGTGCGCACGGCTGCTGCTCGATCTGGGCGACGAGGCCGCCGTGGAAGAGCCAGGGTACCCCGGCGCCAGACAGCTGTTTCTCGCCAACGGGGCATCACTGAAGACGTTGCCGGTGACCAGCTCCGGCGTGTCAATTGATGGGCTGACGAACCGGACGCGTTTGGTGTACGTGACACCGTCCCACCAGTTCCCAACCGGGGTGTCGATGTCGCTGGGGCGCCGGCTGGCGCTGCTCGAGTGGGCGCGGACGCGAGGCGCCGTCGTCCTCGAAGACGACTACGACAGCGAGTACCGCTACAGCGGCCCTCCCCTTCCGGCCATGCAGAGCCTGGCGAATGGTGCCAGCGTCATCTACGTCGGGACGTTCTCGAACGTCATGTTCCGAGGGCTGAGAATCGGGTACCTGGTGGTGCCCAACGAGCTGATCGGGCCATTCACCACGGCGAAATGGATGACGGATCGTCACACCACGCTCCTCGAGCAAGCGGCGCTGGCGGACTTCATGGAACAGGGTCATTTGGAGCGGCACGTCCGCCGAATGCGGCGCCTCTACAACCATCGGCGAGACGTTCTACTCGAGGAGCTCGACCGGCACTTCGGGAACGATGCGACGGTTCGCGGGGACGCGGCGGGCATGCACATGACGGTGACGTTTCGGGCCGGGAGCGCGGTTCGTGCGCGCGCGCAACGGGCGGGTGTTCATCTGGTCGGCACCGAGCTCTACTACGTGTCCAAGCCCGCGCCGAACGAGTTCATCCTCGGTTTCTCGGCAATTGGCGAACGCACCATTCGCGAAGGTATCAAGCGCATCGCCGAACGCTGAGCAGTATGCCTGTTCAGCTGTCTCGGCAACCGGTGCTGTCAGACCGCTGACTGTTTTGCAACCGCACGCGGCAACGAATGTCGAGGAAGTCGTCATCGACGATGCGTGGCGAAAGACGATCGTGTCGCCTGTCTGATTTCCCAACTGGTCGGCCTTCGCGCTTCACGCTGCGATCCTACTAGTCAAGCCTTAGAGCCTTTGGCAGTTGCGTTGGCTGTGCTCAATCGCGCTATGTAAATTCGGGATCACGGCCAATTGCGTTTCCGCGTGATCTTTCAAATCTCGCCGTGACTCATCGGCACGAAACGCACACCCGCTTCACGTCTCGCGATCGGCCCCAACCTTGCCTGCGTCTCCAGCGCTCCCCGACTCCGGAAACCTCTCTTCCCCTGGAGAACCCAAAATGGGTCTTTTCACCACTCGTGTCACACCACGACGCTCCCCACACGACATTGCGGGCCTCGCGGATCCGCCGCACGGCGACGCGATTACGAAATCGGCAAAACCTGGTGTCATCACAGAACGGTCTCGAGTGTCGCTGGCGTCGACCTGGTCCGTTCTGGTGCTGGCGACCGTCGGTTTCTTCATCGTTTTTCAGGGGCCGGTTGCCTTGTCGTTCGATCCACTTGCCCGGGACCCCGGTCCCCGTGGTGGCGCCGCCGGAGCGGGCAGCCCGATCGGGGGACTGACCGCATCCGAGAACGCGTTGTTCGTCGCGGGCCTCGAGGAATTCGCGGAAGTAGACGAAGTAGATGAAGGCCTTGGCCCGCGGATGAATCTGGACAGCTGCGGTAACTGTCATTTGAAGCCAGCGGTTGGCGGCACGAGTCCCGCCGTGAACCCGCAGGTGGCATTTGCCAGCAAGGATGGCGGAACCGATATCGTGCCGTCGTTCGTCCTGGCGAACGGCCCGGTACGTGAGGCGAGGTTCGTGCGGAACAGCGACGGCTCAGCCGACGGCGGCGTCCACGCGCTGTTCACCCTGACGGGACGTGCGGGCGCCGAATCCTGCTCGATCGCGCAGCCCGACTTCGCGAGGCAACTGGCTCTCCGCAACGTGATCTTCCGGATCCCAACACCCGTGTTCGGCGCGGGACTGATCGAACTGATCTCGGATGCCGCGATTGTCGCGAACCAGGGCCGAAACGCGGCGGCGAAGGTCGCGCTCGGGATTCGCGGCCGGCCGAACTTCCAGCTGTCGGGCCACACGATCACGGGCCAGACCAACAACAACGGAAATGACGGCACCATCGCCCGATTTGGCTGGAAAGCCCAGAACAAGTCACTGCTTCTGTTCGCCGGTGAGGCCTACAACGTCGAGATGGGGATCACGAACGAGCTGTTTCAGACTGAGCGGGACGAAACGACAGGATGCCAGACCGCCCCTGTTCCGAACAGCGTCACCAACACCGACGGCGGTTCGGCGGTGGAGGCGCTGAGTGCGATCGAAAAATTCGCGTTCTTCATGCGGGTCCTGGCGCCACCCACGCCCTCTCCCGACACACCGGGCGGAGCGCGATCGATTGGCAACGGGCGAAACGTGTTCAACAACATCGGCTGCGCGCTCTGTCATTCGCCTTCATTCACGACGACCCGCAATTCCGCTGTCGTCGCACTGGCCAATCAGCAGGTCAATCTCTTCTCCGACCTCCTGATTCATGACATGGGCATCGGGCTGGCCGATGGGGTCGGTCAGGGAGAGGCGGGCGGCAGAGAGTTCCGAAGCGCCCCGCTGTGGGGGCTCGGGAAGCGGTTGTTCTTCCTGCACGACGGACGAACAGCCAATCTGATTGCCGCCATCCGGGCACATGCCAGCTCGGGCTCCGAAGCCAACGGCGTCGTGGGTAACTTCGAGGGTCTCGGCGAGGGACAGAAGCAGGATCTGCTGAACTTCCTGCGTTCACTCTAGAGGCCGAACCCGGTCCGGTCCGTCTGGGGGCGGACCGGACAAATCAGATGCTCCTGCCGGCTCGCAGCTTGCGACGACACTCGACGTGTCATCCAACGCTCTATGCCGTCAGGGCGTACCGAGTCTGAACCCGAACTCGAACCAGGAAGAAGGTTGGCGTGAGGTGGGATGGCCGTCAACCCGCCGTTCGTACGCGGCGAAGAGATCAACGGCCCCGCGTTCGGCGACAAAACGCACGCCCCCCTCGGCGCGGGCACCGGTCTGCAGGCCGCGGTGGGTCACGAGAGGGTCGACGCCGACGAATCCGCCGCGTCCGCTGGCGAAGGCGTGCGTGGCTCGTCGAAGCGGCCGGTCGAGCCGGGCCGTCAGTTGGCTGGTCCAGGTGTAGTCGACAAAGGTGTGCTGCACGACGCGGCTGTATTCGGCGCTGGCATCGATCGTCCCTTGTCTCGTGATGAACCGGTGCTCTGCTCGAGCCCCGACCGTGTGCCATGCGGCCAGGCGATCGAATTCGCGGTCGACGACATGCCGTGACTCGTGGTGAAAGACGCCCTCGACATCGATTCGGCCGAAGTGATAAGACGAGGACGTCTCAATGATCACGTTCGCATGATTGAGATCGAATGCCCGCCGCTCGCTTCCCGCCACCAGCTCTACGTCGAGAAGAAGGTTGACCCGGCCTCTGCGATAGCCAACGAGATCGAGATCGGCTCGACTGCGTTGGACCAGCGAAAAGCGCGGGTCGTCGGTCTGCATGCTCGCCGCGGACACGATGAACGCTGAACGTGTCAGGATGCCGGTGAGCCCGCCGGTCGGGATTCCGGGCAGGGGCGCGGTCTGGGCAAATGCCCCTTGAGAGCACGCAGCAAAAGCAACGAAAAATCCGATAGCACGAAGTCTGACAGGCATAGGGGCTGCATCTTACGACGATACAATCCATTCGTGCCAACTGGCGCGCGCTTCGCCTTCGAACCCTTCGAGCTTGATCCGACGAGACGTCGCCTGACCGCGTCCGGGGAACCGGTCGCGATTTCCGAGCGGCAGCTCGATGTCCTGCTCCTGCTCGTGGCCCGCGCCGGCCAGATCGTCTCCAAGGACGACCTCCTGCAGGTCGGGTGGAAAGACGTCGCGGTGGGCGACAACAGCCTTGAACAGGCGATCTCGGGCCTGCGCAGGCTGCTCGGCGCCCGACATATCGAGACGGTCCCGAGGCGTGGATACCGCTTCGGCGTCCCCGTGACACGAGTGGCGCGGCGCGAAAGCGATGCCGAACTTGATGCGCTGCTCGCGCCGCACCGCGCGTTCATCGAGGGGCGGGCGGCGCTCGAAACACTCGAGGGCGATCGCGTCGCCCGCGCGCGGGAGGTCTTCGAGGTCGCGTTACGCAGCGCACCGGAAGACGCGTCGGTCCATGTCGGGCTGGCCAACGCCTACGTCATGCAGTTCGAGATGACGCGCGCCGATCCGACGCCTGACGCGGCCGCGCTCGCCCTGGCCACCGATCACGCCCGAGAGGCGTGCCGGCTCGACCCGCAGTCCGGCGAGGCGTGGGCCACGCTCGGATTCGTGCTCAACGGGACCGGTGACCGCATCGACGCGCGCGCGGCGGCGAAGCATGCGGTGACGCTGGAGCCGGATAACTGGCGCCATCACTTTCGGCTGTCGTACGTCAGCTGGGGTGAGGAGCGCCTTCGTGCCGCGCACCGAACGCTCACACTCCTGCCGAATTTCCCGCTGGCCCACTGGCTCGCCGCGACAGTCCACGTGGCGCGGCAGGTGTTCGGTGAGGCCGAGCGCGAGCTCACGGCCGGCCTTGCGCCTGAGGCCGGCCAGGAGGCGGGCGGGGCGCGGTTCGGCGCGGTCGCCCTCCACTGGCTCTTGGGCCTCATTCACCTGGCGCGCGGCGACGAGACGCGTGCGCTCGAGGAATTCGAGCGCGAGTTGTCGTTCGAGCACGCTGGTCAACTCTATGCGCGCGAGTGCGCAGCAAACACCTGGTACGCCATCGGCGCGCTCAGGCTGAGACAGGGTCGACCCTCAGATGCCAGCGCCGCATTTGCGCGGGCGATCGAAAGGGTGCCCACGCATCCCATGGCGCGCATTGGACTTGCGGCCGCCGGTTCGCTCGACTCGATCGCATCACCACAAAAGGACACCGAACAGCCCGGCCGTCGTCCGCCCTCTGTCGATGCGGCCGTGATGCAGGCCGCACGGTTGGTCGTCACCGGCGCTCGCGACGCTGACGACGTTCATAACGTTCATGACGTTCACACCAGGGCCGCAGAAATCGTCGGCGAAGCCCTGGCCGGCGCTGCCGCGGGCAACGTAGGCTGGCTTCTTCCACTCGAGCCGTTGCTGCATGTAACGGCGCACCCGGATATCTGGGCCCGCGTGCTCGCCCACCTTCGAAACCGCGCGGCGTGAAAAGATCAGGACTTTTCAGCAGACACGTCAGGACATCCTTCGGGGGCTGGATCACGATGGTGGCTGACGAGGCGCAACACGCGCCTCGCATGCCGCGACAATGCGGCCAATTTCCTGGAGAAAGCACATGCGGATCATTCGACATGCGGCGCACGGAACGCTTCTGGCCATCCTTCTCTGTACACCAGCCCTGAGTCAGACGACTTTGCTGCCCCCGGTTGCCAAGATGGCCAACCTGTCGGGCCCCCGTTTCGGCTTGACTCTCCTGGCAGACGGCGTCGTTGAGAAATTGGGTGAGCGCGACATCCACGTCGGGCCGCACATCTCGCAGTTCGGCTGGCAGTTCGAAAAACAGTTCTACACCAAGGACAGCAAAGTGACGATGGTGACCGAATGGGTCGCGCTGCTGGGAGGGCTCGAACAGAGCGTCGCGCTCCCAAGCCTGAGCTGGATGGTGGGGGCCCGAACGAGGGATGGCGCCGAATTCGGCATCGGTCCGAACATCACGCCGGCAGGAACGGCGTTGGTCCTCGCGACGGGGATGACGTTCCGCACCGGCGCCCTGAACATCCCGGTGAACGTCGCGGTGGTACCCTCGAAGGCCGGAACGCGCGTGACCTTGCTGTCGGGCTTCAGCCTGCGGCACCGGTAAGCGATGTTGTCAGACGCGGAGTCTCGGCTCAGTGCCCTGTCACGAAGAGGGAAAGGGCTAATCAGAAAAGATTAGTCCTTTCCCATCAAGAACAACTTGGGCGTGCTGACGGGTCGGCGCTATACTCCAATCCTCCACCTAGAACAATGGCCTGTGTGCGAGGACGACGATAAGGCCTCGCGGACCAGGAATCCGAGAGGTGCGCCGTTGATGAAGACCTCCGAGGCGACGCTCGTTCAGCGCACATGCTACCTGTACCGGCGACTGCTCCTTCTTCAGCGTCTTTTTCAAGCGTCATATGTAAGCGACGATGCCGAGTGGCTGGGAACGGGGGATGAGGCCAAGGACCTCACGCTCTGCGACAGCATCCGTGAGGTGCTCGACGAACTCACTGACCAGGCCAAGGTGCTCACCATGATCCCCCTGCCCCTCAGGGATTGGCGACCTGGAGATGGCCCCGACGACGAGCGCTGGCGTGCTCTGACGGAAGTCGAGCGGCGCGAAGTGTTGTCAATGGTGTCCGGGTACGAGGCCCTGATCACGTGGAGCGAAGGACTGCTGTGCCACGGATTCGATGCCGCCGAACGAACCGAACCGGACGGGGATGCCGCCATCCATTCGCGCAAGCCGCCGCGTCATCCGCTGGGAGCGTCAGAGTACTTGAAGGACGAACGGGCTCGCATCGCTCGATTCCGTCAGGAAATGGGATTCCTGGAGCGACGACGGATTTTGGAGACCTTGTAGGTCCAGCCAGCCGGCTTCCGAGTACACTACGGTCCTCCAATGGGTGCTGTGAGGCCAGAGGATATCGGAGCTGTCAGATACGAGCGTCCGCAGACGGGCGACGAGTATCTGGAATCGCTGCGTGACGGGCGCGAAGTCTATATTTATGGCGAGCGCGTTCGCGATGTGACCACGCATCCGGCGTTTCGCAATACCGCCAGGATGACCGCCCGGCTATTCGATGCGCTCCACGATCCCGCACGCTCCAACAAAATCCTGTTGCCCACCGACACCGACGGTCACGGCAAGACCCACGCATTTTTCAAGGCGCCAAAAACAGTCGAGGAATCGATCGCGGGTCGCGATGCCATTGCTGAATGGCAACGCCTGACCTACGGGTGGATGGGCCGGTCGCCGGACTACAAGGCGGCGTTTCTCGGCACGCTCGGGGGGAATGCGGAATTCTATGCACCGTTTCAGGACAACGCGAGACGCTGGTACACCTTCTGTCAGGAGCGCGTGCCGTTTGTCAACCACGCCATCATTCATCCGCCGGTAGACCGCGACAAGCCGCCCGATCAGGTCGCCGACATCTGTGTCCACGTGGAGAAGGAGACCGACGGGGGCGTCATCGTCTCCGGAGCCAAGGTCGTGGCGACGGGGTCCGTGCTGACGAACTACACGTTCATCGCGCACCACGGTTTGATCCCCTTGCAGGACAAGAGATTTGCGCTGGTCTTCATGGTGCCCACGAACGCACAGGGCGTGAAGTTTCTCTGCCGGACCTCGTATGAGATGACGTCTGCGGTGATGTCGAGCCCGTTCGACCAGCCGTTGTCTTCACGTCTTGATGAAAACGACGCCGTTTTCATCATGGACAAGGTGTTCGTGCCGTGGGAGAACGTCTTTGTCTACGGCGACGTGGAGAAGGCGAACAATTTCTTTCCGCAGACCGGCTTCCTGCCGCGCTTCGTCGTGCATGGGTGCACGCGCCTTGCGGTGAAACTCGACTTCATTGCGGGCCTTCTTCTGAAAGCGGTCGAGGCCGCCGGCACCAAGGACTTTCGCGGTGTGCAGGCCAACGTCGGCGAGGTGCTCGCCTGGCGCAACATGTTCTGGGCGTTGACAGAAGCCATGGTGCGCGACCCGCGACCCTGGAAGGGAGACTACCTGCTGCCGAACATGGAGCCCGGGAACGCGTATCAGATTCTGGCGACGATGGCGTACCCGAAGATCAAGTACATCATCGAGCAAACAGTCGCGTCGGGCTTGATCTATTTGAATTCGCACGCGAAGGATTTTGCCAATCCCGAGATCCGGCCGTACATCGATCGCTACATGCGCGGCTCGAACGGCTACACCGCCGTCGATCGGGTCAAGGTGATGAAGCTGCTGTGGGACTGCCTGGGGACTGAATTCGGTGCTCGACACGAGCTCTATGAGATCAACTACGGCGGCAGCACAGAGGAGATCCGGCGGTACTGCCTCTTCGGCGCCATGGCCAGCGGCACGGCCGACAAGCTGAAAGGCTTCGCCGAGCAGTGCATGGACGAATACGACCTGAATGGCTGGACCGTGCCGGATCTGATCAACCCTGGGGACCTCTCCTTTCACAAGAAGACGACCTGACACTGCACTCGACAGCGGGTCGCGCTGGCGACGTTCTTGTCGGCCATCTCTGGACAGCGACATCTTTGTCGTCCTTCTTGCGAGCGTTTCCCGAGTCGAGCAGAAGACAAAATCGTCGTTTTCCGGAGTGATTCGCACCAACACACTCGCTCCACGATCCCGCGCGGCCCGGGCACGGAGGTTGCTCGGGCGGCTGATGGCCAGACCCATGGAACAGCACGAACTGCAGGCGGCGATCGAAGCCCTCCATCACCGATATCAATCGTTGACCGACGGGAACGTCGCCACCTACATCCCGGAGCTGGGCAAGGCCGACCCCGAGGCCTTTGGCATCAGCATCGTCACCGAAGAGGGGCGCGTCTTCGAAACCGGCGACTGCCGTCGCCCCTTCACCATCCAGTCGATCTCGAAGCCGTTCACGTTTGGCGTGGCGCTCGAGGAATTCGGAGACGAACAGGTCGCGAAGCATGTGGGTGTCGAACCGAGCGGCGACTCGTTCAACGCCATCCAGCTGCAGGACGGTACGAACCGTCCCTACAACCCGATGATCAACACGGGGGCCATCACCATCACGGCGCTGCTCCACGGCCGGCACGGCAAGCGTACATTTGATTTTCTACTCGAACGACTGAGCGCGGCTGCGGGCCGGCCGCTCGAGGTCGACGAGGCGGTGTTCGAGTCCGAGCGCCGGACCGGACACCGAAACCGGGCGATTGTGCACTTACTCCTCAATTTCGGCCTCGTGCACGAGGAAGCCGAGCGCGCGCTCGACGTCTACTTCAGACAGTGCGCGATTCTGGTGACCTGTCGCGACCTGGCCATGATGGCCGCGACGCTCTCGAACATGGGCCGTAACCCCGTGACGGGCGTGCCGGTGTTCGACATCACGGCGGTCAGGCACATGCTGGCGATCATGTTCACCTGCGGCATGTACGACTACTCGGGCGAGTGGGCCTACCGGGTGGGTATTCCCGCCAAGAGCGGCGTGAGCGGCGGCGTGATGGCGGTGGTGAACCGGCAGATAGGCATCGCCACCTATTCTCCTCGGCTCGACGCCCGGGGCAACAGCACGCGCGGCATCGAGGTGTGCGTCGAGCTCGCCGCGAGGTTCGGGCTGCACGCCTTCGATTGCCTGAATGTCGGGTCGAGCTTTCTGAAGGCCGTGCTCTGACGCGCCGCTGCGATCCGGCTATTGCTGCTGCTGTTGCTGTGCCAGGTCCGGCCCGCCGAGTGGCCGAGCGGCATCGCGCGACATCCACGGTACAAATGGCGGCGCCTCCCCGCTGATGCCTGCCAGCGCGGGGCCCACGCTCACGCCGACTGCAAGCTCGGTCCGCACGGCACTGATGCCTTTGTACACACCGCGGGTGGGCGGCACGTCGGCGTAGTCGCGGCCGATCGCCACGCGGATGTGCCGGTCACCGGCCATGAGGTTGTTGGTCGGGTCGAAGCCTATCCATCCCAGGTCCGGCGTCAGCACCTCGACCCAGGCATGCGTGGCACCGTCTGAAGAACGCAGGCCGGCCTCGCCCTGCTGAAACAGATAGCCGCTGACGTAGCGGCACGGCACGCCGAGTCCACGAATAAGCGCGATCATGATGTGTGCGAAATCCTGGCACACGCCTTTCCGCGCCTCGAGCGCATCGTCGATTGGCGAGTCCACGCGGGTACTGCGCGGGCTGTACTCGAAGCGCGTATGAATCTCCGTCATCAACTGCCGGACTATGACGAGCGGATCGTCGCCGCGCACAATTCCAATCTCGCATGACAGCGCGTCCAGAAGAGGCGTTCGCCGGGCGAACGGGCTGGGGCCGAGCAGGTCCCAGAATTCGCCCGACCGCGTCAGGATGTCGAGTCGTTGCCAGGCGCCTGGCTCGAGCGCCTCCGGGACATCGACCGGCGTCGCGCACTCGACCAGCGCCTCGGCGGTGACCGTCAACTGCGAGTGCCGGCTCGGGATATTGAAATGATGGACGACATTGCCCTGGTGATCCTGGTACATCATCACGCGGGAAGCGGGCTGCGTGCTCAGACCGAAATGGAGGCACCGCTGCGCCGCATCGGTTCGCGGCTGCATGCGGGCTTCCATGACGCTCTCGCTGATGCGGCGCTCGTAGGTGAACCTGGTCACGTGCCGGATGTTGTAATGCATGGCTCCCTGGGTCAGGCTGGCAGCGCCGCTTCGATCGTGTACGTGAGGTAGCTCTCGTAAAGCGCCGTATGAATCTGTGCGCAGTACTGCTCGATTCCATCGAGATAGGCGTGGGAGTCATCACCGAGAATCTCGTCCACCTGTCCGTAGTCCAGCGACGCGTGCAGGCGGCCGGCCACCCGCTCCGCCCGGCCGCCGGCGCCGCGGCCCGTGAGCTGTGCGATTGAACGGACGGCTGACTCCGTGCGAGCGGCCGCGAACCGGACCGACCGGGGAAATTCGGCATTCAACAGCAGGAATTCCGCGATCCGCTCGGGCCTGAAGTCCGCCGTATAGCAGCGGCAATACGCCTCGAGCGCCGAACACGAGCGCAGGAGCCCGACCCACTCCAGATGCGCGGGCGGCAGCATCGACTCGACATCAAAGTGCAAGTCGACGAGCGACGCGGTTGCGCCGGCACGCTCGAGAAACCGTCCCACCTGCAGGTGCTGCCACCCTTCCCCGTGCCCCATCGTCGCGTCCGTGATGCCTTCGAATAGATGCACGCCTTCGATCACCATGCGGGCGAGGTAATGAGGGCGCGCCGACCAGGTGCCTTCCGTGCGGGCCTGGTTGAGGCGGAGAAACAGTGCGTTGACCTGCTCCCACATGTCCGAGCTGATCTCTTCGCGCACCTGCCGCGCGTTCTCGCGCGCCGCGGTCACGCACGCGGCGACGGAGTCGCGGGTGGACAGATCGAAGACGAGCCGGTCGATCATGGCAGCCGGGCTCGACGGCGCGTCGGTCGCCGAGAGCCTCAGGGCAGCGTACAGGCGGTCGAAATCCCAGCCCTCGGAATCAGGCCTGCGATCCAGCCCGAGGTCGAGCCGCACATCGATCAGCCGCGCGGTGTGCTCAGCGCGCTCCAGGTAGCGGCTGATCCAGTAGAGCGCGTCGGCGACGCGTGACAACAACATGGGAAACGGCCTAGTCCTCGAGGACCCAGGTGTCTTTGCTGCCGCCGCCCTGCGACGAATTGACGACGAGCGAGCCTTTCCTGAGGGCGACGCGCGTGAGGCCGCCGGGCACAATCGTGACGCGGTCGCCAAACAGGACGTACGGCCGCAGATCCACGTGCCGCGGCTCAATACCACCGTCGATGAAACACGGTGAGCGCGAGAGCGAGAGCGTCGGTTGCGCGATGAAGTTGCGTGGATCCGCCAGAATCTTGGCCCTGAACTCCGCGCGCTCGCCGCTCGTGCTGTGCGGGCCGATGAGCATCCCGTAGCCGCCCGACTCGCCCACCGCCTTGACGACGAGCGAATCAAGATGATCGAGCACGTACCCCCGGTCGGAGGCGTTCCCGAGGAGATACGTGTCGACGTTCGACAGAATCGGCTCCTCGGAAAGGTAAAAGCGGATAATCGCCGGAATGTACGCGTAAAGCGCCTTGTCGTCGGCGAGCCCGGTGCCGACCGCGTTGGCAATCGACACGTTGCCGGCACGATAGGCGTTCAGCAGCCCGGCGACGCCCAAGTGCGAGTCAGTTCGAAACGCGAGCGGATCGAGAAAGTCGTCGTCCACGCGCCGGTAGATGACGTCCACCCGCTTCAACCCGGCCGTGGTCCGCATGTAGACGACGTTGTCATGCACCAGGAGATCGCGGCCCTCGACAAGCGCCACGCCCATCTCCCGCGCGAGAAACGCATGCTCGAAATACGCCGAGTTGCCGACGCCCGGCGTGAGCACCACGAAGGTGGGATCCGAGATGTTCGGTGGCGCCTGTGCGCGCAGGGTGGCCAGCAGCATCTGTCCGTACTGCGCGATCGGCGCGACGCGATAGCGATCGAAGAGCGCCGGAAACACCCGCTTCGTCACTTCGCGATTAGCGAGCATGTAGGAGACACCGCTCGGCACCCGGAGGTTATCTTCGAGCACGACGAACCGGCCGTCTTCGAGGCGAACGAGATCGGTGCCGGCGACCGACACGTAGATGTCGCGGTGCAGGTTGACGCCGCGCATTTCTCGACGATAGTGCCGGCAGCTGTGCACCAGATCGCGCGGGACGACGCCTTCGGCGAGGATGCGCCCCTCGTGATAGACGTCCTTCAGGAACAGGTTGATCGCCGTCAGCCGCTGCGTGAGGCCGCGTTCGAGGATGCGCCATTCCGAGGCGGTAATGATCCGGGGGAGCAGGTCGAACGGAAAGATGCGCTCAGTGCCTTCTTCGTCGCCGTAGACCGTGAAGGTGATCCCCTGTGTCAGGAACGCCTTGTCCGCCTCGAGCTGCCGTTGGCGGAGCTCTGTTTGAGACGCCGCACGGAGATCTTCGAACAACGGTCGGCAGTACGCGCGTGGCCGGCCCACCGAGTCGAACATCTCGTCATACGGGTTGTCGATGTCGTACCGGGAGAAGAGCGCGCCGAACGGCGAGGGCGACGACGGCTTGGACGAAACGACGAGGGCCATGGGAGTGTTTGGACGTCCGACACTAATGTTGGCCACGCCAGGAAAGAGCGACGGTCCTGTCTGAAGCCGCAGCAAGACGAACGGCGACGCTACATCTCGACCCTCGCCACCATGCCCGCCGGGGTCCACCGCAGAAAGGCCGATCGCACGAGCACGTCGATCACGTTCTCGCAGGCCGAGGGTTCAAGTCCCCATAAACGGGCGGCTTGCCGGACCGTGAGCCGGAGACCCGGCATCTCGATGAACTCGCTGCGAACACGATTGACGACGGCGTGAACTTCCATGGGCGACACGGGCGACACCTCTTTTCGATCTGTCGTGACCGCCGCTGACAGACTCGGTCACACATGGAGCAAGAGACGATCCATCGGAGGGCTTGATCGCAATCGCGCGTTTTGTTCGCAATCTGGCCCGGCGCGCGATCGGAGGCAGGCGCGGAGCGTGCCGATCACAGACGTTTATGTCGGTCACTAAGCTCGGTACGACAACCATGTCCGGTCGCGGCCGGCGGCAGCCAAATTTTCCTCATGTTTTGACGTGACGACGGGGCAACGTTCTTGCTCACAGGTAGCAATCAACGACCATCGACCCCTGGGAGGCATCGTGAGCATCGTCGAATCGATCACGAGTCACGAGGGCTCGCTGTTGTGGACGCTCGAAGAAATCGGCCGGCTGATTTCAGAGAGCGGCAACCCCACCGAGACCTTGACCAACATCGTGCACCTGATTCAGCGCCGATTCGAGACCGATGTCTGCTCCGTGTACCTGCTGGAGCCCGATCGTGCCAACCTGGTGCTTGCGGCCACGATCGGCTTACGGCCCGAAAGCATCGGCCGCGTGCGGATGCGGCTCACCGAAGGCCTGGCCGGGCTCGTCGCCGAGCAACTGCGGCCGCAGTCGGTGGCTGACGCGACGCAGCATCCCCGCTTCAAGTACTTCCGCGAAGCGGGCGAAGATCCCTATCGATCGTTTCTGGGCGTGCCCGTCACCGATCGCGGCCTGCTTCAGGGTGTGCTGGTCGTCCAGACGATTGAACCGCGTGTCTTTGAGCCGGACGATGTCCGCATGCTGGTCATGGCGGCGACACAGCTGGCGCCGACCGTCAGCGAGGCGCGCACGATCGGGCAATTCGTCGCGCCGGCGCACCAGCGACTCTGCGCCCTCTCGCAGAATCTCTGGTGGAGCTGGGACACGGAGGCCACGAGCCTGTTCCGCGAGATCGACCCGGTGCTGTGGCGGGCACTGGACAACAATCCGGTCGCGCTGCTCCAGCAGATTCCGATCGACAAACTCGAAGAACGGGCGTCCCAGCTCGCTTTGCACAGCCGGATCAACTACGCCTACCGCCGGATGCAGGAATACCTGCGATCGAAGCACACGTGGGGCGCACGCCACGCCGGCGTGCTCTGGGCGCGGCCGGTCGCCTATTTCTCTGCGGAGTTCGGTCTGCACGAGTCGCTACCGATTTACTCGGGCGGGCTCGGGATCCTGGCCGGCGATCACATCAAGGCCGCATCGGACCTCGGCATCCCGCTCGTTGGCGTCGGGCTGTACTACGACCAGGGGTACTTCAAACAACGCCTGGACCACGACGGATGGCAGCACGAAGACTACATCGACGTCGATCATCGCCTGCTCCCGCTCCGTCCGGCGCTCAGCGAGGGCACGCCGATCCTGATCTCAATCGAGACGCGCACCGGAACGATCGTCGCGCGGGTCTGGCAGCTGTCGGTCGGGCGCAACACGCTGCTGCTCCTCGATTCGAACGTCGAAGGCAACGAGCCGGAAGATCGCGAACTGACAGCGCGGCTGTACGGCGGCGATGAACGAGTGCGGATCCGCCAGGAGCTGCTGCTCGGCGTGGGCGGCGTTCGGGCGCTCGCGGCGACGGGAGTCGTGCCGGGTGTCCTTCACCTCAATGAAGGGCACAGCGCGTTCGCCGGACTCGAGCTCGTTCGGCAACGGATGGTGGCCGAAGGGATCGATGCCTGGGAAGCGCTCGGCCGAGTGTCCGCCCAGGTCGTCTTCACCACGCACACGCCGGTTCCGGCCGGCCACGATCGATTCCGCCCGCGGCTGATCGAGGAGCATCTCGGTCCGCTCGGTGAGGCGCTCGGGCTCGACCACGCGCAGCTCATGGGTCTGGGGCGCGTCAATCCCCACGATCACGATGAAGAGTTCTGCATGACCGTGCTGGCGCTCAAGATGTGCCACCGCGCCAACGCCGTGTCCTCTCTTCACGGGCACGTCTCGCGCACGATGTGGAGGCCGCTGTTCCCCGGTCGGAGCGCTGAGCACGTGCCGATCGGGCACATCACTAATGGCGTCCACGTGCAGACGTGGCTCGCGCCGCAGATGCGCCAGGTGTACGACCGTCATCTCGGGCCGGACTGGCCCGAGCGCGCCGGTGAGACCGGCTTCTGGGAGCGCATTGACGCCATCGACGACGGGGAGCTGTGGGAGACGCACCAGACGCTGAAGGTCCAGCTCATCGACACGGTGAGGCGGAGGGCGGCTCGGCAGGGGGAGCGGCGCGGCGATCCGCCGGAATTCATCACGCAGCTTCGCCGCGCGCTCAGTCCCGACGCGCTCACCATCGGCTTCGCGCGACGCTTCGCCACGTACAAACGCGCCAACCTGATCCTGCAGGACCTGGAGGCGATCGCCTCGTTCGTCAACCACCCGCAGATGCCCATTCAGCTCGTCTTCGCCGGCAAATCGCATCCGCACGACCTTCCGGGCAAGGAGGTGCTCCGGCAGATCGCCCGCCTGATGCGCGATCCCCGCTTCGCCGGAAAGATCGTGTTCGTTGAAGACTACGACATCAACGTCGGCAGGCAGCTCGTGCAGGGCGTCGATGTCTGGCTGAACAACCCGCGGCGTCCGCTGGAGGCCTGTGGCACGAGCGGTCAGAAAGTCGTCTTGAACGGCGGCCTGAACCTCTCGATCCTCGACGGCTGGTGGTCCGAGGCCTACGACGGGCTGAACGGCTTCGCGATCGGCACCGGCGCCACTCACACGTCGACCGAGATTCACGATCTGCGTGACAGCGACTCATTGCTGCGCGTGCTCACGAACGAAGTGATTCCGCTCTACTACGACCGGGATCGGGACGGGCTTCCACGGCAGTGGATCGCACGCGTCAAGCGCGCGATCCGGACGCTCGGGTGGCGTTTCAGCGCCGACCGCATGGTGATGGACTACGTGCTCCGCTCATACATCCCCGCCGCAGGCGGCACGAGCAGCGACGTGCGGTCGTAGTGTCCGACTCAAGCTACGATTGGAGCCGTGCCCCAGTCTCTTCGCGTCGTGACCGCCGATCGGGGCGACGCGGGTCTTCGCCTCGACCTCGTGCTCCGTCGCCACCTCACTGACCTCGACGCGGCGACTCGCACGCGCGTTCAGACGTGGATCGAAAACGGGCAGGTCACCGTCAATGGCGCACCCATCCGCCGCGCGGCCGCCCGCACCGCCCTTGGCGATGTCGTGACCGTCGTGCTCCCGGCGATCGTACCCCGCATCGCGATGGCCGCGGAAGACATGTCGCTCAATGTCCTGTACGAGGATGACCATCTGCTCGCGCTCGACAAGCCCGCGGGGATGGTCGTGCACCCTTCGTACAAGAATGCGGCCGGTACGATCCTGAACGCGCTGCTCTGGCGTGCCCGGGCGTGGTCGCCGGGGCAACGGCCATCGCTCGTCGGCCGCCTCGACAAGGGAACGTCGGGCATACTCGTCGTCGCCAAGACCGCCGCCATGCATGCCGCGCTGCAGCGGACGATGGCGTCGAGCGACAGCGAGAAGGACTACCTCGTTGTGGTGTACGGACGCGTGAAGGCGGCCCGCGGTGAGATCAAGCTGCGGCTCGGCCGCGACCCGTTGGACCGTCGGAGAAGGGTCGCATCGTCGACTGTCGGGGCGCCGAGTCTGACGCGGTTCGAAAGGCTCGCCTATGTGGCGGCGCCGTGCGTGGGCCTCTCATTTCTGCGCTGCCGGCTCGTGACGGGCCGGAGGCACCAGATCCGCGCTCACCTGATGGCCCGCAACTGGCCGCCCGTCGGCGACACGGTGTACGGCGAGCCCCGCTGGGCCATGATTGACGACCCCGTACTAGCAGCCACGCTGCGGGCATTTCCGCGCCCAGCACTGCACGCGTGGCGTCTCGCCTTTGTGCACCCTGTGACGCACCACCGCCGAGTGCTACTCGAAGCACCTCTGCCGCAAGACTTCGATAACTTGCTGACAGCAGCGGGGTTTTCGCCACCAGACTGACGAGGTCATGTTTTTTCAGCTTTTTTCAGACAGCTTCATAGTTTTTTCAGCGATCTAGATGCCAGGCGGCGCGTGGCTGAGGCCAACGACGATTCTGGCGGCGCGCTTCGCCAGGTTCAGCGCGACGGTCGATTTCTAGGCTCATTCGGCGGTCGAAACAGCAAGGATCCAGCTTGTATGATTCAGACAGTTGTGCGACGCTTTCCCATTCGCGCGCTCCTGGTGCGGCGCACCGGAGGCGGTCGTGTGATGACGGCGAGCCCTGCAGAAGAGGTGGTTTGATGTCGAACCCCCGATTGGCGGACGTCTGGATCGCGATCCTCTTCTCGGTCCTGTCGCTCGTACCGCTCGGCGGCCAGACGCCCGCTCCCACGAAGCCACGCGCGCTTCTCGATCAGTATTGCGTCACCTGCCATAACGATCGAACTGAAAACGGCGAACCTTTCGCTCGAAAAGCTGGATCTCACCACTGCGGGTGATCACCCGGAGTTGTGGGAAAAAGTCGTGCGGAAACTTCGCGCCGGCGTGATGCCTCCACCGGGCCTGAAGCGGCCGGACCTGGCCGAGTACGAGGGGCTCAGGGACTGGCTGGAAACGGAAATCGATCGCAAAGCGGCCACGCCGTATCAATCCGGGATCGGTCGTCCTCCATCGTCTGAACCGAACCGAATACGCGAATGCCGTTCGCGACCTCCTGGATCTCGAGATCGATGTCACGACGCTTCTGCCACCGGACGATTCGGCCAGAGGCTTTGACAACATCGCCGGTTCGTTGACGATATCTCCGACACTGCTGGAAGCCTATACGACTGCGGCGGCGAGGGTCGCCCGCATGGCGGTTGGCTATTGGAAGGCGCCGACGCAGGCCACCTATCTTGCGCCGGGCGATACGTCGCAGAATCAGCACATCGAGGGGCTGCCGTTTGGCACCCGCGGCGGAATGCTCGTTCGCCATGACTTCCCGGCCGATGGCGAATACAGGTTTTCGATCCAGAACTTCGGTATCGGCAGCTTTGTTCCCGGCGAGCAACTCGAGCTCCTCATCGACGGCGAGAGAGCGCATCTCTTCAACTACCAAGGCGTGGGGACAAGTTCGGGAATGGCTGGGGACGAGGGCGACGGAGTCCTGGAAGTGACCATCCCGGTGAAAGCGGGCTCGCGCAAGGTGGGAGCCACCTTCCTGGCGACGAACTTCCGGCCCAGCCTGGATATGATCAAGCAATACGATCGAAAGTCGCTCGAAAACAACGCCATCCCTCAGCTGCAGTATTACCCCGCCATCGGTTTCTTCCGGATTCAAGGTCCGTTCAATGCGCAGCGCCCGGAAGACTCGCGCAGCATGCGCAAGGTGTTCACCTGCCGTGCCGCCGAACGCCAGTCAAGAGGAACCCTGCGCGAAGCAGATTCTGACGACGCTGGCGCGGCGCGCCTATCGGCGTCCCGCAACTGCGCAGGATCTCGAGACGTTGATGACCTTCTACCAGGAAGGCCGCCGCTCGGGCACGTTCGACGACGGCATCGAGCTGGCGCTTCGGCGGCTGCTGGCGAGCCCGCAGTTCCTCGTGCGCGCCGAAAAAGAACCGCCCAATCGTGCCGGCAGGCCAGACCTATCGCATTACCGACCTGGAACTGGCCTCTCGTTTGTCGTTCTTCCTGTGGAGCAGCATTCCGGACGACGAACTGATCAACCTGGCCAGCCAGGGAAGGCTGAGCAATCCCGACAGTGCTCGAGCAACAGGTGCGGCGCATGCTCGCCGATCCTCGATCCGACGCGCTGGTGGAAAACTTCGCCGCAGCAGTTGCTGTACCTGCGGAATTTGCCGGCGACCTCCCCGGATGGCGTGTTCTATCCCGACTGGGACGACGAGCTGCGGCAGAGTTTCCGGCGTGAGACGGAACTGCTCTTTGAAAGCATCATGCGGGAGGATCGCAACGTCGTTGATCTGCTGACCGCGGACTATACGTTCGTCAACGAGCGGCTCGCCAAGCACTACGGCATCCCCAATATTTACGGATCCCATTTCCGCCGCGTGACGCTCGGGCCGGAACTGGACTACCGTCGAGGATTGCTGGGCCAGGGAAGCTTCCTGTCGATCACCTGGACTCAGAATTTCAGGACGTCACCCGTCAAGCGAGGCGTGTGGGTTCTTGAAAACATCCTCGGCACTCCCCCTCCGGAGCCTCCGCCGAACGTTCCGGCGCTGGAGGACTCGGCCGGCGGGTCCGCGAAAGATTCTGACCTTGCGCGAGCAGATGACGCTGCACCGCGCCAATCGAGCCTGTGCGAGTTGTCACAAGATCATGGACCCGATCGGTTTCGCGCTCGACAACTTTGATGCAGACGGAAAGTGGCGAACCAAGCAGGGCGGCGACGGCGGAACTCCGATCGATGCGTCCGCCGACCTCTATGACGGGCAGCACGTCAATGGACCCGTCGGGCTTGAGGCAGGCGCTTCTGCGGTATTCGCCTCAGTTCGTCCGCATGTTCACCGAGAAGATGATGACGTACGCCCTGGGCCGCGGCGTCGAATACTTCGATATGCCGGCGATCCGCTCGATCGTGCGGGATGCGGGCCAAGGACAACAACCGGTTCTCGGCGATCGTGCTGGGCATCGTCAAGAGCGCGCAGTTCCAGATGCGAGCGAAGACGGACGAAGGTGCGCGAGCGAACTAGCCGTTGGCAATCGCGCGATTAGGAGACGCCAGCATGTTTATTACAAAGAAGCACATTCCTCGCCGGACGTTTCTGCGCGGCGCCGGCGTGACGTTGGCGTTGCCGTTGCTGGAGTCGATGCTGCCTGCGCAGACGCCTCTGCGCCAGACGGCAGCCGCTCCCGCGAGACGCTTTGTCGGCATCTGGCATCCGCATGGCGCGGCGCCGGGGTATTGGAGTCCCCTTCAGGAAGGCAAGGACTTCGACTTTTCGTTCATCACGAAACCGCTGGAGCCATACCGGAATCGCATGGTCCTCATCACCGGACTGGACATGCCGGAGGCGATGGCCACCGACGACGAACCCGGCGGCGACCATGCCCGCGGCGCGGTGCTTCTTGTCCGGCGCCCGCCCGCGACGAAACGCGGTCAGCCCATTTCTGGGCGTCACGATCGATCAGATGATCGCGAACAAGTACGGGCAGGACACGATCCTGTCCTCCATTCAACTCGGCGTCGAGGACACCGGGAACTTCGGCAACTGCAACTGGGGTTACAGCTGCGCGTACACGAACTCCATCTCCTGGTCGTCGCCCACGCAGCCGCTTCCGACGGAAGTGAATCCGCGCGTGGCCTTCGAGCGCTTGTTCGGCGACGGAACCAGTCCGGAGGAGCGGCTTGCCGGACGAAAGCAGAACGCCAGCATTCTCGATTCGGTCACGCGTGAGCTTGGCACTCTTCAAGAAGGACCTCGGCGCGGGCGATCGGGCCCGCCTCGACACCTATCTCGAGAACATTCGCGAGATCGAGCGGCGGATCAAGATTGCGATGAGACAATTCGGTGAAGGAACCGTCTGAAGATGTCCCATTCGGCCTGCCGGAAAGCAAGCATGTCCACTACCGGCTGATGTACGACCTGATGGCGCTGGCGTTCCAGGGAGACATCACGCGATCGGCCACATTCATGCTGGGCCGCGATCTCACCGGGACCAGCTTCCCCGAGTCCGGCTTCAACGGCGGGTGGCATGGATCGTCGCATCACGGCGACAAGCCGGAGAACATCGCCAACTACGCCAAGATCAACCGGTATCACGTGCAGAACCTGGCGTACTTCTGCGAGAAGCTGAAGAACATTCCCGATGGCGACGGCAGCGTTCTGGATCACGTGCTGATCTACAAGGGCAGCAACATGGGCAATTCGCATCGGCACGCGCACGAGAAAGTGCCGGTGATCCTCGTCGGTGGCATCGACGGCACGTTCAAGGGGAATCGTCACATCGTGTTCCCGGACAACACGCAGAGGACGTCCAACATGTTGTTGAGCATCCTCCACCTGTTCGGCATTGAGAAGGACAGTATCGGTACGAGCACCGGACCGCTCCAACCGCTCGAAATGGTATGAAGAGCGAACCTGATCGCTGCCGTGCACGTGGCGGTTGCCGCAGGCATAGCCGCCGCGCCGGTGACCGCCCAAATCAGTGGAAGACCAACTCGCCCCCAGGTGGAGACACCGAAGGGTCCGGTGAGGCAAGTCATCCTCAAGAACTGCAGCTCGTGCCACGGCATCGATGACTATGCTTACAACGCCCTGGACAGAGCCGGATGGAAGGCGCTCATCGAGACCAAGCACAAAGACCTGAACGTTCCTCTTTCGGACAAGGACCGGGATCTGCTCCTCGATTGGGTCGCGGCCAAATTCGGCCCCGATTCGAAGCCATTCCCGCGAGCGTACGTTCCCCCTGAGATCACGACCTTCTTCAGCGACTCTGAAGCGCAGGCCCTTCTCGCCAGGGCGTGCACGTCATGTCATAGCGTGGACCGGGTCAACGAGGCGAGGTTCAGTCCCGATCGGTGGCGAGTCGTCACGGTGGACATGAGAGAAAGGGGCGCCAAGCTCACGGACGAGGAGCTGGAGCGCCTGGTCGAGTGGTTGGGACGGGTCAAGGGGACGAACCCGAATCAATGAAACAAGCCAAGCGGCAGGACGGGCGGGCGGGCGGTGGGGCCCCAGCGCCAGTGAAACGAAGATCCTGGTTGTCTTCGGACTGTTGTTGGTTGCACTTGCTCCGACGCGCGCGGCGGCGGGCCTGCCCGCCGGCGCTGGACCGAATCCGCCAGCGGCGGCGGGCGAGATCAACCTCAAAGCGACCTCCGCGAACGTGAGCGAACCTGGCGCTCCGGTCAGGGTACAGATTCTCCGGTGGTCCACCGATGAAGAACGCAATCCAGTCGTCGCCGCTCTGAACCCCGCCCCGCCGCCGACTGCTCCGGCCCGAGCGGCGGGCGACGGTGGCAGCGCGGCGGTGGCAGGCCGCGGCGGCGCGGGCCGGGGCGGCCGCGGCGGCGCAGGGCGCGGAGGTCGTGGCGACGCGAGCGCGCCTCCCAATCCGATCGCGGCGCTGACGGCCGCAATCGGCAAGGCACCCACGCTCGGATATATCTGGACAAACGACGTGACCGGATATTCGATCAAGTACGCCTACCACGCCTCCTTGCCGGACGGAGGCGAACGCATCGTCCTCGCGACCGATCGCCGGCTGGGAGCTCATTCGCCGGGATGGCGACCGGTCGCGTCCCCTACCGACTACGAGTTCACGGTCCTCGAGATACATCTGAACTCCAAAGGGCTGGGCGAAGGAAAAACGTCTCTGACGACGCAGGTGATCGTCGACGACAACGTCCTCGGGGCAAAGACCGTTGCGCTCGAAAATTACGCTGCGGCGCCGGCGATTCTCCAGAACGTCAAGCGGTAGCAGCTGAGGATCAGCGGATATGAGCTTACGGAGGCACAGCATGTCTATGCGACGCGCACTCGGGTGTTGTCTGGTCGTGTTGCTGACGGCCGTCAACGTCGGCGCGGCCAGCAGTGACGTGGCAGACGCGGCCATGAAGGGAAACAGAGACGCTGTTCGGGCGTTGCTGCAACGGAAGGCCGACGTCAATGTGCCGCAGATTGACGGCACCACGGCGCTCCATTGGGCGGTACGTGTCGACGACCTGGAGCTGGCGGAGATGCTGATCATCGCCGGCGCAAATGTGTCGGCAGCGACCCGCGAAGGCGTCATGCCGTTGCAGCTCGCCGCGATGAACGGCAATGCGGCGATGCTTGGAAAGTTGATCAAGGCCGGAGCCGACCCGAATGCCCCGCTCACACAATATGGCGACACGGCGCTGATGATGGCGGCTCGCACGGGAAAGACCGACGCGATCACCGTGCTGCTCGAGACCGGTGCGCAAGGTCAACGCGAAGGAGACATGGGGCGGGACGACGGCGTTGATGTGGGCCGCGTCCGAGGCGACATCCGGCGGCTGTCAAGGTGCTGCTCGACCACGGCGCGGACGCGAACGCGCGATCCAATTTCGTCCCCGCAGCGAACGGCCGCGGTTTTGAAGGACGCACGCCTGTCGCTGCCAAGCCTGGCGCAGCCGTGGAAGAGTTCGCGAGCGGTTCGTTGACACCGCTGATGCTGACGGCGCGGGAAGGCGATGTCGAATCGGCCCGGCTCCTCGTCGCGGCCGGTGCGGATGTCAATGCCATCGCGGGCGACGGGAAAGACGCGCTGGGGCTGGCCATCTTCAACGGCAACTACGAGATGGCGTCGTTCTTAGTCGACAGCAAGTCGAATGTGAACCAGGCCGACACGCAGGGGTTTACGCCGCTATTCTGGGCGGTGGATCGCCGCAACATGGAAACCGCCCCGAACTTCCCCTGGATGGTGACGACCGATCCGCTGCCGCTGATCAAGAAACTTCTGGACGCCGGCGCGAATCCGAACGCCCTCGTCAATAACACACCGCGCGCCCGCATGCGGGCCGGGTCGCCGCGGATCGTGTTCGCGACGCCGTTGATGCGCGCGGCATTCTCCGGCGATCTGCAGCTGGTCAAGCTCCTGCTCTCGTACGGCGCCGATCCCACCATCATGTCCAAGGACGGTGAGACGATGGTCGCTGCGGCCGCCGGACTCGGGTTCATCCAGGGCTACAGCAAGGGCAAACCACGCCGCCGAGCGGCTCGAGACCGTGAAGCTGTTCGTGGAGCTCGGCGCCGACGTGAATCGAGGCCGATGACTACGGCATTACGCCGCTGATGGTCGCAGCGAACATGGGAGAGGTTTCCATCATCCAGTTCCTCATTGACCGTGGCGCTGACCTGGGAGCGTATCGACTTGGGTAAGAAGAATGACGGAGCGTTCGGTTCCAGCGTCGAGCCGCTGATGCCGGTCGATTACGCGATCGGCGTCGGGACGTTCGTGCCGAACAACGCGACCATCCTCCACGAGGAAGCGACAGTACTGATGACCCGGCTGATGAAGGAAAAGGGTATCAAACACACCACTTCAGAATGCACGTTGAGAGGATTCACCTGTGCCCAGGCCAACGTCGATCCCAAGGTCGCGTCGCCGGCGGAGATCGCAAGGATGAGAGCGGTCCAAACCGGACACCAGGTGGACGGCATCACTGGCGGCCTGGAAGTGAAGGATCAGAAGTAAGAGACGGCTCAGGACTAGTCTAGCGTTTCAGGCCGTCGAGTACCCAGATATTGCCCGAAGCGGTGGCGATGGGAACGATCAGGCGGTCGCGTGAGATCGCCATGCCAAGCTGCACCGTTCGCGGTGGAATCATCTGCGCCGGATCGTTGGTGCAGAGGGCTTGATGGCTCGGCGCGCGCCTGCCAACTCGTACGGATCGCGTAACCGACAGCGGCGAACGTGATGAGGACCAGCACGACCGCAAGCGCGCGGAACTGCAGCCACGAGCCCGTCGGCGGCTGTAGCGGGGGCGACTGCTGCAGCGGCGGTTCGGGCGTTGGGGACGGATCGACTCCAACGTGGGAGTGTGGCGGCGCGGTCGCAGCATTCGAATGTGGAGCGTCGGCTTCCTCGACGTCACCGACGAATTGATAGCCACGCCCGGGAATTGTGACGATGAATCGGTTCTCGCCCAGGTGGTCGTCGAGCACCCTGCGGAGCGTCGAGATGTTGCGGGCGAGGTTGTTCTCCTCGACGACCGTACCGTGCCAAATGTCTCGCAGGATGTCATCTTTTTCGACGACGGCGTCCCTGCGCTGCAGGAGGAGGACCAGAATGTCAAAGGCCTTCGGTGTGAGGGGGACGGGCGCGCCGTCGCGCACAACCGGACGGTAGACGAGGACCTCCAGGCGCTGGCGTTCAGATCCGATCAGTCGTTGTCGAATGTGAGTTTGCAGGTGGACGCGGTGAGTCCGGCCGGCGTCCGCACGCCGGTGATTCAGCTGGCGGTGCGACCCGATTGGACGCGGCGCTACTGGTTCGAGCAGCCGCTCGCGTGGCCTCGGGGTACGCGCATCGAAGTGGTGGCCGTTCTCAACGGTGCCGATACGTTGCTCCCACCGTCGGGCACGCCGCTGCCGCCGCAGGTCGTCGACGGCACACCCATTAGAGTGACATTCGACGTTATCGCTGCGGGCATACGCTAGAAGACGAACCCGCTCCTATCGGTCGGCGGAACTGTATAGGCCGCCACCCGTGTGAAATCCTGCACAACCCACCGGGGCCCGTCGCCGAGTGTCGCCGAGCAGCCCCACCGGGTGCTCGCCCAAGTGCGCTTGTCACGGGCCAGGGCTGCGCGCCAGGCGGGGCGCCCCGATCGGCGCCACCCGCTCCTGTTGTCTGATGGAAGATCACGCTTCGATGCCGCGTGTCGTCGAACCATGCGCAGTGGTCGTACCGGACGGCAGCGGCCGTTAAGCGCGCCGACGCACTCCGTATCCGGAAGTCGGACGAAGCGATTCCTCGCGACGACCTCGGTCTGGGTGATCCGCGTATTGTGAGTTAGCTGAAGCGGTGCATGCCAGCCCTGACCGTCCATCGAATTGCCCGATGGTCGTCGCGGGACCAAAAGCGTATGAGCTCCGGCCGACTTCCCGGCGCGCGATCACGGACGCGGCCGGCTGGTACGATCACTGCGAATGCGGGCCAACGCTGGCTTTAGGTTCTAACGCTGGGTGCTCATGATGCCCGTTGTAAAGGCCTTATTCGGCGAAATCTGGATCGGTTCGTTGTCGTTGGCGTTCTTGTCGTTGATATCGGTCCAGATCATATAGACAGAGTGCATCTCGTCGGTCACCTGCTGCCCCCACACGACGGTCGCCTTGGGATCTGGATTGAGGGCATTCCCCGGCGAGTTGTCATAGTTGGCCACATACTCGACGAACGCACCGCGCGAGACCTTCAGCGGCTTCTCCAGCACGTAGTAGTTCTGCCACGAGTCATCCCATCGAGGAATGTGCAGCAGGACGCTGCGCGCGCCATCGGCCGAGATCAACGACGCCGTACCGGTCCTCGCCCGCAGGTGCATGTGCGGACGGAGGGCGTGAATCCGCGCGGCATCATTGAACTTGTAAGCCGCGACGGCTTCGAAGTTGTTCACCATCGGCGGAATGACGATCGACGTATTCGAGATGATCGTCGTGTGCACCTGCGTGTGCACCGGTTTCTTCGCGAACACAAACCCGACCTTCGTCTGATCGCTCGTTTCCCTGCCGATCACGTTGTAGTGCATCTGAAATGTGATCGTCGTCCCTTTGCGAATGAGCTTGCCGTAGCCGTCGCGCCAGATCATGGCGTCCATGCCCGGCGAAAACAGATGCAGACTCTCTCCCGGCGTGTTCGAGTTCGCCTGTGCGACCGCGTGATGCACGACCGAGCGATTGCCCGGCCGGATTTCGATGGCTTGCACCCAGACGTCTTCAGGAAACACATAGTCCTGAGACGGTAAGCTGACCCACGGAATCACGCCGGTCGCCGGAATCCTGTACGGATCCTTCATCGTCAGCACGAGATCCGGAACGCCAATCTGCCAGCCCTCGGCGAATTGCGGAGGCGTTGGCATGTCGGCCGGGTTGCCTTCCTTGGCGTCGCCATCCACCCAGGCCACGATCGTCTGAATCTGCTGATCGGTGAGGCGCCGATCGTTCGAAAAGCTCGAATAGTGAGGATCGGCCAGCCACGGCGGCATCCGTCGTTCGCTGACCATGCGCTTGATGGCTCGAGCCCACGGGCGCGCACTCTGGTAGGTCAGAAGCGAAAAGGGCGCGACTTCACCGGGACGATGGCAATAGACGCAATTGGCGTAGAAGACCGGCGCGACATCCTTGCTGAACGTCACGTCTTGCGTCCCATTGATCGCCCTGTGGTTGTCGTCGCTGCCGTTGTTCTGTGTGTTCTGTCCCGCGATCGCAACCGGCAACAACATCGCCGCGGTGATCACGCCGAACAGGAGCATGAAGCGTCGCATTGGCCTTCTCCAGCAGGACTGCAGTCCTGCGCTACTTAGTATCTCGATCGCTTCTTTTCCAGATCGTAGCTGTATTGCATCCACTTCACACCGCTCAACTCGACGTCGCCTGTGCCTTTCATACGAGTGCGGTCGGCTTTCAGCGTGAACCGGATTTTCGTGTCGCCCTTCCAGGCAGGTCCCGATCCTCTTCCTTCGGCTCCTGCAGAGGGAGGCTTCCCGACCATCGCGGAGGCCCTGAGCTCTTCGCCGACGATTTGTACGTCGACGAAACTGGCGCCGTCGTTGCCGCCAAAAAACGGGGTCAGCGTGCCGACGAGTTTCCCATCGATGATTTCAATCGTCATCGTGACCGTCTGGGCTTCCTGCACGCCAGGTGAGGCACTGTTCACGACCGTTTGGAGACCAACCCACGTACCGGCAAAAGTCGCTGGCGAAATGGGTTGAGGGGGTGCCGGCGGCGCCTGAAGGAGTGCAAGCAGGTACAGAACGCCGAGCGAAGAAACCGGCGAGAGCATACGGACTTTTATAACAGGCCCATCGGGACGAGGCAAAGAAAATCCGGGATTCCTCGGGCTTTGGGTTTACGCTACTTGCGGTTACCGGCGGCCGGACATATCAGGGAGGAACACATGCGTCGTCTTCTTACATTAGGAGCAATCCTCATCGCGTTGGTTGTTCCGGTCTTCATCGGGCTCGCGACCCTCAGGGCGGCGGCCGAGCTGGACCCCAAAGCCATCACCATTCAACTGCCGAAAGACATCAAGTGGGTGAAGAATGAGGCCGCCGGCTCGGAGACAGCGGTGCTCGTCGGCGACCCGGCCAAGCCCGGCCTCTACGTGGTGCTGCAGAAATGGCTGCCGCACAAGAACAGCCGCCCGCACTTTCACGCGAACGACCGCTTCATCACGGTGATCTCGGGAACCTGGTGGGTCAACACCGGAGCCAAGTACGACCCGGAAGGATTCAAACCGGTTCCGGCGGGAAGCTTCGTGAAGCACACTGCCAACGAGATCCATTACGACGGCGCGAAAGATGCCGAATGCGTCCTGCAAATCGTCGGCATCGGACCCGCGACATCAACGCCGGCGGAGAAATAGGGCTCAAGGCTTAGGGCTTAGGGGCTTAAGCCCAGAGCCCCATGAGCCATGAGCCCTGAGCCATAAGCCTTCAAGCAGCGCCGACCGGCGATTCGGCGAGCAGCGTCACGTCGGGATGATGGCGCTGGAAATACTGCAGCTCCCACTCCGAGCCAAACAGGAGCACGCGCCGCTTCTGCCGATCCTCGGCCACTGGCGCTGTGCCCTCCCGGTGAAGGCGTCGGCCGCGCGGGGCCTTCCAGCCATCGAGCGACGGCATACCCTGCGGGCTCGATCTCCGCGGCCACGCCGTACTCGGTACGAAGACGGCTGGTAATCACGTCGAACTGCAGCGCGCCAACGACGCCGACGATCGGCTCGCGACGGCCCGCGGCGACGTAGAACACCTGCATCAGCCCTTCCTCTTCGAGCTGCTTGAGGCCATCGTCGAATTGCTTGTAGCGGGTGTCCTTCAGGCGGACACGCCCGAAGTGTTCGGCCGGAAACCGTGGGAGATCGAGAAACCGCAGCGGCTCGCCGGAGTGCAGCGTGTCACCGATCGCGAAATGCCCAGGATTGACGAGACCGATGATGTCGCCCGGATAGGCGACGCTGATCGTCTCGCGATCGCGGCCGAAGAACCGATAGGCGCGCGACGCCCTGAGTGACTTCCCCACCCGGCTGTTGGACACCGTCATGTCCTTCGTGAACCGGCCGGAGCAGACGCGGACGAAGGCGACCCGATCGCGATGGCGCGGATCCATGTTCGCCTGGATCTTGAACACGAAGCCGCTGAAGCGTTCATCGGTCGGGTTGACCATTCCCGAATCGCTCTGGCGCGGCTGCGGCGGCGGCGCGAGCTCGACGAGCGCCTGCAGGAACGGCTCGAGGCCGAAGTTCGTCAAGGCACTGCCGAAGAAGACAGGCGTCTGCCGGCCCGCGCGATATTCCGCCACGTCGAACTCCGTGCCGGCGGCCTGAATCACATCGAGCGACTCGCGGAAATGCGCGTATTCCTGCGCCCCGATCATCTCGCGCGCTTCCGGATCGTCGAGCGACGATATGTCGACCGGCGCCCGATACTGCCCCTGCGCCTCGCGCTCGTACCGAAGCAGCGTCTGGTGCTGGATGTCGTACACGCCGCGAAACCGTTCGGCGCTGCCGATCGGCCAGTTGACCGGCGCGGCGGCGATGCCGAGCGTGCGCTCGAGGTCGTCCATCAGCTCCAGCGGATCGCGTGCCGGTCGGTCGAACTTGTTGATGAACGTGAGAATCGGCAGCCGGTGCCTTCGGCAGACCTCGAACAGCTTGCGCGTCTGTTCCTCGACGCCGTTTGCCGCGTCGATCACCATCACGACGCTGTCGGCGGCGATCAGGGCGCGATAGGTGTCCTCGCTGAAATCCTTGTGGCCGGGCGTGTCGAGCAACGACATCCGCCGTCCCTGCAGCTCGAATTCGAGCGCTGCGGACGTGATCGAGATGCCGCGCTGCTGCTCGAGCTCCATCCAGTCTGATGTCGCGTGCCGCCGGTCCTTGCGGCCCCGGACGGCGCCGGCCAGCTCGATGGCGCCGGCATACAGCAACAGCTTTTCCGTCAGCGTCGTCTTGCCGGCATCGGGATGCGAAATAATCGCGAACGTGCGCCGTCTCGCGACCTCGCGCTCGAGCTCGGCAAGAGCCGCAGCCGGTGTTGTGCCGCCGGAGTCCTGAAGGTCGGACGGCACGGAATCTGAAACAGAGCTCACCCAATTACTGTACTCTGTTGCTGCCGTGGGACGAATTCCCAACACCAGCCTCGACGTGTTCCCCCTCTGCCTCGGTGGTAACGTCTTCGGCTGGACCGCGGACGAGCGACAGTCGTTCGATGTCCTCGACGCGTACGCGGCGGCCGGCGGCAATTTCATTGATACGGCGGACGTCTATTCGGCGTGGGTGCCTGGTCATGCGGGCGGCGAGTCGGAAACGATCATCGGCCGCTGGATGGCGGCCCGCGGCACGCGCAACCGGATGGTCATCGCCACGAAGGTCGGCATGAAGCCCGGCCTCAAGGGACTCTCGCCAGCCACGATTCGGACGGCGGCCGAGGGTTCGTTACAGCGACTCGCGACCGACCGGATCGACCTGTACTACGCCCACGCGGACGACCTGGCGTCGCCGCTGGCAGACACGCTCGGGGCGTTTGACGCCCTCGTCAGGGAAGGGAAAGTCCGGTATATCGCGGCGTCAAACTACACGGCCCCGCGACTGGCCGACGCGCTGGCGGTCTCCCGCCGCGAAGGGCTCGCCCGATACATCGCCCTTCAACCGCATTACAATCTCGTGAACCGGAGTGAGTACGAAGGCGAGTTGCGCGATCTGTGCGCCCGCGAAGGGCTGGCCTGTTTCCCGTACTACGCGCTTGCCAAGGGGTTTCTTACCGGCAAGTACCGCCCGGGCAAACAGGTCGATGGCCCGCGATCGGCCAGCGCGCGCACCTACCTCGACGAGCGCGGGCTGCGCCTGCTGGCCGCCCTCGACGAGATCGCCGCAGCGCACCACACCACAGTCGCCGCCGTCTCGATCGCGTGGCTCGTCGCGCAGCCGACGGTGGTGGCGGCGCTGGCCAGCGCACGTGTGGCCGCGCAGCTCGCAGAGATTTTGCCCTTTGTCGACGTCACCTTGAGCCCTGGGGAACTTGTGCGTCTCGCAGCCGCGTGACGCAGTGGAGGTCATGTATGCGCAGATTCATTTGCCTTGTCGTTCTGGGCGCGGCGTCACTTTTTGCAACCGGTGCGCTTCGAGCGGCCGGTGAACCACCGGCATGGGCGTACGCGATCCCACCAGGAGCACCAACCCCCGGTGCAGCTCCCGCAGCTCCGGCAGCTCCCGCGACTCCTCCAGCGCCGGACATGACGATCAAGCAGGTTCCGGGCAGCACGCTCAGTTTCCCGCAGTCGCAGATCGCCAACGGCTTCGGACCCGCTGACTGGTTTCCGGGTGACCACCCGATGATGCCGGACGTCGTCGCGCACGGCAAACAACCCGCCGTGCGGGCATGCGGCCTCTGTCACTACCCGAACGGCAAGGGCCGTCAGGAGAATGCGGGCGTCGCCGGCTTGCCCGTGTCCTACTTCATTCAGCAGATGAACGACTTCCGCAACGATCTGCGCAAGAGCGCGGAGCCGCGGAAGGGCAACACCAACGCCATGATCGCGATTGCGAAAGGCTTGACGCCGGAGGAGATCAAGCAGGCCGCCGAGTACTTCGGATCGATGAAGTGGACGCCGTGGATCAGGGTGGTCGAAACGAAGACCGTGCCGAAGATGGAGAGCGAAGGCGGCATCTGGGTGCCGGCCAAGGAAAGCGCGATGGAACCGATCGGCGTCCGGATCATCGAGACGCCTGAGAACGTCGGAACGCACCACGCGCCTTCGCGATCCGCGCTCGGGCTTCATCGCATACGTCCCTGTCGGCAGCGTCAAGAAGGGCGAAACACTCGTCACGACCGGCGGCAACGGCAAGACGACGGCGTGCGGCGTCTGCCACGGGGCGGATCTACTGGGAGTTGGTCCGGTCCCGGGCATTGCCGGGCGGTCACCCAGCTACCTCGTGCGCCAGATGTACGACATGCAGGCGGGCGCCCGTCGCGGCGAGTGGACCCAGTTGATGAAGCCGGTCGTCGCCAAGCTGACGGACGAGGACTTCGTGAATATCGCCGCGTACGTGTCGGGGCGCATGCCCCCGCCCGCGGCAGTGGCGGCACGGTAGAACGAAACGGCGCGGAGCTCGACCGGCTATCTGCCGGCTTTGAGCTCCGCGTACAACTGGCCGACGAAGCGATCCGCTGTCATGGCGGTCGCTCCGGTGACTTTCGCGTCGTAGTCCGATGTCACCTTCGCCGCCAGCACTTCGGCCTGCGTCTTGTTCTGTTTGACGAGCGCGGCGACCCTGTCGCGAATCGCCATGATCAGGTCGCGCTGTGCGGCAATGCCGGTCTTGTCGACCGTCGCGCCGTGGCCGGGAATGATCTTCGTGTTGGGACCGGCGAGTTTGATGGCCGCGTTGAGGCCGTCGAGCATGCCTTTGAGCGAGCCGCCGTTCGCCAGATCGATGTTCGGATATCCGGTCGAGCGAAAGAAGTCGCCCATCATGATGATGTCCGCCGTTTGGAATTGGACCATCGTGTCGCCGTCGGTGTGCGCCACCGGCACGGGGATGAGATGCACCGTTTCCCCGTTCATGTGGATCGTCACCGGGGCGTCGTAGGTCACAACCGGGAGCGCCATCGACGGCGCGGGAACACCAGGGGCGCCGTTGGCGCCGGCGTTGGGCTTCACGAGGCGGGCGCGCAGGTTCTCGCGCGCAAAAATCGTCGCGCCCATCTTGCCCAGGTTCTCGTTGCCGCCCGTGTGATCGCCGTGGAGGTGCGTGTTGATCACGAAGCGAATCCGGCCGTCCGAGATCTGCTTGATGGCCGCCACGAGCTTCTCGGTCATGGGCGCGAACTGCGTATCGACCATCAGGACGCCGTCCGGACCGGTGAGCACGCCGACCATGCCGCCGTTGCCTTCGAGCGTGTAGAAGTTGTTCGCGATCTTGGTCGTCTTGACCTGGACGTCCGCAGGCTGCTGAGCGCTGCCGGACACCGCGAGATTCGTCAGGACGAACGAGCAGAACGGCCGCACGGGACGCGCAATTGAAGGTTCTCATAGTGTTGCGGATTGTAGCAAAGAGTCGATTAGAGTGATGGCAGAAGGGGCCTGCATATGAGTGTGATGACTCTAAGAGTCAACGGCCGGACGCACACGGTCGACGTCGATCCGGCGACGCCGCTGCTGTACGTCCTCAGCGACGACCTCCAGTTGAACGGGCCGAAGTTCGGCTGCGGCCTGGGCCAGTGCGGCTGCTGCACGGTGATCGTGAAAGGCCAGGCGATCCGCTCCTGCGTCACGCCGGTCTCCACCGTTGCAGGGCTCCGACATCACGACGCTCGAAGGATTGGGAACGATCGAGAAGCCGCACCCGATTCAGAAGGCGTTCATCGACGAACAGGCGATGCAGTGCGGCTTCTGCGTCAACGGCGTGATCATGACCGCCAAGGCGTTTCTGGATCGAAACCCCAAGGCGACCGATCCGGAAATCCGGCAGGCGATGTCGGGCGTGCTGTGCCGTTGCGCGGCCAACGTCCGAATGGTTCGCGCCATCAGGCGCTATGCCGATGGGGTGAAAGCATGAAACCCACACATCAATCGAGGACCACAATGACTCCCGGCGCACGCGCCGCCCTCACGGGCGCCGGATTCTCCCGTCGAACGTTCCTGAAAGGAACGGGCGTGCTGATTGTCGGGTTCAGTACGGCGCAACGTCGCGGAGACGCTCGGGCCCGGACCGGCGCTGGCGCAGGGATTCAACGGCGCCAGCAGCAACCAGCTCGATTCGTGGATCGCCATTGCCGCGGACGGCAGCGTGACGGCCTACACCGGCAAGTGCGAGTTGGGCCACGGGCTCTATACCGCGCAGATGCAGTTGATCGCGGAAGAACTGAGCGTCCCGTTCAACCGCGTCAAGCTGACTCAGTGCGACACGGCGTTGACGCCGGATCAGGGCACGACGTCGGGCGCGCAGTCGCATCCCGACCAACTTCAACCAGGCGAACCTGGCGCTGGCCGGCGCGACGGCACGCGAAGCGCTCGTGCAGCTCGCATCGACACGCCTGGGCGTCGCCGTCGACCAGCTCGCGGTGAAGGACGGCGTCATCAGCGCCAAGAACGATCCGACAAAGAAAGTCAGTTACGGCGAGCTCGTCGGCGGACGACGGTTCAATCTGGCGCTCAATCCTGCCGCCAAGCGGAAGCACCCGAGCGAATGGACGGTTCTCGGAACGTCCGTGCCGCGCGTGGAAATTCCGGCCATGGTGACCGGGCAGTTCGAGTACGTGCACAACGTGCGCGTGCCGGGCATGCTGCACGGCCGCGTCGTCCGGCCGCCGGCGGTCGGCGCCACGCTCGTCAGCGTCGACGAGAGCTCGGTCAAGGGCCTGCCCGGCTTCGTGAAGGTGGTCGTCAAGAAGAACTTCGTCGGTGTTGTGGCCGAGAAGCCGTGGCAGGCGATTCAGGCCGCCGGCAAGTTGAAGGTCACCTGGACGCCGGCGAGCGGCCTGCCCGACCAGCGCGACGTTCCACGACACGCTGCGGAATCAGAAGCCGACGCGCGATACGTTCGTGGTGAACTCGAAAGACGTCGATCAGAAGCTGGCCGGCGCGGCGAAGGTGGTCAAAGCCACGTATCTGCTATCCATACCAGATGCACGGCTCGGTCGGCAGCGCCTGCGCCGTTGCGGATGTGCAGGGCGGCAAGGCGACCATCTGGTCGGCCAGCCAGGCGGTCTATCCACTCAGGGATACGTCGGCGATGCTTCTCGGTCTCCCGCCAGAGAACGTGCACGTCATTTTCAAGATGGGGTCCGGCTGCTACGGCGTCAACGGCGCCGACACGGTCTCGTACGACGCAGCGCTGCTGTCGCAGGCCGTCGGCCGGCCCGTTCGCGTGCAGCTCGCGCGCCAGGACGAGATGGCGTGGGAAAACTACGGGTTCGCTTATGTGATCGACGAGCGGGTGGCGCTGAACGCGGACGGCACCATCGCCGCCTGGGATCACGAGTCGTGGTCGCCGACGCTCGGCGGACGTCCAGGCAACAACGCGCCCGGCAATGTGGTGACCGGCTCTCTGGCCGGTCTTCAGCCGGCCGCGTTCGCGCCGCGGACGCCCGCGCCCGATCCGGCCGGCTTCGCCAACAACAGCAACGCCGCGCCGTCGTATGTCACGGGCACGGTCAACGGACGGAGCGGCGGCACCGGCACCGTGCAGAGCCAGCGCGTCCTGACGCACGACGTCCAGTCGCCGTTCTTCACGGGACCGCTGCGATCGCCCGTCACGTCTGCAGAACACCTTCGCGCACGAGTCGTTCATCGATGAAGTCGCCGCGGCCGTGAAGACGGATCCGGTCGACTATCGCCTCCGTCATCTGAGCGACCCGCGGCTCATCGACGTCGTCAAGGCCGCCGCCAAAGCGGCGAACTGGGACACTCGTCCCTCGCCTCGTCCGTCCACGCGTCGCACCGGCACGGCGTCGGGCCGCGGCATGTCGTGCGTGCTGTATGAGGGCGACAACGGTTATTGCGCGATGGTGGCCGAAGTCGACGTCGACCAGGACAGCGGGCGCGTGACCGTCAAACGGCTCGTGATTGCCGAGGACTGCGGTCCCGATCTCGAACCCGGACGGACTGAAGAACCAGCTCGAAGGCGGCGCGCTGCAGGGCCTGAGCCGCGCGCTTCTGGAAGAAGTCACCTGGGACGATCAGAAGGTGACGTCGGTCGACTGGAAGACCTATCGGCCGCTGTATCTGGACGCCGAGGTCCCGAAGATCGAAATCGTCTTGATCAATCAGCCGGACGCGAGGGCCGCTGGCGCAGGCGAAACGTCCGTGACGGTGACTGCCGGGGCGATCGCCAATGCGATCTTTGATGCCACGGGGGCGCGCGTGCGTCAGGTGCCGTTCACTGCTGCGCGCGTCAAGGCCGCTCTCGACGCGCGGATCTAAGCAGACAGCCGCGAGATCAGCAACGGCGGTTGCGGCGTCGAGGCTCGTCAGCCCCGGCCGGTCGGGGATGGGCCGATTTCAGTCGGTACGAAGCGCGATCACGGGATCAATCCTGGTCGCTCTCCGCGCCGGAAAGAACGACGCAGCCTCCGCGACCAGCAGCAGCGTGATTGATACGGCGATGTAGACCAGTGGCTCCGCGGGATCCACTTCACACAGCGCCTGCTGCATCAGCCGCGACACAACCAGCGCGCCGGCGATACCGAACGCGATCCCTACGAGTGTGAGACGACGGCCGTGGCCGAGCACCATCCGCTTCACCGCTCCCGGTGGTGCGCCCAGTGCCATGCGCAGGCCGATTTCGCTGGTGCGGCACGCCACCAGGTGCGCCATCACGCTGTAGACGCCGAGACTCGCGAGGACGAGCGCAAGCGCCGCAAATCCGCCCAGCAACACGAGCCCCAACTTGCGGTTCGCCACCGTCTGCCCGATCCGCGTCGTCAACGCTTCCGGCTGCAGCACCGGCAGATCAGAATCAATCGTGCGCAGTGCCTCGCGCACAAGCGGCGCCACGGCGGCGGGCGTCAGATTGCTGCGCACCAGCACGTTGGTGAGCGTCTCGGGCCGCTGCAGCGCCGGCAGGAAGTATTCTGGTTCCGGGGGCGTGTTCAGGTTCTCGCCGCGGATATCAGCGACCACGCCAACGACCTGCGCCTGCTGCTGCGCCATCCCGGTGACCAGCGTATGTCCGACCGGGTCCTCGCCGGGAAAGAGCCCGCGCGCGAACGTTTCGTTGATGATGACGACCTGCGGTGCGCGCGTGTTGTCGCGCTCATCGAAGTCACGGCCCGCACGCAGCGGAATCCGAAGCGTGCTGAAGTAATGCGGCGACACGAGATGCCGGTTCGCGTAGGGGCGTTCGCTTAGCGGCGGAATCGGTCGGCCGGTAACCGCCACCACCGTCGGCGGCTGATCGCCGGTCAGCGGCACGCGGTTGCTGAGCGCGGCAGACGATGCGCCGGGCAGCGTCGCGAGACGTTGATAGAACTGCTCGTAGAACTCGATGAGCTTGGCGCGCGAGTAACGCGGCGGCAAGGCGATCTGGGCAGTGAACACGCCCTGCGCCTCGAAGCCCGGGTCGACGCGCTGTAGCCGCTCAAAGCTGGTAAGCAGCAAGCCGGTGGCGATCAGCAGCACCAGCGACAGCGAGACTTCAACGACAACCAAGCCGCCACGAAGATAACGGCCCGATCCGACGGAGCCTGGGCCCGCTCTTTCAGCGCTCCGAGGACGTTGACGCCCGACGCCTGCATCGCGGGTAGCAGTCCAATCAACAGACCGGTCACCAGCGTCGCAATCACCGCGAAGCCGAGCGCAATGGGATCGATCCTGATTTCAGCGACGCGCGGAATCACGTCCGTGCCGAAGGCAACCAGCGCGCGCAGCGTCCACTCGGCGAGCAGCAGTCCGACGGCACCGCCAAGCAACGCGAGCAGCATGCTTTCCGAGACGAGCTGACGCACCAGCGCCCCGCGGTGCGCGCCGAGCGCCAACCGTGTCGCGATCTCTCGTTGTCTTCCCGCAAAACGCGCGAGCAGCAGGTTGGCGATGTTCGCGCACGCGATCAGCAGCACGCACGCCACGGCCCCAAAGAGCAGCAGATAACTCTCTCGCTGCGCGCCGACCGCATCGTCCAGGAGCGGCACGAGCTCGATCGTCGACGGTGCGTCGACGTTGCCCGGGTGCGCCGCCCGGTAGCCCGCCGCGATCAAGCTCATCGCTTCGCGCGCCTGCTCGAGCGAGACGCCCGGCTTGAGCCGCGCAATCGGCTGGAAAAAGTAGCTGCCGCCCTGCAGCTGCGACTGCGCGAGATAGGGCACCTCGCTGGGCCGCGGCACCCAGATCTGCTGGTGACTGAGCAGAAACGCCGTTGCTGCGTCGGGCAGCACGCCGGTGATCGTGTAGGGCGCGCCGTCGAGCGTGAGCGCCTGGCCGAGCACCGACACATCCCCGTTGAAGCGCTGCTGCCACATCGGCTGGCTGATCAGCACCACGCGCGGACCGCCGCGGCGATCTTCATCCGGTGAAAAGTTGCGGCCGATGATCGGCTGCAGTCCGAGCGTCGGCAACAGCGCGGCCGAGGCGTGCAGGCCAATCACCTGTTCGGGAACGCCGCGCCCGGTCAGCGTGAACGCGTTGCCTGCGGACAACGCGAGATCGCTGAACACCTGCTGCCGCTGCTGCACTTCGAGGAATCGCGCATACGAGAACCCGACGCGGGTGAGGTTGTTGGCCTGGTCGGTAGACGCGAGCCTTACCAATCGATCGGGCTCGTGATAGGGCAGCGGCCGCAGGAGCACGGAGTTGACGACGCTGAAGAGCGCGACGTTGGCGCCGATGCCCAGCGCGAGCGTGCCGACGATCACGGCGGCGAACGTGCGCTGCCTGGCTAAGAGCCGAAACGCGTAGCGAACGTCGCGGCCGAGGTCATCGAGGAGCGCGCCGTGACGGCCCGCACGAACGATCTCTTTCATTCTCTCGACGCCCCCGATCTCGGCGAGGGCGAGGCGGCGAGCCTCGGTGGGAGGAACACCTGCCCGGATCCTGTCGGCGGTGGACATCTCGACGAACGATCGAATCTCGTCGTCGAGTTGCTGCTCGATGCGATCCCGGCGGAGGATCCAGGATGCGATCGACGCCAAGCGACGAAGGACGGTCATGCCCCCTCCAGCACACTGCTGATAGCGAACGAGACGCGCTCCCAGCGGCGTTTGTGCTGTTCGAGCTGTCTGCGGCCGGATGCCGTCAGCGCGTAGTACTTGGCGTTCCGGTTGTTCTCGCTAAGACGCCACTCCGCTTTCAGCTTGCCGTCCTGTTCGAGGCGGTAGAGCGACGGGAACAGCGAACCGGGATTGACCCGGAAATGGTCGTGACTGAGCGCCGTCAATCGCTGCGACAGGCCGTAGCCGTGCAGGGGCTCGCGCGCGAGGATTGTCAGAATCATCAACTCGAGCGTCCCCTGCGGGACGTCGACCTTGTCCAGTACCTCCAGGTCACGCTTCGCCACAACCGTCGCTCCTATTGGGTTCCCAGGAGAAGAGGCATCGTCATCATCGCGACACTCATTTAGGTTGTCAAGAGGTGAAGGAGTACGACCGGTTGCTTGGGAATTAGTCGACCTTCAGCGATTGGTCCTGAGCAGTCGCCAGGTGCCGAGGAAAGACACCGCCGCCTAGGCAGGCCGATGCGCCTTGAGGAAGGAATGAATTTGGCGCACCGCCAGAGGGAATTCGCTCCTTGGGTTCTTTCCAGGGGAACATGCTCACTTCGGCCTTTGGCGCGAGCATCGCGCACTCCATGGCGACGGCGTATGGGTGCGCGGGGACGTCGTCCGGCAGGACCAGGATCGGGTTTTGGCAACTACGCACGAAATCGCGTGTCACCGTGAAGACGAAGTCGGGGTTGGTTTCGAACATCTTGGTCACAAATTGGTCGGTCGTCTGCATCGTGATCTCGGGCCGCTTGGCGATCAGCGCCGGACCCCAGCTCTTCCAAAATGTGCCTGGGTACTTAGGGTCGCGCATCTCCGGACGCCAGCCCACGGGCTGCGCCAGCACGGCTGCGGCAATACGATTGGGCGCGCGCTTCAAGAGACTCCAGATGAAGGGACCGCCAATGCAGAAACCCATCACCATGAACTTGTCGATGCCCAGATGATCCATCAGGCCGAGTTGGTCGTCGGCATAGGATTCCCACGGCCGGTCGACCTCGACAGGACCAGTGGACTGGCCGCTGGGGGCGTTGCGCAGGTCCGCCGTGATGCAGCGATACTGTCCCTTGAACTCCTCGATCGCATTAAAGGGCGAGTTGCCGGTGAAGAAGGAGATGGTCGAGTTCAACCCTCCGCCCGGAAGCAGTAACAGCGGGAAGCCGGAACCGGCCTCCTCATAGTAGATGCGAACAGGGCCCTTTTCATAGAACTTGCCAGTCCCTGCTTTGCCCGACTGCTGAGCAAATATGCGCGGCACGGCGGTCGTTGCCGCTGCCGCAGTTCCGGCTGCCAGTATCGTGCGTCTAGTCAACCCCATGATCGGCGTCCTCCTCGATAAGTGATCTCAATCGCGGGTACCGCGGCTATAAGCCCCGGCGTGCTACGCGGCACGCATCGGATCGCGCTGTTCGGAGCGGTGGCGCGACTATTTCGAGACGCTCCTCGTGCCGACGAATCGGTGGCCCACTCGCCGGCGCGCCGGGGCTTTGTTAGAGGCTCTTAAGGAACGAGCATCCGGATGACGCCATCCTGCCTCGACGTGAGGAAGAGCTCGCCGTCGGCGCTGCGGCTGATGTGCAGATCGGCGCGAGTGGTTTTCGCGCCGAGCGTCTTGTCGATGAGGTCTTGCAGCGACACATCCTGGCGTTTGCCGCTCGCGTCCCGTACAAAGAGCTGGACTTCTTCGATCGGCGCGACCGTCTGAGGAATGCCGTCGTCGGCTCTCTTCATCGCGGCAAGGTCAGACGCGAAGACACGTCCCCGCTGGATGTCGCCAAACACGAACTTTCCGTTCAGCGCGGCGATACGTCCGTGATACGCGAAGCCGTCGGTCACCGACCGCCCCTCGTCGTGGTCGTACATCGCAACGGGATAGGTGAAGCCGTCTTTCTGGCGTCCGTCCAGGACTTCCGCCGGCAGCGGGAACAGTTCGTTCAGCGCGCCGCCCCTCGGCCTGCCGTTCTCGAAGTATCCCTCACGCTTCATCCAGCCGTAGTTCTCGCCATTGCGAACGATGTTGATCTCCTCGATGTTGTCCATGCCAATGTCGGAGGCAAACATCGTCCCGTCGGTCAAGTCCCACGAGATCCTGTGGGCGTTGCGGAAACCGTAGGCGTAGATTTCGCCCAACGTCTTGGGGTCGCCGTCCGAGGCGAACTTGTTGGCCATCGGAATCGTGTAGTCGCCCAGACCTTTGACCCCCTTCGTCACGGACGGACTGCGCGGATCGATGCGCAGTATGGCTGTCATGATCGAATCGAGGCGCTGTGTCTGAGCGGGATTGCTCGCGTTCGGTCCGCCGCCATTGCTGAACCCGTGATCGCTGCCGCTCGTGTAGAGCAGCCCGTAGTCGGCATCGCCCGGCTTGGCCGTTGGGTTGAACTCGACGGCGCCCATCGGATGCGTGAGGTTGGCGACGACGTGCGCTTCACGAAGAAGCTCGCGCCTCGTGCCCGCGAACGTGTTGGCGGCCGGGTTCGTCGCGTGCCACTCCGTAATGATGTTGTGGTAGCTCACGTCTTTCACACCGTACCCGATCGGGATGAAATCGGGCGTCTTTGGATTGCCCTGCGCGCGCTCGCTGTGCACCGTGTAGAACAAACCGTTCCGTACGAATTCCGGATGGAAGGCGAAGCCGATGAACCCGCTCTCGAGCCGGTTGTAGACCGCGTTTGGAAAAGCCGCGCCGACGTCCGCATACACCGACGGCTGATTGCCTCCGTTGAGCAGGTACAGGAAGCCGCGTGAATCGTTGGCGAAGCGGCGACCGTCCGCAAGGTCCTTGACGAAGCTGACGCGCGCCCAGCCGGCTGGAGTGACGTCCTGGTCGGCGGGACGCAGCCCTCTCGTCTCCGGAAGACGCACGACGTCCTTGACCTCGACTGCCAGGCCCTTTTTCTCGATAGGCGCCGGGAGTGGGTTGCTGGTGATCTGCCCGTGCATCGGGGCGGTCCAGACCGTAAGGACCAGGATGACGGCGATCCGCATCGTTAAGCGCATGAAGTCCCTCACAGGCGTCGAGTGTTTGGTCGATTATGCCAGTTATCAAGGCTCATGACTTAGGGCTCAGGGCTCATGCAGGATTTGGGCTTGGCCCGCTAAGCCATAAGCCATAAGCCTTGAGCCAGTCTATAAGGAAGTGTCAAGAGGAACTGCCCAATCAGTGACAATGGACGGGTTTCGTGAATCTCATTCTTCTCGAGCCCGCTGAAGTCACCGACGGCGGCGCTGGAAGCCCTGGAAACCGGGTGAGCCTTTCGGGCGCACGCGCCAAACACCTGCTGAATGTCCTGAGCGTCGCGCCGGGACATCAGATCCGCGTCGGCATCATCGATGGCCCGTGCGGCGTGGGAACGGTGCAGTCCGTCGACGACAGCACGGTGGAATTGCACTGCACGTTTGACCAGATGATTCCGCCACGGCCCCGGGTCGATCTGCTCCTGGCCCTTCCGCGACCCAAAGTGATGCGGCGGCTATGGGCGCAGATCGCCGCGCTCGGAGTGGGACAGATCATCCTGACCAACGCGGAACGCGTCGAACGAAACTACTTCGACACGCACGTCCTCGGGCCGGAATGCTACGGACCGCTGCTCGTCGAAGGGCTGCAGCAGGCCCGCGATACGCGGTTACCCCACGTGTCGATTCACAGGCAATTCAAGGTACTGATTGAGGACGACCTGAACAGTTTGTGCCCGACTGGGCTACGTCTTGTGGCGGATCCGGCCGCGATGAACCCGATCGGCAATGTTATAAGACAAATGCCGGACGAACCAATCCTCCTGGCCATCGGACCCGAAGGCGGTTGGAACCGTTTCGAGACAACGCTGCTCGAGACGCATGGCTTCAAGTGCGTCGGCCTGGGTTCCCGCCGCTTGCGCACCGACACAGCGTGCGTGGCACTTCTCGCGATCGTCCACGACACAATGAAATCTCGCACGACACGCTGAAATTCGAGCGCCGGCGGGTGTAGCATGTCACCATGAATAAAATCAGCATCGCTCTTGCTCTCAGCTTGATCGCCACGCTGCCGCTGAACGCCGCGGACCGGTTCGAAGTCACGAGCATCAAAGCAGTTCGTCCGACGCTCGTGAGGACCGTGGCAGCGCTCGACAAGCAGGACGCGGCCGGCGCCAGGGCCGCCTTCGAGGCCTACGATTCGGGCTGGAACGGCGTCGAGGTCTACATCAATGTCCGCAGCGCACAGATGTATGCCGAACTGGAAAAGAATTTCCAGACGCGCATCACCGAGGGGCTCAAGGCTCCGAAACCCGACTTCGCAAAGCTGCTCCCGGACGGAAAGGCGATGCTCGCCAAGTATGACGAGATGATCGCGATGGTGGAGAAAGCTCCTCCCCTCAATCGCCTCTACGATGATGTGGCGCACCTGCGCATTGTCCGCGCCCATCTCCGTGAAGTGAACCCCGCACTGAAGGCCGGGGACATCGCGAAGGCGCGCAAGTCCTTCGGCGCGTTCAACGATACGTGGGACAACATTGAACAACTGATCAAAGAGCGCTCCAGCGAAGCGTACGTCGCCATCGAGAGCGGGATGATCAAGATCGAACGGGCGCTCATGCCGAAGGAGCCGAATGTCGACGAGGTAGTGACCCTGGTGACCGACGTGACCACGCAGTACAACGCCATCCTCGCGATGGTTGCCAACGACGCGAGGGCCGCTCAGGCGAAGTAAGACGGCGGTCCCGAGCGTCCTGACGCTGCCGGCCCGAGGGCAATCTCCTCCCGGGCCGGCAGTCGCTCCCCAAATTCCGACAAGCATCGATTTCAGACAGTAGAATCATCGCCATGATGCCCGTCGCGTCGGCGGAACCGGTCGCCGCCACCTCGACGATCGTGCCCGGCGAGCCGGGCCGCGCACACATCGCGGTGATTCGAGGCGGCTCCCGAAGCGTCGTGAGCCGTGCCTACGCGACAAGCCCGCTCAGGTTGCTGACGCCGGCGAACCACGGCCATGCCGCGTGGATCTACACCTCCAGCCTTGGCGGCGGGCTCGTGAACGGCGACCGGATTGCCATGGACGTCGACGTGGGCCGCGGCGCCGCGGCTTTCATCTCGACGCAGGCGTCCACCAAGATCTACCGATCGCCTGCCGGAACCAGCGCCGAGATGCACGCCCGAATCGCCGCGGACGGCCTGCTCGTCGTCGCGCCCGACCCAGTCGTCTGTTTTGCCGGCGCGCGGTACCGGCAGACACAGACATTCGATCTCGCCGATCGCGCGGCGCTCGTCCTGCTCGACTGGGTGTCCTCGGGACGGCATGCCGCCGGTGAACGATGGGCCTTCGACGAATACTACGGTCAGATTTCGGTGCGCCTAGATGGGCGACTGCTCGTGCACGACGTGCTGGCGCTCCGCGCCGCCGACGGGAGCCTTCGCGAGCGCCTGGGCCGATTCAACGTCCTGGCGGTCGCGGTACTGGCTGGCGCAAGGCTGGCTGCCGCGGCAACGTCTCTCGTCGCAAGCGCATCGGCCTCGCCGGTGCTGAAAAGGCCGGACCAACTCGTCGCCGCAACCCGTCTCGCCGATTGTGGCTGCGTCGTCCGATTCGCCGGGACCTCAGTCGAGGGCGTTAGTCGTACAATCCGCAGGTTTCTCGACTTCATCCCCGCACTGCTCGGAGACGACCCCTGGGTCCGCAAATGGTGAGGCGATCGACATGCATCTGACACCAAGAGAAATCGACAAACTGATCCTTCATCAGGCAGGCGTGCTCGCGCAGAAACGGCTGGCCCGTGGACTCCGGCTCAATTACGTCGAAGCCACGGCGCTCATCGCCACCCAGATCCTCGAGTTCATCCGCGATGGCCGATCGGTGGCCGATCTGATGGACCTGGGACGACGGCTGCTCGGACGGGCGGATGTGCTTGATGGCGTCGCGGACATGATCGACGAAGTTCAGGTCGAGGGGACCTTTCCGGACGGCACGAAGCTCGTGACCGTGCACCATCCGGTCGTGGCGGAGCGCGGGGATGCCGCGCTCGCCTTCTACGGCAGTTTCCTGGCGCCGCAGGGAACCCCGCCCGGTGTGGTCGGGCGTGCTGCGGTCGAACAGGAGGGCGCGCCGGGCGCCGTGATGACGCGCGAGGGCGAGATCGTACTGAACGCGGAGAGGAAGGCCATCGAGATTCAGGTTTCCAATCGCGGCGATCGTCCGATTCAGGTCGGGAGCCACTATCACTTCATCGAAACGAACCGTGCGCTCGCCTTCGATCGGCGGGCGTCCTATGGGATGCGCCTCGACATTCCGGCCGGCACCGCGGTCCGCTTCGAACCGGGAGAAACGAAAACGGTCACGCTGGTGTCGATTGCCGGGGCGCGGATCATCCGCGGCGGCAACGGCTGGGCGAACGGGCCGGTGGAAGACAGCAAAGATCTCTCGGGAGTGCCTCAATAATGTCCCGATCGATCAGCCGACGCCACTACGCAGATATCTACGGGCCGACCACAGGCGATCGCGTTCGACTCGGCGACACCGGTCTCGTGGCCGAAGTCGAAGCCGACGCGACCGTGTACGGCGATGAGTGCAAGTTCGGCGGCGGTAAAGTGCTGCGCGACGGCATGGGCCAGGCCGCGGGCGTATCTGACGATCGCGCGCTCGATTGCGTGATCACCAACGCGCTCATCATCGACTGGACGGGGATCCGCAAAGCCGACGTCGGCATCAAGGGCGGCCGCATCGCCGGGATCGGCAAGGCCGGCAATCCGGACGTGATGGCCGGCGTGACCGACAGCATGGTCGTCGGCGTCACGACGGAAGCCATTGCGGGCGAGGGACTGATCCTCACGGCCGGCGGCATCGATGCCCACATCCATTTCATCTGCCCGCAGCAGGCGTACGACGCACTCGCGAGCGGCGTGACGACCTTCATCGGGGGCGGCACGGGCCCGGCGACCGGCACCAACGCCACGACCTGCACGCCGGGCGCGCGCCACGTCGAACTGATGCTCCAGGCCACCGACGCGCTCCCGATGAATTTCGGATTCCTCGGCAAGGGCAACACGTCGCTGCCTGAGGGCCTCAAGGAGCAGATCCGCGCCGGCGCCATCGGTTTGAAGCTGCACGAGGATTGGGGATCGACGCCGGCGGCGATCGACTGCTGCCTGACGGAAGCCGATCGCTACGACGTGCAGGTCGCCATCCATACGGACACGCTGAACGAATCCGGCTACGTGGACGATTCGATTGCGGCCTTCAAAGGACGCACGATTCACACGTATCACACCGAGGGCGCAGGCGGCGGGCACGCGCCCGATATCATTCGCGTCTGCGGCGAGCCGAACGTCCTCCCCAGCTCCACGAATCCGACTCGTCCGTATACGGTCAACACGCTGGACGAGCACCTCGACATGTTGATGGTCTGCCATCACCTCGACAAGAACATCCCCGAAGATGTCGCGTTTGCCGAAAGCCGCATCCGCGGCGAGACCATCGCGGCCGAGGACGTGCTGCACGACCTCGGCGCGATCAGCATGATGTCGAGCGACAGCCAGGCGATGGGCCGCGTAGGCGAAGTCATCTGCCGGACCTGGCAGACGGCGCACAAGATGCGCGGCGAGCGCGGCCGGCTGCCGGCCGAACGTGGCGACAACGACAACGTGCGGATCCGGCGGTACATCGCCAAATACACGATCAATCCCGCGCTCACGCACGGCGTCGCGCACGAAGTCGGATCGATCGAGGTCGGCAAGCTCGCCGATCTTGTGTTGTGGAAACCGGCTTTCTTCGGCGTCAAGCCGGAACTGGTCCTGAAGGGCGGATTCATCGCCTGGGCGCAGATGGGCGATCCGAACGCATCGATCCCGACACCGCAGCCGGTGGTGATGCGACCGATGTTTGGCGCGTACGGACGCGCAACGGGCGCGATCTCGCTCGCGTTCGTCTCCGAGCTGTCGCTTGAACGGGGAACTCTCGATCGGTACGGCCTCGGCAAGCGCGCGGCGGCCGTGCGCGGATGCCGATCGATCGGCAAGCGCGACATGAAGCTGAACGACGCGCTGCCCCGTATCCAGGTTGACGCCGAAACATACATCGTCACGGCCGACGGCGAAGAGCTTCGCGCAAGGCCGGCCGACGTACTGCCGCTGGCGCAGCGGTACTTTCTCTTCTGAGGCGGTCGAATGTCCGACTGGCTGACGTGGCAGGTCATCGACTCCGCATTTCCAACCGGTGTGTTCGCGCACTCCTGGGGCCTCGAGGCCGCGTGGCAGCAGGGCGAAGTGGATGGCCTCGACCGACTCCGCGTTTTTCTCGAGGCGTCCGTCCAGCAGGCGGGCTATGCCGCACTGCCGCTGATGAACGATGCCTATCGTTCGCCGGAACACCTGGAGACGCTCGACGCGTTCGCCGAGGCCTTTCTGCTCAACGCGGTCGCCAATCGCGCCAGCCGGGTCCAGGGCCGGACCCTCCTCGGCACGGCGGGACGGGTCTGGCCTTCCGCGGCGCTCGCCGCGCTGCAAACACGCGCGGATGCGACCTGTGCGCATGTCGCGCCGCTGTCAGGCGCCATCTTTCGGAGCATCGGCCTGCCCCTGGCGACGGCGCAGAAGGTCGTGCTCTACGGGACAGCTCGCGGCGTGCTGTCGGCGGCCGTGCGGCTCGGCATCGCCGGAAGCTTCGAAGCCCAGCGGATGCAACACGAATGCAGTCCCTGGCTGGATCGGACCGCCGATCGCTCGAGCGCGCTTTCGATTGACGACCTCGCGCAGACGGCTCCCCTGCTCGATCTTCTGCAAGCCGGCCACGACCGCCTTTACTCGCGGCTCTTTCAGTCCTGACCGCGACCACCATTCGAGGAGCGACCGTATGCACTATCTAGCCCACGACCACGAACATCCGCACGATCAACACGAGCCCGAAGGGCCGGGGTTGTTCCAGGCGCGTCGCGCGCCAATCGATCGCGACTACGGAACGCGCGCATTTACCGTCGGCATCGGCGGCCCGGTCGGCAGCGGCAAGACGGCGCTGCTGCTGGCCCTCTGTCGTCTGCTTCGCGACGACTACAGTCTGGCCGTCGTGACCAACGACATCTTCACGAAGGAGGACGGCGAGTTTCTGGTGCGCAATCAGGCGCTCCCGGCCGACCGGATTACGGCGGTCGAAACGGGAGGCTGCCCCCATACGGCCGTGCGCGATGATGTCAGCCAGAATCTCGATGCGCTGGGCCAGCTGATGGTGAAGTTCCGTCCCGACCTGTTATTTGTCGAGAGCGGCGGCGATAACCTCGCCGCGCAATTCAGTCGAGAGCTGGCCGATTACACCATCTACGTGATCGACGTGTCCGGCGGGGACAAGATCCCGCGTAAGGGAGGACCTGGAATCACCCAGTCTGACCTGCTCGTCATCAACAAGACGGATCTCGCATCGCTCGTGGGCGCCGACCTCGAGGTGATGGCTCGCGACTCGCGTCGTATGCGCGGGAGCGGCCCGTTCATCTTCGCCCAGGTCACGAACGGGATTGGTGTGCAGGAAATCGCGAACGAGCTGGTCACCACTTGGCAGGCTGTCGCACATCGTCCTCGGTCCTTGGGCATGGGTTCCTAGTCCGTCCTTCGTCCTTGGTCGTCCTCGGTCCTTGGTCCCTGGTCCGGACCAAGGACCACGAAGAAAAGATCAAAGACGCAAAACTTAAGGGATCACGCGAAAGCCGAAGAGCGACCGCTCCCCACTTGACCCACCGACGATCTCGATCACGTAATCGGCCGGTGCGAGCGGCGCGAGCGCTAATTGCGCCACTTGCCAGCGCGACCCGTCGACATCGTCCCTGACGATTGCCGCAACCGGAATGGCAAGCGACTTTCCCGTTCGATCCAACAGACGAGCGGTCAAGGCGGCGTTCGCAGGCGTGGGCACCTCGAGTCGGAGCTGTTCGCTCCGGCGGAAGCGGAGATCGCTCGTCGCAAGGTCACGGTTCATCGTGGACGGTCCGCGCCGGACGAAAATTCCCCCGTGGCCTCGGGCGAATCCCTGAGCGTGATGCGCAGGGTATCGCTCGCCGAAGCGGCCGGATCGCTCGTCTTGACTCCTGACTGAAGCTGAATCGACGCGGGCATCGAGAGCTCATGCCGGAGGCGCCGTTTTTCCACGCGAGCTTCCGACGCGACGCGGCCCGAGGCCCCTCGTCCGGTCTCTGGGCGCCCGGCAATGCGTTCGTCTCGTCAGCTGGCGTTGGACGCTGTATTACTCAATTTTCGGATCCATGAGATGGTTAGGGTTCGGCTTAGAAGCTCAAGAAATGCGTCAGTGCGAGGATGACCCCGCGTGAGGGGGCTGGCGACACATTTCCACATTGACACATTTACGTATTTGTGCCAATGTGGATCTGGTTGAAACCGATGCCGACCCCCCAACAGCCTCGAGCGCGGCTGAGCATTGATGTGCCACGCGAAGCCCGGCGCCGCATCCACATCGCCGCGGCGAAGCGCGATCAATCCATCCGGGACTACGTATGGGAGGCCGTCGAGGCGCGCTTGAAGCACGATCTTGCCGACGAGCTGTCGGCCGCCGATCTGGTCGCCCTCAACGAACGCGCTGATCCGGTGCTGGCGGACCTTTGGGACAACCCAAAGGACGCCGCGTATGACAAGCGTTAGCCGGGGCGACGTCGTCCTGGTCAAGTTCGTCTTTGCGGACGAGAAGGGCGCCAAACAACGGCCCGGCCTCATCGTCAGCACCGACCGTTATCATCAAGGTCGGCGAGAGACGATCCTGGCTGCCATCACGAGCAACGTCGGCCGGCTCTTGGTAGGAGACTACAAAATCAAGGCCTGGCGCGAATCCGGTCTTCTGTCCCCTTCGATTGTCACGGGCATCGTCAGAACGATCAAACACGACATGATCGCCAGCAAGATGGGCGAACTGCCCGCTTCCGAGCTTCACTCGGTAGAGGACAAGCTTCGGGAGATCCTGGCGCTCTGACCTGTTGGGCCGCGGACAGTCGCCACGCCGCGCTGCCAATCTATTCTAGAAGCTCAACAGATGCGTCAGCTTGAGGATGACTGCGCGCGAGGGCGGCCGGGCGGCGCCAAGCGCGCCGGTGTCGCGGAACCGTGTGTCGTTGTACACGAGAAAGAGATCGCTCAGCGGATGGTGAATGAACTGATATCGGATGTTCGACGCGAGCTGGCGCGTCACGCTGTTGTACTGAATGAAGGCGTTCAGGAACATTCGCGTCGAGAACGATGCGTCCACGCGCAGCGACGCCAGGTTCGTGTTGAAGGTCACGCCCGCAGGGAGGTGGATCACATCGCGTGAGACACTGAGCGTCGTGGCCAGCTTCGCGCTGACCCGCACGCGCCCGCCGGCCGTAAAGCCCGTCCGCGTCCCGTTGTAATACTCTCCGAACCGGTACTCACCGTTGAACGCCAGCCGGCGCGAGTTGCTGCCGGTGTAGGCAACCTCGCCGCTGTTGAAGCGATAGCGTGCCGCAGGAATGACCGAGCCGGCGGGAATGCCCTGCGGCCGGAATGGCGCCGTCAGCGCTTCCTCGTCGTTGAGCACGCCGAATTGCGCCGTTGAGGCGTCGGAAAATTCGACGGTCACAGTGGGGTTGATGGTTTGCGTCTCCACGCCGATCGCACTTCCCGTCGTCGGGTCCAGCGCGTCGCGTGTGTATCGCGCGAACGGCAGCTCCAACCGCATTTCGCGGATCCTGGGTGCAAGGGCTTTCGGCCGGAGCCGTCGAAGGAGGTTGGCGTTGAGGATGTCGACGCCTTGCCTGGGAATGAAACCGAGGTCGTCCTGAAACGCGTCGCCAAGCGAAGTGTACTGAAGCGTGTACTGCGAGAGGCCCGGCGTGTACCTGTACGCCGCCACGCCACGCCGCGCCTGAACCAATCGCGGTCTTTTCCGATTGCATGAACATTCCGTCGATGCTCAGGAGGCGTGTTGGATAGAACCGCAGATCGGCGCCGGCGAGACGGTTTGACGTGGGGCCTCGTTCCTTGTCGAGAAAGAACACGCCGGCCGTCGAATTCGTCAGGAATTCGCGCGCGTACCGCAGAACAGTGAAATTGGCGGACGGCAGGTTCGGCAGGTCGTTCGCCCGCGTCTCTTCCTGCGTCTGCATGTTCAGCAGGCCGAGGCTGTTGCGTCCCGCCTTGCCGGTCAGCCGCAGGCCGCCGACAATGGGAATCGGGTTGCCGGTGTCGCCGAGACCGATCGTCCTGCTGAAAAAAGGCACGAGGTTGCTGTTGGACGCGGCGGGCGGGCCAATCTGAAAGGCGCCCTGATTCTCCAGGAAGAACTCACGCTTTTCCGGAAAGAACAGACTGAATCGTGTCAGGTTCACTTGCTGCGCGTCAGCTTCGACCTGCGAAAAGTCCGTCCGGTACGTGCCATCGAGCACGAGGCCGGTACCCAGTCCGATCTTGACGTCGACGCCGCCGTCGCCGTCCCCTGTGTTCAGGCCGTTCGTCTGGCGCCTCTGCCCGGTGACGAACGGCTTGACTCGAACGTTTCTGGGTGGCCGAACGCCGCGAATCCCTTCGAGCACGCCCTCGTACGAGGACTTGAACTGATTGAACTGCCGCGGCGTGGGATTCCAGATCGTCGCCTCGTTGCTGTGACGGATCAGCCGGAAGATCTGCAAGCCCCAGAGCTGATCCTCCCGTTGCGGAAACCGCAGCTGTTTGAACGGGATCGCTTCTTCGACGTACCACATTCCCGGGGCGACCGACGATCGGCAGAACCAGACCCCGTCCCAATTCGCATTGATTGTCCGGCCATCGTCGTACGACTGGGAATCGCGAAGCGCGCAGCCGGGGTTGGTCTGAAAGTTGTACGCGTTGAGCCGGTCGTGAAACGTGTCGAGCAGGATGATGTAGAGATCGCCGTCACGCGGCGAGCCGAAGTCGCGCTTTAGTTCGTTGGTGACCAGCCGATCGGGTTCGTCTTCGTGAAGCGTGGCGCCGACGTAGAGGTTCTCGGAGTCGTAAAGAAAGCGCACCTCCGATCGATGTTCGGACGTCGCTGGAGCGCCCTCCGTGGGCTGCTGCTGCACGAAACCGTCGGCCGGCGTGGCCTGCTGCCATTCAGCTTCGTCCAGCTTGCCGTCAACGACAATCCGGCCCTTCGGGATCGACACAGCTCGAGCCCGTTTGGTGACCCCTGTTCCGTTTGCCTGCTCTTGTCCTGCAGCGAGGGGCCCCGAGGTCGCGAAGACAAGGCAGACGAATGGCAGGATGAGGCCGGTGCGCCGCAGGTGCCGCATCAGTCCTGGAACAAGACCGGCGCGACCTCGTTCAGGTAGCGCTGCCACACGGCGAATGTGTGCGCGCCGCCGCTGACGCGAACGATGTGTTCAATCTTGTGTTTGGACAGCAGATCTGCAAACGCCATGTTCGAATCGAACAGCGTGTCTTCCGTGCCGCAGCCGACCCAGAGCAGCTTCAGCTGCTTATTGATGTGCGCGGAATCGGCCAGCACCTTGTCGAAATCGACGCCGCCGGTTTCGGGATTCGTCGCCGCGCCCATCGCCGAACTGAAACCGGCGATTCGACTGAACAAGTCGATGTGGCTCAGTCCGATGGCCAGCGACTGCGCGCCGCCGAGCGAGAGGCCGGCAATGGCCCGGTGGTCACGGTCGCCATAGACCCGAAACGTCGCCTCGACCATCGGGATGACGTCTTCGAGAAAATCACGCGCGAAGCCTTCGCGCTGCTGCTTGTTTTCGGCCGCGTCTCCCCGCCCCGTCGCCGCCGTTCGCTGGAACGCATAACCGAACGGCATGACCACGACCAGGGGTTTCAGCGTGCCGTCGGCAATCAGGTTATCCAGGATCACGTGCGCTTTCCCGCGCTCCGTCCACGACGTTTCAGTGCTGCCCGCGCCATGAAGCAGGTACAGCACCGGATAGCGGCTCGAGGACGTGTCGTAGCCGGGTGGTGTATAGACGACCACGCTCCGATCCGTGCCAAGCGATTTCGATTTATACGCCTGACTCTTGACAGCCCCGTGCGGAACAGCGCGTACGTTGAGGTACGCCGGTCCGGCCTCCTGCGCGATCGCGATGCCCGGAATCGCCGCCATCACGGCGACTGACACGAACAGGGATCTCTTCATGGTCACTCCTAACGAATCCTTGGGTTGTTGCCAACCTGCTCGTACCAGAATCCGTCCGCCGGACGATCGAGCCTGAGGAGGTAGAGGGCCTGGGGTTGCGTGCGGGCAAGGCTTCCTTTGACCACGACGCGGTCGCCAGGTTTCAACGTGTTGGCGTTGACGCCAATCGCAACCAGCTCGCTGCGGTTGTCCATTTCGAGCCGCCACCGTTGCGCATTCCCGGCGCGATCGGTGACGTCGACGAACAGGAACGGATGCGGATTGATCAGTTGAAACTGCGCGACGAGGCCCTCGAAAGTCGCTTGCCTGGCGCTGTCGTACACGCTTGAAATTGAGTGATGGGCCTGCGCCGTGACGCCGCTGGCAGCAATCGCCGCGGCGAACGACAGCGGCATCCATCCCGGCATCCATCCCTTCTGTCGCTTCATTCGGCGATCTTACCTCAGCCCTTGACGATGAAGCCCTTCTTCAGGAGGACCTCACGGATCCGGTCGCGGAGTTCCCCCTGGAGCTCGATCGTACCGTCCGACACCGCGCCGCCCGTGCCGCATGCGCGCTTGAGCTCCTGACTGAGGTCCTTCAGAAAGGCGGCGTTTCGCGGGAGGCCGTCCACCACGGTCACCGTCTTCCCGCCGCGTCCTTTTTTCTCCATTCGCAGCTTGGCAACGATTCTCGCGGGGAGCGCCTCGTCTTTCGCCGGCTTGCTGCACCGGCAATTGTCGGCCGGCCAGCCGCAGCCCGGGCAGACGCGTCCAGTGCCCGTGGAGTAGACGAGTCGTCCGTGCACACGGTCGGTCACCGTGCGATCATGCCGTGCTCGAGCCAGTGGAGGCAAGATGGCATCAACCCTCGGTGTTGTGCAGCGCCTTCGCGCGTTGTGTCTGTCATTCCCGGAGACGAGCGAGCGCTCTTCGTGGGGTCATCCGAATTTTCGCGCCGGGAAGAAGACGTTTGCGGCATTCGAGCGAGTCAAGGGGAGGCCATCCATTGCGTTCCGGCTCGACCGCAAGGAGGTGGCACGGCTGGTCCGTCATCAGAAGTTCTTCGTCACGCCTTACGGTCGCGGCATATGGCTCAGCATCTGGGCTGATACGCGGCTCGACTGGCGACTCATCAGTCGTCTTTTACAACAGAGTTATCGCGGCGTTGCCCTGAAAAGAATGATCTCCGCACTCGAGGCGCGGGAATGACCCTTGCTGCGATCCTTTCCATGGCAATTTCGAAACACGTGAAAGAGTACGCCAGCCGCAGGTTGACTCGCCGCCTGTATCGCTCCATGCCGTGGATTGGCGGCGTGGTGGTCCTGATCACGATCGGCGCGGCGATTCGCAGAAAAGGCCTCTTCGGCGGGACGCTCGATACGATGCTCGACTTCATTCCGTTTGTGGGGGGCGCGAAGAACCTGGCCGAAGCGGCGCGGGGCCGCGATTTCATCCAGGACAAACCCGTCGCCCGTTAACTGACCAGTCGGCGGTTACTCCGATCCGTCCGCGCGGGCGACTTCGACCGAGCGATCGTCTCTCGCGCCGGTTACTCGGTACTCGCCAGGGATTGCAGCAGACCTCGCAATCCTGGACAAAACTGCCCCGCACGTCTTCTTCGATGAAGATTTCCACGTGCTCGCCGCAGTACGGGCACGTCACGAAGAATTCATCGGGCATACCGCAATCGTACAGCGGTTTTCTTTCGGTGTAGCGACTTGGCCCTTGGGCCTTAGTCCTTGGGCCTTAGTCCGTCCTTCGTCCTCGGTCGTCCAACGTCCTCGGTCCTTGGCCCTCGCGTGAGCCGCGTGTCAGGGACAAGCATGACCAAGCGCCAAGGACCAAGGCCGACCAGGGACCAGGCACGGACCAGGGACCTTGAACCAAGGACCAAGGACCCATGAACAATCAGATCACGCTGGCGGATCCGCGGGCGGTCGCAGAGTTGGCCACCTCAGTCCGCACCGAGATGGGCAGTGACGGGAGCGTCAACCTGAAGCATGCACCACGCTCGCGTGGCACCAGCACCAGGGACCCGCCGTGAGCCTCGACGATGCCGAGGCTGATCGACAGACCCAGTCCGGTCCCCTGTCCGACGTCCTTGGTGGTGAAGAACGGTTCGAAGATGCGGCCGCTCGCGGCCGCGGGCACGCCAGGACCATCATCCGCAATCTCGAGAAACGCCGACTCGGCGGACCCGCCGGTGCGCAGGCTCATCGACCCTCGCTGTCCGGAACCCCGAATGGCCTGCTCCGCATTCAGGATCAGGTTGAGCACCACCTGTCGAATCTCGTCGGTGTTGACGAACACCAGTGGCGCCGGATCAGCGAGGTCTTCGTGCACCGAGACGTTGGCGTTTTTCAGCTCGTAGACTCTCAATTCCAGCGTCGATTGCAGAATCTCGTTCAGGTTCCCAATCCCGCGCTCGGTTGCTGACCGCCGTGCGAACGACAGCAGGCTTTTCACGATGCGCGCGGCGCGGTAGCCACCGGCCCGCACCTGGTCCAGGTCGCGGCGAATGTCGTCGCGGGTTTCAGCCTGCAACAGGACGTCGACGATACCGATGACCGATTGCAGCGGGTTGTTGAGCTCGTGGGCGACGCCGGCAACCAGTTGCCCTACCGCCGACAGGCGCTCGCTGTGGATGAGTTGTTCACGGAGCCGTCGCTCTTCAGAGACGTCTCGCTCGACCGACACGACATTCGCAACTCGGCCGCGCTCATCGAGAATGGAGGCCATCGAGGCGGCCACGGGAAACGTCGATCCGATCCCGCCTCTTGCGCGTGATGGTGCCTTTCCACACTCCCTTGGTGCGAAACAACGACTGCAGATCGTCGACCGACATCGCCTCTTCGGGAACGAGGTCGCGCGCGCGCGCGTTCTTGAGTTCCTCTCTCGTGTATCCCGTCGCCGCGCAGAACGCGTCGTTGGCGTGCCGACAGCCGCCGTCCGGCGTCAGGACAAGAATGAGGTCCTGCGCTTGTTCGATGACTTCCGCCAGCAGCCGAGTGGTGCCACTGGCCTGCCGGAGCTCCGCTCGCTCGGTCGCAATCCGCGCCACGAGCAGTGGCAGCACCGAGATCATCGCCACCGCGGTCGACAGATCGCGGAAGCCCGGCATCGAGGCGGGGGCGATCTGTCTCAGGCCGAAATCGATAAAGGGAAGAAGGGCCACCGCCGTGAAGATGACCCAGGGGCGCGGTCGCGTCAGGTCCTCAGTCGACGCCGGCGAGGTATCGTCGCTTGCATTCGAGCTCGGAGCCAAGGTGGCGGCCCACGGGAAGAACGCGAACGGCAGAATCCACGTGAAGTCGTACACGAATGCGCTGCGATATCCGGCCTCGCCAGCCTGCGCATTGCTCATCGTGAGTGTCACGAAGCTGACGATCGCGCCGAGAGCCAGACGCCGGTACGTGTCGCGCCACTCGCCACGGCGCGCCGCGAAGACGGCGGCGATCAGCCCGAGGGCGACGACCGCCGATTGGATCTCCGACACGACGATGAGCGACGAAGAAGCCTGGGCGCTCGTCGCCGCGTCGATTCCGGTGACGAAAAACGAGTAGAGAAATCCCGTGACCACGGCCAGGCCGGCGATATCCACCGAGGTCGTTGCGGCCAGCGGCTCCCGGGGGCCCTGATGTGGCTGCGCCAGCAGGGCGAACAACGGCGCGACGTTCCCGAAGAGCGCGAACACCGCCGGCCACGCAAGCCATGACTGCTGGCCGTACAGCAGCTCGTCAGCCGCCCATCCGGTCAGGCCAATTGCCGACATCGCCAGGCCAAGCGCAATGGTCGACCAGAACAGCCATTGGCAACCCGTCCAGGTGTGCCGTCTTCTGACGATGACCATGGCGGCTGTCAGCGGCGGGAGCGCCAGTGCGGCGGCACGGAACCAGGAGAGCGCGGAGAGGTGATCCCGCAGCGCGAAGCCAACACCGGCATACGCGATCGAATAGACAATCCCGAGGACGAGCCACCCCATGCTGATCGTCTTTTCGGCTTGGGGACCGACGGACGGAAGCCGCCATTAGTCAAACCGTGAACAACCATGCATCCGTGGGAACCCGGCCTTGGTGTATAACTACCCTCGTTATGGCTGATCCATCGTTTCGCGGCCGATTCGTCTGGCACGAGCTCATGACGTCGGACACAAAGTCCGCAGCGGCCTTCTACACCAAGGCCATCGGCTGGAAGACGCAGGCGTGGGACGAGAACCCTTCCTACACGATGTTCACAGCCAAAGGTCGTCCTCCAATGGCCGGGCTGATGGCCTTGCCAGAAGCGGGCGCCCCGTCGATCTGGCTGCCCTACATCGCAACGCCGAACGTTGACGAGACAGCGAAGCAAGCCGAAGGGCTCGGCGGAAAAGTGCTGAAGAAACCCACAGATATTCCGACGATTGGTCGCTTCGCTGTCGTTCAGGATCCACAGGGCGCCGTGTTTGCCGCGTTTACTCCTCTTCAGGGTTCCGCTGCGCCCGGCGCGTCACCCACGGTCGGCGATTTTTCCTGGCATGAATTGGCGACGACCGATTGGCGCAGTGCCCTCGCGTTCTACAAGAGTCTGTTTGGCTGGGAAGAAACCGAGTCGATGGACATGGGCCCGGAGGGCACGTACCAGATGTACGGCTGGAAGGGCCGCACGCTGGGCGGCATGATGAACAGGCCAAAGCAAAGCCCCGGACAGCCCACGTGGCTCTCTTACATTGAGGTGCCTGACGCGAAGAAGGCGGCGGCAACGGTCAAGAAGCTGGGCGGCCGGATCGTCAGCGGGCCGCATCAGGTGCCGGGCGGCGGATGGATCGCGCTGGGCCTCGACCTGCAGGGCGTCGCATTTGCGGTTCACACGGCGGCGAAGACTGTCCGGAAGAAGAGCAAGCCGCGCAAAGCGAAGGCCGCGAAGCGCCCGGCTGCCAGAAAACCGGCGGTGAAAAAGCAGAAGATGAAGTCCAGGAAGAGAGCCTCGCCCCGGAAGAAAGTCGCGTCGAGAAAGAGGCGCTGAGCTCGATGCCGCGTCAGCCGGCGGACCGTCGCGCCGGAACCTCAGGCTCGAACAACGGAAGGTGTGGAATGAGCCGCCCTGTCCGTTCCAGGTGCAGCAGCGCTTCCTTCCGCCACAGCAACCCACCGTAGCCGCCCAGCCCGCCGTCCTTGTTGATCACGCGGTGGCAGGGAATGAGAATCGCGATTCGATTCGTCCCGTTTGCGCGTCCGACCGCCCGCTGGGCGCTGGGGGCGCCGACAGCTCGAGCCAGATCTTCATAAGACCGTGTCTCTCCGAACGGGATGCGCTGTAACTCGGCCCACACGCGCTCCTGGAACAGTGTGCCGGGTGCAGACAGCGTCAGCGAGAACGTCCGCAGCTGACCCGAAAAATAGGCGTCCAGCTCGTGGCGCAGCCGCTCGAATTGAGGAGACTCGCCGGGGACGACCGCACAGCCAAATCGATCACGAACGGTCTCAATCTGCGCGGGCAGCAGACGGCGGTCGGTAAACTCGAGGAGACAGATAGATCCTTGCGTGGTGGCTCCGGCCATCAACGGGCCAAGCGGACTTTCGATCGAGGCGCAAACAACACAGTCACCGGTGCGGCTCTTCCGCATGCCCCAACACTACGGCAGATGGCCGGATGGCCTCCACTCGAAAATGGGCAAGGGCCGGCACGTCAGTCCGGAGGCTACGCCGCCCGGCCCAACGTGATCTGTACGGTCCGGCTTGGTTTCCGCCGGCGGCCACGATCGGACAGCATTTCCCACAGGAACAGCCTGGCTCCGGTCGCGTGACGGGCGACGCTGCACGCCGACCCGCGGGACTGAATCACGCGGCGGGGCGCGAGGCCTGTCTGCCGCGAGCACGGGACACAGACCAGACAACCGCAGGGGAGAGTGACCGTGTATGACATGGTCGCAGACTACTGTGTCGTTGTGACATCCGTACTTCAGCCGTATTTCTGTGGAGAAAAATCTTGTGGGGGGGGCCCTGGGCAGGGGAATGTCATCGAAGGGCTCGGCGAACCGAGCCCCCCGTGATAGACGCTGAGGAGCCGCGGAGATGCGCGTGCTTACGTGTTCCGCAGGTATTTGTTGAACCAACCCAGCGTGCGCTCCCACGCCAGTTTGGCGGCCGCCTCGTCATAGCGCGGTGTCGTGTCGTTGTGGAAGCCGTGATTGGCCTTCGGATAGATGTAACCCTCGTGCGGGACCTTGTTCGCGGTCAGCGCGGCGTCGTATGCGGGCCAGGACATCGCGAGTCGCGTATCGAGTTCCCCGTGATGCGCCATGACGGCCGCCTTGATCTTCGGGATGTCGCCGTCGGGAGGCACGCCGCCGTAAAACGGCACGGCTGCCGCGAGATCCGGGAGCCGCGTCGCCAGCGTGTTGGCAATGCCGCCGCCAAAACAGAATCCGACCACGCCCAGTTTGCCGGTGCTTTCAGGACGCGCCTTCAGCCAGTTCGCCGCGGCCACGAAGTCCTCGGTCATCTTCGGGCGATCGACTTTCCCGAAGAGCTCTCCGCCCTTTTCATCGTCACCGGGATAGCCACCGACCGACGTCAGCCCGTCCGGCGCAAACGCCATGAAATTCGCGGTGCCGAGGCGCCGCGCCACGTCTTCGACATAAGGATTGAGCCCGCGGTTCTCGTGCACCACGAGGACCGCCGGAACCTTGGCCGTCGCGCTGGCATTCGCCGGCCGAACCAGATACCCCTTGATGGAGCCGTTGCCCTGCGGCGAGGGCACAGTCGCGTACTCCGTCTTGATCCGCTTGTCGTCCTTCGGCACCTGCTCCGCCCATGCGTAATTGGGCTTGAGCAGGTCGAGAATGGCCGCCGCAGTCAGCCCGCCGACAGCGTACTTCCCCGCCCGGTCCAGGAAGGTCCGTCGGTCGATATCGCCGTGGACGTAAAGATGAAATTCGTCCAGCAGCTCTTGTGGAAAGTCGGAGGCCTTTTTTCGTTCCATCGCAGTCTCTCCTTTTCAGCTAAGGCGGAAAGATTACCACTTATTGGACACGCGTTGCCCGTCTTGCCGGCCGCATGTCGCCGAATTTACTCGAAAAACGCTGCTCCGCCGCACCTTTTGTTGTTTGGTCCTGTTGAGATTACGCCTTGTGCCCAGGCGCGGCGGGGGAAATAGCAGAGCCGCCGGCCTTCCGGAGCGATGGCCGGAACGCGCGGCGGCTGCTGCCGACTGAGTGCGGGTCGTACGACGTCGATGGTCGTGCGCGTGAACGGGCGCTGCTATTTCAACCGGAACGGCGTGACGAACACGCCGAGCGCGGGATCGTTCACCATGACCGCTTCGCCGACGGACTGATCACCTATGCCACCCGAGCAGGTACCCACTGCCCGCAGATCATCGCCGGGCTTCACCACCTCGACTGAGTTCACGGTCAGGACCGGCGTCGACAGATCGGCCAGCCGCGTGTAAAAGACCGTTCCACCCGACATCTGACCGAAGTACCCGAAGCTCCCGAAATTGTTCCCGAGATATCGAGTGCCGCTGCAGTCGTCGGACGTATGGTAGAACATGATATCGGCCTGATAGAAGCCGGCAGGCGTGACTGGCAACAGCACCACGTCGTCACCGAACTTCCATGTGATCATGCCGCTGCTCAGTTCGATAACGCCCACCTCGATGCTATTCGCATCGACGATGGTGCGTGCGCTGTTGCCCCCGCCCGATCCATAAGGACCCGCTGGACCCTGTGGGCCTGCCGGGCCTGCCGGGCCCGCCGGGCCTGCCGCGCCCGCGGGGCCTGCCGGGCCAGCCGGACCCTGCTTCCCTGCTGCCGCGCCCTGAGACTTCAATGGAACGGAGATTTCATGTCGCGCGCAGTGGTTTCTGCCGGCCACGATCCGGACCGCGCCACTACGCGAGTTCACGCAGGCCGTCAACGTTGGCGTGTCGGCCGACGCGAAGTTCGCCGCGAGCAAGAAGCTCCACAAGCAAATCTGGCCTCTGAGCGTTCTCATGATGCAATCTCCTGCATCCATCTCTGCAATAACTCGCCCCGTTTCGCTGATGCGGCGAAACAGCCGAGAATGCGCGGGATTCGCGATTTCTGCTCATCTCGTCTGTAACAGATCCGTGGGCGATCTGACGTTTTCAGATCGGCGCGCTAGACTGGGCACTCAGATCGGCGCGCCAAACTGCGCAGCCGTGGCACAAGTCGTGGTGCGTCAGATATCCGAGGTGAACGGACACCATGAAGCGGCGCGTTGACTTCTCGCAGAACGCGAATGTTTACGATCGCCGCCATGGCGCGCAGCTTTCGGCCGATCTGGCGACGCGCCTCGCTGCCGCGGCGCAATTGAGGCCGGGGATCAGAATCATCGACGTGGGGGCGGGCACCGGCCGCGTGGCTGTTGCGCTGGCTGCCCTTGGCTGCGAGGTGGTGGCGCTCGACCCGGCCCAGCCCATGCTGCATGTGCTCCAGGGCAAGGGCACAGAAGCCTTAGTCGTCGCGGGCGAAGGCGCCCGTCTTCCTTTTGCGGACTCGTCTTTCGAGGCCGCCGTCCTCGCGCGAACTCTCTACCTGATGCCCGATTGGCGCGATGTGCTGACCGAGGTCATTCGCGCGCTGAAGCCGGATGGCCGGATCCTGCACGAGTGGGGCAACGGGGCGTCGGACGAAGAATGGGTCCAGATTCGCGAGAAGGCCCGGGCGTTGTTCGAGGAAGCTGGCGTCTCGAACCCGTTCCATCCAGGCGCACGGTCGGAGTCCGAGGTCGACGAATTCCTGGTCGGGCGAGGATTTGCGACCCACGACACGGTTCGGGTGAGCGGAGATGTGTGCCTCACGCTCGGGGACTTCATGGCGCGGATCATGAACGGTGAATGCTCGTACACGTGGGACGTTCCGGTCGAGGTCCAGCGCCAGTGCCTGCCGCGCCTGGAGAAATGGGTCGCGGAACATTTCGAGTTGGACCGCGCGCAGTCGATCCCGCGCGAGTTCAGCTGGACGATTTATCGCAGATCCGGCTAAGGCCGGACCCCACGTTCAAGCTGAGGCCGGACCCTCTATGGTTTCGAGAAGTCGACGTCGATCTGGACGGGTGTGACGGTCACCTTCCGTGTAAACCGCCGTTCTGCCCCGTCCGCGCTTTTCACGGTCACTTCGCGCGTGCCGAGAGCGATCGGGTGATTGTTCAGCGGCGTGTCGCCGACCTGTGCGCCGTCAACCAGCACCACGGCCGGAACGTCAGACGTCACGTTCAGCATCGAAGGAGACGGCACGAGCGACAGCGACGTGGTCTGTCCCGGGCCGACCTCGACGGTCCGAGTTTCCTGGTAACCCAGATCGCGGTTCTCGAATCGCAGGTCGTGAGATCCCGGCGGAAGCAGCACCCGGCTCTTCTCATCCAACCGGATCGCGCGCGAGCCTTCAGAGATCTGGACTTCAAACGGCGCGTACACGTTCAGCCACCCCGCGAAGATCGCTTCACTGACGAGCGCAGTGCGATCGGCGGCCACCGTCACCGTGCGCCGCACGGAGCCTTTGTCGCTCTGAATCACCACCGTATGCGACCCCAATGCCACGTCGTTCAGCGTAAGAGGCGTGGCGCCGCGGTCGCGCCCGTCGACTAGCACGCGGGCACCGGGGGGTTCTGATCGCGCCGTCAGGACGCCGGTCCGTCGCGCGCCGGGCGGCGGCGCAGGTTTGGCCGCGACCGGTTCCGGTTTCGGCGCTGCAGGCGCTGTCAACTCCGTCACCAGCGTTTTGGCCTTGTCGAAGTACGGGAGCGCCATCCGCCCCGCACCAACCACCACGACCAGCGCAACCGCTACAAGAGCCGCTCGGAGCGACCATCGAATCAACGGCGCGGCCAGCGAACGGACGGCCTCGGTCGGAATTCGAATCAGCCGCGCAGCCAGCGAACGGATGGCGTCTGTCTGGACTCGAATGGCCTCTGTCGGGATTCGCAGCCGTATCGGCGGCTTCACAGGTTTGGGAACAGGCGGTTCCGCGTGGAAGACAGCCTCGACGTCGAATGCGGCGGCGGGGGCCGTTGGAGTCGGCGCGGCGGCAAACGCCGCCAGCTCGTCCTCGAACTCTGCCGCGTCCGGTGTGAACACCGGCGGCAACGGAGGGGGCACCGAACTCGGCCGAACAACGACAGTCGGCTCCCTGAACTCGATCGATTCGGCGACGCCGACCGGGTCGCTGGACCATGTCTGGCGGCGCGCGTACACCCAGCTCAGCAGCGCCTCCGCAGCCGCCCGCAACTGAGCGTCCCGGCCGACGTCTTGTGGTTCTGACAATCAGATTCTCGCGGTTATTCAGGAAACTTTACAAATATGCAGATGACAGCTGTCTCTTCGAATACTTTTATCGGCTTCGACCCGATATCATATAAGGCTAAGGCCGACATTTATGGCGAAGCGAGCGGCCTCAACAACATCCCCAACCGACCCATCGTCGCTCGCGTTGAACGACCACCTTTCCCATTCCGCCAGGCGACAGCTTGGCGCCCTTCGCAGCGCACTCGAGAACCGGCTCGCCGCCCTTGAAGAAGTGCTCGCCGATCCATCGAGGGGTGAATCGCTCGAAGGACTGATTCTGGATCTGTCGCGCGTCGCCACGGAAGAAGCTCAGGCGGCCGCCGCGCAGGCCTGTCTCGAGACCAGGGTGGAGGCGGATACCGAGATCGCTGCCCTTCGCGCCTCTGCGAAAGCCGCCCTGGATGCGGCCCAGGCGGCCCAGAGGTTGGCTGAAGCCACCCTCGAGCAGGAGCGCATGGAGCTTCGCCGTGTCGTGGAGCAGGCACAGCTCGAAATTCACAAGCAGTCGGACCTGCTGACCGCGCATGCACAGCTCGAAGTCACTTTACGTGCCGATCGCGAGCGGCTCGAAGTGGAGGTCGTCAAGCAGCAGTCGATCGCGGCGGATCTTCAACGCGTCGTGGCAGACGCGCAGCAGCGGTTGGAAGCGGAACGCCGGTCGAACGCCGACCGGCAATCGGCGCTCGAAGGCGAGCGCGCGGCCGCCGCCGAACTGAGGCGTTCCGCGGAGGGCGCGGCAGCGCGCGTGACCAGCCTCGAGCGCGAACAGGCGGAGGCGCGAGCCGCGCACAAAGCCGTCGCGGCTGATTTGGCTCGCGAGCGCGCAGCCACAGCCGATCAGGAACGCGTTTGCGCCGACTTGCAGTTGCAGCTCGAAGCTGAGCGCGCGGCGACAGCCGAACAGGAACGCGCTTGCGCAGACTTGCAGTTGCAGCTCGAGGCCGAGCGCGCGACCGTCGTCGACCTGCAGCAGGCGGCCGCGGGCGCCGCGGAGCTGAGCGCCACGCTCGACCGCGAAGCGTCCAGGGGCCAGGAGGCGCATGAAGAGGTCGCCTTCCTGCAGAAATCGCTCGAAGAGGTTCGCGACGCGCTCACGGCGGCCCTTGCGGAGCTCGGGGCGGAACGCACCTCGATGAGCGAGCTCCGCCAGTCAGTTGAGTACGCGGACCAGCAGCTGGCGAGTGCCCGCAGCAACGAGGCGCAGGCGGTCGCGGACCATCAGAAGGTCGCCGCGCAACTTGAGGCGATGATCAAAGAGCGCGAGGCCGTCGCCGACGAATTGACGGCGGCCCGGAAGTGGATTAATGACCTGCGTGACGCGGAGGCCGAGTTTGCCGTGCCGGCTGCGCCCCCGCGTGTCGAAGCGCCTCCGGTAAAGGCAAAAGCCAAGGCCCCAACTTACCAACCGAAAACCGCGAAGGTACCGCCTCCGGCCGGAAACGCCGGGGGGGACGAGACCTGGCAGGCTGTCAGGCTCGCCAGTCGCTACGTGTTCAACACGGAACTCATGGTGCAGGTGAACGGCGACCAGGCCCGGCTGTTCGATTTGTCAATCAGCGGCTGTCAGCTGCTGTCGCCGACCGCGTTGAAGCCAAATCAAATGGTGAAGATCGTCCTACCGGACACGACACCGGTAACCTGTGCCGGCAAGGTCGTCTGGACTCGTCTCGAACCGATGGGAATGGGCCAGCCGCTCGGTTATCGTGCCGGCGTGCGGTTCTCGAAAGCCGACGAGGTCGCGATCGAAGCATTTGCGGCCAGCCACACAACGCCGGCCTAGCTGAACTTCTGAATTCTGAATTCTAAATTCTGAATCTGCGAGCTCAGTGTGTCAGCGCGTAGACGGTGTGCATCACGGGATGTGTTAGCGGGATGTCGATAACCGGGAACTCACCGCCGGGCAAGACGCCATCCTTCAGCAGATAATCTCGCAGGCCGAGAATCTCGCTCTGGGAAAGCTGCATCGTGCCGACGTCTTCCATGAACAGCATCGGGCAGCGGTAGAGGAGCGGATCGTCCAGGCGCACGACGACGTAGATCGGCTGCCGCTCGGGATCCCACTTGACGGGGACGCGCGTGAGCTCCGAGAGGCGGATTGAAAAGTTGTTGTCGGCACCGGGATAATCGGTGCTCCACCCCTGCCCTCCGGCTTCGCCCCGCACGCTCCGGTAGAACCCCCGGCAATAGAGGAAGGAGCCGTCGAAGTCCTCGAGCGCCGCGAAGTTCGGCCTGGGTTTACGGGACTCATATGCGGCGCTCCCGCTCCTGCTCGATCTCAGCGAGAACCTTTGAAGAACACGGCGGACAGATCCCATGGGTGAATTGCGCGTCGGTGTGCTCCACGATGTACGCATCCACCTGCTGCCAATACTGATCGTCGCCGCGGATCCGCTTGCAGTAGCTGCAGATCGGCAGCAGCCCCTGAAGCCGCTTCACGCGCGCCAGCGCCTCCTGAAGCTCGGCCACGCGATCGGCCAGCCTCTCCTGCAAGGTGAGCACCCGGATCCCGACCTGAACGCGCGCGCGCAATTCGTCGGGGTCGAACGGTTTGACGATGTAATCGTCCGCGCCGGCGTCGAGACCGGCCACGATGTCCTTGCGCTCGTCGCGCCCGGTCAGAAGGATGACGTACATGTGCGCGCGAGCCGCGTTCCGGCGGATGCGGCGACAGAGCTCGAGCCCGTCAACGGTCGGCATCATCCAATCGACAATCGCCAGCGACGGAGCGTCGCTGGCGGCCAGCAGATCCCACGCCGCGCCGCCGTCGTTCGCGACCGTCACGTCGAGGTTCATGCGCCGGAGCGCATTCGACACAATCTCGGTCGCAATTCGATCGTCGTCGGCAATCAACGCGCGCATGATCGACCCCTTGCCCCGGTCCGTCTGAAGCCGGACGCTACGTACGACACTGTGACAACGCTTCCATGACACGATTCGCTTCGGCCGAGAGCCGTTCCCACGCGGCGCCGGCCGCCTCGAGGCGTCCGTCGGCGCCGATCTGCTCGAGCATCCGTGCGGCTTCGACCAGCTGCGAGGCCGACAAATTGCCTGCCGCGCCCTTCAACGCGTGCGCCTCGGCGCGGATGCGCTCGGGGCTGCGTGCGTCGACCGCGTCCTTGGTGGCCGCCAATCGCGCCGGACAATCCTCGAGGAAGAGACCAATGACCTTCTTCCGGAGCTGCTCGTCACCACCGAGACGCTCCAGAAGATCCACAAGATCCACCGCATTGAACACGGTCGCCGGCGCCGCGCCCGGTGCGCTGGCGGGATCGGTACCATCCTGTTCGACTACGGCGAACAACGCGTTGCGCTCGATCGGCTTGGGGACATAGCCGTCCATGCCGGCAACAAGGCAACGCTCTCGATCGCCGCTCATCGCGTGCGCCGTCATCGCGATGATTCTCAGGTGACCACCGGTTTGACGTTCGCGAAACCTGATCGCGGCCGTGGCTTCGAAGCCACCCATTTCCGGCATCTGGAGGTCCATGAGCACGACGTCGAACGTGTCGCGCTCGATCGCCTCCAGCGCTTGCCGACCGTTACTCGTGACGGTGACCTGGTGTCCCCGCTTCGTCAGGAGCCCCACGGCGACCTGCTGATTGACGATGTTGTCCTCGGCCAGCAGTATCTTGAGGCTGCGGATGGCCGTCTCGGGAACGATGGCGGAGACGGCGGCGTGACAGCGACCGGATAGCTCCGCTTGAGCGCGCCGATAATCGCCTCGAGCAGATCGGCGCCCTTGATCGGCTTACTCAGGTACGCGGAGATTCCGACTTCGCGGCACCTCGCCGCGTCGCCGAATTGGCCGGACGAAGTCAGCATGACGATGGTCGCGCTGGCCAGCTCGGGCCGCTGTCTGATCTCGTCGGCGACCGCGAAGCCGTCCATGTCCGGCATGTTCGCGTCGAGCACGACGAGGAGGAAGGGCCGTCCCGCCCGGGCGGCAGCGGTCAACGCCTCGAGCGCGGCGCGGCCGCTGTCGACGGCGGTCGGGTCCATGTTCCAGCGCGTGAGCTGCTCCTGCAGAATCCGGCGGTTGATCTGGTTGTCGTCGACCACGAGCACGGGAAGACCCCCGAGCAACGGATCGTGAGCCACGGTGGCACGCGCGTCAGCCGTGTCGCACGTGAGGGTGAAGTGGAAGGTGGTGCCGACGCCGGGCTGGCTCTCCACCCAGATGAGTCCGCCCATCATGCGCACGAGCGTTGCGGAAATCGTCAGGCCCAAGCCCCGTTCCTCCGAATCGACGCGTCGTCGAGCCGTCGGCCTGGCTGAACGCCTCGAAGATCGCCGCATGTTTCTCGGCCGGGATGCCGATGCCGGTGTCGGTCACGCGGAAATGCAGCATCACGCGGTGGAAGAGGCGTGCCTCTTCGCGGATTTCAAGCAACACGTGACCGCGCTCGGTGAACTTGATCGCGTTGCCCAGCAGGTTGAGCAGCACCTGGCCGAGGCGCACCGGGTCGCCCAGGATCGTCGCGGGCACGTTCGGATTGATGTCGGCAATGAGCTCGAGGCCCTTCTGATGGGCCTTGAGCGCCACCGATTTCATCACCTCGCTCACCGTGTCGCGCACTGAAAACGAGACCGACTCGAGGTCCAGCCTGCGCGATTCGATCTTGGAGAAATCGAGGATGTCGTTCAGGATGTCGAGCAGCGATTCGGCCGACGCCTTGACGATCGTCAGGTACTCGCGCTGGTCGGGCGTGAGGTCGCTGTCGAGCGCGAGCTCGGTCATGCCGATGATGCCGTTCATCGGCGTGCGGATTTCGTGGCTCATGTTCGCCAGAAACTCGCTCTTGGCACGGCTGGCTTCCATCGCCTTGTCGCGCGCCTCGACGAGCTCGGCGTTGGCGGCGCGGAGCTCGGCCGTTCTGGCGTCTACGAGCCGCTCGAGATCCTCCTGCTGGACCTGAAGCTGCGCACCCCTGCGCTCAATTTCCTGGAGCGTCTCATCGAAACCGCTGAGCCTTACCAGGGGCCTGGAGATCGCGCGCGAGAGATCACGAACCCACGTTTGGATCATGAACACCTGTAAGGGGTTTATCGGTCGGTCAGGAGGGTGACCTGAGCTGGCCAAGGGTCTCGGTGAGAAGTCACAGGGGATGGTCGCAGCGAATGCCGACGCGTATGATTAGGGCCATGACATTTCTTGTTATTCCGATGGCCCTCGCGATCGCCACGGCGGCGGCGCAGGCGCCGCAGCGGACAGAAATCGCGACGGCTGGATATCCGGCTCGCGGGCCGGCGACGGCACCGGTCACGATCGTGGAGTTCTCGGATTTCGAGTGCCCGTTCTGCGGTCGCCTGTTTCCGACTCTCAAGGCGGTCGAGAAAATCTATCTGGACCGGGTGCGCATCGTCTACCGGCAGTTCCCGCTCAGGAGGATCCATCCTCTGGCGCAGAAAGCGGCGGAGGCGTCGCTATGCGCCGGCGAGCAGGGCCGCTTCTGGGACATGCACGACTCGCTGTTCGGAGATCAGGAGCATCTGACGGTCGACGATCTGAAAGCGCGAGCCGTGGCGTTGAAGCTGGATACCGCGACATTCAACGCGTGCCTCGATTCGGGCAAGCAAGTCGCGGCGATCGACCAGGACATCGCGGACGGCGCCAAGGCCGGCGTGACCGGCACGCCAACGATGTTCATCAACGGACGGATGATGGTCGGTGCGCAGCCCTACGCGCAGATCCAAGCCGTCATCGAGGACGAGTTACAGGGGAAGAAGAACTAGTAGGCTTCTGGCTCTAGGCTATGGGCTTGGGCTCCGGCTCAGCTGAAGCCTGAAGCCTAAAGCCTTGGTTTTCCCAGATTCTGCGTAAGCCGTTTGACCGCGCGGGTCACCGCCATCCTCGCGCCATCGAGCGTCCGCATGCCGAAGCGCTGCGCGATTTCCGCCAGGCTCCACTGAATCTCGATTCGCGCCACGATCAGTTCACGCTCGCGCGGCGTCAGCGTCGTAAGCGCCTGCCGATAGCGTTCGTACGCCTGAGATTGAATCGCCAGTTCCAGGGGCGACGTCCGATCGCCGGGCAGATCCTCCGGCAGCTCGACCGGCGGCGGCTGCCGGCCGATGCGGCGCACTTCGTCGCGGATGCGATTGATCACGGATTGACGCAGGTACGCCTGCATGGCGCCCACGTGGCGCGGCTCGAACACGTCAAGCCGTCGCAGCACGTGCATTGCCGATTCCTGGACCAGGTCCTCGGTATCGAGAGACCCACGGGCAGCCGCCGGTAGACGGCCATGCGCCCAGCGTTTCAGCGACGGGAGACAGCGTTGGAGCAGCGCTTCCACGGCGCCGCGATCGCCGGCCTGCGCCCGGACCAGCAGCTCGATGGTCGGCTCGTCGCTCAGGAAGGGGCCGGATGGCGCATTATCAGCGCCAAAGGCGCTTTTGTCAGGTCTCTCCGGGCTCGTACGGGTCATTGGGGCGGACGATGTGATCATAGCGAATCCCCTCCTGCTCTTGTATAAACGTCCGACCGGGCTAATCCGAACACGGCTGAACTATTCTGTGTGCACCTGAACCTTGAACCTTGCGGAGCCCTGAGCCCTGCAGCCTCCTAAGCATGATCGGCCAGACCGTTTCGCATTACCGCGTCGTCGGGAAGCTCGGGGTGGGCGGGATGGGAGTGGTCTACGACGCCGAGGACCAGCGGCTCCCCCGCCGGGTTGCGCTGAAGTTTCTCTCTGACGAACTGGCGGACGACCCCGACGCGACGCGGCGGCTGCGGCGCGAGGCGCAGACGATTGCGCTGCTCAATCACCCGAACATCTGCACGATCTACGAAATCGACGAACACGAGGGACAGTCGTTCATCGCGATGGAACGGCTCGACGGCACGACGCTCAAGGTCCACATGGCGCGCAAGACACTGGAGACCGCCCAGATCGCGGACATTGCGGGGCAGATTGCCGAGGCGCTTGGCGTCGCGCACGGCAAGAACGTGATTCATCGCGACATCAAGCCGGGAAACATCTTCGTCGGTGAACAGGATCGCGTGAAGGTGCTCGACTTCGGGCTGGCCAGACGGCTGCCAACGCCCGACGACTCGGGCATCGTGATGGAAGGGTCGACGATTCCGGGACGGCCGCTCGGCACCGCCAGTTACATGGCCCCCGAGCGGATTCTGCAGATGCCGCTCGATGCGCGGAGCGATTTGTTTTCGCTGGGTGTCGTGATTTACGAGATGGCGACCGGGAGGCTCCCGTTCACGGGAGCCTCCACGGGTGAGACGGTGACCAACATCCTGGAGAAAGACCCGATACCGATCACGAAGTTGTCGCCGGAGCGCCCCAAAGAACTGGAACGGATCATCGGCATCCTGCTCACCAAACAGGCAGACGGACGCTATCAGTCGGCCGAGGAGCTACAGCGCGACTTGTCAACATTCAAGAACCGTCCCCAATCGCTCCTCGGCCGTCTCCTCGCCCGACCTCCCAAGAAATGAGCAGTTCACGGCTTTGCGGGGCTAGGCGGGCCAATTTATTTTTATCTGATAGTAATCCGGGGGCTGAGCTGGATATCCGCTGTTCATATCCTGAATCGGAACCTTGAATGAAACTCTTGTTCCAGGCGACGACGTCTCGGCACGGTTTGCCGCGTCACGCAGACCCTTAACGAACTCGCTCTGTGCGTTCGGTCTGGTCGTAATGTTCATTGGAACGTCGATTGAAATCTCGAAGTCCCCACCCTGCTGCGTTAGGTGTTCGATTCCTTCATGTTTAGAACCCTTGGGGAAGCCGGGCCGCGGGTTGATCTTCGTTTCTCCGTCGCGGGCGCTGTCGACTTCGACGAACCATTTGACGCTGCCGTCACCGGTGTAACCTCCTCCTGGCATTACGCACCTCCTTCAAGCAAATAGAATTAACGCCGTTCCCGAACAGGGTTGTTTTCGATGACCTGTCGGATATCCTGTCTCGAGGCGAAGCGTTCACGATACGTCGCGGGCAGTGCGTCTCGGAGCTCCTTCACGAGCTTCAGCGCCTGCGCCGCTTCCACCTCGGCACCAGCCCTATCGCCCTGCGCATTCATAACACGGCTGCGCCAATAGTGTGTCTGGGCCTGCAGCTCGGATCCCACTGACGTTTCGCCCCCGGACGGAATCTCACTCAGGGTCGCGATCGCGTCTGCATGTCGCCGTTCGCGGAACAAGATATGAGCTAGATGCAGACGACACTGAGCCTCCACGGACAGCCGGCCCATTTTCCTGGCTTGCTCCACACTCCTTTCCATCGTCCCGTGCACGGTCGAGGCCTTCCCCGTGAGTGCGTCGATCAGCCCCAAGTAGCACTTCGCTTCGACGCTCGCGGCGTCAGGCAGATCGTCGGTCCAAAACGCGGCGGCCTTCTCGAAATGGGCGCGAGCCTTGAGGGCGTTCCCGGATTCATATTCGAGTTCGCCCAATGCCATGTGCGCAAGGGGCGCGAACAGCAGGTATCCAGTCGCTTCGACCGTGGCCAACGCCCGTTCCAGATGTCCTTTGGCATTGTCGACATCGCCCATCCTTACCAGCACCCTTCCCAAAGTGATGGCTACCTCTGGATCGTCACGACCGGCGTCACTGCCTGCGGCGTCTTCGAGCGGCATGCGTGCCGCTTCGTAGTCGGCCACCGCAAAGTGGGATTCCGCCAGCTTCACGGTGAGCCATACGGATCGTTTGGTCAGCTTCCGTTCATTCGCCAAGGTGAGGGCCTCAAGCAGCTCTCTTGTCGCCTCGTTGTGACGTCCGGCGTACAGATGACTGGCCGCTTCCACCTGCATCGCAATGACCTCAAAATCCACAGAGCCGCTGTTGTGGAGCATTGCGCGAGCGTTAGCGGCGCGCCTGAGCGCCTCGACCTGGTCGCTGCCGGCCTCAACCAAGAGACTCGCGACGTTGATATCCTGTTCAGCTGCCTGCCGTTCGTCGCCGTTCTGTTGGTGGATGTCACGGCCCTCGTTGTAATACTTGAGCGCCCTGACTCTCTGACCGAGCCTTTCGTGAGCAACGCCGAGATTCGTCAATTCCCTTCCTTCCATCTCCCGATTTCCGACCTGGCGGCTTCGAGATAAGGACTCTTCGAAGAACTGAACCGCAGCCGGAGTGTCGCCCGAGTCGCCCGAGATCACTGCGAGGTAATGAAACACGCGCGAAAGGCTGTATTGGAGACCAAGCGATTCGAAAATGTCTCGAGCGGCGTCAATATCACGTCTGGCATCGACAAAGCGTCCCTCGAGCCGCTGCAAGTCGCCGAGGCAGAGCAGCGCCTGTCCTTCACCGGTGCGATTTCTCCCGGCGCGATAGTTGTCGAGGGCGTTCCGAGCATGCTGTTCTGCCAAGGGGTAATCAGTGAGCCGCGTATAGAGTTGGCACAGCTCGACATGCGGGCGGACAAACTGTGGATCCAGTCGCAACACGTCGTGGTAGGCATTCACCGCTTCCTGATTGCGGTACTGTCTCTTCAGGAAATCAGCGAGCTCGGTGTTCCTTCCTCCGTCGTCCGGAGCCAGCGCTGCAAGTCGCCGATACTGCCGTTCCGCAGCCGGAAAATCCGCCCGGTCCTCCGCCAACACCGCCTCGATGAAAGCCACGTCGGCCTCGGGCGTCTCTGAAGTGACAAGCTGTTTCGCCCGTTGACCAGCCGCGACCGCCTCGTTGCCCTGCTTCAGCAGCAGCAGCACACGGCTCAACCACGCCTGCGGTCATCGCGTGCTGATCGTCCAGCGAGTCAGCGCGTCGAAACGCGGCGAGCGCCGCGGCGTATTCGAGCTGCTCGTAGGCGCTCAGACCTTCCTCGAACGCGTGCGCCGCGTCGAGACTCCGAAAGCGGGCGGAAGCGGGCCGGCCTGCGGTACGAGCGGCCAGGACCGTTGGTCTTGAAGTGCGCCTGAATGCTGTCGGCCAGGAGCGGCATCTGAGCGAAGCGCCGTGTCCTTCGGCAACGAGGAGGTCTAGCGCCTCGGTCTCGTAGGTCTTGCGTCACCGTGCCGGTCTCGACGTTGCGGACCTGCGCCTGCGCCAGCCACATCGCCGTTGCGGTACTCGAGCGACGGAATGACGACAAACGACGCGCCGCTCTGAGTCGCGATGGCCTGTATCGCCTCGCTGCTCGACACATCTCCCGCGCCGATGAACCGGCGCACGATCTCGAGCAGCCGCAGATATGGCACGACGCGGATATTCGGAGAGTCGCTGACTTCGTCGACGAGGGACTGGGTCAGCGCCATCCGATACGCGTCCAGCTCCGGCTCGCCGGTGTGGTTGGCAACCGGCGCGATCGCCACCGGGATCCGGACGACCGGCCGCGTCATCCACGCGTAGGTTCCGGCGACGACGACAGCAACCGCGACCACCGCACGCGATCGCGCGCGCCGGCGTCACCGCACGCCGCACGCGCTGCGACCACGAGAGCGTTCTGGGGCGCTGCGAGACCCGGTCAACAACGGCAGCGGCTCCGTTCGAAGATCCAGCGGAACGGTGCGCCCCTGGAGCAGCCGGAGGTCGCGCGCCACCTCCCGGGCACTCTGGTAACGCCGCTCCGGATCCTTCTCGAGCGCGCGGAGCACGAGCATCTCGACCGCTGGCTGGATTTCGCGGTCGGCCCCGCTCGAGCGGCGGGACCGGCTCGTTCTTGATGGCGTGGAAGATGGCCTCCGGGTACGCGCCGTTGAACGGCACGCGGCCGGTCAGCATCTCGTACAACACGACGCCGAGCGCCCAGACGTCGCTGCGCGCGTCGGCCTCTTCGCCGCGCGCCTGCTCCGGGGACATGTACGCGACCGTGCCGATGGTCGATCCCGCCATCGTCAATTGCAGCGAGTCCGCGAACTTCGCCAGACCGAAGTCGAGCACCTTGACCCCGTCGTCGGTGATCATCAGGTTGCCCGGCTTGACGTCGCGATGCACGACGCCTTGCGCGTGCGCCTTGGCGAGGCCCTCAGCGACTTCGGCGGCGATCTCGAGCGCTTCGGCCACCGGCAGCGGCGCCGGCCTCGAGCTTCTGCTTCAGCGTCTGGCCTTCGTAGTACGCCATGACGATGAACAACTGCCCATCGTCGGTCTGTGCGATGTCGTGAATGATGCAGATGTTGCGGTGGTTGGTGGCGGACGCCGCCTGCGCCTCACGCAGGAACCGCTGCTTGGCGCCCTCGTCGTGACTCCACTGCGGGGGAAGAAACTTGAGCGCGACCGCGCGACCGAGCTTCTGGTCGGTCGCCTTGTAGACCACACCCATGCCACCGCCGCCAATCCTGGCGACGACCTCGTATTGGGAGATGGCCCTGCCAATCAGAGGGTCGGCGGTGGTGTTGTCCAAGCGTGAAAACCACGGTCGTTATACCACAGCCAAACGCCACCGCCCGGGGAGTTCGGGCGGCGGCGTGTTGTCCCGATGACGAATGATCGGGACGACGGGTGCACGTCTAGCGGGCCCTGGGATACACGAACTGGCGGCCGGTCGACTCATTCTGCGGCCACCAGGCGGTAATGGGCGGCGCGACGCCGGCAGCTGCCTCACCAAGCGACACGTTCCGATCGCGGTTCATGCCGTCCGGACGAGCGATCGCCTTGGTGAAGCCCATGAAGTAGACGATCGAACCGTCGCGGCTCGTCACGCGGACGATGTCGGCGCTGGTGTCGGGATTGGCGATCTCGAAGGTGTACGTGCCCGAGCCGAGCGCGACACCGGGGAGACTCGACCGGCTGGCTGAACGTCAGGTACGTGGTCTTGCGCGCGTCCGCGTTCGGCGCCGCACTCGGCACCAACGTCAGCGCGAAGACCGCGGCGCCACACAGAACCCAGACCAACTTGCGATTAACCATCACTCTTGCCTCCTGTTCGGAACGGCGGAACTGCCATTCTCTGGTTGTATTAACGCGAGGGTGGGCGTTTACGAACAGGGGTGTCATCAGGAAGCACCGCCTGCGCGTATACTCGACGATAACGTGTCGCTCGTCATCATCAGCACACCGGAACACGTGCGTGCGCTGCGAAGCCGCCTCGAGGATCCGGCCGGCGCCGTATTCGCCGACACCGACTCGCTCCAGGCGCTCGAAACCATTCAGACCACACGTCCACGAATCGTGGCGCTCAACTCGTTGTTTGCCAAAACGGCACGAGGTGCGGCGCTGGTCGCCCAGCTCAAGGGCGATTCAGATCTGAGCGGCATCGACCTTCGCGTGCTGATTGAGGATGAGAACAAAGTGCCGCTCATGCTCGCGGACCCGGCGACCTCGTCGGAGAAGGCGCTGCTCGAAACGTCACGACCACTCGGTCGGGCCGGCACGCGAGCGGCCCTTCGATACGTGATGGATCGTCGCGCCATTCTGGTCAACGGGGCACCGAGTCACCTGATCGATCTCTCCATCACCGGCGCGCAGGTGCTGCTGCCGACGCGCGTGCGGCCCAACGAACCGGTTCGGCTCGTCTTAACCGACGAGTGCCGGCGAGACACGCTTTCCGGGGACGATCGTCTGGTCCGTCGCGGCGCCGGCCCGCGGGTCGATTCGAATATCGCGCCGGCGTCAAGCTGTCGAAGCCCGACACGAAGTGGATTGAGGGTTATTGCCACCAGTTTGGAGGCCGTCCGGATTTGACCTTCGGCGCCGAGTAATTCAGGGCGTCAACCAGTAATTCATCTTGATCGCGAAGGTGTGCGAGGCGGGTGCGCTGAAGGCACCGCCGAGATCCCGCGTGGGCGAAAAGATGCCCGGCCGCGACTCATCGGACGTGGAAAGGTTCCAGACGAAGAACAGCGTGCTGCCCCGCACGTACTCCCACCGCAGGACGACGGTGCTGCGAAGCGATTTCCGATTGAAATCGGGATTGTCTGCAAGCTCGACCGGTGAGAATTCAAACGAGCTCGGACGCGCGAGCTTCCCGATGTTGGAGTAATGCCCGACGGCCACAAACGGCTGCAGGAACGCCTCCAGGGTCATGTCACGGCTGAACGCGTAGGTCGCGCGTCCGGTCATGTTGACGACGTTTCGCCGCAGGCGTCCGTAGACGTTGTCTTCCGTACCGTCGCCGTCTGCGTCGACGTTCTTGATCCACTGCGCCGCGTCGACGCCCCAGTTGTAGTTCGCGCCGATCGACGCCTGCAGCGCGCGACGAAGGCTGCAGGCGCAGATTCGGCGCGATGAATCCATACCACCCGCCCCCGTCGTCATGGCCCGCTGAAACGTTCGTGAACAGGTTCCAGCGCTTGCGGGAGTCGGTCCCCACGCCGAAGTTGATGTTGTCGCTCTTCGGTTTGACGATCGGCGGGCCTCCGCGGCTGTCGAGATCGTCGAGCCTGTCGAAGTTATAGAAGTAGTTGAGATAGAGGTACCAGTAGTTGTGGAAATTCAGGTTCGTGCCGAAGCCGAAGAAGCTGTCGAACACGAGGCCGTCGTCGTTCCACCGCTTGGTCGCCGTCACGAAATAGTTCTGGGCGCGAAACACCTTCGTCGGATCGGGCTGATTGAGGTTCACGCCGCCATTGACCTCGTTCTTGTTCACGCGGGTCTGGAGAAACCCCAGGTCGGTGTTCCGGAAGGTCGGCCCGATGTGGTCGTAGTGGCCGTTGATTCCCAGGTGCTTGCCCGAATAACTGAAGTTGGTGATGCCGCCGAATCCGTTTTTCACCGTCCCGTCGATGGGCGCGTGCGTGCCGAGCCAGTGACCGTTCCATACGTAGCGGTTGCTGTTCCAGCGGATATTGAAATCGCCGCCGCCGGTAAACGCATCCGCGTCCTGCTCCCGGACCACGGCGGTGGCGATCGCGCCGACCGTCGACGAGCCGTGCAGGATGTCGCGCTGCACCCGGCCGACGCTGTACCCGGTCATCGGTTCGATCAGACGTTCTTCGCGCGTCACGACGTCGCTGCCGTCAGTGGCCTCGGTGGCCACGTCGACCGTCGCGTACTCGCGCGAGGTCAGCGCCGTGAGGCCGCCGTACGTCCAGCCTGACGACTTCCCCGTGAGCTTTGCGGCGCCGATGATGGTCGTGTTGTCGGGCTTCTTCACGAGCGTTTCGTTCGACTGAAGCTCGAAACGACCTGGCGTCTGCCCGATCCGGCGTGAGTAGAAATCCTGAATCTGGTTGTACTGCAGGACGAATATTCGGCTGTCCTCCAGAAAGAAGGGCCGCTTTTCCGGAAAAAAGCTCTCGAAGATCGAAAGGTTGAGGACCGCAGGATCCGCCTCGACCTGCCCGAAATCCGGATTCACCGTCGCCGACAGCGTCGCCGACGGCCCGATGCCGACGCGCAGGTCAGTCCCTGCGCCGATGGACTGCTCCGACGATGTGCCGGACGCCTTCTCGAACCGGCCGAGCGTGTACGGCAGCAACTCGACGCGACGCGGCGGTGTCAGCCGATCGTCGAAGACCAAATGCCCGTACCGCGAGACCTGGCCCTGCTGGCCGCGCGGCGTCGGCACCCACCGGTCGACTTCGCCTGTCGACTGCAATCTCGCGCCGCACCTGCAGCCCCCAGACCGCGTGCTCCCCTGGAGGGATGTTGAACCGCATCTGTGAAAACGGGATTCGGAACTCCGCATCCCACCCCTGTGAGGTGACCTGTGTCGAGACTTCCCACACGCCGTCGTAGTCGCTGCTGGAGGAGGTGTCGTCGAAGAAGCTCTGATCGGCCTGCACGCCCGAGGCATTCACCCTGAACATGTACGCGTTCAGATGATCGTGCCTGGGGTCGAGACTGAAGGCGATGACGTCACTCTGCGGAAAGTTGTCCCGACGGCCCAGGCCGGTGCGGATCTTCGACCCGCCACTCGCGTCGCAATGCGCCGCGAGGTACAGATAGCGATCGTCGTACGCGATCTGGACGACAGTGCGCTCGGTCGGCGGCCTCATGTTGTCGGGATCTTCCTGTACGAGGTCCTCGATCGCCTGCGCGTTGCGCCAGACTTCGTCGTCCAGCCGTCCGTCGATCCGTGGCGCGGCGCCGCGGATCCGAAAGGCGTGCAGCTCCTTTCCGACCTTCTCGGGAACCACCGGCTCCGAGCAGCGTCGGCGCTTGGGCCTGCGCGGGACTGGAGCACCGCCACCGCGCGACGCACACAGATAGCGCGCAGCAAGCCGTCCGCATGGCACGGCGTTCCGGATTCGACACTGCACGCCGCGAGAGCACGGAATCCGCAGCCGAAGTCAACAAACACTGGCACGGAGATCACGGAGCCAACAGGTCGGTTCGTCAGCGACGCCAGGCGGCGCCCGGCGTCGATGACGACGCTGATCACGGTTTCTGTTGATCTGTGGCTCCGTGCGTGATCTCAGTGTCCTCCGTGGTAGATGCTCGTGTGCGCATGTACAGCGTCGACGCATTAGCTAGACGCTGACTCGCGGCGGATGGTTCGGCAGAGTATCCGCTACTTGCCTTTGCGCAGGTAGATGTCTCCGTTGAATGTGCGCAGTTCGAACTCCGGCCCGCCGCCGTTGACGGTTCCGTAGATGGACGCGTCCAGTTCGATGCGCGTGCCACCCCTCCGGTTGCCCGCCTGCCGTTGACGCTCACGCGCCTGACGTTCGCGCTCACGCGCCTGGCGCTCGCGCTCGCGCGCCTGCCGTTCGCGCTCACGCGCCTGCTGTTCGCGCGCATCGGCGCCGGGCGGCAGCGGTGGCAGCGGTGGCAGCGGCGGCAACGGCGGCAGCGGGGGAACGGCGGAGCGACAAAGACGGCTGGCGGCGGAAGACGCGCGGACGTTGCTGCTGGATCTGCACGTCGAAATCCGTGAGCACCTCTCCATGATCGGTCCGCATCTTCAGGTTCGCTTTCACGTTCGGCGGAAGCATCACGTCGACGTCGCCGTTGAACGAGGTGAACGACATCGGTTTTTGCGCCGTCACCTGCCTGAGCATCACCTTCACGTCCCCGTTCGTCGCGTGCGCCACGACCGCACCGGCCACATCGGTCAACGTGATCTGGCCGTTCAGGCTCGTCACCTCGATGTCACCCTCGATGCGTTCGACGAGAATATCGTCGCCGTTGACCGTGTTCAGCTTCAGGTTCGTCCTGGCCGGCACCTGAATAGTCCACATCACCGCCGTCCGTGAGACGGCCGCTGCTGATGGTCATCACGTTGTTCTCTTCCGTCACGGAGAGGCCGGCGGGCTGACTCAAACGCCGGAGGCCGGTCCCCTTGCCGGACGGCTGTTCGCGAGTGTTGGTGACCCGTCCGTCATCGGTCATCACGATGACATCCCGCCCGGTCGACGCTCGTACGGTGATGGCCCCGTTGAACAAGGACACGTTGACCGTCCCCGGGCGGGATGGATCGCTGAACGGCACCGTCAGCCGATTCGCATCTGACTGCGCCTGAATGAGCGCGACCGCTGTAAACAATGTCAACAACACGCCGACCAGCGCCGTAACGAAGCAAGTCCGCTTCATGGTGCTCACCTTCTCACTGTCACCGCGCAATACAAGTACGTTACGAACTCAGCTGCTGCAGACCCCAGATCGCCCGCCCGCGCACCGCCTCGTTCACCATCGAATCCTCGGACAACCGCCGAAGCGCGTCGGCCGCGCCCTTGTCCTTCGTTTCCACCATGTAGTCGATGAGCGCAATCTGCACGAGCGGGAACGACGATTCGCCGAGGGCCTGAATCGTGCCGCGCCGGACCTGGTCCTGCGCGCTGAAACGGCGGAGCGCGTCAATGCACGCCAGCCGGACATTCACGTTGGTATCGTGCATCAACGTGTCGAGCAGCGCGCCAACGATCTCGTTGCCCGGCTGGTCGATTTGCACGCTGCCGCTCACGCCGCGGAGCCGCTCGGTCGCCGATTGCTGCTGCATCAGCGACAGCGTGAGCATCTCGCGCATCTCGCGGAGCTCGCCGCGCAGGTCGGCCAGGTTGCTTGCCTGCAGTGCATCCTGCGACGCCGACGCCTGACGCGGCCAGGTAGCGGCCGGCCACAAACGCCGCCATGATCAGCACGGCGGCGGCGCCCACCAGCACCGAACGATGCCAGGCCATCAAGCCCATGAACCACGGCACATCCTGCGGCGGCAGATCGTGACGGATGCGCTGCCACACCTCGAGGCCGTATCGCTCGTCGCGCTCGGGCACGTCGAGGCTCCCGACGAGCGCCAGCGTACGGGCGATATCGCGATACGTCGTCGCGCACGACTCGCACTCCTGCAGATGGCGATCGATCCGGTCCCGGCGCGGCGCCTCTCCGTAGTGGTAAAGAGTCAAATCGTCTTCGGTGTAGTGGGCCATAGTGCAATCCCTGGTTCAGGGTTCAAGGTTCAAGGTTCGTTCAGCTGCTGGTTCTTAATTCACCGAGTTCCACGCGCAGTTTCTTCACCGCGCGAAAGACGGCGTGCTTCGCCGCGCTCGTGCCGAGACCGAGCGTGCTGCCGATTTCGTCAATCGATCGTCCTTCGTAGTGTCGCAGCGCAAACGCCGCCCGTTCGAGCGGACTGAGGCCGTCGAGCGCGGCAGCGACACGGCGCTGGACCTCAGAGCTTTCCGCGAGCCGATCCGGTCCCGGCTGGTCGGACGCGTGCGTCGACGTGGCCGGTTCGAACGGCTCTGTCCACGTATGCTTCTGCCGCGCCTGCCGGCTGCGAATCATGTCCACTGCGCAGTTGGCGACGATCCTGTAAAGCCACGTCCCGAAATCGGCGCGGATCTCGAAGCGGCCAAGGTGCCGATACGCTTTGAGCAGGCTTTCCTGGACGACGTCTTCGGCATCCTGCTCGTTGCCCGTCATCCGGAAGGCCAGCCGGAAGGCGCTTCGACTGTGGCCCTCGACCAGCGTCCGAAAGGCCTCGCTGTCGCCCTGGCGGGCACGGGTGAGAACGGCAGGGACTTCGCTGGCGGTCATCTTGAGAGGTTAGACGCACCGGCGCGGATGCCGGTTAGGACCAGCTATTATGGGCCTGATTCCGCCGACGGGGGGTTACTGCGTGCGGGAAACGAGCTGGTGCGCGAGCTCGACGACGTCTTCGAGCCAGAGCGGCTTGAAGCGCAATTCGGCACCGAGCTCGGTCAGTTCGGCCTGCGTCGAATCATCCACAACCGCCCCGGTCACGATGGCGACCGGCGTGTGGCGGTGTTCGTCCCAGTTGCGAAGGCGGTAGAGAAACCCCAGGCCGTTGATGAGCGGCATGCGCAGGTCGAGGATGATGGCGTCCGCGTGGAACGAGGTGGCTTCCCGAAGGCCGTTCTCGGCGTTCATCGCGGTTCTGACATTGAACCCTTCGCGGTGAAGCGCCGTGGCAAACGTCTCCGTCACGGTCTGGTCGTCGTCGATCACGAGGATCGTCGGGGTCTTCTTCTGAACAACGGGTTTGGAAGCCGGCTCAAGCGCCTTTAGGTCATACGGTTCGGCGGCGCCGCGCGCGGCCATGAGAAGGGCCTCGAGCTGACCCTGGCGGATGAGGGCGCCGGTGACCGTGTCGAAGTGCTCGGTGATCGTGCCGGCGGAGTGGCGGACCACCAGGCGGAACGGCCCGTCACCCTGGGGTCCAAGAGCCGTGAGATCCCAGCTCACGAGGTCAGGTCCGGCTAGAAAGAAATTGAGCATGGCGTAGGTGTCATAACCAAGACCTGTGCCCCACCTCGGGTTGCACAGAAGTGCAGCGGCTGGCGTGGGTTTTCCTGACGGGAGGGTGTCGGCGGCGTGTGACGATTCGCGACGCCACTGACACTTGTGCAATCGATGAACGCCGCGAATCCCTCACCAGAAAGTATACTCACAGCGTCCCATGCCGCTTTTTGAATGGCCGGCGCTCGACTGGCTCGCGCTCGCGGTGGTGTCCGCGATTGTCGAGGTCTCGATCCCGCACTTTGGTCTCATGTTTGTGGCCATCGCTGCCGTCGGGGCCGCCGCGGCGGCGGCGCTCGGACTGACGCTCCCGGTACAGATCATCGTCTTCTGCATCGTGCTGGCGGTCTCGGTGCCCGCGTTGCGCCCGCGGCTCGTCGCCAGCATGGGCAGCAAGGGCGTGCCGTCGCGCACTGAACAGTTGAGCGGTAAAAAGGGGATCGTGACGCAAGACATCGACCCGACCACCGGCGCCGGACGAGTCAACGTGGGCGGTGAGGACTGGGCCGCGCGGAGCAGCGAACGGATTCCGGCGGGCACGAACGTGCGCGTCGATGGCGCGGATGGGATTGTCCTGGAGGTCAGACGCTCATGAGTATCGTGCTGGTCGCCATCGTCGTCTTGTCCCTGATCGTCCTCTTCAAGTCGATCAAGATCGTGCCCCAGAAGCAGGTGAAGATCATCGAGCGGCTGGGCAAGTATCACCAGACGGCCGAAGCCGGTCTGAACATCATCGTGCCGTTCCTCGACTCGGTGCGCGACACGCTCGACCTGCGCGAGCAGATCACGAAGATCGAGCCGCAGCCGGTCATCACGCGCGACAACGTCACGATGGAGGTGGACGCGGTCATCTACTCGGTCATCGTCGATCCGGTCCGCGCGACCTACGAGGTGCAGAACCTGCGGTGGGGCCTCGAGCAGATGACGCTGTCGGCGCTGCGCAACGTCATCGGCCAGCTCGATCTGGATCACACCCTGGCCTCCCGTGACACCACCAACTCGCAGCTTCGCGCGGCGCTCGATTCCGCGACGCAGCAGTGGGGCGTCAAGGTGATGCGCATCGAGCTCAAGAACATCAACCCGCCGGAAGAAATCCGCCTGACCATGGAAAAGCAGATGACGGCCGAACGGACGCGGCGCGCCGTCGTCACGACCGCGGAGGGCGAGAAGGCGTCGGCGATTCTGCGCGCCGAGGGCCAGAAGCAGTCGCAGATCGTCAACGCCGAAGGATCCAAGCAGGCGGCGATTCTCGCGGCCGAAGGTCAGGCGGAGGCGCGATTGCGCGTCGCGCAGGCCGAAGCGCAGGCGATTCAGATGGTGGCGCAGGCGATTGGCACGGCCGGCAACCCCGCGCAGTATCTGATCGCGCAGCGGTATCTCGAATCGCTCAGCCAGATCGCGACCAACGCGCAGAAGCTGGTCTTCCTGCCGTACGAGGCGAGCGGGGTCATGGCGTCGCTTGGCGGCATGCGCGAGCTGCTGCAGACGTCGGCCGCGACGAAATAGAACGCTCGCCTGCTAAAGCCTAAAGCCTGACTCCGTTTCCCACGGATATCCAGGCTCTGTTGTCAGCCTCGCGTCTTCGACGGGCATGCCGACGGTGAAGTGATACAGGCTTTGAAACGCGTGGTCCGCGTTCCTGGTCAGGCCGAGCAGATCGTGGACCGGGTCGTCATAGAAGCACCCGATGCCGGTGGCGCGCGCGCCCGCGGCTTCGGCCTCGAGATATAACACCTGTCCCACGATGCCTGATTCCCAGAAAAGGTGCCGGTAAAACGAAGGGCCGTGCGCGTCGAGCCCGGCGTCGAAGTCCGCGATCATCCCGAGGCTGAAAAACCCGTCGGCGGCGATGCTTCTGATCGCAGCTGACCCGCTGCGAACGAGATCGGTAATCACCCGCCTGAAGCAGCCACAACGGAAAGCCGCCGGCAACCTGCGACCACGCGAACTCGCGGTTGAACGCCGCCTTGAGGCGAGGCACGGCGGACGCCTCGCGCGCCAGGGCGTAGAGGCCGGGGGTGACGCCCTCGACACGATGAACGAACAGGGCGAGGTGGATGCGCGGCGACCACCACTGCGCGTCCCACGGCGCGCCAGGACCAGGCAGGACGCGCGAGAGCATGCGCATGAACCGATCGCGACTGGTGAAGGAGAGGCCATCGAGCGCGACCGCGCTGCGCCGCTGCAGGATGATGTTCGTGGCGTCCGCCGTCATCGTCGACGGCTGTAGGGAACGGCCTTCAGGCGGTCCCGGGATCTCAGGCCGTCCCTGGGTCTCGAGCCGTCTCTGGATCTCAATCCGTCCCGGGTCTTCGGTCGCCCGCGCGACCTCGTCGATGAAGGTCCACGTGACGTGATGCTCGCTGAGCTGACTGGCCCGCCCGAACCAACGGCCATGCCGCACCGCGGCATCTAAGCCAGGGATTCTTCGGATCCGTGACATGTCAGGTACCAAGCCGCGTGTGACGAGCAGGGCGCAGGCCGGTTCTTCCCGCTCGGCTTCGAAGTAATCCTCATCGCGATCGATGCCGACGAGCGTTCCCACGGCGCGTTGCGGCCACGCCGGCAGCATCGTCAATCGCCATCCACACATGGACGCCGACAGCCCGAGCGCAGCGATGGCATGTCCCAGATCGTGCTGACAGTACCGAAACGCGCGCTCGCCGTATTTCCAGGACTCGCGCCAATGGATGGACGTGAGGGCGACGAAGAACGCGTCAGTACCGGCGAGATCCCACGCCGCGCGCTCGAAAACCGAGCGCCGCTCCAGCACGTGACGATCGGACGCGTAATGCCAGACCCCGGGCATCTCGCCGAAGGCGTCGACCCGGAGCGGGCCTGCGACGACGTAAGCCTCAGTTGGGTGAAGGTTGCCACTCGAAGGGTTGACGCGCAGCGACCAGCGCGAGCCTTTGAAGACTTTCCAGGCCGAGAGCCCCAATGAACAGCGAAGAAAGTGGCCAATCGTGGCCGCTGTCATCGGCAAGGGAGCGATCGGCGATTCGCCAAACAACTGGTCGTACGGTGACGCGCGGCAGGTCGTTGCGGTCGGCGGAGAGTCCAGGGGCGTTCGGACCGGGGTACAAATTGAAAACCGGCGCGCCGTCAAACGATCGGAACGGGCGCGGCTGCGACGCCCAGTCAAGATAACCGAGCGATGGAGCGAAGCGATTGAAATGGTGCTTGGTGCCGTCGTGATAGTGGAAAACGCGCTGGAGGTCCGTCAGATCGTTCAATCGGCGTTCAGCTTATCTCATGCCGAATCCTTCAGCTTGGCGGGCTTTGCTCGCTCCTGTATGGCCTCAATCCCGTGGCGCTCATGAATCCGTCGATGGCCTTCGATTCGACGTCGGTGAACTTCACGCCGACGCGGTATTGCGCCGACACCGTCCCCTTCGGTTCGAAATGTCGCCCACATCACGCGGACCTTGCACGCCAGCGCGCCTTCCTCTCCGCGCAGCGTCATCTTCACCACGCGGTTCGGGCGAAGGGCGAGCGGCGAAAGAACCTGCGCGCCGATTGACGAGATATCGACGAGCGAGCTTGATGAGCCGTCGAGGACGACGTCGATGTCTTCTCGCATCTTGAGGCGGCGGGCCTGACGGGCCGGCGAGAACTCGGCAGGCTGTTCATTCGCATCGGCCGGCTGGGCTGCGGGGGCGACAACCGGCCGCGCCGGAGCCTGACCCTTGACGGTGAGGCGCAGCGCGGCATGCTTGATCAGCATCTCTGCGATCTTGCGACCGACGCCCTGCGCCGACGTCTCCTCCACATCCTCTGCGTATGCGACCGCAATGACACCGTCGCCGGCGTGGATCGGCAGCGCCACAGCGCCCGCGACCGGCCCGCCCCACAATCCGACCGGCGGCTCACCGCCATTGGCCGAGACCTGCACCGCGCTTCCGCGTGGTCACGGCGCGCGAAAGAAGAGAATCGCTCCCGCGCGGGATGACCAGCTTGGCAATGTCGTTCGTTTCAGCCAGCCCGCGGGCCCGCCACCCTTTCAAGCCGGCGCTGCCGACCAGAAAGACGGCGGCCTTGGCATAGTCGTGGGCGAGCGGATCGAGCAGCGCGTCGAGAATCTCGCTGGGGCTGTTCGCGCGATCGACGGTGCGAAGGGCGGCGCCAAAGCGATCGAGCGCCAGTTCGCGATCCTGACGGCGCGCGTCCGCCTCGACTTTTGACAGGCTCGCGGTCTGCTTCGCGAGGTTCGTTTCCTGAAGGGCGGCTTCGAGCGCCTCGGCCAGCTCGTTCGCCCGTTTCGTTTCCGCTTCGAGCTGCACGCCGGCCTCGTCTTTCGCCGCGAAGAACCTCGGTGCGCTCCTTTTCGACCTGCAGCAGCCGCGCTTCGAACGTCTTGACTTCCTGCCGCGCCCCTTCGACGCTCTCCATCAGTCCCGCAGTTCATCGCCTGCGCAGCCGCCAGCCGCGCTTCGCCGTCCGCCCGCGCCGCAGCCAGCTGGGACTCGGCCGCCTTTTCCGCGTCGCTGCGTGCCTTGGCGGCTTTCGCCTCCCCTTCCCTTTGCGCCGCGGCCACGGACGCCTCGGCGTCCTTGCGTGCGGCTGCGATGGTCGCCTCTGCCTCCTTGCGCGCCGCCGCCGCGGTCGCCTCTGCCTCCTTGCGCGCCGCCGCGCGGTCGCTTCCGCCTCTTTTCGCGTCGCGGCGACCGTCGCGTCGGCCTCTTTTTCCGCCGCCGCCACCGCCGCTTCCGCTTCCTTTCGGGTCGCGACGACCGCCGCCTCTGTTTCCTCGCGCGCGGCAGCCGACAGGTCCTTGACCAGGCGGTCCATGAGCGCGTCGAACAGCTCTTTGGCCTGGCGACGGGCGTTGGTATCAAAAGACATAGGTCACAAGGGCAGAGCTATAGATCGCCCGGGAGACAGCAAGTTTCGCTCCAGCCTCACATCGACCGATACACTCCGCAGGGCATTACAGGTCCGAAACCAGGCACCTGTTGGACCCTCAAAATTGAAACCCAAATGGGAGATTTGTGATGAAGAAGAAGCTCGTGATCGCCGGATCGGCCATCGTGGGTCTGTTGGTCGTGGTGGTGCTGGGACTGTGGCTGTTTCTGGACGCCAACCAGTTCCGTCCGCAGCTCGAAAGTGCACTGGGTGGCGCGCTCGGCCGGACGGTGTCGATCGGCAATATCAGGATCGCGCTGTTCTCCGGCGGAATGGCGATCGAAGATCTGTCGATCGCCGACGACCCCGCGTTCAGCACCTACACCGTTCGTGACCGCCAAAGCGGTGTCGGTCGGCGTTGATCTGATGCCGCTCATTTTTTCGCGGAGTCTTCACGTCAAGTCGTTCCGCCTCGAGGATCCGCAGGTGGTGCTGCTCAACTCCTCGTCAGGCCAGTGGAATTTCTCGGGCCTGGGCGGCACATCGTCGAGCGCGTCGTCCGGCGGATCGACGGCCGCGATGAGCATCGTGATCCAGAAGGTCGAAATTGCCAACGGCCGGATCCTTGTCGGAACGCCCGGCGTCCGCGGGAAGGAACGCGTGTACGAAAACGTGAATCTGGAAGTCAGCGATCTGTCGCTCACCTCTCAGTTTCCGTTTCGCGTGACGGCGAAGACGCCGGGCGGTGGGACGGTCACGCTCGATGGAAAGGCCGGCCCGTTCAGTGTGACCGACGCCGCGGAGACGCCGTTTCAGGCGACCGCCGAAGTGTCGCACCTGGACGTGGCGTCCACCGGCTTCGTCGATCCGGCCTCGGGCCTCGCGGGCGTGATCGATTTCAAGGGCACGCTGGCGTCGGACGCCGGACGGTTGACGTCGAAGGGCACGGTGAACGCGACCGGATTCCAGCTTGTGCCCGGCGGCACGCCGGCTCGCGTGCCGGTCGAAGATCGACTACGAGTCCGACTACAACCGCAAGGCGCAGACCGGCGTGGTCAAGCAGGGCGACGTGCACATCGGCAAGGCGGTGGCGCATCTGACGGGAGACTACAACGCCGGCGGCGAAGCCATCGCGGTTCGGCTGAAACTCACGGGAGACAAGATGCCGGCGCCGGATCTTGAAGCCACGTTGCCGGCCATCGGCGTGACGCTGCCGTCTGGCGCGTCGCTTGAAGCAAGGGACGCTGGACGTCAACCTGACGATCAGCGGCCCCATCGATCGCCTCGTCATCGCGGGCCCGATCAACCTGGCCAACGTCACGGTCGCCGGCTTCGATCTCGGCGGCAAGCTGAGCGCGCTGCCGTCCTTGTCGGGCGGATCCAAGAGCCGCTGGGAGCGCTGGGAGCAATGACACGCAGATCCAGACCCTGGCCGCGACGCTCCGTGTCGCGCCGGACGGCATTCGCGCCGACAACCTGAACCTCGTCGCGCCGGCGTTTGGCACCCTCACCGGCAGCGGCACGATCGCCCCGAAAGGCAACCTGGATTTCAAGATGCTCGCGAAGCTGACTGGAACGGGCGGCGGTCGAGCCAGGTGTCCCGCATCGGGTCGCTCGGTCAGCCGGCCAGCGGCATCCCCTTCCGTATTCAGGGCACGACGGCCAATCCCGATCTTCGTGCCCGATGTCGGCCGCGCGGCCAGCGACTGCGGTCGCCGGCCTCGTGAAGGATCCGGAATCAGCCAAGAAGGCGGCCAGCAGCCTGGGCGGCCTTTTTGGAGGGAAAAAGTAGGACGGATTGGGCCCGGCCTTGCAACCAGGAGGTGGACAGACCGACTTCTGACGTAAGATTCTGACGCATCGTGCACCCTGATCTCGAAGAAGCCATCGCCTTTCACGACGCGATCATCGCCGAGGGCAGCAAGGCCCTGGTCGGCTACGAGACCGCCAAGGCGCTCGCCAATATCGTCCTGCTGTCGGAAATCCCGACGACGTACGACAAGAAGGAGCAGCGGCAGGTCAACGCGGGCAACCTGCTGCTGCGCGGCGTGCCCGGCGTCGGGAAGACATTCTTCGGCGTGATCCTCGCGGCCATCAGCAACGCCAAGTTCGCGCGTCTCCAGGGACGCGCCGATCTCCAGCCGACCGAAGTCGTCGGCTTTCAGATGATCAACCCGGCGACCGGCGCGCTCGTCACCGAGTTCGGGCCCGCTCGCCTCGGCGGAAGTCATTCTGCTCGACGAGATCAACCGCATTCCGCTCAAGTCGCAGAGCGCGTTTCTCGAAGGGCTGCAGGATCGCACGGTCACCGTGGGCAACACGACGTACGAGTTGCCGGCCTTCAGCTTCGCGATTGCGACGATGAACCCGGTCGAGCTCGGACAGGGCACGTTTCCGCTGTCCGAAGCGGCCACCGATCGCTTCGCGATCATGGTGAACATCGGCTACCTGCCGCCCGAAGAAGAAGCCAAGCTCGTGCACTTCGACTTCAAGAAGGTGCGTCTCAACCCGCTGATGACGAAGGAACGCATCATCCAGCTGCGGTCCGTGATCAGCGAACAGGTCTTTCTGCACGAGCGGCTCGGCACCTACATCCAGCGGCTCGTCGCCGCCACGCGGCCGTACAACCCCGACACCGACTGGCTCGTCCGATCGCCTTCGGAGCTGGTCGAGCACAGCGTCGATCTCGGCGCGTCGCCGCGCGCGATCATCTGCTGGGGACGGCTGGCCAAGGTCTGGGCGCTGCTGGTCAAGCACCGGACCGAGGTGTATCCGGAAGATATTCAGGATCTGGCGCCGCACGTCCTGAGGCACCGGATCTGGCTCGGTCCGCATGCGGCCAGCCACGGCCTCACCAGCGAGGCGGTCATCAAGGACGTCATCGAGCGGGTCGCGATTCCATGAGGAGCCGCGAGCAGACCGACGATCCGCTGGTGAACCTCTCGGAACTCTCCGAGATCGAGCTGCTCATCCTGAAGCGGATGCGCGAGTTCACGATCGGCGATCACCGGAGCGTCTTTCACGGCACCGGCTTCGACTTCGTCGGCCTGCGCGACTGGCAGCCGGGCGATCGCCTGGCGTCGATCGACTGGCCGCAGTCGACCATCACGAATTTCAGCCCGCTGGTCGTGCGCGATTTCGCCCAGCCGTCGCACGGCCGGCGTCATGGCGGTCGCCGACGCGTCGCCGTCCACGCGCTGCGGCATCGACGGCGTCTCGATCGCGGCCGCGATCGCGCGGGCCATCGGCACGATTGGCATCTCGGCGGTGTTCTTTCAGGACACGTTCGGGCTCATCACGTTCGACGCCGGCTTCAAGCACCTCGCGGCCGTGCGGCCGCGAATCGGCAAGAACCAGGTCATCCACTGCCTCGACGCGTATCAGCACCAGCGCGGGCTGCAGGACGTGAAGGAGGCCGACAGCCTGAGCTCGCGGATCGCCGGGGTCATCCGGAAGCCGTCGCTCATCCCCGTGATCTCGGACTTTCTGTTCGACGATGCGCGGGCGGTGATCGAGGAACTGACGCAGCTGAACTCGATGCACGACGTCATCCTCGTGCTGATCGACGCCGCGTTCGCCTACGATATGCCGGCCGTGTCATCCGGATGGGTTGAGGCCTTCGACGTCGAGACCGGCCGCTCGCGGGTGATGTCGCGCGGGTCGCTTCGCGCGCTGGGCGCGCGCGCGCGCGAGTGGCAGGACGACGTGCAGCAGATGGCGAAGGCCGCGGATCTCGACGTGCTGCGCTTCGGTCTCGATGAGATCGCGAGCGCCATCGCGCTCAGCGAATTCGTCGCCGAGCGGCGGCTGAGGAAGACCTGATGAACTCTGATGTGGCGCAGGTCTTTAGACCTGCCCGACGCGCGGGACACGCAGGACTGAAGTCCTGCGCTACATTCGCACTCGCACTCTCTCTGGGCGCTCACGCAGCCGCACAAGCACGGGACACTCAGAGCGCCGGGAACCGAGCCGATGCGCTGCTGGTGGCGCACCAGTGCCGGTGCCGTGCGAGTCGGCGAGGTATTCTCCGTCGTGCTGACGTGCGCCGTGGTCCAGACCGAGGCGCTCACGGTCGTGCCGAGCCAGGCCGAGCTCGAGCCGAGCGCGATGCAGTTGACGCCCTTTGAAGTCATCGGGCGGCTCGCACGGCACCGATTTGCAGACCGCCGATCACCGGTTCTTCCAGTACGAATACCGCGTGCGCCTCATCGGCGACGAGATCTTCGGCAAGGACATCGAGCTGCCGGAGCTGAAGATCACCTACAAGATGCGGAGCCGCACCGAGGGCGACATCCTCGAAGGCCGCGACCAGACCTACGTGCTGCCGCCGATCTCGGTGCGCGTGATCTCGCTCGTGCCGGCCGACGCGGTCGACATACGCGACGCCTCGCTCGAGACCTTCGGGGATATCGACCGCCGGTTGTCCCGCGCGAACGTCCTCCGCGTCGTCGGAGGCGTCCTGATCGGCTTTGCGGCGCTGGCCGCGCTGGTCGCGGTCGCTCGCGTGGTTCGTTCCAGGGGCGACTCGCGCGGCCGGACCGCACCATCGCTGGTGTCGGACGCGGGCATCCTGCGGGACGTGGGACGTGAGCTGGCCGACATCCAGCACACGCGCCGCGGCGGCGAATGGACGCCCGGTCTGGCGGCGCGCCTGCTGACCGCGCTGAGAATCATCAGCGCGTACGCGCTGGGACTAGCCGACGACGCCCCTGGCCGCCGTCCCGGGAGCACCGGGAGCAAGCGACCTGACCGGATTCGAAGGACATTTGAATGTACGCAGCCGCGGGCTGCGCCGCACGAAAGTCATTCTGCCGGCCTGGGTCACGCCGAACGTCATCACCCAGGAGCTTCAGCGTCCGCCCGGCGGGCAGTCCAGATGGCGCCGCAGCGCGTGGAGATGCTCGAGAACCTGCGAGCCGTGCTCGGCCGCCTGACGGCGGCGCAGTACGGTCGTGACAACCAGCTCGACGGCCAGGTCCTCGATGACGCGCTGGACACCGGCGTGAGTGCGCTCCGCCAGCTGAAGATCGAGAACGTGTGGGTCGTGAAGAAGATGCGGAGTCTCCGCCTCTCGAGGGCCGACGTGGCAAGCCGAGCATGGTCCCGCTAGCGCAGATCGGCGCGTTGCTCCGTGACGGCCTGACAGCGTGGCGCAATGTCCGCCTGGCCGACGTCCTGTTCGGCCATCTGGACACCACGATCCTCACGCTCATCGTCCTTGCAGGACTATCGGCTGGTGTCGCCGTGATCCGCGTCGCCTTTGGCCGCCGCCCGGGACGCGCGCAGGTCGGGCTGCCGGCGTTGTTGTCGTGGGCGCGCTCCTCGTCGCTTCCCTTCCTTCGCCACGGCGCGCTGCTGCTGGCGCTGGCCGGTCTTCCCTTCTTCATGCTGGCGCTGGCCGATCCCTATACCCAGCTGCAGCAACAGCAGCTCAGCTTTCCGGGGCGCCGCATTGCGTTGATGATCGACGCATCGGCCAGTATGGTCGCGCCCGTTTCAGGCGGCGCGCCTGACAGGGACGGAGAAGAATCAGGCGACCTTCTTTACAACGGTCGCCGCGGCCGAAACCTTCATCCGCCAGCGCATGCGCGGCAAGTACCAGGATCTGATCGCACTCGTGGAGTTCGGCGACGAGGCTTATGTGGTGACGCCGTTCACCAGCGACTACGACAACATCCTGCTGAGCCTCTCGCTCGTCGGCGACTGGACCGAGTTCATGAGGTTTCCCAGCCAGGGCACGACCATCGGTATCGCCGTCGAGCAAAGCGTCGCGCTGTTCCGCACGTTCGATTTTCTCGACGCACGCCGGCAATGTGATGATCATCTTGAGCGACGGGCAGGATTCGCAGGCCATCGTGGACGGCAGGAGCGTCACCGATATTCTGGCGGAGGCCACGCGGGCGAAGATTCCGGTCTATTTGATTCGCATGAGCTACAACAAGGGCTTCGGCCGCGTGCTCCCCGACGAGATCTGGAAGCCCGCCATCGAGGCAACCGGCGGAAAGTTTTACGCCGCGGCCGACGAATCGACGGTCCTTCGCGCCATCACTGAAATCGACCGACGCTCCGCCGGCACGATCTCGACGAAACGCTACAGCACGGGCCAGCCGCAATTCTCGCCTTTCGCCCTCGTCGCGGCGATGCTGCTGGGCGGCCGCGCTCGGGTTGAAGCTGACCATTCCGTATTTTCAGAAGTTTCCCTGATGGAGACCCGCGCCATGAAAAGCATCATCACACCCACGATTCTCGCGCTCGTGCTCCTGGCCGCCGGCAGCGTCTGCTGGACGCTCGGACAGGCGGAGGACCGGGTCGCGCGCGTGACCACGCAGGTGATGACGATGGGTTACAAGGCGGTCGCCGAAGACGCCGAGCCACTCGATGTCCCGCTGACCTACGCGGCACGCGTGCCGCTCGTCGGCGATGATCTCGGAAGCGCGATGCGGGACGATCGGGCGAGCGCCAATTACTGGCTGGGCCGGTACGAGGCGCTCACGCTGCAGCGCGACTCGGGCGGCGCGCTCGTCGAGCACGACCCTCAGCTGCTGCTGTTTGCCGCCAATGCCGCGTATCGCGCGAACCAGCTCGAACCGGCCGATCGGCAGACGTCCATCCAGCGGCTGCAGACCATCGTGACGTACTACGCGGATCTCTTGAAAAGCCATCCCGACGTGTTCGACGCCGCATATAACTACGAGTTCACCGCTCGTCTTCGGAGCACGCTGGAGCAGCGCAGTCCACGGGCCCCGGCCAGGCGGACAAGAAAGCGGCCGCGAGGACGACAAGAAGGAGCCGAGCATCCATGGACAGCCCGGCGCTCCGGCGAAAGGCGCCGCGCCGAACAAGTTGAACATCATCGTGCCCAAGTCCGGCGATGAGCGCACCAACAGCCCCGAGGCTGGCCAGGGCGGGCAGAAGGTCCGCAAAGGCTGATGGAGACCCTTGGTTTCGGCGAGCCGCAGGTGTTGTGGCTGCTCGTCGCGCCCGGCGTGCTGTTCGGCCTGTGGGCCTGGCGGCTCGTTCGTCACCTCCACGACCGCCAGGCGTTTCGCCGCCATCGGCGCGTGCCGATCCGCGAACGGCTGCCGCTGTTCGGCGGACTCCTGTTCTGGTTGTGCCTGATCGGCGCTCTGGCCTGCACCGTGGTCGCGATGGCGCGGCCGACGGCCGCCGTCTCGCTGGTGCGCACGGCCGGAGCGGACGTGGTGATCCTGCAGGACGGGTCGGCGTCGATGCGCGTGCGCGACGTCAGAGGCGACCGCTGGCAGCGGTCGATGCAGTTCCTGCGCACGCTGGGCGAATCCCTCCGATGGAAGGAGGATCGCATCGCCCTGGCGCTCTTCGCGCACGTCGCCGAGCCGCAGATCCGGCTTACGAAAGATCCGAACACGTACTTCTTCTTTCTGGATCATCTCAGCCGCGAATCTCCGTTTCGCGATCGAAGATGACACGACCTGGGACACCAATATCGAGCTCGGCGTGTACTGGGGCATGAGGCTGATCGAAAAAGACGAGCAGCTCCACGGAGGATCGCCGAATGCGAAGGTGTTCGTCCTCGTCTCGGACGGCCAGGCCTGGAGCGGCGAGGTCGCCCGGTCCATCGCGCTGGCGCGCGAGCGGGACTTTCCCATCTTCGTGGTGGGCGTCGGCACGGTCACCGGCGGCGTGATTCCAGAGCCTCCCAGGGGCGGTCCGGGAGCGGTTAGGCCCGTCGAAGCCGATTCTTTCGTCGCTCGATCGTGAGTCGCTCGGGCTCATCGCCGCGGCGGGAGGTGGACAGTACCTCGAGCTCGATCGCGAGGGCGACCGGGAAATCGCGAACCGCATCATCAACGCGGCGAGGCGTCGCGCAGGGTCGACCGGCCTGGAATCGACGACACGCGATCTCTATTGGGAGTGCCTGTTCGCGGCGGCCTGTCTGATTGCCCTGGGCGTGGTGTTCATGCAGGAGCGCTCCGAGCTCTGGCTGGTGACCTGCGGAACGGGCGCCGCCCTGTTCATCGTCTGGACCGTCACGCGCTGACACGCAACGGCATCCCAGGCGAGTTACAAGATTGTTCGAATAGCGGCCGGGCTCATGTCAGGCGATCGAGAGTCCGATACGGGAATAGGCTGCCCCCACAGCCGAAGTTCGTCGGAGAGCCAAAACACGCGACAATTGGAGTCACGATGACAGCACGCTGTCGGATGGCCTTCGCTGCAGCGGTCCTGATACCGGTCACGGTGGCGTGGCTGGACGCTCAGTCGCCGGCGACACCGCCGCAGATATTTCGCAGCGCGGTCGACCTCGTGACGATTCAGGCATCGGTCCGCGACACTCGCGGGCGCGTCGTGCAGGGGCTCACACGCGCGGACTTTGAAGTCCGGGACAACGGACAACTCCGGCCGGTCATCGAATTCCGGTCCGATCGGCAAGCGCCCGTCACGCTGGCCATTCTCGTCGACATGAGCGGCAGCATGAGTATCGGGACCAAGGTGGCCATGGCTCGCCAGGCCTACGAATCGGTGCTGTCGCAACTTCGCGACCAGGACGAGGTCGCCCTGTTCACGTTCGACTCGTCGCTCCACGAACGTCAGAGCTTCACGCAGGACTTCACGCGACTGAAGGACGGGCTGTCGACGTTCGAACCGTACGGGAGCACGTCGTTGTACGACGCAACCGCGGCCGCCGCCCGTCGTCTTGCGGACCGCTCCGCGACGCATCGCGCGATCGTGGTGTTGACGGACGGCATCGACACGAGCAGCAGCCTCAGCGCCGCGGAGGTCTCGGGGCTCGCCAGCTCCATCAATGTCCCGGTCTACATCGTGGCAACCGTCCCTTCCATCGACCAGCGCGCGATGATGGAGGCAAGGGAGCGAGGAACACGCGCGGATGCGGCAGATTTGCGCGATCTGGCTGAATGGAGCGGCGGGCAATTGGTCTTCGCCAGTACGTTTACGGAGACGATTGTCGTGGCCTCGACGATCGTCGACGAGCTGCGGCAGCAGTATGTGCTGGCGATCGAAGCCGCACCGGAGCGCGAGTGGCGTCGACTGGATGTGCGAGTGAGGACGCCGTCTGCGCCGGCGACGGTCAAGGCGCGAAGCGGTTACTTTGGCGGTTGAACACTACTTGCTCGGAGCGTAGTAGCCGGCCCGCGCTCGAGCGACCGCACGCGGCTGCTGGACCGAATCGACAATTCGACGGAACTGACCATCCCGACGCGGGTTGTCCGACTCGTACCCGAGCAAGTACTGACTCGAGAGCTCCGCCTTGATGTCGCGGTAAATTCCCGACAGTTCCTTCGCGGCGAGTCGGAAAGAACGCGCGTCCACCGGTCTGTTGCGCGAGACGGCGTAACACAAACTGGCCATCCTCGAACGGCTTTCGTGCTGCCTCGCGGTCAAGCAATCCGATCGTGTAGATGGTCGCGTCGGAGCGGGTCGCGAGATCCAACAGTTGGTCGAAGGTGACCAGACTTGACGTGTCCTCTCCGTCGGAGAGGACGACGATGGCGCGGCGCCGTCGTTCCACCGGGCTCTCATCGCTAAGGGTCTTGCTGAGTTCTTTCAACCCGATGTACAGGGCATTGTAGAGAGCCGTTGTTCCCCGGGCCTTCGTGTCTCGAATGGTACGTTCGAGAAGCTCACGGTCCGTGGTGAATCCCTGACGGAGCTGCACACCGCTATTGAAATCGATGAGTGAGGCCCTGTCGGTGGGCGCGAGCTCCCGCACGAATCTGACGGCCGCCTCTTGCGCGAGCCGCAATTTGGGCTCCATGCTCGCGCTGGTATCGAGCGCCAGCGTCACGGCCAGCGGAACACCGGTCTGCTGAAAGAACGTCGGCTCCTGCTGGCGGCCGTCTTCGAAGATGAGAAAGTCCTGCGGCCCGAGATTCGTGACGAAATGGCGCGCACCGTCGGTCACCGTGACGTTCACGGCAACGACATCGACGCCACCGTGAAAGGACGGTTGCTGGGCTCCCGGTCCTGATGCTCGTTCACTCGCGGAAGGGTGTCCGATGATCATCGCCACCACAATCGCAAGCATCCACCACCGCGACACGGGTCACTCGCCTCGCACGTTTGTCCGGTTGGAAACTCTCATCGTCGTGTGATCGAGTTGCACACGGCGTGCCGCTGCGGCTCATCAACGACGTGCGTCCAAGCGCGTCGATCGATCCTGTGATTTCTACCAGTCGCTTTTCAGCGTGAGCGCCGCACTGCCACAGGCACGGCAGTGCTTGGAGGAACGTGATCGGATGGAGTTTTGCGATCGGATGGAGTTTTGCGATCGGATGGAGTCATGCGCTCAGTGTGTCATCCCGTAGACGAGATAATTCACTCCGAGCTTGTAGGCCTCGTTCGTATCATTGACTGGTCGCAGCCCGCGTCCAGACCACTCCCAGTATTGTGAGATGTCGGTGTTGTAGTTGACGATCATCACGAGGCGCTTGCGCGGATCGTTGTCCTCGTACACGCCGCGGAAGATGGGGCGTCCGCTGTTGTAGGCCTGCGGGAAGTTGTCGAGCGTGGTGATTTCAAAGAACGAGTGGAAGATCGGATGCGAGAGGTCCATCTCGAAGAAGCGCACGCCGGGCAGCACGCGTTTCATGTTCGCTTCGAACGGCTCCCATCCGCCGGTGCCGTTGCCGCGCCAGCCGAGCGTCTTGAAGTCGTCGACGATGACGAAGCCGCCTTTCTGAATGTACGCGCGCAGAGCGGCGGCCTCGAGGTCGGTCAGCGTCCACCAGCCGACCTCGATGATGTACGCGACCGGGTACTTGAACAGCTCGGGATCGTCCAGTGAGATCACGTTGAAACCGTCGGTGTGCGGGCTGAGGTAGCTGAGGTCGGTCATGATCCGCATCAGGTTTTCCTCGGCCACGGGATAGCCGTGCACCCACGACGGCCGGCCGCCGGACCAGTAGCCACCCGGCGCGGTCTCGTACTTGACGCGAACGAACGTGAAGCGCCCGTCGTACGGCATGTTGTGAATCGCCGGCGTCCGCCCGGGGCGAAAGTTCTCGAGGCGCTGCGCGAGCATGGCCGTCGTGGCGCACAGCACGAGTGCTGCCGTTACGCGAAATGCACGAGACACCTGCACATCCTACCTGTTCTTGAAACGCCTACCTGGTTCATGTCCGCGATTTCTGGCCGCAAACCAGCTGCGGCCGCGAACCGTTGCTGCCACGCACAGCTAGGTGAAACGAATCCTCGCATGGCCGTCGCCCCGAATCGACAACCCGTGGGATGACATCGACTCACGCGATTGGCGCCCTCCTGCTATGCACGGCTCCGGTGGATTTTGGCAGCGTCGCCAATCCACGGTTGAAGAGCCGGCGGAATCCAGCAAATCCATGTGGCAATGACACTTGACCGGGTGCCACGACATGGCCAGAATGGCCGCAAACGATACGGCGATCGAGAAGGCGCGTGGACGTGCCGTGGGTAGGCAACGGCAGTTGGCACGGTCCAGCTATACAACGTTAGCCGGCCAAGAATCTGGCCGACGTAACGTCGATATGTTCGAGACCTACGGGGACGACAGTCAACGCGATGTGGAAGTAGGGAGGAAGGGCATGAGACACCCATTTGGTTCAGCAGTCGCGACGGCTGTGCTGGTCACTATGTTGGGCGCTCCAGCCGGTGCTCAAGACCTCAAAATCGAGCCTGATCAGCAGTACCTGGTCCTCGAAGTGGCGAAGCTTGACACGTTTGAAAAGGAGATCAACAACGCTGCCGGTCAAGGGTTCCGACTGATGATGTCAGCGACTTCCGACAACGGTCAAAGGATACAGGCGCTGATGAATCGCACCGCAGCGGCCCCGGACCTCTTTCAATACCTGATGGTCGCGACCTTTTCAGAAAAGACGGGCGACAAGGAGATGAACGCCGCCGCCGGTGATGGGTTCCGGGTCGTACCTCACACCGCGATGACCAAGAAGGGAATCACGATTTTCAATACAAACAGTGTGGTCATCATGGAGAAAGCTCCGAAGACATCGGCGCTATTTGAGTACCGGACGATCAGCGCCGTCAAGACGCCAACTTTTCATCGCGAGTTGAAGGCGGCGGTAGACGAAGGCTGGATGGTCGTCGACACAGCGTACGGGCGCGTGCTGCTCGAGCGATCGAAGGCCAGATAGCTCTCTGGCTTACCTCAAGAACGAACTCGGGGCTTTGACGGGGACGAGCTTATGACGGACAACATCACGGTGAGCCGTGCGCAGGCAACGCAAATCTTCAAGGCCCTCAATGGGATCAGCGAGCTGCTGAAGACCCTGCCGTCGAAGCCCGAGAACGCGGCGGTGATGTACGCCATCATGTCGAACGTTGCGGTGATTCATACGAATCTCATCGGGATGCCGCGAGTCAGTTCAAACTGACGCACTACCCTGCAACCTTAGCCAGACGACACAGCGTTCGATAGTCTCCCGCCCGAAGGCACGAGAGCTCCGGTCGACGGCTCGCGACGGTTTCGGCGTTTCCCTGAGGCTACGAGAAGCGGCTGAGTGTGGCGATGATCTCGCGCGACCGACAGGTGGCGGTGTGCCACTGGACGAGGATCGGGCTTTGGTACGCGCCGTCGATGATCGCGCCGCGACCGGCCGAACCCCCATCGGACACGAGGAGGCTCACCGAACGCTTCATGCGGAGAAAGCGCGCCGCCGGCAGCGCGATCGCCCGCGAAAGCACGCGCTGGACGATGGATTCTCCCAGGCCAAGCGCGTCGAACACCTCGTTGAACGCGCGGACCATGTCGTACTTCGCGTAGTCGAGGGTCCTCGTGGGAATCGCGCGGGGGTTGGCCCACATATGCCGTCCTTTTTCGGCGGCATAGCGGAGGGGGTTGGAGAGGACGTCCGCCAGGTCGTGCCGCATGAGCAGCGTTTCGTACTCGTTGACGGTGAGGCCGGCATGCCGCTCACCCGTGGCGAGCTCGAGCCGCACGCGCCCCTGCGTGACACCGTGCCGCGCGATGAGGGCGCCGCACTGCTCATACACGCCGTGGCGAGGATCCTTCAGATTGATCGAATCCACCGCGTGCGCCGACACCGGCACGGGGATGCTCACACGTGCGACGTCCTCTTCGCGTGTGTAGCCGATGATCGTCGTCAGGCGTCGGCGGGCCTGCGATTGGTGCACGCCGTCGAGGTCGACGAAACACACCGGATCGGCCGGACGGTTCCAGTACGACACGCACGTGCGAAGACCACCGGCGATGAACGCAAGGTGCGAATCCGCGTTGCGCGGCTCGACGGCGCGCTGCGCGCGGGTGAGCTCGGGCCGGCGCTCCAGGCGATCGTGCGCGTAGGCGGCTCCCTGGGGAAACAACTGGCGAAAGACGTCCACGTAGGGACCGACGCCCGCACATTGCTTGGTCAGTCGCGAGGCGAGGCCCTGTTCAAGGTAGCCGGCCGTCGTGTGGAACGAGTGGTACAGACATCTCGGAAACGGGTCGAGGGCGCCGGGAAATGCGGCAGCGGCGCGCTCGCGAACGTTGATCACGTCGAAACGCGCCCGCGGGGTGAGCTCGAGGGCGACCTCGAGCGGCATCGTGGTCATCTGAAACGTTCTCCCACCATAACATGCCAGCTTTGCAGTGTAAAGTGAGGATCTCCTCGTCGACGCCTGCCCAGTGGCAGGACCAAGGACAAAGGACGACCAAGGACGAAGGACGGGCCAAGAACCAAGGCCCAGGGACTTGGCGCTACAAGGCGCTGTCGCGCCAATAGTCGGGAAGGTTCCCCTTCGTGTCGCGTAGGATTTCAAGAACCGCCCGCCGCTCGGCGACCGAAAGCGCAGCGTACTTCCCGCCGGCCTCCGTGCCCGTGAGCACGCCGTACAGCTTGCGATAGACGCGCTCGCGGATGGGCGCGGGCAGGCCGTCGAACAGATCGCTGTAGACCATGTACGACAAGGGATAGCGGAAGACCCGTTTCTGAAGATCGAAATCGCGCAACGAGCGCCCCTGCTTGTCGCGCGGACCCCGCTCGGGGAACGTCAGCGTGAACGTTGACACGCCTTTCACCGGTTCGAGGAGCGGCGCCTCGTCCACGAACGTCATGTACCCCACGAGATCGTCGATGTCGGCGTCGAGCTCGGCCCAATCGGCGTCGCTCACGCCATCATGCTTGGCGCGGTTGTACTGAAATGTCAGAGCATTGAGCCGGTTCGCCATCCCCACCTGATGCTCGAGGGTCATGAGCGCAACGATGTCGCTCGTGCCGGTCAGGTACTTGGACACATCGAACCTGTCCGCGAGCGTCGTCACATTCTGGCTGTGTGACAGTTCCAGGTCGAGTGGACGGAGAGGATCCGCCGCAATCGCGTTGCCCATGTGCCGCTGGGATCCATGCGTGCCGGTCACGTACCAGCCGCCCCACCGCTGGTCGAATGGCGCGCGATGATCGAGGGTGCTGATGAAGATGCTGGTGTAAGCGGGGATCCCATCCTTGTCGGGATAGACGCTGGCCACCACCAGCGCGGGAGCGCCCTTGTTCCCCATGGCGTGGCAGAAGAGACATTCCACGCCACGGCGGCGCAGCCGCGGCTGAGCGGTCTGTTTGATGTCGAGGGTGTAGAACACCATCCCGTGGCTCGGTTCGAGCGCCAGGAGCTCGTACACCTCCCCGCCCGGAACGTTCCCGACCGACACTTCATCGTTGAAGTACAGGACCCGCGGGTTCTTCGGATTGATGATGGCCTGCTGAAAACTCGTCTTGGAGAAGACCAGCATCTGCGAATCGACGTTGATATTTAGATGTTCGAGCAGGCTGGGCAGGTACCCGACGCCGTCGCGATATTCGAGGGTCGTCTCGCCACGCTCGAGCTGTTGCCCGAGGCGCGTCAGCGCGTCGGTCGGTGCGTCGATCGGCGCCTGGGCGAGCAGCGCGGCGGTGGTCATCGCGACGATGCTGGTGACGATGAGACTGCTTCGAATGATCATGCCGCCCTCCGCTGCCGCAGCGCCCACACTGGCGCGAGCAGTGTGGACAGCAGCACGATGACCCAGATTCGGCCTTGAGCGAGGTTGTAATCGGCCAACAGCGTTTCCCACGGACTGCGGAACAAATAATGCCCGGCTAGAAACTCAAACGCGACCGTCAACAGCAGCCATGTCAAGCCAACGACAAACGCGTCCGCAGCACTCGCGGCTCCGATCCACATGATGGACATCCATGCGACCAAGACGATGACCGTGGACAACAGGACCGTGCTCATAAGGTGCCCAGCGACGCTTCCAAACCGCGGTGTGATCAGCGCCTCGCGGATCCCGCCGTTCAGCACGGCCATCGTGAGCAGGACGAACCAGATCTCCACGGCTCTCGGAAGCATGACAACCTCTTGATGGACGCTACAGTCTGGGCGGAAGCCGCTGCAGTATCCGCGTGACCGCGTTGTCGATCCTCTTCTCCATCACCTGCTGGTTGTCGATCGCACCTTCCAGGCTGTCCTCGGCCCAGCCGCGCCAGACAAGTTTATTGGTGCGCGCATCGACGAGATCGACGACGAGCGTGCCGGCGTCGTACACGTAGGGCTCGCACTCGTTGCAGTAGCCGTACTTCTCGTCGGCGCTGTTGGCATTGACGCGCTGCGTGACGCTGGCGTGATAGTGAAGCAGCAGCTCGGCTCCCGACGTCGTCTTCTCGAATCCCCGAATGGATAACTGCTTCTCGACGTCAGCCTGAACCCGCTCCTCGAAGAACGGATTGCTATCGAGCCGAGGATCGCCCGTTGACAGAACATCGTCGGGGGCCCAGGCGTAGGTGTGATACCGCCCGAGATCGGTTCCGCGCGCGTAGTACGAGTTGACATTCATCGACGCACAACCCACGAAGGCAACCGCCGAGACGGCTGCAACCGCGAATCGAACCAGTGATGGCACACGCATGAGCTGTCTCCCTCTAAGCCTCAAAGCGCTACAACTTCGACGGAAACCGATTGAGCATCCGCGTGACGGCCTCGTTGATCTGTCGGGCCATCCTGTCCTGACTCTCGAGCACACCCTCCAGGCTGTCCTGCGCCCAGCCGCGCCAGATCACCTGGTTCGTGCGCGTGTCGACGATATCGAGCACGATCGTGCCGGCTTCGTAAGCGGTGACGCCGGCCCGGCAGTCGTCCTCGTAGCAATAGCCGTGTTCGGTGTCCGCCCGGTTGATGTCGATGCGCTCATTGATGCTCGCGTGATAGTGAATCAGCAGATCCGGCGTCCCTGACGCTGTTAGCTCGTATCCCTTGGCCGCCAGTTGTTTTTCGATAGCGCCCAGGACGTGATCCTGGAAGAACGGATCCTTATCGAGGCGCGGGTCCCCCGTCGGAAGAGCGTCGGCCGGCCCCCAGTCGTAGGTACGGTAACGCGCGAAGTCGATGCCGCTCCGCACATGCGAGCTCACGTTCATCGTCGCGCAGCCGGTCACAGCGACCCCGCAGATGGCCACCGCGATCAATCGTCCGAATCGAAGCATTGTCGGATACCTCGGCCGGTCAGAGTGCGAAAGCCCTGCCAAGGCTGTCGGGTCGCAGTTCGTGGACAGATCCCAGTGCTATCTCAAAGAACAGGCTGGTGTTGTGGGGATTTTCCCGCAGGGGCCGGGAATAACGCGCACCACCAGGGCAGGCGCCCTGGCGCCGGCCGCTCCCCTCTCAGCCGACGTCGACCGGCTGCCGCGTCTCTGTCTTCGGCTCCGGAACTTCCGTCAGCGTGGCCTCGGTCAGGAGCAGCACGCTCGCAACGGAGACGGCATTCTCGAGCGCGATGCGTACGACCTTCGTCGGATCGATGATGCCCGTCTCAATCAGATCGCCATAGCGCCCGCAGCTCGCATCGAACCCGTAGGCGCCGGTGCCGCTGCGCATGCGATCGACGACAACGCCGCCGTCCACGCCGGAGTTTTCCGCGATCTGTCGTGTCGGCGCCTCCAGGGCCCGCTTGAGTATCAAGGCACCCGTACGCTCGTCGCCGGTACATGCAGCCGCTTCACGTTCGACGATGTCGATCGACCGCAGTAACGCAAGACCGCCGCCGGGTACGATGCCCTCGGCCATCGCGGCCTTGGTTGCGCTGATGGCGTCCTCGAACGCTTCCCGGCGGTTCTTCATCTCCGCTTCGGAGGGTGCGCCCACACGGATGACCGCGACGCCGCCGGTCAGTTTGGCCAGCCGCTCTTCGAGCTTCTCGCGATCGTAATCCGATGTCGCGGCTTTGATCTGAGTGCGCATCTCATTCGCTCGTCCTGTGATCGCGTCCTTCGATCCGCCCCCTCCCACGATCGTCGTCGATTCTTTGTCGACGACGACCCGCTTGGCCTGCCCGAGGTCCGAAGGCGTCACGTTGGCGAGCTTGATCCCGAGCTCTTCCGCGATCAGCCGTCCGCCGGTGAGAATCGCCAGGTCCTCCAGCATGGCGCGCCGTCTGTCGCCGTAACCCGGCGCCTTGATGGCCACGCACGGCAGCACGCCGCGCACCTTGTTGACAACGAGCGTCGCGAGCGCGTCGCCCTCGATGTCGTCGGCGACGACCAGCAGCGATTTGCCGCTCTTCGCGATCTGCTCGAGTACGGGCAGCAGGTCGGTCATCGTGCCGATCTTCTTTTCGTAGATCAGGATCAGCGGCTCCTCGACGACGGCCTTCATCTTCTCGGTGTCCGTGATGAAGTAGGGTGACAAGTACCCGCGGTCGAGTCGCATGCCTTCCACGACTTCTACCAGCGTCTCCGTGCCTTTGGCCTCTTCGACCGAGGTCGTGCCTTCCGCGCCCACGCGCTCGAGGGCGTCCGCGACGATTTCGCCAATCGTGGTGTCGTTGTGAGCCGAGATGGTGGCCACTTGCGCGCGCTGCTTGTGATCGGCGACCGGGCGCGAGAGTTCTTTGAGATGGGCGACGACCGCACCCAGCGCGCGATCGAGCCCCCGCTTCAGATCGATCGCGCTGGCGCCGGCCGCGATGTTTCGCACGCCTTCCGCGAAGATCGCCACGGCGAGCAGCATCGACGTCGTCGTCCCGTCACCGACCAGCTCGCCCGTGCGCTCGGCCGCCTCCCGGAGGACCTGTACGCCGAGGTTCTCTTCGTGATCCTCCAGCTCGAATTCCTTGGCAATCGTCACGCCGTCGTTGCAGACGATCGGCCGGCCCCATTTCTTTTCGATGAGGACGCATTTCGACTTCGGGCCGAGCGTGACGCGCACGGCGTCAGCCAGCGCCTGAGCGCCATGGAGAATCTTTTCGCGGGCGGCGGACTGGACGAGCAGATGTTTGTGGGCCACGAGCGCCTCCTTGCGGCGCAAAGATCGCCAAACGGGCAATATAGGATTCCCGGGAACTCCCGGCTGACATCAACGACTGTGCAAACTGGTTGCCTGCGACGCCCGAGCCTCTGCTGCCGGGTTTCCGGCACGGGCAGGCAGATGAGGAGCCGGCCGGGGCGGTATCACAATTGCGTCAGGGATGGTTCGACATCGCGCAGATCTTCCGCCCGGAGGCGGTCAGACCCGCTCAGGCACAGGAGACGACATCATGCAGACAGTAGAAATCCAGCCCGCCAGATGGTCTCAGGCTCTCGCGGAATTCAGCGCCCTGCACGAAGGCTGGCTCATTTCCCTGGACATCCTCTCCCAGACAATCGGGGCGCAACCTGAGGTTCGCGATCTTCCCCTCGTGGGCATCGTGGCCGAGCCAGAGCGCAAGGGCGGTCTCATCGCCATTTCAGCGGCGAAAGTCAACGGAGAACAAATCACACACATGATTCATTCCCCGACGCGCGTTCGGCTCGAGCGAATGGACGACGGCGTGGACGCCGCGATGCAGATCGAATCGGCTGAGGGCACGACGACGATTCTGCGGCTGAAGACCCCGGCGCGGCCGGAAACGGTGGACGGCATGGCGAAGCGATGACGTCCCGGCGTCCCGGGGGCGTCACTGCTTCAGCGTCAGCACCGGACAGGTCGCACGCCTGACGACCTGGTTCGTCGTCGAGCCGAACAGCATCATGCCGGCCGGGTTCCGGCCGTGCACGCCGATGACGATGAGGTCAGCCTGGACCTCCTCGGCAAGCCGGAGAATCTCGACGTACGGTTTCCCGTGGCGGACCGCGGGCTCAGATGGACGGCGAAGCTGGACCGCCTGCGGCACGAGCGTCTTCAGTCTACCCAACGCGCTCGTTTCGAGGTACCGGCGGAATTCACCCAACGCGGCGGCCTGCGCCGGCGGCAGCTCGTCGAAAGCCGGCGGCGGCGGCTCCTCCCACGGCCACTCGAGTACGTGCAGGATCGAGAGAGCCGCCTCTGACTCGTCGGCAATCGAACAGGCATACCGCAGCGCCGTAATCGACGGATCGGAGAAGTCCACGGCGCACAGCACCCGCTTGAGCGGCAGTACGGAAGTGGCGCGCGAGCGAGGCGGCACTGTCAGCACCGGACACGTGGCTCTGCGAAGCACGTTTTCGGCGACGGAACCCAGCACGAAATGCTCGAACCCACCCGCGCCGTGCGTGCCCATGACGATCAAGTCCGCGGGCAAACGAAGCGAGCAGTCGAGGATCGCGGGCGCCGGTTGCCCGATCTCGATCGCCACTTCGACCGAAACACCTGCAGCCGTCGCGGCGCGAAAGCCCGCGGCCGTCTGGTCACGCACGCGCTGGAGCTCGGACTCGGAGACTCGTTCTACCGGCGCCGGCAGGCTGGGGACCGGAATGAACAGCGGGCTGAAGACATGGAGCGCCGTGATGGGCGCTTTGAACCATTTGGCGATCGCGATCGCCTGTTCGATGACGTGCGCGGACGCGTCCGACAAGTCGACGGGGCACAGAATGCGCCTGATGTTCGGCGTCACGAGTTCCCCGGGGACTTCAGGGCTGTCCGGCGGCGGCACTTGTCTCTCGCAGACGTTCGAGGGCGGCCTTCCGCTGACTCGGGTGGCGGATCGTGAGCACGGGGCAAGGCGCCAATCGCACCACCTTCTCGGCCACGCTCCCCATCAACGCGTGGGTGAGCGGTCCACGGCCGTGGGTCCCCATCACGATCAGCTCGAATTCGTGCTCCGCGGCATAGCGCGAGAGCGCCAGGCCCGTCGGCTGCCCGAGAATGACATGCACTTCGGCTCGTAACTGGCTCGCGTCCTCGGACTTGAGCAAGCTCTTCAACTGCGCGCGGAGGGCGGCCGCCTCCTCGCCGACTTCGGGAGCGGGGTCGGACGCCAGAATAGGCCAACCGGCCAGTTGCATGGGATCCTCACACACGTGCACGATATGCAGCTCCCCGCCGAATTGACGGGCCAGCTGGATCGCATAGTACAGCGCCGTCTCCGCGGTCTCGCTGAAATCGGTGGGGACGAGAATCTTGCGAAATGCCAGGCTCATGGCAGACTCCTTTCACGTCTCATTGTGTTGTAGAGAGCAACGGCCGTACCGCCGCAAGGCGAGCCCAGCTTGCCGGATTTCCGGCAGCGCGCTTCTGGCCCGCCGCATGAATGAAGGCCTGCTGCAATGCCTCAGCCCGCACCGACCGTGACGACCAGCACCGTCTTCGATGTTCGGGAGCTGACGAAGGTGTACCACATGGGCGAGGTCGAAATTCACGCCCTGCGTCAGGTCAGTCTCCTGCTCCATGAGGGCCATTTCGTCGTGCTGCTCGGACCATCCGGGTCCGGCAAGTCCACGCTGCTGAATATCCTCGGCGGCCTCGACGTGCCGACCAGCGGCCAAGTGCTGTACCGAGACACGGATCTGACGCGCGCCGACGAAACGGCGCTGACCGCGTACCGCCGCCGTCATGTCGGGTTCGTCTTCCAATTCTACAATCTGATTCCCAGCCTCACCGCCCGCGAGAACGTCGCGCTCGTCACCGAGATCTCGGAGCACCCGATGGAGCCGGACGAAGCGCTCGCCCTGGTGAATCTCGACGAGCGGCGGAATCATTTTCCCGCGCAGCTCTCCGGCGGCGAGCAGCAACGCGTGGCGATCGCCCGCGCGATCGCCAAGCGTCCCGCCGTGCTGCTCTGCGACGAGCCGACCGGGGCCCTCGACATCTCGACCGGGATCGTCGTGCTGGAGGCGTTGGCCCGCGTCAACGCCGAGCTCGGCACCACGACAGTCGTCATCACCCACAACGCGGCGATCGCAAACATGGCCGACCGTGTCATCCGCCTGGCCGACGGCCGCGTGACCGGCATCGAGGAACGGACCGATAAAGTGTCGCCACGCCAGCTTTCGTGGTGAATCGAATGGCCCTCCGAGCGCTCAATCGAAAGCTGCTGCGGGACCTGCTGGAGATGAAGGGTCAGGCCTTTGCCATCGCGATGGTCGTCGCCGCGGGCGTCGCGATGTTCGTGATGTACCTCTCCAATTTCGACTCGCTGCGGCGAACCCAGCGCGCTTACTACGAACGCCAGCGCTTTGCGGACGTCTTCGCGTCGCTGAAGCGGGCGCCCTCGTCGATTCAGGATCGCATTGCGGCCATTCCCGGCGTGGCGGCGATGGACACGCGCGTCGTCGCCGCGGTCACGCTCGACGTGCCGGGTCTCGACGAGCCGGCGACCGGCCTGCTGATCTCGGTGGAGGCAGAACACCGGCCCTCCGTGAACGATCTGTTTCTCCGCCGCGGCCACTGGATCGACGCGAACCGTCCCGACGAGGTCCTGGCGAGCGAAAAATTTGTATTGGCCAACAAGCTTCTGCTGGGAGATCAGGTGGGCGCCGTCATCAACGGCCGGCTGCGCCATCTGACCATCATTGGCATCGCGCTCTCGCCCGAGCACGTGTACAACCTCCCGCCGGGCGAGATCATCCCGGACGACCGGCGATACGGCACGTTCTGGATGGAGCGGCGGGCGCTCGCGAGCGCCTTCGACATGGAAGGCGGCTTCAATGACGTGGCCCTGGCCCTTTCACCAGGTGCGTCTACCGACGGCGTCATCACCGAGCTCGACCGTCTGCTCGAGCCGTACGGGGGCCTCGGCGCAATTCCGCGCGCGCTTCAACTGTCGCACTGGATGCTCGAGAACGAGCTCGCGCAGCTGCAGACCTTCGGGTTCGTGCTGCCGGTGATCTTTCTGGGTGTGGCCGCGTTCGTCCTCAACGTCGCCCTGACCCGCGCGCTGGCGCTGCAGCGCCCGCAGATTGCGGCCCTCAAGGCGCTCGGCTACGGAAACGCGGCCATCGCGTGGCACTACGTGAAATGGGCGCTGCTGATAGGCGGCGTCGGAGTGTTGATCGGCATCGCGGCAGGAGCCTGGCTGGGTCAGATGATCATCGGGATTTACAACCAGTTCTTCCAGTTCCCTGTGCTTCTGTACCGCCTGTCGCTGCGCGTGGTCCTCGGAGCCACGGCGATGACGCTGGCGGCTGCCGGCCTCGGCGCCTTTTCGGCCGTCCGGCGCGCGGTGCGCATTCCACCAGCGGAGGCGATGCGCCCCGAGCCGCCGGCACGCTATCAGCGGAGCCTGTTCGAAACGCCTTTCATTGCGCGCCACCTGGGTACCGCCGGCCGCATGGTGGTTCGCAACATCGCGCGCCATCCGTTCCGCTCGGCGGCATCGATCATCGGCGTCGGTTTCGCCGCGGCGATTCTCGTTGTCGGCTTCGTCTTCATCGACGCCACGGACGACCTGATTACGACGCAGTTTTCAGAGGCCGAACGGCAGGATGTCTCCGTCTCGTTCGTGGAGCCGCGCTCGTCCAGCGCCGAGCACGCGCTGGCTCGATTGCCAGGCGTCGTGGTCGTCGAGCCCCAACGGATCGTGCCCGCCCGTATCCGTGCGGGGCACAGCCACCGTAACCTCGCCGTCACGGGCGTGTTGCCAAACGCGAGACTGCGCCGGATCGTCAATCGTGAAGGGCGCGCGATCGCCCTACCGCCGTCCGGCCTCGTGCTCTCGCGGTTGCTCGCCGACGTGCTCGGCGTCACAGCCGGCGACACCGTGACGATCGAGATCCTGGAAGGCCGCCGGCCCGTCCAGCAGGTGCCCATCACGGGACTCGTCGACGATGTGCTGGGACTGTCGGTGTATACGGACATCGACGCCCTCCACCGGATGATGCGTGAAGGTGACGTGCTCTCCGGCGCCGCGCTGCTGATCGATACGGCACAGGAAGCGCGGCTGTCGAGCCGTTTGAAACGGCTGCCCGCTATAGCCGGCGCCGGCTTCAAGAGTGCGGTCATCCGGAATTTCAGGGAAACGCTGGCAGCCAACATGAACCTGTCGATCTTCATCAACGTGGTCTTTGCGGGGATCATCGCGTTCGGTGTCGTGTACAACGCCGCCCGCGTCTCGCTCTCCGAACGCAATCGCGAGCTGGCGAGCCTCCGCGTTTTGGGGTTCACCCGGGCCGAAATATCACTGATCCTGCTGGGGGAGCTCGCGCTCCTCACCACGGCTGCCCTGCCGGTCGGCGGGCTGCTGGGATACGGACTGGCGGTCGCCATCGCCCAGGCGCTGGATAGCGAGGTCTATCGCTTCCCGCTCGTCATCTCGCGTACCGCCATCGCGTGGGCATTCCTGACTATCATCGTCGCCACGCTCATCTCCGGACTGATTGTCAGACGGGGGCTCGATCGACTCGATCTCGTGGCCGTCCTGAAGATCCGGGAGTAGATCACCTGTATGTCGAGACTGTTCAAGAACTGGCGGATTCTGGCCACGATCGTCGTCGTCTCGATCATTCTCGGAGTGGCGCTGTGGCCGGAGGCGGTCGACGTCGACATCGCACACGCCGAGCGCGGCCCGCTGCAGGTCACGATCGATGAGGAGGGAGAGACGCGCGTGCGCGAGCGGTTCGTCGTATCGGCGCCGGTCGCGGGACGGCTGCAGCGTATCGAGCTCGAGCCGGGCGACCGAGTCGTCCGCGGGAAGACGGCGCTCGCGCGCATCGCTCCCGCGCAGCCGCTCCTTCTGGATGCCCGGACGCAGGCGGAACTGACCGCCTCGGTGGAGGCGGCGCGAGCCGCCGTCGGCCAGGCGCGGGCCGAGCGCGAACGGTCGGCTGCCGCTCTGGCACGCACGCAGTCCTTGCTGCGCCGTCAGCAGGAGCTCGCTGCGGCCGGTGCCATCTCGCGCGACGATCTCGAAGCGACGCAAACCGCGGTCCGGACAGCCGAGGAGGCGTTGAAGGTGGCCGACTTCAGCATCAACCGCGCGGAGTACGATCTTCAGGTCGCCCGCGCGCGACTTCAGCAACCCGGGCCAGGTGGGGCTCCCCTCGGCCGCATGATTGAGATCGTCTCGCCAATCGACGGCGTGGTGCTGAAGAGAGTCCGCGAGAGTGAATCGACTGTGCAGGCGGGCGAACCGCTCATCGAGGTCGGCGATCCACGCCGCCTCGAGGTCGTGGCCGATCTCTTGTCGACCGATGCGGTTCGAGTGCCGCCGAACGCCCGTGTGCTGATCGAACAGTGGGGCGGAGGTCTGACGCTCGAAGGCCGCGTTCGCCGCGTCGAACCTTCCGGCTTCACGAAAATCTCCGCGCTCGGCGTGGAGGAACAGCGCGTCAACGTCATCATCGATTTCGTCGATCCGGCGAGGGCGTCCCGGTCGCTCGGCGACAGCTATCGCGTTGAGGTTCGGATCGTCGTCTGGGAAGAGCCGGACGTGCTCAAGGTCCCCGTTGGCAGTCTCTTTCGACGGGGTGACGACTGGGCCGTGTTCGTGATCGAGAACGGACGCGCGCGCACCGAGCTCGTCGAGCTCGGTCAGCGCAACTCCACCGCTGCGCAAGTCACGAAGGGCCTCGACGCCGGACAGCCGGTCGTCCTTCACCCGCCCGATACACTGCGGGACGGCGTGCGCGTCACCGAGCGGCCTGCCTCCTGACAACCAAATCGCTGCCTTCAGCGATCGATCTGGAAGTACTCCTTCACCTTCGCCACAATCTGCGGATCGGTGAGTTTGTCGGCGGTTTCGATATCGACCGTGTGCTCAAAGGATGTCTTGGATCGGCTGAGACGCGCCTCGAGTTCCAGCTTCGCTTCGCCCGGCCCGAAGATCAGAAGGGCTTCGGGTTGTCCCAGCTGACTGATGACCTCGTCGTAGTACCGATCAAGTTGCTGGCCGTGCCGTTCCTCGTACTTCTTTTCGCCGCCGCCATCCTGCTGGCCGGCGTAACGAGGATGCGCTTCGACGTCGGATTCCAAGCTGGTCGTGACGCGACCCCCCGAGGCAGACACGATGACGGCTTTCTTATGGTCGATCCAAATGCCGACTTTGTTATTCATCTCACCTCTTATGCACGGTCGCCGCAGGGAAACCCGCGTGCAGCCGCTAGTTCGTCTTGCTACCAAAGAGCAGGATGACGCTGCCAATCGCAATGGCTCCCACGCCGGCCCACACCGGAATGTTGACGGTCTCCTTGTCCTTCACCGACAGCTCGATCGGCCCCAGCTTGGCCTCGTGAGTGTCCTTCGTGTAGCTGAAACTCCCGTACGCCAGCCCCAGGACGCCGGCCACGATGAGCACGACTGCCGCCATCTTGACTGCGTTCATCTCGTCTCCTTCTACAAGACATTTCTGGATCAACCGCACACACAAACAATCCGCGGGAGTTAGTGTCGTGTTCCTCTGCCACTGGCGGAAGTGCAGGGCCGACTTCTGGTAGGTGAGCCACGACGCAAATGCAATCCGTTCGGTCCAGCCGAGACCCCGCAGCAGTTTCCGGTGTTCGGGGTATCGTTTGATGAGCGCGCGCTCGACGACAGCCATCGTGAGGTTGTTGACCACCGACGTCCCAAGGCTCACGAGTGCGGCTCTGCCGATTCTCGCTCTGCCAGTCTCATAGCTGATCGGCAGATCGTCAGGACGACCGCTGATTGTGTACGCCGGATTGCGTTCGAGAAAACCCTGTTCAAAGAACACCTGGGAACTCTTCCAATCCAGATGCTGGGCCTCGGCCGACACAATCGCTGGCACGTACGTCGTCGGATCGAACACCACGCGCTTGAAGACTTCGAGCGCCGCCGATGGCTCGTCGGGACTCTGCCCGAACGCCGACAGCGGTATGCACACCATCAGCGTCGTGAAAGCTATCCGCGAGAGGGGTGTCCACCGACGGAACACGTGAAGCATCGCGTTGCTCACACGACGCGGCGGCCGCTCAGCAGCCCGACCAGAAACAACACGATCGCGATGACCAGCAGGACGTGGATAAACGCACCGATCGTATAACCACTCACGAGCCCGAGCAGCCAGAGGACCAATAGAATTACGGCGACGTTATACAGCATGTTCTTCTCCTTTGAAAATACAGCATGTTCTTCTCCTTTGAAAGACGGGGAGCCCCACGATTGCACCGTGGCCACGGGTGACTCCGGCCTCGAGACGTTGAGCAATGCATGAGCCAAAGACCGTGTCCAGATCGCCAGCTAATTCGTGACGTATTCCCCCAGGTGACCCGGACTTTTTCCCGCTCTCGGGGAATATTCCGGCTATTGACTACACCCCTGACACAGCGCAGATAAGCCCACCCATTACGCTCATCGAGCTCGGCCAACGCAACTCCACCGCTGCGCAAGTCACGAAGGGCCTTGACGCCGGACAGCCGGAAACCTGGCACTCCGCGGGCCCGCGTCTTGCTGTCTGCCTGTACGAGACGAGCCATGACACTTGTGCCCTTGTCGACCGACCACCCCATTTGGGATCAGTTCTTCGCCGTCTTCCCGATTGTCATTGTCGGCTCGAAGGAACCCGACGGCACCTTCGACCTGGCGCCCAAGCACATGGCCATCCCGCTCGGGTGGCAGAACTTCTACGCATTTGTCTGCACCCCACGACACGCCACCTACCGCAACATCCAGCGGGAACGGCAGTTCACGGTGAGCTACCCGCGCCCGACCCAGGTGGTCACCAGCAGCCTTGCGGCCAGTCCTCGCTGCGACGACCGGACCAAGCCGGTCTTGTCGGCGCTGCCAACCCGGCCGGCCGCATCGGTTGACGGCGTGCTCGTCAACGACTGCTACCTGTATCTGGAATGCACGCGGCATAGTGTGATCGACGGGTTCGGCGACAACAGCTTGATCATCGGACAGGTCGTGGCCGCGTCTGTCGACGAAGCCTTTCTGCGGATGATGGAGCGCGACGAAGGCGAGCAGCTGTTCGAGCATCCCCTGCTTGCCTACATCAACCCTGGCCGCTACGCGGAGGTCAGGCAGACCGCGCGGTTCCCACTTCCGCAGGGCTTTTCGCGCTGACGCCGAGGTCGTGATGTTAGCGGTGCCGCCGGCCATGCTGGAGAGCGAGTAGTTCCGTCGGATGGCCACTCCCTTCGGGCAGGCAATCCTCGAGTACCTTTCGGCCGAGCAACCGGCCATGGTCGCGCTGCTCACCGACTTGGTGTCGCTCGAGTCGCCGACCGGCGATCCGCGGGCGGCCGGACGCGTGCTCGACCGGCTGTCTGACGAGCTCCGCCGAAACGAGTTCAGCGTGCGCCGCATAGGGGGCCGGCATTCCGCCGGGCTGCTCCTGGCGCGACCGGCCAGGCGCCGACGGCACATGCCGCTGCAGCTGCTCATCGGGCACGGCGACACCGTGTGGCCCATGGGCACGACCAGCCGGATGCCGGTCGAAGTCGTGGACGACCACGTCCGCGGTCCCGGAGTCTTCGACATGAAGGGAGGCCTGGTGCAGATGATCTTCGCGCTGCGAGCGCTGCACGAAGTCGGCTGCGAACTGCCCGCGACGCCGGTCGCCCTCGTCAATACCGATGAAGAAGCGGGTAGCCCGGAATCCAAGCCGTACATGATCCGGCTCGCCCGACGCGCCGTCCGCGCGTTCGTGCTCGAGCCCGCGTTTGGACTCGAGGGCCGGCTGAAGACCTCACGGAAGGCGGTTGGAGAATTCGAAATCGTCATCCGCGGCCGCGCCGCGCATGCCGGCTTGAATCCGGGGGAAGGGGTCAGCGCCGTGCTGGAGCTCTCGCATCAGATCCAGCGCCTCTTCTCGATGAACGATCCCGCACAGGGCGTCAGCGTCAACGTCGGCACGATCGACGGCGGCATGAGCTCCAATGTCGTGGCGCCCGAAGTGCGGGCGCGGGTGGATGTACGCGTGCCCACACTCGAATCGGCCTCACGAATCGAGGCGGCTATCCGCGGGCTCCACCCGGTCGATCCGCAGACGAGCATCGACATCTCGGGCGGTTTCCACCATCCGCCGCTCGACCGGCGGCCGCGCAACCGCGCATTGTGGCAGCTGGCCCGGTCGCTCGGCCGCCAGATCGGGATGGAGCTCGAGGAAGCCGCCGTCGGTGGAGCCTCGGACGGCAACACGATCAGTAAGTACACGGCCACGCTCGACGGCCTCGGCGCCGTCGGAGACGGCGCGCACGCCTCGCACGAATACGTACAGGCTTCGAAGCTGCCCGAGCGCGCGGCCCTCGTTGCGCTCCTGCTGGCGGCGCCCATCGACGATCCGGAACCATCGGCCGATCCGACAACGACCGACACCCGCGAGGACTCTTTATGATCGACGTCCGCCCGGCGGAGCCGTCCGATGTGACGGCGATTCGCGACCTGTTCCATACCTGCTACGGCAGCGACTACCCCCACCCCGAGTTCTACGCGCTCGAGGCGTTGACGAGACTGGTCTACAGCGACAACCAGCTGCTCCTGGTGGCCGAGGATACCGAGACCAGGGAGATCCTCGGGACCGCCTCGGTGATTCTGGAGATTGGCGCATTGTCGGACCTGGTGGGAGAATTCGGGCGGCTGGTGGTGCACCCTGGAGCCCGCCATCGGGGTGCCGGCGGCATGCTGATGACCGAGCGGCTGCAGCGAGTGCGCGACCGCCTGCACGTCGGCCTGGTGGAGGCGCGGGTCGCGCATCCGTTCAGCCTGCGGATCTCCGAAGCGCACGGGTTCGCGCCAGTAGGCTTCCTTCCCCTCAAGATGCAGCTGCACCAGCGCGAAAGCCTCTGCCTGCTCGCCCAGCACTTTGGCGAGGCGCTGGCGCTTCGCCGCAATCACCCGCGCGTGATCCCCGAGGTGTGGGCGCTGTCTGAGCTGGCACTCGAGCACTGCGCCCTGCCCTTCGATGCCATCGTGGATGAGGCCTCGCCGGCCTATCACGCCGCCGAAGGCCTGACCCTGCGCGAGATGACGAGCGAGGGCTACAGCACGTTGCTGCGCATCGAGCGCGGCCGCATCCGCCACCGCGAGATCTTCGGGCCGCTACGGCTCCACTATGGACTATTCAAGCTACGGGCCCAGCGGTCGCACTATCTGCTGGCCATGGACCACGCACGTATTGTGGGTGCCGTCGGCTGGAACGAGGACCCGATCGATCGGACCATCAGAATCTTCGAAGTGATTGCCCTCGATGGTCCCATCGCACGATTTCTGTTGGCGGGCCTCGAACAAACGACTCGCGAGCAAGGCCTCATGAGCCTGATCGAGGTCGACGTCAGCGCCCACGCTCCACAGATGCAACGCACCCTGCTCGAACTGGGATTCCTCCCGGCCGCGTACGTGCCAGCGATGGTCTTCAGCGAGGTCGAGCGGTTGGACGTCGTCAAGATGGTTCGGCTATTCGCCCCTCCCGACTTCCCACGGCTCGAGTTGAGCGCGCGTGCCAGGGCCGTGGCCGACGTGGTCCTCGAGCCGTTTGCCCGGCAGCGGGTGCTTCCGCAGATCGAACGCGCTGTCCGCGAGTTGCCGATGTTTTGCGGTCTGGATACCGAGCAGGTGCGTCGGCTGGCTGGAACGTGTCAGGTGGTCCGCTTTGAGGCAGGCCAACCGGTGCTCGAAGAAGGGCGTCTCGACCATACCCTGTACATCCTCCTGTCGGGTCGGGTCGACGTGCGGCGTACCGGCATCGAGGGAGTAATCGGCGTCATCGGCGCCGGCGAGTGTTTGGGGGAAAGCTCGCTGTTGACGGGGGCACCGCACTCGGCCACAGGAGTGGCCATGGTTGCCAGCGAAGCCGCAGCGCTTACGCACCAGGATCTGACCCAGCTGATCCGGTTCAGACCCGACATCGGCCTCGCGATCTACCGCAATCTGGCGATTGGACTCGGCGCGAAGCTGGCCCGCGCCTCAACGATCGAACCGACAACCCGGCACTGAGCCGCAGCTTCCGCCCGCTGACTCCGTAGCACCGCATCAAGTGGGGGGCCGCACGCGGACGCGCGAATCAGGCAGCATCGTCTCCCGGGCGCGGAGGTACGAGCGCGCGCAGATGCCCGCACAGGATCCGGCAGGCGTCTGTTGTGGTGAAGATGCCGGCCAGCCGGCCATGACTGGTGACGAGGACGCTGCCCATGTGCCGGTTGGCCATCTCTTCGAGCACGCAGTCGAGCGGCGTACTCGTGTCGACCGCATAGGCATCCGGCATGAACACATCGCGCACAAAGAGCTCGTCTTTCGGTGGCAGCCCGAGGTCGGGGTCGAGCGCCCGTTTGAGGTCCCGATCGGTCAACACGCCCACCAGCTTGCCTCCATCCTTCACCGGCAGATGTCTGACCTCGTGGCGAACCATGAGTGCCCTCGCGACGAGCAGACTGTCTCCGGCCTCCACGAAATAGGGAAAGGGCGTCATGACTGAACGCATCGACGGGATATGGTCCATATCACGAGTTTCCTTGTCGCTCGGTCGAGCAGGTCAGGCAAGTGAGGACACTCGGGATCGCGGCCAGGCGCTCCTCGCTGATGGCCCGGCCGCACGTCGAGCAGGTACCGTACGTTCCGTTCGCAATCCGTCCGAGGGCCGCGCGAATGTGACGGACTTCGCCGAGGGTCATCTCGTCGAGTCCTGTCAGAACCTCGTCGTTCTCCAATTCGGTGGCTTGCTCCTGCCAGTCGCGATCGTGAGCCTGCCTGAGGTCGCCCTCGATCTTTCCAGCCCGTTTCAGCAGACGGGCAAGCTGGTCTTTGAGTCGCGCTCGTGTGGCATCGTGCTTTGACATCGCCAACCCATCGTGCAATCTGGGGGCCGGACTCAGGCGACGTGATGTTCGGGGAAGTGTGCCGCGGCCTTGAAGGTGAACGTTGGGGGATCTTCCGCACACGCGCGGAAAGATTCGCGTCCTCGCGGACGCCCCGCATCGTTGTCGGGGGCTGGCGAGTCGGCCACACTGGGCATCGCTCTTGCCTCGCGAGTGGACCAAAGGACTTCGCCTAAGGCCACAAGAAAGGGACATGCCATGAAGGTTCGTGATTTGATGACGTCTGACGTGGAAGCCTGTCGGCCCGACACGGATTTGGCGGCCGTGGCAAGAATGATGTGGGATCGAGACTGCGGCTTTATTCCGGTTGTCGACGCTGCCGGGGCGCTGCGGGGCGTCGTGACGGATCGGGACATTTGCATCGCGGCCGCCACGCGGCGTCTGCTGCCAGAGTACATGCCCGCCAACCAAGTCATGACGCATCCCGTTCATGCGTGTCTGCCTGACGACGAGGTTAGTGAGGCGTTGGCGGCGATGAAACGGTTCAGGGTTCGCCGGTTGCCGGTTATCGACGCGAACGGCATCCTCAAGGGCATCATTTCGATCAACGACATCGTGCTGGCCGCAGAGCGGGGTGCAGGGCCGGACCCGAAAGAGATCGTCTCGACGCTCGCGGCGATCTGTGCGCACCGGGCGTTTACGCCAGGCACGGCCGCTGTGATGTGACGCTCACCCGCTGGCTCTCCTGGCTTCTCGGCGGGGCGTTTCTCGCCGCAGTCATCGTCGCCGCGCTCCATGTCTCCGAGGGCCGGGCGTTCGTGCAGCTGGCGGAACGCGCCGAGCCCTGGTGGCTTCTCGCCGCCGTGCTCCTCCAAACCGTCACGTATATCGCGCAAGGTGGCATCTGGCGCCAGGTCGGCCGCGCCGCGGGCTGCGTGCTGTCGCGCAAGACCGCGTTTCAGCTCAGTCTCGCCAAGCTGTTTGCCGATCAGGCGCTGCCCTCGGCGGGCCTGAGCAGCAGCATTCTCGTCGCGAAAGCACTCGAACAGCGCGACGTGCCTCCTGGTGCGGTCAGGGCGGCCGTTGTCGTCAACATCGCGTCGTACCACCTCGCGTACGTGGCCGCCCTCTTGGGCGCGCTCGCGATCTTCGCGACACGTGAGAACGCCAACTCGCTCGTCGTCGCCACGTCCGTCCTGTTCCTGCTCTTCTCGATCGGACTGAGCGGCGCCGTCCTGGCTCTCGCCGGACGCCGCAACGAGCGGCTGACAAAGAGGCTTCTTCGGTTTCGAGCGCTCCGAACGATGATCGACTTCGTCGGCGGCGCAGACGCGAGCCTCGCCCGCAATCCTCACCTCCTGGCGATCGCCATCGCCCTCCAGGCGTCAATTGTGCTCCTTGACGCGGCGACCGTCTGGATTCTGATTCGTGCGTTGGGCGTCACAGCGTCGGCCGGCGGCGTGTTCACGAGCTTCATGATCGCGAGCCTGTTCCGGACCATGGGCATCGTCCCCGGAGGACTCGGCACGTTCGAAGCGACATCGGTCATCACCTTGCGGATGACCGGCGTGGATGTGCCCGTTGCACTCTCGGCCACGCTGTTGTTTCGTGGCCTGAGCTTCTGGCTCCCGATGCTGCCGGGTTATTGGTTCTCACGCCGCGTCGTGGCGCCGCGCCGACCCGAACAGGGCGGCCCCGAGCTTGGCGCCTACTGGTCGCTGGACGCTGCGAGAGATCGTGCGGCGGCTCGGCTCGAGCCCAGAAGGGCTGTCATCCGCCGACGCCGCTCGAGCGCCTGCGCGAGTACGGACCAAACGAGCTTCGCGAGCATCGAACACTGACGAGGGCGGGCGTCCTGCTCCGGCAGCTCCGCAGTCCGTTGCTGCTCCTCCTGGTCTTTGCCGCGGCGGCGTCCGCGCTTTCCGGAGAGTGGCTCGATTCGGCCATCGTCCTCACCATCGTCGTGGCGACGGTCGGCATCGGATATTCCCGTGAATACAGCGCGCAGACGGCCGCGGCGGCTCTCGGCGCGCGAGTGCGCGTGCGGGCCAACGTGCTCCGTGATGGCCAGCCGAGCGCTCGTGCCGATCGAGCTCGTCGTGCCGGGCGACGTCGTGCTGCTCGCGGCCGGCAGCCTCGTCCCGGCCGACTGCGTCATTCTCGACGCGACGGACTGCTTCGTCAGCGAGGCGGTCCTGACCGGCGAAAGCTTTCCGGTTGAGAAGAGGCCCGGCATCATCCCGGCGTCCTCCGGGTCTCGCCAGGCGCACCAACTGTGTCTCTCTGGGCACGAACGTGCGCAGCGGCACGGCGCGCTGCCTCGTCGTCAAGACCGGTTCGTCGACCGAGTTCGGGGCCATCGCGCATCGACTGACGCTTCGGCCGCCGGAAACGGAGTTCGACCGCGGCATTCGCCGCTTCGGGTATCTGTTGACCAGCGCCATGCTGATCATGGTGCTCCTCGTCTTCGTCGCGCATGTGTTCCGCGGCCGGCCGCCGGTCGATACGCTGCTCTTCTCCGTCGCGCTGGCCGTCGGGCTCAGCCCCGAGCTGCTGCCGGCGATTCTCAGCGTCAACCTGGCCAGAGGCGCCCAGATGATGGCCCGGCACGGCGTGCTGGTGCGCCGGTTGAGCGCGATCGAGAACCTCGGAAGCGTGGACATCCTTTGCACCGACAAGACCGGCACGCTGACCGAGGGCATTGTGGAAGTCGAGGGCGCGTACGATGCCTCGGGCATGTCGTCCGCCGAAGTGCTCGACCTCGCAGCCTGCAACGCCGCGCTCGAGACCGGCATCACCAGCCCGCTCGACGAAGCCATCCTCAAGGCCCGAACGCCAAATCTCGAGCGCGTCAGCAAGCTCGCCGAGATTCCGTTCGACTTCGTGCGAAAGCGTGTGACCGTCGTGGCCGAGACCCCCCAAGGCATCCGCCTCATCACCAAGGGCGCGTTTCACCATGTGCTCGAGATCTGCACGCAGTCCGCCGACGGGACAGCGCTCGACTCGCCCGCTGCGCGACCAGCTCGAGCAGCGCTATCAGGAGTGGAGTCGTCATGGCATTCGCGTGCTGGCGATCGCGGTCCGGCCGATCGACAAGCGCGCCGCGTACGGTCGCGAAGACGAGCGCGACCTGACATTCATGGGGTTCCTGACGTTCTTCGACCGTCCCAAGGCCGGCGTGACCGAGGCGCTCGCGGACCTTGCCGAGCTGGGCGTCTCGGTCAAGGTCATTACCGGCGACAACGCTCTCGTCGCGCAGCACATCGCCAGCCTTGTCGGCATGCGCGCGGATCGCCTGCTCACCGGGCAGCGAGCTCGACGATCTCAATGACGAAGCGCTGTGGCACGCCGCGGAGACGACCGACCTGTTCGCCGAGGTGGATCCGAATCAGAAGGAACGGATCATTCTGTCACTCAAGAAGATGGGACACGTCGTCGCCTTCCTCGGCGACGGCGTCAACGATGCGCCGGCGATGCACGCCGCCGACACGAGCCTCTCGGTGGAGCAGGCCGTCGATGTCGCGCGAGAGGCGGCCGACTTCGTGCTGCTGGAGCGCAGCCTGGATGTGATCCGGCGCGGCATCGAGGAGGGCCGCCGGACATTTGCGAACACCCTCAAGTACATCCTGATCACCACGAGCGCCAACCTCGGCAACATGGTCAGCATGGCGGCCGCGTCGCTGTATCTGCCGTTTCTGCCGCTCACGGCCGGACAAATTCTGCTCAACAACTTCCTGTCCGACGTGCCGGCGGTCGGGCTGGCCGACGACAGCGTCGATCCGGAGCTCGTGGATCGTCCGCGCCGCTGGGACATCGGGTTCGTCGGTCGCTACATGCTGGAGTTCGGCATCTTGAGCTCGGTCTTCGACTTCCTCACGTTTGGCGTGCTGCTCGTCGTGTTTCGCGCCAGCGTCGAGACGTTTCGCACGAGTTGGTTTGTCGAGTCGCTGCTCACCGAGCTCGTCATCGCACTGGTGGTGCGCACGAGGCGGCCGTTCTTCCGGAGCCGGCCCGGCACGCTGCTGCTGGTGTCGACGGCAGTCATGATCGTGCTGACGTTCGCGATCCCGTACTTGCCGTTCGCGGCCGTGTTCGGCTTCGTGCGGCTGCCCGGAACGCTGCTCCTCGCGATCGCGACGATCGCAGCGCTCTATGTCATCGCCACGGAGCTCTTGAAGAAATGGTTCTACCGGTAATCCGTACTCCCATTCAAAAGCGAATACCGGGGCCAACGCCGAAGACCCAATGATTGAACCGGACGCCCACGGCCGGCAGCGGGAAGCCGGGGGCGTACGACGATTGCGATAAATATGGCCCAAGAGTAACTCGGCCCGTGTAGCGGTACTGAAGCCCAACATTGAGGAAGATCCGAGACTGAGTGGGCGCGGCAATGCCGACGTCAGCGAGGAATCCAAGCCGGGGATGGTTCTCCCACGGTTCCGATCCGCCGCCAGACAGTTCCTGACGCACCCGCGCCAGGTGCAAGGCCGGCCCGACACTCGCTCTGAAACCCCGGCCAGTCGCCGACGCCGTGGTGGCGATGGAAACGACCGAATAGTCGAGGGCGATGTGCTGAAATGGCAGGCGGTTGCCAAACGTCGACCCGATTGGCGTGTTTGCCGCGAGCAGCCCGAAGGCCCAGGGCCCGCGCAGTCGACGCTCGACCCCGAACGAGATCGGGAGACCGATGGACATGAACCCCGTGGCCGAAAACGGGTAACGGAGTTCGCCAAACAGACAGCCAAAGATCGGCACGCATCCGGGGTCGGTGTCTGCAAACCCGGAGGCCACCATGGCCCGCTCGATATCCCCAGCCGGGCCACTCGAAGCCCGGCCAAGCTGGATCGAAAGAGACCAGTGGCGAGGCCGCCGCTGCTGGACAGCGGGAGGAGCGGGCGCGGCCGGTTGGGTACTGCTTTGGCCTGCGGCTCGACGATCTGCCGCCGCACCAATGAGCGCTCCGATCCCTGCACCGATGCCGCTGTAAAAGGCAATGCCGAGCGTGGGACCCGAATAGCCGTCACCGAAGCAGTGGGCCGCCGCGCAGATCGAGAGGCCGACTCCGGCACCCACGCCCGCCCCGATGAGCGCGCCTTTTTGCCAACGCCGCAGACCTTCCGACTTTGGCGTCGTTTGAACGCCGGCTTGTGCCGTGTGGGGCGAGAGTGGCAGCCGCAACGGTTCGACGACCAGGGGAAACCGACCCACTCGCGGTCGCGCCTGCGCGTCCTGCTCCTGATCTGGCACGCCGGCGCGCACGGCCATCAGTTCGCCACCCTGAGCGCCGACGACGCCAATCTCCGTCCAACCGCCGGCGAGGAGCAGTAGCACGAGTGCGGGCTCGGCAAACCTCGAGGGGCGGCATCCTGCCTGATGCGTCACTCGAGCCTCGACAGTGGTCGCAGCCCAGGCTGCAAGTTCATTTGATGATCTGAAAGGCTTGGATCTGGATTTCGGTGAGACAGCTCTGCAAACGTTTGGCCAGCCTGGGAGCTGATTGACGCTCGTCAATGGCGTGGATGAAGCGGCCCAGAATTAATCTCCGCTTCACATCGCGCTCAGGTTCGTCAGGTCAAATGACTCTCATAGCAATGCCTTCGAGCGCATCGGGTGAACATACCGCTCGTGGGGTGATTTCCTGGGGGGTGCCCCATGTCAGAACTTGAAATGACCGGCTGGCTCGCGCGCATTCGGGCGGAGTACCGCGAGATGCCTGGACTCCGCCTGACCGAATCACAAATGCGGCGTCTGTGGAGTCTCGACGCCGCCACGGCTGCTCGCGTACTTCGAACGCTCCTCGGCGAGCGCTTCCTGGTAAGAACCGCTGAGGACAAGTACGTGCGCGCGGACAGCGGACTCAGAAAGAGCTTCTCGCAACCAGCGTGGCTGAGCGCATGATCGCTTCGGCGGATCGTTCGACGCTTCCGGCGTCACGCGACCCATCCAGTCGATGCCAGTCGAGTGGGCCGGGGTCCGTGCGTGCCTGGAGTGCCAGGACTTCGGCCGTCGCGTCGGAGGCGTCGCTGACGCGCTCGCGAAGCCGTCTCGCGAGAACATCGAACGGTCCGTCAATCCACATGCCTGTGAACGGAACACCTGTGTCCCTGGCAGTCCCGACGATCTGTTCCCGATCACCTGGCCTTGCGAAGACCGCGTCGGCGATCACCGCATGGCCGGCGAGCAGGGCCGCCTTCGCACGCTCGGCCACCGTCTCGTAGACCCGCATGCTCACGTCCGCCGCGTAACCTTCCGACGCGAGACGGGTCAAAGAAGAGACGCCGAGCAGTTCCTTGCGGATCACGTCGCTCCGGAGGACGACCGCTCCTGGCGTCGCACCAACAAGCGGTGCGATGCTGCGCGCGAGTGTGGATTTACCGGAACCCGACAACCCTCCGATCGCGATCAGACAGGGCGCCTGCGGGCGCAGCAGTTCCTGCGCCAGCGCCAGGTACTCCCGTGACGCCGCCTCGAGGTCGCGCCGTTGGCCCTCGTCCGGCTGGACCCTGGCCGCCGTCGCGCTCGTCTTTGCCCGCACGGCGGCGCGGCACGACAGGAACAACGGCAACAGAGAAAGGCCGTCCAGATCAAGAGTCCGAGCGAGGTACTCATTGAAGACGAGGTTGGCGTGCCGTCTGAGGTCGCGGTGCCACAGGTCCATGAGCAGAAACGCAAGATCGTAGAACACGTCGATGCACGAGATGTCGTCGTTGAACTCCACGGCGTCAAAGAGCGTGGGTGTGCCGCCAACGAGACAGATATTGCGCAGATGCAAATCGCCGTGGCACGCGCGGACCAGGCCATGACTTCGCCTGGCGTCGAGCCGCTCGGCGTGGCGATCGAGTGCAGCGCGGGCGTCCGCGGACAGACGCTCGCAGGCCGCCTGTTCCAGAATTGTCGCGCCCTGCTCGACGAAGCCGCGCGCGTTGCCGTCGATGACCCACGCCATACCGTCGCGTCCGCCATGATCGGGACGCGGATCCGCGCTCGCGTGCAGGCGGACGATGGCGTCGGCCAGGCCTTCCATGAGCCCTGCGTCGAGTTGGTGACGCTCGGCAAGACGATCGAAAAGCGTGTCCTGGTCGAAGCGGACCATCTCGACCAGCCAATCGATCGGCACGCCCGGTCCTCCAATAGCCAGCGTCCCGTCTGCCTCACGGGTGACGGGACGGACTCCCAGGTACAGTGAAGGAGCGGTCCGGCGGTTGAGGCGCACCTCGGCCTCGCAGGCGGCGCGCCTCAGCTCGATTGTCGAGAAATCAACGTAGTCGAACGAGACCGCCCGTTTGAGCTTGTAAACGCGATCGCCCGCCAGCCATACGAGGCTGATGTGCGTGTCGATGCGTTCGACGGGCAGTGAGGATCGGCCGTAGGCCTCCGGGGTCGAGAGAAACGCGATGACATCACGTTGATCGCCTGTCGTCACGGCCGCGGCCGACCTCGCTCCGGATCGCCGCCTTCCAGCCGTTGGCGCAGGTTGAGGAGAACCGTCGACGCCTCCTTCTTGAGGCGGCGCTCCATGAGCGCGCGCACAAGCCCACCGAACAGCCCGCCAATGACGTCAATCTCCGATCGATTGACGTACGCGAGGTAATTGGGCGAGCCGGGCTGTCCATGCATGATGGCGGTCACGCCGATCGACGCGTTCATGTAGTGCGTCGCGAAGATCCCTTTTCCCACGACGAGCGCGTCGGGCAGTCCGTTAACGGCGCTGCGCAGGATGCTGACGTGGGTCGCGCTGACGATCGCCTTGCCGTCGAGGCGCTCCTTCGACCAGTAGATGAACGATTCCACGTCCGCGATCGGTGCGTGTGGATATCGATCGAGGTACGCCACGAACCGAGGCATTTTGCCGGTCAGAAACGACGACCGGGTCAGAAGCGAGGAAAAGCGCGTTTCGAGCGACAGTGGGCCGTCTTTATCCTCGTAGCCCGGCAGCGCCGCGTGCCCGTTCGCGAGGTAGCCCTCAACACGCTGCAGGACGATCTGCCGAAATGCATCCTGAAGGGGCGGCTTCCAGTCGTCTCCCGCTTCGGCGAGCGTGCGCCGCAGGCGATCCATTTCCGGACCGGCCAGCTTGATGTCGCAATCACCTCGCCGACATCGGCGGATCGCGGAGAGATCGTCGTCGTCAAGCTTGAGGCCCGCGAGATCCCCGATGGTCGGGGGATCCGAAAAGCGACCGATCGCAAGGACGTACGGGCTCTTTTTCAGCTCCCCGATCTCTCGTGTCCACCGAACGAGCCGATCGCCGTCTATGTTCACCTGGACCGCGGCAAACACGCCGACCTCGCGATCGACGCCTCGAATAACGCGGGCGATTGGCTGCCCGTGATCGAGATCCAGGCGATCGTCGGCGCTGACAACAACCGACGGGCGAAAGAACGAAAAGGGATCAGGAGCCGTCGTCGACGCGGCGGCCAGCGCGACCGCTGAAAGGGCAAGAAACACACTAGGCCACATAGCAGGCAAGTCTAGAGATCCGCAACATCAGTGCCAGCCAGTCAGGCGCTTGGTCCCCATTGCCGGTTTTCCGGCACCCACTGAGCAAGCCGATTGCAGAGCCACTCGGTATGTCTAACAGTGTCAGCCCATTTTCCCTGATTCTTGCGCTGCTGATCGCCATCCCGTCTGGCGCCGCGGCGGAATCTCCCCGGACCGGGCAAAAATCCCCAGCGTCGGTCGGGACGACCCTGTTCAGGGACATCGCGCGGCGCCAGAATCCGGCGGTCGTCTCCATCATGGCGCGGTCGCGCGGTCGGGCTTGGACCGAGGAAGAACTGGACGTCTTCCGGCTCTTTGGAGTCCTGCCGCCCGAGCCCGGCATCGAGATGCGGCGCGTGCTCGGGTCGGGATTTATCATCAGCGCCGCCGGGGAAATCCTCACGAACAATCATGTTATCGAGGGCGCTGATACCATCGAGGTCAGCCTCTTCGGGAACGAGAGAAAGCGCTATCGCGCCGTCCTGGTCGGCCGAGACCCACTGACTGACAGCGCACTGATCAAACTCGAGAATCCGCCGCCGAACCTCCACGCGGTCACGCTCGGCAATTCGAGTGCCCTCGAGCCCGGCGACTGGGTGATGGCGATCGGCAATCCCTTCCAACTCGGCCATACGGTCACAGTCGGGTTTGTCAGCTTCGAGGGGCGGCCGTTTCAGATGCCCGACGGACGCTGGCAGGACATGATTCAGACCGACGCCTCGATCAACCCGGGCAACTCCGGCGGTCCGCTCATCAACGTCCATGGCGAAGTGGTGGGCATCAACGTGGCTATCTTCGACGATGACACGGGCAACAATATCGGGATCGGCTTCGCCGTGCCAATCAACGGGGTGAAAGCCTTGCTGCCGCAACTACGTCAAGGGAAGGTCGTGCGCGGCCAGCTGGGTGCGCGATTCCACGACGGTCCGATTCTGGAGGATGAAGCGAGTCAGCTGGGCTTGCCGAAGGCGTGTGGCGCGGTTGTGATGAGTGTCGAGGCCGAATCGGCGGCCGAGCGTGCCGGCCTCCGCGCCGGCGACGTGATCGTCGAGCTCGACGGCCGCACGGTGACGGACGCTCGTGACCTGGTCACCCGCGTATCGTCGATCGCGCCAGGCACGGATGTGAAGCTGCACGTGTTCCGGGACGGCGCCGGAGAGACACGGGTGATCGAGATCGAAGAGCTGCCATTCGAGACGTCGGAGGTCCCATCCGCCACGGGCGAGGCGACCGAAGATGTCGACGGCTTGACGATCCGCGAGATCACGCCGCCGGACACGACTCGCTTGTCCATCCCGCCCGGCGTCGACGGCGCGCTCGTCGTCGACGTCGCGCTCGACAGCGCGGCCGACGAAGCGGAGCTTGCCGTGGGCGACGTCATTCGTGCCATCAACCGCCATCCCGTTCACACCGCGGCTGAAGCCACAGCCGAACTACGCCGGATCGAGCCGCGCCAGCCGATCTTCATGCTCGTGTGGCGGCACGGGCGGGAAGTGTTTCTGCAGCTGAGGAAGGACTAGATCAGGCTTCAGACTTCACGCGTCCAGCGTCAGGCAGCGGTCAGCGGCGGATCGTACGCATGCAGGAACCAGCGATCGAGCACCACGTGGCGCACGAAGGCCGGCATGCCGAGCAGTGCGGTGCTGAGCGAGGTCCAGAGACGCGCCGCAGGCATCGACGACACGGCGTGTGCACCGGGCCCGAAGCGGGCACTCAGCCGTGCTGCGTAGGGATCCAGACGTTGGCGCGTGTAGCGGCCACCCGCCTCGGCGATCGTCAGCGCAGCGAGCAGCCCGGACTCGATCGCCGGGCGGATCCCCTCACCACTCTGCGGGCACGCGAGGCCGGCAGCGTCCCCCACCAGCAGCACGCCGTTGTCGACGACGCGCCGATGGATGGCACCGTGCAGCAGATACGCATGTCCGCGCCAGCGCCATGACGCCAACCGCGGAATCTTGTTCCGCTGTTCAAGGAAGCGCACGAATTCGGCGGCGGCGTTTGGCAGCGAATGGCGATCCGCACGCCCGAGGCCGATGTTGACGTAGTCACCCTTCCGGAAGCACCAGCCGTACCCCTTCATATCGCGGCAGAAATACAGTTCCGGGATCTCCGGCGCGGCCGTGTACGAGGCGGCGGCGCCCGGATCAACGGCGAATTCCACTTCCTGCGCGACGACCAGGGGCGCGCTTTCTGCGGCTCCGGAGTGGTCGTTGAGACGCCGCGCGACCGGACAGAAGTGCCCGCCGGCGCCGACGAGCATCGGCGCCGTGACTGCGTCGTTGACGATCCAGCGCTCGGCTTCGCGGCGGATGCTCGCGACCGGCATACCGGACATCACCGTCGCGCCCGAGCGTCGCAGCAGATAGTCATCGAACTCGCACCGGCGGATTCCGAAGCTGACCACGCGTTCGTAGAGGGTTTCGATTTCCCGACGACCCCCTATCGTCCCCGTACGAAACCCCGTGATGGGTTGGAACGTTCTCCCGCGTCGATAGTCTTCGGGATCAAATCGCAGGTCAGCCACGACTTGCGGCGTAATCCATCCGCCGCACACCTTGTCGCGCGGGAAGACTGCCCGATCCAGGACGACGGCGTCGAACCCTGCCTCGCGCAGTCTCCAGGCGCACGCAGATCCTGCGGGGCCGCCGCCGACGATCAGCACGTCGCAGCTGATCATTCGTCCATCACCGGGCCGTTTGTACGCGTCATCTCTCAGTTGGCCGCGCTTGCGCGCGTCATCGCTCAGTTGGCCGCGCTTGCGCGCGTCATCGCTCAGTTGGCCGCGCTTGCGCGCGTCATCGCTCAGTTGGCCGCGCTTGCGCGCGTCCAGGGGATCGCATTGCTGCCTCCGCGCGCAAACACGACCTGGAACAGCTGCATGACGCCGGCACCAAAAGCTGCCTGCGAACCGGCCAGGTAAAGACGCCACGCGCGGACGAAGGGATCGTCGAACATGCTCGCGACCTCGCTGGCACTGGCGTCGAAACGCCGTGACCAGTGCTCGAGCGTCTTCGCGTAGTGCAGTCGCAGGTTTTCCACATCAAGGACCGAGAAGTTCTGCGGCTCGAGCACGCGCTCGAACACTTCGCCGAGTGTCGGGGTGTACGCACCTGGAAAGATCCGCTTGCGGATCCAGGCGTTGAGCGGCATCGGCCGGTTGCGGCCGATGAAGTGCAGGAGCCCGCGGCCCTGCCCGGCGAGCGACCTGTCCATCACCCGCCCCAGGGTCTCGTATTCAGACAAGCCGACATGCTCGAGCATGCCCACCGACACGAAGGCATCGTATGTACCGCTGACGTTGCGGTAGTCGTCCTCGATGAAGTGAACGCGATCGTCCAGCCCTTCCTTCACCGCCCGTCTGCGCGCGTAGGCGATCTGCTCGGCCGAGACATTGAACGCGGACACGTTGACGCCATATTGTTTCGCCATGAAGAGGGCGAGCGAGCCCCAGCCACACCCCGCTTCGATCACGCGCTCTCCAGGCTTCAGCTGAAGCTTGCGGCACACACGATCCATTTTGGCGACCTGAGCCTCCTCGAGCCCACAGCCCATCGTCGGGAAATAGGCGCAGGTGTACACCATCTGACGATCGAGCCAGAGCTGGTAGAACTCGTTTCCGAGGTCATAGTGACGATGGACGTTCTCCCTGGCGGTGCGCACATCGTTTGATTCCTGCCACAACCACCAAGCCCGTCGCTTCACGTCCGGCCAGGCCTTATAGATTTCCTCCAGCAGCTTCACCATGTCGCCGCGGATGTCGATGGCTCCGAACATGTAGGCTTCGCCGAAATTGAGCTCGGGATCCCACAACCAGCTGAACAATGCACGACGATTCTTGAAGACGATGGTCGCCACGGAGGAATTCGTGCTGGATGGAGCCTCGAACCCGTCCCAGAGCACCAGGCGAAGGCGCGCCCCCGCCACTCGGTGCTGAATGCGTCCGACCGCCCAGCGATCCAGGGCTCTTGAAGCGGACGGCGCGGTGCGGCTCGAGAATCCCTGAACCGGAAATGTCTCAGTGTGTTCCTGTTTCATGATCTGACCTCAAGAATCCGCCGGACGTCCATCGATCTGATGCCCGAAGCGCAAGAACGCTGCCAAGAGACGTTCTCGATTCTCTCCAGGTTTGCCTGTTGGCAGGCATTGGGCGCGGGAAGCATGTGCCGGAAACCCGTCAATCGCGATACTGACGCGCGCGCCATTCCCCTCAATCGGGCTGGCTGTGTTGCCGTCGCCGTTGAATGGATCACAAGCGGCATGTCATTTGCGACGAAAACGCGGCAGCTACGAGTGTTTGACAATGGACGATAAGCATACCGTCGCCAATTGTCGCTGGGCAACGGCGACCCTTTTCCTTCCGCCGCCATTGTGGCCGAAGCGCCGCAGCTTCAGGCGGGGACGGGCCTCAAGACAGACCCTTGAGGTTGAACGCGTGTAGACAATTCTTTTTCTGGGCAGGAGGAAGGCACCATGACCGACCGTGAATTGCAGCGCAACGTGGAGGAAGCCCTCGCGTGGGAACCGAGCTTCGATGCCGCCAGCGTCGGAGTGACCGTCGAGAACGGCGTCGTCACGCTGCGGGGCGACGTGACGACATTTGCGGCGATGTTCGCCGCCGAACGGGTCGCCTTGGCGGTCTACGGTGTGAAGGCGGTTGCGAACGACCTTCAGGTTCGGCTGATCGGCGAGCACAAACGTACGGACTCTGACATCGCTCAGGCCGCCGTGGCCGCACTGGAGTGGAACACCGTCGTGCCGGAAAAGCTCGTTGCCGTGGTGGTGAGCAACGGTTGGATCACATTGGCAGGCAAGCTGGACTGGCAATACCAGAAGGAGGCCGCAGCGCGCGCTGTTCGAGATCTGACCGGTGTTCGCGGCGTCACCAACAACATCACCGTTGAACCGCGCGTGAAAGTCGACGAGCTCCGGAACAAGATCGAAGCCGCGTTCAAGCGCAGCGCACAGATCGATGCGCGTCGGATCACCGTCAGCGCGCACGATGGCAAAGTCACGCTGGCAGGCAATGTGCGGTCCTGGGCCGAACGTCAGGAGGCCCAGCGCGCGGCGTGGGCGGCGCCAGGCGTCACGCAGGTTGAAGATCATCTCTCGATTACACCTTGATCGCATGTCCAGCCCCAGGAGTAGTGGGGTGAGCAGTGTCAAAAGGAGGCGGACGTGACCATGGCGCAGCCTCAAGAGCGACCTTTGAGTGCGCTCGACGCGATCTTCACGCGACGTTCCGTGCGCTCTTACACGGGACAGAAACCTGATGAGCCGACGATCCGTGCCCTGCTGGACGCGGCGGTTCAGGCGCCGACGGCCATGCACACAGAGCCGTGGGCGTTTGTGGTGATCCAGGACGATGCCACGCTGAAGCGCTTTTCCGATCGGGCGAAGGGAACCTGGGCGAAAGAGGTCGTCAAGTATCGCGACCTGCATATTCCTGGTGAGAAGGCCTTGGGCGCCCGCTTCGCCGATCAGTTCGCGGATCCGGAATTCTGCATCTTCTATGATGCCGGCACGCTGATCGTGATTTGCGCGAAGCCGATGGGTCCGTTTGTGGTCGCGGACTGTTGGCTTGCGGCCGCAAATCTCATGCTAGCCGCGAGCGCCCTGGGGCTTGGCACGTGTTGCATCGGCTCGGCCGTCCCGGCTCTCAACACGGCTGACGCGAAGGCCGAGCTCGGCATTCCGTTGGACGTGATTGCAGTCGTCCCGATTATTGTGGGAGTGCCCAGCGGAAGCGCAGCGCCGGTCTCGCGAAAAGACCCAGAGATTCTGCACTGGACTTCGTTACGCGAGTGACGGCGAGCCGCTCGGTCATCGTGCATCGCCCGTCGCGGAACGCCGGACCACCGCCGTCATCCCGTCGTGTGCCACACGCGCCTCGACACCGTACGCGCGACCCATCGCACGGATTGTCGCCTCGATATCTCGAGGGTCGGACCGAACTATGCCCGAGCCGCAATGGGTGAAGATGGCGCGATGGACGCCAGCGGCTTGGCACCAGGCGAATTGTCTCCCGATGGCCGCGTGCCCGATGAGGACGGACCCGCGCCGCCGCAGGAGCGGCCGACTTACCGTTGCGCCATCACCGATATAGAGGTCCACCGCCGTCAAGGCGCGTAAGGGGTTCGCCAGTCTGGCGATGTCCGGGACATAGAAGATGCGGACACCGCCCGCGGCTACTCGGTATCCGACGGCCGGTGCGCGCGTGGCGTGTTCCACCGGCCACGCTTCGATCTGGAGACCCGCAACCGCAATCACGTGGCGGGCTCGCAGCACGCGCCTATCCACCAGGGGATATCGCGCCATCATCCGCCACGTGTCGGGCGTGGCGTACACGGGACATCTGGCACCTCTTCTGAGTCCCGCGGCGTGATCGGGGTGCGCGTGTGTCACGAAGATCGCGGCGGGCTCGTGCTCGTCGACGCGTCCCAGCCAGTCAGCGCCGCAATCGATGCGTACGCGTCGGCCTTGCGCAGACACCATCAGCGACGAGTGCATCCGATGCGCTGCGGAGCGGAGCGGGATATTGCCGCGCGTCCCCAGAAACGTCAGCTTCACAGCTACTCGGCCTCCTCGCGATGCTCAAAGGGCATTCCACTCTTCCTGGTACACCCACGGAATCCTGACAGTACTGACGGAAACCCGGTAGAGACTTCCGGTCGGGCAGACATACCGTTACGCTGTCGGGCATACCGCTTGCTCTGGGTAGCGCTGCAATGACTCTGACAGTCCTGGCTGGTTCGGCGAACGTGCCGCTTGCAGACGCGATCGCCGCGGAACTCGGTGTGACGCCGCGACCGCGTATCGCGCAGCGGTTCGCGGACACGGAACTGCACGTCCTGATCGAAGAGACCGTCCGGGGCCACGATGTGTACCTGATTCAGCCCACGAGCCCGCCCGTCGACGAGCACATCATGGAACTACTCTTCCTGGCGGACGCGTGCCGACGCGCAGGAGCCGGGCGCCTGACCGCCGTGACGCCTTACTTCGGCTACGCGCGGCAGGATCGACGCCGGGCCGGGAGGGAGCCGCTCGGCGCACGGGTGGCCGCCGACCTCATCGATGCTGCCGGGTTCGATCGCGTGATCGCCATTGACCTTCATACGCCTGCCGTCGAGGGCTTCTTTCGCCTTCCGCTCGAGCATCTGAGCGCGGCATCGATCCTCGCCGAGGCGATCCGCCCTTCGATTGCCAGCCACTCCGTCGTCGTCGCGCCCGATATGGGAGCGGCCAAGCTGGCCGAGCGCTATCAGAGGCTGTTAAACGTACCGATGGTGGTCTTACAAAAGACTCGCCTGAGCGGCCACGAGGTCTCGATGCGTGGAATCATCGGCGACGGCGTCAAAGAACGCGCACCGCTCATCGTCGACGACATGATTACGACAGGCGCGACGATTGAAGCGGCGGTGAAAGGTCTCCTCGCCGCCGGCTGCCTGCCGGAGATCACCGTCGCAGCGACGCACGCACTGTTTGTGGGACCCGCACTCGAACGGTTACGCGCCTTGCCGATCCGCCAGATGACGACGACAAACAGCGTCGAGGTTGCCTCTCCATTGCCGTTCCCGATCCAGATCGTGAACCTGGCCCCGATGATTGCGAAAACGATTGCCTGGTTGCATCGCGACTCTCCCTGATGCGCCTCCAGCGACGGAAGGTCGCCCGTTAGTCCGGCTTCGGTTTAAAGGGGCCCGAGCGCCTGGACGGAGCGCCTTTCACCATCTTCTTTTCGTCGAGGACCGAGCGCGTGCCCCCTCCCGCGACATGGCCTCCGCCGCCCTTCGCAACGTATCCGGCATCATCAGGCCGCCGACGATTGTCTTCGTAGGTCGGCTTCCGCCGGCTTACATGCACACCCCACTTCGCCGGATGGCCGCTCCGCTCCGAGAGATGCCGGTGTGCCTCGGCGATACACAGCTGCTTGACCAACGTGAGGCCATGTCGATGAGCCGCCTGTTCGGCCTCGCGACTCCAGACTCCAGGCTGAAGCCATACCGCCTCAACATGTTTGGCTGCGGCTTCCTCAATGTGCGCGAGCACGGCCTCCGGCCGGCGAAAGATGACGACCAGATCGACCGGACCCGCGACATCCCTCAGGCAGCCGTAGGACGGGAGGCCAACCACCTCTCTCCTGTCCGGACGTATTGGAATCACGTCATATCCCGCCGTCTTCAGGTACGACGCCACTGTGTAGCTGTGGCGTTCGGGATTGATGCTGGCGCCAACGATAGCCACCGTTCTGGCCCGTTGCAGCACATGTCGACTCACAGCCTCTTCCCGCGTCATGTGTCTCATAACCGCTCCTCCGGGCATCATTCATGGGTGCATGCCTCATGCCCGGTCACTGCTGAATCAGCTGGCGGAATCCCTCCAGCGACCGGTCAGAAGCTGTGATGGAATGTGCATCGATAGTTCCCGCGGGACGGGCTCAGTGAAGGCGGTATGCGACCGCGACATTTGGACGGAGAATCCCTCCCAGGACCAAGTAGCTCCAATCTGACTTCAGGTACCAAGGTCAGCCGACTCGACAGAGGGATCACGAGTCCAACACCGCCCTGCGGGTACACACTCTCATTGTTGGTCCAGTCACCCAGCGGCGTCCTACTCTGCGTCCACAACTTCGCCGCGCCTACGAGCACATACGGGTGAATGCCGTGACCGCCGAAATGGCGAACGGCGCTCACCGTGAACTGCAGGTCTCGAAACTGACCCGGCCCGCACGGTCCCGGTGTATTGAGGAAAGGGGGTGCTGGAACCGGGGGGGCGCACGCCTGGTCCGTGATGTATGCCGGAATCCAGGCCTCCATTTCGACAGCCCAGCGCTGGGTGAAGAAGAAGCCAAACGATCCGCCAGCTCCGACCGACGTGCCGGCCCCAGGGTCCGTTCCCTCGAGATTTGCGCCGATCCGGCCAGCGAGGTAGATGGAGTGCAAGTCTGCTGTCTGGCCGAATAGCGGAGGGCCATCAGAAAAAAGCAACGCGGCAACCAGGGCGCACACGCGTGGATGCGGAGACCCATCGCAAGGCCTTACCATCGTCGGCTGACCGTCACGCCGACGGCGCCGCGCGAGATTGCCGGCACAATAAATGTCCGCTTCTTCGGCTCGGGGTAGACGATCGTCGTCTTGTGTATGAGCGCCCCCACAGCAAGTCCGAGGCCCGCGCCGAAGGCGCCGGCGATGATCGGAGCGTCTGCGCATTCTTCGCGTTCCGGACCCGTGCATGCGGCCACGGCGCCAGTGGCGGCCCCCGCGCCGGCCCCGATGAGCACAGCCATGCGGAGTGGCTGGCGACGCACGGCGACCTGCCGGACGGTCTCCCGCGTGAAATGCTTCTCGCCGGCAGCGGTCTGGAGCGTGATCTCATCGGCCGTGAGGCGCGTCAGACGACCGGTGGTCCTGTCCCCCGACTGCGTCCTCGACCAGGAGCCGATCATTGAGGTTGACCCGAAGCGCAAGGTCCTCGAGCAGGCTGGCCTGAACACCGATCACGCCCCCCGAGCGCGGAACGGAAGCGCGATTCTCTGGCGCACGATAGACAGCCCTCATCCGGGAGGTGAGTGCCCCGATGGCGAGTCCGACGCCGGCGCCGATCGGGGCGGCGCCGAACAGTCCGACGATGACGCAGTTTCCACCCCCTTCGTGCGAGCAGGTCGCCACCGCGCCAAGGACCGCGAACACCCCGGCCCCAATCAGTGCGCCCTTGCCGAGCGCGTGACCGCGCACCGCGACCGCGCGAACGGTGTCGCGCGTGAAATGCTTCTCGCCGGCCTCGGTCTGGATCGCGATCTCATCGCGCGTGAGGCGCGTGAGGCGCCCGGTGGCCTTGACTCCCGACTGATCCTCGACCTGAAGCTGATCGTCGAGGTTGACCCGAAGCGCGAGGTCCTCGAAAGACTGAAGCGCCTGAGCCGAGCCTTGCGACGGCGCCAGCAGCATGAGGGCAACGAATGAGACGAGACCCGTTCGGCGCGAGCTTCCTACCATTAGGCTGACGATGAGCTATGCCACGCGGAGATCAGACCGCGTTGCGGTTGGCGCGCGCGCTCACGACCTTGACCGTGCTCGCCTGGGGCCCCTTCTCGCCGGGTTCTTCGGCGAACACGACTTCGGCGCCAACCTTCAGACGCCGCAGGCCGCTGCCGAGCACGCTGTTCCGGTGAAAGTAGACCTCGTGTCCATCAGCGGCCTCGATCGTGCCGAACTGATCGATCGCGCTCCACTGACGGACGTGGCCGTGCGGCGGTTCCTCGTGTCTTTTCACGTCCAGACGATGGCGCCGCGTGTGGTCCTGGAGCCGCCGTCGCGCGACGTCGAACGCTTCCTTGATCACGAGCCCAAGGTCTTTGCGCATGCCTTCGACATCGAGCTGCTTCACCCATTCCTCTTCGTCGAGGTCCTTCGTCAGCGCATGCAGGTTCGATCCGCGAGTCACGGCAATCTCGCGGTCCGGCACGGTCAGGTCGATGCGTACGCTGAAACGGTTACCCTCTTCGTGATGCCGGTGAGGCATTTCCACGACGACGTGGCAAGACATGATGTCGCGGCAATACGCCTCGAGGTGAGCGACGCGCTTGCGGATCTCGTCTTCTACCCATTCGTGGCGAGTCGTCCCGCGAAATGTGATGGTCAGGGGAAGTTTCATGTTGGTCACTACCGCAATGCGCGTGCCCATGGAGTACTGGCGTTTTTGGCGCGTTCTCGGTCCATCTCACGCCGGACTGTCGTCCCGGCGGCGATGGGTGCCGGAAATCCGGTAGCGGGGTGGTCACAATGCCTCGCGGGTCGCCGGCAATCCACATGCATACTGCGCGATCGATGGCCGTGTCTCCGCCAACCACTCGCGCCGAAGTCGAGCGGCGGGTCCTTGAGCTTGTCGGCGGGCTTGTGGCCGAACTGGGTCACGGCGCGGCTCCCCTGCCCGCCCTGGACGATTCACTCGACCGGGACCTGGGTATCAGCAGCCTCGAGCGGGTAGAACTGCTGCTCCGAATCGAACGGGCGTACGCAGTACGGCTTCCAGATGCCGTGATGGCCGAAGCGACCTCGCCAAAGGATCTCGTGACCGCCATCCTCCGCGCGTCGCCGGCCGCCGCCGAGGCGGCGCCGGTCACGCGTCCAGCCGCAACGCCGGGGAGGCCGGCTCCCGCCTCGGCGGGCACGCTGGTGGAAGTTCTACGCTGGCACGCCGACCGAACCCCAGACCGCGCGCACATTCATCTCCGGCATGACGATGGAAGCGAAACGCCGATCACCTATGGCGATTTGCTGAACGGTGCGAGTGCTGTCAGCGCCGGGCTGCGGAGCCTCGACGTCAAACCGGGCGAAGCCGTCGCCTTGATGTTGCGGACTGAAGAGGCCTTCTTCGACGCGTTCTTCGGGACGATGTTGGCTGGCGCGGTCCCCGTGCCGCTGTATCCACCGTTCAGGCGCGACGAGTTGCTCGAATACACGCGCCGGCAACAAGCGATCGTCCGCAATGCGGGCGCCAGGGTGCTCGTGACATTCGGCGAAGTGGAACACCTCACGCCGCTGATTCGCGCGCGGGCGCCCTCGCTCGGCACCGTCACGACGGTTGAACGCCTCGCCACGCATGGGGCAGGCGCGGCATTCGGCAGTACGGCGGCCGACGATGCAGCGCTCCTCCAGTACACATCGGGCAGCACGGGCGCGCCGAAAGGCGTGCTGCTGTCGCACGCCAATATCCTCGCGAACATCCGCGCGATCGGCGAGGCCATCGCGGTCCGGCCGGACGATGTCGTCGTCAGTTGGCTGCCGCTGTACCACGACATGGGGCTGATCGGCGCATGGCTCGGAGCGCTCTATTTCGGCGTGCCGCTCTCGATCATGTCCCCGCTGGCGTTTCTCTCGCGGCCGTCACGATGGCTGTGGGCGATACACAGCCATCACGGCACGCTTTCGCCGGCTCCAAACTTCGCCTTTGATCTTGCGGTACGCAAGATCGCGGACGACGAGATTCAGGGATTGGACCTGAGCGGCTGGCGCCTCGCGCTGAACGGGTCGGAAGTCGTCAGTCCCGAAACGATTGACCGGTTCACGCACCGGTTTGCGCAGTACGGCTTCAAGCCTGGCGCCATGTGCCCGGTCTACGGACTGGCGGAAGCGTCTGTCGGCCTGACGATCGCGCCGCCCGGCCGCGCGCCCCGAGTGGATCGCGTGGAGCGCGAGCCGTTCGGGCGCGCTCGTGAGATCCATGCGGCGTCAGCGATCGCCTCGCGGCCGCTGCAGTTCGTCTCGTGCGGCCGTCCGCTGCCCGGTCACGACCTGCGCATCGTCGATGCATCGAATCGAGTGCTGAGCGACCGGGTGGAAGGTCACGTGCAGTTCCGTGGACCGTCGGTGACACGCGGGTATTTCAACAATCCCGAAGCGACGCGGGCCGTCCTCCGCGACGGCTGGATGGACTCGGGTGACCTGGGCTACTGGGCGGATGGCGAATTGTTCATCACGGGACGGGAGAAGGATCTCATCATCCAGGGCGGCCGCAACATCTACGCGCAAGAGGTCGAGGACATCGCCGCAGCGGTGCCCGGCATTCGGAAGGGCTGTGTCGCAGCCTTCGGCGTCCCCGATCCGTCGCGAGGCACCGAGCGGCTCGTCGTCGTCGCCGAAACCAGGGAGATGAGCGCGGCTCGTCGTGACGCCCTTCGCCAGGACGTGGTGACAGCGATCGTGAGCGGCATCGGCACCCCGCCGGACGTCGTGGTGATCGCCAGCCCGCGCGCCGTACTGAAGACGTCGAGCGGCAAGATTCGGCGTGCGGCGACACGCGACGCGTACGTCGATGGCACGCTCGGACGTGGCCCCTCTGCGATCCGGCAGTCGGTCGCGCTCGTCGCCGGGGCGGTCGCGAGTCGCGCCGCGCGAGTCGCCGATTGGACGGGGCGAGTGCTGTACACGGCCTACGTGGCGATCGTGCTGCTGCTGACGCTGCCCGCGCTCTGGGCGTACCTGCTGCTGCTCCCTCCCGGCCGTCATGCGGATCGCACGGTGAGGCGATGGTCGCGGACGGCGCTGGCACTGTGCGCGCTTCGACCGCGCGTCGAAGGGCTGCAGAACCTGACCGGGGTTCGATCGGGCGTCCTGGTCGCCAATCACGCCAGCTACATCGATTCAATTGTGCTTCTGGCGGCCATCCCTTCGGACTTCCGCTTCATCGCCAAGCAAAGGCTCGGTAACTACCCGCTGATTGGCACGGTCATTCGGAAAGCCGGGCACGCCACAATCGAGAAGGCCGATGTCTCGCAAGCGCTCGCCGGCGCCGCGGAGATCGCGACACTGCTGGGCGACGACGATCTGTTGATGATCTTTCCCGAAGGGACCTTCTTCCGCCCCAAGGGGTTGCTCCCGTTCCGGCTCGGCGCATTCCGGGCGGCCGTCGAACGCGGTCGGCCGATCGTGCCGATCGCGCTCGGCGGGACTCGCAATGTCCTGCCGGATGGCACCTGGCTGTTGCGCCACGGTCCCATCGAGGTCACGATCGGCGCTCCGCTTCAGCCCCTCGCCCAAGGATGGCAGGAGATGGTGCGCCTTCGGGACGCCGCGCGCGACGCCATTGCACGCGGCACGGGAGAGTGACATGAAACGACCAACAAGATGGTCGTGGAAGCTGGCGGAGGTCGCGGGCATCGCGGTGTACATCCACGCGACGTTTCTTGTTCTGGTCGCCTGGTTCGCGTTCGTCTACTGGCTCGAGGTGGGCAACCTGACACGCGTCTTCTCGGGCGTCACCTTGTTCCTGCTGTTGTTTGTCTGCGTGCTTCTGCACGAGTTGGGTCATGCGCTGACTGCAAAGACGTACGGGTTCGTCACTCGCGAAATCACGTTGCTCCCCATCGGCGGAATCGCACGACTCGAACGCTTACCGGACAATCCGGCTCAAGCGCTTTGGATCACGCTGGCTGGTCCGGCCGTCAACGTCGCGATTGCAGCCGCACTGTTCGCCGCCCTGGGCTTGACCGGCCAATGGGAGCCGCTCGGCCGCGTGAGCCTCACCGAAGGGCCCTTTCTCGAGCGATTGATGCTGGTGAACATGTCGCTGGCCGCCTTCAACATGCTGCCGGCGTTTCCAATGGACGGCGGCCGAGTGCTGCGCGCGTTGCTCGCCATGCGTATGGATCCCGTGCGAGCCACGCGCATTGCCGCGAGGCTCGGTCAAGGCATGGCAGTCCTGTTCGCCATCGTCGGGTGGTTCGCGAATCCAGTCCTGCTGCTGATCGCGGCGTTCGTCTGGATCGGTGCGAGCCAGGAGGCACAAATGGTCGAGATGCGCTCTGCGCTCCGGGGGGTGGCGGTCGACCGCGCAATGATCACGGAATTTCGAACGCTGACGCCAGACGATCGACTCGCCACAGCCGTCGACTTGGTCCTACACGGCGCGCAGCGCGACTTCCCGGTCATGCGGGACGGCCGTGTAGCCGGCATACTCACACGGCGCGACTTACGGGGCGGCCTGGCGGCCGGTGGCCTCGAGTCGCGCGTCGGGGACGCGATGCAACGCGATGTCGAGATCGTCGATTCGGACGATCTGACTCGACGCGGTGATTGGCCGGCTTGAAGCGCACGAGCGCTCCGCCGCACTGGTGGTGCACGATGGCCGCCTCTCGGGCGTGCTCACGACTGACGGCATCGCCGAATTCCTCAGCCTCCAGGCGGCACTGGGTCACGCGTCGACGTGATCCGCTCTCAGCCCTTGACGCAGATCAACGGTTCGAGCCTCGGAGACACCCCAAGCGCCGGCTGGCGATCACGCGGCGAGGCGCACGAACTGGTTGACCGCCGGTTGCAATCATGTACATCTCGATGTACATTTAGAACATGTCGCCGAGATATTCAATCGCCGAAGCCCGATCCCATCTTCCCAGTATCGTCGACCAAGCCGAAGCCGGCGTCGAAGTCGAATTGACTCGCCGAGGGCAGCCGGTGGCCGTCCTCCTCTCACGTCGGGAATTCGAGCGGCTCCAAGGAAAGCGTGTGCATTTCGGAGACGCGTACAGAAAGTTCCTCGAGAGGCATTCGCTCCGAGAGATCGGCGTTGACGAGAACTTCGCCGCCTCCACGCGCGATCGGACAACCGGGCGCAAGGTGTCCCTCTGACGCTCGCATATCTTCTCGACACCAGCATCGTCTCTGTCCCTGTCTCCAAGAGACCGGACCTGGCGATTCTTGAACATCTAAACGAGCACGGTCCCGAGTGCGCCATTGCGGCGCCCGTCTGGCACGAGCTCACCTATGGTTGTCGCCGGCTTCCCAAAGGCAAGCGCCGCAACGCGCTCGACGCGTATCTCCGTGACGTCGTGCGTGGGTCGTTTCCGATCCTGCCGTACGACGAGGCTGCTGCGACGTGGCACGGCGAAGAGCGGGCGCGGCTTGAAGCGCTCGGCCAACCAGCGCCGTTCGTCGATGGCCAGATCGCCGCGATTGCTCGTGTGAATGGGCTTGTGCTGGCGACTACCAACGACAAAGACTTCGCCCGTTTCAAAGGGCTGACGGTCGAGAACTGGTCGAAGCGACA
>CAWBMO010000006.1:0-878083 GCA_963789965.1 uncultured Acidobacteriota bacterium
ACATGACCGTGTCGCTGCTCCCGCTCGGTCCCGACGAGCTCTTGACGACCACGCGGGCCGTCCGCAAGCGGCTCGACTTCGATCGACCGGTCGAACGATCGGTGATCGAGGAATGCCTGCAGATCGCGATCCAGGCGCCGACGGGGTCGAACCGTCAGCGCTGGCACTTCGTCGTCGTGACCGATCAGGCCAAGCGCCGTGCGATCGCCGAGCTTTACCGCAAGAGCTGGGCGATCTACCTGACGAGCCCGACGGCGGCGACCAATCTGCGCTTCGACGACCCGACCCGGGACGCGGTGCAGCGGCGGGTCGGCGAGTCCGCCCAGTACCTGGCCGACCACCTCGAGCGCGCGCCGGTCTTTCTCATCCCGTGCTTCGCGGGGCGGGTCGACGGGCAGCCGTCGAGCGCGCAGGCCGGGACGTGGGGCTCGATCTTGCCGGCCGTCTGGAGCTTCATGCTGGCCGCGCGCGCCCGAGGCCTCGGCACGGCCTTGACCACGATGTGCTTGCGGTACGAGCGCGAGGTCGCCGCGATCCTCGGGATCCCGTACGAGCAGTTCACCCAGGCTGCGCTCATCCCGGTGGCCTACACGCGCGGCACGGACTTCAAGCCCGCGCATCGCGAGCCGCTGGCGGGCGTGGTGCACTGGGACCGCTGGTAGGCCGGGCGCGCGCCCCGGCGACGACGTCAGGCGTGGGCGCCGTGGCCGGCCGGTAACTCCGCGAGCTCGATCAGCACATCGCCGGTGGAGGACGGGTCGATGAAGGCGATGCGCGCGCCGCCGTGGCCGATGCGGGGCGTCTCGTCGCGCAGCTTCACGCCCTTGGCTTTCAGCTCGGCCAGCGCGCCGTCGATGTCGTCCACCTCGAAGCAGATGTGAAAGAGGCCGGTGCCCTTCTCGCTGATCCACTTGGTCACGCCGGACTCGGGGCCCTGGCCTTCCAGCAGCTCGATATAGCTCTGGCCGACGGGCAGCATGGCGAGGCGCGTCTGGCCGATCTGCTCCTCGTACTCGAGCGGCAGGCCGAACGTGTCGCGCAGGAGGTCGATGGACTGCTTGAGCGAGTTGACGGCGATCGCGATGTGCTCGACCCGCTTGATCTTCATGCGCTGTCTCCTTTACAGGGTTGCCAGCGGGGCCAGGCCCATCTCGGCCGTGACGCCCGCGAACCACTGGATGACTTCCTTGTGGAGCGGGATGCCGTTGGCGCGGCGCTCCTCCACCTCTTCGTGCTCGGACAGCCCCGGATAGAGCACGCGCTCCTGGCCCGGCGCCGGCGTGGCGGTGCGCAGGGTCTCGAGCATCGCGTCCATCGAGTCCTTGAACTGGTCCACGTCGGTGAACGCCTCGATGCTGTACGCGGCGAAGTGGTTCTTCGAGCCGCTCTGGGGCGACAGCATCGTGGGCATGGCGCCGGCGAGCATGGTCGCCAGGACCTCGGCCATGAGGGCGAAGCCGTAGCCCTTGTGTGACCCCTGCTCCCGGGTTCCGCCGAGCGGCGCCTGGTAGAACTCGTCGCGGTTGAAGACGGGCTTTTCCTCCATGATCGGGGTGCCCTCCTTGTCCGTGACCCAGCCGGGCAGGAGCGGCGAGCCGACCCGGATGGCCAGGCGGATCTTGTTGCCCGCGATGGCGGAGGTCGCGACGTCGAAGAGCATCGGCGCCTCGCGGCGCGCGGGGGCGGCGATGGCGATGGGATTGGTGCCGAGCAGCGGCTTGGCGCCGAACGTGGGAACCATGGCGAGGCCCGCCGCGGTGAAGCAGACGCCGACCATGTCGTGCTGGGCGGCCTGCATGGCGTAGTGGCCGATCGCGCCGAAGTGCCCGCTGTTGTACACGGTCACCACGCCGACGCCCACGTTCTTCGCCTTCTCGATGGCCAGGCGCATCGCCTTGGGCCCGACCATGATGCCGAGGCGCCGCTCCGCGTCGATCACCGCGGTGCCGGGGGTCTGGCGCACCAGCCGGTATCCCGGCTTGGGCTCGAGCTGGCCCGACTTGTAGTGCTGGACGTACATCCGCAGCATGTTCGACACGCCGTGCGTCTCGACGCCGCGGAGGTCGGTCATGGTCAGCACGTCGGCGCCTTCCGCGGCGTCATCGGGGCTCACGCCCAGCTTCTCGAAGATCTGCGTCACCGTCCGGCGCAATGCCGCTTCGGAGACGCGGACGATGTCCTTCGCGGGAACCTTGAAGCGCTCGAGGATCATGCCTCACTCCTTCGTCGGAGAGATGTGTTGGGCCATGCGATCACACGCCGTTGAGCAGCTCCGCCCACTCCTCCAGCATCTCGGGATGCCCGTGGCGGATCGTGATGCCGAGATGGTTGAACCCGGCCGCGCCGAGCGCGCGGATCCGCTCCCGCAGCTCGTCCCGCGGTCCCGTGAAGGTGGTGGCGCGGATCAGCTCGGCCGTGCACACCTCGTGCTCCTCCGGCCGGAGGAACATGAGGTGGCCGCGGTGATTGGAGAGGTAGCGCGCGTCGGCCGGCTCGTAGCCGCGATAGATCTGGCGATAGCGCTCGAGCAGCGGGTGGAATTCGGGCGGCAAGGGGCGGCCGAGGTCGCCGAAGGCCTCGCGCTCGACCAGGCTGTGGAGCGCGACGGTGGCCGTCGGCCCCGCCTGGGCCCTGGCGCGCGGGCTGTCGGCGGCCTCGCCGTCGTGGAGGATGCAGCCGCCGATGGCGGCCGTCGCGTGAAGATCCGCGGGATCGCGGCCGGCCTCGCGCCAGGCGGCCTGCATGTCGGCGATGCCCGCGCCGGCGTGGGCGACGCTGCCCGTCGCGTGCACGAGGCCCGCGCCGAGCTTGGCGGCGAGCCGGCGCGCCCGCGGGCCCATCGCCGCGACGTGCAGGGGAATCGGATCGTCCAGGTTGATGGCCCCGACCTCCGGGTTCAGGAACCGGATCTTCCGCTTCTGTCCCTCGAAGGTCCACTCGAGGGTCTCGCGGGCGAGGAGGCCGCGCACGACGCGGACGTACTCTTCCATGTCCGCCGAGCTTCACCGGCCCGAGCCCCAGGGTCCGCCGCGCCGTGAAGCCGGTGGAGATGCCGAAGTCGATGCGCCCCGGCGCGAGCGCGTTCAGGCTGGCGAGCGCGCTGGCGGTCACGGGCGCGATGCGGTTCGACGGGATCAGCACGCCGGTGGCGAGGCGGATCGTCGACGTCTGCACGGCCGCCGCGGCCATCGAGACGAAGAGCTCGGCGTTGAGGAGCTGCGTGTCGTAGAACCAGGCGCGGCGGTAGCCCAGCGCCTCCGCGCGCTTGACGATCTTCCAGGAGTCCGCGAAGGGCGCCAGGAAGATGCCGTAGTCCATGGCCATGCCGGGATCATAGTCCGAACCGGCACTCTCCGACAGGGATGATGAGGACTAGCGGAGTTTCTCTAGACGTACACGCGGGGGACCCGGTTATTGATGTTGGTCAGGACCTCGTAGGGGATCGTCCCCGCCCACTCGGCGAGGTGCTCGCAGGTGATGCTCTCGTCGCCGTCCCGGCCGAGCAGCACGACCGGGTCCCCGTTGTACGCGCTGTCCCACTCGATGTTCACCGTGATCTGGTCCATGGAGACGCGGCCCACGACCGGGTAGGACTTGCCGCGGATGAGGACCCGGGCGACGTTCGACAGGGCGCGGAAGTAGCCGTCGCCGTAGCCCACGGGGACGGTGACGACGCGCGTCGGGTGGTCGGTCTGCCACGTGGAGCCATAGCCCACGGGATGACCGGGCGTCACGACCTTGAAGTACACGACGCGGGACTTCCAGGCGAGCGCCGGCCGGACGGCGATGGTCCGGCGGACCTCCGACGAGGGGTAGACGCCGTAGAGCAGGATGCCCGGCCGCACCATGTCGAGGTGGCTCTCCGGGAGCTGGAGGATGGCGCCCGAGTTGGCGATGTGGCGCACGGGCGGCGCCGCGCCCTGCTTGTCGTACCACGCGAGGACCTCGAGGAAGCGCGCGAGCTGGATGCGCGCGGATTCGAGATCGGCGGCGTCGGCGTTCGCGAAGTGGGAGTAGATGCCCTCCACGACGGCGTGCCGGCACTCGGACGCCCGCTCGAGGAGGCCGCGCGCGTTGTAGTAGTGCACGCCGATCCGCTCCATGCCCGTGTCGATCTTCAGGTGCACCTTGGCGGTGACGCCCATGTCCCGGGCGATCGCCTCGATGTCGCTGAGCTTGTCGATGGACGACGCGGTGAGCGTCAATCCGTGGCGCAGGAACACGGGGATCTGATTGCCGATGATGCCCCCCATGACCAGGATGGGGACGGTGACGCCGGCCTGGCGGAGGGCCACGGCCTCCTCGAGAAAGGCGGTGCCGAGCGACGTCGCGCCGAGGGAGACGAGATGGCGCGCGACCTCGACCAGGCCATGCCCATAGGCATTGGCCTTGACGATCGGCATCACGACGGCGGCGCCGACGGCGGCCTGGATGGCGCGGAAGTTCTCGGTGAGGCGCGCCAGGCTGACCTCGACGACGGTCGGCCGCAGGATGCTGGTGTCGAGAGAGTCGGTCCGGTCGCTCACGCGAGGTCGAGTCTAGCGGATCTCGGTCCGCCATCGTGTGCGATACTTTGCGCCGAGGAGGACATCCACATGCCGACGACCACCGCGACCAGGTCCGAGCTCGACATCCTGCAGGATCTCAACCGCGACTATATCCGATCGGTCCAGCACTCGGACGTCCGCCGGTTCGACGAGATCCTCGCCGACGATTTCCTGTGCAGCAATCCCGACGGATCGCTGATCGATCGGGCGGCCTTCCTGAAGCAAACCGCGGTGCCCGTCGCGATCTCGAACCTCGAGGCGCGCGACGTCGTGGTCCGCATCATGGGCGACGTGGCCATCATCCACGCGCGGACCACCTATACGCGTCCGGACGGAAAAGAGGGCGCCGGCCGCTACACGGACGTGTGGGCCCGTCGCGGGGGCCGCTGGCTCGCCGTGTCCGCTCACGTCACGCGCTGCTGAAGCGCCTCGGGCGCGGTCGCGCGCGGGCCCGGCTCGACGCGCGCGGCCGCGCTACCTCGCCACGAACGAGGGCATGACCTCCTTGCCGAGCCAGGCGAGCTGCTCCAGCATCACGTTCTGGGGCGTGCCCATGCTATTGCTCAGGTGCACGTGCTCGAGGCCGGGGTAGGTCGCCTCGAGTGACTTGAGGTAGGCGACCAGCTCCTCGGGCGGCCCGGCGAACCAGGCGCCGCCTGCCGTAGGCGCCACCGATCGGGCCCTTGCTGCGCCGCAGCTGACCATGCCGTCGAGGACGCCTCGCGGGCGTGCCGCGACTCGGCCAGATGGTAGAACATGCCGAGCTCAGCGCTCTGATCTCGGGCAGCCGCCGCAGGTCAACGTTTGCGCAGCGTAGCACACGCGACTAGATCCCGTAGAAGTCAAGAACTCCCGCACCGAGGCTCGCTGAGAGCACCTGAAACGGGAAGCACTGGCCCACGCCGTCCAGGCTCGCTGGCACTCGAGGCGCTCCAGGAACGGACGCGCCATATTCTCTTGACCTCCCCATGTCGATCCAGGAATTGGCCCCACAGGGGCATATTCCGAAACCGATGGATCACGCGAGCGGTCGCCAGATACGGGATCGGAAACAGACGGCGATACGCATCGAGATTGTACAGCCACGACGCCCCAACCACCTGGACAGACTGACCCAGCGTTTGCTTCACATGCCCGAAGAGGGCGGTCAGGTCGGCCAGTCGCTGCCCCCGGCGGTCGATCGCCCAGCGAGGAGTGCCCATCCGCGTCCGCATTCTCGAAGTGCAGGCGGATACGGTCACCACTCAACCGCGAGTAAGAAAAGCAGCCAAAGGTCGCCACGATCGCCGGCGCAGCCATGGCGTCCGGCCGCCTCAGGCAGAAGCGATACGTCCACTCGCGGGTATCGTTCGCGTTCCTTCAAGGCCGGGTGGGCCGCTTTGTCGGGAACCTCCGAGCCGAACATCGACGCGCAGAGTACGAGGGATGCGCAGAGGGCGAATTGCACGTAGCCGATCGCCGAGCGCGTGGAGGCGCTCGCGCGGGTCGGTGACGGCGGCCCGGATCGTCATCATGCCCCTGGCCATCTCCGCGAAGCCCCGCTCGGCCACCGCCGCGAGCAGGGCCTCGCGGTCCGTGAAGTGCCAGTACGGCGCGGCCTCGGACACATGGGCCCGCCGCGCAACCTCGCGGAGGCTGAAGCCCTGCGGTCCCTTCTTGGCAATCAGCGCCGCCGCCGCCTCGACGAGCGTCTCGCGCAGGTCCCGGCGGGCTGGGTCGAGTTCCGGCGGGGAAGCCATCCCCTGGGCTCCTTTCTCTCTGGCGGGCCTCGGCCCCGGGCGCTTCCGGCCAGCGTGGATCTGCGACACGCGAAACCTCGGTGAATCGCCGTCTTGACACCGTACAGGCTAACACTGTCAACGTCAACCTAACAACGTTAACCTGGTTCCAGGCGCGATGAGCCCGCGGGCTCCACGGAGGGTACCATGATCCACTCAAGGCTGACGATGCGGTCTCGGGCGGTTCTCGGAGCGGCGGTGGCGATGCTCGTCCTGGCCGGCGGCTGCGGCACCCTGGCCGTCTGGTCGGCGCCGGAGAAGACGAAGTCGGCGCGCGCACGCCGGCGGCGGAACAGGCGGACACGCTGTTCTGGCGCACGCTCCACGGCGGGGCCTACGACCAGATCCCGCAGTCGCTCACGGCGCTCAAGGCGGCGTATCTCGCGAACCCGAACGACTCCGTCACCGCCGCCCACATCGGCTTCATGCACATCTGGCGGCTCGCGGAGCGCGCGCGGATCGCGTCCGGCCCGGGCCCCGAGATCACCGACGATGCCGTGCTCGCCCGCAAGTACTTCGAGGAGGCGGTCCGCCTCGATCCCGGCGACGCGCGCTATCTCGGCTTCTACGCCTCGCTCCTGATGGCGGAGGGCACGATCCACAAGGACGACAAGCTCGTGCGGCGCGGCTACTACACGATGCGCGAGGCGGTGACGGCGTGGCCGGAGTTCAACTACTTCACCGCGGGCTACGGCGCCGAGCGCGCTGCCGTACGAGTCGCCGCGATTCAAGGAAGGTGTCGAGGCCCAGTGGCTGAACCTCGACGTGTGCGTGGGCGAGCGCGTGGACCGCGCCAACCCGGACTACGCCCGCTACATGCGGCTCGAGACCAAGCAAGGCCCCAAGCGCGTCTGCTGGAACTCCTGGATCGCGCCGCACAACTTCGAGGGCTTCTTCCTGAACTTCGGCGACATGCTCGTGAAGGCCGGTGACCCCGCGACCGCGGTGAAGATGTACGGCAACGCCCGGCTCACGCCCGACTACGCGACCTGGCCGTACAAGCAGGTGCTGGAGGAGCGCATCGCCAATGCGGCGGCCAACGTGGAGGTGTTCCGGCGCCAGGACCCGCCCACCCGGCACGCCCGCGATCATGATCCGCTCGACGTACGCCTGCATGGGGTGCCACCAGCAGTAGGCCCGGCGATCGCGGGTCTCAGGGTACCGCGGCGGCGCGCCTCCGCGAGCGCTTGCCTATCGCATCATCCGCGGCAGCCAGAGCGAGATGATCGGGAACGCGACGAGGATGGCGAGGCGGATGACGTCGGCCCACATGAACGGCATCACGCCGCGGAACACGGTGCCGGTCGGGACCTCGGGCAGGAGCGTCTTCAGCACGAACATGTTCATCCCGACGGGCGGGCTGATGAGGCCGATCTCGACGACGCACACGATGATGATGCCGAACCAGACCGGGTCGAAGCCGAGGTGGACGATGACCGGGAAGAAGACGGGCATGGTGAGGAGCACCATCGACAGCTCCTCCATGGCGGTGCCGAGGATCACGTAGATCGCGCAGATCGCGGCCACCACCATGATGGGATGCACGGCGAAGCGCGAGACGAAGGCCTTGAGGTCGTTCGGCATCGTCGTGATGTTGACGAACTCGGCGAAGATGAGCGCGCCGATCAGGATCACGAACAGCATGGCGGTGGTGCGCGCGCTCTCGAGCAGCGCGTCGTAGAGCGTGCGCCAGGTCAGCGCGCGGCGCGACAGCGCGAAGCCGAGCGCGCCCATCGCGCCCATGCCCGCGCCCTCGGTGGCGGTGAAGAGGCCGCCGTAGATGCCGCCCATCACGAACAGGAACAGCGCGGCCACCGCCCACACGTCCTTCAGGGCGCGCCCGCGCTCGGCCCACGACGAGCGCGGGCCGGGCGGGCCCCACGTCGGGATGCCGCCACGTCGTGTACACGATGGCCAGGCAGAGGAGGACGGCGCCGAGGATGCCGGGCAGGATCCCGGCCATGAACAGCTTGCCGATGTTGGTCTCGGTGAAGACGCCGTAGATCACCATGATGGTCGACGGCGGGATCATGATGCCGAGCGTGCCCGCGCCGGCGACGGTGCCCGCGGCGAGCTGGTCGGAGTAGCCGAAGCGCTTCATCGACGGGTACGCCACCTTGGCCATGGTGGCCGCGGTGGCGATCGAGGAGCCGCAGATGCCGCCGAAGCCGGCCGACGCCCACACCGTGGCCATGGCGAGGCCGCCGCGCAGGTGGCCGATGAAGGCGTAGGCGGCGCGGAACAGCTCCTGCGACATGCCGGCGCGCGTCACGAAGTTGCCCATCAGGATGAACAGCGGCACGACCGACAGCGTGTAGTTGCGCCCCGTCTCGTAGATCTTCGTCTGGACCATGGCGAAGGCCACCGTCCAGTTCCAGTCGCGCATGTACGCGTAGCCGACGATGCCCGACGATGCCCATGGCGTAGGAGATGGGCACGCGCAGGAACGCGATGCACCATCATCGCGGCGAGGCCGACCAGTCCCTCGATCATGGCGGCGCCCGCCTCGCAGCTCGACCGCCTTGTAGAGGTGGATCACCCCGGTGAGCCCGATCATCAGCGCCATGAAGTAGACGAACGGCCCGTACACGATGCGCAGCACGTCGGTCGCGTCACGGTAGGCCCAGATGCGGTCGGCCTTGAGCCAGACCAGCCACGCGAGCAGGAACATGACGCCGGCGCAGAGCACCTGCACCGACGCCCTCGAGCCAGCGCTGCGCGCGCGCGGCCGAGCAGGCGGTCGATGAAGTCCATCAGGGCGTGCTCGTCGGTGAACGACACCAGCGGCAGGCCCGCGAAGATCAGCACCAGCAGCATCAGCTCGGTCACCTCGAAGGCGCCGCGCACCGGACGGCTCACGACGTAGCGCGCGACCACGTCGACGAAGGTGAGCAGCATCATGGCCAGGAGGATCGCCGGACGCGGCGACGCCGAGGACGGCCTCGACGCGCCGCTCCCAGCCCGCGGCCGGGGCGCTCACTGGCCGGCGGCGACCTTCTTCAGCTCGGCGCGGAACTCGGCGAGGATCGTCGGCGGCGTCGACGCCCTTGGCGTTGGCCTTCTTGATCCAGTCGTCGACGATCGGGGCCGAGCGCTTCTGCACCTCGGCGACGAAGGCCGGATCGGCGTTGACGATCTTGACGCCCGGACTTCTTGAGCGCCTCCAGGCCCTTCTTGTCGGCCTCGTCCCAGGACTGGCCGGCGAGACGCGCGATGTGCTCGCCCGAGAGCTTGGCGATGACCTCCTGGTCCTGCTTCGGCAGCTTGTTCCACTTGTCCTCGTTCATGAAGAAGCCGAACGCCGAGCTGTACATGCCGCCCGGGAACAGCGTGGCCTGCTCGAGCACCGTCTCGAGCTTGAACGAGACGATCGACTCCATCGGGAAGAAGACGCCGTCGGCGACCCCGCCCTTCAGGAGCTCGTAGGACTCGGGCGCGGGCTTCACGAACGCCGAGGTGCCGAGCGCCTTGGCCACCGCCTCGGCGACGCCGCCGCCCGTGCGGATCTTGAGGCCCTGAATGTCGTTGATGCCGGCGACCGGCCGCTTGGTGAACATCTGGCCGGGCCCGTGGGTGAACACGCCGAGGAGCTTCACGCCCTTGTACTCGCCGACCTTGTCGAAGTACTTCCAGTAGATGCGGGAGTAGGCGACGGAGTTGACGAGGGCGGTGTCGCCGGCGCCGGGCAGCTCGGCCATCAGCGGCAGGATGTGGCGCGCCGGCGTGTAGCTCGCGGTGACGTAGGAGACGTCGACGAGGCCGTCCTGCACCGCGTCGAAGGTGCCGGGCGGCGCCGAGGGATGCTTCGGGCAGCATCTGGAACTTGACGCGGCCGCTGGTGGCCTTCTCGACCTCGTTGGCCCAGCCCTGCAGCACGACGGCGGTCAGGTGGTGCTGCGGCGACACCCACGACGACATCGTGAGCGTGGTCTGGGCGAGGGCGGGCGCGCGGCGGCGAGGAGGCTCGCGGCCAGCGCGGCGAGCACGAGGGTCTTGATCTCGACATCATTGTCCTCCGCGTGACGGGGGATGGCTGGGCAACGGCCGGCCGTCAGCGTCGCTTGAGCCGGGGCAGGAGGCGCGTCGCGGCCTCGTCCACCTGGGCGAGCTGGTCCCCGCCGGCGAAGCGCAGCGCGATGTGGCGAGCGCCCGCCGCGATCCATCGCTCGAGCCACTCGACGCAGCCCTCGATGGGGCCGGCATAGGCGGCCTGGCGCGCCAGGATCACGCGAGCGGGGGCGGCGTAGTACGTCTCGAGGAACTGGTGCAGGCGCGCCTCGGCTGCGGCCGGGTTCGCGATCCAGCGCCAGCGTGACGTAGGCCGCGCCGGTCACCGCGTCGGGTGCGCGGCCGGCCTCGCGTGCGGCCGCCTGGATCCGGGGGAAGTGCTCCGCGAAGAACTCCACGCTGGGGCCGGTGGGGAACCACGCGTCGAAGCGCGCGGCCTCGCGCAGCGCGGTCGGGCCGCTGCCGCCGATCCAGATGGGCGGGCCGCCCGGCCGGTGCGGCTTCGGCTCCATCGTGACGTCGTCGAGCGTGAAATGCTTGCCGTTGAAGCTGACCCCGTCCCGGCTCCAGAGCGCGCGGCAGATCTCGAGCATCTCGAGGAAGCGCCCGACGCGGCGGTCCCACGGCACGCCCGCGGCGGCGAACTCCCGGCGGATGGCCGGGGTGTCGGCGGCGATGCCGACGCCGAGGATCACGCGGCCCTCGGCGATGCGGTCGAGCGTGCCGACGATCTGGGCGAGCACCACGGGGTTGCGCAGCGCGGGCAGGAGGACGGCGGTGCCGAGGCGCACCCGCCGGGTGCGCGCGGCGACGGCGGCGAGGAGGGTCAGCGGCTCGTGCCGCGGCCGCGCCGTGAGCGAGTCGCCGATCCACACGGCGTCGAAGCCGGCGGCCTCCGCGCGCTCGGCCATGGTCAGCATCGGGGCCGTCTCCGGGCGATCGGACATGACCGCCTCGCGAGTGGGGAGCAAGATGCCGAGCTCGACCGCCATGTGCGCGCCTCCTGGGATGCCGTGCGATCGTGCGCGGGATGAGCCGCGTCGCCGCCGCTGATTATGCACGGAACGCGTCGACCGATCAAGTCGCCGCGGCTTGACAGCAACGGCCGAGATCGGGTAACGAGTGAGGCACCGCATCCGATTCTCCGAGGAGGACGATCCATGAAGATCAAGGCGGCCAATGGCGTAGCGCGCATCCTCAAGGCCGAGGGCATTCCGTGGGTGAGCTGCTATCCCGACCAACCACGTGAACAATGCGCTCGGCGAGGAGGGCGTCCCCATCCTGATGATGGGCGAGGAGCGCTTCGCCGTCGCCGTGGCCGACGGCTTCTCGCGGGTGACGTGCGGCAAGCAGATCGGCGCGTGCACCGTCATGGCCAACCTGAACGCCGCGGGGATCCAGATGGCGTACGGCGCGATCGCCCAGGCGTGGGAGGACTCCTCGCCGCTCCTCGTCATCGCGGAGGGCGTGGGGCAGGGCGCGAGCCGGCACACGCACTACGACATGGCCGAGGCGTTCAAGTCCGTCACGAAGTGGGTGGGCAAGGTCGACCGCGCCGACCTCGTGCCCGACTACGTGCGCCGCGCTTCACCCCTCAGTCGACACAATCAGCTTCGCCGCCTCGATAAATTCCAACCAGCCCTGACTCTCGTCAGCCTCTTCAGCGACAACGCCGATCTTCGCCGTGAACTCAGTGTGGGTCCGGGCACGGCACGCAGCGCGATAGTTGAACGCGACCGACGTTGCAGCTTTTGCCAACTGACGCCTTACCGTTGGACCGGGTTCAGACTGCGGGAAGGTGCTTGATCAGCTCGCAAACATCGAGTGCAAATCGCATCGTGCGTTCTTTGAGTCGTTCGGCCGTGTTCGCTCATGACGAACGAAGGCACGCACAATCAATGCCAATCCGCCAGTCAATCTCCCAATCAATCTCCCAATCAATTACCCGATTACCCAATTACCCGATTACCCACGATTCAGAAGAGCGTGACGTCGACCATCGCTCCCTCTTCCACGACGCTCTGGTCGGCCGGAATCTCGATGTAGCCGTCGGCCTGCGAGAGGCTGGTGATGTCGCCCGAGCCCTTGAAGGCCGGGAAGCGCCGCGCCGTCGCGCAGCGCGCACCGTGTAGAACTGATGGCGGCCCGCCGGCGAGACGATGCGGCGGCCGAGCGGCACGCGGACGGTGCGCGGCGCGTAGCGGCGGCAGCCGCGCGGTCGCGCGCAGAAACGGCACGAGCAGGATGTACGCGTTCGACAGGCACGACGTCGGATTGCCGGGCATGCCGAAGAACGGCGTGCCGTCCGATCGACGGCGCGAACGCCGTCGGCTTGCCCGGCTTGACCGCGATGCCGTGAAAGATCATCTCGCCGCGCGCGGCGACGAGATCGACGATCAGATCGCGCTCGCCGACCGAGCTGCCGCCTGAAAAGACGATCAGGTCGGCGCCGGCGCAGGCGTCGAGCGCGCGCGACGAGCGCCTCGATCGTGTCCGTGCGCCGGCGCGATGCGGCTCGCGGCACGCCGCCGTGCGCGGCGACGACCGCGCCGAGCGTGAAGCGGTTGACGTCGTAGATCTGCCCGGCCGCGAGCGGCCGTCCCGGCTCGACGACTTCGTTGCCGGTCGAGAGAATCGCGACGCGCGGCTGCGCGAACACCGTCGACCTCCGTCGCAGCCGATCGCGGCGAGCGCGCCGACGCGGCTCGGCGTGAGCAGGTCGCCGGCGCGCACGACGAGGTCGCCCGGTCGCGATGTCGGCGCCGCGCCGGCCGATGTTCTGGCCCGGCGCGGCCGCGACGCGAATCGCGACGTCGCTCGTCCCCGCCGCGTCGCGGTTTCTTCGACCATCACGACGGCGTCGGCGCCGTCGGGCAGCGGCGCGCCGGTCGCGATTTCGGCGCACGCGCCGCGGCACGACGGTCACGCGTCGGCAGCTGGCCGGTGTAGATGCGCTCGACGACGCGCAGCGCGCACGGGCGTGTCCGGCGTGGCGCCGTGCCGTGTCGGCGGCGACGACCGCGTAGCCGTCCATCGCCGATCGCGCGAACGGCGGCACGTCGATCGGCGACGTCACGTCGGCGGCGGCGACGCGGCCGGCGGCGTCGGCGAGCGGCACGCGCTCGGTGCGCGCGATCGGCCGCACGGCCGGCGTCGAGCCGGCGCCGCGCTTCGTCGAGCGGAGATCGTGGACGTGAAACGGACCGCACAATCGGATCCGATTTAGCGACTGCCTGGCCTGCTGCACGAGATGGCCGAGCTCCGGGATGACGCAGCTTCTCCATCGCCAGCCGCACGGCCGCTTCCGATCCCGGCAGCGCGACGACGATGCGGCCGGCGACCAGGCCGGCGCTGGCGCGGCTCATCATCGCGGCCGAGCCGATCTCCTGGTAGCTGAGCATGCGGAACAGCTCGCCGAACCCGTCGAGCCGCTTCTCGAGCAGCGCGCTGACCGCTTCGTACGTGCTGTCGCGCGACGTGATGCCGGTGCCGCCGGTCGTGATGATCACCTGCACGCCGCGGTCGCCAGCTGCCGCTCGATCGTGCTCGCGCACCAGCGTCGGGATCGTCCTTGACGATCGCGCGGCCGGCGACCACGTGGCCGGCGGCTGTCAGCAGATCGGCGATCGCGCGGCCGCTGGTGTCGGTGTCGTCGGTGCGCGTGTCGCTGACCGTGAGGACGAAGCAGCGAACGGACTGCGGGGCGGCGGCCTTGTGCTCGGCGACAGTCATGACCGAGATTGTAAGGGACGAACCGTGCGGGACAAGCCGCCCGCGTCAAGTTGGCCGGACGGCTCGTGCTAGATTCCTAGTTTCGTCCGACCTCAAGCAGCGCCCTTAGCTCAGTTGGATAGAGCGTCTGGCTACGAACCAGGAGGTCGCAGGTTCGAGTCCTGCAGGGCGCACCAGCTTTCGCGGTCTATTCCGGTCACATGGGTGACAGTTCATTCCGGAGACATAGGTAACACTTTCGGGCCGAACGGATTCTCGATCGGTTCGAGCCGGCACGTCTCGTCGTCGAAATAGCCCAAATCGTACTGCATGAAGGTGACGAGCCAGATGCGCTCGCCGACCTGCGTCACGCCGACGTTCTGGCCCGGCAAACACGTGGCTGAGATTCACCTTCCGGCCCTTGAAGCAGATCCGGCCGCAGTGGGTCACGGTGATGGTCTGGTCGTGAAACGGGTAGGTGAGCTCCTCGAGGCCGCGATAGACGCGCGGCGGAGCGCGCGTAGAGGTCGGCCGGCACTTTCATCCCGAGCGCCTGATGCGGCCGCTCCCGGTTGTAGCGATCGACGAAGGCATCGAAGCGCGCCTGCTGCTGCAGGACGTTGGCGGCGGCCGGCTTGGTCGCTTCCTTCTTCAGCGTCAGGTGCATCCGCTCGTGCCGGCCGTTTTGTTGGGGATGGCCCGGGCTTGATGCGCTCGATCTGAATCCCCAGCCGCAGCCACCAGACCGACAGCTTGCTGAGCCCGTAGAGCGCGTGCGCCGAGGCAAAGGGCACGCCGTTGTCGGTGCGGATGCGCCCGCGGCAGGCCAAATTCCTTGAAGGTGCGCTCGAAGACGGTGAACGCGAATTTCTCCTGCGTCGTCGAGAGCGCCTCACAGGTCAGCAGGTAGCGGCTCGCGAAGTCGGTGATCGTCAGCGGGTAGCAGTACCGCCGATTGCCGAGCATGAACTCGCCCTTGTAGTCGGCGCACCAGAGCGCGTTCGGCTCGGTCGGCCGCGAGAGCGCGGTGCCGGTCGCTCGCGGGCGCCGGCGCCGACGGCGGTGCACCAGGCCGTGGCGGTCGAGCACCGCGTGGACCGTGCTGATCGCCGGCAGGTGCGGCGCCGGTGAACTGCTGCCGCAGCTTCTCGCGGATCTTCGGCGCGCCCCAGCCCGGATACTCGCGCTTCAGCCGCACAATCGTCGCCTCAATGCGGCGGCGGCAGCCGATTCGCCTGGCGATGCGGCCGCCGGCTGCGATCCGTGAACGCGCCGACGCCGCAGTCCTTGTAGCGGTCGAAGATCTTGTAGCCGGTCTTGCGCGAGATCCCGAACTCGGCGCACAGCGGCGCCATCTTCTCGCCCTCGAGCAGGCGGGCGACAAACCGGAGCCGCTCGTCCATGACGTGACACTCCTTCCAAGGCATGCCCCCTCCTCTGAAGGGGCAAAAGTGTCACCCATGTGTCCGGAATACGGTGTTACCTATGTCTCAGGAAGGACAGACAAAAACTCAGCATTTGGGATCTGCGGGAGCGGGCGTAAACTCGTTCCATGAAGGGGGCCACCATCCGAGGCGCGGCTGTGGTCGTTATTGGGACCATTGTGCTGGCCGGTAGCTCAGCGCGCGCACACCATGGGTACGCGGACTTTTTGATCAATCAGAGCGTATCCATCGAAGGCGACATCGAGGAGTTGCGGTACGCAAACCCCCACATCGTGCTGAAGATTCTGGCTGCGGATTCTACCCTCTACACTGCGACATGGGAGTCACCGAAGCAAGTTGAACGGGCGGGTGTGAAAAGGACCACCCTCAAGGTCGGGGATCACGTGATCGTCACCGGGGCACCGGCACGAAACCCGGCGTCGCACGAACTGGCGCCTGTGCGGGAAATACGTCGGCCGCGCGACGGGTGGAAGTGGCACGGCTAGCGCACCACCGCTATTTCATTTCGTTCGTCCAATAGATCAACGATTTCTTGGCGACGATGAAGACGCTCAGCCAGGCGAGCTTCCAGAGCAGGTAGGTCATCCGTCGCTCGGTGTGTTGAACCCAGAGCGGAACCATAGTGGTCGGCTTCCCGCCTTGCGGAAAAAAACCCAGAATAAAACGTACAAGGTCTGGAAGTAAAGGTCTGTTCGAAACCTACACACGCACCGACTCAAGGTGCATGACGCCCAATCGTTCGAAGTTGATCGGTACGGCGCTGCGACGCGGGCTGTCCACACGCTGCCCGCACTGCGGCGAAGGCCGGTTGTTTTCCGGATGGTCCCACCTCGAACGGTGTTCGAACTGCGGCCTCGTGTTCGAACCGAATCCTGGTGATACGTGGGCGTTCACCGTCATCGGCGATCGGTTGCCAATCGCGGCCATCATCGTCCTGATCTACTTCGGCGTCGTGCGCGCGCATCCTGTGGCGGGCCTGACGATGCTGGTGGTGTTTGGCGGGTTGCTGGTCTGGACCGCGCCCAACCGTTGGGGCGTCGGCATCGCACTCCACTACCTGTCGCGCGTCTTCTGGCCGGATCCTGCGGACCCGATTCCACCAGAACGAACGTAGTATCCTTCCGCCGCCTGTCAACGTGGCTGATTCGAACGATCACGGTCGATTGATGGATGCGGCGCTCGAGCAGGCCGCGCTCGCGCGCGCGGCCGGGGAGGTGCCGATCGGCGCCGTCGTCTCGATCGACGGAGAGATCGTCGGGCGCGGCTTCAACCAACCCATCAGCGCGGGCGATCCCACGGCGCACGCGGAGATCGTCGCGCTCCGCGACGCCGCGCGGCACGTGGACAACTATCGTCTGACCGGGGCGACGCTCTCGGTCACGATCGAGCCGTGCCTGATGTGCGTCGGGGCGCTCGTGCACGCGCGCATCGGCACGCTGGTGTATGGCGCGGCGGAACCGAAATCAGGGGCGGTGGTGTCCACGGTGCGGGGTGGGGAGTTGCCCGGACTGAATCATCGTTTCGAGGTCGTCTCGGGCGTGCGCGAAGCGGAGTGCCGCGAGCGGATGCAGGCGTTTTTTCGCGAGCGCCGGTCGACCTCGCTATAATCAAAGGTTCGGAGAGGTACCGAAGTGGTCGTAACGGGCGCGCCTCGAAAGCGTGTTGTCGGGTAACCGGCACGTGGGTTCGAATCCCACCCTCTCGAAACTCGTCCCATACACCCCGCCAATCTCCCGCAGTGCCGCATCCGTACGAGTTGCACTTAGGCGCCTACTGTGTCTGTGGGCTGCGCGCCGGGACCCGCCCCATCATCTCGTGGGCCGTCCGCCGTCTGCCCGGCGCGCTCGGGGCACGTTTTCCAATGCAGCGAGGAGACACGTCATGTCCTACAGCATATCGACCTTGCTGACCCGCAATCTTGATGACGTCTTCGGTGAAAACGATCCCGCGCGTCGGCGCGCGGCCATCGACGAGATCTTCACCGAAGATTGAGTGTTCTACGAGCCCAGGGGCGTCTATCATGGCCGCGACGAGATTGATCGCGTCGCGGCCGCGATCAAGGCGACGCACCCTGACTTTCGATATCAGCCGCTTGCCGCGCCCGAGGAATTGGACAATGGGCGGGCGGGTCCAATGGGTATCGGGCCGCCCCGGTGAAGCGCCAGAGTACGCGGGAACCGACTTCATCATTGCCAGGGAGGGCCGGATTGCCGCGGTGTATCTCTTTTTCGACAAGCTATCCTGAACTGGACGACACGCGTAGCCGAACGTCCGGACCTTCTCTCTCAGGCACCTAGCGTGAAAAAGATCGGCTTTCTCTCCTTCGGGCACTGGACACCAGCGCCATACTCCGACGTCCGCACGGCGTCCGATGCCCTTTTGCAGTCGATCGAGCTCGCTGTAGCGGCCGAAGAGCTGGGTCTCGACGGCGCGTACTTCCGCGTGCACCACTTCGCGCGCCAGCTCGGCTCGCCGTTCCCGCTCCTCGCCGCCGTCGGCGCGCGCACGAAGAAGATTGAAATTGGGACGGCCGTCATCGACATGCGCTACGAAAACCCGATGTACATGGCCGAGGATGCCGGTGCCGCGGACATCATCGTTGGTGGGCGTCTCCAACTGGGCATCAGCCGCGGATCACCGGAACAGGTGATCGATGGCTGGCGGCATTTCGGCTATGCGCCGCGTGACGGCGAGACGCCCGCCGACATGGCGCGGCGCCACGCTGAGGTGTTCCTCGAACGGCTGAAGGGAGTGGGCTTCGCGGAACCCAACCCGCGGCCCATGTTTCCCAATCCGCCGGGGCTGCTGCGCCTCGAGCCCTATTCAGAAGGATTGCGCGAGCGGATCTGGTGGGGTTCGAGTTCCAACGCGACGTCCAAGTGGGCCGCGAAACTGGGCATGAATCTCCAGAGTTCGACGCTCAAAGATGATGAGACTGGCGAGCCGCTGCACGTACAGCAGCGCAAGCAGATTGACGCCTATCGTGAGGCGTGGAAGGACGCCGGACACCAGCGTGAGCCACGCGTGTCTGTCAGCCGCAGCATCTTCGCGCTCGTCGACGACCGCGACCGGGCGTACTTCGGTCGCGACGCTCGCGACCAGGACCAGGTCGGCTACATCGACGCGAACACGCGGGCCATCTTCGGCCGTTCGTACGCCGCGGAACCCGACGTGCTGGTCAAAGAACTCGCGGGCGACGAGGCGATCAAGGTGGCCGATACGTTGCTCCTCACGATCCCGAACCAGTTGGGTGTGGACTACAACGCCCACGTGCTCGAAAGCATCCTCAAGTACGTCGCTCCGGAACTCGGCTGGCGCTGACCGCGAACCACCATCGTTTACGGTGACATGTCGATGCATATCAATGTTGCGGGAAGTCGTTGATCGCGAGTGTGTTGGTTTCGCCCACGACGTTCACGGCTCTCCTCGAGTGTCTAGGAGAGTCGGGCTGTTCATTCTGAACAACCTACCACCTACCACCCTTCCCCGATCGAAGGTGCAGTTCGAGAGTAGTAATTCGAGCAGACCGCGACGCTTCCCACTGTTCGGACTTCCGGGCCCAGAACGCCTCTGAAATCCGACGGCTGCGGAGGTCGTCATAGGCGCGATCCAACTTGGCGAGGACGGTCCGTCAGCGTTGCTCCCGCGCGAGACATGGCGCGGACACGGGCGATTCGTGGGCCGAGCGGCCATAATGGGGCGCCCTGAGGGAGGCGCCAGGCTTTGTCGATCCACGAAAGGCCCAAACTTCGCTTCGGCATCATGTGCAGAGGTCTGAGCTTTCCGGCCTGGGAAGCCGAGTGCATCAGGCTGGCCATAACCTCGGGCCACGCCGAACCTGCGCTGTTGATTCGCGACGTGACCGCGCCCGAGCCGCGGCCCTGGGATCGCCGAACTGCCGCTTATCGTCTGTTCGACGAGCACTGGGTAAGGCCGCGCTGCAAGGCCCTCCGCAAGGTGGACATGAGCCAGGAGCTTTCTGGCGTGCCGCGCATCGACTGCAGCGTGCGCAAGGTGGGCAAGCACGCGCAATACTTTCACGACGCCGACCTGACTGAAATCAAGCGCCACGGGCTCGACTTCATCTTACGCTTCGGCTTCAACATCATCCGCGGCGAGATCTTGCAGGCAGCGCGCTCCGGCGTGTGGTCTTACCATCACGACAACGAGCACCTCTATCGCGGCGGGCCGCCGTGCTTTTGGGAGATCATGCATGGCGACGACAAGACCGGCGCCATCTTGCAGCGCATCACCGAGCGCCTCGACGGCGGCATCGTGCTGGAGCGCGGCTTTTTCGGCACCTGCAAGGCCAGCTGGGTCAACAACATCGACCGCGCGTTCTTCGGTTCTGCGGACTGGGTGGCCAGGAGCGCGGCCGAGCTACGCGCTGGCTACTCGGCCAAGTTCGAAGCCGAGCCCACCTCGAGCACGGCGCCCATTTACCGCACGCCGAGCACGCTCCAGGTCTTACGCTTCATGCAAAAGGCGGGCACGGCGCTCGCGCAGCGCTTTTGGGAGCTCGCCTTTCATGTGGACGTGTGGAACGTGGGCATCGTGGAGCAGAGCGCCGAAGACATCGTGCGCGAGCAGCGCATCGACCCGCGCGGCGTGAGCTGGTGCAAGGAGCACGCCCCCGGACACTTCATCGCCGACCCGTTCGCCTGCAAGCGCGACGGCCGCGAAGTGGTGCTAGTGGAAGACTACGACCACTTGAGCAAGGGCCGCATTTCTGAGCTCGTGCCACCATTCGGGCCCGATCGCCTGGAGCTCAAGGCCGATCTCGAGCCGCCTTACCATCTCTCGTATCCGCACACGTTCAGCGAGGGCGACGCGCTGTATTGCTTGCCCGAGATGTACCAGGCCGGGGCTGCGGGCTTGTGGCAGCACGTGGGCGAGCGATGGGAGCTCGTGCGCCGCCTGATCGACGGCGTCAAAGTGGTGGACCCCACGCTGTTCAAGCACGAAGGGCACTACTGGATCCTGTGCACGCACCAGGACGACGGCTCTTACGGCAACCTCAAGCTCTACGGCTACTACGCCGACTCTCTCGAGGGCCCATTTCAGCCGCACCTGTTGAACCCGCTCAAGTGCGACATCAGCTCGAGTCGGCCCGCCGGCAGGGTGCTGGTGGTGGACGGCGCGCTCTATCGGCCGGCGCAGGATTGTTCGCTGACTTACGGAGGCGCGCTGGTGCTCAATCACATCGAGCGCCTCACGCCCAGTGAGTTTCGCGAAGTGACCGTGGCGCGCTTTGCACCGGTGAGCGATGGGCCCTATCCGCATGGCTTGCACACGCTCAATCCGATGGGCGAGCGCGCACTGATCGACGGCAAGAAGTTCGCGTTCGACCCGCTGGCCCTGCGCAAGAACTGGGGCCGCCTGCACGAGCTGTTCAAATAGGCGCGCGACTACCGACGCGCTTCTACGGTTTCTCGGCTGGAAGACGCCCGCTGAGCTTTGCCCGCTTGACGATGACGCTGTCGAATAGGCTGCCGTTTTGGATGCTATGGGACGCAACTCCTCAGTTTGAAATCCCTGCCGCGCGGCTCAGTTCGTGACGTCCGAGGTTGACCGTCATCGTCGCCTCGGGGTTTAGAAAATGTCGATGAAATGTCTGTTTGCCGACATGTCAGGACAGACATGTCGACGAAGGCTAGTTATAGCGACACGTTCATAAGCGACTGTATCTAAGTGTTTTAGGTGCTGCATGGCCGTCAGATTATGGCAATATGTCGACAAAGGCGGGACAGACACTTCCGCGATCGAAGGTGCAGTTCGACAGTAGTGTTTCGAGCAGATCTCACCATGCCGCCACGCCGATAGAGCGGGATCAGCTGCTCTCTGCCGGCGTCCATTCGAGATCGATGTCGAAGTCCCCAACCACGTCACCGCACCGCATGTTGACGTAAGATTTCCAAAGTCTCCTGGCGGCGGATCCGAGTGATGCGGTCTCCGTGACGCCCGTCGCGATCGCTGGGGTGGTTTGCGACTCCGAGGTGTATATGAACCGAAATGTCCTCTTGTCAGTCCCGATGGTATGTGTCGCCGCGTTGGCGTTCGCGCAGGCGCCGGGCATCGCGCTGCCGCCCGGCGCAAGTCCGCAGGCACCGCAGGATCCGGGGTACCAGGCGCTGATCGCCACGTGCCAGACGCCCCCGCCAGCTCGCGGCGGCGGTCCAGGCGGGGCGCGAGGCGGCGCGCCCCAGGGAGGGGGTCCCGCAGCGGCCGCTGCGCCGGCGACGTTCCCTCCGCCGCCGGCCGAGTACACGGTGCCAGAGATTCCAGGCGTGATCGCCGCGGGGCAGAAGTGGACGAAGGTGTGGGAGGTCAGCGGCAACAACGCCGACGGGATCCTCACCGACAAGAATGGCGACCTGCTGATTGCGCAGAACCACAACAGCGCCGTCGTGAAGCTCGACAAGAGCGGCAAGGTCTCGACGGTGTACAAGGACACGCATACTGGCGGCGCGCTCTCGCAAAACAGGAAGGGCGCCCTCTTTATCGTCGAGCGCGGTCTGCGGCAGAACGTGACCCAGCTGTCGCCGCAGCGGAGAGTATTGGCCGACAAGCTGCCGAACGGCGACCCGCTCGATTGCCTGGGTGGCGTCATCAACGACCTCACCATCGATAGCAACGGCGGTGTGTACTTCACGATGGGAGGTCTGTTCTACGCCGACCCGAAGGGGATCGTCACACGCTACGGCGAGAACCTCGCGACAAACGGCGTGGTCCTCAGCCCGGATGAGAAGACGCTCTACGTGACGAACGGCCGCACGGTGGCGGCATTTGACGTGCAGCCCGACGGCTCTCTGAAGAACCAGCGTCAGTTCGTCGAGCTACCCAGTGGTGGTGGCGACGGCATGACCATCGACGCACAGCGCCGGCTCTATGTCACCGCAGGCCCTGCTGTACATGTCGTCGCGCCCGACGGCAAGCTGCTCGGCAGCATTCCCGCGCCGTACGGCCTGATCACAGCCGCATTCGCCGGAAAGGACAAGAGAACGCTGTATGCCGTGGTCAGCCTCATCGACCCGATGCGTCTGCAGCACGCGTACGTCTATTCAATCCCGATGTCGGCGCAGGGGTACGAGGGACGCGCGAAGTAGCGCGTGGACATTCGCTCCCGTGCGGCGATGACCGGCACGCCGCAAGTCGTGAGGATTACCGTGCGTTGACCGGTCGGCCAGGGCCACGTCGCACGATAGCTGGACTCGTTGTGAGAATGCGCACAAGCTCTGCCTGGCGCTTGGTGGCCGTTTTTGCCAACACCCGCTTGACGTGCCAGCGGACAGTCCCGTCTGCGATTGCAAGCTGTCCGGAAATGTCGGAGATCCTTTGGCCCGACGCCATCATCACGGCAATGGCCGCTTCGGTCGGTGTCAAACCCCAGAACTGTGTGACGGTCTGCGCATCAGCCTGAACGGGCAGTTCAGGATCGGTGACGAACACGGCTGCCATACCAGGCTGCTCACCCAGGCCGGTCAGCGATTCCGCTCGGAGCGGCGTGACGAGAACCGAGAAAGGCGCTCGCAGCGAGGGCCGAGACAGTGCCATCGCCCCTCCGGAATCAGTACCCTTTCCAGCTGCCGTCGTCGCCGCCGTGCGCACGAGCGACCGGAGCACACGGGTTTCGGCCGGCGCCGCCGCCTTGAGTCCATCGACACTGGATGTCAGTCCGTCCCGCAGCTCGAGAATGCGCTGTGCCGAGCGGTTCGCAAACGCGATGGTGCCCCGCGCACGGGTAACGATCACGCCGATCGGCATACGGTCGAGCGCATCCAACAAGGCGATGTTCGCGAACTCAAGGGTGCCGATCCGTCGGTGCACCTGCATGGCTCGGTACAAGTGTGGGATAAGGATGCGCAACACCGTTCGTTCTTTCTCCCCGAACGGTTCATGCGAGTCCGGTCGCTGGGTCGAAATGTTGGACGTCACGTATCCGTCCCGACAGATCACGCCACCTAGAATCCGGCAGAGCCCGTAATCTTTCGCGAAGTCGTTGTAATACTCGCTCCTTACAAGCTGCGGTCGTGGAACCAAGGCCTCGCCGATAAGAACGGCGCCGGCACGGAGCAACCCCCGCCGTTCTGCGGAATTGATCCACGGGTCGATCGTCGCGAAATGTTCATTGTATTTCTGGAGTGCTCTTGGATTGATGCCAACGCTGGCCGAGACGCCCCCTCGATGGGCGCGGACATCGTGATAGAGGAGGACAGCCGAAGGGGCGTTCACGGTATCGGCGTATGACTGGAGAAACGCAGGCCAGCGGCGTGGATCCAGCGCCGCTTCGTAGATCAATCCTATAAGTGAGAAAAGCGCTGAATCCATTGTCTTGACGGGATTCGCCGAGGCGAGCCTAAAACCCGCACGCCCTCTCGTCAAGCTATTAGTTGAGTCCCTGCCCCCCAAATGGGAGGCGACGGGTTGGGCCGCCTCCATATGATGTGCGCAGCGATCCCGACACTCGACTTACACAATGTAAGACCGATCATTTCTTCGTTACTTCGTGACGTCGCACATTCCACGCCTTTCTCGTCTCGAAGTCATCATTCTTCGGCTGCTCGCCCAGGGCGACACTTTTGGCCTGGATCTGGTGAAACGCTCGCGCGGCGTCGTCAAACGCGGAACCGTGTACGTCACGCTCGCGAGGATGGAGCAGAAGGGCTACCTCGACTCGCGGATCGAGCCGCCGCTGCCCGGCGCGATCGGGCTGCGGCGGCGGTTGTACCGGCCCACCGAGTACGGAGCGGCCGTGCTTGCCGCATGGGACCTGGCCGCCGGGACGCTGGCGCGTCTGCGGCCTAAAACCTAATAGTTGTGGCGTGCTCACAATCATCTTGATTGCATGCCTTGCGAGATTCGTTCCCCTGCCCGGCAGCGATCACCTGCTGCTCGAACACGAGCCCGCCTGGAAGATCTTCCTGCGCGAACTCGGAGCGTTTCTAGGCCGGCAGCCGGAGGAAAGCTCCGGAATCAACCCCGCGGTCTCCACTTCCGCACAATAGAGAACGCCGTGAGGGTCGTGGATCGAGAGTTGTGATGGATTCCTGCTAACGTCTCCGAGGGCTAGCCCGTCGGCCTTCTCGCGCAACTCGTCGGTGCGAGTAGAATCGCGGGCTGAGGAGGCCAACGATGCCGATCGCTCTTCCACAACCCGTAAGGACCCTGCTGGCTGACAAAGCCTACGGGCATGTCGTCACGTTCACTGCCAAGGGTCAGCCGAGACTCACGATGGTATGGATGGACGTGGATGGCGATGAGGTCCTTTTCAACACGGCCGAGGATCGAAAAAAAACGCAGGACCTGCGGCGGGATCCACGTGTGATCGTGTCGGTGCAGGACCGCAACAACCTGCAGTCTTACGCCGTGTTCCACGGAAAGGCTCGCACCATCACGGAAGAGGGCGCGCTCGCTCATATCGACAAGCTCACCAAACGGTTCATCGGCATCGATAAGTATCCTGGCCCACCGACCGAGACGCGGCTGATCGTGCGGATCAGCGTCGATCGAATCAGTGGGTTCGCTCCCGGCTTCAAGCCCTGGGTGTAACCGCTCGGACGTCATTGCTTTCCTCGGTCTCGGCCTCCGAACGCGTCGAAAGACCGCTGGGATTGATTGCGGCCATGACATCGAGCAGGTGGCATCCATGATGCACACGATGCGCCATGGGAGAGATGGTGGCGCAGGCATTCAGGCTCCGGCCGATCATGAAGCAGGGGACGGCGTCGAGTATTCCCGAAACGTGGACACACTATCCATCTGTCGAGGATGCACGGGCGGGCGCGAAGCTGATGTATCAGAACGATCGCGTCCTGCGCGTGATGGTGGTGACCGACAGCGCTGGATCCTTCGTAGAATGGATCGAGCGATGACCGTTCGCCACGCCGCGCGCTCCTCAGCCGTGCGGACGTCGACCAGTTCGAACGGCGTGCCGCTCTCGATCCATGCCTTGAACTCCGGAGCTGACAGCTGACGAATCGGAGGCGGTCAGCGATTCGGATCGTGGGCGCTGGCCCGATGCTGGGCAATCCACTGGTCGCTGATCACGCCGAGGTCACGCCCACGCCGACGCCGGCCTGATTGGGTGAGCGCGAACAGGATCGCCACCAGGCAGAGCGCGCCGCCGGTCAGGAGCCATAGCATGCGCACATCCTGTCGTTTCGATGCCATCGTGCGCAACTTGACAACGCCGACAGAAAAGTAAAGGGGTCGGTGAGCGGCCTAAGACCAATCTTTGGAGATCAGCCGTGTTAGCATCGCCATCGACGCCAAAGAGCGAAACGAAAGGTCGACAACATGCGTGTGTTCATCTTGTCAGCGCTGTTATGTGTGTTCGGCGTCTGCATCGTTCCGAGCGCGTTCGCCCAGGGGGCCGCGCCAGCGGGGCCGCCGCTCTTCCTTCGGGAAGACTGGAAACATACGCCCGACATCGTCGAACATGCGGTCGTTCAGGATTCGGTGACGACGCCCGATGTGGAACTCAAGCTGTATGGACAAACTCCCCAATACACGGATCCAGACCGGCAGGGACGAGCCAAGGACTCCGGTGTGTATGAGGTGTTGGGTGGAGGTGTCACCTACATCTACACGGGCCCTTGTCTGACGCCCTGCGCCGTGGCGCTCAAAGACAAGAACAACTACGCCAACCTCACCGGCCAGGCCAGGGTCCGTTGGCGCACCCGGCAGAGCGGCTTCCATTTTCTGCGGCCGATTATCAAGCTCGCGGATGGAACCTGGCTTGTGGGCGACTACGCGGAGGGTCCGAGCTCGGATTATCGAGTGACTGAATTTTCGTTTTCCGACATCCGATGGAAGTACCTCAACATCGACTATGTGGTCACGGCCAAGGCCGATGCCTGGGTGGCCAATCCCGACCTGAGCAAAGTCGATGAAATCGGATTCACGGACCTGATGCCCGGCAGCCCGGACAATCACGGCCACGGCGCGGCCAGCACGTCCCGCGTTGATTGGATCGAGATCTATGCGCCCAAGGTTCCCAGGAGCGGGCCGCCGCAGAGGAGCAACAATCGATAGACAGGATTCACGCGACTTCCCGTGCTTGCGCACATAACGGCACGGGACCGCGACCTGTCGGAGCTTGCCACACCTGCTGAGCTTTTTCACAACGACGGTCCCGCCTACAATGATGGGCGTTCAGACGATCAGGGCTCCCCCGGCTCTGCAATTCAGGAGACGTCATGCCCAGCTCGTGCGAACCTCGATCCTCCATCGACGCGGCAGAAAAAGCTGCTGCTGTCGGTGACTATGCCTCGGCCGAAGGCCTTCTCCGTGATGCGGCCCGTCAGCAGGAGGCCGATCTCGGGCCCCTCCATCCAGATCTTGCCAACACCCTGAACAATCTCGGCATCATCTGTGAATTCATAAACAAGCCGACAGACGCGGAGCGCTGTTATCGGCAGGCTTATGCGATTGCGGCGGCGGTTCTCGAGCCCGACCATCCGTTCGCGGTCACGAGCAAGAAGAATCTGACTGACTTCTGTCAGGCTCACGGATTGCCGGTCGACAGTCCTGCGCCGCGGCCAGCCGAACCGGCGCCACCCACAGCCGCGCCAGTTGAGCAACGGTCGCAGGTCGTTGACTCCGTTCAATCGCCTGTCGCGCCGCCGCCCACCGAATCGCGATCCGTGCCGCTCGAAGCGCTCCCCACACTCTTCTCATCCAGGATCCCTGTGTTGAGCCTGTGTGGACTCATCGTTATCATGCTCATTGGGATCAGCCCATGGCTCCGCTCGAACGCACAGCCCGATTCCCTTCCGGTCGGGTCGACGGCGCCGCCGGAGAACCGAACGCCCGCGCCCGACTCCACAGAGCCAGTTTCACCGAAAGCGCCGGCTGCCATTAGTCGCGGGCCAGCCTCAGACGTGAGGGCCGCGGCGACGACGGAATCGGTGACGGCGCCGACTCTGGTCTCCGCAACCGTCTGCAAGAATCTCTCGCGTGGTGATGATGTCTGGCGCTGCGACCCGCCGGGCAGTCCGGCCGATGCGGGATCGCTCTTCTTCTATACCCGCCTCAAGTCGTCAACGGACACCAAGGTTCAACATCGTTGGTATCGTGGCGATCTTCTCTATAGAAGTGTCGATGTGCGCGTTCGGGTCAACCAAAAAAACGGGTACCGCGCATACAGTCGGTACACGATCGACAGCAAGGACGCGGGCAATTGGCGAGTCGAGCTCAGATCCAGAGATGGAATTCTGCTCCACGAAGAGCGGTTCGTGGTTCGCTCAGTACAACCGACGAGCTAGATCAGGCGACGCGCCAAAGGGTTCAGCGTCAACGGACTGAAGGCTCGGCCGGGCCAGAACTTCAACAGCCGAAAGCTCTGATGGCGGCCGTCCGAAATCAGGTGGCGACCCACTGTGAGGCGGGTGTGCGCCACGCCGGGATTTCGGGCAGCTGCCGCATCCTGAACGAACGCAAGTTCGTGCGCAGTGCCGTCCGCCTGGATCGGCTGCAGGGCGATTGAAGATCTGATCTGTTTCCTCCGTCTCGCGTCGACGATCTCCAGCGTACGCAATGCGTTGCCGTGCACGTACCCAACGAAGGGATGACGATGGAAGACGGCTGGCCCGCCGGACAGCTACGGTTGAGATGAACGCAGAGTTGGCGTACGAGAAAACACATCCCAGCGGACGCACTCCGGGGCAGTGTTTATGCAGTGACTGAATCCCGGTGCCCACCGACGAGACAGCAAGCCCTCTCGTTCGGCGCGCCGGCAGATCGCGACGCGCGCCTGGCGTCGCGCGAAGTTCTTCAGTCCGGAGATCTTCGGCCTAAGCAAGTAGACGCAGTGCTCACATTTGGGTTCGCGGGTGACGCCGCTCGAACCCGAAGGGGGCGAAGCCTTGTTGACCGTAGACGCGACCATGACCATCGAGCGCGCGTGCCAACCCACCGAACGTTGCGGACCACAGGAGCACGGCCTCGTGGTACGCGATCCACACACGCAGTCACTTCGAGAACCTTGTCGCGGATCAGCTCGACGGCCAGGGGTTTTTCGCTCTTTCTACCGCAGAGGGGCGTGTGGTCGAAACGGCTCCAGACGACGCGTGTCGAGCCGATGTTTCCCGGCTATCTGTTCATTCATCATGGAATGGAAAAGAAGAGCTATATCGAGATCCTCAATGCCCGCGGGGTCGTTCGCGTTCTCGAAGGCGGCTGGAACCGGCTGACGCCGATCGCCGACGGTGAAATGGAAGGGATTCAGCGCGTCGTGAAGGCCGGCGTGCCGGTGTCGCCTCATCTGTATTTCAACCAGGGCGATCGCGTCCGGGTGCTCGATGGCCCGCTCACAGGCCTCGAAGGCATCTTCGTGCGTGACAAGCCGAACAAGCGTCGCCTCGTCGTGTCGATCACCTCCTTCAGACAAGCGTGGCCGTTGAAGTGGACTCCGCGCTCGTTGCGCCGTGCGAATGAGGAGTGGGATCAGCATGCGATTCGTGCTCACGGGTGTGATTGTGGCCGTTGAGCTCGCGCTCCCGCTGGAGGCTCGCCCGCAATCGGGCGTGACGTTCGTGCCGTCGGTTTCCGTCAGCTCGGTCTTCGACGACAACCCGTTCGCAACGGTCACAGGTTCTGCCGATCAGATGACGCTCCTGACTCCGGGCGATTGAAGGGGCCTTCGAGACCCCGGTCGTGAACATCAACGGGCTGTACTCGTTCGAGATGCAACGATCGATCGATCATCCGGCTTTGAACAGCCTCGACGCGCGCCGTCACGGGATGTTCGCCGGCGTGTTTCGTCAGAGTCCGAAATCAACACTGACGGTGGACGGCAACTACGATCGCACCGACTCGGCGGCGGATCTGGATTTTGTGACCGGGCTCCTGCTCGGTCGCCGGCGCGCACAACGCTGGCAAGTCGGGCCCTCCATCGGTCTATCAAGTGACTCCGCGGACGATCATCTCGGCTGGCTACACCTGGACGAACGAAGGGCATCGCCCAAACTCCTGCGGAGAACGAGCACGTCGTCCGCGCGGACGTGACACGTCAGCTGTCGCCGCGCTCGGCGGCGAGCTTCGGCTATCTGGAACGCCATTTCGTGGACGAGGCGGACGTGCGCACGTCGCACGCCGCGCTCTTTGGCTGGACGTACGCCGCGACCCCGTTCGCGAGACTCACGCTGCAAGCCGGACCGCGACTGTCCGCGCGCGGAGGAATCGCGCCCGAAATCGTGGCCGCGTTCGCGCGTAAGGGAACGCACCTGGTCGGGTTCGGGCTCGATTACTGGCGCGGTGAATCGATCACGCTCGGCGTCATTGGTCCAGTCGAGGTGAACAGCGCCACCGCGCAGGTGACCTGGCCCGCCATCAGAAAAGTCGCACTCGGACTGTATGGCGGGTTTTTCAACAGCGCCACCATCTCACAGGGCAAGGCCCGGGTCTATCACGGCGAGATCCTTGCCGTCCGGAGCCCGATCGGGCCGTTTGTCGTCTCCCTGTCGTATGGAGCCGACTTTCAGCGGGGCGACGTTCGAACCAGTCTGTTGTCCGATGAGACGGTCGTCCGCCATGTCGTCCGCCTCCGTCTGACCGCGACACCGCCGCGCCTGGGCCGATCCTTCCAACCGGAAGATCCCCTCCAGCCGCTCAGGAAGCCTTCCCATGGAGCGAACCGATGACCGAACGCTTACTCGCGGTATCAGTGCTGTCTCTGGCGGTCGTCTCCATCGCGTCCGCTCAGGTGCCGTCACCACGCGTCACTCCCCCCGCGTCAGGCACGGCCGCTGTCGCGAGTCCTCCGAGCGCGCTCGACCCGGCCACTGCGTACCAGATCGGGCCCGAAGATGTGCTGGACATTTCCGTGTGGAAGAACCCTGAACTGAGTCGCACTGTCCCCGTACGGCCAGACGGAAAGGTCTCGATTCCGCTCCTCAATGACTTTCAGGCCGCCGGTCTGACGCCGAGCGATCTCCGCGATCAATTGGTCTCGCGCCTCTCGGATTTCGTTCCGACGCCGGAAGTGTCGGTGATCGTTCGCGAAGTTCACAGCCGCAAGGTGGCCGTGGTCGGCGCGGTCAAAACGGCCGGGCGGTACGAGCTCAAGAGCCCGATGACGGTGCTCGAAGCCATCGCGCTGGCTCAGGGCTTCACCGACTTCGCCGCGCGAGACCGAATAGTGGTCCTGCGCCAGATCGGCGGGACGACGACGCGCATCCCGTTCAACTACCGAAAGATCGCCGACGGCGTCGAGCAGGAGAACTTCTTCGTACAACCGGGCGACATTGTCGTCGTTCCGTAAAAAGGATTCCGATGTCCCAGGACGCACTCTCACCGACGACCGACGAATCGCTCGTGTTCCGTGCTGTCGAAATGTTTCGCCGGCGCCAGGTCGTGGCGATTCTCGTCTCCGCCGCGGTTGCGGCCTCGGCCGCGTCTTTTGCGGTGTGCCTTCCCGACCTGTACCGGGCGACGGCGATAGTCCTCGTGGAGCGGCCGATTCCGGAGGCCTTCGTGCGCCCGGCCGTGAACGGCGAGCTGGACAGCCGGCTTCACGTGATCAAACAGGAGATCTTGAGCCGCGATCGACTGACCGATCTGATCACGCGTTTCGATCTCTACCCGGAGCTGCGGACCCGCGCTCCGATGGACGCCGTCCTGGACCAGATGCGCCGCGACATCGAAATCGAGCTGAACGGGCCGGAACAGGTGAGCGGCCGCAAGACGACCGTGTCGTTCAAACTCAGTTACACGGGCGCCAGCAACAAGACGGTCGCCGACGTGACCAACGCGCTTGCGACATTCTATGTCGCCCAGAACGCGAACATCCGCTCCGAGGGGGCCACACGCACGACCGAGTTCCTGCGAGCGCAGCTGGATGCGACCAGGAAGCAGCTGGATCAACACGAGAAGGAGATGCGTGCCTACACGTCCAGTCATCCTGGCGAGCTGCCGCAACAGGTCGACGTCAATCTCGCCGCGCTCGAACGGCTGAACACGCAGCTTCGCCTCAACGGGGAACGCCAGCTCAAGCTGCTGGAGGATCGCGAGAAGCTGACCGACGGCCTGACGATTACCCAGGATGCGGTCACCGGCGAACGCACCGCGGTTGCGGACCCTGGGCCCGATCGAATCGAGGAGATGAAACACAGGCTCCAACTGCTCGAAGGTCAATACAACAGCCGATACCCGGACGTCGTGCGGCTCAAAGTCGAGATCGCGACCGCCGAACGCGAGCGCGTGACGCGCGCGATGCGAGCGAAGTCGCGCGAGCCGCTGCGTTGCCGGCCGCCGCGCGACTCAGGACGCTCGAAAGCCTGGAGGCCGAGGTCGATCGGCTCAAGAAGGACGAAGTTCACTCTGCGCCAGACGATCACCAACGTGGAACGGCGCCTCGAAGCGGTGCCCGAGCGCGAGCAGGAATTTGCCCGCTTGACTCGCGACCAGCAGGCGGCGAAAGACCTGTACGACTCGCTGCTCAAGAAATTCGACGAAGCGCAGCTCGGCGAGAACCTGGAAACCGATCGGCACGGCGAACAGTTCCGCGTTCTCGAAGAAGCCCTTCCGCCTTCCGCACCGGTCGCCCCGAATCGGCCACGGCTCATCATCCTGGGCTTGATACTCGCAGTGGCTGCCGGCGTCGGAGCCGTTCTGACCGCCGAGCAATTCGACGCCTCTTTCCATGACGTGGAGGCTCTGCGGAGCTTCACGAAAGTCCCTGTTCTTGCCAGCATTCCGAGAATCTCGCCTGGCCATCCCCGTCGCGCGTTGCGCGCCGCGCTGATGACCGCGTCGCTTTTCGCGGTCATCGCGATGTCCGCGACATTGTCGATTCACGCCGCACGAGGCAACGAAGAAATCGTGCGGATGTTGGTGCGCGGCGCGTAACGAGTAGAGGGGTAGGCATGTCTTCCAAAAAGCTCGACAGGCGTCTGGTCAGTTTGATGGCTCCGACATCTCTCGAGGCCGAACAATACCAGGCGCTGCGGTTGAAGCTCGAGAGCCTCCAGCGTTCCCGTGGCGTTCGCGTGATGGCCATCACGAGCCCGGGCGTCAAAGACGGAAAGTCTGTGACCGCCATCAACCTGGCGGGCGCGTTGGCTCAAGGTTCGGACGCGCGCGTCCTTCTGATCGAAGCCGATCTTCGGCGGCCCGCCGTGGCGCGGTATCTCGAGATCGGCGAGGCGAAGGCTCCCGGACTGGCCAACATCGTACTCGACCCATGTCACACGCTGCGCGACGCGGTCGTGGGCGCGGGGTCTCACAGGTTCGACGTTGTGCTGGCCGGCTCGACCGGCGCACCGATTCATGAACTCTTCCGATCGCCTCGATTCGAGGCGCTGCTTCAGGAAGCGCGGGAGCAGTACGACTTCGTCGTGCTCGACACGCCGCCACTCGGCCCCGTTTCAGACTGCGCGCTCCTCGCCCGCTGGATTGACGGCGTGCTGCTGGTCGTCGCCGCCCACAGAACATCGCGCAGGCTCCTCGAAGAGGCGCTCAATCTGCTTGAAGGCGCGTCTGTGCTCGGCATCGTCTTCAACGGCGACGATCGTTCGTTCGTGAGATACCGCGGGCACTCCTATCGCGGTTACTTCTCAGCAGCCAAGACGGCCAGGCCGACCACGTGACCAACGCCGCCGGGCTGTAACGAAGGCCATCCAGAGAGCACACACCATGACCCAGCTGGCGATTTGGCTGCTGCTGCTTGCGGGATTTGTCGTCCTGGCGGGGCTTCTGCACAGGATGCGCTGCAACCGGCTCGTTCTCTCCCGCGTCCTGATCCTGGGTGGCGGAAGGCTGGCTTCCAAGCTGATCGAAGAGCTCAGGTCTGCCGACGGTTTCAACCACGTCGTCATCGGTATCGTCGACGACCAGCCTCACCACGAAGGCCTTCACGCTGAGACTCCCTGGCTCGGTCCGCTCGACCAGTTGGCCGAGATCGTCGAAGCCGCTCGCGCGGATCACATCGTGGTCGCGCTGCCCGACCGTCGTGGGCGTCTGCCCCTCAATCCGCTCCTGGCGTCTCGTGTCCGCGGCGTCGTCGTCGAGGAGGCCTTGGACATGTGCGAGCGTCTCACCGGCAAGATGGCGATCGAAGCGCTCACGCCCGGCCCCCTCATCCACTCGAAGGGATTCCAGAACAGCGGCGCTCCTGAAGCCGTTGCGCGCGCGGTCAGCGTCGTGATCGCAGCGGCCGGACTCGTCTTCCTCGCGCCACTACTGGCGCTGATTGCCGTGGCGATCAAGCTCGATTCGAAGGGGCCAGTGATGTTCGTGCAGGCTCGTACAGGAAAGGACGGCCGGCCGTTCAACCTGCTCAAGTTCCGGACGATGCATCCGTGCGAGGAGCGGGCATCCGAATGGGTGCAGGACAACTCGGATCGGATCACCCGCGTGGGGGGGCCGCTGCGGCGCTTCCGGCTGGACGAGCTCCCGCAGCTCGTCAATGTTCTGCGCGGTGAGATGAATCTCGTCGGCCCGCGGCCGCACCCGACGTGCAACGAAGAGATCTTCACGCAGAACATTGCCTACTACGGCCTGCGGTCGACTATCCACCCTGGAGTGACCGGCTGGGCCCAGGTTCGTTACGGGTACGCAAACAACATCGAGGAAGAAACCGAGAAGATGCGGTACGACCTGTACTACATCAAGAACCGGTCTCTCGGTCTCGATGCCCGCATCCTTCTGGAGACCGTTCGAATCATCCTCCTCGGCCAAGGGGTGAACCGGGTGCGATCTCGCGTACCCGACCGACCTGCTGAGACGACGGCGCCGACGGATCCGCCGCACCTATCACGCGCACCGGTCAAGCTGGACCTGCTGCCGAGGCGACCGTGAAGGTCGCTGCGATGGAAGTCATGGTCTGTCCGTCGTGCAAGGAGCCATTGTCCTTGCGCATCGGGTCGCGACTCGGCCAAGAGATTCTTGAGGGGAGCCTCGCGTGCGAGGGCTGTGCGGCGACCTACCCAATCCGCGGCGGCGTTCCACGATTTGTGCCCGAAGGGGCGTACGCCCAGAGCTTCGGGTCGCAGTGGAACTGGTTTCGCACCGTGCAGCTCGATTCGCTTAACTCGAGCACGGCCTCAGAGCGCGCACTGCGCGCGACCACCGGCTGGTCTGATGCCGACTATCCGGGACGGCTTCTGCTTGATGCTGGCGTCGGCGCCGGGCGATTTGCCGAGCAGGCGGCCGCGAAAGGCGCACAGGTGTTTGGCGTGGACCTGACGACCGCGGTCGACGCCGCCTACCGCAACATCGGTGCGCGCGACAACGTTCATCTCATCCAGGCGGATATTTTCGCGTTGCCGTTTCGCGCTCACAGCTTCGATCTCGCCTATTCCATCGGCGTCCTGCACCACACACCCGATCCCCAGGCCGCCTTCGCGCGGGTCGCCGAGACGGTCAAGTCCGGAGGACGGCTCGCGGTCTATCTGTACGCGAGATATGGCCCGTCGCATGGCGCCTCCGACGCCATACGGATTGTCACCACGCGGCTGCCACTCAAGATGATGTGGCTTCTGTCGTCAGCAGCCATTCCTCTTTATTACGTGTATCGGCTGCCGGTCATCGGGAAGGCGCTACGCCTGGCGCTTCCCATTTCCATGGAGTCCAACTGGCGCTGGCGCTGGCTGGATACGTTTGATTGGTACACGCCGATATTTCAGTGGAAGTATCTCTACCCGGAAGTCTACCGCTGGTTCCGCGATGCCGGCTTCGAAGACGTGGAGCTTTTCGACGGTCCGATCCGGATGTCCGCTCGGAAAGCCAAGATGATGGAGCCAATCAGTGACAGAGATCGACTCGGGCACAGCCTGGTGGCGTCCTGATCGGCCGGCGATCACCGCAAGCGTCCCGGGCAGCCCCGTGGCGTTCGGTGGCCTCGTCGCCTTCACGGCCATTCTGCTGCTCGCGCCCCAAACGCTCATCCCACTGCTCCAGACTCTGCGGATCGCCTTTCTGGCCGCTGGTGTCTCGATCGTGGCCCATGTGGTCGACTCCACGGTCCGGCGGCGACCGATCGTGCGGTCCCGCCGGGAAATTGCGATCGCCTTCGCTCTCCTGATCTGGGCCGCGATCAGCGTTCCGTTTTCTTACTGGCCCAGCGGAAGCGTCGCTCTGCTGACCGATCAGTACCTCAAGGCCGTGATCTTCTTCTGGCTGATTGCGACCCTGGTCACAACCCGGCAGCGGCTCCGAACATTCGCGTGGGCACTTGTTCTCTGTTCGATCCCGCTTGCGATCATCGGTATTCAGCACTTTCGATCGGGAGCATTCCTCTACACCGGTGTCACGGGCATCAAGAGGATCGCCGGCTACTCCGGACTCTCAGGAAATCCCAACGACCTGGCGTTGACGCTGAACCTCATCATTCCCATGGCCGGCGCGCTGCTCGCGCTGTCAAGAGGCGCGGTCGCTCGGAGTCTTGCAGCCGCCGCGCTTGTCCTGAGCGTGACGGCCGTCATCGCGACGTTCTCCCGCGCCGGGTTCTTGACGCTCTCGGCAATCGGCCTCCTGTCGGTGATCTTCTCTATCAAGCGGCGTGCCCCGGCCGCCGCGGCGACGATCGTGCTTGCGACAGTGACGGTCATGCCGCTTCTGCCTGCCGGATACATGGAGCGGTTGAACACCATCACCGACATCGACGCGGATCCGACCGGATCTGCTCAAGGGCGGTGGACCGACTACCAGGTCGCCGCCCGGCTGGTCGCCGCAAATCCAATCGTGGGCGCCGGAATCGGGCAGGACATCCTGGCGCTCGACCCGCTCCGCGGTCGAGCAACCTGGCGATCGGTTCACAATGCCTATCTCGAGTACGCCGTCGACCTCGGGCTGCCGGGCATGGTGTTGTTCCTGTGGCTTCTGGTGGCGAGCTTCGGGAGCGCGCGATGGGTCGAGAATCGGGCGTCGACCGAACCGTCGTTGCGCGACCTTTCTCTCCTCGCTTCAGGCGTGCAGATCGCGCTCGCTGCGTTCGCCGTCGCGGCATTCTTTCATCCGATTGCCTACCAGTTCTATTTCTTTTGCGTTGCTGGTCTTGCCGTCGCCCTCCGGAACGTCTGCGTCGAGCAGCTGAGCGCGGCTTCGCCCAGGTTGGCCCGGTGACCCCGCGCGTCCGCCTGCTGAACGTCGTGGCGACGCTGATGTGTGGCGGCACCGAGAATCAGTTCATGTCGCTTGGACGCTCTCTCGACCCCCGTCGCTTCGATCTCGAGTTCGCCTGTCTGCGGCGGTCGGGAGGTTTCGTCCACGAGCTCGACGACCGCGGCATTCCGTTGCGCGAGTACAAAATCACCACGTTCCGAAGCGTCAACGCGCTCGCGCACCAGGCACGACTGGCCAGATACATCGCGGCGCGTCGGATCGACATCGTCCATGCCTACAGTTTTTACGGCAATGTGTTCGCGATACCTCCCGCCCGCATGGCGGGAGCGCCCGTCGTGATCGCTTCGATTCGGGACCTCGCTCCGTACCTCACGCCGGCGCAAAAGCGTGTGCAGCGTCTGGTGTGCCGCTTTGCCGACTGCGTTCTGGTCAACGCGGAGGCCGTCAGGAACTGGTTGATCTCGGAACGATACGACCCCTCGAAGATTGTCGTGATTCGAAACGGCGTGGACGTCAGCTCTGGCAGTCGGGCAACTGCCTCGGAGCGGCTTCTGGGCGAGCTTGGATTATCTCAGGCGTGGCCCTTGGTCGGTGTCGTGTCGCGTCTGAGCCGACTGAAAGGCCTCGAGTCGTTTCTCGAAGCGGCAGCGATGGTGGCCACGCGGTTCCCCGCCGCCCGTTTCCTCATTGTTGGCGATACCAGTCCCGACGATCGCGCGTACCGGACCGAGTTGACGGGCCTCGCCAGGAAGCTTGGCGTGATTGATCGCGTGGTGTTCACCGGCCTGCGAACGGATGCGCGCGAATTGCTCGCCGGCGTCACGGTTTCAGTGATGCCTTCTCTCAACGAGGGGCTCTCCAATGTGCTTCTCGAATCGATGGCCTCGGGAGTGCCCGTCGTGGCGACGCGTGTGGGCGGCACGCCGGAAGCCATCGAAGACGGCGTCAACGGCCTGCTGGTGCCGCCCGGTGACGCGAGCGCGCTCGCGAACGCGATCAGCCAGGTGCTGAACCATCCGCTGCTGGCGGCTCGGTTGGGCCATGCCGCTCGTCAAACCGCCACGGCGCGATTTTCAACCGCGCAGATGGTGCGCGCGACCGAGCAACTCTATGAATCGCTGCTCGAACAGCGGGGCCACTCGGCATGAATCAGCTATTCCGCAAAGACGGAACGTCTCATCCAGCCCTGCTGCTCGTCGCAGGCCGTTCTGCCGGTTTTATCGCGTCGTTCACGATTCCGATCGTGCTCGCGCGGACGTTTGACCCAGGCGCTTTCGGCACCTACAAGCAGTTGTTCCTCATCTACACGACCCTCTACGGGCTCGCTCAGATCGGCGCGGCCGAAAGCCTCTACTACTTCGTTCCGCGCAGGTCTGGCGAGGCCGGCCGCCGCGTGGGCAACGCGCTGGCCACGCTCGCGCTGATGGGAGCGGTGTGTCTCGTGGTGTTGCAGCTCTCCAGGACCACCATTGCCGCGTGGCTGACCAACGCCGACCTTGCGGGCTACCTGCCGTTCATTGGCGTGTTTCTCGCGTTCACACTGGTGACGGCGGCTTTCGAAATCGTGATGGTCTCGCGCAACCAACACATGAAGGCCGCCCGGACATATGCGGCCTCCGACCTGGTTCGAACGGTACTGTTCGTTCTTCCAGCGCTGGCCATCGGCACCCTGCGGGCCGTGCTCTTCGGCGCGGCCGCGTTTGCCGCGCTTCGACTCGGAGCGATGCTCACGTACCTGTGGCGCGAATTCGGAAACAAGTTGAAGCTTGACGCCGCGCTCTGGCGCAATCAGCTTGCCTACGCCCTACCGTTCGCGCTGGCGGTCGGCATCGACGTCGTCCAGGCGAACTTCCACCAATGGGCGGTCGCGTCGAGCTTCGACGCTCCAACCTTTGCGATCTACGCAGTCGGATGTCTCCAGATTCCGCTCGTCGATGTGGTCTGCACCTCGACGGCCAACGTGATGATGGTGAGGATGGCCGAGGTCGCTGGCGAAGGTGAGCGTTCGGCATTGAGGCTGTGGCACGACGCGACCGCCATGCTCGCGTCGCTGATTTTTCCGCTGGCCGCTTTCTTTCTGCTGAACGGCCACGCAGTGATCACATTGCTCTTCACGACCCGGTACCTCGCCAGCGTCCCGATCTTCAAGGTCTGGTGTCTGATGATTCTGCCGTCGGTCTTTGCAGTCGACGCCGTCCTGCGCGTGTACGGCCAGACGCGCCTCCTGGTCATGCTGAATGCCGTTCGTCTCACCTTGATTGCCGGGCTCATCGGCTGGTCCATGTCGACCTTTGGGTTGGTCGGCGCGGTGCTGGCGACTCTTGTCGCCACGGTCCTCGTGAAAGGTGCGGCAGTCGTCAGGATCGCTCGTTTGATGAATGTCGGTGTGGCCGACGTGTTGCCGTGGCGACGGCTCGCCGTTGCGGCGGTTCATGCGGCCGTTCCCGTCGTGCCGGCGTGGTGGGTCATGCGATTCCCGTCCGTGCCGCTTCTGGCGGCGCTGGCACTGAGCGCCGCCGCCTACGGAACGACGTTCGCAGCCCTGTGGTACCTGCGCGTGTCGTGGGAGCGATCGGCCGACCGAGCGACGGTTGCGCGCGGGCTGTCGGCCTGCCCGAGCGAGGAAGCCTGACAACGAGGGTCCCGATTGTGTGTGGCATAGCCGGCATCGTGAGGTGGGACGGCCAACCCGTGTTCGAAGGCGAGGTGCGCGCGATGTGCCGGGCCATGGTGCATCGCGGACCGGACGAGGAAGGGGTCTATCTCGGCGCAGGCGTGGGCCTCGGCATGCGCCGATTGCGCATCATCGACCTCGAGGGCGGGCAGCAGCCGATCTCGAACGAAGATGGCTCAATCTGGCTCGTGTTCAACGGCGAGATCTACAACCATCGAGAACTACACCGGCAGCTGACGCGCCGCGGCCACACGTTCCGCACAGCGAGCGACACCGAGACGATCGTCCATCTCTACGAGGACCTGGGCGCGCGGGCGGTCGAGCACCTGCGCGGAATGTTTGCGTTCGCTCTCTGGGACGCGCGGCGTCGTCAGCTCCTTCTCGCCCGGGATCGACTTGGTATCAAGCCGCTCTATTACGCGGATCTGGACGACGGCATCGTCTTCGCGTCCGAGCTCAAGCCGATTCTGCAGCTGCCCGACATCGGTCGCGATCTGAATTGGGAGGCGGTCGGCCATCTCTTCACGTTCCTCGCGACACCCTCTTCCCAGAGCATTGTGGAGGGCGTCCGCAAGTTGGAGCCTGCGCGCATCGCAACGGCCGTCGCCGGACGGGGAGTGCGGACCGAACGGTACTGGGACGTTGACTTCCAGCCCGACGAGCACTCCAGCGAGGACGAGCTTGTTGAGCGGCTGCGCGAGCTGCTCGTCGAGGCGGTCAGGCTCCACCAGATGAGCGATGTGCCCATCGGGGCCTTTCTGAGCGGAGGCATCGACTCGAGTGCCGTGGTCGCGACCATGGCCGAGCTCACGTCCAGCCGGGTCAAGACCTTTTCGATCGGCTTCGTCGAAGCAGATTACAGCGAGCTCGACCACGCCAGGCGTGTCGCCGAGCAGTTCGGAACCGAACACCACGAGCTCATTCTTCGACCGGATGTGGTCCAGATTGCCGAGGATCTCGCTTGGTACCTCGACGAGCCGTTCGGTGACACGTCGGCGATTCCGACCTACATGGTCTCAAAGCTCGCCTCCGAACATGTGACGGTCGTGCTCACGGGCGACGGTGGAGACGAGGTGTTTGCCGGGTACGACAAGTACGTGACGGAGCAGCGCGAGCGAAGGTATGACCGGGTGCCGGCCACGCTCCGAAAGGCCCTGGGCGCCGTTGGCTGCGTCATGCCAGAAGGGATGCCGGGCCGAAGATTTCTGCGCCACCTCGCACTGGACGGATCGAGACGGTATCTCGATGCCTCCACGCTCTTTCGAACGGACGAATTGCGGAAGGTGTTTCGACACGAGGTGTTCACGCAGATCGCGACCCACGATCCATGGACGCATTCGCTCAGGGAGCTCGGCTGTATCGGGTCCGATTGGATGGCGGCGCTCCAGTATTGCGATCTCCAGACGTACCTGCCACTCGACATCCTCACGAAGGTCGATCGAATGACGATGGCACATTCGATTGAAGCGCGACCCGCCCCTGCTCGATCACCGTGTCGTGGAATTCGCCGCAACGATTCCCGCCCGCTGCCGACTGCGGGATGGGACGACGAAGTACCTGCTGAAGCGCGCGATGCGCGGAATTTTGCCGGACGGGATCATCGACCGGCCGAAGCACGGGTTCGCCGTGCCGCTGGCTCGCTGGTTCCGAGGCGAGCTGGCAGGCTTTGCGCGCGACGTGCTCCTTTCCGACGCCTGCCGGGAACGTGACCTCTTCGATACGAGATATGTCGAGCGGCTGATCGGACTGCACGGAAGGGGACGGGACCTCGATCTCCAGCTGTGGACCCTTCTGTCGTTCGAGCTCTGGTGCCGTCGCGTGCTCGACGTCAGCCGGCATCGTATGCAACCGGCCACACGCGCGACCGACGAGCGGATCCTGCCTGCCGTGACGGCGTGAGACAACTGCCCGCAGAGAAGACCGATGAGCCGACGTAAACCCCGCGTGGCCGTTGTCGCGGCCAGCCTCGACATCCTGGGTGGCCAAGGCGTGCAGGCGCGCAGCCTGATCGACCGGCTGCACGACGACGGGTACGTCGTCACCTTTGTCCCCATCAATCCTCGGTTTCCGCACGGGCTGGGCTGGCTTCGCCATATCCGCTATCTCCGCACGCTGGTCAATCAGACGATCTATCTGCCCACGCTGGCGCGGCTCGCGTCGGCGGACGTCGTCCACGTGTTTTCAGCGTCCTATTGGTCGTTTCTCCTCGCGCCGGTGCCGGCAATGATCGCGGCCCGGACGATGAACAAGCGCGTGGTTCTCCACTACCACAGCGGAGAAGCCGAGGACCATCTCTCCAACTGGGGATGGCTCGTGCATCCATGGCTCGGATTGGCGCACGAGATTGTCGTGCCCTCCGAGTATCTCCGTGATGTGTTTGCGCGCCACGGTTACGACACGCGCGTCATCCCCAATGTCGTGGACCTGTCGCGCTTTCGATACCGGGAGCGACGCCCGCTTCAGCCTCGCGTGCTGTCCACCCGAAACCTCGAGCGCTACTACCGCGTCGACCTCGTCATCGAAGCGTTCGCGCGATTCAACGCGGAAGTACCCGCCGCCACGCTCACCGTTGCCGGCTATGGAAGCGAAGAGACGCCGCCTGCGCGGCCTGGCGGCCTCGCTCGTGGGAGACGCCGTTCGGTTCGCGGGCAAGGTCGATCCCGTGGCAATCCCACAGCTTTATGCGGAGCACGACATCTTCGTCAGCGCGTCGGTGCTCGACAATCAGCCGGTGTCCATTCTGGAGGCGTTTTCGGCCGGATTGCCGGTCGTCTCGACTTCAACGGGCGACATTCCGGCGATGGTGGGACATGGGGAGATCGGACTCCTGGTGCCGCCCGGCGATCCCGTCGCCCTGGCGGAGGCGATGACCGCTGTCTGGCGCGCTCCCGAAGCGGCCCGGCAACGAGCGGCACGAGCACGCCAGGAAGTCGCGAAGTACACGTGGTCCGCCGTGCGCGACAGATGGGCCGCGGTCTATGCGGAGCAAGCGCCTCTTGACGGAGTCGCAGTCGCCACAGATGCGCGGTGAGTCCTGATGCTGAGCCGTTGACCACGGCCCGGTCGTCGGCGCCTCGACATCGGGCAGGGCGCTCGGCTCCGTCGCATTCGAGAGATGAGCTTTGCCGAGGTGGCGTACCGCGGACACCAGGAGACGGCCAAGCTGTTCGAGCGGATCGCGGCGCGCGGCCGATACCCCGACCCGGCGGCGCTGCTTCAGAGCCGCGCGCCGGCGATCGCCACTCCGGGCGCGGCGCTCAGGCTCGGGCGCGACGTCGTGCCCGGCCGCTTCTTTGGCGGCGCCGGGGACCCTGAGGCCCTGACGGCGCTTCGCGAGCGGCTGCCCGCCGAGTGCGCCGACCTCGTCTGCTCCGCGACCGACACCATCGTCGGTCACCGCTTCGATTTGCTCGGATACCAGATGCTGTCGTTCGGCAATCCCATCGACTGGCACTTCGATCCTGTGTGGGATCGTCAGTCACCGCTCGTGCACTGGAGTCGGATCGACGCGCTCGACCCGGCAGTGGTGGGCGACAGCAAGGTCATCTGGGAGCTGAATCGTCATCAGTGGATCGTCAGGCTCGCCCAATCCTGGGCGTTGACCCGTGACGAGCAGACTGCCCAGGCGTGCATCGGATCGATTGACGCGTGGCTCGAGGCGAATCCGCCCGGCACCGGCATCAACTGGACGAGCAGCCTCGAGGTGGCCTATCGGCTGATCTCCTGGTGCTGGACACTGGTCCTCCTTCGCGACTTTCCCGGGCTGTCGGGGGAGTGGGTGATGAAAGTCATCGCAGCAATCTGGATGCACGCGGCGCACGTCCGGCGCTATCTCTCGTACTACTTTTCCCCCAACACGCATTTGACGGGGGAGGCGCTCGGACTGTTTTACGCCGGCACGCTGTTTCCGGAATTCCTCGACGCTCCGCGCTGGCGTGAACTCGGTACGCGCATCCTCGTTGCCGAAAGTCGACGACAGGTCTCCTCTGACGGCGTCCACTTCGAGCAGTCGACCTGTTATCACCGGTACACCGTTGACATCTACCTGCATTTTCTGCTGTTGGCGTCGCACAACGGCGTCACCGTCCCGGGCGCCGTTGTCGACTGTGTTCGCCAGATGGTGGAATTTCTTCTCGCCGTGCGCCAACCGGATGGATCGATTCCCGCGATTGGAGACGTGGACGGTGGAACGCTCCTTCCACTGTCGCGCCGCCGGCCAAACGACGCTGCCGGCCTGTTCGCCACTGCGGCGGCGATGTTCCACCGATCCGACTTCGCCTGGGCGGCGAACGACATCGCGCCGGAGATGCTATGGCTGATGGGCCTCGATGGCCTTCGCGCCTTCGACGCTCTACATCCCGTCCCGCCTGCCGGTCCCGCCTCGCGCGTCTTTCCGGTAGGCGGCTACGCGATCATGCGGAACCGGTGGGATGACGACGCCAGCCAGATGATTGCCGACATCGGCCCATTGGGCTGCCCCGGGAGCAGCGGACATGGACACGCCGACCTGCTGAGCGTTCAATGCGCGATCTTTGGTGAACCGTGCCTCGTTGACGGGGGGAACTTCTGCTACACGCCTGACGCCGAATGGCGCGACTTCTTTCGCAGTACCGCGGCGCACAACACCGTGGTCATCGACGGCCGGACTCAGTCCGAACCGGCCGGACCGTTCGGATGGCACGGGCGCCCTCAAGTGCGGTTGCGTGAATGGCGCTCGAATCCCCGAATGGATTTTCTGGACGCGGAGCACGATGCCTTCAGCCGCCGAGGCGATCCGATCGTGCATCGGCGCCGCATTCTGTTTGTGAAGCCACGCTACTGGATCCTTGTCGACGATCTCGTCGGAACGTTGCCGCACCAGGTCGATCTGACGTTCCAGTTCGCGCCGCTGCACGTGGCCCTCGGCCCCAATCGGTGGGCGCGCGCCGAGACGCCGCGGGGCCGCGCGCTGTGGGTGGGGCCGTTCACATCTGCCGCCACCTCCGTTCGGACCACTCTCAAGTCGGGCGAGCTCCGGCCCATTCGCGGCTGGGTGGCCCCCACCTATGGTGAACGCCGACCAGCCCCCACGCTGATCTACTCGGTCACGGTCGTACCGCCCTGGCGCATCTTGACGCTGCTGCTGCCGGACGCGAACGGTCTGACCTCGCCGCCGCCCGTCCGGCTCATCTACGACGAGGACCATCTTCCGGCCGGCCTGTTCTTCGAACAGTCCGGCGAGACCGTGCGCGTCGACGCACTCGTGGTCCTCGTCTCGCGAGAGTGAACCCATGTGCGGGATTGCCGGCATCGTGAAATTCGATCCGCGTGAACGCGCGGAGGAGCACCGCCTCGCGCGGATGCGGGATGCCTTGACTCACCGTGGTCCCGACGGAGAAGGGCTCATGGTCGAGGGACCGGTGGGGCTGGCTCACCGGCGTCTGGCGATCGTGGATGTCCAGGCCGGCCGTCAACCGATGTGCAACGAGGACGGCAGCGTCTTTGTGGTCTACAACGGCGAGATTTACAACCACGCCGAGCTGCGACCAGGACTGGAGGCCAGCGGTCACCGCTACCGGTCGCGGTGCGACACCGAAACAATTCTGCACCTCTACGAAGAAGAGGGAGTGGACGCGGTGGAGCGCCTGCACGGGATGTTCGCTTTTGCCATTTGGGACCGATCGCGTCAGCGACTGCTGCTGGCGCGCGACCGGTTGGGCATCAAGCCGCTTTACTACGCGTGCACCGACACCGAGCTGGTCTTCGCATCGGAAATCAAGGCCATCCTTGCGGCGGGCTCGATTCGGCCGGCGTTCAACGAGAACGTGCTCCCCGAGTTCCTCGCAACCCGCTTCGTGTCGACGGAGGACACGTTTTTCGTTGGGATTCGAAAGCTGCTGCCGGCACACGTTCTCTCCTGGTCGCCGGACAGGGGATTCGCACGCGCCGCTATTGGCATCTGCCGGTCACGGCCAATCGGCCAGCGACAACCATTCACTCGGAGGCCGCCGGGCTCCGGGATCGCCTCGAGGCGGCGGTTCACAGCCATCTGATGAGCGACGTGCCGCTTGGCGTGTTCCTGTCGGGCGGTCTCGACTCGAGCGCTCTGGCAGCCTTCGTGGCACGTGCGACCAAAGAGCCGGTACGGACATTTGCGGTCGGTTTTCTCGAGCGCGATGCGAACGAGCTTGAATTCGCGCGCCTCGCCGCGAGGTCGGTCGGCGCCGAGCATCGCGACGTCGTCGTGACGCCCGAGCAGTATTTCGACGCGCTCCCCGAGCTGGTGTGGCACGAAGACGAACCGATCGCATTTCCGTCCAGTGTTCCGCTCTACTTCGTTTCGCGGCTGGCTCGCGAGCACGTCAAGGTCGTTCTCACGGGCGAAGGCGCCGATGAACTGTTCCTCGGCTACAACCGGTACCGGGTGACGTTGTGGAACGCGCGCTTCGGCAGAGCGTATTGGGCGGTTGCGCCCCGGAGCCTGCGCCGGCACGTGCGGGGTCTCATCGAGACGCTCCCCGAGTCAATCGGGCGTTACGCGCGACGAGGCTTCGTCGCTCTCGAGCCGGGCTATCGCAGTCTGTTTTTCGAAAACTTCGCCGTTTTTCCTCAGGGCCTCCGGAGCCGGCTTCTTGCGTTCCACCCGTTGCACAGGCGAGTCGGACCCGTACAGCGTCCAGGCGCGCTGCTACGAGGAAGGAGCGGGAACCATGCTCGAGCGCATGAGCCACGTCGACTTACAGACGTATCTGCAGGAACTGCTGATGAAGCAGGACCAGATGAGCATGGCCTCTTCGATTGAAAGCCGAGTGCCATTCCTGGACGACCATCTCGTCGAGCACGTCGCGGCGATGCCCGGGCGGCTCAAGTTGCGGGGATGGACAACCAAGGCGGTGCTTCGGGCCGCGGTGCGGGACCTCGTGCCGCCGGCCATCCTCGCGCGCCGCAAGATGGGATTTCCGGTTCCAGTCGGCCGCTGGCTGCGCGACGGCTTCTGGCCGGTCGTCGAGGAACTCGTCCTGGGACCGCGCGCTCAAGCGCGCGGGTTCTTCAATCCGCACACGCTTCGGCAGCTGGCCGAGGAGCACCGTGCCGGACGTGTGCGCCACGACGATCGGCTGTGGCTGCTCATCAACCTGGAAATCTGGTATCGAATCTTTTGCGAGGGCGAGACCTCCGCCGATGTCTTGCGCGCCATCCGCGCGAAGTCATCAAGGACTTTCTATGCGAATCCTCTGGGTGAAAATGGGCGGCCTGTGGCCATCGACGAGCGGCGGCCGCGTCCGCAGCTTGCGGATCATCGCGGAGCTCTCCCGGCGTCATCGAGTCACCGTCGTCACGACGCACGGGCCTGACGATGACCCGAAGGGCCTCGCCCTCCACCTGTCGCGCTGCCACAGCGTCATCTCGGTTCCGTACATCGTCCCGAAAAAAGAGAGCGCGCGCTTCCCGGCCGCGGTGGCCCGATCGTGGCTCTCGCCCTATCCGGTGGATCTCTGGAAGTGGTGCGTGCCAGAGGTGCGCGACAAGGTCAGCAGGCTGATGGCCGGCAACTCCGTCGACCTGTGCATCGCCGATTTTCTGTGCGCGGTGGCGAACGTTCCACTTGGCGGAGCAGTTCCCGTCGTGCTGTTCGAGCACAACGTCGAACATCTGATCTGGAGGAGGTTGAGCGAGCTCGAACAGAAATCCGTGGCGCCGAGTGCTCTTCGAGATCGAATGGCGAAAGCTCCGCCGTCGCGAGGCCGCGGCTTGCGCCTCCTCAGACCTGACGATTGCCGTTTCCGAAGAAGACCGGCATCGGCTGGCCGGTCTAGCTCCTGACGCGCGCATCTCTCCGATTCCCACCGGCGTGGATACGTCGTACTTCGCACCGGACGGAACGGCGCAGCTGCCGGCGCGGCTGGTCTTCACGGGATCGATGGACTGGCATCCCAACGAAGATGCCGTCCTGTATTTCATCGACGCCATCCTGCCTCGTATTCGATGTGAGGTGCCTGCAGTGTCTCTTGCCGTCGTCGGCCGGAATCCGAGCGAGAGGCTGCGCGCGGCTGGCGAGCGCAGCGGCGTGCTCATCACCGGAACCGTCGACGATGTGCGCCCTTTTGTCAGAGAAGCCGCGGTGTATGTGGTGCCGCTCAGAGCGGGTGGCGGAACGCGTCTGAAGATTTTCGAAGCACTCGCGCTCGGGAAGGCCGTCGTCTCCACGACGGTGGGGGCTGAAGGGCTCGCGCTCGCGCCTGGACGAGAAGCGGTTGTCGCCGATGACCCGGCCGAGTTCGCGCGCGAAGTGGTGTCGCTGTTGCGAGATCCGGAGCGGCGGGAGGCACTTGGCACGGCAGGCCGGCGCCTGGTCGAGAGCCGCTACTCATGGACTCAAGTGGCAGGCGAGTTCGAAGCTCTGTGCACGGAGGTCGTCGCCAGACATGCACAGTCACCGGAACGCGCCAGTCGTCGTGCTGAGCTGATTGATATCGGCTTCTAGGAGGCTTGTATGTTCAGGACGTTGTGGAAGCGCTCGCGGATCTGGTCCGTGGTCTTTCTTGGTCTCCTTGCGGTGACGAGCACGATGTGTGCAGACTCGCCGACTGGGCCTTCGTCGCAGGCGCCGCCGCCGCCACCGAATAGGGGAAGCGTCAAACTGAGCATCAATCCCAATCCGGTTCCCTTTAGCGGTCAGCCAGTCACGGACGAACCAGGCTGCGCCGACAAGTCAAACACGTGGTTCTACGATCAGGTCTTCGAGGAGACCGCGGGGACCGGCGTCACGTTCACGGCCCGAGTCGATTCCTTCGACGGATTTGTCGTGAACAATTTTAGTGGCCTCACCATTGTTGTTCCCCCGCTTGGAACGTTGACGCTGCACGCCCGATGGTGCAGCGGCAATCCGACCAATCACACGGCTCTGTCTACCTTCAGCGGCGTCGACGATAGCGGGGCCGCCGTGAACGTCACGACGCCGAGCATCCGCCTCCAGAAGCCGTAGCGCCCTCTCTATCCCTGAGGATCTCCCATGAATGTCAGTGTCTTCGGGCTCGGGTACGTCGGGTGTGTCTCCGCGACCTGTCTCGCCAAGGCCGGCCACCGGGTCATCGGCGTGGACGTCGTCTCGGAGAAGGTGACCATGATCAACTCCGGCACGGCACCGGTGATTGAGCCAGGACTGGGCGAGCTGCTCGCACACGTCGTGGCGGACGGACGGCTGTCCGCGACGACGTCAGCCGAGGAAGCCCTTCGCGACTCGGATCTGGCGCTCATTTGCGTCGGCACACCAGACGAAGGACGAGGACATCCGAATCTCGACAGCCTCATGCGCGTCGTCAGCGATATGGGGCGATGTCTCTCGAGGCGCGAACGCGCGCTGACCATCGTTCTGCGCAGCACGGTGCTGCCAGGTACGACCGAACAGGTCCTCGGCAGGGTACTGGGCGAGCAGATCGGGCAAGCGGTCACGCGGTTCCCTGTGGCTGTCAACCCGGAGTTCATGCGCGAAGGCACGTCGCTCGAAGACTTCGAGCATCCGCCTTTCGTGCTCGTCGGCTGTGCCGAGGCCCATACCGCGGAGGTGCTGCGGTCGTTGTACGCCGGAGTCGATGCCCCCTTTGTGCAGACCACCGTACGAACGGCGGAGATGGTGAAGTACGTCTGCAATGCGTTTCACGCACTGAAGGTGTGCTTCAGCAACGAAGTCGCGGACATCTGTGATGCGCTCGGAGCGGACGCCCAGGAGGTGATGCGGATCTTCCGGATGGATCGAAAGCTGAACGTCTCAGAGGCGTACCTCAAGCCCGGCTTCGCATTTGGCGGGTCCTGCCTCCCGAAGGATGTCCGGGCGCTGACCAATGCGGCTCGAATCCACGACGTGCCCGTGCCGCTCCTCTCGTCGATCATGCCCGCGAACGAACACCAGGTGCTTCGCGGCGTCGAGGCGGTGTTGAAGGCAGGACGGCGCCGCGTCGGCATCGTCGGGCTGGCATTCAAGTCGGGCACCGACGACCTGCGCGAGAGCCCGATGGTCACGCTGGTCGAACGGCTCATCGGAAAAGGCTATGACGTGCGCATCCACGATCCTTCCGTGTCGATGGCGCGGCTCATCGGCGCCAATCGTCGATACATCGACACCGAGATCCCGCACATCGCCTCGCTGTTGTGCGACCACGTCGAGGAACTGGTCGCGCACGCCGACGTGCTGATTCTCAGTGCGGCCGATCCGCAGGCGGCCCGCGCCGTCGCGTTGGCCAGGCCCGAGCTGGCGATCATCGATCTCACGAGAGGCGCAGCGCCCTGGCTGGAGACCCGGGCGGCGGAGCTGGCGGAGTGCGTCGCAAAGTGAGAACCGTCCTGACCGTCCTGGCGGCGGCCGCGATGTGTCTGGCCGCGTCGACCCCGCGCATCTCGTCTGGGAACCTGACTCCGGGATCGTTCGAATCCGGGTCATCCCCCGGGGCCCGACAACCTGAGCTTCCGCGCCGGAGCGTCGACACCGATGAGGCGTTCCAGCCCCGACGAACGATTCGGGTTCCGGCACACGGCGACCTGCAGGCGGCGCTCGACGGAGCGAGCCCTGGCGACGTGATTGCGCTGGAGGAGGGCGCGACCTATCAAGGACCGTTTCGACTTCCACGGAAAGAGGGGGCAGGCTGGATCGTCATCACCGGCACGTCTTCGGACGCCCGCCTGCCGCGACCAGGGCAACGGGTGAATCCATCACACGCCTCGGCCATGCCGAAGCTCGTCGCCTCGTCCGGTTCGGTGATCGTCACCGAACCGGCGGCCCACCACTACCGGTTCGTCGGCATCGAATTCAGTCCGGCGCGAGGCACATTTCTTCGCGATCTCATCCAGCTTGGACAGAGCACGACGGACGTCGACGAGGTTCCCCACCACATCATCTTCGAACGGTGCTATCTGCACGGCGACCCGCAGAAGGGAACGCGCCGCGGCATCGCCATGAATTCAGCGGCCACGGCTGTCATCGACTCTTACCTGTCGGACTTCAAAGAGGCGGGCGCCGACTCGCAGGCCATTGCGGGATGGAACGGCCCAGGGCCATTCAAGATCTCGAACAGCTTCCTCGAAGCCGCGGGGGAAAACGTGTTGTTTGGCGGCGCCGATCCATCGATTCCCGATCTCGTACCGGCCGACATCGAGATTCGCGGCAATCATCTGACCAAACCGCTCAGATGGCGCGCCGGGGATCCGGGCTTCGAGGGCACACAGTGGTCCGTCAAGAACCTCTTCGAGCTCAAGAACGCTCGACGGGTGATCGTTGAGGGGAATGTATTCGAGTACAACTGGCCCCAGGCCCAAAACGGGTTCGCCATTCTGTTTACCGTCAGGAATCAGGACGGGGCCGCACCCTGGTCAATCGTGGAGGACGTGACCTTCGCGAACAACATCGTCCGCCACGTCGCGTCCGCCATCAACATCCTCGGCCAGGATGACATCCATTCGAGTCGGCGCACGGCACGCATTGCCATTCGGAACAACCTCTTCGTGGATGTGGGAGGCCAGTGGGGCGGCGGCCGCCTCTTTCAGCTTCTCGACGGCACCTCCGATGTCAGCATCGAGCACAACACGGCCCTTCAGAGCGACACGCTGCTCTTTGGCGGCGATCACGCACCGCATACCGGCTTTGTGTTTCAGAACAACATCGTGCTCCACAACCGCTACGGCATCATCGGGTCGGGAACGGCAATCGGCCGACCGACGCTCGATCAGTATTTCCCGGGCGCGCTGGTTCGTTGGAACCTGATTGTCGGCGGCCGACCCGACCAGTACCCCGCAGGAAACTTCTTTCCGGCTTCGATCGAACAGGTAGGCTTCATTTCCCCGCAAGGCGGCAACTACCGCCTCGCCGCGTCGAGCCCGTACCAGCGCGCAGGAACGGACGGACACGCACCCGGCGCCGATCTCGATGCGATTGTCAGGTTCGGCGCCGTTTCCGAAACCAACGCGCGCTGAAGCAGTTTTCAGTTGCGTGCAGTTGTCAGCGCTTGGTCCTTCGGCCCTGGTCCTTGGTCCGGGCCTAGTCCTCTGTCCTTGGTGCGCACCCAGAACCAGGAACAAAGGACGGACCAGGGACCAAGAACTGAGGACTGAGTGCTACACCAAACCGAAAACGGCAGTAACTCATCAGGTGACCGATGGTCCTGTTCTGGATCGCGCTGTTGCTGTTGGTCTATTTGTACGTTGGCTATCCGATTCTCGCCTGGATTCGCGCGATGCTGTGGCCGAGAACGCATCACCGGGCTCCGGCGGAACCGGCGGTCACGGTCATCGTCGTGGCACACGACGAAGGCGACCGGATCGGATCGCGACTCGAAAACCTGCTGGCGCTCGACTATCCGCGCGAGAGGCTCGAGATCCTGCTCGCATCAGATGGGTCGACGGACGGCACCGTCGAGCGAGCCCGCCAGTACGAGGAAGCCGGCGTGCGGGATCCGAGCATTCGTGGACCGGCGGGGCAAGGCGGCCGTGCTGAATGACGTCATCCCCTCCGCGCGCGGCGAGATTGTCGTGCTCGCCGACGCGCGCCAGCGCTTCGACCGCGACGCGATACGGGCCCTCGTCGCGAACTTTGCGGATCCGGTCGTCGGCGCCGTCAGCGGCGAGCTGATGCTGACGCCCACGGGGGGCGCGACGGTCGGAAGGGGCGCTTGTTTCTATTGGCGGTACGAGAAGTTCATCCGACGAAGCGAAAGCCGGACGAGCTCGACCGTCGGCGCGACTGGCGCGATCTACGCGATCCGGCGGACGCTGTTCACGCCGATTCCCCAGGACACGATTCTCGACGATGTCCTCATTCCGCTCGGGATCATCCGTCGAGGCTACCGTGTGTGTCTGGAGTCCGCCGCGCGGGCGTACGACGCAACACCCGCCACCAGCCATGACGAGTTCATCAGGAAGGTGCGGACCATCGCCGGCACATTCCAGCTGTTCGCCCGTGAACGCTGGCTGTTCGACCCGTTTCGCAATCCCCTGTGGTTCGAGACGATGTCGCACAAAGCGCTACGGCTCGCGGCGCCTTTCCTGCAGCTTCTCCTCCTCACGGCCAACCTCGGTCTCGCGCATCTGTTTGTCTACCGCTGCCTGCTGGACGCGCAGATTATCTTCTATACGGCAGCCCTCGGCGGCTATGTGCATCGTCACATGCGGCATCGTTTCTACGTGCTGACTGTCCCGTACGCCGTCTGCCTGTTGAATTGGGCCACCATCGTCGGATTCGTGCGGTTCCTCACAGGCCAGCAACGAGTGACATGGGAGCGGGTGTCACAAGGCTCATCCGGGGATCCGGCTGGGCGGACGTTGGAAACGGTGTGGGAGTTTTGGCGAAGGGGGTGGGGCGGGTAGTGGTGCAGGCGTCGGTGCGGGCGATGGAAGCGAGGCGCCGCCCGCGAGTTTGCCCTTCGGAATTCGCACGATGTACGCATCGAGGCGGTTCGTACCCGCGTTGCCCGTCCAGATGTAGTACTCGCCGGTGACGTCCAGGTTTCCCTTCGGAAGTTTCGAGTAGTCGTCTTTCCCGCCGCCGGAGGCGTCGAGGCTGGTGAGATTGGGCGCGACGACTAGTATGTCGAGCGAGCCATCCAGCCGGTAGCAGAGGATTTCATTCGCACGTGACACCGGCTTCCGGCTGGCGTTGGCGCTGCACACGTACTGCTGGCGAATGGGAACGCCGGCTTGCGCGTTGCCGAACGCCACGTGACCGACATCGGCGTCCCAGGATGTCGTCTGAAAAATCAGCGTGCCTTGTCCCGCTACCGACGCCACCGGTTCTCCGCCCTCCAAATCGAGATTGAAATCCCAGAGACGCACGGCGCCCGGCAGCGGGTTGTGATTGTCTGATGCGACCAGGTAGCCGAAACCGGTGTCGGAGTGTCCTCCGGCGCCGTTCCGATCGAGCAGGTCCCTTTCCTTACCGGTCTGGAGGTCGATGATGCGATCGTCAACCTCGGACGATGGGTCGGTACCGAGCTTTTCCTTGATCACAAGCCAGCGGCCGCTCTTGTCGATCTGGCATTCGTCGTAACGCAATCCTTTCTGGGGATAGTACAAGAACTGATTCGTGTCTTCGCGGTACACCAGGCAGCCCAAGTCGGCGTAGCTCGACGCATCCCTCAGTGTGGCCGAGTGCACGCGGTCGTCGTCGCTCGAGTGAAACTGCCAGATGTAGCGGTTTGTTCCGAAGAGATCCGGTCGTGAAGCGACATCGAAGACCGTGGTCAGCGCGTGGCTGACGACGTCATAGCGCTGGAGCGTGGAGGTCGTGGGCACGTTGACGTAGAGCGTCGTCGGCTGTCTGGCGCTGAAGTACCACCCTTCGCCCGTGGCCCAGCTATGCGGGCTGTCGGCTGAAAAAAGCGGGCCCTGGTTGCGAACCTGACCGGTGCTCTTGCTGTAGCTGAACAGCGTGGGTCCTCCGCCGCCTTGCCGGCGCTCGAGGCCCAGGACAATCAGCATCGTGTCGCTGCCGACGTGGTTGTTGATGTTGCTCCAGTAGGAGTAGCCGATCGCGTGGACGCAGTCTGTTCCGCCGCAGTCGCTCGCGTTCGTCACGCGTACGCCCTGGGTGAAATAGGGTGACGGGAACCTGAAGGTTCCCCGATCGGGGAGGAACGTCTGCATCTCAGCGGCTGAGAATTGCGATCTGAGGCCGGCGCTGGTCGCCGAATCCATGAATCCCCCAGGCGCGGTCTGCGCATGGAGCGATATCACGTTGAATCCAAAGGCGACTATCCAGACGAGAACGTTGATTCCGAGGATCTTGCGGGTTCCCAAAGACACTTCTCCTGACCGTCGGGCAGACGGATATCGACCGCGGCATCAGCCGCGAAATTCGCGTTTGGTCGACGAGAGGGTCCCGGGAAGACCTGTAGTGAGCGACGAGCAAACAATACGAGTCCCCAATCCGCGCCTCAGGCGCGTCAGTACGGCTGACGCCGAGTGCGTCCGCCACGATTGGTCGGAACGCTGAGGTAAGGAGGAAGAACTCGAGTGCTTGAGAGCAGCTCGTTAGACGTGAGCCAGCTCGTCGTCTCGAGCGATAACGATAATGATGCGCGCCTGCGAACGAGTCAAGCTGAGCAACGAATTATGCGGGAGCGCCCACGTGAAAGGAAAGCGCTGGCGGGCGGGAGCTTTTGGCAGATTTGAGGAGGGAAGCATGACGCTGCATCTGACAGCGTCACGGATGCCTGGCAAGCGGTCCTGGAGGACACGCCGGCCAGGCATCAGAACGCTACACGACCCGTAGCCTTCGGTAGAGGAACAGCAGCAGAACCGCGCCTATCACCGACATGATGAGGCCGGCCGCGTCACCAGCCTTATAGAAGCCTGCGAGCTGACCCAGGTATCCGGCGATCAGCGCGCCGGCTATCCCGAGAATGATCGTCACGGCAATGCCACCAGGGTCGCGGCCTGGCATGACGACCTTCGCGATCACGCCGACAATCAGGCCGAAGAGAATCCATCCCAAGATGCCAAACATGTTCATCCTCCTTCCATGATTGGTCTCGTGACCACGTCACTTGATTGTGACGACGGCGTACTCGATTCGACGGTTCTGGAATCGACCGTACTCCGTGTCATTCGTCGCGCGAGGTCTCGTGTCGCCGTAGCCTTTCGCTGCCAGTACGTCGGCAGGGGCCCCCGATGCCACCAGCGCGTTCTTGACGGCCTCGGCACGCGCCTGCGACAGTGCCATGTTGGTTGCCGAGTCGCCGGTGTTGTCTGTATGTCCAGCGATCTCGATCCTCGAACCGGCGGGCGCGCGCCTGAGCGCCTGGGCCGACTCCCGAACGACCACCATCTCGTCAGCCGGGATCTCGGCGCTGCCAGTCGAGAAGTTGATGATGGACAGGTTCATCGCCTCCACGACAGTGTTGGGCGAAACCCCTGATGTACCGACCGCACGGAGGGCCGAAAGCGCCCTGTCGTTTGCGGCCCGCACGGTGTCTGCAGCCGAATCGCGGAGCGCGCCAAGCGTGGCTTGTGCGCCGAGGATGCCACGCAATCTGTCACTGAGCGCCTGTCGCTCGGCCGCCGATAACCATCCGCCAAGGTTGAGGACGTTGCCGTTGAGCGAAATCTCGGCACCCGGCACCTTCAGCGCGGTGGATAGATCGTTAAGACGCGGCACCCATGCTGCGCGTTTCACGTTGCGATCGACGCGCAGGCTGCAATCGACATTGGCCTCGCCAAAGGTCGTACCCAAGGCGCTGACGATGGCCCTGCGCGTGGCGTCATCGCGGACCATGCCCGAACAGGCCACCTTCCCGTCTCTGTTGGCCATCGTGAGTTGCGGATCAATGGTCCCGGCAGGTGGGCGGAACCAGATCCAGGCGCCCAGCGCCAGCAAGGCCGCAGCAGTCCAAGGTAACCAAGCTGGCCAGGCGGATCGCTCTGCCCTGTGCTCGACTGTCGAAACGGTCGGCCCCTCGACGTAGTGGGACACCTGTGACCGCAGCGCACCGAGCGACGGGAGCACACCATTCGGCGTCAAGCGCCCGATCATTTTCGGCAGCAGGAACGCGGCAACCGAGCTGACCACCGCGCGAGTTATCCCGGTCGACGATGCGAGATTGTCGAGGGCGGTCGTCCCAAGCGCCGATTCGAGGTTCGATGCGGTGATTGGCCGACCCTCCTTGCCGCCGAACCATGATGTGATGACATCGCCGAGGCCGGCGCGGCGGAACTGGTCCATGAAACCTTCGGGACCTCCTGTCCGCTCGTTGGTCATGAGTGACAGGAGTCCGCGCACAACGCCCGACACGCTGGCCGTAGACAGATTGAAGCGCGATGCCGCTTCGTTCACGAGTTGCTCGAACATAATTCCTCCTCCGCGTGATCTCACGCAGCGGTGCGACGTGCACCGACACCGAGGACATCGGCTAGCTGCTTGAGAGCCCCCTCCTCATCAGCACTTACCAGCGTTCCGCCGACACCGAGGAAGCCGCCTTCCTTCGACGCCTGGGACACCTTCGCGGCAACCGACGCCAGCCACTTCTTGTACGCTTCGACTTCGCCAGGAGATTTGCTCTCGACTGTCCGCACCGCCGTCTTGATCGCGGCGATGAGCGCATTCTTCGTTTCCGCCCGATCGCCCGCCGGTACGTCTGGCAACTCAGGACGGCCACCCCCGCTCTTCACGGCCTCGGCGAGAGCCTTGACGATTTCTGGCGCATCGCCCAGTTCCGACTGTGTAATCGCTTTACCGACCGCCATCGCTTCCTTCGCGATGCCGACCGGGCCGCTGGGATCAGCCAGCGTGACTAACAGCCCAGCCGCCACTGGAGCGGCTGAGATCGCCTTCCACTCTTCAGCGCTGTAGTCGGTTCTCGTCGACATAGGCATCACCTCGTGGATCAGCCAGGAATTCGCAGCACCTGACCGGGCTTGATCTTGTCGGGATCAGTCAGCTGGTCCTGGTTCGCCTCGAAGATTTTGCGATAGTCTCCGGCATTCCCGAGATAGGCCTTGGCGATCTTGCTCAGCGTATCGCCTGCCTGCACGGTGTATGTCTTGGCTGCAGGTGCGGCCGGGGTTGGAGAGGCGCTGGCCGGGACAACCACTTTGATGTCGGCGATGATGTCCGTCTTCCAGTCCGGAACAGTCTTCAACGCATTCCAGATCCGGTTTTTCTCGTCCTCCGATTTCACCGTGCCGACGAAGTGAAGCTTTCCCCCGCGTTCCTCTGCCGAACCGTCCATCCGGAGTGACTTGGCGACCTGAATCGCCTGGTCGTACTTCTGTCTCAGTTCCATCGCAAACCTCCTGCGGCGCCGCTCACCTTTGCGGCTGTGCTTCCGACTTTGCCGACGCCGGCTGTCACGTCGGTTGTTTTCGTCGGCTGCATCGCACGTGCCACTCGCCGCTGCTTTTGCTCAGCTTGCGACGGCCTTGCAGCGCAGCCTGCAGTCTTTCGGCTTTCGATCGAAGCGGCGCCCCTTCCTTCACTGAACGCGCGCACATGCCGGCCTCATTCTTGCGTCGCCCTGCGCGATGTGGATTGGCCCAGCTCGTTTGTCGCCGTCGCAATCGGACTCGGACTGGCAGCCGCCACCGGCTTCCGCGTCTTCCTCCCGCTGCTCGTGGCCGGTCTCGCGGCTCGTTGGGGCGTGCTGCCGTTGTCCGAAGGATTCCAGTGGCTGTCGACGACCGGGACGCTTGTCGCACTGGCGACGGCCAGCGTGGTGGAAGTAGCGGCGTACTACATTCCAGGCGTCGACCATCTGCTGGACATCGTGGCGAGTCCGGCGGCGCTCATTGCGGGAGTCATTGCCAGCGCCTCGGTGATGGCCGACATCCCGCCCGCCATCATGTGGCCGGTGGCCATCATCGGTGGGGGTGGAGTGGCCGGTGTGACCAAGGTCACGAGCGCGCTCCTGCGAGCCAAGATCGGCCCGGCCACTGCCGGACTCGCGAATCCCGTTGTGTCGACGGGCGAAACCGCGAGTGCCATCGCCATCGCGGTCATGGCCATCGTGATTCCCCTACTCTGTCTGCTGGGACTTGTCGTACTGCTCGTCTGGATCGGCCGACGGACGCGGCGTCTGGTCTCAGGTGAAACGTCTCGCTCATGAACCACGAGGGAGGATAAACATGTCCGTTGCGCGCGTGACCGAAATCACTTCGGCTTCTGTCAAGAGCTTTGAGGACGCGATCCAAAGCGGTATCTCGCGAGCCAACGTGACGTTGCGCAACGTGAGTGGCGCCTGGGTCCAGGGTCAGAAGGTCGTGGTCGAGAAGGGCAAGATCGTGGAGTACCGCGTGAATATGAAAGTGACGTTCATTCTCGAGAAATAGGCAGTTCTTGAGCAGGGAGAAACAAAGTCCTCTCCCAGATCACGAACCTTGGTTATGAGTCACGGCATGTCGTGACCCTCCCGGCTTGGTCTGCCGAGCGGTGAGGACAGCCGACCCTAGAGACGCGTCCGGCTGGCATCGAGCGCCTGCATCACGCGGCCGTGGAGCACGACGACGCGGGGATCGCGATGCAAGGCGCTCTCGTACTCGCGTGCGAAGCTCGTCGGTTGTCCGGTGGTCGTCAGCAGCGTGCGCGCGCTCGCCAGAAGGCTCTCGACGTCGGTGTCGCCAGCGTCCTCCGTTTCGAGTAACTCGTCGATTCGCACGATGAGCTCAGACATCGAACGCAGCCAGGCAAACTGCGGATCCTCAAAGGCCAGCTGCAGCATCTTCACCGCCGTCACTTTTCCATGAATCAATTCATAGCGCTCGCGTTCTCCGTCGAGTAGCGCCTTGTGCAGCTCGAGCAACCCATGGCGGACGGCTGTGAGTCTCGCCCTCATCGCGCCTTTGCAGGAGGAGGGCTCAGGATTTCGTAGCGCCAGCCGGCGACGTCACTTCCTCCCGGGGTCGCCTTCATGCTGACGGTAAAAGTGGTGCCCTGATTGACGGGCGGTGCGGAGACATCGACGTCGGACCTGCCCAATGCCGCGCCATTCAGCCCGAGCAGTGTGAACCGCAGCCGCACTGGGTCTCCCTGGGTGAGCTTGAGGTTCTTCACCACGCCGGATAGCCGCGCGCCGGTTGCCCCGACATCCATCCGGACGTCGTTGACTTCGAACGAGAGGGCGGCATTTTCGGCGAACGTGGCTTCGGCGCTGTTCTCGTCGCCGCGATAGCGATGGCTGTACGCGAGAATCACGCGCAGATTGAGATTGCCGGGATCCGCGTCGCGAAGCGTGGTCCCTTCCTTGACGATGTCACTGTAGAGCGAGGTGAGCTCTGAGGCCGGCCGCCCCTGGTCTTTGAACCGGGACGCCTGGATGTACAGCGCCTGGCACAAGTTGTAGCGAATGTCCCTGGAATACGGATTCCATTCAAGCGATGTGCGGAAGGACGAGATCGCCTCGTTCAGGTTGTCCGCCTGGAAGAAATCGACCCCTTTGGCGGCATAGAGAATCCCCAGATTCAGCTTCGCGACTGGTGCAAAGGCCTTCCACCGCGCCAGGGCGGCGCTGTTCACCCCAGCCGGAAGGGGGCCGTCGATAATCGCCAGCGAGCGCTCGTAGTTGGCAATGGCCTGGTCCAGCCGCCCCGCATCAGTGTCGAGCCGCGCCAGGTTGAGGAGCGACTCTGGATTCTCGACGGGCGCCGACGCACGCTGCCCGTATGCACGACCCGCTGTCAGAGCAATCAAAAACAGCTGAAACACGAGGCGGGCGACGGGCTTCATGCGTACAGAAATGTTACTTCATTCGCCAATCGGCATATGCCCACACAAGGCTCGCCGGATGGCCCGGGTTTACGTACACTTGGATTTGAATCTGCGGCGCCAAGAGACGGGCACTCCGAAAATGTCGGCCAAGCGTAACGATGTGTGTCAAATGTAATATGGAGCACGGGCGCCGGACCTGACAGCGAAATGAGCGCAGCAACTCGCAATGTCGCTTCCGGAGTGACCGCACGGCGCCGACCCGATCGGCGCGCGGCCGAGCGGACGATACTCGTTTCGACCGACGACATCGCGCGTCGCGCCTACGAACTGTTCCTGGAGCGCGGGGGCGAGCACGGCCACGATGTCGAGGACTGGCTGCGGGCGGAAAGCGAAATCACAAGCAGCTCCTGACCTTCCTTTCGCGAAGCATTTGAACAGGCCGGCCAGCTCAGCAATTCATGCGTCTTTTTTGCCATGGACACCGTCTAAGGTGAAGAGAGGAGCACGATCCCATGGCTAAACGGTCCACTTCCGCCATCGTCTGTCCCCGGTGCGGCGCGCCGAGCGCCAAAGTCATCGGCCATTCCGACTCGCTGCCGGTCATCTATCTTCGCTGTGACGACTGCGGCCGAGCTTCAATTTCGCCCGAGTAATCTCTCAGGTTCAAGGTTCAGGGGTTCCTGAACCTTGAACCACTGCCGTCAGGAGCAGATTTTCCCCAAACAGCAGCGATTTTGAAAACAGGGCCGAGCGGACCTCACGGTTCGCCCGGCGCTGCACCTCGTCCTTTTCCTTCCTGAAGGCCATCGCGGTATACAGCCACATCCACGGCACCAGCCACCCGTACAGAAAGCTGACCGGCTTGATGTGCGTGTGGCTCACATGGGTCAGCCGGAAGCCGGACGTGTGCAGCGCGTAGCGCAGGTCCGCGAACGTGCTGAGCGCGATGTGGTGAAACGGATTGCGTGCTGCCTCACGCAAAGGCCGGCCGTCGCGGTGGTAGAAACCGCTGCCGAAAAACCGGACGCGAGACCTCAACCCGACAATGTTCGGTGTCGTCAAAATCAACGTACCCTGCGGTTTCAACGTGCGGTGGAGCTCGCGCAGATAAGCAAACCGATCCTCGAGGTGCTCGATGCCCTCGATTGACAACACCACATCGAACGAGGCGTCGGCAAATGGAAGCCGGACGTTCAAGTCGCCGTCGTGATACGCGGAGCCGAGGAGACCGACGCCGGTGGAGTCGATGTCGACGCCATGCGCGTCGTAGCCGGCGTGACGCAGCGTCGCGGCCAGTGAGCCGTCCCCGCACGGCGCGTCGAGTACAGTGGCGCCCTTCGGAAGCGCGAGCGCGTGGAACGAATTGAGTGCGGCGCGCTGGATGGCGGAGAGGTTCATGGGCCCGTCTGCCCCCACTTTAGAACGGCAGCCTGAACCCGATGTGCAGCGATCGCGGCGGCTGCACGGCGGAAATCGAGCGGGAGAGCGGACCGGTCACCGGGACTTCCTCGATTTCGGTGCGTGTATTCAGGAGGTTGTAGGCGTCGATCACTCCCGTAAAGCGCCGTCCGCGCAGCACGAAGTCCTTCTGCAGGCGCGCGTCGACGGTCAACGTGTAGGTAAACCTCGTCTTCCCGTTTACCGACGACCGAATCGCTTCGACTCCCTGATTGAGTCCCGGCACGATGACGAGCCGCGCGAAGTGCTGCCCGTCCTGATACCGCGCCGCGACGCCGAGCCGGACCTCGTGAGGGAAGTGATAGATACCGGCCGTCTTGATCGTGTAGCCGCGTTCGGTAAACGGCCGGCCCCGCGCGTTGGTCGCGGCATTCGGATTCGTGAGCACCTCGCCGACGAGTCCCTGATCGTTTTCTGTCACCAGAAAGCCCCGGTTTGGTGACGTGGCTTCCGATCGTCCGGCGGTGCCGCCCGCCATCAGAAACAATCGATTCACTGTGGTTTGCGCCGTGATGTCCACTCCGGCGAACGTGGCGTGGTGGCCCGACGGGTTCGTGAGGAGATATCGGTCGGCGCCATAGGTGGCTGGCGGCCGGTTGTACACAGGCAGGATCTGACCGGCGGCGTGATCGTTGCCTGGATCAACCAGGGTGGAGACGATGTAGGCGGACGGCGGGACGCCGGTGTTCACCAGACCGATCAGCTGACCCTCCTGCCGTGCGATCCCAATAACCCGGACAACGGTCTGGTTGCTCGGCCGCGATTCGAATCCCAACGTGAGCTCGTTGATGTATGGACGCGCGAGTTGCGGGTCGATCGAGCTGAACGCCGGGTCGCCACCTGTTCCGGGTCCGACTCGGGAAATCAGCGCGCCGAGCTGTTGGACGCCAGGGTCGGCGCCGGTCGCCGCCCACTGATACACGTTGGCGGTTGGCGCCAGCGAGTCGCCATACGCCAGATCTCCGAGCGGCAGGCGATACCCATAGCGATTGAACCTGACCAGCGCCGCGATTCGCTTGAAGTCGGTCAGCTCCCAGCGCATGCCCGCGCTCGGAAAGAGGTCGTGCCACGAGATACCCTGGGCGTTGGTGTCGGCCCCCGCGGTCACCCACTCGAAGCGAAGTCCGACATCCATCGTCACTCGTGGGTGAATGAGCAAGGTGTCGCCGGCAAAGACCGACAAGGTGAACTGGTGACTGTGCGAGCCGATTGTGGACGCGGAATAGTCCCACACGCGCGCGGGCAGACCGTCCACGAGCTCGCCGATGCGGACCGCAAACGGCGTGCGCCCGCCGACGCTTCCGCCTGACAGCGTGAGACCGCCTTGCACCGTGTGGCGGTTCCACGCTACGGGCGCGAGCTTTCCGCCGAGCGACCACGCCTTGTCGGCACCGAATGGCGCAACCAGGTACGGGACCGGCCCTTCGCTCAGTCGCTCTGTGACGATGGCCGGGACCGGCCGAAGGTCTGTGGTGCGACGGCGGGCCGAGAACGAGGCGAACCCGGTCCACGCGGTATCCGCGTCTTTGCGTCGTTCCCATTCCGCCTGCACGTGAACCGATGTGGCGTGGGCGTTTGCGTCCGGCTGACCAAAGGGGATTCGGTGTTCGAACGGGGAGCCGGTCCGCTGGATCCACCCGACGAAGCGCATCTCGTCCTGCGGGTTCGGCGTGAATACCAGGTGGCTGAACAGGGAACCGAGGTGTTCGGTGAGCCTGGTCGAATCGTCGCGCTCGAAACTCGTCGCCTTCGTCCACGACCCTTCGAGGACGATCCCGAGGCGGTCGGCGATGAGGGGGCCGCTCGCGAGCACGCTGCCCGACGTCCATGTGTTGAGCCGCGAGATCGCCGGCGGGTCGGTGGTGGCAGTCCGAGAAAGCAAGCCGGGACGCGCGCCTAGGAGCTCAAACGATCGGGTCCATGCCGTCGTCGGCCGGCGCGGGATGAGTGTAACGGCAAGACCTGGCGCATTGATGCCGAGCGGCATCGCTCCGGTGGCCACATGCATGCCGCTGCCAGGCGCAGCACGCCCGGCAGGATGAGCGGCGTGCCGCTGGCATCGGGATCGGACACGTCCACTTCGCCGATGCGGAACATCGTCTGGGTCCACGAGCTGCCGTGCGCACCGAGGCGTGGGGGTTGCCCGGGTGTCAGGCTGCCCGCATCGACCCGATCGGAGATCACTTCCGGAATGGCGCTGTCGAGCAGCGAGAAGATCGTGGCGCCGGATGGCAGGTCGGCGAGCGGGTCGATCGCGAAGGAATTGCCGAGCGGCTGACGTTCGACAGGAGGCTGCGGCGTCTGCGCGTGCACCGCCGGCATCAGCCAGGCGATGACCGCAGCTGCGGAAAGGACATGACGGCCGGACATGTCTGCAGCTATTTCTTCTCGATCGTCACCGAGGTGATCGCGATCGGCTTGAGTGGACGATCGCCGGGCTTGCTCGTCGCCGTCTTGCCGATCTTATTCACGACGTCCATGCCGTCGACGATCTCGCCAAAGACGCTGTGCTTGTTGTCGAGCCACGGCGTGGGCACGAGCGTGATGAAGAACTGCCCGCCGTTGGTGTTGGGGCCGCTGTTGGCCATCGAGAGGACGCCCGGCTTGCCGTGCCGCAGCGTCGGGCTGAACTCGTCGGCGAACTTGTAGCCGGGTCCGCCCGTGCCCTGTCCGAGCGGATCGCCGCCCTGAATCATGAAGTCCGCGATCACCCGATGGAAGATCGTGCCGTTGTAGTACGGCTCTTTCGTCTTTTTCCCCGTTCGCGGATCGGTCCACTCGGTCGTGCCCTCGGCCAGGCCGGTGAAGTTGGCCACGGTCTTCGGAACCTCGGCATCGAACAGCCGGGCGGTGAAGTTTCCTTCGCTCGTCGTGAAATGCGCAAACAACATTGATATGCTCTCCGGATGAGTCGGCCCTCTCAGGCCGGCCCATGTTAGTAATGGCGAGATCATACAGGTATCTTCACTACGACGTCTTCACAGATCGGTTGTTCGGCGGCAACCAGCTCGCGGTGTTTCTCGACGGCCGGGGCCTGCCCGACAATGCCATGCAGGCGATCGCCAACGAGATGAATTTCTCCGAGACGACATTTGTCCTGCCGCCTGAACAGCGGGGGACCGACTTCCGGCTCCGCATCTTCACGCCAACGGCCGAGATGCCGATGGCGGGGCATCCGACCATCGGCAGTACCTTCGCGCTGGCGCGCGCTGGGCTGCTCGAGCCGGCGCGGAAAGATTTCGTGTTCGGCCTTGGCATCGGACCCACGCCCGTTTCGCTGACGTGGCGCGGCAGCGACCTGACCTTCGCGTGGATGACGCAGCACCTGCCGGTTTTTTCTGAGCCAATCGCGGACTCCGCCGGTGCGGCCGGTGCGCTGGCCTTGCCACAGGCGGCGGTCGCCGGCACCGGTCTGCCAGTGCAGGTCGTCTCGTGCGGCGTACCGTTTCTCTTTGTCCCGCTCGCGACGCGGCGGGCCGTCGACAATGCCGCCAGCAGCTTCGAGGCGATCGATGCGTTCTTTCGTACCGCGGGCCTCGAGGCGTCGGGCGTATTCTTGTTCTCGCACGAGCGCGGCGGGGACAAGGCGACCGTCTACAGCCGGATGTTCGCGCCTGAAGTCGGCGTCGCGGAGGATCCGGCGACAGGCAGCGCAAGCGGTCCGCTGGGATGCTACCTGGTGCGCCACAAGGTCGTGTCGCCGGCCAACGCTGGTGCCATACTGAACCTGCAGGGCGTGAAGATGGGACGCCCGAGCCATGTGCACGTCTCGATTGGCGTCGAGAACGGCGACATCACCAGCGTTCGCGTGGGGGGCGAGTCGGTACTCGCGGGAGAGGGAACGCTGTACATTTGAAATTGCAGATTGTAGATTGCAGATTGCAGATTCCGAATTGATGGCACAGTTAACCGTTAGAAGGAGACCGTCATGATGATTCGTTCGCTCGCCGTGACCGCGATCGCGCTCGGAGTGCTGGCTGCGCCCGTCGCGGCCCAAGCGCCAGCCCCTCTCAGTCCGGCGGCCAAACTGCGGAATCCGGCGATGCTCAACGAGATGGCACCGGCCATGTACAAGGTGAAGTTCGATACCAGTGCCGGCGTTTTCGTGGTGCAGGTCCACCGGGACTGGGCACCGATCGGCGCCGACCGTTTCTACAACCTCATCAAGAACGGGTTCTACGACGACGTTCGGTTCTTCCGGGTGCTCGACGGATTCATGGCACAGTTCGGGATGCACGGCAATCCCGGCATTACTGCGGCGTGGCGGACGACCCAGATGAAGGACGACCCGGTGAAGCAGAGCAACAAGCGCGGTTACATCACCTTCGCGACCGCTGGACCGAATTCGCGGACGACCCAGGTGTTTATCAACTTCCAGGACAACGCCAACCTGGATGGGCAGGGCTTCGCGCCGTTTGGCCAGGTCGTCGACGGGATGAACGTCGTGGATAAGTTGTACAGCGGTTACGGCCGCAACAACGTGCCCGATCAGGGCCGGATCACGACGGAAGGCAATGCCTACCTGTTGAAGAGCTATCCGAAACTCGACTACATCAAGAAAGCGACCATAGAGCCCTAGAAATTCAGTATGTCCATATCCACCGAAGCCCCTGTCTCAGACGCGCTGGCTGCGCTGGCGAACGGGCAGAACCGCGATCCGTTCGCCGTGCTGGGGCCGCATCACGAGCAGGGGGGGACGCTCGTGCGCGCCTTCCATCCGGCCGCGCGCTCAATCGACCTTCGCCTGATCGCGACCGGAGAGCTTCTTCCGATGACGAAGCTTTCGCCAGCGGGCCTCTTCGAGGTTGTCGTCGAACCTCTTGAACCTCTCGAACCTCTTGAACTGAACTACCGTCTCCGCGTGACGTTCCCCGACCACACGATCGAGATCGACGATCCGTATCGTTACGGACGCGTGCTGACCGATTTCGATCTTCACCTGTTCGGCGAAGGCACTCACCATCGCATCTTCGAGAAGCTCGGTGCGCACCGCATCACGATCGGCACGACGACCGGCACGCATTTCGCGGTGTGGGCCCCGAACGCCGATCGCGTCAGCGTGATCGGCGACTTCAACGGATGGGACGGCCGGGTCCACGCGATGCGGCTGCTGGTGCCGGCCGGGGTCTGGGAAATCTTCATCCCGGATCTGCCGGAGGGGGAGAAATACAAGTTCGAGATCCGCACGCGCACGGGCGCGCTGCTGCAGAAGAGCGATCCCTTCGGCGTCGCGTTCGAAGTGCCGCCGCTCTCGGCGTCGATCGTCAAAGACATTTCCGGCTACCCGTGGAATGACGATGCGTGGATGAGGGCGCGGCCGCAGCGCGGCGCCTGGATCGATCGGCCGATGTCCATCTACGAAGTCCATCTCGGTTCGTGGGCGCGCGTGCCGGAGGAAGGCGACCGCTCTCTGACGTATCGCGAAATGGCGAGCCGGCTGGTGCCGTACGTGAAAGAGACCGGATTCACGCATATCGAGCTGCTCCCGGTGATGGAGCACCCGTTTTCCGGCTCCTGGGGATACCAGGTGCTTGGTTTCTTCGCGCCGACGAGCCGCTTCGGACCGCCGGAAGACTTCAAATACTTTGTCGACGCCTGCCATCAGGCCGGGCTCGGCCTCATTCTCGACTGGGTTCCCGGACACTTCCCGAAGGACGAACACGGCCTCGCGCAGTTTGACGGCACGGCGTTGTTCGAGCATGCAGACCCACGGCAGGGCGAGCATCAGGACTGGGGCACGCTGATCTTCAACTACGGCCGAAACGAGGTGAGAAACTTCCTGCTGTCGAACGCGCTGTTCTGGCTCGAGCAATACCATATCGACGGGTTGCGGGTCGACGCGGTGGCTTCGATGCTGTATCTGGACTATTCGCGCCGTGAAGGAGAGTGGATTCCGAACCAGTTCGGCGGGCGCGAAAACCTCGAGGCGATCACGTTCCTGCAGCAACTGAACACGCTGACTCACGGCGACTTTCCCGGCACGATCACCGCCGCCGAAGAGTCGACCGCGTACACCGGCGTCAGCCGGCCCGTGTATCTTGGCGGCCTGGGCTTCACCTACAAATGGAACATGGGCTGGATGCACGACATGCTCGAATACATCCACGAAGATCCCGTTCACCGCCGGTGGTACCACAACCTCGTGACGTTTTCGATGCTGTATGCGTTCACCGAGAACTTCATCCTGCCGTTCTCGCATGACGAAGTCGTGCACGGCAAACGCGCGATGCTCGACAAGATGCCGGGCGACGCGTGGCAGAAGTACGCAACGCTCCGCACGCTGTACGGCTACATGTTCGGGCACCCGGGCAAGAAGCTGCTCTTCATGGGCAGTGAGTTCGGCCAATGGCGTGAATGGGACCACGATCACAGCCTCGACTGGCATCTGCTGGACGATCCCTCGCACGCCGCCCTTCGCCGCTTCGTACGGGACTTGAATTGGCACTACCACACCGAACGGTCCCTGTACGAGTCCGACTTCGATCCGACCGGCTTCCGCTGGATCGACTGCAATGACAACGAGAACAGCGTCGTGTCCATCGTTCGCTACGCTCGCGATCGCCGCGACTATCTGGTGCTGGTCTTCAATTTCACACCGGTGCCGCGCGACGGGTACCGGATCGGCGTGCCCGAGCCCGGCTACTATGCCGAGAAATTGAACAGCGACGCGTCGATTTACGGCGGCACCAACGTCGGCAACGCCGGCGGCGTCTGGTCAGAGCCCGTTGCCTCGCACGGCTTCGATCAGTCGCTGCGCCTCATGGTCCCTCCGCTCGGATGCCTCTACCTGAAGAAGCGCGACTGATTCCAGCGCCTCTTTGTCACGAAGACACGAAGATCACGAAGCACACGAAAACCTTTTTGGTTTCTCCGTGTTCTTCGTGTCCTTCGTGGCTTCGTGATTAACTGTCTTTGAAATGAGCATCCGATCATCGAGGGCAACAGCTGTCGCTCTCGTGACATTGGCGACGTTCGCCGATGTCGTGGCCTACTCGGTGTGCGTGCCCGTCCTGCCCGACTTCGCGCGGAGGCTGGGTGCCAGCCCGGCGCAGATCGGCCTCATGTTCGCTTCCTTCGGCATCACCCTGCTCGCGATCTCCGTGCCGATGGGCGCCCTCTCGGATCGAACCGGACGCAGGCTTCCGCTGGTCACAGGCATGCTCACCCTCGCGGGTTCGACGATGATGTTCGCGAAGGCGGATTCGCTGACGACGCTGTTCATTGCGCGCATGATTCAGGGCGCCGCCGACGGCGTCACGTGGGTGGTCGGCTTCGCGCTTATCGCCGATTGCTACGGCCCAGAGGACCGGGGTCGCGTGATGGGTTACGTGATGTCCGGCACAAGTTTCGGCATCATCGTGGGCCCCTCGATCGGCGGCTGGCTGTACCAGGCGGGCGGCGTGGCCTTGCCGTTCGAATTCGTCGCCGTGCTCGCCGTCATTGCCGCGGCGGGGTTCGCTTTTCTGCGCCCGCAGACGCGAGGATATGGATCGACGCGCCCCACGATCTGGGCGGTGGTTCGCGTGCCGTCGGTCGCGTTGTGCGCCTGGACGGTTGTCCTGGCCGCAGCGACCATCGCGATGCTCGAGCCGGTACTGCCATTGTTTCTGGACAGACGGCTCGGACTCACACCAGCGCAGATCGGCCTGTTATTCGGAATTGCAGCCGTGGCCACGACGCTCATGCCGCTCATCTATGGGCGCCTGATCCATCGCTGGGGCGCGCGGCGGCTGACACTGGCCGGTCTCGCGCTGACCGCGGCGTGGCTGCCGATGATGGCGACGGCATCGGGCTTCTCCTCGGCCGCTGCCCTCATCGTCGTCCAATGGATTGCGATCGCGTTGTTCGTGACGCCCTCGCTGGCCTACATGGCAGAGGTCACCGCATTCGCGGGGGGGGACGCGTACGGTATTGGTTACGGCATGTACAACGCCGCCTGGGGCGTCGGCCTGCTCAGCGGTCCGGCGCTCGGGGGGTGGCTGTTCGATCGCATTGGATTCGCCGCCCTCGCCGTGGGCTGGTCCGTTGTGGTCGTAGTCGCTACGATCGCGCTCGGCAGGTTACAATCATCCGGTTTCCTGACCCGCCGAAGCCTCGGCAAAGGCGGTTAGCCGGACCTTGGAGGCTTGATGACACGCAATCGCATCGCGGCCGTTTGTGCGGCAACCCTGCTCGTTCTCTCGACCCATCCGCTCGGCGCCGACGTGCGAGCCGATCAGAAAACCCACATCGAGTTTGCCGGCATGCTCGGACGCATGTTCAATCTGTTCGGCGGCAAGGCCGCCAAAGAGGGCGTCACCTCGGCGGTCATGGTGAAGGGCGACCGCAAGGCGACGATGAACGAGCAGAACGGGCAGATCATCGATCTCGCCGAAGAGAAGATCTACGACGTCGACCTGAAAAAGAAGTCCTACAAGGTGACGACCTTTGCCGAGCTTCGCCGCCGCATGGAAGAGGCGCAGAAGAAGGCGCAGGAAGACGCGCGAAAGCAGGAAGGCCGCGAAGCGCCCCCGTCGCCCTCCGACGAAAAGCAGATGGAGGTCGACGTCGACATCAAGAACACCGGCGAAAAGAAGGTCATCAACGGCTTCGACACGCACCAGGTCATCATGACGATCACACTACGCGAGAAAGGCAAGACGCTGGAGAAGGGCGGCGGCATGGTGACGACGACCGACCTGTGGCTCGCGCCGAAGATCGCCGCCATGAAGGAAATTTCGGACTTCGACCTCCGCTACGCGCAGCAGCTATATGGCGGGATGGTTGCCGGCGCCTCCGCCGAACAGATGGCGGCGGCGATGGCGCTCTACCCGATGATGAAGCAGGCTATGGGCCGCATGACGACCGAAGGCGCGAAGCTCGACGGAACCGCCATCATGACGACGGTGACGATGGACGGCGTGAAGTCGGAGGAGCAGATGGCCCAGCAGGCAGCAGCCACGACGGAGGAGAAGCCGGCGGCCGGACTCGGCGGGCTGCTCGGCGGACTGGCCAAGAAAGCAGCGGCCAAGAAGGGCGACGACGAGTCCAAGGCGCGCGCGACGTTCATGACGAGCACGAGCGAAGTGCTGAAAGTGGCGACCGCCGTGTCGGCGACCGACGTGGCTGTGCCGGTGGGGTTTAAAGAGAACAAATAGGCTTCGGGCTCCCGGCTTCGGGCTCTAGGCCCGATAATTCTCAAGCCCAAAGTCCGAAGCCAGAAGCCAAAAACAGGAGTTACTGCGTCTGTCGCGCAGCGACCGTATTCGTCGGCGTTACCTTGAACGGATATCCCGGCGCGCCGTTCACATAATAGGCGCCGAGCGTGGTGATCTTGTCCATATCAGGATAGAGCACGCTGATCGCGGGCGCGTCCACTTGAGTACCGCGCGGCGAGAACCAGACCGCGCCTTCCCTCGTCACCTGGATCTTCGGCGTGTCCGCGGCAAACTGCGGCTTCGGATAGAACGTAAAGGTCTGGTCCTTCGTGTTGAACTTGCCAATCGCTGCTGCTCGATCCGGCATCGGTGAATCGGCGAACCACATGTTGCCCTCGGTGTCGGCCGCGACATCGTACGGCTGCGAGTTCCGCAGGGGGATCGTGTACTCCGTCATCCGGCCGGTCGTCTGGTCCAGCTTCACCAGCTTGGCCGGGCGATTGCCCGACGCCCAGATGCCCCACCAGATGTTGTTCTGGTAATCGACGTTCAGGCGCCTCACGTGTCCCGGATAGGTCGGCGGCATGAATTCGGTCCACGAATTGTTGCGGGTGTCGAACTTCGCGATCTTCCCGCCGCTCCATTCCGCGAGCCAGATGTTGTCGTTGCGGTCCGCCACCACGCCGTAGACGATGGCATGGGGAGTCGGAACGCGAAAGACCGACACCTTGCCGGTCGCGCGGTCATACTTGCTCAGCGCGCCGCCCATAATCCAGCCGATGTAGACGTTGTCCTTCGAATCGATCGCGAGCGACTGCAGCCACTTGACGGAATTCCTGACGACGTTGTCGGGATCCATCGGGATCATTTTCTCGAACTTCTCGGTCTTGGGGTTGAAGATCAGCAGGCGCTTTTCGTTGGTCGGCTGCGTGCCGCTGTGCTCGGGCAGCAAGATCATCCCCGATCGATCGACGAGCACCTCGTGGATGCCGTTCTTCGGATCGGGCAACAGCCACGACTTCTGCACGCCCGTACGCGGATCGAGCTTGACCAGTCGATGCGGAAAGCCGCGGTCGGTCAGCCACACGTTGCCGTCGTTGTCAAACCGGACGTCCTGCCCAACCCGGCGCCCCTGGTACGGCCCCATCTTGATGTACTCGGACGATTTCGTCTGCTGCCCTGGCGGATCGGGAGGCAGGTAGTACTCGATGTACATCGCCTTGGCCAGCTTGGCTTCATCGAGAGCCATTTCCTGACCTGAACCGACGGCACGCGGCTTCGCGTCGGCTCCAAAGTTTTTCACCATGTAAGCCACCAGGTCCTCGCGATCCTTCCTCGAGAAGTTGAACATCGAGGTCCTGTACGAAAGGAGTCCCTGCGCGTAGCTCGTGGCGTCGCGCTCCCACAAGGCTTTGCCCTGCATGTGGTCGATACGTGCGTTCCAGACGGCCTCGTTGGCAGGCTGAGACGGCAGGAAATTTTCGCCGTGGCAGTTCATGCAGACCTGCTCCGCCACCTGTTTTCCCGGCCCGTTACTCGGATAGATTTCGTCGTAGCGCTGAAACGTCAGCGACGCGGCCGAAGTCGCGGCCAACGTGGTTTCGTTCAGCGCGCCGCCAGCCGCCTGGTTCGCGGTCGAATCGCGCATCGACAGCGTGATGCTCTGAGTGTCCCCGGCCTTCAGGGCGATCTTCTGAACATCCGAGGCGAGGTCCTTCGTTTTGACGGTGATCTCGTAGTTGCCGGGGAGCAGGCCCATGGACCGGAACTGGCCCGCGCTCGTGTACACCATGTACCCGATCAACTTGTCGACGTTTCGCATGTAGACCTGCGCCGACTTGAAGGATTTCGCCGCCGTCACCGTGCCCGAGAGACTGGCCGTCCCTGCGATCGCGCTCGCCGCGGGCCGGGCGGGGCGCTGTTGCGCCGCGGTCTCGGCCGGCGCGGCCCAACCGTTCACGAGAAACGCCACGTAGCCGATCCCGATCAACGTCACCAGCGACCAGACCCGCCGGCTCATCGGGGACTGGCGACGCGGTGAGTGCGTTGTGTTCCCAGCGTCCATCTCTTCCTCCTTGCGGCAAACCCGTCTCGACATTTTAGGCCGGTTCAACGAGCGGCCGCTAACTGTCCCGGAAGCTCAATGACATCGTGTGCGCTCGTGTGGAGATGCACGTCAGGGTCCGCCCCCGCCGCTCCAGACGAGACCATCCCGGTGACCAGGTGGAAGCGATTACCGAGGACCGCCCCGGCCACGCCGTGACGCGGGGTCGGCATCGACGCGAAAAAGCTCCATTGATTGGTTGCAGGATCATAGACCTCGACGGCCCGGTAGGCTCCGACCAGCACAGGAGTGGATACTTCACCGCCGGCCACGTAGATGCGGCCCGCAAACGTTCCCCATGCCCCGCCGCTGCGTGGAGTCGGCATCCGCGCGCCGAGACCTCCCCAGCTGTCCATCGCTGGATCGTACACCTCGACAATGTCGCTGTTGGTCGCCGCCCCGATACCGGCCGCGCCCAGGCGGCCGCCGATGACGTAAATCTTGCCGCCGACGACACCGCCGTATGCGTGGTTCCTCGCCGTTGGCATCGTTTGGCGAGTTTCCCACTTACCAGTGACCGGATCGTACACTTCATTCGTCGTCAATGCGCGGCCGACTCCGCCCGGAGTAATCCCGAGCTCCTTCGAGCCCGGATGCACGGAGGCGCCGCCAATGACGTACAGTTTTCCGCCGAACTCAAACGCGTTCGCAGCCCCACGCCGCGTGGGAATCGACGGCAGCGTTTTCCAGGAATCAGCGACAGGATCGTATTCCCAGGCGTTGTCGATCGGCACCCACGTTGCTCGTGGCGGTCCGGTCGGCGGCGGGACGAATCCACCGAACACGTAAATCTTCCCGCGGTATTCGGCAAGCGCCGCGTGGTGCGCGGGCCGTGGCATCGACTTCTTCCGAACCCACTTGTCGGTGGCGGGATCGTACTGGTACACGAACCCCTTCGGGCTGCCGACTCCGTATCCGCCAATCGCGTACATCTTGCCGTTTGCCGCGACGCCGTACACTTCCTCTTCCGGCTCAGGAAACGGCGCAGCTTTCGCCCAGGGAGCCTGGGTGAACGCAGCTCCCGCAAACAACATCACGATCGACGCGGTCACAGCGACCGTCAGTTGACGCTGCAGCCCTAAGGACATGACGTCCCTCCTCTGATCGTTCGGGAGGCTATGCCTGCCCGTCGGTGATGTCAAGAATTCCACGGGCGGGCGGGACGGGCGGGACGGGCGGGAAGGGCAGGAAGGCTACTTTCCCGCCAGGTCCTCGATTCGCTTCCACTCGGCGTCCGTTACTGGCATGACGGAAAGCCGTGAAATGCGTACCAGCGGAAAGTCTTTGAAGGCGGGGTCGGCCTTGATCTCTTTGAGCGTCACCGGCCGTGCCAGCTTCTTCACAGGCGCGACGTCAACAACCGATTGCTTCCCTGTCTTGTCCTTGGGATCGGCGTAGGCATTGCCGAGCGCCTTTGCGACGCCCACCACTGCCTTTTCGTCGCCGGTGTGGTAATAGAAAATCCGGTCGCCCTTCCGTACGGCGCGCAGATGTTTCTGCGCGAGCGGATTCTTGACGCCGCTCCACACGGTCTTCTTGTCTTTGACGAACGCGTCGAAACCGTAGTGTGTCGGTTCTTCTTTGAAGAGCCAGTTCATCCCATCGGACTCCAGGCTCCGGGCTCCAGGCTTTTGGCCCGCCTGAAGCCCAAAGCCCGAAGCCCAAAGCCTGTCAGGTTCTAAAAATCAAACTGTGCGCTGATCCTGGCATACCGCGCCGGCTGGATGCCGGTCGGCCGCAGCCACGTGCCCCCGGCCACGAATGTCTGGTTGTAGCTCGTTACCACGTCCGTATTCGTGAGGTTATAGATGTCGACGCCGACCTGCGTCCGCGTCCGGCCGTACCGCAGAATCTTCGCGACGCGGAAATCGATGTTGTTCTGACGCGGGGAGAACTTCGTATTCGGCGCGATCAGATTCACCGTGACGTTACCCGACGAGAGATCGCGGCCGAGGCCCGGACGCGCGATCGCGTTGGTGACCGTGTAGTTCGCGGCGAGGCTGTCCCCAGGGGTGCTGGCCCAGGTGCCGCTCACCTGGACGTCCACTCGGGGAATCGTATACGTTGCGAGCCCTTTAAACTGCGTCATATAGGGATCCGCGACGCGGCAGTACGGGTTCGTCACGGACAGAGCGTTGCCGCCGGGGGAGCCGGCGATGGAGTTGTTCGCTGCCCCACTGGGACTGGCGCCGATCTCCGGCACGAGCGCGCGCACTGCGCAGGCGTCCTGGAGTCTGCGCCCCGTGCTCGTGCCACCCTGCACCGTCAGCCCGATCCGCAGCCGCGCGACGACGTTGACATCCACCCCCTGCCAATTTTCGATCTGCTTGGCGAAGTTGTTCGCATTTTGCGCGAGCTCGTCCACCTGGCCAACTTTCGCCAGCGCGAGGTTGTACAACCCATCCACCGTGTAGCCTCCGCCGTTCGGCAGTCGCGAATCGCTCGGCGCCGTGATGTAGAACGGCGTGTAATCCGCGAGACTCGTCGCGCGGTTGTCGACCACGTACCAGTTGCCCCACCAGTTCCGGAAGTAGCCGACGTTCAAAGATACCCGCGGTAGGACTTCCTGCTGCACGGTCAAGCCAAGCCCCCAGTTGTACGGCCGGTTGCCCCAGCCGGTCACGTACGCCGGATCGAAGGTGCGGGAGAACACCGGCAGCCCGAGGTTCTGGTTGTCCATTGCCCCACATTCCGCGTTCTTCGCGGTGCTGCTCAGGTTGCAGTCCGGCACGAAGTTTTTGTTGCTGTCCGTCCAGGTTCGCGTCGTGCTGACGGTCGTTCGGGTCAACGGGTTCATATCGAAATCGCTGTTGGTCGCCGTGACCGCTTCCATGTACTTTCCGAGATTGAACTTGACTGCCGTCTTGCCGTTCCCGAAGACGTCGTACGCGACTCCTATGCGCGGTGTCACATCGCTCCAGCCGTACCCCTGTGTCGATCGGGACGGGTAGAAAACTTGCTGCGGCGCGTATGGATAGCCGGGGCCACCGATCCCCGAATCCGGATACGAGGACGTCAGGTGATCGTACCGGATGCCGCCTTGCAGAGTCAGCGGCCCGCGCGTCCATTGATCCTGGGCGTAGAAATTCCTCGGCAGGAGGTTGCGGACGTACTTCACCTGGAAGGGGTAAACGATGCTCTGCGTGAGCTGATTCGGCACGCCGTCGCGGAACCGCATGAGGATGACGCGGCCGACGTGATTGTAGGTCTGCGATGGATTGTTGAAGCCGCCCTGGTAGCCGAACTTCATGTTGTGCGCCCCCGTTACGTACGCGGCCGAGGCGCGCATGTTCGCTAACGTGCCGATGATGTTGTGGTAGTACCCGCCGCCGGTGCCTGCCGCGTCCCGATAGGCGAGATTCGGGATGTCGCCGCCCTGTTCGACGACGCGGATCATCAGTGGATTGTAGGTGCCGTCCACGCGATGCGCGACGCGGTACCGCGACTGATACATGCCCCAGCCGGCCTCCAGCAGGAGTTTCCCGGACACGGGCGACGACCAGGTGGCGTTCGGCTGCCGCGACGGCTGATAGAGCGTCCGGCCGGTGGCCTCGATCGTCTGTGTCGCCGTGCCGCCGCCTTTGGTGTTGGAACTGTTGTACTGCTCGGACCACTGAGCGTTGATCTTGTTTCGCGGCGTCACCTGCCACGTCAGGCGCATCGTTCCCTGACGCTCCAGCGTGTCGGTAAATGCCTGCTGGCTCTTGTCGAAGTCCACCGTCCAGGCGTTGGGGTTGCCCGCATTCTTGTTGACCCACATGCCGGGGACATCGCGCTTTGACCCCGTCTGGCGATACGTGGTGTAGAACCACAACTTGTCGCGGACCAGCCGGCCGCCGCCCATCGGATTCATGTCGTAGACTTTCTGCAAACCCTGCGGAGTCTGCAAGCCGGCGTCTTTCAGCGCTTGTGTGTAGTTGCTGCCCTGCAGCGAGCCATTCGAGCCGCTGACGGTGAACTGTCCGCTATAACTGTTGCTTCCTTCGCGCGGAATGACGTTGAGAATCACACCGGCCGTCTCCGCTTCACCCAGGCCGCCCGACGTGGTCAGCACCACTTCCTGCGAGCTGGATACCTGAGGCATGTTGCCGCCGCCCGCGCTGCCGCCGGCCCAGCCCATGTTGATGCCGTCCGCGTACGTCCGCGAATCGTTCCCGCGGCCGCCATGAATCGTGCCCGCACCTCCCGTCAGCACACCCGTGATGCCACCGGAATCGGTACCCGTGTTCATCCCCGGAATCAGGGCCTGAATGCCCGCGGCATTCCGCGAACTGGGGATGGCGGCGAGGACGTCCTTGCTCACCGTCTGTTGGACCTTCGCGCTCTGCACGTCCACGATCGGCGTCTCACCGGTCACCGTGATCGTCTCTTCGAGGGCACCGACTTTCAGGTCCGCGTTGATGGTGGCCACGAACGTGCCGGAGAGCTCGACGCCGTCGCGCTTGACGGTGCTGAAGCCGGGCAGGGAGAACGTCACCGAGTAGGTGCCGGGCCGGAGCGACTCGATTCGGTACTGGCCGGTGTCGTTCGAAACAACTGACCGGACCTTCTCAATCAGCACTGGGCTGGCGGCTTCCACGGTCACTCCGGGTAGCACGCCGCCGGACGCGTCCTTGACGACACCCGTGATGGTGGCTTGTGCGAATGCCGACGCTGGGAGGAGCAAAAGAGCGAACAGGATCGGGACCAGGCGGGTGGCAAATCTAGTCATTTCGTGTTCTCCTCGGTTGTCGCGGAGGCTATCCCCGCCGGTCTGTCGTGTCAAGGAGTCGTTGCCATGTTGACAGCCCTTCTTTCTTGAACCGCCAAATTTATGGATCTCGGTTTCTAGCCGGGCAAGAAGCCCTCGAAGCCTGCCCGGAGGTGGTGCGGCCGGGCTCGCGGCGCACCGTATACAATCAGTTTCCGGCCCCAAAAGATGTCCACGGAAAACGTTCAATTGACCCTGGCCTGCTGGGACTACGACCGGACGCGGGCGATCATGGAGAACCGCGTACGGTTTGACGGCATCGACCTGACGTACCTGAACCTGGTGGTCGAGGAAACCTTCTTCCGCCAGATGCGGCATCACGAGTTCGACGTCTCCGAGATGTCGTTGTCGTCCTACCTGGTTTCGAGGTTTCAGGAACCGGCCCCGTTCATCGCCATTCCGATCTTCCCCTCGCGGTCGTTCAGGCACTCCGGGATCTATATCAACGCGAGCGCGGGAATTCGAAAGCCAGGCGACCTCATCGGGAAGCGGATCGGCTGCGCGGAGTATCAGTTGACAGCCAACGTCTGGATTCGCGGCATCCTGAACGACGAGTACGGTGTGACGCCGTCCAGCTACACCACCTTCATCGGCGGGCTGGAGGAAGCGGGTCGCGTGGAGAAGGCGGCGCTGTCGCTGCCACCGCAAATCAAGATCGAACACATCGGACCAACCGGGATCCTGTCCGCCATGCTCGAGTCCGGCGAGATCGACGCTCTGTTCAGCCCACGCGCGCCGTCATCTTTTCGTCAGGGAAGCGGGAATAGTGAGGGAAAAGTCCGGCGGCTCTTCGAGGATACTCACGCCGCCGAGCGCGAATACTTCCAGCGGACCAGAATCTTTCCCATCATGCACGTCGTGGCTATTCGCCGGGAGATCTACGAGCAGCATCGGTGGGTGGCCCAATCGCTGTTCAAGGGGTTCGTCGAAGCGCAGCGCATGGCCTACAAGGATCTGCACGAGACGGCGGCTCTCAAGGTCATGCTGCCGTGGCTCATGCAGCACCTGGTCGATACGGAACAACTGATGGGGCAGGACTTCTGGGCGTACGGCTACCAGCCGAACGTGGAGGCGATCAACCGGCTGCTTCGTTACCACTACGAGCAGGGACTGTCGCGGCGTCAACTGACACCGGAGGAAATCTTCGCCCCGGAGACGCTGGAATCGTTCAAGATCTAATCGACTGACGTATACTTTCCGGAGTATTTCAGGAGGACGTTATGAACCGCATTTTGGCCGTGCTTGCAGTCGGCGGCGGCCTGCTCCTCGCCGCCGTTCCCATCGGTGCGCACCACTCCTTTGAAGCGGAGTACGACCGCACTCAGAAGGTCACGCTCAAGGGGAAAGTGACGAGGGTCGAATGGCAGAATCCGCACGTCTACTACTACGTGGACGTCGCTGACCCGGCCGGAACCGTCGTGAACTGGGCCATCGAAGTGGGCGCGCCGAATGGTCTGTACCGGGCGGGCTGGCGCAAGGATTCGCTGAAAATCGGAGATCAGGTGACGGTGGAGGGATTCCGCGCGAAAGCCGGAGGGCCCCACATCAACGGCAGTTCGGTGGTCCTGCCCGACGGCAAGAAAGTGTTCAGTGGTCAAAACGACGGTGGACCAGGCAGGCCCTGACATGCGCAACCAACTATTCAGATCGACTCGCGCGCTGGGCGCGATCCTGCTGGCGTCCGGATTGGCGGCAGTGTCAATCGCAGGGCAGACAAGACCGCCAGTACCGGCGGCGACACCGCCGGACCTAACCGGCCTTTGGGATGGCGCGCCAGGTGGAAATACCCGGGATCTCGCGAAGTATATGAAAGCCCAGGGCACGACAATTCCCTTCACTCCGTTCGGAGCCGACCGCTACAAGAAGGTCGATATGGCGAAGAACCCGAACGGGTATTGCCTGCCGCCGGGTCCTTCGAGAGCGCTCACCGGTCCGTCGCCGTTCATGATCGTGCAGCACAAGGACGCCATCAGCTTCAACTTTGAGAATCATGGCGTCTATCGCGTCATCTACCTGGACGGCCGTCCGCATCCTGCCGACATCGCCGACTATGTGCAGTTCATGGGCCATTCGACCGGTAGGTGGGAAGGCGACACCCTCGTGGTCGACACGGTCGGCATCAACGATCGGACATGGCTGGACAGCTATGGCCTGGAACACAGCGACAAGCTGCACCTGACGGAACGATTCCAGAGGACTGGTCCCGATGCGATCAAGTACACGGTGACGTACGACGATCCTGTGTTTTTCACCAAACCCTGGAGCGCGACGCTGAATTTCGCCCGCCAGGGCAAGGACGATCGTCTGATGGAATACGTCTGCAATGACAACGAGAAAGACCGGGTCAATCTGCGACCAACTCCCCGGGAAGAGTAAGGAGACGCCTTTGAAAGCTCCAACCGCGATCGTTGCAGCCATCGCCCTGGCCGGTTTCGCCGCCGGTGTCTGGGCGCAGGCGCCGACATTCAAGCGAACTGTTCTTCAGCAAGCCGATGTCTCGGTGCCTGGACGCGAGGCGGTGACGGCTGTTGCCGAGTTTCAACCTGGTGCGGCGGCTGGCCGGCATACGCACCCGGGCGAAGAGATTGGTTACGTTCTGGATGGTCAGTTGTTACTGGAGCAGGACGGCAAGCCGGCTGTGACCCTTCGTGCCGGGCAGACGTTTCTCATCCCGCCCGGTACCGTGCACAACGCCACCAACACCGGATCGACAACGGGCCGCGTTTTGGCAACCTACCTGGTCGAGAAGGGCAAGCCGCTGGCGACGCCCGCTCTGGCGAAATAGGCCGGACCGAAAAAGGGGACGGGAGTCTTTTTCCTGACGTCAGAGAAGAAGACTCCCGTCCCCTTTTTCGTGCCTTACTTCGTGTCGAAACGAATCAGGAACGCCCGGAATCCCTTGACGTCCGTGAAATGGTGCGGCACGCCCGGCGGCACGTACAGCATGTCACCTGCATGCACCATTCGGCGGACCCCATTGCGAATCGACTTGATACCGCTGGCATCGACGATCTCGCCGTCCGTGATGGCGGTGGCGGTGCCGGCCGTCATGATCCAGAGGTCGGCCGTGATGTCGTGCGTCTGCGGGGGGTCATCCGGCAGCACGATGCGCACGTTCGCACTGATGTTCGTCGGCCCGTTGAACAACCGCGAGTTGCTGACTTTCTTCGCCTCGTTGTTCTTCCACCTCGCCTGTATGTCCTCATTCGTCCAGAACGCCGTCTTGTCGGTCGGAGCATCAGCCACCGCCGCCGACGCAGCCTGGGCGGCTGTTTGAGGAGCCGCAGGGGCAGCTCCTCGCTGGCCTGACTGTCCTGTGCGGATCGTATCGAAGCGGATCAGGAACGCCCTGAATCCTTTGTTCTCCGCGAAATGGTGGGGCACGCCCGGCGGCACGTACAGCATGTCACCGGCATGCACCGTGCGGCGGACGCCGTTGCGAATCGACTTGGTACCGTTGGCATCGACGATCTCGCCGTCCGTGATGGCGGTCGCCGTGCCGGCTGTCACGATCCAGAGATCGGCGGTGATCTCATGCGTCTGCGGGGGGTCGTTGGGCAGCACGATGCGCACGTTCGCACTGATGTTGGTGGGCCCGTTGAACAGCCGCGAGTTGATGGCTTGTCTGGCCTCGTTGTCTTTCCATCGCGCCTGTATGTCTTCATTCGTCCAGAACGCGGTCTTGTCCGTCGGCGCATCAGGGACTGGCGCCTGTTGACCGTGTACCAACACCCCACCCAGCCCCAATATGCAGATCGCACCGATGGCAGTGATCGTACTGGCGCGCATCTCTTCTCCTCGGCGTGAAAAGGGGACGGGAGTCCTTTTCCTGAAGGTCAAAAAGACTCCCGTCCCCTTTTTACGCTTTCCGTAATCTGTTATCGGGCGGCGCGGAGCGTCAGTTTCTGAACCCGCCAGTTACTCAGCTCGCCAATCAGCAATTCGTTCTCGCTGCGGCAATCAATGGAATTCACCAGACCGAATTCCTTCACCTGTTTGCCCGCTCTGCCGAATTTGCCGACGATCTTCCCGTCCAGATCCACCTTATATATGGCGGCGTCTTCCATGCCGTCGGGATCCCCAGTGTGCGCGACGTACAGGTACTGGCGGGGTCCGGGCGTGACGCAGAGCGCCGTCGGCGTGCCGACGTTCAGAAACTGTTTCTTGAACGTCCCGTTGCCGTCGAACACCTGTATGCGCCGGTTCCCTTCGTCGGCGACGTACACGTTGCCCTGCGCATCGATCGCGATGCCGTGGACGATGTTGAACTGGCCTGGTGCCGTTCCTCTCGATCCCCACGACTTGATGTACTTGCCGCCCGGCTCGTACTTGGCGATGCGTGCGTTGCCGTACCCGTCGGCGACGTAGATGTTGCCGGCCGCGTCCCAGGCGACATCGGTCGGCCGCTGAAAGGCCTCGCCCTCGGCGCCGGCTCCCGGCAGAGGCCCGCCCGCCGGTGCAGCGCCGCGGCCTGCCGGTGGCTCAGCACCACGGCCCGCGGCCGGCGCCGCTCCAGCAGCCGGCGCGGGTTGGGCCTGAACCACAGGAACGCCCGTGGGAAGAGGATTCAGTGGCAGGGCCGGCACGCGCATCGCTTCCGGCTTGCGGCTGAGAATCATCTGCACGCGCCCGTTCGAGTCGAACTTGATCACCTGGGTTGACATCTGATCGACGATCCAGATGTTGTCCTGCGGATCGACGCGCACCTGCTGCGCTTGCAGAAGTCCGTACGCGCCCTCGCCGATCTCGCGAACGAACTTGCCGGTCCGGTCGAACTGGAACAGCCGCGAGCCGCCGTGCGAGACGGCACGCGAGGTGCCGATGACGATGTACGGGTTCCCGGTGCGCGTGTAGAGGAAGATGTCTCCCCTGGAATTCGTGGCGACGCCGGCCGCTTCGCCCATGTGAACGTCGGCGGGGAACTTCAGCAGATCGGCGTTCGAGTCGAACGCCAACTCCGGAATCGAAAGCTGGGCGGAGAGAACAGCGGCCGTCGCCAGGAACGCCCCAGCCAGCAGAAGCGACACGTATTTCTTCATGGCCGTCCCCTTATCTCGCGACCGACGACTGTGGTTGGTTCAGGAGGATTTTCTGCGCGCGCCACGCCGAAATCTCGGACACGAAGAGTTCGTTGGGGTTGCGGCAGTCGATGGCATGGACGGTGCTGAATTCTCCCAGTCCTTTGCCGGCCTTTCCGAACTTCCCGACGATCGTGCCATCGAGCTCCATCTTGTAGATCTCACCGGTGATGGCCCACGACGCCGCGGGGTTGGCGTCGGGATTGGAGTTCGACACGTACAGGTACTGGTGAGGGCCCGGCGAAATGCACACGGCCCACGGGTTGCCGACGTTGTCGTAGATCGCGCGCAGCGTGAGGTCGTTATCGAACACCTGGACGCGCGCGTTGCCCCGATCCCCCACGTAGATATTGCCCTGGGCGTCGGAGGTGATCGAATGCGGCGTGTTCAACTGGCTCGGTTGCGCTCCGCGGATGCCCACGTCCTTGACGAACCGGCCGTTCTTGTCGTACTTGACGACGCGGGAGTTGACGTAGCCGTCTGAGATGAAGATATTTCCCGCCGCGTCCCACGTGACATCGGTTGGTCGCCCGAAGCGGTACTTCTCGGCCGGCGTGGCCGGCAGGGTGGTCTCGAACGCGCCCGAGACCGGTTCCGGCCGTCGGCCGAGGACCATCACGACCCGCCCTTCGGGGTTGAACTTGACGACCATGTTCGTCCCCTCGTCGACGACCCAGACGTTGTCGTCCTTATCCACGCGGACGCCGTGCGCGAACTCGAGGCCGTAGAGCCCGACCCCCCACTCCTTCTGATAGTTCCCCTTCTCATCGAACTCGAACAGGCGGGTGTCGCCGCTGCGGTGGTAGACAAACACGTGGCCCTTGGAATTGGTGGCGATGCCGATGCCTTCGCCGAAATACAGGTCGGCGGGCAGCTTGAAAAAGTTGGGGACCGACGTATAGGGGATGAGCGGCACGTTCTCGGCCTTGGCCTTGCTCTGCGCCGAAAGCGACAACGTCCCCGGGGCGCCCCAGGCGCCGATGACCAACAGCGCGATGACGACGCAGCCGAAACGAGTAACTCGCCTCATTGAAGCCTCCCTAGTGGCCTGAATCTAGCAGAAGTGATCCGATAAAGTCTAAATGAATGCTGCTGCCCGATCGCGTCCGCCGGCCGGTAAAAGTGCTGTTTGTCGGCATCAACCCGGGCATCCGATCGGCGGCCATCGGCCATCACTTCGCCGGCTATTCGAATCGTTTCTGGAAGCTGCTCTTCGATGCGCGCCTGGTACCGGAACCGATTGGTCCCGAAGACGACCGGCGTCTGCCGGAATGGGGGTTAGGCATCACCAATCTCGTGCCGCGGCCGACGCCGGGCATCGACACGTTGACGCCGCGGGAGTACGTGGATGGCGAGCGCGCGCTTCGACGCAAGGTGCGGCGCTGGAAGCCTGAGATCGTCGCGTTCGTCGGCGTGACGCTGTACCGGGCGGTATTCAAAAAGGGGACGGGAGTCGTTTTGGACCGGAGAAGACGCCGAGGAAAGGGGACGGGAGTCCGCTTGGGAGACTCGGAAAAAACGACCCCCGTCCCCTTTTCTCGCTGCGGTCTCCAACGCCAGCGGTTCGAGGGCGCTTGTGTGTTCGTCCTGCCAAACCCGAGCGGCCGGAACGCACATTTTTCTTACGCGCAGATGTTGGCCGCTTTTCGCCTCCTCGCCCGCGCCGTTCGCCGTTGACATCATCTCGCCCCGGGCGATAATCGGCGCATACGCTATGCGAATCATCCTCGCGTGCCTGATCGTCACGCTCGCCGCCGCACCGCCGCTGCACGCGCAAAGCAAGCGTACGATGACGCCCGAGGAGCTGTCGCGTCTCACGCTGGGCACGCCGGAGCAGCAGAGGAAGGCGTTTCCGCCGCACAAGATCATCGGCAACGTCTATTACGTTGGAACCGAGACACAAGCGGCCTTTCTCATTACCACGTCGGCCGGGCATATCCTTGTCAACACCAACTTCGAGGAGACGGTCCCGCTACTCCGTGAGGCGGTGGAAAAGCTGGGGTTCCGGTTCGCGGACGTCAAGATTGTCCTCGGCAGCCATGCCCACGGCGATCACATGGAGGGCGATGCGCTCGTCAAAGAACTTACAGGCGCCCGGGTGATGGCAATGGAGCAGGACGTGCCGGCGCTTGAACGCATGCGTCCCGGAGGCAAGCCGCATCCGATCGACCGGGTGCTGCACGATGGCGACGAAGTGTCGCTCGGCGGGACGACGCTCGTGGCCCGTCTCACAGCCGGGCATACCGCGGGCGATACGACGTGGACCATGAGGGCTGAGGAAGCCGGGCGCTCCTATTCAGTGGTGATCCTTGGCGGGATGGGGGTCACCGGGGGGCAGGCGCTGGCCACCGCTGCGGGCCTCACCCCCCTGGCGCAGGATTACATGCGCAGCTTCACATTCCTCCGGTCGATTCCGTGCGACGTGCCGCTCGGGTCGCATGCATCGATGTTCAATATGGCGGAGAAATACTCCCGCCTGGGCAAGGGGCCGAACCCCTTTGTCGACCGCGAGGGCTACCTCGAAGAGCTCGATGCCAGGGAACGGGTGTTCAATATCCGGCTGGACGAGCAGAAGAAGGCGGCGGGCAAATGATTTTGAACCAGGCGCCCGCCCGAGCGATAATCTTGCGCCACCTGCAGGGGGGATTTGGGATGAGGTTGACAGCAATTCGGACGCTCGGGTTGGGGCTGGCCGCGAGTGTCCTACTGGCGCCCGCGTTGGCCTCCGGGCAGCAAAAGAGCTTTGATTCTCTGCCGGACTGGAGCGGGATCTGGCAGATGCAGGGCGGGACCATCTTCGATGCCTCCACGGTCGAGCCGAAGGGCGGACGGTCTGGTGACGCGAACGTGCGGGAGCGTCCTCCGTACACGCCGGAGTTCGAGAAAATATACCTGCAGAACATCGAGAAGATTGCGCAGAGCCGCCTTCCCGATCCCGTGAACTCCTGCGGAAGGCCGCATGGGTTTCCGAGAGCGATGAATCTTCCGGATGTTTATGAGTTTGCCGTCCGGCCCGAGCAGACCTGGATCATCGGTGAGAACGGCCCGAATATCATCAGGGTCTACACCGACGGCCGGAAGCATCCGGACGCCGACGAGCTGTGGCCAACCTACAGCGGCGATTCGGTGGGCCAGTGGGAAGGCGATACGCTCGTCTTCGACACCATCAGCACCAAGGGGTGGCTGATCGATAACGACGTGATCGTCGACAGAACCGGCTTGGTGCTGAGCGACAAGCTCCATACGGTCACACGGATGCGCAAGATCAACGAGAACACCATCGAAGCGCAGATGACGCTCGAGGACGAGAAAGCGCTCAAAGCGCCGTGGAAAGTCACCAAGCAGTATCGAAAAGCGCCGGCGGGTACCCGTGCGTATGACTACGCGTGCTCCGAGAACAACCGGAATCCGACGACCGACTCGGGCCGTACGTTGACGCTCGGCCCGGACGGGAAACCGATCGACAAGAACGTTGACTAAGGTGAGGGTCTGGAGGGGACTCGTGATGACATCGATGAAGTCGACCGCGCTGGCCGCGCTCGTGGTGGCCGGTGTCGTCTGCGTGGCCGTCCGGCCGCTCGTCGCGCATCATTCGGCGGCGATGTTTGATAACCAGAAGACGATCGAAATCACGGGAACCATCAAGGAGTTCCAGTGGACGAATCCCCACGTCTGGATTCAGGTGAATGTGGAAAAGGTCGGCACCTCTGGAGCCAAAGAAGAGTGGAGCGTCGAAGGCGGCAGCCCCAATTCGCTGTCACGGAATGGCTGGCGGAAAGGGACGTTCACTCCCGGCGCGGCCGTGAGCATCCGCATCAACCCGATGCGCGACGGCACTCATGCCGGGAATTTCGTCGGCGCGAAGTTCGCTGATGGCAAAACCTTAGGCAGATGGGAATGAGGAGGAATGACATGCGATTCCGTTTGATGATGGCGCTCGGCGTGTTGTTGACGGCCACGTCGGCATTGGCTCACCACTCGTTTTCCGCGGAATACGACGCGTCCAAGCCGGTGACCCTCGAAGGTGTGGTGACAAAAATAGAGTGGGCGAATCCCCACGTGTACTTCTACATCAACGTGAAAGACGAATCTGGAAAAGTGACGAACTGGGCTCTCGAGATGGGCCAACCCGCCGGGCTTCAGAGGCAGGGCTGGACCAAGAACACCTTGCAAATCGGCGACACGGTCAAGGTGGAAGGGACGCGCGCCAGAAACGGGAACCCGCACGCGAACGCACGCAACGTCTACAAGAATGGCAAGAAGATGGGCGCCGCGTCGAGCGAAGGCCAGATCAACTGAGTATTTTTGTCCGGATAATGATAAAAGACGTTCAGCACCTGGTCGGTGGCGATACCCCGTAAGGAGAACATCACATGCGAGCGTGGATTTTCGTAATAGCACTGTCTCTCGTCGGCCTGTCCTACGCGCCAGTCGCGGCGCAGGAAGGGCATCCATTGAAGGGTTCGTGGCTCGGCACGTGGGGTCCAAGCCAGAATCACACCGACGATGTGCTTGTCGTGCTGAAGTGGGACGGCAAGGCGATCTCCGGGACGATCAATCCCGGAACGGACAACATTCCCATCAAGAACGCGACGCTCACACCCGAGGGGTGGCTCGTGCACTTCGAGGGAGACGGCAAGGATAAGGCCGGCAAAGTGATCACGTACGTCATCGACGGCAAGATCGAGAACCTCGGTCTGCCCCACCGTTCCATCACCGGAACGTGGAAGACCGCGACCGAGAAGGGCGCGTTCAAGATCAGCCGGCAGTAACGTTCAGGAGCCGCTCGGCGTTCTTGCAGTAGATGCGATCCTTCTGATCTGACGTCAGGCCCAGGCTTTCGATCACGCGAATCGTCTCGCGAGCATACAGGCCTGGCGTCGGTTCAAACGGCATGTCGGACGCAAACAGCACGTTATCCACACCAAAGAAGTCCAGGCTGCACCGGGTTCCCGACAGGGCGCCGAACAGCGCCGTGTCCGCCAGGAAGCTCCGGAAGTAGTCGACGGGGCGCTTCTTCATCGAGCGGAGCAGCGCACTGTAGTCGACATCGGACGTGCGCTTGCCGAGCTGATCCCACCCGTAGCCGACGCGCCCTTCAAAGAACGGAATCATGGCGCCGCCGTGATGCGTGATGATCTTGATGTCCGGGTGACGATCGAACAGGCCTGAGAAGACCAGCCTGGCCATGGCGGCGCTCGTCTCGTACGGCCAGCCGAATGTCCACCAGATCTCGTACTGCGATTTGTCCTCGGTCAAGTAGTCGGGAAAATCGGAGCCGCGCGTCGGATGCAGCCAGATCGGGAGCTTGCGGCGCGCCATCTCGTCGAACACCGGCTTGAACTCGGGATCGTCGAGCGGCCTGTTGTTGATGTTCGTGTAAATCTGCGCGCCTTTAGCGCCGAGCGTGGAAACCGCCCGGTCCAGTTCTTTGAGCGTCTCATCCGGATTGTTCATCGGCAGGCACGCACCGAAGCCGACGAAGCGTTTCGGATATTTGTTCACCAGCTCCGCCAGGCCGTCGTTGGCCACTCTGGCCATCAGCGGAGTCTTGTCGGACCCCGCCAGCGCTTCGACGGGAGGCTGGGGCATCGTCAGGACCTGGCGGAAGTCCCCGAACTCATCCATCGCGCGGAACCGCGCATCCACGTCGACGATGGTCGCAAGGTTCTGGACGCGCTTTCCCATGTCCTTGAAGCTGGCGCCGACGTTGATGAAGTCGTCGAAAAACTTTCTCGGATAGAAATGATTGAAGATGTCAATTTTCACGTTTCACCATTGAGGGAGATGAGGAGGGCATGCGGCCGCACGAATTGTAGTGGCGGAGCAACACTGGAGCAAGCGACGCGAGGAAGGTCAACGACCAGTTCGCCCGGCCGCGATCCGTGCCTTCGTGAACTCGAGCAGGCTGGAGGCAGCGCGGGACAGCTTCTCGCGCCGTCTCCAGAGAATGCCCGAATGAATCGGCCGAATCGATCCGTCCAACGGGCGCACGTCCACGCGGCGTCCTCGCGTGACCGCACCGCTCGGCAGCAGCGGCACGATTGAAATGCCCAGGCCTGCCTCCACCATGCTGACGATCGTTTCCGTGCTGGTCGTTTCAAGAGCGACGCGGGGCGACAGGCCGCGCTCGTGAAAGGCGTCCAGCACGTGCTGACGGCCGGTCGAACCCCGCTCGTACAGGATGAGCGACTGGTCGCGCAAATCGGCCAGGGTCACGCGACGTTTCGCGCGAAGCCGATGACCGGGCGGGACGATCAGGCTCCAGGTCATGGCGAACAGCTCGAGGTAGTCGAGGTCCGTTGACGGCTCGTAGGGGGCGGCCAGCCCCAGAGCGACTTCAGAATCGGTCAGGAGCGCCTGCTCGACTTCCTGCTCGGTCATCGTGCTGACGCGCACGTGGATGCTGGGCTCTTCTGTCGCGAACCGTTTCAGCACGTCGATCAGGACGTATCGAATGAGGTACTGACTCGCCGCGACACGGATCTCCTGCTGCCCGGTCTCGATGTCGAAGGCTCCGCACAGCTCGCGGGCCCGCTCGAGGAACGCGAGGGCGTGGGGCAGGAAGCGGCGGCCCGCGTCGGTGAGCACGGTCGAGCGGCGCGGGCCGCGTATCTTTCGATAAAGCTCGACGCCAAGCTGCGCTTCAAGCGCGAGGAGTCGGTTCCGGAGCCCCTGCTCGGTGATGGCCAGCACGCCGGCCGCGGCGCGGATCTGGCCGTGGCGCGACACTTCGACGAACGCGGCCACCTGGTCGGTGCTGAGATGGGGCAGGGCGTCTCGCATACAACTATTAAGACGCTAATATCAACTATTAACAACTATTTGTTTGCGCCGGATCATACCTATCATGCTGTGATGAGGAGAAGAGCCATGACTCCACGATCCATCCGGCTGCTGTGCTCAGGTGTTCTCGTTGTGCTCTCGGCGGTTGCCCTTGGCGCTGGTGGGTGGGCGGTGATTACCGTGAAGGACCTCCCTGATTTCGTCGTGGTGGGAAGGCCGGTCACGCTGGTGTACGCCGTCCGCCAGCATGGCAGGCAACTTCTCAGCGGCCTTGACGGTCGGCTGGAGATACGCAGTGGCCCTCACCGCGTACTGTCGGCGGCGACCGCCACTTCGGAACCTGGCCACTACTCGGCGAACTTCACGCTACCGTACGCCGGCAACTGGACGATTGATATCCACAGCGGCCTTGGTGGCGCAACCATCAGCTCACGGATCATCACGATTCAGGCAATCGGACCGGCAGCGCAGATTCCCCTCGTTTCGGAGACCGAACGCGGACGGCGGCTCTTTGCGGGAAAGGGCTGCGTGACGTGCCACGTTCACAAGGACGTCGAAAGCGGGCTCGTTCCCGTCGGCCCAGACCTCACCGCCAGACGATATGAGCCGGCGTATCTGCAACGGTTCCTTGCGCATCCGATGCAGACCCCAACCGCGAAATTCGGATCGGAGATGCCGGACCTGCGCCTTCGCGACACCGAGATTGCCTCACTGGTGGCGTTCATCAACGCCGAGCGGCCTCGGTAGAGGCCGGTCTTCAGACCGGCCTAGGGGTGGCACGGCCTGGAGGGCCGTGCCCTACCGATTAACGCACGAACACCGTGGCATTTCCCGTGAAAGCCACTGCGGTCGCGGAGACGTCGAACATTTCCGCGCGAATGCGCTGGTCGTCGAGCATCTCGACAAGCAGTCGTGCAGTGGGCACTCCTGACGGGACGGCCGGGGGGATCGATCCCGGTTGCCCGGGGTAGCTTGCGAGGGTGTACCGGATCGTGCCCGAAGCGACCGAAACGTCGCGCGGTAACGGATCGGTGGCGGCAATGCTGTAGATGCCGTTCCGCAACAACCCGCCGGAAACCGCGATCACGACGCGCGCGGGATCGTAGCTGTCGTAGACGAACAGCAACGGGATCGAGTCGCTCGTGAACCAATTTCCGCTCAAACGTCCCGGAATATCGTAATCAATCTTTCCGTCAAGGTCCGGACCGAGTCGTTGAACTTTTGCATAGAGCTGGCTGCGCAGCGGCTCGTCGAAATACTTGAGCGGTGCGTCCGTGTGCACCATTCCCATGCTGGGGTAACGGGCCGGATTCACGAACCCTGGCAAGGTGATGCCTTCGTTGACAACACCAAGGTCAATGTCAAAGACAGACCCGGTCGTGCCGAGTCGCTGCCCCGCGGTGACTCTGGTGCCGCGGGCAAGCGGAATTTCAGGAATCAGGTGGCCGATTCTGTAGGTGATGGTTGTGGTTACACGAATGTCCACGCCGACGTCGGGACCCGTGTTCGCGACGACGTCCCTCACGATTCCATCCGCGGGCGCGAAGAACGCCGTGCGGCGAGCGGCGGGCGATTCGCCCTTGTTCGGATCAGCGACGCGGAAGTAGAGGTGATCGGTCGGCAGCGGACGGCTAGGAGGGTTGAGACTACCGAGCGGCGTGATCTGCTGTATCAGAGCCAGGTCAATGAGCGAGGCGCGGAACGCCCAGGGGCCGGGATCCGTCGGATCCGCCGGATCGGTCGGATTGCCGCCCGATCCGCACGCGAGAACGAGCGAAGCCATCACGGCAACGGCCGCTCGGGCTATCACGGCTTCCGACCAACTGCGAACAGGCTCCGCGACGAACGGACGTACATGACGCCATCCGACAGCGCCGGCGTCGCCATCAGCAGCTCTCCTATTCGGTTCGTCGCGATGTGCCTGAATTCTCTGCCGGCTGCAACGACGACGATCTCACCGTCCTCGTTCGAGAGATAGATCCTGCCGTCGGCGGCTACCGGGGACGCGCTGAAGCCGCTGCCGATATCTGGAAGTCGCCGGCGATAGACCGCCTCTCCCGTCTGCAGGTCATAAGCATCGAAGACGCCGTTGTTGGCCACGACGTAGAGCAGGCCGTTGTAGACCAGCGGAGTCGGCATGTAAGGCCCGCGGTTCCCGCGGCTCCACACGATCGCGTCGTTGCTCGTGTTGTTGCCTCGCAACGTCACATCGCCTCGGGCGCCGGGCCGCACGACGAAGATCGGCGCCTCGGGTGCCCGGCCGCTGGCCACGACGAAGAGGCCAGCGCCGAAGATCGGCGTCGGCGCGGTGATCTTCGAGCTCCCTCCGAGTCGCCACAGCTCTTTCCCAGTGCGAGGGTCGTACCCTCGAATGAAGTTGGCCGCGTTGGTCACCAGCTCCGGCCCTGCGGGTGTCGCCGCAACGGTCGGCGTGCCCCATGACGGAAGCTCGTCGCGCTCGGTCTTCCACACCGTCTCACCGGTTTCAGCGTTCAAAGCCAGGACGAACGAATCGGCCTGCGTGTCGCATTGGAGAATGACGAGGCCATTCCAGATAATCGGCGAGCTCGCCGGCCCCCATTCGAACGTCGGAATTTCATAGGCCCCGAGGTCGAGGCGGCCGAGATCAACCTTCCACAGAAAGTGGCCGTCGATATCGTAGGCGTAGACGCCCTGCGATCCGAACGACGCGACGACGATGCGTCCATCGGTGGCGGGCGTCGAGCTGGCGTATGTGGATTTGATATGCCGCTTGTCGACAGGCTCCCCCTCGTAGGCGAGACGTTCCCAAAGAATCTTTCCGTTCGGTTTGTCGATGGCGTAGATCATCCAGCGGTGGCGCGAGCGGTCGTTTGAGGCGTCACCCTCGCCGTACAGCCCCGGACGGAAGGTCGCCTTCTTGTCGGTGCTGATCGCGCTTGTCACGAAGATGCGTTGACCCCAAACGATGGGGCTGGAATGCGCGAGACCGGGAATGGACGTGCGCCAGAGGATGTTCTCCCCCTTCTTGCCGTCCCATCGGTCGGGAAGATTCTGGCCCTCGGCAATGCCCGACGCCTCCGGTCCTCTGAACGAGGGCCAGTTGCCCGCTGGAGTGCCTGCGTCCGGAAGGACAAGTGGATCCTTCGTGACCGTGCGCACGATGCGCCGCTCAGGCATGGGCTCGGCCGCGCCCTCAGGCCGCCAGCTGCTCCCATCGAAAATCATCCGCCGCAGCACGCAGTCATCGAAGACAAGTTCGAAGTTCAGGCGGGTACTCTCGACCCGAAACCGGTACCGTCCCGGCTCGTTGCAGCCGGGTGGCCCGTCGGAGGCGCCCAGATCGACCTGCTGGCCCCTGGTCTTCCATGTGCCCTTGAGTGGGGACCCGCTCTCGCCTTTGAGCTCGAAGGTACCGTTCGAGGCAAACCGAACGACGAAGGTGCCAAACTTCAGGGGAGAGGCCGGGAGCTGCGGAGGCGCTGCCTGGCCCATGAGTGTTGAGCTGAGGGCGCCGGAGGTCAGAACGCCCGCCGCCGCGAGCACACCGGCCAGTCCAAGCGTCATGCTCTTCATTCTCTTGAGTGATTCGATCTTGACGGGAGGGTGACCAGATTGCAACAGGAGTCGTCCCGCATCTTCTACAATGCGATGCGCTTTGGGCGTCGTGGGGGAAGGACCAGGTACTCTGAACCCAGCTTGCCCAAGAATGTCATACAATGGTAATACTAAAGTATGAAAGTCGCCTTGTCGATTCCAGACGAATTGTTCGAGTCTGCCGAAACGGTTGCCAAGAAGCTCGGCCTGTCGCGCAGTCGCCTGTACGCCACCGCCCTCGCCGACTTCGTCGCCAAACACCGCGGCCGCAGAGTGACCGACCGACTAAATGCGGTCTACAGCGCTGAAGACAGCCGACTCGAGCCACCTGTCCGACGTTTGCAGCGGCAATCGCTCGAACGTAGCTCGTGGTAGTCGAACGCGGACAGATCTGGTGGGCAGACCTGGGCGAGCCGGATGGGTCCGAACCGGGATTTCGGCGACCGGTGCTGGTTGTTCAGAGCGACGCATTCAATCGCAGTCGCCTGCGGACGGTCTTGGCCGTCGTCCTCACGTCGAACCTGCGACTTGTCGAAGCCCCGGGGAATGTGCTGATGCCGGCAAAGGTCGCCGGCCTTCCCAAGGACTCAGTCGCCAACGTCTCCCAAATCATCACGGTCGATCGGGATTTTCTGAGCGAGCCGGCCGGTCACATTCGGGGCCAGTTACTAAGAGATGTGGAGAGCGGCCTCCGACTCGTCCTTAACTTGTAGCGTCGATCATCCCCGACCGCTATTGCTTTCGAAGGTCCAGGCACACGAGCGTGTTCTCGTTGCGGAGGTAGACGAAACCGTCCGAGACGGCCGGCATGGCGCGAACGACGCCCCGAAGAACCCGCGCCTGGGCCAGCGGGCGGAACGCGTCTGGTGACGCGGCCGCGAGGACGAGCTCGCCGGATTCTCGCGCGATGAGCAGCCGATCGCCGACAAGAGTCACCGAGCCTGCGTGATATCGGTTGACGTTCCACTTGACGGCGCCCGTATTCAGGTCGACCGCGCGAAAGCTCTGGTCGAACTCTTGCCGCCCGTGAAATCCATACAAGTAGCCTTTGGAGTAGACACTCGTCGCATAGTGACTCGACAGCACATCGTCTGACGACCAGAGCTGCGTGAGTTCGCTCCCTTTCACGCGCAGCGCGACGGCGCCCGTTTCGTACGTCGCCGACGCAAAGATCACATCGCCGATGACGAGTGGCGTCGCAGCATTGACGGAAGAGGCCGACCGCGACCGCCACGGGCGTTGAAAGAGAATGGCGCCCGTCGCGGGATCGAGAGCCACGAGTCCGTTCCGGGTGAAGAACACGGCGTGGCGCTTTCCGCCGAACGTCGCGCCGACTGGAGACGAGTAGCTCGCCTGATGATCGGTCGCGGTCCAGAGGACGGCACCTGTCGCGGCGTCGAACGCGACGATGCCAGCGCCTTTGGCGCCATCCATGCCGCCGATGTTGGCGATGACGCGGCCGTCTTCCACGAGCGGCGAGCCCGCGGCGCCGAAGAATCCTTTGCGCACACCGAACCGACGCATCGTGTCCACGCTCCAGACGCCTTTGCCAGTTGCGACATCGACAGCGTGCAGTTGTCCTTCGGCGCCGAACGTGTAAACGCGGCCGTTCGCGACGACGGGGACAGCGCGTGGCCCCTCGTCGAATCCGAAGTCGTCGCGGTAGGCGGTCTTATACGCGTAGCGCCACTCGGTATTGCCGGTTTTCGCATCGAGCGCTTCGACGACTTCCTCGCCCTTCACACGATGAAACAGGATGACGCGATCGCCGACGACAACCGGGCCGGCGAAACCCTCGCCCACCGATTTCTGCCACACCTTCGGCGGGCCCGCGGCCGGCCAGGTCTCCGCGAGCGGCGGTCCGCTGTAGACGCCGTTTCGTTCCGGTCCCAGAAACTGCGGCCAGTCGGGTGCGGCCCCTTTCAGAATCCGATGGTCGATGACCAGTGCGGCCACGACGGTGGAAACCGCGATAAGAACGATAAGGCCAACACGACCGATATGCCCTCGGCGGCGCATCGTGCACTTCATGTTACTTGCCTCGCTGAAGGATACCGAGGTGCACCTTGGCGACCGCGTGCATGTAGCCTCCCGCCTGGGCGTAGCGGTCCGCGGCGGCCTCCGTGATGTGCTCGAGGGCGCGCGCTTTGTTCCCGAGCGCTTCGAAATACAAACCCAGATATAAGCGAGCGTAAAACACCGCCTCCGGCCGATCGCCTGCGGCCGCCAGAACATTTTCGGGACGGAGCTTGTCCCCGAGCATGGCGTAGATCTGGCTCATGGGCACGCGCGAATCGGGACCGACCGGCAGCAACGCGGCCCTGGCTTCGCTGACTGATGCTGAGCGCGCGACACACGCAAAATGCCATGCGGCGTTTTCGACGTCGTTGGGGTTGACCAGGCGGTGCGCTTCGAATTGCTCGCGGCAATCTTTGTAGCGGCCTGCATAGTACAGCGCGATGCCGCGTTGCCAGAGCAGGGCAGCGGAGCGCGGAGCCATCCGGGCGACGTTGTCGAATCCCGTCACGGATTCAGCGACGCGGCCGCTCACGAAATCCGAGACGGCGCGATCGAAGATCGTCTGCACATCCGTCGGCTGCTGCGCCGGACCTGGCGTGCCGATTCGATAGAGGTGCGTGCCGGTGCGAATGAAGATCGACCGGTCCGACACGGCCATTGAGGCGAGCGTGGCGCCATCGAGCGTGTTCGTTGCCAGTTTCTCGAACCGGGTGCCCGGCGCGATGACAGTGGCCACGCCTTCCTCGCTGAGGAAATAGACTCGGCCATCGGCAAGAATCGGGGAAGCGGAGTAGTTGCCAACCAGCCGCTGCTGCCAGAGAGTCGTTCCGGTTTTGGCGTCGAGACAGGTGGCGACGCCGACGTCGCTCACGATATACAACAAATCATCGACGAGCAGCGGTGAAGGCGTGAGCGGTGCGCCTCGACTGAGCGTCCAGGCCACGTGCGTTCGGGTGACGTCACCTTTGCCGTCCGCGCGTACGGCCATCAGCGACGGGTCGTTGAATCCCGTCGAAACAAAAACGAGCCCGTGGCCGTACACCGGACGCGGAACGTTCGAAAACCCGTCCGGATAGTTGACCCGCCAGATCTCCTTGCCGGTGAGCGGATCGTACGCGGCCGCACGAAACGCTCCCACGCTCATGACCTGGTCCTCGTCGCCCACCCGGATCACGAGCGGAGTTGAGTACGCCTGACTCCAAGGCTGGCGGCGTGAGGTTTTCCATCGCACTTTCCCGGTCTGCTTGTCGAGCGCCACGACGAACGCCTGGTCGAAGCCGTCGCAGCTCAAGATCAGCAGGTCGCCATACAGGATGGGCGATCCGCCGTTGCCGTGCTCCGAATCGTAAAGAAGCTCCCTCTTCCACACGATGTCGCCAGACGTCGTGAGCGCCGCAGTCCCGTCCGTACCGTAGTGCACATACACGCGGTCGCCGTCGACGATGGGCGTCGGGGAGGCCCGGCTGTTCTTGATATTGATGACGCCTGCGTTCCTGAGCCGGAACACTTCGACGTTGACGACCTGACTTCCGGTCTCGGTGTCGAAGGCAAGCACCCGAAGCGATACGCGAGACGACGCGTCAGGGCCCTGGTCGGCCGCCGTGACCCAGACGCGACCACCCGCGACGACCGGAGACGACCACCCTGATCCGGGAACGCGGGTTTTCCACAGCACGTTCTGCGTCTCGCTCCACGCGAGCGGGACCCCGTGTTCGGCCGAGTGCCCCTGACCGGTGAGACCACGGAACTGCGGCCAGTCTTCGGCGCGGGCCGCGCTCGCGGTCAAGGCGAGGAGGAGCGTGAAAAGATGTCGACCCGCCACGAGAAGCTCTTCGGGACAGTTTACCCGACGTCTCCCTCGGGTGGGCTACGGCGCACGGCAGACGAAATTGCCGGCGTCGTCGATGCTGCCTGTGCCCTTGTATCTGGCGACCTGAGGATAGGGGCACAGCGGACGCGTGCGGTCCACTTTGCCGTCGGTACTGTGCGACGCGTTCAGCATCTCCGGCGCTTTGCCCTGTTCCACCCATCGCTCGAGCGCGCCGACTTTGTCGAACACGTTGGGACCTTCGCCGCCGCCGCAGTGGCCCATTCCAGGCTCCAGGAATAGCCGGACACTGTTCGACGCATTGGCCGGGCCGCCCATGTTGTCAACGACGCTCTTGTAATACTTGATCGTGTTCAGCGTCGGGACATTGGTGTCGCTCCAGCCGTGATAGAGCAGCAGTTTCCCGCCGTGTGAGAAGAACGGCTTCATGTTCGGATCGGTGGCGTTCATGACCAGGTTTTCCGGCAGGTCGCCACGCACCACATCCTGTCGAAGTCGAACGTCTTCCAGTCCCAGTTGGGGTCTTTGAATACGACGTATCGATACTGATCGTAGATATTGGCCGAAGGTTCCGGACCCAGAGCCTGAACGCCCCAGCCCAGTTCCGTTCCCGGCACGAGGGACGAAAACAGCTGCTGTCCGGTGCGCGGGTTGATGGCGGGAGAATAGATCTTCTTCGCCGCTTCCACCTGCGGAGCGGTCAGACACGCGGGACCGTCCGCGCCCTTGCAGAGCAGCACTTTGGGATCGAAGTCGCATTTGGTCGGGTCGTCGATGAGGCCGTCCTTGAGCCCGTCGCGCGCGTCGCAGGCGGCGAGAGCGGCCTGGTGGATGATCGGATACTTGCTGGGAGGGATGTAGCTGGCCGGGTCCTTCAGCACGGCGGCGGCGATCCACAGGGAGATTGCCGTCCGGTTGGCCGGCGCTCCGGCGATGATGCCGTCGTAGTCGTTGGGAAATTTCTGCGCTTCCTTGAGGCCCTGTCTCCCACCGGTCGAGCAGCCGTTCCAGTAGGACAGTTTCGGCGCGCTGCCGTAGAAGGCCTGAATGACCGCCTTCGCCTTCACGGTCATTTCGTGTTCGGAGCGCCACGCGAAGTCGATCAGCTTTTCGGGATGATCGAGCGCGAACGTCCCGCGGCCTCCCACATGCCCGGTGTCGGTGGACGCGCTCGCATACCCTGCGCGGATGGCGTCGGCCATGGCGGAGTAGCTGATCACTCCGGCCCAGCCGCCGTTACCGACCGCCTGGAACTTGCCGTTCCAGCCATTGGCCGGCAGCCAGACTTCCACTTTGATGTCTGAATCGCTGGTGGGCTTGAGCGTTGCGGCCACGCGGCAGAACTCGGAAAGATTTGCGTATGGATTGGCGCCTCTTCCCGCGGCTTGCCCTGGAGCCGAGAACTGGCCCGCCGGTACGAGCTGCGCCATGGTGATGGTGGTGTCCTTCAACGCAAGCGCGGCCAGGCTGTCGCACGAGGATGCAAACGCGGGCTCGGCAGACAGGCACGCGAGCACCGATATCGCGCATGTCATCGCTGAAATCTTCATCTGGGCCTCCAAACTGACACGTCACTTTTTCTTCGGCGCAACCATCTTGGTGATGCGGCCAACGCTCGTGTCGCCTGCATACAGGTTGTCTTGCTTGTCCATGGCCCAGTAGCTGGCTTCGATGAACTGACCCGTCCCGATGCCCATTCCGTTGCCGATCGCACCGAGCACCTTGCCGTTCCGGTCCAGCTTCAGGAACTGGCCATCCTGACCGCTCGCCATCCATGGCTGGCCGTGCGAGTCAAAATAGAGCGCGCAAACGAGGTTTCTCATTTGCATCGTCTTGAGGAACTTGCCGTCTCCAGAATAGACGACGATACGATACTCCTCGCGGTCGCCGATCCAGACATCGCCGTTTGTCGGATCGACGGCGAGCCCATGGGTCGAGCTGAATTTTCCTTGTCCCACTTCGTTGCCGTACCACTGATTGATGAACTTGCCGTTCTTATCCAGGTGGATGATCCGTGCGGCGCCGAGATTGTTGGCCGGGTCATCTGAATCAGTAGTCGTTGGGGCTCTCGTTCGCATGACCCTCGCCGATGTAGACATCACCGTTCGGAGCGAATGCGATCATCACTGGCTGCCACAGAAGCCGTTGTTCTTTGGCTTCGTTCCAATCCCCTCTGCGTCCCCGCTCGCCGATCGTCAAGAGAAGCTTGCCCTCGGGACTGATTTTCATCACGGTGGCGCCATTCGCGGCGGTAATCCAGACATTGTCCCCGGCATCCACGGCCATCCCGTGCGCCTTGTCCTGGTAGCCGGTCACGTCCTGGCCCACCTGAAGGATCAGCTTGTAATTCGGATCAAACTTGAACAGCTGCGGTTTCCCGGCGTCTGCGCGCTGGAAGGCCCAGAGATTTCCTGTCGAGTCGAGGGCGACCGCGGGGACACCGCCGTAGCCGGGAGGCAATATGTATGGGTACGTGAACGTGTACCCCATCGTTTGTTTCCACTGCACACGCTGCAATGACTGGCGCGTGCGGCCAAGCCGGTTCCCGCAAAGGGGCGACCGCCTGCATGCCGGCGTCTCCCCGACGGCCGGCGCAGGAGGCGCGGCAGCCACGGAGTTGCCAGCCGCGCCGCGGCCGCCACTGGGGGGCGGTACGGTGACATGTCCGCTCGGGTCGACGATGGTTCGTCCAGTTGGATCGGGGAATGATCCCTGCAGAAACCAGGCTGGTGTCCCGCCGACAGCCGGCCCCTCAGTTGGCGGCTGGGACTCGGAGATTCCCACCGTCCCGCTGAGAGTCACACCGATCGCCAGAGCGACAACTCCAGCGAAATTCCGTCTCTCCATTTCAACCTCCCTGGGTAACGAGCCGCCATAGACCAGAGTCTTACATGCGTGCGACCCGGTTCCCTCAATTTCGGCCGCCGCGACGCACCAGACGAGCTATTGCGGTGGACGGAGGCGTCGAAGGTCAAGAGGTCCCGAGCCTGGCCAGATCGTCGAAGTGCCCGTCGTCGTGCGCGAGATCGAGTCCGTGTACCTTGGCGCAGGCAAAGATCAGCAGGTCCGCCAGCGGCACGGTGACGCCGGATGCGCGTCCCCGATCGGCGAGTCGAATCGCGCGCTCCCAGACAGCCGGCGACATCTCGTAGTCGGGGAGCAGCGCCTCGTACCGCCGGAGCACCTTCCGGTCAGCGTCACTCGTGACGCCTCGCCAGAGCTCGAGTCGCACGACGGGACACCACGAGGCGTCGCCACTCTCCAACAACGCATGCACACGATCACGCTTCGCCGGATCGCCGCCTCTGCGAAGCTGGTGCACCCAGAGCGAGCTATCGACGAGAACGGGCATGGAGCTGGCGATCGCGGCGGGCGTCGACCCCTTCGATTTCCTCGTTTGTGGGGAAGCTGTCGCCGAACGATCCCGAATACCTGACGAGCTCGGCCATCCGGCGGCGACGATTGAAGTCTTCGAGGATCTTGACCACCGCCTCGCGCTTGGTCTTCGCCTTGGTAAAGCGCATGGCATCCCTGAGCTCGTCTTCAGGAATATCCACCGTGGTTTTCATGCTTCTATTATCAACGACTTTGGAATCCATATCAACGGAATATGGAATCCTTACTTCTGTCTTTCACCTGGCCTTCGCTTCCGCGTCGACATCCCTTTCCCATTGGGTGATGAGCGGCCGCAACTTGGCGACGAGATCTGACCGCTGGCTTGCGAGGTCATTTCGTTCGCCGATATCCGTTCGCAGGTTGTACAGCAGCAGATCATCGCCATCCAGGAGGAGCTTCCAGTCACCCATCCTGACGGCCCTCTGCTGCCTGGTTGGCATACTGATCCGCCAAAAGAGTGTGCGTTCCACCAGCGGTGACCGTCCTTCCAGGATTGGAAGGATGTTCATCCCTTCGAGTCGGGCCTCGGGTGGAACTGGTGTGTTCGTCGCCGCGAGGATCGACGCCGTCAGGTCCATGGTGATACCGGCCTGGGCGCTGGTCCTGCCGGCGGGAAGACGGCCGGGCCACCGGAAAATCGCTGGCACACGGATACCACCTTCCCAGAGTGTGTCCTTTCGATGGAAGAGGGGCGCATTGCGCGAAAGCCATTCCCCTCCGTTGTCGTTCGTGAAGATCACGAGAGTGTCCTGGGCCAATCCGCGCGTGCGCAACTCCTGCATGATCTGTCCGACGCCCGCATCGGCCCGTTCGAGCATTGCGACGTAGTCCTTCCGCGTGGCAGGTATTGCGTCCTCCGGACCTTGAAAGGCGGCGTTGTTCGGTGCCTTCGAATAATGGTCCGGAGGCTGAAACGGCCAATGGGCGGCGTTGTAGGCGACTTCCAGGAAGAACGGCTCGGCGGCATGCTGCCCGACGAACCGAACGGCGCGCGCCGTGATGAGATCGGTCATGTAACCCTCTTCGTGAACGGGCGTCGTGTTCTCGAAGAGGTCGCTGAGGCCGTCGCCTGCTCTCGTATGGGTATAGAAATCGATGAGCCCGCTGAGGAAGCCGAAGAAGTAGTCAAACCCGTGCGCATTCGGACCGAACTCGGGCTTGTATCCCAGGTGCCATTTCCCGATCAATCCGGTGGCGTAGCCGTTGTTCTTCAGCAGCCGTGGCAGCGAGCGGCCCGTTGCCGGAAGGCCTTGCTCGAGCGCAGGTCCGACGCTGCCCAGGGGTCGCTCGAGCGCCACTCGCTGCTGATATCGGCCTGTAATAAGCGACGCGCGCGTGGGAGTGCACGTCGGCGCCGCGTAGAAATCAGTCAACCGCACTCCTTCCTTCGCAAGGCGGTCGATGTTCGGGGTCTTGATGTCCGGCGCTCCGTAGCTGCCGATGTCACCGTAGCCGACATCGTCGGTGATGATCAGAACGACGTTCGGTCGCTGTGGGTTGGCTGGCCGGGACTGCGCCGCAGCGGCCATTGCGAAACCAAGAAGCACGAAGACAACGACTGGGACGGCCGCGAAACGGCGCATGCAAGCCTCCGAGAGAACCTTGTTTGACCGCAAGCTTAAGGGGGAGTCACGGCTCTGCGATGCTGTAGAGGTATTTGTACCCACGCAAGTACATTTCGTTGTCCACAAGAGCGGGCGACGCGTCGAAACCGTCGTCCAGCGTGTTCTTCGCCAGCACTTCGAACTTCGGTCCGGCACGGATCACCAGCGTGCTCCCTTCACGGCCCGTGAAGTACACACGCCCCCGCGAGGCGACCGGAGACGAAAAGACATTCGGCAAGCCATCGAGACGGTTCTGGTAGTGGGGCTTGCCGGTTTTGGCGTCAAGCGCCGACAGGATTCCCGAGTTCGTCTTGAGAAAATACAGGACTCCGTCGCTCAGTATTGGCGACGGCACGTACGGCGTATCGCGGTCGGACGACCAGGCCACCGCGCTCGTGCCGTCGATGTTGCCCCGCGCCTGGGCGATGCGGACCGCCCGAAGGTCGTTGCCCTGGAATCCGCTCATCAAATAGACCATCTCCTCGTCGTAGACCGGTGACGGGATCGAATTCATGGTCAGCCCATCCCCGTCCCAGACCACGACGCCGGTTTCGAGGTCGTAGGCCCGGATTCGTCGCATGCCCGGGACGATGGCCTGCGGACGTCCGTTCACTTCGAGGACAAGCGGCGTGGCCCATGTATCGATTTCCTCTCGAGGTGCTCGCCACAGCTCTCTGCCGTCGCGCTTGTCGAGCGCTACGATGAATGACTGTCCGTTCAGGTGGTCCCAGACGACGACAAGAGTGTTCCCGTGCAGCGTCGGCGTCGATCCCTCACCGAACTGGTTCCTCATCCGCTTGTCGCCCAGATCCTTCTGCCAGAGCAGCCTGCCGTTCATGTCGTACGCATACAGTCCGAACGACTCGAAGTACGCGAAGACACTCTGGCCGTCGGTGATCGGCGAGCCCGATGCCCACGTCGAGTTATCGAAATGACCTGCTTCGTGCGGCTCCTGTTGGGCGGCGACCTGTTCCCAGATCGTGCGTCCGGTCTTGCGGTCGATTGCCATGACGACGAAGCGATGCACGCCGCGCTGCGGCAGTCCGCCTCGCGGGGCATGCTGCGCCTCGCCGGTGACGCCGACAGGAACGGCAGTTGTCACGAAGAGCCGATCGCCCCAGACCACGGGCGACGAAGATCCGCGCCCAGGGATCTCCACCTTCCACCGGATGTTCTTCGTTTCGCTCCACTGGAGCGGAGGATTGGCAGTGAGTGAGACGCCATTGGCGTGAGGCCCGCGCCACAGCGGCCAGTAACGGTTCGCCTCCGAATTCTGGGCCGCGGGCACTGCTGACAGGGGCAGCAGGGCGATCAGGGCTGTCAGGCCAGTCGCGAGAAACCGCGTCTCTGTCACGGGTGTTCTCCTGGCGCCAGTATAGTATCTGGTGGCTCTTCGCTATGCGGCCTTTCGACTTTCAATCTCACACGCGCGTCGTGTTTGGCGAAGGCGTGTTTTCACGTCTCGGCGAGCTGGCGCGCGAACTTGCTTTCACGCGTACGCTCGTCGTGTCCGATCGCGGCATCGTGGCGGCGGGGCTGGTGGGCCGGGCTGCCGTGGCGCTCAGAGACGCCGGCATCGAACCGTTCTTCTTTCACGATTTCGACGCGAACCCTGACACGGCGATGGTGGAGGCCGGCCGGGTGCAGGCCGCCGCCAGCGGCGTCGACTCGCTGGTCGCGCTTGGTGGCGGAAGCTCGCTCGACTGCGCGAAGGGCATCAACTTCGTGCTGACCAACGGCGGCACGATGCGCGACTACTGGGGCCTCGGGAAAGCGTCCCGCCCGATGTTGCCGATGATCGGCGTGCCGACGACGGCGGGAACGGGCAGCGATGCCCAGTCAACCGCAATCATCTCCGACGCGGTCACGCACGTGAAAATGGCCTGCGCCGACCCGAAGGCGGCGTTTCGGATTGCGCTGCTCGATCCGGTTGTCACCGTTTCACAGCCGCGGACGCTGACTGCGATCGCCGGGTACGACGCGCTCTCTCATGCCGTCGAGTCCTACGTCACCTCATCCCGCAGCGACATCTCCGTTCTATTCGCCAGGGAAGCATGGCGGCTGCTGGAGCCGCACTATCAGCGAGTCCTCGGCGAGCCGGACAACCTCGCGGCTCGCGGCGCCATGCTGCTGGGGGCGCACGAAGCGGGAATCGCCATCGAACAGTCGATGCTCGGCGCGACGCACGCTTGCGCGAATCCGCTGACTGCACACTACGGGACGACACATGGCGTGGCGATCGCGGTGATGCTGCCCCACGTCGTCCGCTGGAACGCGGAACAGGTGGGAGAGCAGTACGCCGACCTGGAGCGCCTCGCGGGCCTCACCAGTGGACGTCATCCGGGCGCACGCGTCGCGGAACGGCTCGAGGAACTCCGACACGCCGGCGGGCTGCCGGCGACACTGGGGGAGCTGGGCGTGCCGCGCCATGATCTGTCGGCGTTGGCGGCAGACGCGGCGAAACAACGGACCGGCACATTCAACCCGCGGCCCTTTGATGCCGCCGCCGCGCTCGCCCTCTACGAGCGGGCGTATTAGAAAAAGGGCCGTACCTTTTTTCGCCTTTGTGGGGGACGCCCTTAAGGGCGTCCCCTACCGGGAAAGTCCGCCGGTACTTAAGGGCGTCCCCTACCGGAAAGTCCTTTTCCAGAAAGCAGGAGCGCCGCGAACCCAGGGAGATACGCCAAGGTCCACGCGCCGAAGTGCACGGCGTAATCCCATCCTTCAGGATTGAAGGGACGCCAGATGCCGGAAATGGCGTAGAACGCAATTCCCGAAGTCACGGCCGCGGCGGCTCCGCGTCCGACGACAGCCCCAAGACCAACCTGTTGGACATCGAGTCCGGCGAGACGTGTATACAACACGGCGAGCGCCAACCAGATTGCGATCCACACGACGAACATGGCCGAGTACCCGACAAACGGCGCAAGCACGTAGAAGCTGCCCGCGGCGAGGAAGCCAAGGGCCGCGCCAAGCATCGCGCCCGCCGCGGGGCGACCCGCCAGCGTACCCAGGAAGAGGCCGATCGCGAGGAAGAGCAGTGTGCCGTGGGTCAGCCCGTACTCCGGACGGTGCCGCAGGTGCGCGGCGGCCCAGATGAAGTCGCCCAGGGTGCTGACGGCGGCAATACCGAGAGAGCCGGCGAGGGTCGCAATCACACCTGTCATCTAGAGCCTTTTGCGCCGCTTGTAGCGCAGGACTTTAGTCCTGCCTAGCGCCGGCGCGGTGCAGGTCTAAAGACCTGCGCTACAGAATCGAAAGCTGTCCTAATCGGGCAGATCCGCCTGCGTCGGCTCGGGAAGCCAGAAGCTCGCGATGAAACCGACAATATACACAGCGGTGCCCGACCAGCGCCGACGCGTAGGCCAGCTTGATCGGCACCGAGGCCCCAGGCATCGACGCCACGAGCTGCGTCGTCACCAGCGCGGCACACGTACCGATCATTCGGCCGCCGACGTTGGCCGCAAAGCTTTCGCCGGTGCCGCGCAGATGGGTTGGGTACACGCGCGGCAGATAGTTCCCCCAGAAGCTGAACTGAGAGATCGTCGCCATCCCCACGAAGAAGATGCCCCACTGGGCCAGCGTAAGACTGGAAACCGGCAACATAAAGAAGATGACCGGCAACAGAATCAATCCCGGCACCTGGAACAGATAGAGCAGGCGGCGCCGGCCCACGATGACACCCGCGAGTCCGGCGAGCAGCAGTCGTCCGGCGAGACCGCCGAACTCCTGAAACGACTGGACGCCGCTGATCGTCTGCTCCTGCGCCGTGCGCGGGAGCCCTTGCACCTCCTGCAGACCGGGGACGATGCGGGGCATCTGTTGAATCGCGCCGAACGCGGCCGCGTAAGCGCACGCCATCATGATCGTCGTGACGATCGTCGTCCGGCGGAATTGCGGCTGGAAGAGCGCGGCAAAGCTCGGACGCCTGAGTGTGCCTGCGCGCTTCTTCGCTGCCCAGACAGGGGATTCCGGAAGGAACGGGCGAATGACGATGAGCGGGATCGCCGGAATCACACCAGACATCAACGTGTAGCGCCAGGATTCGTGCACCCCGCGGACTGCGGGAAGCGAGCTGCCGTAGGTGACGATCAGATAGTAGGCGCCGGTCACCAGGATGCCGCCGATCGACCCGAACGCCTGTGTATAGCCGACGACGCGCTCCCGCTGCTTCGGGTCGGCGAAGAGCTCCGACAGCCACGCAACGGCCGCGACGAACTCGACACATACGCCGACGAACGTGCAGCAGCGCCAGAAGAGCAGCGACTGGACCGACGTGGCGTATCCGGCTGCGAATGCCGAGAAGGCGTACAGCAGAATGCTCCACACCAGTACACGGCGGCGGCCGAACAGGTCGGTGAGGTAGCCGCCGAGCAGCCCGAAGATGCCGCCCGCGACCGCAGGTACGTACTGCAGGGTGCCGACCCATTCGTTGACCGCCAGGCTATTTGGGGCGACGCCAAGCAGCTCCGCAAGGGCTGGCCGCACGATGAGCGGCAGCATCAGGAGTTCGTAGGAGTCGAATGCGAAGCCGAGCGCGGCAATCCCGCATATCAGCCATTGCAGCGACGTCAAAGGGGTCGAGACCGAATCCGTTCGCGTGGTCACCATCGGTGTGGTGCGACTATACTTCGGCTTTTATGACTCCTCAATCGTCGTTCACCACCCCGCCTCAAGCGCAGTTGCAATCGGCCCGCGACAGCCTGGACGCGCAGGTCCGCGAAATAGTGGCCTGGCATTTCGACCCCTCCACCGGTTGCCCGTTCTGGCTCGATTACGCGAAAAAGCTGGGCTGGGACCCCAGGAGCGAGATTCAGTCGTTTACCGATTTGAAGCGTCTCGGACTGTTCGAGGACGAGTGGCTGCGCGGCGGTCCGGTACAACGATGGATTCCCCGGGGCCTGGCCGGCAAGCCGGTGTTTGTTTTCGAGACGGGCGGGACCACGGGCACTCCCAAGACCCGCATCGCGTGCGACGACTTCCGCATCGACTACGAGCTGTTCAGTGCGACCCTTCCGGACGAACACTTCCCCAAGGGCTCCAACTGGTTGATGCTGGGGCCGTCGGGGCCCCGGCGGTTGCGTCTGGGGGTCGAACACCTGGCGCAGCACCGGGGCGGCATCTGCTTTTGCGTCGATCTCGATCCCCGGTGGGTCATCAAGTTGATCAAGAAGGGCTGGAGCGAACATCTTCAGGCCTACAAGGACCATGTCATCGACCAGGGCGTCACGATCCTGCAAGCGAACCACGACATCCGGTGTATGTTCACGACACCGAAGCTGCTCGAGGCGCTGGCGCTGCGGCTCGAGTCCATGGGCACCTCGATTCGGAAGGCCGGCATCACCGGGATCTTTTCAGGCGGGACGGAGTTCACGCCGCAGTGGAATCGCTTCGCCCATGAGGAGCTGCTCGACGGCGCCTACATGACGCCCACGTACGGCAATACGTTGATGGGACTCGCCGCCAGCGTGCCCAGTGGTCCGCACAACGGGTACAAGATCACCTACCACGCGCCGCAGCCGCGGGCAGCGATCGAAGTCGTGGACTTCGACAATCCCGATCAGGTGGTGGAGTACGGACAGACCGGACGTGTGAAGCTGACCACGTTGACCAGGGAGTTCTTCGTGCCGGGATTCCTGGAGCGCGACGAAGGCGAGCGCGAGCCGCCGCACGAGCGATACCCGTGGGATGGAATCAGCGGGGTCCGCCCGTATCGTGGCGTCGCGGCGACAACGACAGTGGGAGTGTATTAGGAAATGCAACCACGAAAACACGAAGACACGAAGAAAACCAATTTCTTTTTCGTGTTTTCGTGTCTTCGTGGTTGCATCTGAAACATATGCTGAATCTTCCTGTTCTGCGCTGGGGGCAGCCGTATACCAGCATCGACGTGGACGAGGTCGTGCACTTCGCGACGGGCGAGCCCATTGCCCGCGTCAGCCGCGCCAACGGCGGCCTGATCCAGCGCGACATGCGGAAGGCCGGGCGCGCGCGAGACGTGCTGCGTGACATTCCGATCGCGGACCTGATCGCGCTGGTCGGCCGAGCCGGCCAGCTGTACATGAACGACACGCTGCCGATGGGCGACGGAACACAGACAGCCGACGAGTTCGTCCACGCCCAGTCGGCCAGCACCGGCCTGCCCGAGCGGATGTGCCGGGCGAACATGAAGAAGAACGCGTTCGTGCTGGCCGAGATGGAGAACATTCTGACGTCGTTGACGCGCGGGCTGTCGTTCGACGTCCTGACGACCGGGCGCGGCGAAGAACGCAAGGTGCCGATCAGTTACCAGGCGCAGAGTCCGGTGTTGGGTCTTGTCCTGCCGTCGAACTCGCCCGGTGTGCACACCCTCTGGCTCCCAATCATTCCGTTGCAGATCGGGCTGGTGCTCAAACCGGGCCCCCAGGAGCCGTGGACGCCGTACCGGATGGCGGAGGCGTTCTTTGCCGCTGGCATTCCCCGCGAGGCGATTTCGATCTATCCGGGACAAGGGGACGTGGGCGCCGCGGTACTGGAGAGCTGTTCGCGCAGCCTGATCTTTGGCGGCACGCCGACGGTCGATCGGTACCGGGGCGATCCCAGAGTGCAGGCGCACGGCCCGGGGTTTTCGAAGATCCTGCTCGGCGACGATCAGGTGGATCGGTGGGAGCGGTATCTCGACATGATGGTCGAGAGCGTGTTCGTCAACAGCGGCCGTAGCTGCATCAACTGTTCCGGCATCTGGGCGAGCCGGCACACCCGCGAAATCGCCGACGCGATCGCCGAGCGTCTTGCCGCGGTTCGGCCGCTCGCACCCGATCATCCGGATGCGGGGCTCGCGGCGTTCACAGTGCCCGGGGTGGCAGAGGCCATCACCCAGTCGATCGACGCCGACCTCCAGGCACCTGGCGTCACCGACGTAACTGCCACGTATCGCGACGGAGGGCGCGTTGTAAAGAACAGCGGAGCCGACTATCTCCTACCGACCGTCATCCACTGCGACTCTCCCGACGCGGCGGTCGCGAAGAAGGAATACATGTTCCCCTTCGTGACCGTCGTCGAATGTCCAGAGTCGCGGATGCTGCAGGCAATTGGTCCGACTCTCGTATGCAGTGCGGTGACGTGCAACGAAACGTTCCGGAGGCAATTGCTCGACGCCGTTCATATCGACCGCCTGAACCTCGGCCCGGTGCCCACCACGCAGCTCAACTGGCTCCAGCCCCACGAGGGCAACATCGTCGAGTTCCTGTTCCGCGCGCGTGCGTTTCAAACGGCGGATTTGTGAGAATCCTCTCGATTACCGCGGGCGCCGCAGGCATGTATTGCGGGAGCTGCTTCCGCGACAATGCCCTCGCGACCGAGCTGATGGCGCGTGGCCATGACGTGACGCTTTTGCCGGTCTACACCCCGACGCGGACCGACGAGCCGAACGTCAGCCACCGCCGCGTACTATTTGGCGGCATCAGCGTTTATTTGCAGCAGCATGCGGCGCTGTTCCGCAAGACGCCGCGTTTCCTGGATCGTCTGTGGGATTCACCGAGCGTGATCAGGGCATTCGCGAGCCGCGGCGTCTCGACGGATGCGCGGCTGCTTGGCGACATGACGATTTCCATGCTGCAGGGCACCGAGGGAGTGCTTCGCAAGGAATTCGACAAGCTCGTCGAGTGGACACGCGACGAGCCGTTGCCTGATGTCATCAATCTGCCGAACTCGCTGCTTGTCGCGCTGGCGGCACCGCTCCGGGATGCGCTGAAGCGGCCGGTGTGCTGCACGCTGCAGGGTGAGGAACTCTTTCTGAACGGACTGGCCGCGCCGTATCGAGAGCAGGCCATCGCGCTCATCCGGAAGCACGCGCGTACCGTTGACCGCTTCATCGCGGTGAGCGAGTACTGCGCCAGGTTCATGTCGGAGCTGCTGGAGATTCCGAGCGCCCGCATCGACGTCGTTCCTCTTGGGATCAGCATGAAGGGCTACGAGCCGCGGAAAGACGATGGCGACGTGTTCCGCGTGGGATACTTCGCGCGCGTGGCCCCGGAGAAGGGGCTGCATGTGCTGGTTGACGCATACATTCGCTTCCGTCGCCGCACTGGGGCGGCGCCTGTTCGACTGGAAGCGGCCGGGTACATGGCGCCGGCCCACGGCGACTATTTGAACAACGTGCGGCAGAACCTCCAAAAGGCCGGACTTGGCGACGAGTTCTCTTATCGTGGGGCGCTCGATCGCGCGGGCAAGCTCGCGTTTCTCCACGGCCTGGATGTCCTCTCTGTGCCGGCGACCTACGACGAGCCGAAGGGGATGTTTCTGCTGGAGGCGATGGCGAGCGGCGTGCCCGTGGTGCAGCCTCGCCGTGGCGGGTTCATTGAGGTCGTCGAAAAGACGGGCGGCGGGCTGCTCGTCGATATCCCCAGGCCCGACAGTCCGGACAGCCTGGCCGAGGCCCTGCACCGGCTGTGGAGCGATCGCGGCCTGCTCCGCACCTTGTCGGCGCGGGCATTCGAGGGCGTGCGCGCGCATTACACGATCGAGCAGTCAGCGAGCCGGCTGATCGACGTCTACACGGCGTTGCTCAAAAGCGAGTCACCGCGACGCACCTCCGTGGCCTAGCCATGCTGGAGGTTTCGCACGTCGGCAAGGACTATCCGACGCCTCGTGGTCCATTGACCGTGCTCTCCGACGTCACGTTTTCACTGGCTCCGGGTGAAGCCGCCGCGATTACCGGACCGTCGGGCAGCGGAAAAAGCTCGCTGCTCTACATGCTCGGCGCCCTCGAGCCACCGTCGGCAGGGAGCGTCACGCTGGGCGGTCGCAATCCGTTCACGCTCGAGCCGGGGGAGCTGGCGGACTTCCGCAATCAGGAAATCGGCTTCGTGTTTCAGGACCACTGCCTGCTCCCGCAGTGCTCGGTGCTCGAGAACGTCCTGGTGCCGACTCTCGTCGCTACGCGCAGTGGAAGGGCGGGAGGGGCGGGAGGCGAGAAGATGACCCGGCGCGCCTGGCTCGAATGCTCATCGAACAGGTTGGCCTCGGCGACCGGATCGATCATCGACCGGGCGAGCTGTCCGGTGGAGAGAAACAGCGCGTGGCGATCGCGCGCGCCCTCATTCGTCAGCCGCGTCTCGTGCTGTGCGACGAACCGACCGGGAATCTCGACCAGGTGTCAGCGTCCACAGTGGCCGCTCTGCTGCTCGATCTTCATCACCAGCAGCAGAACATTCTGATCGTGGTCACCCACAGTTCCCGTCTGGCATCGGAGTTTCCGATCCGCTTCGCGCTCGCTGACAAGACGTTGACTCGCATGCCTCGAACGGCGTCGTGAAAACTCTTCGCTACGCCCAATCCTCCGGCAGTTGCCGGGCGCGATCGATCGAGCTCTCATCTTCGCGCCCAACAGTCCAACAGCGTCTGACCCCCAATATCGTGGCTATCGCGTGGCGATTAGAGTACACTCGCGTTACGGCTTTCCTGAATCTGCTGCCTGATTCTCGGCTGCGCTAGGCCCGTCTCGCATCACCTTCATCAAACACCGGCACGACGCGGGGTGGCGAAGCGCGAATGCAATCTCCGCAACTGTCCGCCGCGGGTTACACGGCCTTCGGTCTCGTTCACCGAATGCCCAGATCGCCCGAAGCTAACCGTAACTGTGGAGGATTGTGATGGCAAAGAAAACACCAGTAGCGCCCCGTGCCGCCGAGAGCTCCGCCAGGACGGATGTCGTGACCCGCGTCACGGCGGCGGCCATTGGCCGGCGCGCGTATGGCCTGTTTCAGGCGCACGGCGGTGAACACGGGCACGACGTCGAACACTGGCTCCTCGCCGAAGCGGAGTTGCGCGAAGGCCATCACACCGACGTCGCTTCGCCTCCCGCCGACCAGGGTCACAAATCTCGTTTAAAAGGAGCATCATCATGAGTGGAAGTCTGCATCCCACGGAAATCCAACGACGGCGACATCGCAAAGAGAAGCGGAACAAGCTGCGCGCGCAGCTTGCGGCGGCGCCGGCGGTCGGGCGCGCCGCGATCGAAGCGAAGCTGCGGAAAACATATTCGCTCGGCTCCGACCCGCAGTCGTCCAAGTTGAAAGCCCACGACGCGGCGGCGGTTCCGGTGGCTCCAATCTGACCGGTCGCTGAGGAAGCCGTGCCGTTGTGGGCTCTCGGCCATACCCTTGAGGTCCCCGTGGATCTTTCTGGCGTTGGCAGCCTTGTTCAGATCGGATAGTGCCGGCGCCCGGTCTGGATCGTGATCCACCGCAGTTCGGTGAACTCGGCGATGCCAGCCTTGCCGCCAAAGCGGCCGAACCCGGAGTTCTTGACGCCCCCGAACGGCATCTGCGGCTCGTCCGCCACGGTCGGCCCGTTGATGTGACAGATCCCGCTCTCGATGCGCGTCGCCACGGCATAGGCGCGGTCGAGATCCTGGCCGAACACCGCGGCTGCAAGCCCGTACTCCGTGTCGTTGGCGACACGGATCGCCTCCTCATCGTCATGCACCGGCACCACGATCACCACCGGCCCGAACGACTCTTCGCGATAGATGCGCATCTCCGGTGTAACCCGGTCGAGCACGGTCGGCTGGAAGAGCGTGCCGCTCACGGTGCCTCCGCAGAGGATGCGCGCTCCGCGATCGACCGCGTCCTTGATCAAATCCTGCACGCGCCGCACTGAAGGCTCGCCGACCAGCGAGCCGATCTGGGTGTCCGGCGCGGCCGGATCGCCGACTCTGAGACCTTTGGCTTTGATGACGAGCTTGTCGACGAACGGCTGCACGACCGCCTTCTGGACGACGAGCCGCTCGGTTGACATGCAGATCTGACCCTGATGCATGAAGGCGCCGAAGTTCGCTGCCGCGGCCGCCTCGTCCAGGTCGGCATCGTCCAGCACCACGAGCGGCGCCTTGCCGCCGAGCTCGAGCAGTACGGGTTTGAGATGCTTCGCCGCCTTCTCGGCGATGATCCTGCCGACGCGTGTGGAGCCGGTGAAGTTAATCCGGCGGACGCGCGGATCGGCGATGAGTGCGTCCACCGTCGCCGCGGCGCCCTCGCGCGAGGTCGTCAACACATTGATTGCGCCCGCGGGCAGTCCCGCTTCCTCCAGGACCTCTCCGATGATGCGGTAGGTTTGGGGACATTCTTCGGACGCCTTGAGGACAACCGTGTTGCCGCACGCGAGCGGCATCGCCACCGCACGCACGCCGAGAATGATCGGCGCGTTCCACGGGGCAATTCCGAGCACGACACCCACCGGCTGCCGCACCGACAACGCGATGTTCCCGGGGATGTCCGAAGGGATCACCTCGCCGGTGATCTGCGTCGTTACCGCGGCCGCTTCGCGCAGCATGTTGGCCGCGAACGCGGTGTTGAACATGCCCCACCCGAGGGTGGCGCCGGTTTCGGCCGTGATCGTCTTTGCCACAACCCCCGCGCGCCCTTCGAGGAGGTCGGCCGCCTTCCACAGAATCGCGCGGCGTTTCGACGGTGGCGTCTTCGACCATTCCACGAAGGCAGCAGAGGCAGCCCCGACCGCCGCGACGGCGTCGAGCGGCCCGGCATCCGGCACCCGAGCGAGCAGCTCGCCGGTGAACGGATTGCGCGTCTCATAGTAGCGGCCGTCGGCTGATGCGGCGTCGCGGCCGCCGATCCGCATCGCAACGTTCTGCATCGCGTCCTCCCGTCTCTCGAGCCCTCATCCTATCTGAGAACGTGCGTCACCGGGCGCTACGGAACGGTGAGAGCGGCTCTACGGCGCAGCCCGCTCCTGTCGCACTGCGCGTGCCAGCTCGGAATACGCCCACACCGCAGCGGCGGTGAGCAGAACGAAGACCGTGACCGAGCCCAGAAATGCGGCGTCGGGGCCTGTCTCCCAGAGCAATCCTGGAGGCGTCGCCGACACTTGCCACTCCGGCTGCCCGGTCGTCCATAAGCGCGTGAGCGTGAAGACGTCACCTCCGGCGTGCAGAGCCAGCCCAGGAAGAATCGAATTCGTGACGGATGCGAGCCCGCCGTACACAGCGGCGACGGCGATGTAGAACGGCAGCATGGCCAGGACCGAGGCCGGATGATGGTTGTAGTGGGCGAGTCCGAACAGCGTGCCGTTCACCAGAATCGCCACGATCGGTCCATGCCGCCGTTCGATCGGCCCCTGCATATAGCCACGAAACGCAGCTTCTTCGGTCACGCCGGCGACAATCGACGACATCACGAGGAGGAGGAATGCCGTGAGGAACGGCATCCCCGGCGGCATCGTGATTGGCTCTGATTCCGCCGGCAGATTCACCAGGCGGCTCATGATCCCGAGCAGGGGCAGCAGCGCGGCGAGACCAATAAAGCCGGCAAACAGCGACATCCCCCAGATGTCCCCCGAAAGTCGGTTGGCGCGGAGGCTTATGTGGCGCAGCTCCGCGGTCGTTCGTGGCCAACCGGCACCGTCGAGGTACTTCCAGTACAACCCGAGATACAACGTCATTGGGACGATGGCCCACGGCACGCTGAGGAACACGCGCAGATTCCACCCGGCGAGGAGCGCGTGACCCGCGATCCCAGTCCAGGGCGCTGATCCGGCTGTCAAAACCACGAACCCGGCAATCACGGCGCGGACGATAATCGGGAGACGACCGATGCACCCAAGAAGGAACTTCATACAGTTGGCATTACGATTCTCGGTCGAATAGGTTCAACGTGACCGTATCGGACTTGTGTGCGCGGATCTCGGCGGGCACCGCGCCCGCCATTGTTGACGTGCGGACCGAAGAAGAGTTTACGCAGGGACACGTCCCCGGGGCGCTGCATATTCCCGTCTCGAAGTTAATGAGGGCGTCGATCCCCATCTCTGTCGACGATCCTCTCGTCGTGTATTGTGGGCACGGTCCGCGAGCGTGGCTGGCCGGGGCAATTCTTCGACGGCGCGGGTTCACCCGTGTCCTGTACCTCGATGGCCACATGGCACAGTGGCGGCGCGCGGGCTTTCGTGAGGAGACGTGACGTCTGCGGGCGGTTGCGTCTCGTGGCGCTGATTGAGGAGGGATGATCAGTCCCAGCAGGTGCCTTCGACTCCGTGTGGTGAGATCGTTGCGCCGCAAGGGGAGAGGTGTGGGCGCCTCGTGGCCTCCCATTCCCGATCGGTCATTTTCCGTTGGCCAGTCCCGCCTCTCTGACGATAATCAGCCGGGGACTGGGGCGTAACCCGCGCTGTGAAGGGGGGAGAGGGGCCGAGAACGGGTCTTATGCTCACCCCAAGACGGCCCTAATATTTCCTATCGTCCGTGTTGCGTACCGTTGCTCGGCTAGCTCGGAGGTCTTCCTGAGTCTCCCGAGCGAGGGTGACTCGCTGAGCCGTCTTCAATGGCTTCCACGCATCATCGGTCAAGGAGGTTCTGATGCAGAAGGTCATCACGGTCGCCCTCATCGCCATGCTTGGCGCCCCGACCGGGGTCTTCGCGGAGGCATCGTCGGCGACAACCCAATCCGGGGAGCCACGCATGGTCGTCAGAGCACTCGCAGAGGGCTCCATTCAGAGCGAGCCGATTCGCCCAAGTTGCCAGGCGCAGGGCTCGGCAAGTGTCGAAGCTGTCTGCCGAGCCATCGCCTCGTACGGCGTCGGCAAGACTGTGGACGTGACAACCGCCAGCTCAAAAAAGCTACGGGCCAAGATTCAGTCGATCGCGGCAAACGGCTTCACAGTCACGCACGGCAGAACCCCTGTCCCACTGACCATCACCTACGACGAGGTGACCCAAGTTAAGGCTGCGGGATGGCCTTTGGGGGCGAAGATCGCACTCGCCGCAGGAGCAGCCGTCGGGGTGGGGATCTTGATATGGCTCTCAAACCCCGCCATTGGCTACTGATATGTGGCTGACAATGAAGAACTCGCTCTCCCTCGACGTGCTCGCGTTGACCTGACCTGCGACGCTTCCGCACAGCAGCCATCGCCGATCTCCCACACCCCGCGTCTCAAATACATGGACGGTGGCTTTGCTGGCTGGCGAGAGGACCCTGCACGCCAAGATGATCCGGGCGCGTCGCGCCTCATGCGGGGCCGATCGGGTGCGCCAGCGAATCCAATCATCGCCGTTCCTCGTCCGTCAAAATCAGCGCAACCTTGGGGTGTCCCGTTCGCGTGCTCGCCTCCTTGTAAAGGAGTCACGAGCGGGCCGGACTGTGAAGGGGGGAGAGGGGCCGAGAAAGTCTTATGCTGACGCCAAGACGGCCCTAATATTTCTATCGTCACCGCGCTAATGATTTTGCGATCGTCTCGTGCCTGATCGCCGAGCCGTTCTCAACCGATTCTGCGCATTCAGAGATGAGGATGAGGCGCATGGAAACAGCGTTGCCACGACATGCGGGGTTCATGCGGGGTCTGACCGCGCTGTTCGTGGTCCTGGCCTGCCTGGAACTTGGCGCCTGTAGCAGTCCGGTGTCTCCGGCACCAGTGGTCAAGGCTGGGTTTTCTCTCCCAGCGGTGCTCGTCGGGCTGTGGCATGAGGTCTCGGTCCTCCAAGTCTCCGGTCTCGAGGCGAGGTACAACCGCGAGGACATGTTCCTTCGTGCAGATGGTTCTGCTGACATAACCGAGTACGAAGGGCCGCAGCGCCGCTTCGTGGGAACCTGGTATCTCAATCTCGAGAACGTCATTGTCATCGAGAGCAGCAGCTCGTCCTGTCGTTGGACGGGTACCGTCGACGGCGACACGATGAACCTGACGTGCTCAACCGCTAGCAGAGCCTGGAGCCTTGTGCTTACGAAGCAATAGCGTGTCGTTTCAAAGCGGCATGTGTGACGAACAACCCGCTACCGAGGGGTAGAGATGAGGAACATCAGCCGCGCCGCTGCGTTTACGATGGCCACTCTTTTGTTCGCGATTAGGGTGTCCGCACAAGTGCCGCCGGTGGCTTCGAGCGCCCCGCAACTCCCACGGTGGGATGTCGATGCGAGTCTGGGCGGGTTCACCATGAGCACGCGTGCTATTGAAGAGGAACAGCACGCTGTCAATGCCGACCGGAAGACAGGAAACAGCTGGACTTCGGCCACCTACGGGTTGGATGTCGGCCACTACTGGACACCCCACGTGAAGATTGGTGTGGGATTCATCCAGCGTGGTCAGGGCAAGACCGATGATTGGGAGCTTGTTCAGTTGGCACCAAACCTCTCCCCGGTCTTCGTCTTTACAGATAAGACACTGAACCTCACGACATTGTCGGTCGCCGCGACCTATCAGTTTCGTGAGAACGTGTTTCTTCATCCGTACGTATCGGCCGGCGCGCGACTGGAGTGGCTGCGCGAGCACCGCTTTCGAGAACGGGCCGACTACGGTAGCGGGCACCCGTACGGTAGCGGCTACCCCTACCCCTTCACGGTGTTCGCGCTGGATGAGCACAACCATCAGCTCTTGACACGTCCATTCGTCGCCGCTGGCGCCAAGGGGTACTTCAACCAGCGCATATTCGTCCGTCCGGAAGCCATCCTCGCCTTTGGCCCGAGCGGGCTCTCGGACTCGACTTTTCGAATCGCGTTGGGCACCGATTTCTGAGATACGTAGGAGGCAGTTATGACGTTCGACAGATTCGTGATTCTCATCCTGTTCGGCCTCATCGGGGCTCAGCCTCTGCTGGCACAGCAAGCGGTTGACCGCTCGGCCGATTGGCGAACCGTTTCGGGGAAGCTCGAACAGGGCGCCTACGAGGTCGTGTGGCTTTTGGACGGCTCCAAGATAACGGGGACCTTCGTTCAGGTCTCGGGCGATTTGATCGAGGTCAGGCCCAGAACACGCTTCCCGGTGCCATCCAGGCAGGTGCCATTCAGTGAGGTCAAAATGATTCGTCAGGGACGGAGCGATTCCCTCATAAACGGTGCACTATGGGGCCTAGTGGCCGGTGCCGGCGGCGCGCTCGTAGTGGTCGGGGCCTATACGTGTAGTGGTTGCCATTGGGACCCGCCGTGGTTCCCCCTGGCGATGGCAGGACTCTACGGTGGCATCGGCGCCGGCGTCGGCATTGGGATCGACGCGCTCCTCAGGAGTGGAGAACGGGTGATCTACTCTAAGCCGGCGGCGTCCACGCCCACGGTACGGGTTACACCGCTTCTGGGCCGCGAGCGCAAAGGTGTGTTTCTGTCGGTGGGGTTCTGACAGTGGCCTTGGCGTTTAGGCAGATGCCGCCGGATCAGAGCGGGAGTCACAAAATGGCGTCTCCGAGTTGGAATCAGATCGCCGGCTTCCTCGAGTCCATGCGGCAGCTCCCTGGTTCCGCGTGTCGCGGCGCGCGGCTCATTTCGTCTCCCATAGAGAAGCTCGGCGGAACGAATTGGGACGTGGCTCTCGACGGCCCATCGCCGTGCTGACGCCGGTGGAATCGGCCCAAGCTCCCGCAGCCAACCACACCGTCCCTCGGTCCCTGGTTCCTGGTCCGTCCTTTGTTCCTGGTTGCGCACCAAGGACAAAGCACCAAGGCCGGACCAAGGACCAAGGCCGAGGGACGAAGTACCTGACAACTACACGCAACTGAAAACCGCTCTCTAGGGCACTCTGAAGTTACCAAGCGCAGGTGGCACGACGGGCTGTTCTCTGGGGTGCTCGAGCTGTGGAATCCAGTCGTACGGCAGCCGGTAACCGCGGTACACGGAATTTGACGATTGCGCACCGCTGAAGAGCGGGATAGACATATTCCCAGACGATCGTGCCGTCGTTCGTGACTTCGAACAGTCGGCCGCTGGGGCCCTCGGTGATAAGGGTGTTGCCATTCGGCAATCGTTGCGCACCACTGATGTTTGAGCCGTAAAACCTGGGGCCCGCATAGGACCAAACGACCTTGAGCGTCACAGGGTTAATCTCGAGCACGCGCGAGCTCGCGCGCACAAAGGCTCCCGTGCCGTTCGGCGCGATCGGATTGGTGAAGCCGTAGCCGCTGGCTCCGCCGTTGTCGAACACCAGCAGATTCCCCGCGCCGGGCAAACCCTTCGGGATGATGTGGGCATTGTGCTGGCCGATAATCTGGCCAATCGCGCGCAGTTCGCTGGATTTACTGAAGTCTGGACCGAGTTCCCAGACGATCGAGCCGTCTCGGCCGACAATGGCGAGGAAACTGGCCTGCCGGCTGCTGATGATGACGTTGTTGGGGGCGAAGCGTTTATCGCCTTCCTCGAACCAGTGATTCGGCCCAAGATAGGTCGCCGAGTTGATGTGCAGCCAGTCGAAACTGCCCCGCGCGGCATTAAAGCCGGGTGCGGCCTTGATCGCTTTCCGTGCATCGTCGGCGAAACCGAACTCGTCGATATGGTCGCTCGCAACCCACTCCCAGATGATGTTCCCGTCCGGCGAAACCTCGATGAGCCGGTCGTCTTCGAGTGGCTTATCGGCGACGTTCGGTCGGCTGCGGTTCGTGTGGGTCAGAATCAGCGTCTTGCCGCCTCCGATGGCAGGCGTGGCCGCCGGTGAATAGTAGCCGGCCGGAAAATCCTCACGTTGCCAATCGTGATGCTGACGTGCAGTCCAAACCATACCGGCGGGTGTGTCGATCTGCTCGCTGTGCCCGAACCGCCATACGACATTGCCTTCGAAGTCGCGCTGGATGAGTTCTAGAGACTCCTGGTGTGGCGCGTTCGTTCCGCTCGCTGCCATAACGCCTCCGCCCGGCAATATGCGCGCGGGACCGCCGGCGGAGTTGACGTAGCCGTCCCATCGTTTGACGACGTTGCCGTTCATGTCGATGACGAGCACGGCCTGCGTTCCGAGCGGCGAAAGCACCGTATAGCCATTCCAGGCGCGCTGCGGGTTGTAGATGGTCGTGCCGGTCGGGTAGACGGATTGCGCTGCCCCTGTCAGGGCAAATGCGTACAGCAAGAGGGCGGCGGCACATGCATACGTAAGTCGGGCCATAACTACTCTCCTCACCGGAACGTAGATCTTCACTCTCCTGCAAAAGGAAGGATGGGCCGAGAACGGGCTAATCCTAACCCCAAGACGGCCCTCATGTTTTTCATCGTTTCGTACTCGGTCAAGCAGCGCCCACGAAGCTGGGAGCCCCAGGCTCGCATCGTCGGCGGCGGCGCCGCCCTCGTCGGCTTTCGCCAGCAGTACGACGTCGCCCCCGACGGCCGGTTCCTGATTAACGTCACGCCCGAGAGTGCCGCGCCCATCACGCTGATTCTGAACTGGCGAGGAAAGTGAGCGCCGTGTGGAGTACCTCGAGGGCCACATGTCACAGTGGCAGCGCGCAGGCGTCCGCGAAGAAACCTGACTGCACGTCGCTTCATGCCGTCGGACACCCGGGTCTGTGTGGTCGCTAATAGGACCAGAATAGAGGTTCTTTTATGGTATCATATTGGATATGAAAGAGATCTCTATTCAGGACCTCAAGGCCCAGTTATCGGCGGCCGTTGCGGAGGCCGAGTCGGGCAGCACCATCGTCGTTACGCGACACAACCAGCCAGTGGCCCAGCTAGGTCCGGCGCGCCCCTCCCAGGTTCACCGAGGCGCGCGTGTGGGCACTGGGCGCCTGGAACCGGCGGTGAAACGTGGAACGAAGGGCCGATATTTGACCATCCTGATGGAAGACCGGGGCAGCCGGTGAGCGCTGACCTGGCCGAGCGGGCGCAACGTCGACGGGTGTACCTGGATACCTCCGCCTATCTGTGCATCCTGCTCGCCGAAGAAGAGTGGGAGCGTCTGTCCGAAGAGGTTGCCGGGGCTGAACTGCTGTCGAGTGTCCTTCTTGTGCTCGAGGCCAGGCGAAATCTGATCCGGTTGACAAGGGAAGGGACGTTGAAACCGGAGCAGTACAAGACGTGCATGGACCGCGTGGAGGTTGACATGCGCGCGTTCGTGCTGCGCGATCTCACGCTCGAGCTTTGCGAGTCCACCATCCTGCCGGCCATTGCTACCCCGCGGTCCCTCGATCTCGCGCATCTTCGAACGGCACTCTGGTTCCATGCCGCCGAACGCATCGAGCGCTTCGTGACGATGGACGGCTCGCAGCAACAGGCGGCCAAGGAACTTGGCCTGCCTGCTTGAGCAGCGGCTCGAGACGATCGGGCCGCGCGAGATGTGAGAATGCTCGATGTCCTTGAAAAGTCTTCAAAGACGAGCAACCGAGTGCCATCGGGCGTGAAGAGACTGAGGTACCTGGAAGCCCGGACCGGCGAACTCCACTCTGGCACCTGGTGGCGCCGTCGGCGGCTTGCGAGTACACGTCGAAGTTCCCGGTCCGATCCGACGCGAAGAACACGCGGCGGCCGTCCAGGCTCCACACGGGCAACATATCCTCGGTCGGACCGTTCGTCAACTGCGTCAGGCTCGGCCGTTGGAGGTTCCAATATCCAGATATCGCGATTGGCGCCGCGGAGATGTCGAGGGCCACGCGGGTTCCGTCCGGTGAAACGCGCGGGTAGGCGTACCGGCCAGGCGCGAGCGCCAGCGGTTCTTCCTTTCCCTGACGGTCGACCCACGACAAGCGTCCGCAGGTTTTGCCTGAGATCAGGGGCGAGAGTGCCTGCCATCGCAGGCGAGGTAAAGACGAGCGTGCCGGTCGCGGAAATCGCGAAATTCGGCAGGCGCCGTTGTCGGGCGCGGTCGCGATCTCGATGTCCGGAAGCGACACGGGGTCGCCGCGGATCTGGTCGCGTATCGGGGTCGAAGGCGATGGCCTTGAGGGTCTGGCCCGGACGCGTACACCAGATGTCCCGTGGACGCGTAGCGCGCGGCACTGCCTCCCGTCAGGACGATCTCTGGCGTTCGAGCGTCTTCAAATCCAGCAGCGCGATCTGACGCCCCTTCGATCGAATCTTCCGGAACGATCGTGAACAACACCGACCGTCCGTCGGGCACGAACTGAGGCCACGCGTAGAGCGCGTTCCTTCCGCCGCGGGATCCGGACTTCACCAGGAGCCGCGGCTCTCCACCGTTCGCTGAAACCTGAAACAGGCCCTCGGTGGTGGCGAACACGATCGTGCCATCCGCTCGCCACGTTGCGCCACCGGGCCGGTCGGATGTCGCTGCGATCAGCACCGGCGAGCCGCCATCGACCGGCACTTTGATCAGACCGGTTCGCCGACTCGCGCGAACAGACCCACCCATTCGCCGTCCGGGGAAAAGAAGGGATTCGAGCCCGAGACGCTCGATGGCGACGGCGTCCTTCTGACCCATCCGGCGAATCCAAAGCCGATTGTCGGAGGCGTAGGCGACGCGGGACCCATCCGCGTGAAATCGCCAGGTGGCGGACTCCGGACAGGCGAGCGGACCGGAGGCTCCAGAAGAGGGAATCGACAGACGGACCGCTCCGGCAGGAGCCGCGGAAGCGGAACGATGGGCGAGAAACCACCCGGCGAGTGCCGGCGAGCGCGGCCAGCGCGATCGCGCCGGCGGCTCGCCGCCAGCTTCGTCCACTCGTGGCCTTACTGGCGCCTGCCGAGACCTGGCGCCGCGTCAGCGGTACCGAGCGCCGCCAGCGCCTCTTCGACCTCGATGCGCACGTCTCCCATGTGCTGCAGCCGGCGCTTCTGATCCTTTTCAAGACACCGGCGGACCAGATGCCGTGCATTCGCTGGCGTATCCGACGGGAAGACGGAGTAGTCCGGTTGCGTTCCGAGCACCTGCGCGAGCGTTTCAGCCGTGGTGGGCCGGCCAAACGGCGAGGCGCCGGTCAGCAGTTCGTACAGCACGACGCCAAACGACCAGATGTCTGCCTGACGGCCGGCGGCTTCGCCTCGCGCCTGTTCGGGGCTCATGTAAGCCGGAGTCCCCATGATGACGCCGGCTTCTGTGAGACCGGTCTGCGTGGGGCCATCTCCGGAGGCGGGCGCCAGCGCTTTCGCCAGCCCGAAATCGAGCACCTTGACTCTGCCCTCGGGCGTGACCTTGATGTTGGCCGGCTTGAGATCCCGGTGGATGACGCCTTTCTCGTGCGCGGCCTCGAGGGCTTCGGCGATCTGCAGAGCCAGCTTCAGGGATTGTTCGACAGGAACGGGCCGGACTGAAAGCGCGGCCCCAAGACAGACGAACGTAGGGCACGGTCTTCAGACCGTGCCATCAGCTCCGCCAGCGTGCTGCCTTCAACGAGCTCGAGTACGAGAAAGCGCGTACCCTGGTGCTCTTCGAGTCCGTAAATCGCTGCGATGTTGGGATGGTTCAGCGCGGCGAGCAGCGTCGCTTCACGTCCAAGTCTGGCGAGGCGATCGGAGTCCTCCGCAAACCCTTCGGGCAGCGCCTTGATGGCGACCTCGCGCTGGAGTGTGGCGTCGCGCGCCTTCCAGACCTCGCCCATGCCGCCCTTGCCGATGGCGGCCAGAATCTCGTAGTGACCGAGCCGGTCGCCGGGTTGCAAGGAAGAATCCGGACAAATACTACTACTACGCACGCCCGGACTCGCGGTCAAACACACATGAGCCTTGCGACGGATGCCGCGACGAGGTTGAATGAGAGGTTGAATGAATTGTTGACGGCGAACCGGCTCGTCCTTCGCGGCCTGACGTATTACTGGCGTACCAACGTGGCGGTCGTGCTTGGTGTCGCCACGGCCGTCGCCGTGCTCGCCGGTGCGCTGCTCGTGGGCGATTCGGTGCGCGGCAGCCTGCGTGATCTCGTTCTGCAGAGGATCGGCCGAACCGATCTGGTCGTCGTTTCCCCGACGTTCTTCCGCGCGCAGCTTGCCGACGCGATTCGAACACACCCGTCGTTCAAGTCCACATTCAGCGACGTGGCTCCGGTCATCGTCGCTCAGGGCTTGGTCACCGGTCAGGAGAGCGGACGCCGCGCCGGTCAGGTCCGCGTCTACGGTGTCGACGATCGGTTCTGGCGATTCCACGGCGTCACTGAGATCGCGGGCCCGCTCGACCGCGACGCGCTCGTCAGCACCGCCCTTGCGCGCGAAATCGGTGGCCAGGCCGGCAGCGCGGTTCTCGTTCGCGTGCAGCGCCCGTCGGACGTTCCGCTGGAGTCGCTCCACGGCCGCAAGGAGGATCTGGGCCGCACGCTGCGCCTGACCGTTCGCGCGGTTGTCCCTTCAACGGCGCTTGGCGACTTCTCGCTTGAGGCGCAACAAGGCGACGTCCGCGCGGTATTCGTGCCCTTGTCGCGCCTTCAGGAAGAACTCGAGCTCGGCGACCGCGTGAACACGCTGCTCGTTTCCGCACTGCCCGAACGCGCTGGTGGGGCAGTGGGCCCGCTCGAACAGCTCGTGAGAAGCGAAGCAAGCCTCAAAGACATCGGTCTGACGGTGAAGACGCTCGAAGAGCGACGGGCGATCGTCGTCGGCTCTGATGCGGGGCTCCTGAACGACGCCCAGGCAGCGGCTGTCGAGCAAGCGCTGGCAGATGCCGGGATGCAAGGCCAGCCGGTGTTCACCTATCTGGCGAACACCTTGCGCCGCGGCGATCGCGAGATTCCGTATTCGGTCGTCACCGCAATCGATCTGCGCACGATTGCTCCCGGGGTCCCTCCTGCGCCAGCTGAGACGCCTCCTTCCATCGTGTTGAACGACTGGGCCGCAAAGGATCTGCAGGCGGCCGTTGGCGATCCCGTCACGATGGACTATTACGTCTGGGAGGAACCAGGCCAGCTCGCGACGAGGACCGCCGAGTTCCGCGTCGCGGCCATCGTACCGATCGATGCCGGCGATCGCGATCTGGCACCGGTGTACCCGGGCATCACCGACTCACCATCCCTTGGCGATTGGGATCCGCCGTTTCCAATCGATCTGCGCCGCGTCCGCCCGGCAGACGAGGCGTACTGGAACGCCTATCGAACGACCCCGAAGGCGTTCGTGCCGCTGCAGGTTGGCCAGCGTCTCTGGCGATCGCGGTATGGTGCGCTGACGTCCATCCGGACCACACCACCCGTCGGTCGTTCCATCGAGGGGACCCGCGAGCAGATCGAGCAGCGTCTGCGCATGCGGATCGATCCGCTGGCAACCGGATTGGCCGTCCGCGACGTGCGGACCCAGGGCCTGGCGGCGTCCCGCGGGGCGACGGACTTCGGAGAGTACTTCGTGCTACTTCAGCTTCTTTCTGGTCGTGTCCGCGCTGCTGCTTGCCGCCCTGTTCTTCAAACTCGGTGTGGAGCAGCGCGCGCGCGAAGTGGGTTTGCTGCGGGCGATCGGGTTCAAACCGGCGGCGGTGCGGCGACTGTTCTTGTCCGAAGGCCTGCTGCTCGCCCTCGTCGGCAGCGCCGTCGGGGTTCTCGGCGCCGTCGCGTACGCGTTCGTGATCATGACCGCGCTCGGTACGAGGTGGGTTGATGCCGTCGGCACGACAGCCTTGACGCTTCACGTGTCATGGGCCTCGCTTGTCGCCGGCGCCGCCGGGGGAGTGGCAGCGGCGCTCGCGTGCATCTGGTGGACGCTCGGCGGCCTTGCCCGCATCTCCGAACGGAGTCTGCTGGCGGGACAACTGGCGCGCGACGACTTCGCGCCAGGCGGAGTCCGGCGGCGCGCCGGACCGTTTCTGTTTGCCGCAATCGGCCTGTCACTCGGTGGTGCTGCGCTGATTGCGGGAAGCACTGGCGGCCTGCTCGATCGGACCGGCGCCTTCTTCGGCGCCGGCACAGCACTGCTCGCAGCGTCCCTGTGCTTTTTCGCCGTCACTCTCAGGCTGCCGCCCGGGCAAGCGCTGGCAGGCCACGGGTGGTGGCCGGTATCCCGGCTCGGCCTTCGCAACGCGACGCATCGGCCGGGGCGAAGCGTCCTGTCGGTGGCGGTCATCGCGTCCGCGACATTCATTCTCATTTCTGTCGATGCGTTCCGCCGCGGTGGCGATGTCGCGACCAGTGATCCACGCTCGGGCACCGGCGGGTACCAGCTCATCGTGGAGTCGCTGCTGCCCATCGTCCGCGATCCCAACTCGCCCGAGGGACGCGAGGCGCTGAACCTCGTCGATCTCGATCGGTCGGTGTCAATCGAGCCGTTCCGGCTGCTTCCGGGAGACGATGCGAGCTGTTTGAATCTGTACGAGCCGAGGAATCCGCGGATCCTGGCGCCGCGGGATTCGTTTATCGCGGCGGGTCGTTTCGCGTTCCAGGACTCGCTCGCCTCAACCGAGGCGGAGCGCGCGAATCCCTGGCTGCTCCTGCACCGCGACGAGCCGGACGGGGCCATTCCCGTCATTGCCGACGCGAATTCGATGACCTATGTGCTGCACCGCCGTCTCGGTGAGGACATCGTCATCACGCGCGGGGCACGGCAGATTCGCCTGCGGCTCGTGGGGGCTCTGCGCGACAGCATCTTCCAACGGGAGCTGCTGATGTCGCAGGCGCACTTCCTGACGCTGTTTCCTGAGCAGGAGGGGTATCGACTCCTGCTCGTCGAGGCGCCGGCCGGGCGCGCGTCGGCCGTTGCCGCGGAAATGGAGAACGCCCTCAGCGATCTCGGCGCCGACGCCACGGGCACCGCAGAACGGCTCGCGGAGTTTCACCGCGTCGAGAACACGTACCTATCCACGTTCCAGACGCTTGGCGGTCTCGGCCTCCTGCTTGGAACCGTCGGCCTGGCCACGGTTCTGCTCCGCAATGTGCTCGAGCGGCGGCGCGAGCTGGCGTTGCTCGGCGCTGTCGGCTACCGTCGCGGGCACTTTCTGCTGATGGTGATGGCTGAGAACGGCCTGTTGCTTACTGCAGGCCTGCTGGCAGGCGCCGTCTGCGCGGGCCTCGCGATCGCTCCGGCCATCGCCGAGCGTGGCGGCCGGATTCCGATGACGAGCGGTGGCGCGCTGCTGCTGTTCGCAGTCTTCGTGACGGGTCTGCTATCCTCGATCGTTGCGACGAGGGCGGCCATTCGCGGATCGCTGCTCGAGTCGCTGCGATCGGAATAAAGACTGATGACGAATATTTCGGCGGGCCTTAAAAGGCCCGCCCTACACCCGCCCGCCTCACCACGTTGGCTGGACCTTGTGACGTCCGGCGCGGCGTCGTTCGCGTTCGTGGTCGCCCTGTTCGTGTTCGGCGCCGTGCCGCTGACCGCGGAGCACTGGCCGCAGTGGCGGGGCCCGCTGTTGAACGGCCTCAGCGCCGAGACGAATCTGCCCGTTCGCTGGTCGAAGACCGAGAACATCGCCTGGAAGCTCGCGCTGCCAGCGTGGTCAGGATCCACGCCGATCGTCTGGGGCGACCGCATCTTTCTCAATGTGGCCGAAGGCGGCAATCTGTGGCTGTGGTGTGTCGATCGCGCGCGAGGCGCCGTCCTCTGGAAGCGCCGGCTTGGCGGCGGCGACACGCGCATGCAAAAGCAGAACATGTCGTCCCCGTCCCCCGTGACCGACGGCGAACACGTGTGGGCGCTGACCGGCACCGGTGTGATCAAGGCGTTTGATTTCGAGGGCAGCGAGCTGTGGTCGCGGGACATTCAGAGGGACTACGGCCGATTCGGCCTGCAGTGGGGCTACGGATCGTCGCCGCTGCTGTTCGAAGATTCGCTCTATGTGCAGGTGCTGCACGGCAACGATACCGACGATCCCTCGTACGTTCTGCGCATCAGCAAGGCCAATGGCAGGACGATCTGGCGGGTCGAGCGCCCGACCAGTGCGCGGCGTGAGTCGCCCGATGCCTACACGACACCCGCGCTCCTGCGGTATGGCACAGCGGTCGAGATCGTCATTTCGGGCGGTGACGTGGTCACCGGCCACGACACGAACAACGGTCGAGAGTTGTGGCGGGCCAACGGACTGAATCCAGACAACGACGGCAGTCAGCGCATCGTCGCGTCGCCAGTGATACACGGCGAGCTGATCTTCGCGCCGTCGCGCGAGCGGCCGCTGCTGGCGCTCAAGCCGGGCGGCCGCGGCGACGTCTCCCGATCGCACGTCCTTTGGCGTTTCATGAACGGACCGGACGTGCCTACCCCGGTCACCGACGGCAGCTACCTGTACGTGATCAACGATCGCGGCATCATGTGGTGCCTGGATGCGAAGACCGGCCAGGAGGTCTACGGCCGCCAGCGGCTCCGCTCGGCGACGTATAGCGGTTCTCCTGTGCTAGCCGACGGCAAGATTTACATCACCGACGAGGACGGCGTGACGAGCGTGGTGCAGGCCGGTCCGACGTTCGCGTTGCTCGCGCGAGAACGACCTTGGCGAATATACGCTCAGTTCGCCCGCGGTTTCTGACGGCCAGATCTTCGTCAGGACCGATTCATTTCTCTACGCCATCGGACAACGAAAACAGTAGTGTCCGGCCCCTCGTCGATCCACGAGGGCGACCGAGCTCGCGGGCCTACTGGACGCCAAGCAGCCCGATATCGAAGACGAGCGTCGCATTGGGCGGGACGGGGCCGCTGCCCGAACTGCCGTACGCGAGCTCAGGGGGAATGATCAGCCGGCGCTGTCCGCCCACCTTCATCCCGACCACACCCCGCTGCCAACCGGCGATGACGTTGGTCAAGGGAAAAGTCGCGTTTGTGCTGGTATCGAACTGGAGGCCTTTGCCGTCGGTCTTGCTCGCGTCGTACAGCCACCCCGTGTAGCTGACCGTGACCCGGCTTGTCCCGACCGCCTCGGTGCCGGTGCCGACCACGAGGTCCGTTTGTGAGTAAGGCGCGCCCGAGGTTGTCGCAGGCGTCGACGGGCTGCCGCACGCGGCGACCGGCAGCAGCAGGGCAAGCATGAGCCATCGTCCGAGCAGGGTCATTGTTGGTCCTCGTATAGGTAAGGTCTCACTATAATTCAGACTGAATGCTCAGGCCCTACCGCGGGCGAATGCCCCGCGTTCATCAGACCGCCTACATCGACGACAGCGCCCAGGTGATCGGCGACGTTGAGATCGGCGAAGAAAGCAGCGTCTGGATGGTCGTCGTCATTCGTGGCGATGTGCATCGGATCCGGATCGGGCGCCGGTCGAACGTGCAAGATGGCACCGTGATTCACGTGATGAGAGATACGCACGCAACGACAGTCGGTGACGAGGTCACGATTGGCCATGCGGCCGTGATCCACGGTTGCACCATTGAGGATCGGTGTCTGATCGGCATGGGTGCCATCCTTCTGAATGGCGCGCATGTCGGGCGGGATTCGATCGTCGCGGCCGGCGCGCTGGTTGTTGAACGGATGGAGATTCCAGCGCGCTCCCTCGTCATGGGCAGTCCCGCGAGGGTGAAGCGGTCGGTGACCGACGCGGAAGTCGCCGAAATCCGGTCGTACGCCGACCGATATGTGCAATACCGGCTTGACTACATGGGCAAGTGAAGGTCCGTGGTCTGCTATCCTCGATCATCGCGATGAGAGCCGTCATTCGTGTGCTCGCGGCTGCGGCCACGTTGGTTGTCATGCTGTCGCCGCCGGGACCGCTCGGGGGACCCTCGACTGTGCTCGGGGCAGGTCAGGCGCCCGCTGTCAGCATGGTCGCAGACGAGGGCGAGGCCGCGCGGTATTGGCCGCGCTGGCGCGGCCCGTCAGGACAGGGGCTCGTCACCGACAGCGGCTATCCGGACCGTTGGTCGGCGACTGAGAACGTCCTCTGGAAGACGCCAATTCCCGGCAGCGGCAATTCGTCGCCCATCGTGTGGCGCGATCGCATTCTGCTCACGACCGCGTATGAGGGAGGGCGGCGGCTGTCGGTCCTTGCGTTTCGGCGATCCGACGGCACGCGGCTCTGGGAGACGTTTGCGCCCGAAGGCCGGAGGGACGGCGGCTCACATTTCAAGAACGGTCACGCGTCGGCGACACCAGCGACCGATGGCGAGCGCATTTACGTGTCGTTCGGCACGCGGGGGCTGCTGGCGCTGGACATGGACGGCAAGATCGTCTGGCAGCGGGATCTCGGTCAGATGGACGCGTACCATGGGACGGCCGGTTCACCGCTGCTGTACAAGGACCGTCTCATCCTCTACCAGGATCAGTTTTCCGGTTCGTTCATCGCCGCGTTCGACACGCGGACCGGTCAGCAGTTGTGGCGGACGAGCACGCGACGCATCGGTGGGATGGGGAACACCGATCGCCGTGCGCGTGGCCGATCACGACGAGATCATCGTGAACAGCCAGAACCGCGTGCACGCGTACGACCCTGCGACCGGGCGCGAGTTGTGGCGCTGCGGCGGGACCACGTACGAAGTGATCCCGACGCCCGTCGTCGGGTACGGGATGGTGTTCTGTTCGTCGGGGCGTGCCGGCCCGACGCTGGCGATTCGCCCGGGAGGTCGAGGTGACGTCACCCGCTCTCACCTGGCGTGGACGAGCCCGAGAGGGTCGCCGTTCGTGCCTTCGCCGATCCTGTACGGCGAGTCTCTCTACATGGTGAACGATATGGCGAGCATCGTCACGTCCCTCGACGCGAGGACCGGGCGTCTCGTGTGGCAAGGACGGCTCGGCGCCGCGCGCCAGGAAGGATTTTCGGCGTCACCGGTCGCGGTCGACGGCAAGGTCTTCTTTACGAACGACGAGGGTGAGACGTTCGTGCTGCGCGCCGGCCCGACCTTCGAGCTGCTTCACGTCAACCGCCTCGGCGAGCAGATCCTCGCGTCCCCCGCCCTCGTCGATGGCCGCTGGTACTTCAGAACCGGTTCGCGACTGATTGCCGTCGGCGTTTCTCGGTAGGGGCCGGTCTTTAGACCGGCCCGCGGCGATGGCACGGCCTGAAAGGCCGTGCCCTACTGGTGATGCGGCGGCGGGTCCTCGTTCATGGCAGCGCGAACGCGACGAGCGTGTCCGTTGCCACGACCGCGACATACTGCTTCCCGTTCTTCCCTCGATAGGTCATCGGGTTGGCGTTCGCCTGGGCACCGAGCCTGGTCACCCAGAGCTCCTTCCCGGTCTTCGAATCGAACGCGCGGAACCGTCGATCGCTTGTCGCGCCAACGAACACGAGGCCACCCGCCGTCACGATTGGCCCGGCGCTTCCGCTTCCGCCCGTGAGTTGCTGGCCTTCGGGCAGCGCGTCGGTCAGGCCCAGCGTGCTTTGCCAGGCAATCTCGCCGGTGTTGGCGTTCACCGCGACGAGGCGTGCCCATGGCGGACGCTGGCAAGGCAGGTTCGCGATGGTGCGTCCGCCCGCATCCTTCAGCGGAGCGGCGAAGCCGAAATAGGGCCCCGGCCCATTCACGCTGGCGCGATCATACGGTTGAGTCGTGCCCTCGACACCGCGCCCGTAGTTCAACCCGGGCTTCCTCTTCTCGATCCATCCGACCAGTGACGTGTCGTGCGCGTTGACGAATACATAGCCGGTGTTTGGATCGGCGGCTGGACCGCCCCAGTTCACGCCTCCAGTACCGCCCGGGAACTGGATGGTGCTCGCCGGCGGCGCACCGTCCTCATGAAACAGGAAAGGCGTGAACGGGCCCGCGTTGTAGAAGCCGCCGCTCTTGTCCCAGAGCGCCTGACATTCGGCCACGTGCTGGGGTGACGTGTCCTCGGGACGCACCATGTCCCGTTCCCTGTTGAAGTCGACGCGCACGAGCGGCCGCGCCGGCTTCACCGGGAACGGCTGTGTGGGCGCGTACCATTCGCCCGGGGCGTTGCCCTTCGGGACAGCCCGTTCCTCCACGCCGAAGATCGGCTTGCCGGTGACGCGATCGAGGATGAACAGGTAACCGGTCTTGCTGATTGACGCGAGAGCGGGAACCTTCCGCCCGTTCTGTACGATGTCCACGAGCACCGGCGGCGACGGCATGTCCGAATCCCACAGGTCGTGATGCACGGTCTGGAAATGCCATCGGTACTTGCCGGTCTGCGCATCGACCGCGACGATCGAGTTGGCGAAGAGGTTATTTCCGGGTCGATCGCCGCCCCAGTAGTTCGCCGCCGGGCCGCCGACCGGCATATAGAGGATTCCGCGCTCCTCATCGATGGTCATGTACCAGCCCCAGACGTTCGTACCGGATCGGCCCCTCCATCCATCGTCGAGCCACGAGTCGTGACCCACTTCACCCGGGAGCGGCACGTTGTGGAACTGCCAGAGCTTTGCGCCGGTGCGCACGTCGAAGGCCCGCGTGTCACCCGGAAAACCGAGTGGCACTTCGCCCGTCGTCGCGCCGAGGATGGCGACGTTCCTGTAGATAACCGGCACGCCGTTCCAGGGCACGAGGATCTCGACCATGCCGTCGCGCCCAAATCCCGCCGCAGGTCTCCCCGTTGCCGCATCGAGCGCGACCAGTCGCGCTCCCGCCGTCAGGAGAATGCGGGGAGCCATCGACCGATCGCCCGGCCAGTAGGCCACGCCGCGAGCGGTTGTCGTGATGCCTTGAGGCATCTGGTACCGCCACACTTCCTTCCCCGTGCCTGCGTCGAGCGCGAGCACCTCATTCCCGCGCGCCGGCAAATACATGATGCCGTCGACGACGATCGGCGTCGCCTCCGGATTGCTGCCGCCGCTTCCGAACGGGTCGTCGCCGCCGCGTGCCTGACCTGCGGCTGGATTGCCGGCAGGGCCCGCGGGCTCCATGAGCCGTACCGACCACGCCTGCGCGAGCCGCGCCACATTGCCGGCGTTGATGTCGGTCAACGGCGAGAACCGCGTGCCCGCATGATTGAGGCTGTACATTCGCCAATCATTGCCGGCGGATTGGCTTGGATTCGTCTGCGCGGCGAGCATGACGCTGATGACCAACGCGGAGGCAACGACCAAGGTGTGTTTGATCACGCGGGAATTATGCATCCGTCTGTGTCAACTGCACGGTTGTGGCGTTGACATCTGATGCGTGATGCGTGATGCTACAGGTATGCGCACGACCCTCGATCTCGACGAAGACGTCCTGCAGGCCGCCAAGGAAATCGCGGCGACGCGGGGAACGACGGCCGGGAAAGTGTTGTCGGAGTTGGCTCGAAAAGGATTGGCGCCTACCCGCTCTGCCCGTGTGCGGAACGGTGTGCCGGTGCTGCCGCGTCGTGCGGCGACTGCGCCTCGGCCGACGCTGCGGTTGGTCAACGAGCTGAGAGACGACACCTGAGCCCCGTGAGTACCTGTTGCGTTGCTCGACGTCAACGTGCTTGTCGCGCTGTTCGATCCCGACCATGTCCATCACGAGCTGGCGCACGATTGGTTTGGCGATCAGCGCCCCAGCGGATGGGCGACCTGCGCCCTCACGGAAAACGGGTTGGTTCGCGTCCTGAGCCATGCGAAGTACGGCGCCGCGATTAGCCGACCCGAAGAGATTGTCGGCCGTTTGCGCGTGTTCTGCGACAGCGGACATCACGTGTTCTGGCCCGATGCAGTTTCGCTTCGCGACGGAGCGGCTATTCAACCCATCGTTCATTCGCGGGCATCGGCAGGTCAGTGATATCTACCTGCTTGGGCTGGCGAAGAAGATGTCGGGCAGCCTGGCCACGTTCGATCGAAGCATTCCTGCGAGCGCCGTGGTTGGTGCGTCGAGCAAGACACTCGCCGTGATCGCAGACACGTCGTAGGTGCGTGGGATGAACACACGGCTCACGGCTCATGACTCAAGCCGGCCTGAGCCCTGAGCCATAAGCGCTGTCATCGGTAGGGCACAACCTTTCAGGCCGTGCCACCGCGTTGGGCCGGTCTGAAGACCGGCCCCTACCGGGAAATACTTGAGCCGGCCTAAGCCCTGAGCCATAAGCCCTGAGCCCTTAGTGTGCCGGCCTGTAGTAGAGCACGAGCCCCGCGCCGATGGACGCCAACAGGAACCCGACATACAGGAGTGGATTGATGGAGTCCTTCGGCGGGTTGATGGCGACCGAGACCAGCACGTTGACGATGGGCGCACCGCCGAAGACGAGCGGCATGACGTAGACCGGGAGGCCGCCGAACCTGAACGCGTAGATGATGCAGGCGGCGCCTGCCGCACCGAGCGCGCCCGCGATCGTGGCCGTGATGAGGCCCGTCGTGTTGAAGCCTGACAAGTTGCCCTGCGCGCTGAGGCTAATCACCGGGATGATGACGCCGATCAGGAAGTAGGCTATCCCCACACAGAGCAGGGCTTTCAACGGGTTGCCGAGTTGCGTCTGGCCCTGGCCGAGCAACACGCCATAAGCGCCCCACGATAGAACGGCTCCAGCCACGAAGATCAGCCAACTCATACCTTTCGGCCTCGCTTGATTGGTCATCTGAAGGGGGTCCGGGAATTGGGCATTTTCGACGCCGACGGCGAGAATATGGCAGGCCCGTCCGCGGTATGTCAAACAGGTGCCCTGCAGTAGACTAGACACCCAGGACCCATAGTGTCAGATCGTCTACCGATGGCCGTCGAGGATCAGCCTGAGGTTGGCAGCTATTTCGTCGCCACCTACCCGCCGTTCTCCGTCTGGAAGAAGCAGAACGTCGAGCGCGACGCCATGCCGGCGCTGCACGCACCGCCGGTGGCGGGCGTGCCCCTTGGGGTGTACCTTCACATCCCTTTCTGCCGGAAGCGCTGTCACTTCTGCTACTTCCGCGTCTACACCGACAAGAACGCGCAGGAGGTCAACGACTATCTCGACGTGCTGGCACGCGAATGGGAACTCTACACGCGGTTGCCGGCCATTGCCGGGCGGCCGGTGAATTTCGTGTACTTCGGCGGCGGCACCCCGTCGTTTCTGTCCACGCGTCAGCTCGAAGGGCTGGTCACGCGTCTGAGCGCGGCCACGCCGTGGCGCGATGCCGAAGAGATCACGTTCGAGTGCGAACCGGGCACGCTGACCGAGGCCAAGCTGTCGGCCATCCGCAGCATGGGAGTGACGCGTCTCAGCCTCGGGGTCGAGAACTTCAGCGACAAGATCCTCGAACTGAACGGGCGGGCGCACCGGTCGCCGGAGATCTTCACCGCGTACGAGCACGCGCGCGCGCTCGGCTTCCCGCAGATCAATATCGACCTCATCGCAGGCATGCTCGGCGAGACAGAGGAGAACTGGCTTTCCTGCGTTGAGAAGACCGTGGCGCTTCAGCCGGACAGCGTGACCATCTATCAGATGGAGCTGCCCTTCAACACGACCATCAGCGGCGACCTTCTGAACAAGACCGGGCAGTTCAAGGAGCCGGTCGCGGGCTGGTCGACGAAACGCCGCTGGGCGCAGCAGGCGTTCGCGGCCCTCGAGGCCGCCGGCTACCACGTGGGCAGCGCGTACACCGCCACCAGGAATCCGTCGACGTCGCGCTTTGTGTACCGCGACCGCCTCTGGCAGGGCGCGGACATGGCGGGCCTTGGCGTCGCTTCGTTCGGCCACATCAACGGCGTGCACATGCAGAACCTGGACACGTGGGAAACGTACAGCGCCGCGATTCGCGCCGGCGACATCCCGCTCAGCCGCGCCTACCGGCCAACGGGCGAGGAGCGGATGATTCGCGAGCTCGTCCTGCAGCTCAAGCTCGGGTCGGTCAAGCCCGCGTACTTCAGCGAAAAGTACGGCGTGAACATTCTCGAGCGCTTTCGCGATCAACTCGACTCGCTGGCGGCGGAGGGTTATCTCAAGGCCGCAACCGACGACATCGTCGCCCTCACGAGAGAGGGCCTGATGCGCGTCGACGTGTTGCTGAGGCGATTCTTCCGGCCCGAGCACGCCGACATTCGCTACACCTGATCGCTGCCTATGCCGTCGAGTTCCTCCCGCTGGTCTGAATACCGGTACCGGCGCCGGGTCCAGTTCCACGAGGTGGATGGGTTCGGCATCGTGCATTTCAGCTGGTTCTTCCGCTACATGGCGGAGGCGGAGCACGCGCTGTGGCGGGCGGCGGGGCTGAGCATCGCACCGCCCGGCTCGGACATCGGCTTCCCGGCCGTCGCGGCCTCGTTCGACTATCAACAGCCATTGCGATTCGAGGAGGAGTTCGAAGTGTGCATCCGCGTGGCGGGTATGAGTGAGAAGACGATGCGCTATACGTGTGTCCTGACGCGTGACGGAGTGCAGCTCGCCACAGGCTCGATGACCACCGTGTGCGTGAGCGGGCAGCCGATGAAGGCCATTCCTATTCCCCCCGAGATCGCCGCACGGTTCGAGGTGGCGGCCGGCGGGGCCCCGGCGCCGACGCGTAAGGGACCACTGAATGCCATCGGCCGAACGCCTCGATCGGGCCGCGCTGTCGGCGATGCAGGGCCGGCGGTTGTCGCAGCTTCTTGCGGCCATCCACGGCCGCAACCTTTTTTATACGCGCAAACTCGAGGCCGCCGGTATTCGGATTGACGCCCTGCGGTTTCCCGGCGATCTGTCGGCGCTTCCGCTGACCACGAAAGCCGAACTGATGGCCGACCAGACCGCGAACCCCCCGTGGGGCAGCGCGCTCACCGAGCCGATCGCGCACTACACGCGGTACTGCCAGACGTCATCGACGACCGGCCGCCCGTTGCGCTGGGTCGATACGAACGAGAGCTGGCAGTGGATGCTCGAATGCTGGAAGGCGGTATATCGCGGCGCCCGCGTCGCACCCGGGGACCGGGTGTTCTTCCCGTTCTCGTTCGGGCCGTTTCTCGGGTTCTGGGCCGGATTCGACGCCGGCTGTCAGTTCGGGCTTCATTGCGTGCCCGGCGGGGGGATGTCCAGCCAGCTCCGGCTGCGCATGATCGACGCCGTCAGCGCAACGGTCCTCTGCTGCACACCGACGTACGCGCTCAGGCTGGCGGAGGTGGCCGCCCAGGAAGGGATGGACCTCTCGGCGAGCAGCGTCCGCGTGCTGATCGTCGCGGGCGAGCCGGGAGGGAGCATCCCCGCGACGCGCGACCGCATCGAAGAGAGCTGGGGCGCGCGCGTCATCGACCACCACGGTTTGACCGAGGTCGGGCCGATCAGCTTCGAATGCTGGGAATCGCCCGGATCTCTCCACCTCAACGAAGGTGAGTACATGTGCGAAGTACTGGATCCGCGCGGCAGCGACGCCGTGGCAGACGGGCAGCCGGGCGAGATGGTCGTCACGAACCTGGGCCGGACGGCCAGCCCCGTCATCCGGTACCGCACGGGTGATATCGTCGTCCGGCGCTCGGAGACCGTGCCGATGCGGCCGGACGTGGGCCCGCCTGGAGGGTGGCGTTCTATCGCGCGCGGACGACATGGTGAACATCCGCGGCGTCAACGTCTATCCGGGCAGCATCGAATCGGTGGTGCGGCGTTTTCCGGAGGTGGTCGAATTCCGGACGACCGTGTCACAGACCGGTGCCATGCGATCGTTGACCGTGGAGATCGAGGTGAGCCCGCAGGCCGATGGTTCGGCGATTGCGCCAAAGGTGTCACAGCGGTTGCGCGAGGCGCTCGCATTGTCGGTGCCGGTCAAGGTGGCCGAGCCCGGCGCGTTGCCACGGTTCGAGATGAAAGCTCACCGATTCGTCGTGGAGGCGTAGTCATTGATGTCCATGGAAGGTCGAACGATCCCGGACGTTGTCGTGATTGGAGGCGGTCCGGCCGGGTCCACCGTGTCCACGCTGCTGGCGCAGCAGGGCTGCCGAGTCCAGTTGTTCGAGCGGGAGCAGTTTCCCCGCTTCCACATCGGCGAATCGCTGATCCCCGAGACGTACTGGGTGCTCAAGCGGCTCAATATGCTGCCGAAGATGCAGAAGAGCCACTTCGTCAAGAAATATAGTGTCCAGTTCGTCAACTCCAACGGCAAGAATTCCGCGCCGTTCTACTTCTGGGACAACAAGCCGCACGAGTGCTCACAGACGTGGCAAGTGGTACGCAGCGAGTTCGATCAGATGATGCTGAACAACGCCCGCGAACATGGCGTGGACGTCCACGAAGGCGTGCGGGTGCACGACGTGCTCTTCGAAGGCGACCGCGCCGTGGGCGTCAGAATCAAGGACGCCGACGGCTCGTTCCGTGAGGTCCGTGCCCGAGTCGTCGTCGATGCCAGCGGGCAGAACGGCCTGATCATGAATCGACTCCAGCTGCGCGTGTGGGATCCCACGCTCAACAAGGGCGCGATCTGGACGTATTGGGAAGGGGCGTATCGAGACTCCGGACGCGACGAGGGCGCGACGCTCGTCATCCAGACCGGAAACAAGAACGGCTGGTTCTGGTACATCCCGCTCCACAACAACATCGTCAGCGTCGGCGTCGTGGGACCGTTCGACTACCTGTTCAAAGGGCGCGTCGGCTATGCGGAAACGTACGATGAGGAAGTCACCGGTTGCCCAGGCGTCAAGGAGCGCATCGCGAACGCCAGAAGAGCGACCGGGTACTTCGCGACGAAGGACTATTCGTACCGGTCCAAGCAGGCGGCTGGTGACGGCTGGGTCCTTGTAGGCGACGCGTTCGGGTTTCTCGACCCGCTGTATTCCTCTGGCGTGCTGCTGGCGCTTCGATCGGGAGAGATGGCCGCCGATGCGATCGTCGAAGGGTTTGCCAGGGGCGACACCTCGGCGAGCAGTTGGGCAAATGGGGACCGGTCTTCAACGAAGGCGTCGATCGCATGCGGCGGCTGGTGTGCGAGTACTACGACGGATTCAGCTTCGGCAACATGGTCAAACGCTACCCTCACCTGCAGGGCACGCTGACGGATCTGCTGATCGGGGACCTGTTCACCGACCGGGTGGACAAGGTGTGGGAGCCGCTGGAGTCGCTGTACGAGCCCGGGAAGCAACCCATTCCGACGTGGGATACCGGCACACCAGCCGAGCTCTCGCCAGACAAGACAAACGAGCTGGTGCTGCCCGAGGGGCGTCGGCCATAGATGCGCCCGCGGGCGGCAGCTGCCTACGCCGCCATGATTGCTGGCGCGATCGGGCTGTTCCTCCTCGTCCGTCGCTACGGCGAGACGCTCTCCGCCCCTGCGCCATCCGTTTCCGGCCGCACGATTTCCGAGGCCGCCTCCCGAACCGATGACGCCCTTCTACACCTGCTGATCGCGCTGACGGCGGTCGTCATCGTCGGCCGGTTGCTCGGCCGGCTGTTCGCCGCCGTCGGTCAGCCGCCGGTTCTCGGCGAAGTCGTTGGCGGCGTTCTGTTGGGCCCATCGCTGCTCGGGGCCATCGCTCCCCAGGCCTATCTCTTCATCCTGCCGCCTTCGGTCATTCCGTTCCTCGGCATCGTGGCGCAGCTGGGCGTCGTCCTCTATATGTTCCTGATTGGACTCGAGCTCGATTCCGACCTGCTGCGCGGTCAGGTCCACGCCACCGTGGCCATCTCGCACGCCAGCATCGTGCTGCCCTTCGTGCTGGGCACCACATTGGCCCTCTATCTTTACCCGCGTGTTTCCACGAGCGACGTACCGTTCACCAGCTTCGCGCTGTTCCTCGGCATCGCCATGTCCATCACGGCGTTTCCCGTGCTCGCGCGGATTCTGTCGGATCTCAGGATGAGCAAGTCGCAGCTCGGCGTGGTCGCACTGACGTGCGCGGCAGTGGACGACGTGACCGCGTGGTGCCTGCTGGCGCTGGTCGTCGGCGTGGTTCAGGCCGCCGCCGGAAGCGCACTGCTGGTCATGGTGCTCACGCTGGCGTTCATCGGCGTCATGTTCACGGTGGTGCGCCCGCTTGCGGCGCGGCTTGTGCGCCGGTGCGGGGATAGCGATCCCTCGCGGGGCGCCGTCGCCCTGACGATTGTGGCCCTGCTCGTGGCGTCGCTCGTCGCCGAAGCCATCGGCGTGCACGCGATTTTCGGGGCGTTTCTGCTCGGCGCCGTGATCCCGCACGAAAGTCGGCTGGCACGCACGTTGACCGCGAGCCTGGAGAATCTCGTGACGATCCTGCTGCTGCCGGCGTTCTTCGCGTTCGCAGGCATCCGCACCGAAATCGGCCTCCTCTCCGGATGGGAGGCCTGGCTGGTGTGCGGTCTCATCATCCTCGTCGCTACGGCGGGCAAGGTTGGCGGCACGCTCCTGGCCGGCCGCGCGACCGGCCTGAGCTGGCGTGACGCCGCCGGTCTGGGCGTGCTCATGAACACGCGCGGCCTGATGCAGCTGATCGTGCTCAACGTCGGACTCGACCTCGGAGTCATCTCGCCGACGCTGTTCACGATGATGGTGCTGATGGCGCTGGCGACGACGATCGCCACCACGCCGATTCTGCGGAGGCTCGTTGCGGAGCCATAGGTTCGGAAAAAGGGGTCGTCCGGCTAAAGCCGGACACTATGTACGACGGAAGCACGTGCGGAAACGATCCGGGTAGACTAGCGGCTGAATGAGCTCCATTGCGGAGATTATCGACAGCTACAGGCGAGATGCGCCGCTTGCCCAAGCGTCCACGATTCCCGCCGACTGGTACTTCGATCTGCGGATCGTCGACCTTGAGCGCCGCACCGTATTTGCTCGTTCGTGGCAGCTTGTCGGTCGCGTCGATCAGCTTCGGCAGCGGGGTCAATACATTTCGTGTGAGCTTGCCGCTGGCGAGCTGGTGGTTGTCGTCCGAGGAGACGACGAAGTCGTTCGTGGATTCTTCAACGTCTGCCGTCACCACGCCGCCGCGGTGGTGACCGACGCTGAAGGTATCGCGTCCGTTCTCCGCTGTCCGTACCATGGGTGGACGTACTCGCTCGACGGTCAGCTCAAAGGGACACCTGATTTTGCCGGCGTCTGCGATTTCGATCGCTTGGCCAATGGTCTCGTTCCCATCGAGACCGCTATCTGGGAACAATGGATTTTCGTCAGGCTCGAGCGCGACGGTCCTTCACTGGAAGAGTTTCTCGGTTCCGACCTCGCGAGCCGGATCGGGCAACTCGGCCTGGAGAACCTGCACTGGATGGAGAGGCGCTGCTACACGCTCGACTGCAACTGGAAAGTGTTCGTCGACAACTATCTGGATGGGGGCTACCACGTTCCCCATCTGCACAAGGGCCTCGACAGTGTCCTCGACTACAGCGCCTACACGATCGAGAATGGCGAGAGGTTCTGCCTGCAATCGAGTCCAATCGTGACCGACGGCGCCGAGCCGCGAACCGGCGCGGTGCGCACGGGCGACAGGGCGTTCTACTACTGGATCTATCCGAACCTCATGATCAACTGCTACGGCGCCGCCATGGACACGAACCTGGTCATTCCGCGCGGAGTCGACAAGACCGACGTCATCTTCGATTTCTACTTTCGAGACATCTCCGACCGGGCGCGCGCCCGCAACCGGGCGAGCATCGAAGTCAGCGAGCAGATTCAGCATGAAGATGTGGCGATCTGTACGTCGGTGCAACGCGGGCTGCGCTCACGCGCGTACACGGCTGGCCGGCTGTCGGTGCGCCGCGAGGCCGGAGAGCACCTATTCCATCGGCTCCTGTACGACGATCTCAAAGCGGGATAATCTGAAAGCACTACCACGCCTCTGTTTTTTCTCCGTGTTCTCTGTGTTAGCGTTTTGCGCAGGTCGGCTTCAGTTCGGACCCTCATTTCGCCAGCGGCTCGACGAGGGTGATCAACCCTTGATGGGTGTGACCGATCCACAACCCTGAGAGCCCGCCCGGCTCGGCCGGCTTCAAGTCGATGTCGCGGATGTTGGCTTCGAACGGGAGGAGGTAGAAGTTCCATTCTCCTGAATCGAGATTCAACCGCGCGACGCGGTCGGCGGTGATCCCGCCGGTCCAGGTATATCCGCGGTCATCGTAGTGCGCGTCATAGGGGAAGAACCAGGGAAAGGGCACCGCGTACAGTTTTATTTCCTTTCCCGCGGGCTGCTTCGGGTCGAGCATCCCGATGAAGTTGCCGTCGAATCCGCCCCACCACAGCCGGTCCTGGCCGTCGGTCTTGCCGCGCCGCATGCCGCCGCCGAGTCCTCCAACGCCGCGTGGTTTCTCGGGGATGTCGTAGTAGGAGACCTCAAGCGTTTTGGCGTCCACACGCCACACGTAAGTGCTGCCTCGGCCCGCGCCGTACAAGTTGTTCTTCGTGTCCGCCGCAATATCGTACCGGGCGAGAGGCTTCGAGCCCTTGACGGTCGTCACCTCCGAGGTCTCGAGGTTGATCCGGTATGCGTCAGGGCCCGAGCGCCAGCCATAGCCATCCGCACGTGAGCCGGAGACGTCCATCATCTCGCCCCCGCCAGGCACGTCGAGGAAGCGGAACGTCTCTGTCTTCGGGTCGAAGACGACCACGCCATCCTGCGCCTGATTGCCGATGTAGAACCTGCCCAGCTTGTCGGGTCCCATCATCGTGCGGGCGCCGGTCGGTTCGAATGACCCTTTCTCCGCTCTGTTTGGCCACCGCCACTGTTTGGTTGCGCCGGTCTTCGGATCCAGCCTCCCCAGCGCGTTGTCGTTGAAGTGGTTGAACCAGATCGCGCCGTCCAGACCGAGTCGCGTGTCGTGCGGCCTGCTGGTCGCCGGCAGCTCCCATGTGGTGTAGATCACTTGCGTCTCCTTGCCCTTGGGCCGCGGCAAGGTCTTCAAGTCGTAGTCCCACATGCCATCACTCAGATTGATCCGGGCGATCGCCTCAGCCTGCCGGTGGTTCTGCGGAGAGGGTTCTCCCCATTCCGCCCTACCCCAGGTGGCCGTCTGCGGACCGGGGAGCTGGAACGACATCGGCGAACTGCCGGAGGAATAGACCATTCGCTTCATGACCCACGGCAACTGGTCCTTGTTGTACGTCGACATGGAGGGTCGCCGCAGCGTGTGGCATCGGCTGCAGTCCCTGAATACGTCGAATTTCGTTTTGTCGTCGAGCGGATAGCTCGCGAGCCACTCGGGATCCGTCATCTGCAGAGCGCGCTCCAGGACGTTTGCCGCGCGCAGGTTCAGGTCCAGCCGCGCGGCGGCGCCGGCGGTCACCTCGACAGGTCTGGCCGACGATGGCGCCGGCAGGACATGACCGGCAGCGCGAATCGAGACGTTGTATTTGCCTGGCTCGAGCCGCCCGCGCGGGAAGCTGTACACACCGTCGGCGTTGCTGACGACGGTGATGATCTTGGTGGAGCCGTCCCGCTTCGCCGAAACCAGCACGCCTTCCATGCGGCGTTCCTCGGCGGAACCCACCGAGCCCGTCAGTGCGGCGTCTCCCTGCCCTGAGCTTACCGGAGCTTGGCGAAGGGCCTGCGGCGGCTGCTGGGCCGCACTCACCACAGGCGCCGCGGGGCCCCGGAACGTGGCCACGCCCAGCAGGACCACCGTGCCCAGCAGGCTCGCTCCAAGGACGTTTCTCGTTGTCATCACTTCCCCCAGTCCGTTGAGGATAAGCAAAACACGCCGGGCTTGCACGCAATATCAGGGATGTTCGCGCGAGCCTCTGACAGAACGTAGAATTCGCGCTCATGTCGGAGCCACGGGGCCGGCTGTTGCGCGTGCTCGGAATCGGCTTTGGTCTGGCCGTGACGATCGGCAATACGATCGGCGCCGGGATTTTTCGGGCGCCAGGCGAAGTGGCTCGCCATCTGCCGGATACCTGGCTCTTTCTCGCCGTCTGGATCGCGGGCGGCCTTTACGCATTGCTCGGCGCGATCCAGATGGCGGAACTGGGGGCGATGATTCCCCGTTCCGGCGGGCAGTACGTCTTTTCACGCTACGCCCTCGGAGAATATGCCGGCTTCGTTGTGGGCTGGAGCGACTGGATCTCCACCTGCGGCACAACTGCGGCGGTCTCCATCGTCGTCGGCGAATTTGCGGGTGCGCTGGTGCCGGCCCTGCGTGGACAAGCGCCGACCGTGGCCGTGGTGGTCGCTTCCGCGTTCGCGATCGTCCAGTGGCGCGGGATACGCGCGGGCAGCCTGGTTCAGAACGTCACGAGCTCGCTGAAGGCCGCGGCGTTCGTGGCGTTGATTGGCGCCGCATTCGCCTTTCGTGGTCAGTCGTCCGCCGAAAGCGCCGCTGTGCTGTCCTTACCGGCGGGCCTCGCCTTCGGCACGGCATTCGTACTGTCGCTGCAGGCGGTGATCTACACGTACGACGGGTGGACTGGCGTGGTCTATTTCGGAGAAGAGGTTCACGATCCCGGCAAGGCGATTCCTCGATCGCTCGTCGGAGGGGTGCTTTCCATCATCGCCATCTATCTGCTGGTCAACCTGGCGCTCCTTCATGTATTGCCGGTCTCGAAGATTGCGGGACAAGAATTTGCGGTAGGCGCTGCCGCCGGCGTCATCTTCGGTCAGCACGGCGACTCCGTGTTTAGAATTCTCACGATCCTCTCGATGCTGAGCGCCATCAATGCCTACCACCTGATGGCGACTCGAGTGCTCTTCGCCATGAGCCGGGACGGACTCGTGTCGCACCGGGCCGCCGCGGTGAATGAGGGTGGGACGCCGACCGTGGCGCTGGCGCTGAGCACGGCGATCACCGTCCTCTTCATCACGTTCGGAAGAACATTCGAGCAGGTGATCACGGTGCTGGCGTTCTTCTTCATCGCCAACTACACGTTGTCCTTTAGCTCCCTCTTTCTCCTCCGACGGCGCGAACCCGAGCGGCCGCGCCCTTACCGCGCGTGGGGCTATCCCTGGACGACCGCGCTGGCACTCTTTGGGTCGGTCGCATTTCTGGTTGGAGCTATCGCAGGCGATACACGGAACAGCGTCCTTGCGTTGCTCCTGCTCTCGGCAAGTTATCCGCTCTTTCACATGATGAAAAGATGACCCGAGGGGATATGCCTCGCTGATGGCTCAGGCGGCGAGGTACCGTCGTCGAAGCGATTGAGGGAAGCGCTCGATGGCGTAACGGAGCATCGTCCGCGGCATCTGCTTCGCGTGTTGCCGCAGGAATGTCTCTTCAGCCGCGCGATTTCTCTTCCCGACTTCCCGGAGCATCCAGCCGACCGCCTTGTGAATGAGGTCATGCGGATCGTTGCGCAGCAATCGGGCGACCCGCAGTGTGTCGTCGAACTCCCCGTGTTTGATGTAGTGAAAGGTGGCCAGGATCGCGATACGCCGCTCCCACAGGACTTTCGATTTGGCCAGGGGCAGCAGCCGGGTGCGCGCGCCATCAGCTAAGTGCGCGCCAACTATGTGCTCGGCCGAACAGTCCACCAGGTCCCAGTTGTTAATCTGCGCGGTGCGCCTCATGTAGAGCCGGTAGATCGCCTCGCGACGGGCTGGCTCCGCTCTGGAATATTGTCGTACGAGGATGAGGAGGGCGAGGAGGCGCTCTTCGTGCCACGGGGACCCGAGCAGCGCGGAGAGTTCGCGAATCGACAGAAGCTGGTGCTTGGCTGCGAGCTTGCGAAGCACCGGCACGCGGATGCCAAGGAAGCGATCACCAGCACCATATTGGCCCGGCGCGGTCTTGAAGAAACGGCTGACCGCGGTGGCGCGCAGGGGGTCGGCAAGGCCCTTCATCTCTCGATGAATGGTCGAGGCTGACATGTACTTATGGCCGGCGCCTGACGGGGGCCAACGCCCACACGACTACCATCGCTTGATGACGTGAATTCCGGCGGTCCTGCGCGTCACGATGGGGCCGAGCGCTACGTGTCGAGGCGATTGAACAACCACGCTCGAATTGCGGTCGAAGAGCGCATCGATACCCAATCCCACAGCGGCCCCAATACCGCCGAAGATCAGCGCGCCATAGGCATAAGAGCCGGCATCTAGATCGGAATCGCGAACCCCATGGGCGTATGCGATCCCGAAGGCCGCGCCCGCTGCAAAGCCGATCGCCGTGCCATTAAGTAGCGAATCACGGCCGCCGGACCGAGGGCCGGAAAGTTGAGGGTCAACTCGGCTTGGGTACGAACCGGCTGCAGTCACCACTTCCTGTGCAGCTCGTTCCAACAATGGCGAGCGCCCCTGCGCTTCGCAATGTAGCGGAACGAGGAGCATGAGACCAACATACGACAGAAATCCACCGCGCACCCGCATTGCACTCTCCTTGAGCGTAGAAAGATGTCAGTCGATGACGACTTGCACGCTGACCACAACACCCTGGGCGCACCTTACCACGAGCCACTCCGAGTCGATGGAGAAGAGGCCACGCTCCGGCCCAAGCCAGTAGACGTCGTCGTACTCAAACAGGCCATCGGTGGAACCCCAGCGCTGCCGCAGTACCGCGAACACCAGTAAAGCAGCGGCGATCAGCCACGGAACCTTTCGCGACCGACGATGGCTAAGGCGATCCCTCCGAGGATCGCGATCGTGGAAACGACCAAGCGTGCCGAGATGGTTTCCCCAAGGAGGATGACGCCCCCTGCCGCTGCCAGGACCGGCACCGAGAGCTGCACGACAGCGGCACGCGTGGCCGTGAGGCCGCCTAGCGCCGCATACCAGGCGACGTAGCCCAATCCCGACGCAAGAACACCAGACGCACACGCGAGCATCAGCCCACTGGCTTCGACGTGGAATCGAGGCAGTTCGACCGCGCTCACGACGAAAACAAAAGGAACCGCGCGCAGGAAGTTGCTCGCCGTCTGCCCGAGTGGGTTTGCCGTACGCCGGCCGCGCAAGGAGTACATTCCCCATGAGAACCCCGCCACCGCCATGAGCGCAGCGTCCGCGAATGGCGGAGCGGAAACGCCGGGCAGCATGAGGTAGGCAAGACCCGCAAGCGCCACGCCCAAACCAAGCCATTGCGATGCGTGCGGTCTCTCGCCGGACCGCAGCGCCGCGATCAGCATCGTCGCCTGGACAGACCCGAACAGAATGAGGGCTCCAGTGCCCGTGGTCAGCCTTGTGTAAGCAAAGGAGAAGGGAATCGCGTACAAAGAGAGCAGACCAGCCGACATCCACGAATGTGCCACCGGCAGTACCTGTCCCTGCGGCCGCGTCGTCAGGAACAGAAGAGTGGCCGCGCCTGAGGTCAACCTAATCGTCGAGAACGTCGCCGGATCGATGGCGGCTTGTCGGAGTGCAATGCGACAAAGAACCGAGTTCGCCGCAAACGCGACGAGGGCGAGCGTGGCGTAACCGATCGTGCGGATTTGAGCCGTTAGCTTCGGTTGGGCCCTCTGCATCTCTGTTGTGATAGGTCCGTCTAGCGAACTGGCTATCCGAAGACGTAGAGCCGGCCATCCTGCGTACCGATGACGACGCGGCCCGCAGCGATGGCGGGTGAGGCGGTGATGGCGGCGCCGGTGTCGAATTCCGAAAGCTTCTTCCCTGATGCGGCGTCGAGCACGTACAGCCGGCCGTCGCTCGAACCGACGTAGACGTGGCCTCCCGCCACGACCGGTGAGGAATCGACGCGGGCTCGCGTGGCGAACGTCCAGGCCCCCTTGCCGGTGGCCGTGTCGATTGCGTGGATGGTCTTGTCCCGGCCACCCACGATCACGCGACCGTTGCTGAGCGCGGCGGACGAATAGTAGGGGAACTGCGCATCAGGCTGGGAGTAGCGCCAGACCACTCGGCGCTTCTTCAGATCGAGCGCCAATACCTCGAAGTTGAAGGTGCCGAAGTAGGCTCGACTGCCGTCTGCGTCTATTACTGGTGAAGCGGCGGTGTACGCACCGGACTCCACCTGGTACATCTGCCTGCCGTCGGCGACGCGAATTGCCCGGAAGATCGCGTCGCAGCCGGCGATGAACGCGAGCCCGTTCTGGACGGCCGGCGTCGCGTGCACCATCCCGTTGGTAAGGAGTTTCCACCGCACACGTCCGGTGCGCGCATCAAGCGCATAGAGGTGACCGTCGTAGGACCCGATGAGGACGACGTCGCTGCTTCCAGGGCCTCCAGGGACCCCAGAGACAACGACCGGCGAGGACTTGATCTCCGACCCCGTCTTGAACGTCCACAGCGCCTTGCCGTCGCGCGTATTGACCGCGTGAACGATCCCGCCGAGATCGCCGATGAAGACAACGTCAGAGCCCACGGCCGGCGAGGATTCGCCAATCAGGTTGCCCGTCGGGTATTTCCAGCGGAGCGCGCCCGACGCCAGGTCGAGCGCGATCAGATTTCCATCGCCACCACCTACGTAAACCACGCCGTCCGCGATTGCCGCCGACGAATCGATGACGTCCCCAGCGTCGTACGTCCACAAAAGCTTGAGCGTCGAAGGGGGAGTGCTCGCAGAGACGCCTGTCAACTGCGGGTTGCCGCGGAATTGCCGCCACTCGCTGGCCGGCGTCACCACCGGCCCCTGGGCGACGAGGGGCAAAGTTGCAACCAGCAGCGACAGCGAGATGACTGATTTGACGGCGTTCATTACACAAAATCACTACCACAGAGGCCACGGACGCAAACGGAAAACACGGAAAACCGACCTCTAGATCCGTGAACTCCGTTAGTTCCCGTGACCTCCGTGGTGGAGCTTGTCTTCTCTACTATTTCACCGCGAGGGCGAACAGCTGATTGCGGTTGTTCAGGAACAACGCGCCGTGCGCCGGCACCAGCGTCGCGTAGACGGCGCTGCCCATGTTCATCTCGGCGAGCACCTTCTTCTCCTTGCCGGTCTGCAGAATGGTGATGTCGCCGTCCTCATCGCCGATGTACACCTTGCCGTCCGCGACGAGCGTCGATCCCCAGACAGCGGCAAGCAGGTCGTGGGTCCAGTACTCCTGGCCGGTCTTCGCATCGAGGCAGTGCAGGAAGCCGCTGAAGTCCGGAACATAGATCAGACCGTCGGCAATGGACGCGGTCGAGACGGATCGGCGGATCTTGTCGAAGTGCCACACACGGCCGCTCTGGGTGATGTCGCCGCGTTTGGTCGCATCAATCGCGTAGAAGTGCCCGACGCCCTCGCCGTGCTCCGGATCCTGGCCGTTCGCGATGTAGACCTTGTCGTCGTAGATGACCGGCGTCGCGATCAGCTCGTTGCGGGTCTTGGGCCAGACCGATTCCTTTGGATTGGTGTCGAACTCCCACAGCTTCTTGCCGGTCAGCGCCTCGTAGCCGCGCACCCAGCCGTCGCCCTGCGCACTGACCACCTGATCGACGCCGCCAATCCTTCCGACCGAAGGCGTCGACCATTGTCCGTGCAGGATACGATCGTCGACCGAGTTGTCCTCCCACGCGAGCTTGCCGGTGTTCTTGTTGATCGCGATGATCGAGGGCGCTTTCGGCGACGGAATGTGGACGTGGCCTTCGTCCTGTCCGTTCGACGTGCTGACAAACAGCAGATCGCCCAGGATGACCGGCGACGAATTCGACATGTTGTGCGGGTACGACCCGACTTCCTCGATCATGTCGAACGACCAAATCACGTCGGCGTCAAACTGGCCGGTGAACTTCTCGTCCTTGACCGGGCCGTCGTTCTCGTTGTCGCGAAATCCCTGGATGTCGACACAGAAGACCACGCCGCGATTGCTGGTGTAGTACAGGTGCTCGCCTTCGACGAGCGGGGACGACGCGACGCCCTGATAGGGCCAGTCGTTCGCACGTCCCGCCGCGAGCTTTTCGTGCGTCTGCTGCCACAGGAACTGGCCGTCGGATTCGCGGAACGCCATCAGCACACCACGGTCGCCCCCTTGCTTGGGATCCCGCGGCGCCTCGTTGTTCGTGCCGACGAAGACCATGCCCCCCGCCACGACCGCGTTGCCGTAGCTCTGCGAGCCGAGGTCGGCGACCCACTTCACGTTCTTCTTGGTCTTGATGTCCCAGTCGGTTGGCAGGCCCTTCATGTTGGACACCATGTTGCGATCGGGCGTGCCACCCCACATGGGCCAGTCGCCGCTGCCGCCTGGGTCGGACGCGGTCACGCGCGCGGGCCAGGAGGCGGTCGTGAGAACGAGAGCGAGCGCGAAGAACAGGGTTTTCATTGGTTCGCCACGATCTTGATATTGTCCAAATAGGCGCCGAACTGCGCGAACGCAAACACGCCGGGCGCGCCCTGGTGGTTGCCCATCGGATCGACCTTGTCGATCATCCACGCGGCGGGTTCGGCTTCGCCGGTCGGCCACGCCTTGCCGCGCGCCCTGACTTTTCCGTCCGCGGTATTTTCGACCCGCAGCTTCAAGTGATACCACGCATCCGGCTTCCAGGTGAACGGCACCGTCACCGTACGCTGGATCTCCGCTTCCCACGGCTCCAGCTTCAACTGCTGGCTGTTGCCATAGAGCACGAGAGTGTAGCGTTGCGCGGTGATTCCGATATCACCCATCTGGCGCCGTCTCGTCGCCACGCGGACGTCGGCCTCGAAGGTGTAGTTTGACCAGTCCACCGGCCCGATGAACATCCGCATGCGCTGGAAGATCGTTTCGTCGGGCGCCTTCTGCAGCACCTTCTGGCCGTCCAGGGTCGTGACTGCGTACTTGCCCGCCACGGCGTTAATCCAGCCGGGCGGTACCGCGCTGTCGGCGTACGATTCGAACGTTTCGGTCCACGGTAGCGGATGGACCACTCGGGCGCGCGCTTCGCCGCTCAGTGCGCCGACGGTGGCCTTGATGGTGCCCGCCTGTTCGACTGGATCGCCTGCCACCGCAAACGTGCCGTCGGCGACAGTGCCCTTCAACCCCTGGAGCGACCACGCGGCCGGTTCCTCTCGCAGGAATCGTCCCTTTGCGTCGAAGAGCCTGGCGTGCAGCTTGACGGTCTGGCCCGGTTTCAGAACGAGTTCGGTCGGAGCGACCTGCAGGTACGCGGGTGCGCCCTCACCTCGTTCAGCCGGCTCGTCGACCGCGAAGCCGGAGACAGGCTTTGCCGTCTTCGTTCCGATGGCGTACACCGCATCGCTCGAGACGAAGAAAATCCGGCCGCGCGACACGGCCGCGCCCGCCAGAATCGGCTCCGGGGTCCCTTCGGCCTGCTGAACGCTGTTCTTGCTCAAGGGCAACAGCACTTCACTCAGGACCGCGGCGCGGTCCGCACCGGGCCGGAGTATGAAGAACTTGCCGCTCTCGGTTCCGACATACAGCTTTCCGTCGGCCAGCACGAGCGGCGCTTTCTGGACCGTGCCGAGCTGCTGTCGCCAGAGTTCCTGGCCCGTCTGCAGATCGAAGGCTTTCAGACGCGATCCGTTTTCGACCTCGTACACCCGATTGCCGTCGATCACCGGAGACGAAAACCCGAACTGGTCGCCCTTGGCGGCCCACTTGGTGGTCTTGATGTCGCCGGTCTGCGATCCATCGATGGCCGCGATCATGCCCAGCTCGCTCGAGTCCAGGTTCTCGTCGCCATGCGACACGATGACGGAGGTGTCCTTCACGACGACCCCGGTATTGATGGCGCGTTTGGCCGCCACGAAGCCCCAGACCTTTTCGCCGGTTTGTGGCTTGATCGCGTAGATGCCACCGTCGCCGAGGCCGCTGATGAGCAGCCGCAGCCCGTTGATGCTCGCGATGGTTGGCGCGGCGTACGCCGTGTCGTACGGACGGCCGCCAGGGTTAGCCACGTACACGATGTCGCCGGTGCGTTTGTCCAGCGCGACGAAACGATGCGAGCGGTTGGCCGCCGTGCCCCAGCTCGAGATCGCCGCGCTGACGATCACGAGATCGCCATCGAGGATCGGCGACATCGTGCGACCGCCGTGCGTGGTGAACGCCGAGAACTCCTCCCCGATCGAGCGACTCCACAGCAGCTTGCCGTCCTTGGTGAGGGCGATGGCTTCGGCCCCGCCGCTGAGCGCGTAGATGTTGCCCGTTGCGGGATCGGCGGCCGGCGACGCCCAGCCGATGCGATGCGCGGGAACATCGCTTTGAAAGATGTTGAACTTGTATTCCCAGACGACCCTGCCCGTGTCGGCGTCCAGGCACATGACCCGTTCCTGAAGCGTTGTACCGCTGCCCGCGGGGTTCTGGACGCACACTCGATTGCCCATCACGATCGGGGCCGACCGTCCGCCGTACGGCGCGCGCCACAGGAAGTTCTCGCCATTCAGGGCCCACTTTTCGATGAGACCGGTCTCGCGGGACACCCCATCACGATGGGGTCCCCGCGCTTCAGGCCAGTCGCCAAGGGCGATTCGACGCGGAACAACATCCTGGGCCGAGGTCGCGACCCCAATTGCGAGAGCCAGGGCCGCCAGGAGGGAGCATTTCTTGAGCATTAGGGCGTCCTCATGCTTTCCGGGGAGATGTATTCTAGCATCGCGGGGAGACCTCATTAATTATGACGCGCGGTGCGCTTTTGACGTTGGTGTATATCGCCGCGCTGGCGGCCCGAGCCGGCGGCCAATCCTCAACGGCTTCTCCAGGTGGCGACTGGCCGCAGTTTCGAGGGCCGGATCGTGCGGCGTTGTCGAAGGAAACGGGCCTTCTCCAACAATGGCCGTCATCGGGGCCGCGACTGCTGTGGTCCGCAGCAAACCTGGGCAGCGGATATGGCTCCCTGGCGGTGAGCGGCGATCGTGTTTTTGTCCAAGGGACACGAGCCGGACGAAGCATCGTGGTCACGCTGAACCGTGCGGACGGCAAGGAGCTCTGGTCGAAAGCGCTCGGGCCCGAGGGCGACAACGATCGAGGACCGGGACCGAGAGGCACGCCGACGGTAGACGGCGATCGTGTTTACGTGCTGACCGAGAACGGCGACCTCGCTTGCCTGCTGGCCAGGGACGGCACTTCGGTGTGGCAGCGGAACATCCTCAAGGACTTCGGCGGCCGCAATATTCCCTGGTTGATCAGCGAATCGCCCCTGGTTGATGGGAATCAGTTGATCGTGACGCCCGGCGGGCGGAATGCGGGTATGGTCGCGCTCGACAAGATGACCGGCGGGACGATCTGGACAAGCAAGGAGCTGAGCGATCAGGCTGGATACGCGTCGCCTGTCGCGGCCGACGTGCAGGGCGTTCGGACCATCATGACGCTGACCGCCGAGGCCGGCGTCGGAGTGCGCGCCTCGGACGGAAAGCTGATGTGGAGGTACCGGCCGGTGGCCAACAGCACGGCCAACATCACGACGCCGGTCTTCTCCGACAACAAGGTCTTTTATACTTCCGCATACGGTACCGGCGGCGCGCTTCTTGGCTTGCGCGCGGAAGGCGGCGAGGTCAGGGCACAGGAGATATATTTCACCAGAGAGATGGAGAATCACCATGGCGGCGTCGTCCTGGTGGGTGGCTATCTCTATGGTTACCACAATTCGATTCTGACCTGTCTGGAGTTTGCAACCGGCAAGAGGATGTGGCGGGACCGCAGCGTCGGAAAGGGGTCGGTCGCCTACGCCGACGGCCATCTCTACATCCTTAGTGAAGACAACGTCGTGGGACTTGTCGAGGCAACGCCCACCGGGTACCGGGAAAAGGGTCGGTTTGAGATTCGCGACCAGCGCTGGCCCAGTTGGGCCAACCCGGTCGTCAGCGGGGGTCGTTTATACATCCGGAATCAGGGGACTATGGCCGCCTATGACGTCCAGGCGCGCTGAATCTTTCTTGACACTACATAACGGAGGCGAGGACATGGCCGTTACCCGTTGCGCGTTGATTGCCGCGATCGTTTCAACCAGCCTGATATCCCTGACCGAGGCCCAGGGTCCTTCGGGTGACTGGCTGCAGTGGCGGGGACCGAATCGCGACGGCGCGATCGCGTCCTTCAGTGCGCCGCAACAGTGGCCGCAAAGCCTGGTTCAGCGATGGAAAGTCGAAGTGGGGCTTGGCTATGCCACGCCGCTGGTCACTGGCAACAGGGTCTACATGTTCGCGCGTCAGGGTGATAACGAGGTGATGAGCGCGCTCGACGCCGGCACGGGGAAGGCGCTCTGGCAGACTGGCTATGCGGCTCCGTTCACCATGCACAGCGCCGCGGTACCTCACGGCCCGGGACCCAAATCGACGCCAACACTGGCAAACGGCAAGCTGTATTCGATCGGCATGACCGGAGTCGTCACCGCCTTCGATGCCACCACCGGAAAGCAGCTCTGGCAGAAGCCCGGGTCCAGCGTGGTGCCGTTGTATACGAGCCACGCCTTCTCGCCCCTGGCTGAGCGCGGTCTGGTCGTCTTCCACGTGGGCGGCCACAACGAGGGAGCATTGACGGCGTTCGATATGAACACGGGCGATGTGAAATGGAGCTGGAAGGGCGACGGGCCGGGGTACGGGTCGCCGATTGCCGCCGATCTCGGTGGGACGCGACAGGTCGTCACGATCACTCAGGGCAAGGTCGTGGGCATCGATATCGCGACCGGCACCCTCCTCTGGGAGCGGCCGTTTGTGAGCGGGAACTCTACCAACGGAATCACGCCGATCGTCTACGGGCAGACGATCATTGTGTCCGGCAACGGTGGACCGACCCTCGCCTTCTCCGTGTCGCGCCGCAATAACCAGTGGGTCACTGAAAATGTCTGGGAGAACGCGGACGTTCCGCTGCGTTTCAGCAACGGCGTCATCGCCGGCGACCGGCTCTTCAGCCTTTCCACAAAGAACAGCGGGCAGTACTTCAGCGTCGATGCCAAGACGGGAAAAACGCTGTGGCTGTCCGAAGGCCGTCAGGCCGGGAATGCGGCCATTGCCACGGCCGGTGACCTGCTCTTCAGCCTCGAGGACGACGGCGAGCTGGTTGTCATTCGAAACAGCGCGACCGCCTTCGAACCGCTGCGCCGCTACAAAGTGGCGGAGACACAAACGTGGACGCAGGCGGCCATCTCCGGCAACCGGATCTTCGTCAAGGATATTTCGTCGCTCACGCTGTGGACACTCAATTGATCGGCGACGAGCGAAACCCCTCACCCGTTGGAGACTCAGTCACATGATGCCGCGCACGCTCGGACGTCGGTTCATCGTCACCCTGTGGATGACATTTCTGCCGCTGGTCGCCTTTGGCGCAGTCAGCCCCTGTCCGCATCACCGTGCCGACGGTCGTCGTCACGGCGCAGAAGGAGCCGGCAGACATTCAGAGTCTGCCGGTCAGTGTGACGGCGGTATCAAGGGACCTGATCGGCGACGCAGGCATCAGTATCGTCAGCGACGCGGCTATGTACGCGCCCAACACATATTTCTCGGAGTTCACGGCCCGGGCGCTCAGTTTCGCTCGCTTCCGGGGCATCGGTTCCAGCCCGGCCAACCCGGGGATCACGACCTACATTGATGGCGTCCCGCAACTCAACACCAATTCGTCGAGCATCGATTTCATTGACGTGAACCAGGTCGAGTTCGTGCGTGGGCCGCAAAGCGCGCTGTTCGGCCGCAACACGCTGGGCGGACTCGTGAGCGTGACGAGCGGCCGGCCGTCGCTGACGACGTGGACGGGCAACGTTCTAGTGCCCCTCGGGAACTTCGGCGCGCGCGAGGCACGGGGCGTCGTATCAGGGCCGATCACTGACAAGCTCGCGGTCAGCTTCGCGGTGGGTCGCCGCGATCGCGATGGCTTCACGAAGAATGTTGTGACTGGCCATGACCTCGACTTTCGGTCAGCCATCTCTGGCAAGGGCCAGGTGCTTTGGACTCCCGCGGCCAACTGGGAGGCCCGCGTCATCGTCAACGGGGAGCGAGCGCGGGATGGCGATCTCGCGCTCAACGACCTTGCGGCGCTGCGCCAGAGTCCGTTTCGGGCCGCGCGCGATTTCGAGGGAAGGAACGATAGAAACATCGTGTCGACGACCGTACTGGCGCGCCGGGAGGGGCAGCGGTTCGCCTTCTCGACCAACACCGGGTTCGTCCGGTGGAAGACACGCGGCGTCACCGACCTTGATTACACGCCGTTGCCGCTGGTGACCCGCGACAACGCCGAAGAGGATGCGCAATTCACCCAGGAGGTTCGCCTGGCCTCGGCAGCCAACGCGCCGGCCAGGCTGTCGGGTCGCGCCACGATGAGGTGGCAGACGGGTGTCTTCTTCTTCACGCAGAACTACGATCAGGATGCGGTCAACTCTTTCGCGCCGTTTCTGCTTTCGCCGTTTCTGGGTTTCCCGGTGAGCCAGCACTCGCCCCAATCCGCGCTCGACGACGTGGGCGTGGGGGTATACGGCCAGGGCACGATGACCTTCGACAGGAATCTGGACGTCACCCTTGGCGCTCGCGTGGACCACGAGAACAAGCAGGCGGCGCTCAATACGTTCTACGCGCCACTGATAGCCCCGCCGGCCGTGGTCGATGCCGAACGGAGTTTCTCCAACGTCTCCCCCCAGGTCGCGCTGGCGTACCGCTTTCAGCCCGGCCGGATGGCCTACGTCTCCGCCGGACGCGGCTTCAAGGCGGGCGGCTTCAACCCGGCATCTCCATCGGGCAGCGAGGCATACGGGGAAGAGCTGACCTGGAACGTCGAGAGCGGCACGAAGACGTCGTGGGCGAATGGCAGGGTGCAGGCCAACACCGCCGTGTTCTTCATCGACTGGAACGATCTGCAGTTGAACCTGCCGAATCCCGCGGTGCCGGCACAGTTCTACATTGCCAATGTCGGCGGGGCGCGGAGCGCCGGCGTCGAGGTCGACGTGACCGCCCGCCCGCACTCGAGCATCGATGTCTTCGCGACGCTGGGTTACACGCACGCGCGTTTCAAAGCGGGCAGCGTTTCGAGCGGTGTTGACGTGTCGCAGAATGAGCTCCCGAGCACGCCGGGCTACACGGCCACCGCCGGTGCGCAGTATGCCCACGCGGTTGGTTCGCGTTTCGGAGCAACGCTGTATGGTCGCGCCGAGGCCGTGTTCTACGGAGCGTTCAAGTACGACGATGCCAACTCCGCGGGGCAGGAGGCGTACTCGCTTGCGAATTTCCGCGCGGGCGTACGAGGCACGCGCCTTTTTGCCGAGGCGTGGGTGAGGAACGCGTTCGAGACCCGATACATCCCGGTGGCGTTCGCGTACGGCAGCTTTGCGCCGTCCGGTTTCGTGGGAGAGAGCGGGGCGCCGCGCACGTTCGGGATCACTGGCGGCGTGACCTTTTGATGGCGTGACCTTCTGATATCGTAGTGTGTTGCAAGTGTCTTGGAGAGGTGAGCTATGAAAACGTTGTCTCGTTACCTGGTTGGCGTCGCTATCGTGCTGGGCGTGCAGGCGCCCGTGTTCGGCGGCCAGGCTCCCGCCCAGGCACCTGCCCAGGCGCCGCCGGCTGCACCTCAGCCCAGCCCGACGGCGCCGCTCTATCAGGCCAAGGGAGAGCAATACCGAATCTATAATTTTCCCGGCACGGGCGAATCGATTCCGTACCGTCTCTTCGTGCCCTCGAGATGGACTCCCGGCATGAAGCTTCCCATGCTGGTCACGCTTCGCGCCGGAAACACCGTGGATGGTCCATATCGTGCGGGGAACGATTTAGTGAAGGAAGGCGAAAAGCGAGGGTACCTCGTCGTCACGCCGATGGGCTATCGCGGAATCAGTCAGCCGTACTATGGCAGTCCGTACCCAGTCGTGCGGCCCAACGGCCCCTCGACGCCGGCCGCAGGCTGGACTCCACAGGAAAACGAACGCAGCGAGCAGGACGTGATGTATGTCATCGACCTGGTCGCGAAAGAGTACAACGTCGATACCTCTCGCATTTTCATTCACGGACAGAATCCGTCGGGGTCAGGCGCTCTTCATCTCGCGGCCAAGTATCCTGAGAAGTTTGCGGGGCTGGTCGTGAGCTCCGGACCAGTTCCTCCCAACACGTATCCGTGGGACCGCATCAAAGGGAAAATGGCGCTTCTGGTCATTCACGGCGATCAAGACATGAATAACCCCATCGCGGCTTCACAGAAAATGGCGGAGGAGGCGAAAGCCGCCGGGGTCGAGACGGTGTATGCGGTGGTTCCGGGGGGAATTCACCTGGAGGCCTTCCTGACGTACGCACGGGAATTCTACGATTTCCTCGATAAGCACAAGAAATAACTTCGAAAGGACTGCCTTGCGATCTACTCTCCGCTCGTTCGATATTGCGCACCTGGCTCACGTCGAGCTGCTTACGCCGAAGCCGGAGGAGAGCCTCAACTTTTTCGTAAACGTCATGGGGATGACCGAGACCGCCCGGCGCGGCGACTCGGTCTACCTGCGGGGCTGGGACGACTACGAGCACCACACGCTGAAGCTCACGGCATCGAAGATCGCCGGGATGGGCCACGTGGCATGGCGGGCAACCAGCCCCGAAGCGCTCGAACGGCGCGCCGCGATCATCGAGCGCTCAGGATTTGGAAAAGGGTGGCACGACGGCGACCTGGGCCACGGCCGCACGTACGCCTTCAATACGACCGACGGCCACAACATGGAGCTCTACTACGAGACGGAATGGTACGAAGCTCCCCCCGAGCTGAAGCCGAAGCTGAAGAACCAATGGACGCGCTTTCCGGCGCGCGGCTGCAACGTGCGCCGCATCGATCACCTGAACCTGCTGACGTCGAACGTGACCGAGCTGCGGGTGTTCCTCGAAGAGGTGGTCGGCATGCGGACGACGGAGATGATCGTGCTCGACAGCGGCGTGGAGGCCGGCGCGTGGCTGACGGCGACGAACAAGACGTACGACATCGCCTTCACGCTCGACCACTACGGCGCGCACGGCCGCTTCCATCACTTCACGTACGCGGTCGACTCGAGAGAAGGAGTCCTGCGCGCCGCGGATATCTTTCTCGAGAACGACGTCCACATCGAGACCGGGCCGCACAAGCACGCGGTGCAGCAGACGTTCTTCCTTTACGTGTACGAGCCGGGCGGCAACCGCGTCGAGGTGGCCAACGCCGGGGCGCGGCTCTTGCTCGCGCCTGACTGGCAGCCGATTGTCTGGACCGAGACCGAGCGGAAGAAGGGGCAGGCCTGGGGCCTCAAGACGATCGAAAGCTTCCACACGCATGGCACGCCGCCGATCGAGGACTACACGGGTCCGCGCAACGATATGAACGCCGACGAGGCCGGTCTGCGCAACGATGTGAGCGCTGTCGACCCTGGATAGGACAGGAAGGCGAGCGGCCGCGCATTAAGTGAGGAAGAAACATTGGTGAATTGGTGAGTTGGTGAATTGGTGAATTAGTAAGTTCGACATGCGTTGGTCGCCCTCTTTACCCGCATTCAAAGAAATATCACCGATTCTTCAAGTGAGGTGCTGAATGCGTGTAGTTCCCGCCGGGTCCGCGCTCGTCGGAATCGTGGTTGCGGCTCAGATCGGAGTCGCTCAGAGCACACCAACTTCCATTGAGGGCGTGTGGAAAGGCGTTTCGATTGCCGACTCGGGTCCAGTGGCGTCCACTAACCCGAGTCGACTGCCTAACATTCTCATCTACACGAAAAAGTACTACAGCCGAATCATCCAGGACGTCGCCACTCCGCTCCCACCCCGACCAATCCTCGCACCGCCAGCAGACCCAAACAAGCTGACTCAAGCCGAGATGCTGGCGCGATACCAGCATTGGGCACAATTTGCAGTTCAAGCGGGAACGTATGAAATCAAGGGGACAGCGCTCGTTCAGTATCCTCTCGTCAACCTAACCCAAAGCGCCGCGATAATCGCGCGCAATGCCGGCCAAGAAGCAACCAACGCTCGCATTGAGGCCGGTCAGCAAATCAAACTTGAAGGTAATACGTTGGTGCTAACCGGGACGTCAGCTGATGGGAAATCGTCAACACGCGCAACGTATACGCGCCTTGAATCCGCTGCTGACGTAGAGGCCCGACCACCAGCCGCTCCGTCCATCGCGGGTGTGTGGTTGGGCACATCGTATGTCGCAACGGGGGCGAATGCCGTGGCCAACCCGAACCGCCAGCCCAATATTTTTATCTACACGAAAGGGTATTACAGCACCATCAGGCAGGACAGCGATACGACGCCGCCATTACCGCCGCGACCAGTCCTCGCGCCGCCGAAAGACCCGAACAAGCTGACCGACGCTGAGAAGCTGGCACGATACGAACATTGGGCACCGGTGTCAGCCGACGCAGGAAAGTACGAAGTCAAGGGGACAGCCTTTTATCAATATCCTCTGGTTTCGAAGAATCAATCCGCCGCCATCGTGTCGCGAAATCAAACCGGCAACATGGGGACAAGCACTCCCAACTCGGAAATCAAGTTCGAAGGCAGCAATACGATGGTTCAGATTGCGACCTCACCCGACGGGAAAACCGTGACGCGTCGAACGTATACGCGCCTTGAATAGACCCGGCGCTCCGCTGCCTCTCTCGGGAGCTGCGTCAAACAACCAGGAGCGGGTGGCGCCGAGCGGGGCGGGGTCCCCAACGCGGCAGCCGCGTTGGGGTGCCGTGGCGCCCCGCCTGGCGCGCAGGCGTGAGCCGTGAACATTGCTTTTCGCCGAGCACCAGGTGGGGCTGCTCGGCGATGGGCCCCGGTCGGTTGTGTGCGACCGCTATCTGTGCAGTTGTAAGGTTGAGCCGTGTCCGCAGAATCAGGAAAATGGACCGCTCGAAAAGACGCGCAGGGGCGGCACGCTGGTTGCGGTGTCCGGTAGGGCCTGCGGGAGGCCGCCCAGTTCACGAAGCGTGCAGGCGACGTAATAGCGCGCCATGTGCTTGCGCCAAATCATGGCAAAATCCGACGTGTCGAGAGGCTTCGCAGGGGAGTACGCCGCCTCTGCGGCGGCATGAATCGTTTCTTCCGTCAGCTTTTTCCCGATAATCGCCTGCTCTGAGAGCGTCACTTCGATGGGATGGGAGCCAACCCCTCCCAGGACGATTTTGGCTTCCTCCACCGTCCCATCGCCCGCCATGCGCAGGCAGGTGGCCACGCCGAGGACCGGGAAATCGAACGCGCCGCGGCGGCGAAGCTTCCAATACGTCGCCCGCCAGCCGTTCGTCCGCGGCAGGTGAATCTCGGTCAGCAGCTCGTCGGGCCGTTTATTGAGGTGGTGGATTCCGTCGTCGTTATAGAGTTCCGCCGCCGGCAGCAGTCTTTCTCCCGAACTCGAAACGAGCTTCACTTTCGCTCCGATGGCCACCATCACCGGGGCGGAGTCGCTCGACTGCACCGCCCAGCAGCGCGGGCTGGAAGGAGCCACCCAGCAGGTGTCGCCGTCCTTCTTCATGCAGAAGTTGACGCCCTTGCGCCATTCGTAGTTCTGGTTGTAATAATTGCAACGTGTGTCGAGCAGTAGGTTTCCCCCGATGCTGCCCATGTTGCGCAGCAGCGGCGTGGAGATCAACTCGGCGGCCTTTGATACGGCCGGGTAGGCGTGCTGGATGCGGCCGTCCTCAGCGACCTCGGTCAACGTCAGGCCGGCCCCCAGAACCATTCCCTCTGCCGACGTACCCCTGGTGGTACGCAGTTCCTCGAGCTGCGCCAGCCCGATGACGACCTTCGGTGTCTGCTGGCGGCGCTTCATGTTGGGATAGAGGTCCGTACCGCCGGTCACGAACGTGGCTTCGGGCCCTGCGTCCGACATCATGCGGACCGCCTCGTCCAAAGACTTGGGTTGCAGATAGCGAAACTTGGGAAGTCTCAGCATTGCGGCTATGCCAAAACAGGCTGGCGTTCTACCGCCTTGCCGTCGCCGCCTTCTCCCGGCGTCGGCACGAAAATCGAGGCGGGCATCTCGCAGTGGGGGAATACGGTAGGCCCGTATCTGCCTTCCTGCCCTTTGGCTTTCGCCCGGATCGCTTTCAGCACCTTATCCGGCGTGAGCGGAACTTCGTCGATACGAACCCCTACCGCGTCATAAATCGCGTTGGCAATCGCGGGCGCAACCGGCAACTGCGGTCCCTGTCCGGCTTCCTTTGCCCCGAACGGGCCGCTTGGATCCGGGTCTTCTATCAGATAGGTAATGACGTCGCACATCTCCATCGTGGTGGGGCTCTTGTACTCGAGGAAAGAGGGGGCCTTCTGCACCATGTTGCGGTTCCCGCGGTACGCCATCTCCTCCATCATGGCTTCCCCGAGGCCCATGTAGACGCTGCCTTCTATTTGCCCTAGCGCTATTACAGGGTTGATGCACTGGCCCACGTCGTGGCCGATCCAGATGCGCGGAACCACGACGATGCCGGTCTCAGGATTGACCTCGACTTCGGCCACCGCCGCGGAATAGCTGTACGCAGGCGAAGGACCGATTGTGGATCCTTTGAACTTTCCAGGTACGCGCGGTGGCGTGTAGGAGCCAACCGTCCCGAGCGTGCCGAACTTCGCCTCGGCCAGCCACACGGCTTCTACAAAGGTCGCTCCTTTTTCCGGATTCTCCCTGTCGAACACGCGGCGATCTGCTAAAAGCAGCCGGTCGGCTGGAACCTCGAGTTTTGCCGACACCGCCTGGACCAGCATCTCCTTCGCCCTCTCGGCGGCCTGGATGGCGGCGTTACCGGTCATCAGCGTGACGCGGCTGGAATAGCTGCCGAGATCCACCGGGGTCAGATCGGTGTCCGCGGTGACGACGCGGATATCGAAGGGATCGATCCCCAGCACTTCCGCGATGATATAGGCGAGAATCGAATCGGAACCCTGACCGATCTCGGCGGAGCCGCAGAAGACGGTCACGAGTCCGCTGCGGTCCAGTTTCAACTGCACGCCGGAGTGCGGCAGGTTGTTCCAATAGATGGCAGTGCCGGCACCGGTCATGAAGCCGCTGCATGCCAGCCCGACGCCTTTGCCGTAGGGCAGCTTGCGGAACCGGTCTTTCCAGTTGGAGCCTTCCACGACCTTGTCGATGCACTTGCCCAGGCCTATGGTGCCGACGCGAAGCCAATTCACCGTCAGCGAATTGGGCGGGACCAGGTGCTTCTTGCGCAATTCGGCGGGATCGAGCCCCAACGTCTCCGCGATCTTGTCCATCTGCACTTCCTGGGCGAAGCGCGGCTGAACAGTGCCGTGTCCCCGTTTGGGGCCGCACGGGGCTTTGTTGGTGAACACGCGGACGGCTTCAAACTTGAAACGCTTGATCTCGTAGGTCGTCGGTTGCAGCACACCGGTATAAAAAGTACTGGCCACGCCATGGCCTCCGTAGGCCCCGCCGTCCAGGATCGTGCGATGGTGCATGGCCGTGATGGTGCCGTCCTTCTTGAAGCCGGTCTTGGTGCTCATGAGGACCGGATGCCGGCCCCGATGGCAATAGAAGACCTCCTCGCGCGTGAGGCAGATTTTGACGGGGCGCCCCGTCATCATCGCCAGCTTCGAGACGATGATTTCATGCGCGAACGGATCGCACTTTCCTCCGAAGCCGCCGCCGTTGGTGACGGCGATGATGCGGACATCCTTCTCCGGCAGCCCCAGTGTCTTGGCGACCGACCGGTGCAGATAGTGCATGTCCTGCGTGCACGTCCAGAGCGTGAGCTTGCCGTCATGGCTGAACTGGGCCACGCTGGCGTGTTGCTCCAACGCAAGATGGTTGCTGCCCTCGTAAAAGGTGATGTCTTCCCGCACGAAGTCGGCCTCGGCGAAGCCTACTTCCACGTCGCCGAATTCGTAGACCTGCCTCCGATGGATATTGCCGAAATCTCCGTAGTCATGGATGCGAGGCTCGTGGGTGTCGATCGCAGCCTGGATCGAAGAGATCGTCGGCAGGGGTTCGTACTCGACATCGATCAAATCCATCGCTTCGGTCGCCGCATCCTCATCCACCGCGGCGATCGCGGCCACCGGGTCTCCGATCATGCGGACCTTGCCGACTGCCAGAGGATATTCATCTTCGCTGACCGGTAGAGCGCCGTAGCGGATGGTGAGGTCTTTTCCGACGAGCACCATCTTGACGCCCGGATAACGTTCCGCCTTGGATGTGTCGATCTTCAGGATGCGAGCGTGCGGAACCGTGCTGCGCAGAATCTTCGTGTGAAGCATGCGGGGGAACACGAGGTCGTCGGCGTACTTCGTCTGACCGGTGACCTTCGAGTTGGCGTCTACCTTGCGAAGTGGCTTTCCTATGACGCGCAGGTCTTTTCGCTTGGCTCCGTTAGGACCCATAGAGACTCTCGTTGCTGGGTTCAGCCGGCTTGCCAGCCATGCGAGCGGCGGCCAGCTCCACCGCCTCAAATATTTTTATGTAGCCGGTGCAGCGGCAGATGTTTCCGGCGAGAGCTTCCTTGATCTGCTCGCGGGAAGGATGCGGGGTTTCCTCCAGCAGCACTCTTGCCGTCAGGAGTATTCCGGGCGTGCAATATCCGCACTGGGCAGCCCCGAGCTCGGCGAACGCCTCCTGCAACGGATGGAGCGTCGTCCCGTCCGCCATGCCTTCGACCGTGGTGACTTCATGTCCTTCGACGGCGACCCCCAGGGCCAGGCAGGAAAGCACTGGACGGCCATCGAGCAGCACGGCGCAACATCCGCACTCCCCTAACTCACAGCCATGTTTGGTACCGGTGAGCGCCAAGTCTTCGCGAAGGACTTCCAGAAGCGTCTTATGAGGGGAAAACGCCACTTCGACCGGCTCACCATTTACCCGCAGGGAAATATGCGCCTTCGCCAGCTGGCCATTGCTCTTCTTGGTTGGTTTCATTCCCTTGCCGTTGGATTTACCTGTTCCGACCTGATCTACTGCGACGTGAACGGGATATTACCACCTGCCACTTCTGGGCATCAAACCGGCGCCGCCCTGGTCGCCCCGGGTGTTGTGGCGAACCTCGGGAATCTTGATTGATGTTTTTCACCGTACTTCTGATAGATTCACCCCTTTGCGGACCGCAATCGCGGACGTTCATTCCCCCCTGCTGAACAGAATTACGGGGACGAAGGGTGCACCGTGTCTGAGAAGATAAAAACTGTCGCCGAAGTGGTGAAGACGATTCCCGATGGGTCCCACATTGCGTTAGGGGGCTTCGCCATAGCCCGAAATAACACGAACGTCGCGCACGAACTCATCCGCCAACAAAAGAAGAATCTCATCCTCTCGCAGAGCGTCGTGGGTCTGGAAACGGATCTGCTGGTCGGGGCGGGCTTGGTCAAGCTTCTGATTATGGGCGGCGGCTCACTCGACCGGTTTGGTCCCGTGCATTGTGTGAACCGCGGCCGGGAGGCGAGTCGTGATTTCGCCCACGACTACAGCAGTCTCTCGATCACCTTCCGCTATCTTGCCGGGGCGCTGGGCCTTTCCTTCATTCCGATCAAATGTTTGCTGGCTTCCGAGATCCTGGAGCGGCTGGAGGCAGGGTCGGCGTCGGGAGATGTGCGGCGGATGAAGTGCCCTTTCACGGGTGAGGAGTATCTCCTGATGAGGGCGCTGAACCCCGATGTCTCGTTCGTCCATGTTCAGATCGCAGATCGCGATGGGAACTGCCAGATCGATGGTCCCATCTGGTCGAATGAGGAGAGCGTGAAGGCTGGCAATCGTGTCGTCGTCGTCACCGAGGAATTGGTGCCGACCGAAGTCATCAGGCGCTCGCCGGAGCGGACCATCATCCCAGGCCACCGGGTCGAGGCCGTCATACACCAGCCGTTCGGCGGGCACCCCACCGGGGTCTTCGGTTGCTACGACTATGACGCGGAACATTTGAAGCTCTACGTGAGTCATTCCAAGAAAGCAGAGACGTTCCCCGAGTACCTGAAGACCTACGTTCTTGGTACCAAGGACCATTGGGAATACTTGGAAAAGGTGGGCGGCTTGAAGCGTATGAACGAGCTGAAAGCCGTGCAGATTCAAGGTTACTAACCGCTTGGGGTGTGACGCACCCGAGCCGGAGACGAACGATGCCCGAAGTCATGCCAGACGTTCAAGTCCGCGCCACTGAGATCATGGCGGCCGCAGGAGCCAGAGAGCTCCACGACGGCGAGGTCGCTGTTGTCGGGATCGGCCTGCCCCAGGTCACCGCCATGCTTGCCAGGCGGACCCACGCGCCCACGCTGACCACGCTTCTCGAAATCGGCGTGATCAACATGGACCCCAAGGACACGCCGGTCGGCCTCGCCGACTCCAGAAGTTTCTATCGGGCGACCTGTTGGAGCGGCTTTCTCGACATCATGGGCATGAACCTGCATCGCGGTGTGGTGGATGTGGGGTTTCTCGGCGCGCTCGAGATCGATCGCTACGGCAACATCAACACGACCCTCTTGAAAGAGGAGTCCGGGAAGATCCGCTATTTCAACGGCAGCGCGGGCGGCAACGATGTGGCCTCGCTGGCCAAGCGCGTGATGATGATCCTGCGGCACGACAAGCGCAAGCTGCTGAATGCAGTCGCTCACCTCACGAGTCCCGGCTTCGTGGGCGGAAAGAGCCGCCAGGAGCTGGGCTTACGCGGAGGAGGTCCACACCGCGTCATTACCGACAAGGCCGTCCTGGGATTCGATTCCGTCACTCGTTCGGCGACGCTGCTCTCCATGCATCCGGGGATTGATGTGGAAACCATCGTGGCCAATACGGGATTCCCCCTGCAGATCCCCAAGCAGATTCCGCTGACGCCGCTTCCGACCCCGGAGGAGTTGCGCCTGTTGCGGGAAGAGATAGACCCGAATCGTGTCTACATAACGTAGTGCCCTTCCGCGTGCCCACGCCCGATTTGCAATCGAAAAGTGAGGAGCGATCGTGATCTACGACATCGAGTTGAATTCTGCCGCCCATTATCCCGTTGCGGGAATAGTGGAATTGTCTCCATTGATCGAGCAGGCCGGCTTTGGCGCCTTCTGGAAGGGCGAATCGAACAGCACCGACCCGCTGATTCTGCTTTCTGGAATTGCGGCGCGCACCAAGAAACTCAAGTTGGGGACGGCCATTTATCACATTTACGGCCGCAGTCCGGTGACTCTGGGAGTCCAATCCGCCACCTTGCAGGATCTTTCGGATGGGAGACTGCTGTTGGGACTCGGCGTGGCCAACAAGACGATTGCCGCCTGGCACGGAGGCACGTTTGACCGCCCGCTGCGCCGCGCCCGCGAATACATCGAGATCATTCGCCTGACGGCCGCCGGAGAGCGAGTCGAATACCAGGGTGAGATTTATACGACGGGGCAGCGTTTCCAGCTTTCCTGGAAGCCCCACCATCCGTCCTTTCCCATCTACTTGGCGGGTTTGGGTCCGCAGATGACCAAGCTCGTCGGGCAGATTTCCGACGGCGTGTTCATCAACATGGCCATTCCGTCGACGATTCGTGACATCGCCAGCCGCGTCCGCGCCGGAGCCGTGGAAGCGGGCCGCGATCCCAACAAGCTCGAAATCATCAGCAAGGTGCGCGTGTCGCTCCATCCCGACCGGGCCGTTGCCCGCTCGCGCCTGCGCCAGGTGCTGACGTTCTATAACATCGCCGATCACTATCGCGACATGCTCATCGCCTCCGGATTCGAACCAGAGGTCAAGGAGATTCAAGAGGCGTTCAAGGCGGGCGGGTTCAAAGCCGCCGCCACGAAGATGACCGATGCCTACATGGACAAGCTGCCGGTGATCCCGGCGACTTCCGTGAAAGAGATCAAGGAACGGCTGAAGCCCTTTGAAGAAGCGGGCGCCACTCGCCTGATCGTTCCCTATGTTCCCGTGTCCGAGCCGGTCATCGACGATGCCCGCCGGTTCGTTGAAGCGTGGGGAAATTCATAAACGAATTGGAAAAACAATAGAGGAGAGCATAGATGAAAGAGAGAATAAGCTACTATAGCGACCGCCTAAAACTGTCCGGAATACTTTCTACGCCTGACAATTCCCGAGGAAGACTTCCTGGTGTCGTGCTTGTGCCAGGTTTCATGAGCACGGCGGATGCTTTCTTTGGTGGGTTCGCTGAAGAGTTGAACGCAGCTGGCTTTGTATCCCTGACTATGGATTTCAGAGGATTCGGAGAGAGCGAAGGCGTCCCCGGCGAGGTAATTCCATATCTACAAATCTATGACGCTAGTAACGCCATATCCTACTTGCAATCAAGACCAGAAGTTGACCCTGACAAAATCGCCGTGTTAGGTGTAAGTCTGGGAGGAGGAGAAGTCGCCTACATAGCAGCTCGAGACCGACGAGTAAAGGCTGTTGCCTCAATGGTCTTGGTCGGTGATGGCGAGCGGAGGATGCGAAGATTTCGAACCGAGCAGCAGTGGGCAACTCTAATGCAAAAAGTTCGGGAGGACAGGATAGACAGGGCTTTGACTGGCAAGTCCAAAGACTTCCATGGGTTTTTGAATGAGGGAACCGATTCGGTACTGATAATGCCTCCTGATCTGAGCTCTTCCTTGAAGGATGCTGAACAGGTGGAAAAGGAAAAAGGCAACAGAACAACTCTCGCAACCGTTGATGGGTGGCTGGACTACAAGCCGGAAGAGATTATTGACAAGGTGTCTCCAACACCAATTCTCTTCGTTCAAGCTGAGAAGGACGAGCTCGAGGCTGATGACGCCGATATATTGTTTCGTAAGGCTAAGGAACCGAAGAAGCTCTTCACTCTAAAAGGCGGCGTACACTTCGACGTGTATGGGAAGAGGACAAATGAAGTTATGAAACCGGTCCTCGAATGGTTCAAACAGTACCTTCAATGAATCAAATGCAGAGACGATGACGCCGCTTTTCAGCTGAATGCAGCCGCCCACATGCCTAAAAATTCCTATATTTTGAGCTTCGTTCGCAGCACCAGGTCTCGCTGCGCGCGCGCCGACCGCCCGCGTCGCATCCACGCGTAGAACCCGCGATCGACGCCTCCAAGGCGGGCATGCGGGCGCTGGCATTCAAAGATCATGTCCCGATGCCGCGGAGCAAGATGCCGAGGGCGTTGAACGAGGGACAGATCGACCTGGGGATCGACAATGTGTGTTCCAGATTCAAGGATGAGTGACGGTGATGGTGAAAGTTGCCGGATTCGCCAGGTTGCCGGTGTCAGACAGTTGGACGCAATAAAGACCGGAAGCATACGTGCTCGTGATCTGAGGGGTTGAACCGGCTTGTGCATCGACGGACGTTGTGGGGTTGCATGTCGCATCGGCGAACGTGCCTAATCCGAGACGCAGATGAACGGTCGATGGCACGCCGGCCCCAGTCACGCTGGCCAGCGTGACGCTTACGGCGCCGTCCTGAGACACGGTGAAAGAATAGACACTCGAGCCACCCGACGGAAGTGCCCCTGAGAACGTGTCGGTCACGGTGGGAACCGTGGCCGCTGGTGTCGTGGACGTTGGAATCGTGGCGCCTCTGGTGACGGTGATGCTGAATTGGACCGCTGCGGTCAGATTGCCCACATCAAAGACCTCGACGCAGTAGACGCCCGCATCGAGTGGCATCACGATTTGCGGATCCGTCCCAGCCAAGGCCGTCACCGAACTACGGAGATCGCAGCCACCCGGAGTCGGCGTCCCGATTCCCAGACCAACACTTGCAGCCCCGCCGAGTGCGGTCAGGGTGACGCCGACAGTCTCAGACTGCGCGATTGTCCAGGTTTGCGAAGCGGACCCGGCCAGCGCCAAGAAGCTCGAGAACGTGGTGATCGTCTCAGTCGTCGTCGATGGTTCCGTCGGGCCGAGGCCGCACGCCGCAGTGAATGGCACGGCGGCGACAGCGCTATACGTGAGAGCGCGATGCAAAATGGCGGGTAATTTCATGTGTGAACGATCCCGAGCAGGATGTGGATGACACCAGTCACGGCCAGTGCCCCTGGCCGGAACCGCCGGAGGAGATGGGATGGATTGGGGCATCTTCATCATGGGTGATTGATGGTCATCGAGAACGCCACCCCGGAGCTGTTCACGTAGCCGGCATCGTAGACCTCCGCGCAATACGTGCCGGCATCGACCGCGGCCGTGAGCTGTGGGGCCGCTCCTGGAGTCGCGTCCGCGGAACTGCTGAGGAGACAGGTCGGTCCGCCGCTCGGACCGCGGATGCCGATGCCGATGCCGACGATTGTCGAAGGTGTGACGCTCGTCAGCGTGAGCGTGACCGTTCCGGCCTGCGAGGCAGTAAACGTCCGAGCGGCGGTGCCTCCGGTGTATAGGAGACTAGCAAACGTTTCAGTCGCAGCCGTGGCCGTGGAAGATGAGGACGTGAGGTTCTGACCGATACGAACCATGAAATGCATGGGGCCGGTCATGTTCCCGATATCGGCGATGCTCACGCAGTACACATCCGGGCTCACCGAGACCGTGAGTTGCGTGGTCAATCCCGCCGCAGTATCCACGGAACTGGTAACGCTGCAGCCCGTTCCGAGGGGAACGCCCAGGCCAAGTCGCACCACGGCGGAAGACGCGGGACCACTGGTGTTCGCCATGAGGCTTGAGAGCGAAACGCTTACGGTCCCCGCCGTTGTTACCGTAAACGAATAGAAGCTCGATCCCTGTAGAGAGATATCGCCAGCGAAAGTCTCAAACGCATCGGTAGACGACGTCGACGGCGTCGTCACATCCTGCGAACCACTGCCGCAGGCAGCGGTCGCCAGCGCGACAACGACAAGAACGAGGATGGCCGTTTTCATGGATGGGCGATTGTCACAATGAAGGTGGCCGGCGCTGCTAGGTTGCCGATATCCGTGATGTTCACGCAGTACCGGCCCGTACTATAGGTGCCAGTCACCTGTGGGTCGGTCCCCGCTGACGTGTTCGTCACAGAGCCGCCGCCGCATCCGGTCCCGCTGGGTGTACCGATCGCGACACCCAGCGTGACCGTCGGCGCCACGTCTGTTCCGGAGACGCTGGCCAGCGTGACGTTGACCGTACCGTTCTGCGCGACCACAAACGAGTAGAAGCTGTAGCCTCCGACGACCAGCGTCCCCGAGAAGGTCTCCGTCGTGGTCGGCAGTGCGACGATGTCCGACGGCGCTGTCGTACTCGGCGTCTCGGCGCAGGCGCCACTGAGCAAAGCGATCCCCAGTACGGTAGCGACGACTCTCACGAATGGACGACCGTGAGTGAGTAGGTGACCGGAGAAGCCTGATTCCCGATGTCGTAGACCGCCACGCAGTAGGTCCCCGCTGCAACGGCTGACCCCGACAACTGCGGGCTCGCGCCAGCTTGCACGTTCGTCGTGGCGCCGGAGAGGAACACGCAGCTCGATCCGCTGAGCGTGCCAATCCCGAGGCCCATGAAAATCGTGGCCGGTGGCCCGGCAGCCGTGAGCGTCACGTCCAGTTGGCCCGCTTGCGAGAGAACGATGTTATGGGTGTCGCTCCCTCCAACGGGTACTGTCCCTGTCAGCGTTTCCGTGGTCAGCGTCACGCTCGGAGAAGTGGTCGTCGTCGTGGTGGTGGTGCTTGAATCCGCGCCGTTAGTGCATGCGGACGCACTAACTGCGAGTGCCACCAGGGAAACGAGTGCGTGCTTCATAATGCGTGGCCCGCAGTGCAAACCGAGCGCCAGAAATTACAATCACTTGCAGCGTCCGATGACCTGTTCCGTAGACAAATGGAGTTAAGGGCGAGCTTTCCTGAGGACAGCGATGGCAATGGAGTGACGCGGCTGTGACAAAACAATTGCGAGCGTTCGGCCATTCGTGCGCATGCCACTGCGGCCGAACAGGACGCGGCCCTCCGCCGTCCCAGAGAGATTGGCGCACAGTGGGTCGAAACCTGATGCTCGAAATACTTGGCGCCCACGACACGATTGAAAGCGCAGTCCAACGAGTCGAGCCGGGACCCACACCGCTGATCCGTTCCACGCTGATCCGCACGATCAGCCGCGTTTCTCCAGCTGGGCCGGGAAACTGATCGATGCCAAGAAACCGTTTGGCGGGCTTGTCGATGTGCGCGCGCGCTCCATCGGTCGTGATGCGAGCCTTTCCGTGGAACACAGCATAGGATTGCGAGTTGTTGCGGTCCTGAACGGGACACGATCACGCGCGGGTCCTGCAACCTTTTTTCGATCCTCGGCCGTGTTGAAGAGGACCTCGTCGCCATCCACGTCCATCCGCACCATGGTGACTCTCGGCCGGCCCGTGGCAGTTACTGTGACGACATGACCATAGGCCTTATCCTCCAGAAGGGTCCTGACGGGCTGCGGAAGGGGGATCGACACCCGCCATATAGTAGAATTCGACCGAAACGTAAGTCATCGAGGGAGATGTGACACATACATCCGCGCGCTTAGTGACCCGGTTTGCAGTAGCCCTAGCAGTGTTGGTCGCGTTGTCCGCCGACGCGGGTTTTGCTCAAACCAATGATCAATTTCTCGCTCCGACGGGGGGACGGCGGGAAGCGAAACCCGCGGCGCCGACGCCGCGCGGGCCGGACGGCAAGGTCATTATCGGGACAGTGCCCGGGCAGAAGGGACACTGGATTCGCACCAGGCGTGAACTTGTCGTGGATTCGGAGATGACCACCACCCCGCTCCCGTCCGATCTCAAACTCGAGGACGTTCCGTTCCAGCCGTGGGCGCGCGCCTTATGGGACTATCGACGCACGCGCGACGATCGTGACTCGCCGCACGCCCGCTGCAAGCCTTCCGCGGGACCCAGGCAAATCGGCACGGCCTACGGGTTTGAACTGGTCGATCTGCCCGCGCTGAAGCAGGTGATGATTTTCGATATCGGCGGTCCGCAGAGCTTTCGCACGATCCATATGGACCGAAGCGAACACCCCAAGAACCTTCAACCAAGCTACTACGGCCATTCCATCGGCCGCTGGAACGGCGACACGCTGGTCGTCGACAGCGTCGGGTTCAACGAGAAACACTGGATTGACGCGCTCGGACTGGTCCACACCGACCTGTACCATCAGATCGAGCGGTTCACTCGGCTGGATTCGAACACGTTGAAGTACGAAGTCACAGTAGACGACCCTGGCGCCTACACCAAACCGTGGACCGCCGGGTTCCACCTCCGGTGGAATGACGGCGCCGAGCTGTTCGAATATGTCTGTCAGCAGAACAATCTGAATCCCGAAATGGTGATTGGTGACGACGGGTTGCCGATTTCGCGAGCGAACGGCTATACGCCGTAGCGATGTCGCGGCTGCACACGTTCCTCAATGCCTGCAACAGAAACACGGAGCTGACGCATGAGCGCTAACGACAAGAACACCCCTCGGCCGACCCGGATGTCGCGGAGAAAGCTGCTGTACACCGCCGGCGCCGGATCGCTGCTAGCCGCCGCCCGGCCGGCTGCGGTCAGCGCGGCCGCCCAGTTGGCTGCACCGATAGCCAGCGGCGGAGCACGATCCGCCGTGGTGCACCTCAGCATGTGCGTGTCGGACAACATGCGCACGCTGCCGCTGCGAGACGGGCGCGTCACCGCCGACGGCATCGAGTTGTCGGTAAGCACCGTCCACCCGTCGGAAATGTTCTGGCGCCAGTTGCGCTTCGCCGAGTTCGACATCTCCGAGATGTCGTGGTCGTCGCTGCTGATGGCCATTGCCGGGGGCGACAAGCGCTGGGTCGCCCTGCCGGTGTTCACCGCGCGGGGGTTCCCCCATACCGGGATCCTGGTCCGGACTGACAAGGGGATCGAACGCCCCCAGGACCTCAAGGGCAAGCGTGTCGCGGTCCCGGAATATCAGCAGACCTCGGCGCTCTGGAGCCGCGGCGTCCTGCAGCACGAGTTCGGCGTCACTGCGTGGGACATGGAGTGGTACATGGAGCGAACGGAGGAGCTCAGCCACGGCGGCGCGACCGGCTTTACACCGCCCCCGAAACTGAAATTCCATCGCATCGAGCCGCCCGCAAACATCGGCTCCATGCTGCTCGATGGCACGGTCGACGCGTCCCTGCTCTACCTGAATGAGGTCAATCTCGTCGATCGAAGCCGCGTCGATCTCCGTAATCGCCCGGAAATCCGTTTGCTGTTCCGCGACGGGGTGGCAGAAGGCGCGCGGTATTACAAGAAGACCGGCTTCTACCCAGCCAACCACTGCGTCGTGATCCAGCGCCAGACCCTCGAGAAGTACCCGTGGGCGGCGCTCAACGTCTACAAGGCGTTCGTTGCCGCGAAGGAAATGGCGCACAACCCCGGGCGCGAACTCGCAACGGCGTATTTCGATCTCGACCTGCTGCCGAGCGCCGAGCGCCGTGTGCTGGATATCGATCCGTTCCCGTATGGCGTCAAGGCCAATCGGGCGATGCTGGACGCACTAATCAACTTCTCGCACGAACAGGGATTGACGTCTCGTAAGCTGACCGTCGAGGAAGTGTTCTACCCGGCGACACTGGAGCTGTAGATCCTCACGTAGACGGCGTCCGCTGCCAGTGTCAGCGGGCGCCGGTACCCTTCAGCAGACTGGTGTGGACACTCTGTCGAAGGGACGGCCTGCTTCACAAAGCCAAGAAAAAGTGCCGCCACCGAACGGCTTCCATTCGTAGAGGTCGTCTCCATTCACGTTGTTGACAAGAATGTCGAGGCCATCCTGGGGTCCTGCTTCAGCCGGACCCTGTGATATAACCAGCGCTCCTCCAGGAGACAGCCTATGGAACCCGCCCTCCGCCTGCGGAACGTCACGAAGACGTTCGGTGACACGCGGGCCGTCGACAGCTTCGACCTCGACGTGCGGCGCGGCGCGACGTACGGCGTCATCGGACCGAGCGGCGCCGGCAAGACCACGTGCATCCGCATGATCATGTCGATTCTGTTCCCCGACTCGGGCGAGCTGTCGGTGCTCGGCCGCACGTCGGCGCTGGAGGCCAAGGATCGCATCGGATATCTGCCCGAGGAGCGTGGCGTCTACCGCAAGATGCGCGTCGGCGATTTTCTCTCCTACATCGCCCAGCTCAAGGGAGTAGCCGAAGAGGAGGCCGCGCCGCGCGTGTCGAAGCTGCTCGCGCGCGTGGGTCTCGAGGGCGTGGAGAAGAAGCGCTGCGAGGATCTCTCGAAGGGGATGCTGCAGCGGGCCTCGTTCGTCGGCGCGATCATCAACCAGCCCGACCTGCTGATTCTGGACGAGCCGTTCAGCGGCCTCGACCCGGTCAGCGTTCGCACGCTCAAGGACGTGATCGTGGAGGAACAGCGCCGCGGGGCGACGATCCTCTTCTCGACGCACATCATGGCGCACGCCGAAGAGCTCTGCCAGCACGTCGTCATGATTCACCGGGGCCGGAAGGTGCTCGATGAGCCGATGGCCGGCCTGCGACGGCAGTACGACCGCGGCGTCATTCAATTCGAGCCGCTCGATGCGGACGCCGACCTGTCGGCGCTCCGCGGCATGCGGAACGTACGCGAGATCCGCCCCACGGCCGACGGCTGCGACATTCATCTGCTCGATGGCGCCGACACGGCGGCGGCGATGCGCGAGATCGCGGGCGCGGTGGCTCCGGCGCGGATCCAGCTTGCCCGAGTCAGACTCGAGGACGTCTTCATCCGGCTCGTCGCGCGGGGCACGGAAACAGAGGAAGCGGAGCGCGTGCTCCGGGCCAACCTGCAGGGGCTCGGCATGGAAGGAGCGACCGTATGAGCGACGTCCGGAAGATCGGGCTCGTGGCGAAGCGCGACTTCGTGGCCACCGTCGGAACGAAGGGGTTCGTGTTCGGCCTCTTCATTATTCCGGCGATGTTCGCGATGATGGCGTTCGCGGCGCCGCGCCTCATGAGCGCCAGTTCGCCGCCGATTCGCGGCGTCGTCGCTGTGCTCGATCCCACCAGTGCCGTCCTCAACGAATTCCGGACGACCGTGGCTCCGGCTGCCGTCGAGGCGCGGAGGACGGAAAACGCCCGCCGCGCGGTTTCCCAGGCGGCGCCCGGCGCCGAGGCGGTGGCGTCGGAAGCAGCGATCCGGCGCGCAATCGGCCAGATTCCCCAGCTGGAGGTCGTCGAGCGGCCGCCCGCCGACGTCCAGGCCGCCAAGAACTGGCTGCTGTCGGGAACCACGCAGGACGCCCGGCTTGCCGTCGTCGTCGTGCACCCGACCGCAGTGACCAGACCTGACGCGTCCGGGGAGTTCGGGACCTACGACCTGTACGCCTCGCGAACCTTGACGGACGCGTCCGAGACTGTCATTCACGACTCGCTGCGACAGGCCCTGGTGAATGCCCGCCTGAAGGCCAGCAGCCTCGATCAGGCCGCCATTGAGGCCACGATGCGCGTTCAGAGGCCGCAGTCGGTGGTCGTGTCGGCAGCCGGGGAGCAGAGGATGCAGCGCGGGTTGACGCGCACGTTGCCCCTCATCCTCGGTGTGCTGATGTTCGTCGGCATCATCATGGGCGGCCAGGGATTGATGACGTCGACGGTCGAGGAGAAATCCAGCCGCGTCGTCGAGGTGCTGCTGGCCAGCGTGTCTCCGTTCGAGCTGATGGCCGGGAAGCTCCTTGCGCAGCTCGGAGTCGGGCTCATCACGATCGGCGTGTACGTCGGTCTCGGGTTCTACGCCCTGTTTCAGTTCGCCATGCTCGGACTCGTCGATCCGATGCTCGTGGTGTATCTCGTGGTGTTCTACATCCTGAGCTATGCCGTGTTCGGAGCGGTGATGATGGCGATCGGCGCGGCCGTGAATCAGATGACGGAGGCGCAATCGCTGTTCGGGCCGGTGATGCTCGTGCTGATGCTGCCGTACGTCCTATCGCCGATGATCGGACGCGCTCCGAATTCGACGTTCAGTACCGTGGTGAGCTTCCTGCCGCCGATCAACACCTTTGCGATGATGTCGCGCATCGCCTCCGATGCGCCGCCGCCGGCGTGGCAGGTCTGGCTGACGGTGCTGGTTGGAGTGGCCGCGGCCTACGCCGCGGTCTGGTTCGCGGCCAAGGTCTTCCGCATCGGACTGCTGATGCACGGAAAACCGCCGAACTTCGCCACGCTCGTCAGGTGGGCGCGCGCCGCGTAAGCGATGCCGATTTGGGTGGGGACCTCCGGGTACAACTATCTCTCGAAGGGTGAAGGGCTCGAAGGGGAAGGGCTGACCATAGCCGGTTCCACTCGACCAATTCGATAATCGTCCTGCGGGCGTGCCCGTTGCTGAATCGCCACGATGCACAGATCGACGATTTTCGCTTGGCCATGTCGGCTGGCTTGACGATAATCAATGAGGATCCTGGGGCCTAATCGGTGCCGTGTAGAGCGTTGTTCACAGCCACATAGATTCACGTTACCGAGGAGGATCTCACCATGCGGGCTTATCAGTGGGCCGTGGCGGTCGCCGTAGGAACGGTCCTGTGCACATCTCCCCTTGCGGCGCAGAATCTTCAGAACGTGAAGGATCACCCGCTGGTGTCGCGCTACCAGGGGACCGACGTGCTGGAATACAAGACGTCCGAGTTCGATGAGTTCGCCTTCCCGCTCGGGTCGATCACCGCAGGCGACGTCTTCACCAAGAGTCAACGTCTCGAAGGCAAGGTGACGAAGGTCAAGTACAGCATGCCGGCAGGTCGATCCAGTCTGGAAGTGGCTCGGACGTATGAGACTGCGCTGACGAAGAGCGGGTTTCAGGTGCTGTTCAAGTGCGACGGCAACGCGTGCATCAACGAGAAGTTCAATCGCGGCTACGCCGGCACGCCTTCTGGCATCTGGTGCGTGAACTGCGAAGAGCCGATGCGGTATGTCGGAGCCAAGCTGGCGCGGCCTACGGGAGACGTGTACGTGTCGGTCGTCGTTGAGAAGGACAAGTACGAAGGCGGCACGTGGCTGAACATCATCGAGCTCAAACCCATCGACACTGGAAACGTGACCGTAAAAGCCGAGGTCATGAAGAGTGACATCACGAGCGAGGGACACACACCGATCTACGGCGTATACTTCGACACGGGTAAAGCCGAGATCAAACCGAACTCCGACGCGACGCTCGCCGAGATCGCCAGGCTCCTCAAGACCAATGCCGCCATGAAGCTCCACGTCGTCGGTCACACGGACAACGTGGGCACATCGGCCGCGAACATGGATCTTTCGAAAGCGCGCGCCGCGGCTGTGAACGCGCTCGTCACGAAATACCAGATCGCGGCGGCGCGTCTCGATTCAGCCGGTGTCGGACCGCTGTCGCCGGTCGCCACCAACAAGACGGAGGAAGGGCGGGCCAAGAACCGGCGGGTCGAACTGGTCGAACAGTAGGCTTGTGGTCGACAGCCACTGTTACCTAGCCGATAGGGTCTTCGCCGACGACGTGGCGGCGATGATTGCGCGCGCGAAAGAAGCCGGCTTCGCTGTGATGCAGGCGACTATCAAGTAGAGGCTAGAGGCTAGAAGAATATGGCGACGATTGCACGCTCGCCAGGCGCGGGCGCGCCGGGCATCGGATCGAAAACGCTCATCGGCCTCGCGGCAGTCGCCGCGCTGCTGTTTGTCGTCCTCGCCGCGCTCCCGTATCGCGCGATGTTCGGATCGGAGGAAGTAGCGAAACGCGCGCTTGAGGATTTTCAGTTTTCCTACTATCCGAAGCGCGCGTGGCTGCTCACGCACATCGCGGGTGGCCTTATCGCGCTGCTGTCGGGTCCGGTACAGCTCTGGCTCGGCCTGCACAACGTGAAGATGGAAATACATCGCAAGCTCGGCCTGGTATACATCGCCGGCATGATCATCGGGTCGATCGGCGCGATCGGACTGGCGCTCCAGACCGACGGCGGACCGGTCTTCGGATCGGGGCTGTTCTTTCTTGCCGTCGCCTGGATCACGACGACAACGCTCGCGTATGTCGCGATCAACAAGGGGCTGATCGATCAGCACAAGGAGTGGACGATTCGCAGCTACGTCGTGACGTTCGCGTTCGTCACGTTCCGCGCGGGCCAGGTGGCGATGGTCGGAAGAGGCGTTCCGCTGCAGAACGCGATCGACATCATGGCCTGGGCCTGCTGGGCGATTCCGCTGCTCATCACTGAACTTGTGCTTCAGTCGCGAAAGATCGCCGCCGTCCGTTCTGTGTAGATTATCGGAGGATGGAAGGCGCGGCGCGCGGTGTCAACGATCAATGTCGGCACTCCCCCGGCGCTCGGCGGCTCCTCGCAGTGTTTGGCGATCGAGGAGCGGTCACACATTGAGGCCTGTCGTAGGGGAAGGGGCTGACCAGAGACAGACAACGAGCGTTATGCTAACCGCGAAACGGCCCTAGTGCTTCCTATCCTCTGCCGGGCGGGAAACGTGACATTTCTGCACGGCCCGCCACCGCGGCGCTCCCAGATCCCGAACCCAATCAGCTTGAGCCCCTCGAGTGGACCGTCGCTGAAATGCAACTCGGCGTCGGCCTGCTTGCCGGGAGGGTTCCCTTTGTCGTTTGCGGTGATCTTGATTGTCATTGTTCACTCCTTCGCGCGACGCTCGTAAGCCGACCTGTACGCGGACGGCTAATGGCGGCAGCAGCCAGCACCATTCCAAGGTCGATGCCGACGACAGATTCGTGGAGACGCGACTGGAAAATGTTGGCGGCCAGTCTGTTACACGAGTAGCATTTGACGACTGCAACCACGCGCCGATCGAGGCGACGAAAGCGCCAACGGCGGTTGCAGGCAATCGTGATCCCCCAAGGCTCAGGACACATCTTGACGACGGCTCAATGAGCAACGATCGTTCGGCCCGTTTGTGGCTCCTCTTGGTGATGGTCGCCGGGCTTGCCGCCATCTGGACCATCGTCGTGATCCTGTCGGGCGGCTTTGTCCTAAGGATCGGCTCTGTTCGAATCCTGTCGTCTCGCGGCGCTCGGAACCCGGCAATCATCGCGGCGTTGAGCGCGTTAGCAGCGTGGGTGTGGTTCGGATCCCGACACTTTCGGACTCTGTGGCGCCCGCGCCGGGTTGCAGCGCGTTTGTGGTCCACTCTGGAAATGTGCTTTGGCGTGTTGATGCGCGTCGGGCGCGAACTACCCAGTCAAACCGCCCCCGTCATTGCTGCGGCGGCGAGCTTCGCGGTTGTAATCGTTGCGCTGACCCGAGGCGCTTTGGTCGCGGGCGGACAAGACTCATATGGATACGTCAGCGAAGCGGACTACATGACCAGGGGCATCATGCGCGTGGAGCAGCCGTTCGCCCGCGACATGAACTGGCCTTTCTCGGCCGAGACATTGACGCCGCTCGGTTACCGCCCGGGACGTGGCCGAACGATCGTTCCGATCTACCCGCCCGGACTTCCAATGTTGATGGCGCTGTTCCAGCTCGCCGCCGGTAGGAGGGCCGTCTTCTTCGTCGTCCCACTCATGGGCGGCGTGGCGGTTTGGGCAACGTACGTCATGGGGAGGCGTCTCGCCGGACGGACAGTGGGCGCAATGGCGGCGATGCTGCTTGCCAGCAGCCCGACGTTCCTTATTCAGCTCATGGTTCCGATGAGCGACGTCCCCACGACCGCGTGGTGGGCAATCGCGTTCGGGCTCGGTCTCGCGCACTCACGCGGAGCGGCGCTCGCGTCGGGCGCCGCCGTCGGACTCGCGATCCTCACCAGGCCCAACCTCGCGCCGCTTGCGGTCATTCCTGCCGCACTGCTTCTGTGGCGGCCCATCAGCGAACGGAGGATTGACGCCAGAGATGTCGAGCGAGGCCTCCTGTTCGCCGCGGGTGTCATCGCAGCCTGCATCGCCCTCGCTGTCATCAACGCTCGCGTTTACGGATCTCTGACGACTTCAGGATATGGCCCGCTCGCCAGCGGCGTGTTTTCGTGGCGTCACGTTCCACCAAACCTTCTGCGGTATCCTCGCTGGCTCCTCGAAACGCAGACGCCCGTGGTGTTGTTGGCCCCCTTCGCACTCTTCGTCGGGGGCAATTCAACCGCTAAGAATCGATCGATTGCGCAAACGCGATCTGTTGTGATCGCTTGGGGATGTTTCATTGCGGCCGTCTTTGGCTGCTATATGTTCTACTTTCCGTTTGAAACGTGGTTCTGGCTGCGATTTGTCCTGCCGGCCTTTCCACCGCTGTTCGTGCTGACGAGCGTCGCTCTCGTCGGGCTGTTAGCGCGTCTTGAACGCGGCGCGCGCGTGCTGACAACCGGGGTCATACTTGCCGCGCTGGCTTGGCGCGGCGTTGCATTCGGTCTCGAACACGCTGTCTTCGATTTCCGCGAAGGGGAGCGAAAATATGTCGCTGTCAGCGAATACATTGCTCGCGTATTGCCCGAGCGCGGCGCCTATCTATCGACGCTATACAGTGGAAGCATTCGCTACTATTCCGGACGCGTTACGGTACGGTACGACCAGCTTCCGCCCAACTGGCTCGATGCGGTGATCATGGAGCTTCGACGACTGGGCTATCACCCGTACATCGTTCTCGAAACGGCCGAGGAGCCAGAATTCCGCCGACGCTTCGAAGGACGAAGTCCCTTGGCCGCCCTCGACTGGCCGCCGGTCGCTCGGATGAATCATTCGAGCGGCGTGAGGATCTACGATCCAATCGACCGAGAAGCGGCCCCGGAACGGCGATCAAAGACTGAGCTCATTCCATGAGCGGGATTGCGTCACGCGAGCTCGATGCGCTAGCGTCCGAGCATAATCACCGGCACGCCTTCTGGCATCTGGTGCGTGAACTGCGAAGAGCCGATGCGGTATGTCGGAGCCAAGCTGGCGCGGCCTACGGGAGACGTGTACGTGTCGGTCGTCGTTGAGAAGGACAAGTACGAAGGCGGCACGTGGCTGAACATCATCGAGCTCAAACCCATCGACACTGGAAACGTGACCGTAAAAGCCGAGGTCATGAAGAGTGACATCACGAGCGAGGGACACACACCGATCTACGGCGTATACTTCGACACGGGTAAAGCCGAGATCAAACCGAACTCCGACGCGACGCTCGCCGAGATCGCCAGGCTCCTCAAGACCAATGCCGCCATGAAGCTCCACGTCGTCGGTCACACGGACAACGTGGGCACATCGGCCGCGAACATGGATCTTTCGAAAGCGCGCGCCGCGGCTGTCGTGAACGCGCTCGTCACGAAATACCAGATCGCGGCGTCGCGTCTCGATTCAGCCGGTGTCGGGCCGCTGTCGCCGGTCGCCACCAACAAGACGGAGGAAGGGCGGGCCAAGAACCGGCGGGTCGAACTGGTCGAACAGTAGCCGGACGCTACGAGCACGTTCCGGACCTTGGATCTCTTCGTGTCTTCGTGGTTACCGCAGCCTCTGATAGACGCACTCGAGCTCCCAGTAGCCCGGGTCGTCAGAGATCTCCGACAGAATCTGAAACACCTCGTCGTCGAACGTCTCGACGACGAGGTAGGTCCCCTCGCTGGTGTTGCCCCTGATGTTCTTCGCTTCCGGGTGCCTGGTTTTGAGAAAGTCCACGGCGCGCCCGTTGAGAACCTGGTATTGCTCCAGCGTGTCGCCTTGAACGCGATAGCGTTCGAGCCGCCCTTTCCCGCCGCCCGGCGGGGCCGTCGTCATCAGGAACACGGATTGGCCGATCTTGAGCGATCGCGCCGTTTCTCCCTGTTCGTTGTCCTTTCTCCGCTGTTCGTTGATGTCAGGAGCCAGAGTTGGATCGAGCGGGTTGATCGCGTAGACCGTGTAGGTTGAACCGTCCTTCGTGAATCGCCACTGATCCGGGCCAGGAATGCCGTCCCGGTTCTCACCTGGCAGTCCGATCTTCTTCCAGATGCCCTCGAGCGCCGGATCGATGAACCCCCTGTTCCAGTAGGCGCCGAAGTCCTCGACGCCAATGCAGGCGGCTTGAATGAGGACGGCAAGAAGACACACGCAGAACCGCTTCATGCTTCTCCAAAGGATGGGCGCAGTGGACCAGGGGCTCTTCAATGTTAGCAGCGTCGAGCTGGTACGGCCGCGAGGAGCGCGGATGACGCCGCGATCGTATGCAGCAGTGGGCGAATCCACGAAGGCACGAAGATCGAAGACCTGTAGCGCTACAATCGCTGCGACATGCGAACCCTCTCACGCGTCCTCCCGGCGGCGGCGCTCTTCGTGATCGTCGCGTTGTCAATCAGCACCCGCGGTCAATCTGGACAGGTCGATCCCTGCGCGGGTGCGCGCGACCTGCGACTAACCAACGGCAAGATCGTGACGATGGACGCGCGAGGGTCTACCGCCTCCGAGGTCACGATTCAGAATGGCCGCTTCACGGCAGTTGGGCCGCGCAACAACCAGCGCCTCGGTCCGTGCACGCGCGAGATCAACCTGCGCGGGCGCACGGCCGTGCCCGGCCTGATCGACAACCACAATCACATCGTCCTACTCGGGAATCGCCCTGGCTATCACACGCCGCTCGAGTCCGCATTCTCGATCGCGGACGTGCAGGCGACGATCAAGGCGCGCGCGACGTCGGTGCCCTCCGGCGCGTTCATCACGTCGATGGGTGGATGGAATCCCGTGCAGTTCGCGGAGAAGCGCCTGCCGACGCTGGCCGAGCTCGACGCCGCGACATCGGATCGTCCGGTGCTTGTCTTCCAGGGCTTCACCGGTCCGGCCGCCACCAACACGCCAGGCAAAGCCTTCTTCACGAGCAAGGGCATCGCGGTCAGTGATACCGGCGCGATCGGCGCCAACCTACCGTCGATGGCCGCGCTCAATGCTCTGCGGGCGATTCAGACCTTCGATGACAGGAAGCGCGGCACGGTCGGTGCGATGGCCTACTCCGCGAGCGTCGGCGTGACGACGAACGCAGACATGGGTGCGTTCAACCTGCCGGGCACACCTGATCTGCAGGGATCCTTCGAGGCCGACACGCTGGCGAGCGACGACCAGTCGCGCATGTACGACGCCTTCGTCGCGCTGCACCGCGAGGGCAAGATGACGGCCCGCCTCCGGATCTACTTCCTGACGATGGACACGCGGCCGGAGGTGCCGATCCTGTCCGAGCGCCTGCGGAACGACTTCAACGGGTTCGGCGACGACATGATGCGCATCTCCGGCATCGGCGAGTTCGCGTCGAGCTGGCCGCTCTTCGGACAGAAGCCGCCTGACAACTATCAGACGGCGCTGTCGCGCATCGCGAAAGCGGGCTGGGCGTTCCAGCAGCACAGCCTGTCGCCGGCGGAGAACGAGCTGACGGTCAGCACGTTCGAGGCGGTGAACAAGGTTACTCCGATCAAGGATCTCCGCTGGTCGCTGGCGCACGTCGGCACGCTGGACGTCGCGACGATGAATCGCTTGAAGGCGATCGGCGCGGGCATCGCAGTGCATCCCTTCCAGTACCTCGCGGGCGGACGCGGGGGACCTCCACTCCGTACAATCGTGGACAGCGGCGTCACCGTTGGCGCCGGTTCTGACTCGGCCCAGATCTCGACGCTCAATCCGTGGAACATGATTTCGTACATGGTCACGGGACGGAGTTCGGACGGCTCGCTCGTCAACGCCGGTCAGCAGTTGACGCGCATGGAGGCGCTGCGGCTGTACACGGCGGCGAATGGCTGGTTCCTGAAGGAAGAAGCGACACTCGGAACGATCGAGCCTGGAAAGCTCGCGGATGTCGTCGTGCTCAGCGACGACTACTTCGACCCGAAGCGCGTCCCCGACGATGCGATCAGGAGGCTGAAGTCCGTGTTGACGGTCGTCGACGGCAAGATCGTGCACAACACGCTTCCGAGCGCGCCATGAAGATCGTGGTCACAACAGCCGAAAATCGCGCGTACTCGTGCCACGGAGGAATCCGGTTCGCGGATTCTTGTGAGAGATCCTATTGATTCGTTCAGGGAGACATCGAAAAGACTCCGCGACATTTAGCGAGACGTGATGACGATGCCGGCCACTGCCCCTGCGACGCCACCGACAAGCCCGCCACGCGCGACGACCGACTCAGGGTCCTCGCAGTGGCATGGAAGGGCGACTTTGCTGGCGATGAACATGCCCGCAAACAGGCCAAGCGTGGCGAGGCCCGCCACGATCGCCCCGTCATGGTGGCGGCGCTGTGCCGACGTGCGTTGTAGCGGCGGAACCGTCGCCAATACGATTGACCGTGTGAAATCGAACTTGACCTTGGCGAGGGACGTGCGGATTGGCGTCACTGCTTCTTCGGCGTAGAGGTTGGGAGACAAGAGGTTCAGAGCGATCAGAACGGTGGCCAGACGGCTACGCATGGTGTCCTCCTAGACCGGAGATGTGAAAACGACGATGAAAGAAGCTCACAAGACCTGTGCGTCTGTCTCAAGCGTTTCTCCCGGATGAGTCAGCACGGCCTTAGCCTCAGCAACTAGTGAGCCTAAAGCCGGATCCCACGCGTTGAGAAAGCGGTGCGCAGTGGTCGTACCGGACGGCAGCGGCCGTGAAGCACGCCGCGCACTCTGTATCAGGAAGTTGGCCGGAGCGATTCACGCGGCGACTTTGGTCCGGGTGATCCGTGGCCCTCGAGTTAGCTAAGGCGGTGCGTGCCGGTCCTGACCAGCGATCGAATCATCCGTAGTCGCCGCGAGTGCGAAGAGTTCGAGCGGAGGTCAACTTCCCGGCGTGCGACCGACGGCCGCGGCCGGCCGGTACGACCACTGCGTACAAGGTAGGTCTAGAGACCTTCGCGACATGTATCTGGGAGGCTAGCCCTACACCCCGAGTGATTGCGCAAGGGCGAGCGTCTGCCGCGCTCTGTCCACAATGGGGATATCGAGGAACTGCCCGCCGAATGCGATAGCGCCTTCCCCGCGTGAGACCGATCGCCGCCAGGATCAGCGCGACCACTCTGTCGAAGGGGTGAAGGGCTCGAAGGGAAAGGGCTGACCAGGGACCGGGAAGGAGCGTTATGCTAACCGCGTGACGGCCCTCATGCTTCCTATCGTCTCGAAGGGGATACGATGACGATGATCCCTGGTACCCGTCTGGGACCCTATGAAATCCTCCTGCCGATCGGCGCTGGCGGGATGGGCGAGGTGTACAAGGCGCGTGACACGCGGCTGAACCGGGTTGTCGCCATCAAAATCTCAAAAGACCAGTTCTCCGAACGCTTCGAGCGTGAAGCGCGAGCCGTTGCCGCGCTGAATCACACGCACATCTCTCAGCTTTATGACGTCGGGCCGAATTACCTGGTGATGGAATTTGTCGAGGGTGCACCCATTCGGCCCGTCGACAGCTCCGAGAAGCTCCTCGATTTGGCGGGGCAAATCACCGATGGTCTCATTGCGGCCCATGCCGCAGGCATTGTTCATCGGGACCTGAAACCCGGAAACATTCTCGTCACCCGCACTGGCCAGGTGAAGATTCTCGATTTCGGTCTCGCAATGATAGCGCCGAGACCGACTGACGCGACGGATGACCGCCAGACCGCACCCGTCACGGAAACAGGCGCGACGGTTGGGACCATTCTCTACATGTCGCCCGAGCAGGCCCGTGGGCAAACCGTGGACGCTCGCACGGACCTTTGGTCGCTCGGCGTCGTTCTGTATGAGATGGCGACTCGCGTACGACCCTTTGAAGGTTCCACGTCAGCCGTGGTTTTTCAGGCACTGCTGGGTCAAGATCCCGTGCCGGTGCGGCAACGGAATGCGAAAATCTCCCCCGAACTGGAGCGGATCATCGGCCGTCTTTTGGAAAAAGACCGCGATGTACGTTATCAGTCCGCCGCCGATTTGCGCGCCGACCTCAAACGAGTTGAACGGGACAGCAACTCCGGCCGAATCGCGACGGTAACATCTCCTCCAGGTGTGCGACGTGCTGCCTATCGCAGAGCAGGACTGGCCGCCATCGGACTTTTGATCCTCATAGCCGCTGCAGGAATGTTCTATTCCCTGAAACCCAGAGAAGCCGTGACCTCGCCATCCGAGTACACGCAGCTCACGGACTTCACCGATTCGGCTGTAGCGCCCAGCTTGTCACCGGACGGACGAATGGTGACCTTCATTCGCGGCGGAGAGTTCTTCCTCAGCCCGGGCCAGATTTATGTCAAGTTGCTCCCGAACGGAGAATCGGTGCGGCTGACGAATGATGGAGGATTTAAGTATGGACCCGTGTTTACACCCGACGGATCGCGGATCGCATATACGAGGTTCAGTACGGCGGGCGAGACGTTGCTATGGGACACATGGACTGTTCCAGTGCTGGGAGGACAGCCGACACGATTCCTACCCAACGCCTCCGGCTTGACGTGGATGTCCGACAAGAGGGTGTTGTTTTCCGAGGTCATGAACGGGACCAGTGTGCACATGGGAATTGTGACCGCAACAGAGGGCCGGGCCGAGTCGCGAGAGATTTACTTTCCGCCGCACGAGAACGCGATGGCGCACTACTCTTACGCATCACCGGATCTCAAGTCCGTTCTCGTTGTCGAGATGGATCAATCGCACGCATTCGGCAAGCCCTGCCGGCTGCTGCCGTTTGATGGAAGCTCTGCGGGACGACAGATCGGGCCCCAGGGCACTTGCACCTCCGCTGCCTGGTCTCCGGATGGAAAGTGGTTGTATTTTGGCGCACGAGTTGGAGGCAAGGCGCATCTGTGGCGTCAGAAGTTTCCTGATGGCTCCCCGGAACAGATCACCTTTGGACCAATCGAGGAAGAGGGGATTGCAATCGCGCCGGATGGCAAATCTCTCGTGACGTCCGCTGGAAACCGGCGGAGCACGATCTGGATGCATGACGCCGCTGGTGAACGCGCCCTCTCGTCAGAGGGTTTCGCGGTGGCTCCCCGTCTTTCGCGAGATGGAACGCGCGTGTTCTATCTCTCGGTGCAGGACATGGTCGCATCTGCAGCCTTCGGTGGCGGTCAATGGGTACCCTCAGCCGCCGAGTTACGTGTTTTGAATATTGCTACGGGAAACTCCGAAACCGTTCTCCCTGGCATATCCATCGCTGATTACGATATCTCCCGGGACGAGAAAGAAGTCGCCTACTCGACAACGGCACTCAACGGACCATCCAAGGTCTGGCTTGCATCGCTGGATCGGCGTACCCCCCCTCGTGAGATCGCAGCTGGAGATCAGGTGTCTTTCGGCGCTGACGGAGAACTCGTGTTCCGATCGCTGGAGGGACCTACAACGTTTCCGGTCCGCATTAAGAAGGATGGAAGCGGGCGAGAGCCGGTGACGACTGTTCCGATCCTGGAAAAAAGCGCCGTTTCGCCTGACGGTAACTGGGTTGTTGCGTTCTCACTGGCTACTGCCTCGAACGCGCTCGGTGGCGGATTTCTCGCGATACCAGTTCACGGCGGCGCCCCGAAAAAACTCTGCGGTGGCTCCGATTGCCGGGCAGTCTGGTCACACGATGGAAGATTCTTGTACATGGACATGACCGCGATCTCGTCCGGCCCATTTGCGGGGAAAACGGTTGCCATCCCCATTCCGGCGGACAAGTCGCTGCCGGATTTGCCCGCTGCCGGGCTTGATGCGAATGTCGGAGAGATCCAGCTGGCCGGCGCCCGTGTCATCGAGCATGGAGCTGTTTCGCCCGGGTCCGACCCGTCGATATACGTTTTCGAGAAGAGGGACCTGCAGCGCAATCTGTTTCGAATACCACTCCACTGAAACGAACACCGAAGCGTGCGTCGCATCCGCGGCGACTACGGATGATTCGATCGACGCTACATGTATCTGGGAGGCTAGCCCTACACCCCGAGTGATTCCGCAAGCGCCAGCGTCTGCCGTGCTCTGTCCACAATAGGGATATCGAGGAGCTGCCCGCCGAAGGCGATAGCGCCTTCCCCACGTGCGATCGCTTCATCGAAGGCTTGCACCACGCGCCGGCAATAATCAATCTCGTCAGCCGACGGCGTGAAAGCGGCGTTCACGTGTTCAATCTGGCTCGGGTGAATGAGCGACATCCCCGAGAACCCCAAACGGCGGGACTGCAGCGCGAATGTCTTCAGCCCTTCCATCTCCTGCAGGTCCGGCCACACGCCGTCCACGGATTGAACGTGCGCGGCGGCGGCGGCGGTCACGAGAGCGGAGCGGGCGTAGATGAGGTCACGCGCTTCGCCCTCGCGCCGAAGGGGGAGGCTGAGCTCACGGCAGAAATCTTCCGCTCCAAACATCATTCCCATGACGCGCGGCGAAGCGGAGGCGATCGCGACGGCGTTAAAGAGACCTCGCGGGCTCTCTATGGCGATGAGCAACCGCACGCCGCCGGCAGGCATGCCGAGTTTCGGCTCGCGCTCGTCCAGGATCTTCTCCACGACCTTCACCTGTTCGGGGGTCTCCACCTTTGGCACGGCCAGCCCTTCGAGGCCGGGCCTGACGACGGCCGCAAGGTCGTCGTGCATGCGCTGGTGGCCAACCGCGTTGATGCGCACGAAACGCGCGGGCGTGCGGCCTAACGTGCCGGCCTTGGCGCGCACCGCCACCTGATCGAGCGCCGCCCCGATCTGGCGGCGGGCGGGTTCCTTGGCGTCGGGACCGACCCCGTCTTCGATGTCCATCATGATGGCATCGACCGAGGCCGTCAGCGCCTTGTCGATCATGCGCTGGCGGTCTCCGGGCACGAACATCCAGGAGCGCATCAATGTCGTTTTCTGATCCATTTTCAGGGAACCTCTTTTTCGGTTCTGTCTTCTTTTGTCACGACGGTCCGGCTCAAGCCGGACACTACGTGCATCTAGTACGATTTCGGCATTCCCAGCACGTTCTGGCCCAGGAACGCCAACACCAGGTTGTTGCTCACGGGAGCGACCGTCAACAAACGAGTCTCTCGGAACTTTCTTTCTACATCGTAATCGCGGGCGAACCCGTAACCACCATAGGTGTTGAGGCAGACGTTCGCCGCCTCCCAGGCGGCCTCGGAGGCCAGCAACTTGGCCATATTAGCCTCGGCGCCGCACTTTTCCTTGCGGTCGAACTTGGCGGCCGCGTCAAAGCGCATCAGGTCGGCCGCTTCGACATGGGCATATGCCTGTGCGATCGGGAACTGGATGCCCTGATTGGCGCCGATCGGACGTCCGAAGACGACCCGGTCGCGAGCGTAGGAAGACGCGCGATCGGTAAACCAGCGCCCGTCGCCAACCGCCTCGGAAGCGACGAGGATCCTCTCCACGTTCCACCCGTCGATGATGTAGCGAAAGCCCTTGCCTTCCTCGCCGATGAGGTTCTCGACCGGAACCTCCACGTCCTCGAAAAAAATGGTGTTGGTGTGGTGGTTGACCATCATGTCCAAGGGGTCGATTTGCAGGTTTCCTTTGACGTTGCGCATGTCCACAATGAACACCGATAGACCCTGCGTCTTGTCCTTCAGTTCGTCATACGGCGTCGTGCGGGCCAGCAGGAGCATCAGGTCCGACTGCTTCGCCCGCGAGATGAAGATCTTCTGTCCGTTGACAATGTAGCGATCGCCCTTGCGAACGGCGCGCGTTTCGATGCGCGTGGTCTCCGAGCCGGCATTCGGTTCGGTGACGGCGAACGCCTGCAGACGGAGATCGCCCTTGGCGATCGCGGGAAGATAGCGGCGCTTCTGTTCGTCGCTGCCGTGACGAAGCAGCGTCCCCATGGTGTACATCTGGGCGTGGCACGCGCCTGGGTTGCCGCCCGAGCGGTTGATTTCCTCGAGGATGATGCCGGCCTCGGTGACGCCGAGTCCCGCGCCGCCGTACTCCTCCGGAATCAAAACTGCGAGATATTCGCTGGCGGTGAGCGCATCGACGAAGTCCTGCGGGTACTTCTCGTGCTTATCGATGTCTCGCCAATATGCGCTCGGGAAACCCTTGCAAAGTTCGCGAACCGCCTGGCGAATAGCCTGCCGATCTTCCTGTACTGATGAATCCATTCCGTTTCCTCCGGACGCGGAAGTGTATAGAATTCAGTTTCTTCAACGCAAGTTAAGGTGGCACAACACTTAAGAGAGGAGATCGGCATGAAACGCTCACTCCCGATCTCGGTGATCGCGGCGACGGCCGCGCTGACCACAACACTGTCCGCTCAGTGGCCGCTGTATCCATACGCGAACGCCCCTCGAACGCCGGACGGCAAGCTGAACCTGACGGCGCCGGCGCCTCGAACCGCCGACGGCAAGCCGGATTTGTCCGGCGTCTGGCAGGCAAATGCGATCGGCGATCCCAACGGCGAGTCGGGTCGCCCGCCGCTCGCTCGGTTCGGCAACACTGGCATCGGCTTCAAGGACGACCTGCCGTTCCAGTCGTGGGCAAGAGAGCTCCAGGGGAAGCGATCCGCGGAGTTCAGCAAGGACAACCCGGATGGTCTCTGTCTGCCGGAGAGCACGCTGCAGCTCCACCTTGATCCGCAGCCGTTCAAGATCGTCCAGACGCCTCGAGCGATCTACATCATCTACGAGACAAACTACGGCATTCGCACGATCTACACCGACGGCCGTCCGCTTCCACCGATGGGAGGTCCGCAGCCGAACTGGTTCGGCTATTCGGTGGGGCGATGGGATGGCGACACGCTGCTGGTTGAAACCAACAACTACCGCAACGGAGGGTGGCTCGACGCGAGGGGCAGCCCCATCACCGATGCGGCCACAATGTCAGAGCGAATCCGGCGGGTGACCTACGGCCAGATCGATATCGAGCTGACGGTCAACGATCCGAAGGCCTATACGCGTCCGTTCACGGTCAGAATCGACGAGCGGCTGCTGCCGGACGGCTCGGATCTGATCGAGTTCATCTGCAACGAGAACCAGCAGTTCGGGAAGCGCGTGAAGATTCAGTAGCTGGCGGACTTGCACTGAGAACGCAGGCCGGCCAAAGCCTGCAGGATCGAACCCGGCTGCGGTGGGCGCGCCTCCGGCCGCGGAAGTGTATAGAATTCACTTTCTTGGACCCAACATCAGAGCGATCCATTATGGAGAATTCTTCATGTCGATCAAGCCGGGGTGGGAAGGGCGGTTCTTTGAGGATTTCGAGGTCGGGGACATCTATCAATGCCGTCTCGGAAGGACGGTGACGGAGGCGGACAACATCTGGTTCACGCTGCTGACCAACAACACAAACCAAATTCACTTCAATAACGAGTACGGCAAGCGAACCGACTTTGGAAAGTGTCTGATCAATAGCGCCCTCACCCTGGCCATCGTCGCCGGACTGGGAGTGGCGGACGTGAGCGAGAATGGGTTTGCCCTCGGCTGGGATGAGATCAAGCTGCCGAACCCTCTCTTTGCAGGCGATACGCTCTATTCGCAATCCACGGTTCTCGAGAAACGCGACTCCAAGTCGAAGCCGCAGTGGGGCATCATCAAGGTCCGCACGCAGGGCATTCAGCAGGAGGGCAAGATCGTCATCGACTACGCGCGAAGCGTGATGGTATGGCGAAAGGCCTTCGCCCCCAAGCAACAACTGTTTCCGGAGGTCAAGGCCTGATGCCGGTCGATCAGTCAAAAGCCCAGCCGAAGAAGGCCGCTCTGGCCCTGTCCGGCGTGAGGGTCCTGGCCCTGGAAGTCTCTGTGGCCGGACCTCATGCCACGCGGATTTTGGGAGACATGGGAGCCGAGGTCATCAAGCTGGAGAAGCTGGGCACCGGCGACCTCATCCGCCAGTGGGATTCCGTCGTGCGCGGCCTTTCCTCCGGTTTCGTTTGGCTCAGCGGCAACAAGCGAAGTTTCGCCGTGGACGTCAAGAAGAAAGCCGGTCTCGAAATTCTCCGCCGCCTTGCCGAACGAGTGGACGTCGTTCTGGAAAACTTTGCGCCGGGCGTCGCCGATCGCATGGGTCTCGGCGCGGCGGAACTGTGTGCGCGCAATCCACGCCTGATCTATTGTTCCGTCTCCGGCTACGGGCAGGATGGCCCGTATCGGGATGTCAAGGCCTACGACTTGCTGATCCAGGGCGAAGCGGGAATCATCGCCACCACCGGCTACCCGGACAAGCCTGCCAAAGTCGGCGTGCCCATCATCGATCTGGCTTCCTCTATGTATGCGCTGGCAGGAATCCTTCTGGCGCTTTATCAGAGGGAGAAAACCGGGCGCGGGCAGGTGATCGACATCTCCATGTTTGAGTCTGCGCTTTCCTGGCTCGGATATTTCCCTCACCACTACTGGCACAAGGGAGAAGAGCCTGCTCGGGTCGGGATGCGCCACCATTACATCACACCGTACGGGCCGTATATGGCAAGCGACGGGGAATACGTGAGCCTCGCGGTCGCGACCGCCCAGGATTGGGAAGTGTTCTGCAAGCAAGTGATCGAGCGCACGGACCTTCTGGAAGACGCGCGGTTCAACACGCCGGAAGCGCGGCGGCAGAATCGCGGGGTCATGGAAGAGCTCATCGAAGGGATTTTTCTGGAGCGCCCGCACGAGGAATGGCTCCGCCGGCTCAAGGAGAGCCGTCTGCCCTACGGAGAAGTCAGAGGCATCGCGCAGGTGTTGGCCCACCCTCAGGTCATCGCGCGAAAAATGGTCCGAGAGATGGAGTCGCCGGTGGGGCCGGTCCCTGTCGTCGCGAGCCCATTGCGACTTTCCGACAGCCCGGCGCGTTACGATCCTATTCCGGCTCTTGGAGAAGACACCGAGCCCATCCTTCGCGAGCTCGGGTATGGCGACGCGGACATCGAAAATCTCCGCCGCGATAAGGTCATCTGAACTAGTTACGTTTTTCTCTTCTTCTTAACGTCGGGGCGGGGGAAACCGAACACCGCCAACGGACTGGCGCGCCCATCCGCGGCGGCGGCCGCGCGGTGGGTTAAGAAAAAAGGACGCCCCTGCCTGAGTTCAGGTGGGTTCGCTGACGTTCGGCCCGTATAATCCCCAGTGTTTGGCCCTCGGCCCTGGCTCGCGTCTCGGCTCCTACGAGATCCTCTCCGCAATCGGTGCTGGCGGGATGGGGGAGGTGTATGTCGCCATCGATACGGTGCTCGGACGCCAGGTGGCGATCAAGGTCTTACCGGAGGTCTTCGCACAGGACGCCGAACGCGCCGCCCGTTTTGAGCGCGAGGCGAAGACACTGGCTGCGCTCAACCATCCGCACATTGCCCAGATCTACGACTTGGAGAAGTCCAGCGGCGTAGGGGCCCTCGTCATGGAACTTGTCGAGGGTGAGGATCTCTCGCAGCGAATCGCTCGCGGCGCGATTCCTCTTGATGATGCGCTGTTCATCGCCCAGCAGATTGCCGAGGCCCTCGAAGCGGCTCACGAGCAGAACATCATCCACCGCGATCTGAAACCGGCCAACGTCAAGGTCCGAAGCGACGGCACGGTCAAGGTCCTCGACTTCGGCCTCGCGAAGGCGCTGGAGCCCATGGGGTCCATGCCGGGTGGCGTCTCGATGTCGCCCACGATCACGACCCCGGCGATGACGCATGCCGGGGTCATCCTCGGCACCGCGGCGTACATGAGTCCGGAGCAGGCGCGCGGAAAGCCGGTGGATAAGCGCGCGGATATTTGGGCGTTTGGTTGTGTGCTTTTTGAAATGCTTTCGGGATGTCGACCGTTTCCCAAGGAAGAAACGGTGTCGGACACGCTTGCCGGCATTCTCAAGGGCGAGCCCGCGTGGAACGCGCTGCCGGCCGATACGCCCCAACAGATTCGCACCCTCGTCGAGCGCTGCCTGCGCAAAGACGTGCGGCGTCGTCTGCCGGACATCGCCCAAGCACGGATCGAACTCGATGAGGTGCGAAGTGAGCCGCTGCGAGCAGTTGAGCCGCGTGGACCGCAGTCACCTCGGCTGACGTCTCTGTGGCCTGCGGCCACCGCGCTCTCCCTGCTGACCGCCGCGGGACTTGCGGCTTGGATTGTCGTCGCGCCCCCGCCCGATCAATTTGTGGCGCGATTTGACGTGGTGGCGCCGCCGGGCGCGACTCCTTTTCCTCCCCTTGGACGAATAATGGACACCGGACAGCCGCTATCCCCGGACGGCCGTACGGTCGCGTACCTCGCGACTGCAGAAGGCAAACAAGTGATCTGGGTCCGCGCGCTCGATTCCTCCACGGCTCGCCCGCTCCCAGGCACGGAGGACGCCACGCGCCCAGCCTGGTCGCCCGACAGTCAGTACATCGCGTTCTTTGCCCAGGGCCGGCTGAAAAAGGTTGCGATCGAGGGCGGGCCGCCCTCCGTCATCTCCAACGAAGCGGGTCGCGAGGTGTCGTGGGGCTCCGAGAATGTGATTCTGATCGGCGGCGGCGGGAAACCGCTGCGTCGTGTATCGGCCGAGGGCGGCGAAACGACGCTCGCCACGGAATTTGGTCCGGCCGAAACGACGCACGACTATCCGGAGTTCCTTCCCGACGGCCGCCACTTTCTCTATATGTCGCGCCACGGTGGAACCCCGGAGGACTGGGATGTCTTCGTGGGTCGCCTCGACTCCAATGAGCGGCACCTGCTGCCGGGTCTCCACGCCGGCGTGCGGTACTCGCCGACTGGCCACCTGCTCTACCTGCGAGAGGGGACGCTAATCGCGCATCCCTTCGACGTCGATCGCCGGGAGCTCAACGGAAACGCGTTCGCGATCGCCGAGGGCGGCGATGGGGGACCGCACCCGCCTCTTTCGGTGTCGACCAACGGGAGTCTTGCGTACTTGAGGGAACCAACGCGTTTCGACTCCCGGCTCGCGTGGTTCGATCGGTCCGGAAAGCAGCTCATGGTGATCGGTCCGTCAGGCGAATACGAGCGCGTCGCCCTCTCACCAAACAATCGCTGGGTAGCGTTCGACCGGGGGCTCGACATTTTCTTGTTCGACATCGAGAGAGCCCTGACGAACAAATTGGTCTCGACCGCTGCCGCCGATTTCGCACCGGTGTGGTCAGCCGATGACCGAACGATCGCGTTTGCCTCGAGTCGAGATCCCGCGGGAAACGTCGGCCCTCTCAACATCGCGGGCGGCCACCTGTACGGGCGTGCTGTCGGCGTCGTTGGAGAGGACACCCTGCTGTTGAAGACCGATGCCGGCAAGACTCCGACCGACTGGTCGCGCGACGGGCGGTATGTCGCCTACACGTCCCGCAACGACGTGTGGGCCGTACCCATGCCCGCGTCCGGCGAGGCCCAACCCGTGCGCGTGACAGACACGCCATTCGTCGAGAGCGGCGGGAGGTTCTCACCCGACGGCAGCTTGATCGCGTATCAATCGAATGAATCGGGAGGACGCCCCGAAGTGTACGTCCAGACCTTTCCGGGCCGTGGCGCCAGACAGCAGGTGTCGGTGGGTGGTGGATCCCAACCACGCTGGGCGCCAATCGGCACAGAGCTCTTCTACGTGGCGCCGGATCTCACGCTGATGTCGGTGTCGATCAGCGCCGACGGCGGGGAACTGCACGCTCGCAGCCCTGTTCCTTTGTTTCAGTCACTCGCCTTTCAGCGCGATTCGGAGTACGACGTTTCTAGCGACGGGCGGTTCCTCTTGAAGCTTCCAGGCGAGGAACAGAGGGCGGATTCAATCACCGTCATCGTCAACTGGTACGAAGAGCTGAAACGCCGGTTGTCCACGAACTGACGTGCCGGTGCCGGACGTTGGCCCCAAGGAGAAGGTGACCATGCGGAATCTCTCGATCGGCCTGGTGCTCGGCGCCGCGCTCGGCGTTGCGTCGTCTGCGCTGATCGCGCAGCGAAGGGCCGAGACCGTTCCGGACGCCGTCACCGCGGACCCGAAGCACTACTCCGTGTCGTTCGAGAACGACGTGGCGCGATTCCTCCGGGTGAAGTACGGTCCGGGTGAAAAGTCGGTCATGCACCGGCACCTTCCCAACTGCTCGATCTTCCTGACCGACCAGACGTTCAACTTCACGATCCCGGATGGGACCACCGAGCCTGCCTCGGTCCCCGCCGGCGCACTCGGGTGCAGTGACGGCAACATCCACCTGCCCGAGAACATCGCCGGAGAGGCGGAATTCGTCATGGTGGAGTTCAAGGACCGGTCGACGTTCCAGAAATAGACGCGACGGTTTCAAAGTGCTGTTAGCATGATCCTGATGAGCGAATTGGTCTCGCCGCCGCGTGTGCATGCCGCGCTCGAGCGTGCCGAAGAGGGCCGAGGCGTCTCTCGCGAAGAGGCGCTGTCCCTGATGGAAGCTGCCGAACTGGCTTCCTTGCTTCAAGCCGCGGCTTCCGTTCGGGACAGAAGCAAGGGCCGCACCGTCAGCTATTCGAAGAAAGTCTTCATACCGCTCACACATCTCTGCCGCGACTACTGCGGCTACTGCACTTTTCGGGCCGACCCCGAGGCGGGTCGCCAGCCCTACATGACGCCCGAGGATGTTCTCGCCGTAGCCGAAGCCGGACGACGAGCGGGATGCAAGGAAGCTCTATTCAGTTTGGGCGATCAGCCGGAACGCATTTTCCCCGAAGCCCAAGAGTGCCTGCGAGAACTGGGTTTCGCCAGCACGCTCGAATACCTTGCCGCGATGACCGAGCTCGTGCTCGACAAGACCGGGCTGCTGCCTCATTCCAACCCGGGACTCATGGGCGCGGAGGACCTGCGGCGTTTGAGGGAGTCGAACGTGAGCTTGGGATTGATGTTGGAGAGCACCAGCCCACTTCTGGGGCGCCGCGGCGCCGCGCACTGGCGAGCGCCAGACAAAGTTCCATCGCTTCGCTTGAAGACCATCGAAGAGGCGGGGCGCCTGTCCATCGCCTTCACCACGGGCATCCTCATCGGCATCGGCGAAACCGCGGAAGACCGCGTGGATTCGCTCTTCGCGATTCGTCATGCTCACGAGGAGCACGGGCATATCCAGGAAGTGATCGTCCAGCCGTTTCGGGCCAAGCCCGGAACGAGAATGGCCGCGGCCGCTGAGCCCTCGCTCGAGGAGCTGCAACGAACGCTGGCCGTGGCGCGGCTGGTTCTTGGCGGCGAAATCAACCTGCAATCTCCGCCCAATCTGGTCGCAGAAGAGTATCCCGATCTATTGGACGCCGGAATCAACGACTGGGGTGGAATTTCCCCCGTCACCTGCGACTTCATCAATCCCGAAGCGGCCTGGCCGCAGATTCCCGTGCTGGCCGGGAGATCAGCCGCTGCCGGCTTCGCCTTGCGCGAACGGCTGGCCATCTATCCGGAATTCGGTGTGCAGCCGCAATTCGTCGACCCTCGCGTACAGCCTCACCTGGAAAATCTCCAGGCTGAAGACGGGTACGCTCATTCGGAAGTGTGACCATGTCGAAGACGCCCATGCTGCATGCGCCCGGGTTGCAAACTCCCTTCAAGACCCCTGTCTTGAAGGCGATGGAGCCTCGCTGGCGAGAAATCTCCTGGGAGCAGGCTTTGAGGGCCGCCAGTCTTCCGGTTGCCCGCCTGCTCGAGAAGTCGCTCGACGGAGGCGCTCTCGACTTCGAAGAGGGGCTCGCCTTGACCGCGGTCGAAGGGGACGACCTCCTCGCGCTGGTGAAGGTGGCGGACGAACTTCGCCGCCGCACGATCGGCGATTGCATTACCTATGTCGTGAACCGGAACTTGAACTTCACTAACGTTTGCATCGTCGGCTGCGCGTTTTGCGGATTCAGCCGCGGGCCGAACTCGCCGGACGCCTATTTTCATTCCACGGAAACGCTCGTGGCGAAATCGGTGGAAGCGGTCGAGCGCGGCGCCACAGAGGTGTGCATTCAAGGCGGGCTTCCAAGAGATCTGGAGGGGGGCTATTACGCCGATCTTCTTCGCGCCATCAAGACGCGACTGCCCGACCTGCATATCCATGCCTATTCACCCATGGAGATCGTCTACGGCACGGAAAAAACGGGAATGGGGCTACACGATTATCTGGTGATGCTGAAAGACGCGGGTCTGGGCAGCATTCCCGGAACGGCGGCGGAAATCCTCGACGATGCGGTGCGACGGGAATTGAGCCCAAATAAGTTAAGAGTTCGCCAGTGGATCGACGTCATCCGCGCGGCGCACGGATTGGGCATTCCCTCCACCTGCACGATGATGTACGGCCATACGGAACGTCCGGAACACTGGGTGAGGCATTTGCTTCTGTTGCGTGAGATTCAGAAGGACACGGGCGGATTCACCGAGTTCGTTCCGCTGGGCTTCATCCATTCCCAAACCACACTCTTCCAGACCGGTCGTGCCCGCGCAGGCAGTTCGCTTCGCGAAGACCTGATCGTGCACGCGCTCGCGCGCCTGCTCCTGCACGGCTACATTCCCAACATCCAGGTCTCCTGGGTCAAACTCGGGTTTGAAGGTTCCCTGGCTTGCCTCCAGGCAGGAGCGAACGATTTCAGCGGCACGCTGATGGAGGAAAGCATTTCGAAAGCCGCCGGCGCCGATTTCGGCGAGTATGTTTCTCCCGGCGAATTCCGCGCCCTGATCCGGACGATTGGCCGCACGCCCGCCGAGCGCACCACCACCTATCGTATCCGGAAGGTCTTCGAGCAAGCCGACGCGGAGGAACGCCTGCCCCTGGAAAGAATGTCACGCCTGGAAAGAATGTCACGAATGCCCGTGCTGGCCGCCGCCACCGGCCACGCTCCGATAACGGGAGCCGGCTACTGATGGAAATCGTCGCCTTGGCGGGTGGGATTGGCGCGTCGAAGCTCCTGGTCGGTCTCAACCGCGCGATGGATCCGCGCGAGCTCACCATCATTGTCAATACCGGCGACGACATCGTTGTGCACGGACTGGCCATCTCGCCCGATTTGGATATCGTGACCTATTCGCTGGCCGGGATGGTGAATCCCGAGACGGGATGGGGCTTTCACGACGAGACGTTCCGCGCGCATGATCAGCTGGCCGCATACGGGCGTCCGGCGTGGTTCAACCTGGGCGATCGCGACCTGGCGACGCACATTCATCGGACGGCCATGCTCCGCGAAGGCGCGGCCCTCTCCGAGGCGGCTCGGTCCATCAGCCTCGCGCTCGGCGTCCAGGCGAAAATTCTGCCGATGAGCGACCAGCCCGTTCCGACGATGATCGACACCGAACAGGGCCGGCTTCACTTCCAGGAGTATCTGGTTCAAAAGCGGGCGGAGCCCGTGGTCCGGGGAATTTCATTTGACGGGATCGAACGAGCCTTGCCCGCGCCGGGCGTGCTCGAATCGCTCGAACGCGCCTCGGTCATCGTGATCTGTCCGAGCAATCCTCTGATCAGCATCGGCCCGATTCTGGCGGTGCCAGGCATCCGCGAAGCATTGCGAAAGCGCCGCAAAGATGTCGTGGCGGTCTGCCCGATTGTCGGCGGGAAATCTTTGAAGGGGCCGTCCGATCGAATGCTCGCGCAGCTCGGGTTTGACGTGTCGGCCTCCGGTGTAGCCCGGATGTATCAGGACATCTGCGCGACGTTCCTCATCGATTTCATAGACGCCGGCGAGCGCCCGGCAGTCGAAGCGTTGGGCATGAAGGCAGTTGTCTGCTCCACGGTCATGCACACTCTGGAAGACAAGGAGCGCCTCGCCGTGGAAGCGTTGAGGCCGTTTGTAGAGCCGACAGCCGGAGCCGGCCGATGAAGGCGATTCTGATTCCCGTCAAGGAATTTCGCGAAGCGAAGAAACGTCTCGCCCCGCATTTTTCTCCGGACGACCGCGCGGCTCTGGCGCAAGCGATGTGTGAGGATTTCTTCAATGTGGTCGCCGCAGTGCGCTCGGCGGACCGCATCTTTGTCATCAGCAAGGAGCCGCAGGTTCTCTTGCGGGCGCGCCAGCTCGGGTGGGAGACCATTGCCGAGTCTCACCAGATCTCGGAGAGCGATTCGGTGGATGCCGCTTCGCGTTACTGCGCCGGGCGAGGCGTGCAGGCCCTTCTCCGCCTGCCCGTCGATATTCCCCTGGTGGAACCGGCAGACATCGAGGCTGTGTTTGAGACCCTGGGGGCTGGTCCAACCGCCATTCTGGTTCCGTCGGGCGATGGCACAGGAACCAACGCGATTCTGCGATCGCCGCCCGCACTCTTCCCGTCGCACTTCGGTCCCAACAGCTTCGTGCGTCATCTGGCGGAGGCGGAGGCGTGCGGCGTGCGCGCGCAGGTGTTTCGAAACACGCGTCTGGAGCTGGATATAGACGAACTGGAAGATCTGCGGAAGCTCGCGCCACTCGCGCGGCCAGACTCCGCGACGGCTCGTTGGTTGATGGAGCGCGGCCAGCGCTTCGACGAACCGTGCCGTGCCCGCTCCTAAGACGGGCGGCGCACGTCGCAAGCTGCGGTGCTTACGGCCGAGCGTAGTTGTGTTGACGTAGCTGCGTCGCGGAAGCCGTAATTCCGGTGGCCGGACCGCGCTGCGAGGCCCGCTGCGGGCCGCGTGACGCCAGCTCCGTGAGCTGGCGGGTCCCCCCAGGCTTCTCGCGCGGTCAGGCGCCTCTCGTCGGCCACCTCCAACGGCTTCGCGCCACAGCTACGTCAACACACTCGACGGGAAAAGGGGGTCCGCGGGGGCGAAGCCCCCCGGATCTAGAAAGTCACCGGAAAATATCTGTTGCAGCCGGCCGAATCAAATCGCGTCCGCTTCCGGATTGTTCCACCGAGGTGACACCTTTAAGGATCGCCACGGGCACGCCGTCGGTCTTGCCCATCACCAGTTCGGCGGCGGCGGCCAGTTCGTCGGCCTTGGCAATCACCGTTGCCTGCAGCGTTCTCCCGCTGGCGTCGCGCTTGCCACGATAGTCCACGAGAGGCGCGATCCCGGCCACGCCCAGCGCGACGTTGACGAGCCCTTCCCGCCAGGGACGCCCAAAGCTGTCTGCGATGATGACGGCGACGTGGACGCCGAACTCCTTCTTGAGTTGTGTTTGCAGCGCGCGCGCGGAGCGATCGGCATCGTCTGGGAGCAAGATCGCCGTTCCCTCGGGTGCGTTGGAGATGTCCACGCCGGCGTTGGCGCACACGAAACCGTGGCGCGTCTCGGCGACAATCACGCCTCGCTCCATACGCACAATGCGGCTCGCTTCGCCGAGCACGAGCTCGATCACGCGCGCGTCTTTCTGATATTCGGCCGCCCATTGCTCGGCGCGCTTCGAGGGTTGGATGGAATCGAGCGGGACGATCTTTCCTTCTGCCTTGGACACGATCTTCTGCGCGACGACGAAAATATCTCCTTCGCTGATGCGCAGGTCCTGCCTCTTCACCGCCTCCGCAATGAGCCGCGAGAGATCGTCGCCTGGAGCGATTTCCGGCAACTCCGCCAACGGAATGATCTGAATAGGTGGGTGGGGCACGCGGGCGCGCAATTGTAGCAGTTCCAACAGCGCGCGTTCCTGGTCGCGCGTCATCTCTTCTTCTATAATCATCGGTCATTCGAATGCCGCTCCAACCAGGCACTCGCCTCGGACCGTATGAGATCGTGTCCGCCCTCGGCGCGGGCGGTATGGGCGAGGTATATCGGGGGCGCGATCCGCGGCTCGCGCGTGATGTTGCGATCAAAGTCCTGCCGACGGCATTCTCTGGCCGACGTCGATCGCCTCCATCGATTCGAGCAGGAAGCCCGCGCGGCCGCGGCGCTGAATCACCCGAACATCCTCGCCGTGTACGACATCGGCACCGATGCCGATGCGCCGTTCATCGTGTCGGAACTGCTAGAGGGCGAGACCCTTCGGGAACGCTTGAATGCAGGCCCGGTCGCGGTCCGCAAGGCGATTGAGCTGGCGCTTCCGATCGCGCACGGGCTCGCGGCGGCGCACGACAAGGGGATCACGCATCGCGATCTGAAACCCGAGAATGTGTTCGTCACCCGGGAGAACCGCGTGAAGATTCTCGACTTCGGACTGGCGAAGCTGACGCAGTATCAGACGCTGTCTGCGACAGCGAGCGCGCTCCCCACGTTGCCCTCTCCGACGCAGCCTGGTGTGGTGCTCGGCACCGTCGGCTACATGGCGCCCGAGCAGGTCCGCGGACTCGCCGTCGATCATCGCGCAGATCTGTTTGCCTTCGGCGCCATCCTGTACGAGCTTCTGTCGGGCGCCCGCGCGTTTCGTCGCGACACGGCGGCGGAGACGATGGCGGCGATCCTCAACGAGGATCCGCCGGACCTCAGCGCGGCTGCTGCTCCGATCCCGCCGGCCCTCGTGCGGATCGTCAATCGCTGCCTGGAGAAGAGCCCGTCGGCGCGATTTCAGACGGCCAGCGATCTCGCGCTTCGCCCTGGAGGGCGCTGTCGGACGCGTCGAGCGTGTCAACTCCCGCGCGCGCCGGCAGACGTCGGGTACACAGGACGTGGGTCGCCTGGGGCGCCGCCGCGTTGCTGCTGGCGACGCTTGGCGCCCCTCGCGTACCAGCACGTCCGCGAGCGGCCTGCCTCGCCCAGCCCGATGCGCTTCCAGATTTCCCCGATCGTCGAATTCGCGGGGCCGGGAAATTTCGGCCTGTCTCCGGACGGCCGTCACCTGGCGTTCGTGGGGCTCGGGTCGGATGGAATCGCGCGGCTCTGGATCCGGGCCATGGATTCACTGGAAGTCCGGCCCCTTCCCGGTTCCGAGACCGTTCGTCATCACGCCGCCTCCTATTTGGTCTCCCGACGGACGGTTCGTCGCGTTCGATGCCGGCGGGAAGCTCAAGAAGCTGGATGTGTCGGGCGGTCTGCCGCAAACCTTGTGCGATCTGCCTGGCGTGGCGGTGGGCGGCTCGTGGAACCGTGACGGCGACATCATCATGGGGAACACTAGCGGCGGTCTGCTGCGCGTCCGCGAGACCGGCGGCGTCGCCGTTCCGATCACGGCGCTCGATCCGTCGCGGAAGGAGGAATTCCACCTGCTTCCCTCCTTTCTCCCGGACGGCCGTCATTTCGTGTACTTGCGTGTTTCGCCCGGCGCGCCGGAGGCCAGTGGCGCCTATGTCGGAACGCTCGATGCGAAGCCCGAAGCGCAGAGCACAGCGCGGCTGATGCCGTATGTGGTCGGTCTCACATACTCGGCGCCAAGAGACTCCGGCCCGGGTCGGTTGATGTTCCTTCGCGAGGGGACGCTCATGGCGCAGCCGTTCGATGCGCGACGCCTCGCCCTCGTGGGGAATGCCGTGCCGGTTGCAGAGCGGGTCGGCTCCTTTCGTGACGGCGGCTTCTTCTCGACCTCCGCCAACGATGTTCTCGTGTATCGCACTGCCGACACCGATTCCCAACTCACATGGTTCGACCGGCAAGGCATCGTGTCCGGCCGCGTTTCGGAACCGGGCGGCTTTCGGAACGTGGCGCTTTCACCGGACGGCACTCGCGCGGTCGCATCGCGGACGAATCCGCAGGACACGACGAAGGCCGACCTGTGGCTGTTCGATCTGTCGCGGGGAAGCGGAGCCACACGATTGACACTTGGCGCCGGAATCGCCGAGTTTCCTGTCTGGTCTCCAGACGGCAAGCGCATCGTCTTCACTTCCAGCAATAGCCAGCTCCGTCAGAAACTGGCAAGCGGCGAGGGGGACGAGAGGGAGTTGTTGCGATCGGCCAGCGTAGACTTGCTTCGGCCGAGCGGCTGGTCGCCTGATGGACGGTTCCTTCTGTACGCCGGGGGGTTCACGAAGACGAGGAGCTCCGATCTCTTAGTGCTTCCAGTCAACGATCCCAAGCCCATGCCGTTTGTGCAGACTGGATTCAATGAAGAACAGGGCCGCTTTTCACCGAATGGTCGATGGGTTGCTTACGTTTCGGACCAGTCCGGCCTGAATGAAGTCTACGTCCGCGGGTTTACGACGGACTTCAGCCGTGGCTCGGCCAGCACTGGAGGCAGCATGCTGGTGTCCCGCGGCGGTGGCACGGCTCCGCGCTGGCGTGGGGATGGCCGCGAGCTCTTTTATCTCGCACCGAACGGAAAAATGATGGCTGTTGAAGTGATGGCCGCACAGGACTTCCAGGTCGGGCCGCCGACGCCGGTGTTTCAGGCGCCGCCCGGCGCGATCGTCGGCGACGTGACCGCGGACGGCAGGCGATTTCTCCTCGTGACGCCGGTCGGGCCGAGCGCATCGGTGCCGTTCACGGTCGTGTTGAACTGGACGGCCGGACTGAAGAAGTAGCCCCGCCGGCCACCTCCCGTATTGTTTTCGAAGGGGGCGCCACGCGAAGCTAGGAGCGAAGCGCGGGTTTTTGATTCGGCGGGAAGCTAAGGTAAAGTCCGCTCGCATGAGCGACGAGAAGATTGCTGTCATTGGAGGCACCGGCGACCTGGGTTTCGGGCTGGCCGTGCGATGGGCGCTGGCAGGGGTGCAGATCGTGATCGGCTCCCGCGATGAGAAGAAGGCCCAGGACGCCGCGCAACGCCTGAAAGAAACGGTGAACGCGGGCGGGTCGCCACGGACGCAAAACCTGCTCGTCAGCGGATGCGAGAACTCGCAGGCTGCCGCGCAGGCCTCGGTCGTGGTGATGGCCGTACCGTTCCCCGCACAGGCCGCCATATTGAAGAGCATTCGAGGCTCTCTCAAGGACGCGATCTTGGTGGACACGACCGTTCCCCTGGCCGCCACGATAGGAGGCAAGCCGACCCGGCTGCTGGGCGTTTGGCAAGGGTCCGCTGCCGAGCAAGCTCGCGAGTTGACGCCGCCCGGCACGCCGGTGTTGGCGGCTTTCCACAACCTCTCGGCCGAAGCGCTGCAGGATCTTTCCGTCACGTCGGAGTGCGACATCCTCGTGTGTGGCGACGACGAGGCAGCCAAGAAAAGGCTCTTCGCCCTGGTGAAGTTGATCCCCGGCTTGCGCCCGATCGATGCCGGCCCGCTGGAAATGGCCCGTATTGTGGAGAGCATGACGGCCCTGCTGATCTCGGTGAACCGCCGCTACAAGGTCCACCACAGCGGCATCCGCATCACGGGGCTGCCGGTCGAGGCAAGGTCCGGCTAAAGCCGGACACTGACGTACAGGGCACGTAGTATCTGGCTTTAGCCAGACCGTAAAATCGGCGAAGTCAGGATGACTCGATGATCGTCGCCAACGAACGCGAGCTGACGCAGCAAGTTCTCGTCGTGATGGAGCGGACCAGGGATCCGCGGCTTCGCGAGATCATGATCTCGCTCGTGCGGCATCTGCATGATTTCGTCCGCGACGTCAGGCTTACGGAGGAGGAGTTCCGCTCCGCGACAGGCCTGATTGCGAAAATGGGTCAGCTGACGACGGACACGCACAACGAAGTCGTGCTGATGGCCGGCTCCCTCGGCCTGTCGTCGCTCGTCTGCCTGCTCAACAACGGTGACGGCGGCGCCACGGAAACTTCAGCGGCCATCCTCGGTCCGTTCTGGCGGATGCACTCTCCGAGGACCGAGAATGGCGGCTCACTGGTTCGCTCACCGACGCCCGGCGCGCCGTTTTTCTTCATCGGGCACGTCCGCGATCGAACGCATCAGCCCGTCGTCAGCGCCGAAGTGGATGTGTGGCATTCCTCGACATCCGGACTCTACGAGAGCCAGGATTCCGAGCAGGCGGACATGAACCTGCGCGGCAAGTTCACCACCGACGAGACCGGGACGTTCAGCTTCAAGAGCATCAAACCCGCCGGCTACCCGATTCCAACGGACGGCAACGTCGTCGGACAGTTGCTGGATGCTCAGGGCCGCCACCCCTTCCGGCCGGCGCACGTGCATTTCCTGGTGTTCAAGCCCGGATTCAAGACACTGATTTCGCAGGTCTACATGCCCGACGATGAGCACCTACAAGATGATGTCCAGTTCGGTGTGACCCGAAATCTGATTGGCAACCTGGTCCGCCACGACGAGCCACGGTCAGACCATCCGGATCTCGAGCCGCCGTGGTATTCGCTCGAGTACACATTCACGATGGAGGAAGGCGAAGCCAGACTGCCACCGCCGCCGATCCGGTAAAGTGCTGTTTTGTGGCTCTAACATTTCCTATCGTCTGCATCGTCGGCGCCGAACTATACTGCGCCAGTTAGCGACTCCCAGTTGTTCCCGGCGTTCATCTCATCGTCCTCTTGCGGGAACTTCGCGCAGTATTTTGAGGAGGTGCAGCATGCGAGCGTTTCTCGTGGCGGTGGCGGTAGTTGGACTCGTCGCGGCCGCAGCGAGCGTCGGGTTCAGTCAGGCGAAACCAGCAGCGGCTCCGTCAATCGAAGGCGTGTGGAGGACGACGTCGGTCATTGCGACGGGCCCGAATGCTGGAAACAGCATTCCAGATCGCCCGTTCAACATCAATATCTGGACAAAGAAGTACTACAGCCGGTTCCTCTACGACGGCCCGCCGCGGTCAGTTCTCCCACCTCCGAAGGATCCGAACAATCTCACCACTGCCGAGAAACTTGCACGATACGAACATTGGCGACAGTTCGTCGCTGTTGCCGGCGCGTACGAAGTCAAGGGTGGAAAGTGGTTTCAATATGCGTTGGTCGACAAGAACCAAGGGGCCGAATTGATTGCGAGAAACCAAAGCGGCAACCTGACTTCGTCAGTCACGCCCGTTATCGGCCAAGACATCACATTCGAGGGCAACACGCTCGTGTTGATTCAGACGACGGCTGATGGGAAAACGGTCACGCGGCGGAGGTATATGCGCCTGGATGCGCCACGGGCGGGCACAAGCCCCATCGATGGAGTGTGGAAAGGCACGTCAGTCGTGAGGACGGGAGCGAATCCTGCGACAAACCCGACCCGGCTGCCCAGTATTTTCATCTACAAGAACGGGTATTACACCTTCGTGACGCAGGACGGCGGGTTGCCGCCACGACCGGCGCGACCGATTCTTACGCCGGCGAAGGACCCTGCCAACCTCACCGAGGCCGAAAAACTAGCCAGTTACGAACACTGGGCGCAGGTTGGGACCAGCGCCGGTCGCTATGAGGTCAAGGGAACAACCCTCTATCAATATGCGCTCATGGCAATAAACGAGGGAGCGGACATGGGTGTCCGAATCCAGACCGGTAATCTGGGAACCGTCGCGCCTAACTCGGAACTCACATTCTCCAACAACAACAACACGATGGTTCAGACCGCCAAGTCGGCGGATGGAAAGAGCGAAACCCGTCGAACCTATACGCGGCTTGAGTAGATAGAGATGTGAAGATCTCGGAGTGACGGCGCGAAAACACTACGGGCCCGGCGTCTAGTGCCAGGTGTCCTTCGTCCAGCCGTCCAGGTCGTAATCGGCCAGACACTGGTCCACCAGCCGGGCACACTGATCGAGAACGCCGGCGCCACGGGCGAAATTCACGGCGTCGACGCGAATCTGCTCGTGATTACCGGCGTAGTTCCGCTCGTAGAGTTCGTGACGCCCTCCAAACTCGGTCCCGATCGCATCCCAGACGACCTTGAAGAGTTTGATCCGTTCGAGCGCCGTGGCGCCCGTGCCGCGATAGTAGCGATCGATAAGGGGGCGCAGATCGGGATTCGCGAGATCCTCGCGTCCGGACGGCACCATCAGCGGAGCGCCACCCAGAACATTCTCGAAGATCGCCTTGACCGCCGGCCACGCGGACGTGGCGAAGATGCGCATCGTGGCGGCGTACTCGCTTCGCGGGATGACGGAACCGCCCGGGCCAGGCTGTGGGTCGGCGGCCATCGCCGTGGTCATCGCCCAGATCAACGTGCGCCAGGCGACGACGTCCCCAAGAGCGGCCTGCACTCCGCGGAACCCGTCAGTGCCGTTACAGGCCACGCCGCGAGCGAGCAGTCCGGTCATGAAATCGAGTTTCACCGCGAGCCGCGTTCCCGCCTGTAGGTTGAATCGGTTGAAGAACCCGGAGGCTGGATAAAAGGAGTTCGCGCGCTCGACATTCCGGTAGACGAGGAAGTTTTCCCAGGGGATGAGCGCCTCGTCGAAAATCAGCACCGCGTCGTTCTCGTCGAAACGGCTGGAGAGCGGATGATCGAAGGGACTATGCGCATTTTGCTCATACGAGGGCCGGCACAGCAGGCGGGTGCCCGGCGTGTCCATCGGGGCAATGAAGACAAGGGCATAGTCTTCGGCCTTGCCGGCCTCGAGCGTCACCGCGCTGTTCTGCGCGACGAACGTGGCGTGCGTCAGCGCGGATCCGGTCGCGAGCATCTTCGCCCCAGACACAACGGCGCCGGCATCCGTTTCCCGCACGACGTGGAGGAATACGTCAGCGACCTCGTGTACCGGCCGACTGCGGTCCACCGGCGGGTTGATGAGGACGTGGTTCAGGTACAGCGCCTTGGTTGCGTAGCGTCGATACCAGTCGCGGGCGTTCTGCTCGTACGGCGCGTAGAACTCCGGATTCGCGCCCAGCGTGGCCATGAACGAGGCTTTGTAGTCCGGCGTGCGGCCCATGAAGCCGTAGGTCAACCGCGCCCAGCGCGCGATCGCGTCGCGCGCGGAACACAACTCGGCGGGCGAATAGCTCGGCGTGAAAAATCGATGTGTTCGAATGCCGAACCGATCGACCGTCGTTAACGCTTCGCGTTGGTCGGGATCCCGCAGCGCATCGTACAACCGTGCCAGCGAGGCGGCCGAGTTGCGAAAGGCCGGATGCGTCGTGACATCGGCCACCCGTTCCCCGTAGAGGTACACGGCCCGGCCGTCGTGCAGGCTGGCCAGGTACTCTGCGCCCGACATCAGGTCGTCAGTCACGGACACTGGCTGAGGATTGACGTCAACCACGGTGGGAGAGTCTATCGCATCGACCGAGATTCAGTCTCCCGAAGCCGATGGGCTGAGTGGGGGACATTACGGGCCTGGGACCACCTCGTACTATTCGATCGGAGTAGTACATTCGGCTGCTTCCTTCAGGGAATTGATCGGGGTGGGGCACGTCGGTACGAATGTGCCACGTGTTCTTGTCCTCAGCATCGTCCCGTCGCATCGCCGTGGGCTCTTGTTGTGCCGTGGTGGTGATTTCTCTCAGTTCCCGCCACGCCTCGGCGCAAGACATCGCGCCAATGCCGCTGTCTTCGAACTCGTCAGGTACCGACGCGACCACCCTCGACCCTTACGTCACACTGCCTCCGCTTGATTCCTCGGGCGGGCCCGGCCCCCAGGAGGGGCTGTCCACTGCCTCGGGCAAACGTCCGGGGGCGTTGATCCCGCTGTACGCATCGCTCGCGTCTTTACAGGTCCTGGACGTCAGCAGCACGTTTGGCGCGATCGACCGGGGGGGCCGCGAGGCCAATCCTGTTGTGGCGCGCCTGGTCAATTCCCCGCCGGCTCTGATGGCGGTGAAGGCGGGCTCCACCGTGGCCATCGTTTACGCGACCGAACGGCTGTGGAAGCGTCATCGGGTCGTGGCCGTGCTGCTCATGGCCGGCTTGAATGCGGGCTACGCAGGCGTCATCGCGCGCAACTATACGGTTTCGAGAAGATAGCTCCGCCCCCGGGCCCGACCTCACCGCGCTGGCCGTTCAGCATCGCTGCCGTTCTCATTCCCCATCCGCTTGCCTTTTGTCCTCGTTCGTGGCGCGTGAAGTCGTCTCACAAGGTGTCCACGGGCAGAAAGTCCTGGATCCGCAGACATTTTGTCATCCGAATCAGCGAGAAGTGCGCCCACATCGCCAAGACCCGTCGCGGCATCGGGAGACTTCGTAAGCAGCGTTATCGCAGTCTATTGCAGCCCAAACGCCTATCTCCGTCTGCCTGCCCTCAGTGTGGCGAAGCCTTTGCACTCAGACGACACGATGTCGAGAACTGCGCTGGTCTGGATCATTGGACTCGTCACAGGCACGGTGCTGAGCCTTCGGGACCCCATTTTCGGGCTCCTGGTTTACCTGTGGGAGTACTACAACCATCCGCCGGTGCGGTGGTGGGGGAACCAGGTTCCTGACTGGCGCTGGTCGCTGATCGTGGGTTCAGCCCTGTTGGCCGCCTACACGTTCCAGGGCAAGACGATCTTCCGCAAGGAGATCTTTGGACACCGGTCGACACAGTGGCTGATGGCTTTTCTGGTCATCACGATGATGGTCACGGGCCTTCTGGCCGTCGATCCGGAGCGCAGCCGAGGCTACGTGCTGGATCTGCTGAAGCTCGCGCTGCTCTATTGCTTGATCGTTGGCGTGGTCACCGACCATCAGAAGTACCAGTGGATCGTGATGGCGTTCATCCTGGGCGCCCTGAACTGGGGCGTGGACGCCTATATCAATCCGCACTTCACCGCCGGAAGGCTTGTCCGGGTTGGTGGCCCAGACTCCCTCGATGACAACGCGGCGGCTGCGCATGTGATCACAGCGCTGCCGTTTCTTCTGCTGTATTTGTGGCGCGGGAACAAGTGGCAGCGAATCGTCACCGTCGTGGCGGCACCGTTCATCGTCAACCTGATCATTCTGTGCAACAGCCGTGGCTCGATGATCGGCATAGTCGTAGCAACGTTGGCAGGCCTGGCGTTCATGGAATGGCGTGTGCGGCTGCGGCTGGCCTTCGTCGCGCTGGCGTTCGTGCCGATGGCGCTGATGCTCGTCAATCAGGACTTCATCGATCGCCAGCTGACGCTCGTCAGATTCGCCGAGGAGGGGCCGTTGAGCCCGTCTGCGCGGCTTGACGGTGCGGCGAACGAACGGATTCTCTCCTGGGCGGGAGCCATCACGCTGATTGGCGAGAAGCCGCTCGGTGTGGGCGGCGGAGGCTACGACAAGCTGAGCCCGATCTACGCCCCAACGGTCGTTGAAAATCACGAAGGCGAAGAGCGCGCGGTGCACAACACCTTCTTGTGGGCGGCTTCGGATTGGGGCGTCGCGGGCGGCATCGCCTTCTTGGGCTTCATCGGATCCGGGCTGCTGTCACTGCATCGGATTCGTCGCAGCACGATGAGTGAGCGTCTGAAGCTCGAGAGCCTCGCGCTTGAAGTCGCGATCATTGCCTTCCTTGGCGCGTCATTCTTCGTCAACCGCCTCTATGCGGAGATGCTGTATTGGCTCGTCGCCTTGTCGGCCGTGCTGACGAACATTCACAACACCGAGGTCGCAGGCGCTAGAAACTCGTTGGACGATGCTCCACCGGCGGCTCGTGCCGCATGAGGTCCATGCAAAAGAAGAAAGTCCGTTAACAGGAATCCACCGCCGGGGTGGTGACTTTTTGCAGGAAGGAAGTTTCGTGACGGGGAGCAGCGCTGTTGAAGAGAAGATGTTCGGGATCGATCAGGTCGAAACGATTCTCGCAGCAGAGTCGGCTGGGGATCTATCGCAGTTCACGAGGTCTGGAGGAGTTGCCTTGACTCAGCCGTCCGGCTCGGCCGATGAAAGCAAAGAGGAACAGCGTCGGTTGCGTCGCCTGTTTGTCACCACTCGCTCCCTCCTGCAGGTTGCTGAAGAAGTAGAAGACGAGCGTGAAGTGATCATGACGGTCGTTCAGGCGGCGGCGATCTGGCACGACGTGGACGCCCGTGCTTATCGGCGCGATCTTCAGGGCCGCTTCGTGCTCGACGTGTGGCTGCCGGGAGCGGACCTGACAATTGGCCCACGAGACTTCAGTGCGTTTTCCGTGGTATCGGGCCCGATCACCCGGATCTCATCGATCGCCGAACAGGAGCAGCTCGGTTGGCATGACATGACGCGTGAGCTGGTTCTCCTGCCGATCGCCGCGAGCTCTCAGGCGCAGCCACGGTGGGTTCTTGCGATTCCGCTCGAAACAGACGCCAGAGTTGCGACGAATCTGCTGCTGCTGTGCGAAGTGCTTGGCCTGTGCCTGGATCGAATGGCGGCCCGGCGCGCGCAGGACCTCAGGAAACGTCTGATCAGAGATCTTGTCGAGCGTGACGAAACTGTGCCCAGCGTGGCCAACGCGGCGATGGCGCAGGTCGTCAGTTTTCTTGGTGCTGCACAAGGGCGCCTCGTGACGGGCGTCGCCGGAACGGAGGCTGCGGACGGGAGCGAAACCCGGACCATGGCCGAAGCTGGCGGTGAGTGGACAGGCGGTCCCACGCCAAACCTGGGAGCCGGTCAGTCCGCGCTGACGCCGCGTCGATTGACCGCAGCGTTTTCCGTGGGTACCCAGGCTGTCGCGACGATTGACCTGACGGCACCAGAAAAGGCGCCGTTCACCATCAGCCACGGTGTCCTGCTCGAATCCGCAGTCGGTCTGATCAGAACGTGGTTGGCCGGACTGCTCGACGGTGCGGCGACTCAGCCGGTCGAACCAGAGCCGGCGCACGAGGGATTCGAGCTGCGCATCGGCGAAGAGCTGGCCCGCGCGAAACGTTTCGACCTGCAAACCGGGCTGTTCGTGATTGACCTGGCGCCCGGCGTTCACCGACCGAGCGCTCCGGCGCGTGCCGCCATTCCCATTCCCGACGTCGTGGTGAGACAGCTGCGGTCTTCGGACGTGATTGGGCGCCTTGAGGGGGGCGAGCTCTGCGTTCTGCTCGTTCACACGAACGCCGAGGGAACGGCTGCTTCGGCGGCGCGGCTCCTTCAGAGCCTCGAGGCGCTGGCAGAACAACACAAGCTGCCGCGCGTGATGCTCGGCGCGACGACGTTTGCCATGGCCGATGCATCCGTGGCGGATGTCCTGGCCAGGGCCAAAGAGGACGCCAAGCGGCGCAGTGGTGAGCAGCGATAGTGGGGACGAAATCGACTTGGTACCGACGCCTGGGCGACCGGCGCGGACGTCTTCGGTTCGAGCTTGTTGGAGAGCTGGCGGCCGTGTTCGGGACGATCGATCCGTTGACCGCAAGGGACGTCAGTTGGCGAGGCGCGTCAGTGGAATCGACCGTGCCATTACCGCTCGACTCGGTTCAAAGCCTGCGGTTCGTCATGGGAGACCAGGTTGGAGAAGTCACAGTACGAGTTCGACACGTCACGCGGACAGACGGTCCCGACGGCGAACGATATCGAATCGGGTTTGAGTTTCTCGACCTGCAACCGGAGATGCGAGATGAAATCGGTCGCCTGGTCGCTGCGGAGTCACAAAATTCATCGGATTTGTGAGCTGAACGATGCCGGACTTGTTTGAAGAACGTCGTCGAACGACACGGGTGGCAATACGAGACAGATGCCAGGTCGGGCTGGGCGTCGCTCGCATGGTACGGCTCGTCGACATCAGCATGACAGGGGCGTTGTTGCGGGTATCGCAAGACTCGCCTGTCGGGCTGCGCGGGGAGCTGCGGACAAAACTGGGGGACAACACCTTTGCGGTTCATGTCGAGATCCGGCGCGTCCTTACGCACTCGGGACAGGGGGATTCGGCTGGCGGTTACAGGCTTGGAGTGGCCTTTGTATCGCTCGACTCTGACAACCGACGTTGTCTCGAGCGTTTCCTTCGGCAACCAGCGTTACCTTAACGAAAAGTATTGACGTATGGTGCCGAACCGACACGTAGGCGGAACTTGGAGAATGGGAACCAGTCGTCACACTGAGTTGATTGGGGCCAGCCCTGCGATGATCCAACTGCAGGAAGAGATCGCACAGGTCGCCAACTCAGACGCGAAGGTGCTCATCACGGGCGAGAGCGGCGTCGGGAAAGAGCTTGTCGCCCGGGCGATTCAGTCGCAGGGACCTCGAGCCGCTCGGCCGTTCGTGGTGCTGAACTGCGCGGGGCTGCCCGAAACGCTGCTCGAATCGGAGTTCTTCGGACACGTCAAGGGCAGTTTTACCGGCGCCTATCGCGACAAGCCCGGCAAGCTCGAAATCGCGGACACGGGCACGGTGTTCCTGGACGAAATCGGCGAGATGACGCTGCGCATGCAGTCACTCCTCTTGCGGTTCCTCGAAACGGGGGAGTTGCAGAAGGTCGGCGCGGATCGCGCCGAGCGCGCCGTGAATGTGCGGGTGATTGGCGCCACCAACCGGGACCTGCGCACGCTGATTGGCGAGGGGCGATTCCGGGAGGACCTGTTCTATCGGCTCAACGTCATCACGCTCGTGGTGCCACCGTTGCGCGAGCACAAGGAAGACGTGCCGATCCTGATCGAGACGTTCCTGAAGCGCTTTACGCGGGACCGGGGATATCCCCCTCGCCGGATCTCTCCCGAAGCCATGCGGGCCCTGTGCGAGTACTCGTGGCCTGGCAACGTGCGTGAGCTCGAGAACACCATTGAACGGCTTGTGGTGACGTCCCGGAGCGAACTGATCGACGTCGAGAATCTGTCCGACGAGCTGCGGGCGCCGCGCAGCGTCGGCGTCGCGGCGAAAACAGAGCGCCGGCGTTCGACGGGCGACAGTCTCTACAAGCTGGTAGTCGAAGAAGGACAGTCGTTCTGGACGGCGGTGTATCCGCTCTACATGCGACGGGACATTACGCGTGAGCACATTCGCGAGCTGGTGAGAAGGGGACTCCGGGAGACGCGAGGCAACTACAAGATCGTGGCGCGGCTCTTCAACATGGAGCCGACGGACTACAAGAGGTTCTTGAATTTTCTGCGCAAGCACGAGTGCCAGTTGCCATTTCACGAGTTCCGGTAAGTTCCGATGACGAGACCCGACTTTTTGAGAATTCGAGGGAGAACCATGACACGAATGAATGGGTTCCTGATGGTCAGCGCGTTCATGTCGACGACGCTGGGTTCGGCGTGGGCGCAGACGGTGCCGGCCGATGGGCAGAATGCCATACGACAGGCCGCGTCCTTCGCCAAAGGGGGTTCGCCCTCAGCCGACACGGTGGTGGAGCCGCCAGCGGGCTACGTCATCGGGCCGGGCGATGTGCTCGGCATCAAGTTCTGGCAGCAGGACGGCCTCTCTGGCGACGTCGTCGTGCGGCCTGACGGCAAGATTTCTGTGCCGCTGCTGAACGACGTGCAGGCGTCCGGTCAGACACCGCAGCAATTGGGCGAGCAGATCGGCACGGCCGCCAAGCGGTGGGTGCAGGATCCGAACGTCACCGTCATCGTCCGACAGGTCAACAGCCGGGCGGTGTACATCACCGGCCAGGTGGTGCGCGCCGGTCGGTATCCGCTCAACGGCTCGACGTCCATCTTGCAGCTCATTGCGATGGCCGGTGGCCTGGCCGAGTGGGCGGACTCGGAGAACGTGACCGTGATGCGCTCTGAACAGAGCGGGTTTGTGACGCATCGCTTCAACTACAAAGACGTGGTGGCGCGCAAGAACCTGGCTCAGAACATCGAGCTGCGGCCTGGCGACACCGTGATCGTGCCGTAACGCGCCAGCAGAGAGTGCACCGAGTGGAGACTTCCATGCATAAGCGGGTCATCGTCGGAACCATGCTCTCGTGGCTTGTGGCAAGTGCGACGCCCGTACTCGCCCAGTCGCAACCGTTCCGTGGGCTCTTCGGTGCTCCGGCCGCGGCGGCAGAGCCTCCGCGCAGTCTGGATTTCACGACATCGTTGTTTGGCGTCTACGACAGCAACCCGCCACGGCTGCTGGCTCGCAGCCCGAGCGGGGCAGGGAAAGATCAGGCCTTTCACTACACCGATTTGCGCACGGGCCTGTGGTACACCCGGCGCGGCAAGCTGGTGACCTTTTCAGCGAGCGAAGGATCGGCGGCGCAGTACTACCCTCAGGTAGAGAAGGCGCTTCGGTGGAGCCAGACCGGAGCCGTTGGCATCGTGGCGAGAACCGCGCGCAGCGCGATGCGTGTTGAACAGCAGTTGGGTTATAGCCCGTTCTATCACTTCCGCGCTGTTCCGGTTTCCAGCGGATCGGCGCCCGCGCTCGCCGACGTGGCGCCCGAGGATTCTGCGTTTGCCGTGTCCGGTCACGAGTCGTACCGGTACGGCACTGGATTGGGCTGGACCTACCGGCCGACCGAGCGGTCGGCGCTGGGCCTCGAGTATCGCCGAGAGGACATCAAGTTCGTTCAGGCTGCGGACCGGGATTGGAGAACGCAGGACGCGGGCATCAGATTGGATCGGTCCTTGGCGAGGAACGTGACGCTGGGGGCGGGTTACAGCTACTACCGGCGTGAATTTGAAGGGGACAGGCTGCCGGTGATTCGTCAGAACATCGATCTCGGCGTGAACTACAGCAACACGCTGCAGTCTCCACGGACGACGTTCAGCTTCTCGACGGGCACGGCGATCATTTCGATGCCTCGAACCGTGGATTCCGTCGCCACTCAGTCAAACTTCTTTCGCGTGATTGGTCACGCCGTTCTGGATCATCGTCTGAACCGGACGTGGCGCCTCAACGCGTCCTACGATCGCGGGTTGCAGTATGTCGTAGGTGTCAGTGACGTGTTCTTCGCGGACAGGGTCATGGCCGGCATCGGCGGCTACTTTGGCCGGCGTGTCGACCTGCGAGCCGCGACGGACTATTCGACCGGCGGCCTCCGTCTCTCGACCCGACAGCGGGGATACAACAGCCAGGCAAGTACGGCGCGGCTGCGGGTCGCAGTCTCGCGGCACCTTGCCGCCCAGGTGGAGTACCTATACTACCGTTTCTTGTTTCCGGACACCGTAACGCTCCCAACAGGGACCCCATCTCGAGACACTCGACACAGCGTTCGTGTCGGCCTGACGACTTGGTTCCCGCTTCTTCCATAGATGAGGTGAAAGATGATCCCAGGCAAGCAGTACAGACCCGAAGACTTCATCCGTGCGGCGTGGCGCCGCCGGTGGATGATTCTGGTGCCCGTCGTCCTGGCCGCGGCCGCAACAGCGATCTGGTCGCTCGGGCAGCCGGATGAATACCGCTCGGAGACGACACTGCTCGTCGTGCCGCCGAGCGGGGCCGGTAACCTCGTGAGCGGAACCGACGTGGTTCCCATCGAGGACCGGCTCTACACCATTCGTCAGCAGGTCGTGAGCCACGACCGCTTGATGGAGCTCATCGACAGCGCCGACCTCTATCCTGAGCTGCGTCGGACGCGGCCGACGGCCGATGTGGCTGAGCGGATGCGGCGGGACGTCGATATCGAGATCGTCAAGGGCAACCCTCGGCGAGTCGATGGCAACTTCTTCAAGATCGGTTTCGTGTCCACGAACCCTCAGACGGCCGCGATGGTGACCAACCGTCTCGCCGATCTCTTCGTTCGTGAGAACGCCGATGATCGCAAGAACGCGGCCCGCGCGGCCACGGCGTTCATCGAAGGCCAGCTCACCGAAGCGCGCAGCAAGCTCGAGGCGCAGGAAGCCAAGGTCGAAGCGTACCAGCAGCGTTATGCCTCCGAGCAACCGTCGATGCTGCAGTCAAATCTCGAGTCCCTTCGGAGAACGGACGCCCAGCTGCAGAGTCTCGAGTCGGCGCTCAGCGCCGATCGGGGTCAGCGGTTGGCCCTCGAGAGCATGATCGCCGCTGCGCAGATCCCAGTGCCTCCGGGCGTGGCACCTGAGGCCCGCCGAAGACCTGCCGAATCGACCAGCGCGTCCGTCGGCGTCCAGTTGGATGCGGCGCGGAGCGACCTGAAGGCTCTTGAACTGCAACTGACCCCGGAGCATCCCGACGTCATTCGTGCACAGCGCAGAATTCGCGAGCTCGAGGAACGCGCCCGCGCCGAAGGCGTGCCGCAGAGCGCGGACGGCGATCTCCTTTCGGCCGCAGAGATCGCGCGGCGGCAGCGGCTCCAGGAACTGCAGGCTCAGCTCAAGAGTCTCGATCAACAGATTGCGGACAAGGAACAGAACGAGCCGCGGCTGAAGCAGGCCATCGCCATGTATCAAGCACGGGTGGATGGCACGCCGACCCGCGAGGCCGAGCTCGCGTCCCTGACGAGGGACCAGGCCACACTGCAGGCGGTCTATCAGAAGCTCCTTTCGAACCGGGAGAACTCGGGGATCGCCACGAAGATGGAGGCCGATCAGGCCGAGCGGTTCAAGGTGATCGAGCCGGCCCAGGTGCCGACGAGGCCATTTCGCCCGAATCGCGCTCAATGGGTCTTCCTGGGAGGCCTCTTCGGCCTGGGCCTGGGAATCGGACTGGTCGCCTTGTTTGAGTATCGCGATTCCAGCCTGAGAACCGACCACGACGTGCTCGCCGCGCTGGGGCTGCCGGTCCTGGCGATGATTCCGGTGATGCACACGTCCGCTGAGGCATCGGGCCGCCGAAACCTGCGCGCAGTTATCTCCGCCCTTGTTGTGACGTTGATGGGGTCGGTGGTGGCGCTCGTGTGGAAGTTCACCTCGTAACGGAGAACGGACGCGCTGATGTACGAAAAATTCTACGGACTACGCGAACGGCCGTTTGAGCTGACGCCGAACCCGGCGTATCTGTTCATGACGCCCCGGCACCGCGAGGCGCTCGCGACGCTGCAGTACGGCCTCTCCGGACGCAAGGGGTTCACCGTCGTCATTGGCGAAGCGGGCACCGGGAAGACGACGCTCGTGAATGCGGCGCTCCAGAACCAGCGGGGCAACCGGCCTCTGGGGCGGGACTGCATTGCCTATTTGAACAACCCGACGCTGAGCCAGGCCGATTTCATCGCCTACCTGGCTCCCGCGTTCGGTCTCAGCCGTGAGGCCGCGGTGTCGAAGGCCACGTTCCTCATGGAGCTGACTCGCACGGTGACAGACCGAAATCAAGGCGGAGGCCTGACGGCGCTGATCATCGACGAAGCGCAGAACCTGCCCGATGGACTGTTGGAAGAGATACGGCTGCTGGCGAATATCGAGACAGGTACGGACAAGCTGCTGCAAATCGTGCTGACAGGTCAGCCGGAACTGAGCGATCGGTTGAACCAGCCGTCCCTGCGACAACTCAAACAGCGGGTGGCGTTGCGGTGCGTGCTCAGCCCACTCGACAAGACCGAGACCGGGGCCTACATCGCGGCGCGAATCTGGGTGGCGAGCTCAAGCGATCTGAAACTCTTCACACAGGAAGCGATCGACGTGATCTGTGAAGCGTCGAAAGGCATTCCGCGAACGATCAGCGTCATCTGCGACAACGCCCTTGTGGCCGGATTCGCCCAGGGCGAACGTGTCATTGGACGTGACACCGTGTTGGAGGTCTGTAACGACTTCGATCTCACGCCCGAGCCGCGAGTGGAGTTCACGCGGCTGCCGATCAAGCTGACCGAGGCCGAGGCACCGCCGGATGGCGATGTGAGCAATCTCACCCTGCTGTCATCGAGGCTGCCGCCGCCGGAGAAGGCCGCAGCGCCGTTGAGGGCCATGGTTGGCCGGGATTTGTTCCGAGCTTTCGCAGAGCATCGGTAGGTCGCATTAAACCGAACGTTGATTCGTTCAGATTTGGGGTAGACATATGAGCCGTCTTGCAGAAGCGATGAAGCGAGCGAACGCGGATCAGGAATCAGATCAGCTGGGACAGAAGGAGTCGGTGAAGTCGGAGAAACCGCCGTCTCCAGACTTGACGCTTGTCGGGGCCGTGGCCTCCGCGGAAGCCCAGACCCGGACCCAGGTCGAGACGCCGCGGGCGGTCCCTGAAGCGGAAGTCTCGCCGACAGCGCGCACTCACTCCCCCGGGACGAGCTTGGTCGCCGAGAGGCTGGTGGTGACGCCGAGCATCTCGCCTGTCTCGCTGGAGCAGTACCGGAGACTCGCGGCAACGCTGCACCGTCGGCAGGCTGAACGCCGGATCAAGACCGTGCTGGTGGCCAGCACCATGGCCGGCGAAGGGAAGACGCTGACCGCGGTCAATCTGGCCCTGACCTTCAGTGAATCCTACGGACGAAATGTGCTGCTGATTGACGGCGATCTGCGACGGCCAACGACCCACGATGTGCTCGAAGTGCCGAACATTCTGGGCTCTGGCGTCGGCCTGACCACGGAAACCGATCAGAAGCTGTCGCTCATTCAGGTATCGCCCCGGCTTTCTGTGCTGACGGCCGGACAACCTGACGCCGATCCGATGAGCCGGCTGGCGTCCGACCGGATGCGGCGCGTCCTGGCGGAGGCGGCTGCGCAGTTCGACTGGGTCATCATCGACACGCCTCCGGTCGGTGCGGTCCCTGACGCGAATCTCCTGGCCACGATGGCGGATGTCGTCTTGTTGGTGGTCCAGGCGGGCAAAACGCCGGCGCGTTTGGTTCAGCGCACGGCGGAAGCACTCGGACGGGAGCGGGTGATCGGAGTCGTCCTGAACAGGACGGAAGATCGCATCGTGTCAAGCGACTCGTCCAGTCCCTACGCGTACGCGGCGACTGCCTAGCGACAGGATCGGGTGACACGCCGCTTTGAAAGCCGTGCGATTGCACCCGCGGAGTTTGACGACCGAGCGTACCGAAGCGACCGCACCTTACCGGTCAACGGTGCAGGGGACGGGTGTGGCACACGACGTTTTTATGGGACCACGTGACGCATCCCCGCGTGCGCCGCTTTTCGGTCTGCACGGAGGGCCATGTCCAAGTTGTTGATGCAGCGCGTGACGTGGCGCGTCATGACCCTGATTGGGTTTGAGAGCGTCCTCATCCTCAGCGCCGTGCTGCTCGGTGTGTACCTCCGCCTCGGGGGGCATGCGTTCGAAGAGGGCGAGTCACACCACCTGGTGCTCAAGGGGTTGCTCATCGCCGCCGTCTGTCAGCTGTGCCTGTACTACGGAGATCTCTACGACTCTCGCGTCGGGGGGGACCGGCGAGAGTTGTATGTTCGCACGCTGCGGTCACTCGGTGCGACCTCGCTGATTCTGGCCGTCCTCTATTTCTGGCTCCCCGTGCTCATCATCGGGCGGGGCGTGTTCATGATTACGGCGACGCTGGTCATCGCGCTGGTGGTCGGCTGGCGGGTGTCCTTCGAGTGGTTCACCGCGAGCGTGGGACCACGTGAACGCCTCCTGCTCGTCGGCATGAATCCGGCCGCGATCAGCCTCGCCCGCGAACTGAACGAACGCAAGGATCTTGGTGTCGAGGTCGTCGGCTTCATCGACACGGATCCAACCCGCAACGGGCAGCCCGTGCCGAACCCGGGCGTGGTGGGCTTCATCGAAGACATTCCAGACATTGTCTCGAGGCGATCGGTGGACCGGATCGTGGTGAGCATGTCCGATGCCCGCGGCCAGCTCCCGATGGACAAGCTCCTGAATATGCGGCTTCAGGGCGTCACGTTCGACCATCTGGCATCGGTGTACGAGGAGTACACGGGAAAGATCGCCGTTGAAAACCTTCGACCGAGCTGGCTGATCTTCTCGCCCGGGTTTCGGAAACACCGATCACTCGTGGCGCTCAAGCGGGCCATTGATGTCGGCGCGGCGAGCGTGGGACTGCTGCTGGCGATGCCGCTCATGCTGTGTGTGGCAGCCATCATACGGATCGCGTCGCGCGGGCCGGTTCTCTACCGGCAGCAGCGGGTAGGCGAGCACGGGCGTGTGTTCACGCTGTTCAAGTTCCGCTCGATGCGACCCGATGCGGAAGCGACGACCGGGCCGGTGTGGGCCCGCGACGAGGACGATCGGATCATCCCATGCGGTCGATTCCTGAGGCGGACCAGGCTCGACGAACTGCCGCAGCTGTGGAACGTGTTGCTCGGGAACATGAGCCTTGTGGGTCCGCGTCCGGAACGTCCCGAGTTCGTGGGGGAGCTCACCCAAGTCATTCCCTTCTACGGCCAGCGTCATGTCGTCAAACCCGGCGTGACCGGGTGGGCCCAGGTGCGCTACTCCTATGGGGCCAGCGTTGAAGACGCAATGGAGAAGCTTCAGTACGACCTTTTCTATATCAAGAATCTCTCCATCGCGCTCGATCTGTTCATCATCGTCCTGACGGTCAAGACCGTCATCCTGCGCCGAGGCGCCAAGTGACGGTCGAGACGCCCAGCGGCGGACAGGTGACCGTGGTCGTGAACATGATGACGATCGACGTGGAAGATTTCTTTCACGCGAGCGTGTTCGACGAAGCGATCCCCAGACATCGTTGGGACCAGCTCGAGAGCCGGGTCGGCGCAAACGCCGATCGCCTGCTGGCGATCCTCGGGCGCGCCAAGGTGCGCGCCACGTTTTTTGTTCTGGGCTGGGTGGCAGAGCGGTTTCCCGCTCTGGTTCGACGCATCGCCTCCTGCGGCCACGAGATCGCTTCCCACGGCTACGAACACAGGCTTATCTACGACAACACGCCCGATGCGTTCCGCGCGGATCTGCGACGGGCCAAGCGCGTGATCGAAGCGGCTGCCGGGACTCCCGTGGTCGGGTATCGCGCACCGAGCTATTCCGTCACAGCCCGTTCACTGTGGGCTCTCGACATCCTGATCGAGGAGGGCTACGAGTACGACGCGAGCATCTTCCCGATCCACCACGACCGATACGGCATTGCCTCGTCGCCGCGCCATGTCTACCGGGTGTGGCGGCGTCATGGATCGCTGTGGGAGATTCCCGGTTCGACAGTCCAGTTGGCTGGCGTCAACCTCCCCGTCGCAGGGGGAGGCTACTTCCGGCTGCTCCCGTACGCCTGGACGAAGTGGGGCATTGACCGGGTCAATCGGCGCGAAGGCCAGCCGGTGGTGTTCTATCTGCATCCGTGGGAAATAGATCCACATCAGCCACGCATCCCGTTGTCGAGGCTGAGTCGTCTCCGTCACTACGCCAATCTCAATCGCACCGAGGCGCGGCTCGAGCGGCTGCTCGCCGACTTCCGGTTCGACTCCATTTCCGCCGTGACCCGTATCGTGCGACATGCCGCTGCATAACATCACCGTCAATGCTGAAGTCCCGGCCGAGCGCTGGGACGCCTATGTGAGAAGTCGGCCCGCCGCAACCGGGTACCATCTTGCCGCGTGGGCGACCGTCTTCAGTCGAGCGTTCGGTCACGAGACCCGGTATCTGGCTGCCGAAGCCGACGGTCAGATCGTCGGCATCCTGCCGCTCGTGATCTTCAAGAGCCGGTTCCTGCGTCGATTCAGCGTGTCCCTGCCGTTTGTGAACTACGGGGGAATCGTTGCCGACACGCCGGAGGTTGAACGTGCGCTGATGGAAGCGGCGATCGCCGAGACGAAGGAGGCGGGGGGCGCATTCCTCGAGATGCGGCACACCCATCGGCTGTTTCCTTCGCTGCCCTCCAAGCAGCACAAGGTGGCGATGGTCCTCGGCCTGGAGGAAACGGAAGAGCGTCAGTGGACGGGTCTCGATCGGAAGGTGCGCAACCAGGTCCGCAAGGCGGAAAAGAGCAACCTCCGCGTGACCAACGGCGGCCTCGAGCTCGTCGAACCCTTCTACGACGTGTTCGCCCACAACATGCGGGACCTCGGCACGCCTGTGTACAGCAAGCGATGGTTCCACCACATCCTGGCCACGTTTCCGGAGAACTCGCGCATCGTCTGCGTCTGGCTGGGAGATCAGCCGGTGGCGGCATCACTGGTCTTCTGGCATGGCGACACGATGGAGGTCCCGTGGGCGTCGTCGCTCCGGAGCTTCAGCTCTCTCTGTGCGAACACGTTGTTGTATTGGGAGATGCTGCGCTTCGCCATCGGGCGAGGATGTCGCCGTTTCGACTTCGGCCGATCGACTCCTGGAGCAGGCACCTACGAGTTCAAGCGGCAATGGGGAGCCGAACCGCATGAAATGACCTGGGAGTACTGGCTGGCTGGGGCTGAACAGCTTCCGGACCTCAGCCCTCAGAACCCGCGCCTGCAGTGGGCCATCGAAGTCTGGCGTCGTCTCCCAGTGCCTCTGACGCGGGCCGTTGGTCCGTTGGTTGTCCGCAACATCCCGTGACGACATTGGCTGCCCTGGCGGCGCTGTCATTGACAGTTCTCGTCTACGTCTACGTGGGCTACCCGCTCCTGCTCGCGCTGATTGTGCGCGTGCGCGGCGAGCGCCGGGTACGACGCGGGGACCGCTTGCCGCCTGTCAGTCTGGTGATCTCGGCGCACAACGAGGCGAAGGTCATACGTCGCAAGCTCGAGAACACCGCGCAGCTTGATTACCCGCGAGAGTTGCTGGAGGTCGTCGTGGTGTCGGATGCCTCCACCGACGGGACTGACGAGATCGCCGCCGAGTACACCGCCCGTCAGGGCGTGATCGTCGCACGCCAACCGGAAAGAGCAGGAAAGACCGCAGGGTTGAACCGCACTGTGCCGACGCTTCGCGGCGAGATCGTGGTGTTCTCTGACGCCAATGCGCTGTACCAGCGGGATGCGTTGAGAATGCTCGTACGCAATTTCACCGATTCGCAGGTGGGTTGCGTGACTGGAGAAGCCCGGTACGTCGAAGGCGGCCAGACCACCGCGGACACGGGCGAGCGCACCTACTGGGACTACGAAATGCGGCTAAAGCGTCTCGAGACGGCGATTGGATCGATGGTCGGTGGCGACGGCGCCATTTATGCGATTCGCGCCCAGTTGTGGAAGTCCCTACCGTCCACGGCGATCAACGACTTTCTCAATCCCCTGCAGATCGTGAACGCCGGGTGGCGAGCTGTCTACGAACCAGACGCGATCTGTTATGAGGACACGGCGGGAACGGCAGAGCGCGAGTATCACCGGCGCGTCCGGATCGTCAGCCGCAGCTGGCGCGCGGTCTTTCACGAGCCTGGCGTGCTCAATCCGTTCCACACCGGATGGTTTGCCGTCTCGCTGGTTTCGCACAAGCTCCTGCGCTGGTTGACCGGAGCGTTTGTCCCCATAGCCGGAGCCGGCGTGCTGAGCATGATCCTCGGCGTGGCGAACGGGTGGCAGGTCGTATCGTGGGCGGGAATCGCGGTGGGTGGCGTCGTGGTCTTTCGACCGACCCGCCGCGCGGCCGCTCTGGCGGGCTACTTCTCGGTCATTCAGGTCGCCTCGCTGGTCGGAGTCGTGAAGGGCACGTTCGGCCGGGTCTCCGGCACGTGGTCCACGGCACGCTGAACCATCTCCCAAGACGGCCTTACGACGGCGGCCGGCGATCTCGACGTGCTCGTTTGACGGAGGGGTGTGAGGTTTCATGAAGAGGGGCGAGAACTTCAATCGAGATGTGAAGGCCGGGATGGCGTGGAGCGTCTTCGAGCGGGGAGGCGTGCAGTTATTCAATTTTGTCGCGAGCGTCATCCTCGCCCGCCTCCTGTCGCCCAGCGACTTCGGTGTGCTCGGATTGTCCGTGTTGTTCACCGGCGTGTCGGGCCGCGTCGCGAGTCTCAGCTTCGGAATGGCCATCCTCCAGAGAGACGATGTCCGGCCCGACCACCATGCGACGCTGTTTGTGAGCCAGCTCGTGATCAACAGCGTCGTGTTTCTGTCCCTCGTCCTCGTCTCGCCCTGGGCCGGCGCATATTTCGGAAACCCGCTGGTCGGCAAGGTTCTCGCCGTCTCGTCGGTGAACTTCCTCATTCGGATCATCGGGGGCTGTCCGTCGGTGCTGCTGCGGCGAGGGATGGGCTTCCGGATCATGTCGTTCTCCAACGTGCTCGACGCGTTCGTGGACCTCTGCGTCGCCGTCCCCCTGGGCTTCCTTGGTTTCGGCGTGTGGAGCCTGGTCTACGGCGGCCTGGCAGGTGCGTTTGTCAGCAACATCTATCTGGTCCGGGCCTCCGGGTGGCGGCCGAGCCTCCGGGCGACGCGGGTCGCGTTCAAGGAGCTCTCCGGTTTTGGGCTGGGCGTGTCGATCGCCGACCTGATCACCTACGTGTCTGAGCGCACGGCGAACTTCGTCGTTGGAAAGGCGCTTGGGACGGCGGCGCTCGGTTTCTACGACAAAGGGTACGGCTTGATGAGTCGTCCACTCAGAGACCTGAGCAACCGCGTCAACAGAGTGTTGTTCCCGGTGTTCGCGCGCATCCGGAACGACCAGGGCCGCTTTCGGAGCGCCGTTCGCAGAACCATCCTGTCGGTGTCGCTCTTCGGGTACCCGATCTTCTTCAGTCTCATCGTGATGGCGCCGCAGATCATCAACGTGCTGTTCGGAAGCCAATGGGCGCCGGCTGTTCTGCCGTTCCAGATTCTCTGCGCCACCGGTCTCCCCAGGTTGATCCTGGAGCTGATGATCATGGCGTCGTTCGTGACCGGTTCCTCGCGCCCCGAGATGAAGCGGCGGACGGTGATGGCTGTCCTGACGCTCGTGGGTTCCGTCGTGGGCGTCCGCTGGGGCCTGGGTGGCGTGGCGACGGCTGTGGCGATCGTGAACATGATCGGGCTCATCTCGGCAGTCTGGCAGGTCCATCGTCTCGGGCTCTTGCGGCCGGTCGCGGACGTGCTCAAACCGCAGAGTATTCCCTTCGGCGGCGCCCTTGTCATGGTCGCAGCCGAGCGCGCGTGCCAGCTCTGGGCCCTGTCGATGGAGTTCAATGCGTTCATCGTCCTGGCCGCGTCTCTGGCGACCGGTTCGGCGGCGTATCTGATTGTGGTTGTGGTCATGAGGGACGACGTATTGACGCGGCTCCTCACGGAGGTGAAAGGGGATCTCGCGCCGTTCGCCGCTCGCATGCCCATGCTGGCGACCCTGTCACGGAGATTGCGTTAACCCAGGCTCATGAAACCAGATCAACTGTGGAAGCTTCGCAAGATGAGCCGACGCGAGCTGCACGCTCGATCGAAGGCTCTCGTCATGCACTGGTGCGAAGCGGCCAGCTACCGATTGGGCCTCGACCGGGAGCCTGATGTCGATCTGGACGCGTTGGGAGCGCGAGACGCGACCTTCAACGATCCCTGGATTGACCAACGCGACCAGCGAGCCGTTGCCGAAGAGCTTCGCGCGAACCACGCAGGCTACGTCGCCGAGATCGTCAAGGCAGCCGACGCGATCTGCCGCCATGAGTTCTCGTTGTTTGGCACGGTAGTGTCCTACGGGGAGTTGGTCGCATGGCAGGCCGATCCGCTGTCAGGCCACCCATGGCCGAGGGAGTTCCATGCTCACGTCCGCATTTTCAGCGGCAACAACGGCAACGGCGACGTCAAGTACGTCTGGGAGCTGAATCGGCACCAGTTTCTTCCCGTCCTCGGGAAGGCGTACCGCCTGACCGGGGACGAGAAATACGCGGCGGCCGGCCTCGCGCTGATCGACACATGGGTGGACGACAACCCCTGCAGGGTCGGCATCAACTGGGCAAGCGCGCTCGAGGTGGCCATCCGCAGTCTGTCGTGGTGCTGGGCGTGCGCGCTCTTCGAAGGCTCGGAGTCGCTCACACCCGGCCGGCGTCGACGGATTCTTCGCTCGTTGTCGGAACATGCCCGCTACATCGAGCAGCATCTCTCGTTCTACTTCAGTCCTTACAACCACCTCGTTGGGGAGGCCGCGGCGCTTTTTGCGATCGGCAGTCTACTTCCATCGCTCCGGCAGGCCGCCCACTGGCGGGACCGGGGATGGGCGATCCTCGAAGAAGAGATGCCGAGGCAGTTTCACAAGGACGGGGGCTCGGTCGAGCAAACCACCGGCTATCACCACTTCACGCTCGGGTTCTACCTGCAGGCCATGCTCCTGAGACGCCGCGTGGGGGGCGAGGTGAGTTCGCGGATGTGGTCAGGCCTGGAGAGGGCGATCGAGTTCTCCATGCACATGACGCGGCCCAATGGGTCAATGCCGATGATCGGCGATGCCGACGAGGGCAAGGCGATATCCCTCGTCCAACCTGACCTCTGGGACTTCAGACTGTTTCTGGCGCTCGGCGCCGGCCTGTTCGGTCGAGGCGACCTCAAGAAGATGGGAGGCCGCTTCCCGCCGGAAGCCGCCTGGCTGGTCGGAACGGACGGATTGGCCGCCTACGACGCGATCAGCGAAAAGATCCCGGAAGAGGCGTCGAAAGCGCTGCCGGATAGCGGCTACTACATCATGCGCACCGGCTGGGATCCGCAGGCCCACTATCTGGCGTTCGATTGCGGCGAGATTGCCGCCGGCGTGTCAACGGGCGACACGCCATCGGCAGCGCACGGGCACGCCGATGCTCTCTCGATCGAAGTCTCGGCCTTCGGCGAACCGCTGCTCGTCGATCCCGGCTTCTGGACTTACAACGGCAGCCCGGACTGGCACCGGTATTTCCGTGAGACCGAGGCGCACAACACGGTGGTCGTCGACGGATGCTCGCAAGCGGAATTCAGAGGCCGTCTCAAGTGGTCGCACGCGCCGCGAGTGGAAGCGCACGAGTGGATCACACTGAATGCGCTGGACTACGCTGAAGGATCGCACTTCGGATATCAGCGACTGCAAGACCCCGTCACCCATCGACGGACGGTCTTCTTTCTCAAGCCTCACTATTGGGTGGTGCGCGACGACCTGCTTGGAGACGGCAAGCACGCACTGGATCGCCATTTCCATTTTGCCACTGCAGCAGTCACGAGCATGGGTGCCTCGAGCGCCGTGCAGACGCAGTTGCCCGGTGGGCCGAATCTGGCAGTGATCCCCGTCGAACGGGATGGCGTGGTGCTCGAGCTCACTCGCGGAGGACCCTCTCCCACGAGCGGGTGGCTGGCCGTTGGCTATGAGCAAAAGGTTCAGGCTGCCGTGGCAAAGTACCGGACAGCGTCGCGCCTGCCCTGCGCCCTCCACACGCTGCTCGTTCCATTCCGGGGAGATTCGTCGGGTGTGCGCGTGACCGTCCGGCCGATCGAGTCGGACCGACAGTCATCGGTCGATCGCGCGTTTGAGGTCTCGCGGCCCGGTGGGCGGGACCTCTGGGCATTCTCGAGTGGACCGACCGCACGATTTCATGACGGATGTGTCACCGATGCCCGCGCGAGCTGCGTGCAGCTGGACGACGAGGGGCATGTGACCGGCTGTGCCCTCGTTTCGGGTTCCAAGATTGAAATCAACGGCGAAACGCTTCTCTCGTTGGATCGTCCGGTTCGCGCCGCGGCGCTCTCGGTGGTGGACGGGCATCCGGTCGTCGAACTTTCTGAGCCGGCCAAAGTTCTCGCATGTATGCCCGAGCCGTCTCTCCTCGTGCTGCGCGAGCCTGCCGTTCGTATGGCTGGCTGAGGGGTACTGATGTGATCAGAAACATGGCGCTGGTCGGCCTGTGGATACTGACATTCTCAGCCAGGGTCGTGGCAACCGAATGGTTTGTCGCTCCGAATGGCGCAGGCGCCGGTACGAAACAGGCCCCGTTTGGCGCGGTCCAGGCGGCCCTGCTGGTCGCTCAGCCGGGCGACACGGTGATCGTGCGAGCGGGGACATATAAGGAAGCGGTCCGGACAGTCCGCGGCGGCTCGGCCGGCGCGCCTATTACCCTCAAGGCCGAAAGCGGGCAGGGTCCGGTTGTCATAACGACCGATGCCACGGTCCTGCAGGTCGACCACTCATTCATCGTCGTGGAGGGCTTGGTCGTCGACGCGGCATACGCCCCTCGCATGGCTGTCAAGGTGAACGCCGGCGTGCGGTCGTTTGTGATGCGCCACGTCGAAGTGCGGCGCTCGAGTCGCGACTGCGTCAACATCGGCGCGGCTGTCGACGTGCTCATCGAGGACTCGCTCATCCATCACTGTCTGAACTCGACCGGCGGGCGCACCGACGCGCACGCCATCGCGGCAGGCGCGGTGCGGCGCCTCACAGTTCGCGGAACGGAGATGCACACCTTCTCGGGCGATGCGATCCAGTTGAATCGGACCGGCACGGCATCCGCTGCTGGTTGGGACGAGGTGCTCATTGAACGATGCCGACTCTGGCTCGGGCCTCTGACTGACGCAGAAAACGGCTTCCCAGCGGGCACCGTACCGGGCGAGAACGGCGTCGACACCAAAGTCGCCGAAGGCTCGCCCCGGGCGAGAATCACGATTCGCAATACCGAGGCCTGGGGCTTTGGAGGCGGCCTGGTCCGCCAGCAAGCGGCATTCAATCTGAAGGAAAACATCGACGCGACGCTGGACGGCGTCACGGTCTGGGATTCGGAGATCGCGTTTCGCCTTCGGGGATCCCGCTCGAGCCCGAACGGCGCCTGGGTGGAGATTCGAAACGCCGTCATCCACGATGTAGGCGTGGGCGTTCGCTATGAGGACGACATCAGCCGTCTGCGCGTGTGGAACACGACCTTCGGGCGCCGAGTCGCGCGAGCGTTTGCGGAGGCTTCTTCCAAGCGTGAAAGGCCGGACGTGCGCAACGTCGCCATCCTCGGCGCCGATTTACCGGCAGAAGCCGTCGGCCGCTCAAACTTGGCTGTCGGACCTGAGGCTTTCGTCAACGCCCCGTCGCATGACTACCGCCTGGCTCCGCAGTCTCCCGCGATAGATGCGGGGATCGACATTCATGATGTAGCGACCGATCGCGCGGGCATCAGCCGTCCGCAGGGACGCGCTCACGATGTTGGTGCCTACGAATGGTGCTCGCTGGCCTGCACTTCGGCTGCCGCGCGACCGACGCCCTGACCATTCGACTCTCCTCTGTTTTCACTAGTACCTGCTTTGTCCGTTCGTTCGTCGATTTCCGGCCGCACACCCGCTGCGACGCGAACCGGGTCGACGGCGCGGGAAACCGCCTCTGCGGCGACGTATCGGCGGCAGGCCGCAGGTCCGTGACTGTCCGTGACCTGCGGCGGATTTCGGCGCCTCCGACGCGGTTTCCCATCTAGCGTATGCGACGCGCCGCTCCAACGGTTCGCGTCGCAGCGGGTGTGCGGCCGGAGTCGGCGGCGTTCCAGCCCGCCGCTGCCGCCGGGCACGACCACCGCGTTTGGCGGCTCGAAGATGCAGTTCAGCCGCGTTGTGGGTGGCGCGTAGCTCGATCAATCAAAGGGCGACAGAGACGGTTGTCAGAACAGGGTGACGGACACAAACGCTGATCGCACACGTCCGCTGTGCCGGTACCCGCAGGTTGCTGAGTACAGGGGGACGGGTACCACAGATGAAGCCGCGAACTTCATCTGCAAGGCGCCGTGACGAAACGGCGATCACGGACGCAGTCGGCCGGGACGACGGCTGCGCTTGGGTGCACAGCTACGGACAAATGGAAAAACGCGATAGTAGCCAGCACCCGTGCGCGTTACAGCGTCTCCAGGATTCCCTGCAGCTGCCGTGACACAACGGCGCCGTCGAACTGCGCGATGTACGCGGAGTCGGCCCGAAAACGCTCAGCCAGTCGTTGTCGGTGCTCATACAGGTGACAGATCGCATCTTCGATGGCAGCGGCATCGTCGGGGGCGACCACCAGGCCAAGCCCGCTATCCTCCACGATCGTGCTCAGCGCGCCCGTGGGCGCCAGCACGAGTATGGGTTTCCGGAATGGCAGATACTCGTAGAGCTTGACCGGAACCTGCAGATCCGTTCCTGGTTGGATGACGATCAGCACGTCTGATTCCACGAGGTACTGCAAGCTGCGCTCGTGGTGGACCGATGGCGTCAGGCGCACGGCGGATCCGAGCTTGAGATCGCCTATCGTCTCCGCCAGATGAAACTGGGGAGACGCTGTGCCGACGAAATTGAGCTCGATGCCGTCAGCCGCGATCCGCCCTTTTGCGATCGCCGACGCGACGGCCCGCACCAGCGGTCTCGGGTCGCGCTGATCATAGAGCGATCCCGTATGCGTCAGCACAAGGCGTGATGACCGGGGCGGTGCGAGATGGAGATAGGGCTTCAGAAGCTCGGCGTCGTAACCGTTGGTGACGGCGTGGAATTTCCGAGCGATCCGTGGACCGTAGTGTGCGGCGAACTCATCCCGCAGAAACGATGTGTTCAGAATCACGGCGTCGGCCTGCTCGACGACCAGACGTTCCAGCCGCTGCCAGAGCCGTCCCTTCCACCACGAATCAGTGAGCTCGGCTCGTTTCCAGGGAGCTCTGGCCCAGGGATCGCGAAAGTCCGCTACCCACCGAACATGGTGGCGTCGGGCAAGCCACGCCGCAATCAGGTGAGAGGTGAACGGCGGACCCGACGAGAAGATGATCTCGGGGTTGTGCCGGCCAAAGATGGTGGCGCCCTGGCGCACGGCGGGCAGGAACCAGCCGATCTCCGAATCGACGATGGGCCGTTTCGCCCGTGCGGTCTTGGTGACTCGGAGCCGATCGGGAGTCGACGATCCTTTGGTGGCGGACTTGAACAGACGACGCATCCCGCCGCTGACGGCCAGGGCGAGCTGACGTCGCCAACGCTTGGCGGCAGTCAGGCCTCTGTGGGCCTTCGTCCGGTATATCTGAACGCCGTCGGGGAGGCGATCCACGAGGCTCTCATCGACCGACGTGCCGGCGCGATAGTACTGGGGATCCATGGTGAGCACCGTCACCGGCCAGGCCGTCGTCCTGAGCTGATTCACGAGCCGGAGAATTCGGTGAACGCCGGCCGCCCGCTCCGGAGGAAATTTCGAGCTGATGACGAGCACTCGTTTCGCAGGGGCTGCGGGTCGTACGCTCTCGACCTCGGCCGAACCCTCGAGGTTCGGTTCTGGCTCGCGCCGCTGGAGGTTAGTGTGCACAGGGAGGCCTACTTGACATCACGCAGTGCCAACATACGATTCAGCAGGTAGTCCGCGATTTCATCTGGCGACCGATCTGTGGTGACGACCTCGTGTCGGTAGCTGTGCGCTGCTTTGAGACAGAAGTGCCGGAGCACTTCGATCTGCGTTTCGGCCAGGCCGCTCTTGCGTGACGCAATAACATCCGCTCGGTTGTCCAACACGATGAGCAGGTCAGGTTTCGGAAACAGCATGCAGAGCAGCCGCCGAACGACCGCGTAGTTCCCGATCGGCCGCTCCTTGTACAGATATCGAAGGTCGCTGATGTACCGATCGGCGACGACCCAGTGGCCCCTCCGGACGTTGAAGAAGACCGACGTCACGTATCGATAGGCCAACTCGAGGAAGATGGCCCCGTAGAACAGGTACCCCTTCGCAAGTGATTCGAGTCTGGTACGGGCCGATTGTGCGGCTGCGATGGGGTGCACGGTCGGCCTGATGCCGGCGCGGCGCAAGGCGGGAATCCAGGACAACTGCATCTGCCCCCACGGTCCCAGGTACGTGGTATCGATCTTCAGGTTCGGAATGGCTCGAGCCCGCTGCTTGAGGGCCTTGATGATCGTGCTCTTGCCGCAGCCATCAGGTCCGACCAGCGCGATAAAACCACCCTTGCGCTTCGTCGGCCTTGTGTGCCACCTGGCCGCAAGATGTCGCAGGACGTTGCCCGGCTTCGCGCGGAGAGCGGCGCGGAACAGGTCCTCTCGCAAACGGACGGCTTCCCCGGGAGTGGCGTGATTGCGCTCGACCCAATTGGTGGCCGCTTGGAAGGCGGGCCCAAGGCCAAACGAATCGAGGTGATCCTGGAGGTACGCGCGATCGAGCGGGACTTGCAGGGCATGTCTGATCTGTTGAAGCGCGTTCAGACGAAGCGCACCCTTTCGCAGAAAATTGTGCACAACGAGGTGAATGAGCTCGTCTTCCGCCGACAGATGGAACACGCCGTCAGACTGGACGCGACGAGCGAGCATGCGCTGCTCGTTCATGTACACGATGCCGTATTGCACGGCCTTCCAATGGATGTCCAGGCACAAGGTCCGCCCCGCGCGATAGCGGAGCATGACCATCTTGAAGGGGCTGCGGCTGGGCACGACGACGAATCCATGCCGTTTCAGCAAGGCGCGACATCGTGCGACCGACGACTCCGCGATGAGTAGATCCAGATCCCCGTGAGGCTCGTGTTCGAGCCGGTCCCGGAGCGTGCAATACAGGATTCCCGCGGCGTCCAACAGCCTGAGCAGCTCCCGAGCCGAATTCTCAGCGGCGGGAGCTTGAAGATTACGATTTTCGTCCGGCACGGTGTGCGAGGGCACATCGAAGCGGAGTCTCATCGTGGCTTGGGCAGACATCGGCAAAGGGGGGAAATCGCAACGGCCGTGCCAACCATTGGCCGCAGGTAATCGCCTTTTCCGGCGACTCTGGACCAAGAGCCACCTGCGAGGCGGTCTCTTGTCTGCCAACGGAGGGACTAGTTGTAAGAGGAGGGCTTCCTGAGCCACACAAAGCGCGTGTCGCCGCGCCCGGGCGCCTCATACCAAGGGTAGGACGCCGAACCGGATCGCGTAGTAGACAATCCCGGCCCACTCGTAGCTCACGTACTGACGATCGTAGTTTCGGCGCCACCAGTGCGGGGGATCGACGCCCGCCAAAGGGGTTGCAAGGCCAATATCAGTATGGAGACCCGCCGAGTCGAACCGCTGATGAAAAGTGGCCAGGGCGCGGCGTGCGTGATACGGGGAGGTCACGATGACCAGACGACTTATGTGGTGTCCACGGACCCACGCCGCAGCGGCATTGGCTTCGTCGTACGTGTTGGTCACTCGCTGTGGCAGTACCGTGACCCGGCCCGGCTCGATCCCCGCCTCGCTGAGCCATGTGAGGCGCTGCGAGCAGTCGTGACAATTACTCGAGGTGATGTGCACCGGTAGCGTCAGCCACACTTGGGCGCCAGGATGACTGCGGGCGAGCTGCGCCGCAGCGGGAAGGCGCTCCCATTCGTGGCTGGCGAGGACGACGATGACATCCGGTGCCTCGACCTGCCTGGACACGACGAGTGCCTCACCGCCGTATCGAACGGCGAGGCCGACCAGCACGACACTTGGCAGCGTCGCCAGGACGCCAAGGCGCATGCGACGAGACCGCATCAGAATGAACTCTGGAGCCTGCGAGCGGTTCAAGTCCCGCTGTCGCTCAGGAGAAGAGCGCCCGCTGCGCGACGGAGGCCAGGATGAAGAAGGTAATTCCCAGCAGCAACAATGAGCCGGGCTCGAGAATCGCGACGGGCACCACAGCCAACGCAACGGGCAGAGTGGAAACCGCCGGAACGATCGCAAAGATCATGACGAGAATGAGAGCGAGCGAGAGCCTCCTTAGCATACGGGCTGAAAGAGCAAGTGTGGAGCCAAGGCGCTCCCGGTCGTTCGGCCGGAGAAGGGCAGCCGACTGACAGGCTGCAAGTCCATGCTACGAAAGGTCTTCTGGGAGAACCGAGGGATGCGGGGGTTCGCCCCTGACGGGGCGATTCCTGCAAAAGGATTCCGGGCGGCAGGCTTTTCTCTGCTCGTCTGCGATAGAAAGTCGGCGCTTCGCGTTTGCATGAGCGGGATTTCGCGCCCGGCGAACCTATCGTCGCGAAGACCCGCCGACGTGCGTTTCTGATGCAAACCACGAATCCGAGCTGGCTCCTGGGCGGCCATCTTCGACGATGTCTCCTGCCGTAGTTTCGATGCGCATGGAGTACGAAATCGGGAACGGCGCGAGGAGATGCCCCACGGCCCTCAGCAGGGCCGGCGCGACGTTGCTCTCGTCCTCCGGAGTCAGTGTGGAAGTAAAGCGGATCACCATGGTTCTCGCTCCTTGGAGCCCCTCTGCGGGACCCCTCGGCGCTGGAGGATGCAAGCGATATTCCTGATGAGGCTGTAGATTTGCTAAAGAATTGAGCCGACGGCTTCTGGACGCGAGAAAAGAGTCAGTCAGGAAGCACGACAAGGTCTGTTTTTCGAAGATCTAACCTGGGAAGCCTAACGGTCGCGATTGAGTGGCGATAAGTGGGTGTGAGCAATCTTCCACTCCCCGTCTTGCCGCAGGTGCACCCAGGACGTGCGTCCCGAGACCGGCGCAGAGGCGCCGTCCGGCCTGGTGATAGTTCCGACGAGGTAGGCGGTGGCGATGGCCGTATCCTTGTGGACGTAGACTCGGAGGTCTCGGCACCGCAGGTCGTAGGTCTGACCGGCGTTCGGAGCATTTGTGCGCCAGTCGAATCCGCGCCACTCCAATGGTCCACCGTCAACTCCAAAACTGGTGAACTCTGAGAGGTAGCAGTTCGCTCTAGCGGCCACGTCGCCCGCGTTCAGCATCGCCAGATAGCGAAGCACCGCGGCCTTCACCTCGGCCACATCGTCCCTTGCCACGTCCTTCGTGACGATGGGTTCCCTCCTGGGCTCGATGATGTCTTCCGCGTCGAGCACCGGCAGTGGCGCTCTCGAATCGGACGTTCGCTTGGTCACGGGACGCATGCCGGAAACCATGGGACGCATGCTGGAAGCCGGTGGACGCAGGCTGGAGGGTGTCGATGACACCGAGGGCCACCCGCACCGACGACATGCGTACGGCCACTGGCGGGTGAAGACGGCCACCAGTCGCTGGGTGCGCGAACCACGGGATCGACGAAGTGAGCGCCCGCCACAGGAAGGGCAGATCCCTCCGTCAGGAGGAGGCGTCATCGGCGGCCGAACGAGTCGGCTTGCTTCTCGGAGGATGATCCCGACGGTCAGCCCCACGAGTAAACCAAGACCGAGTTGTCCTACCGCTGTCCAGAAGGTCAGATCTTCCCAGAGAATCACAGGTGGATTCCTACAGAATCAGGTTGGATAGTTAGCAAAGTGTGCGCCACGGTGAGCAGCCCCCATGCATGGGAGTTCAGTCCCGACTTACGCTGTTTGTTGGGTCCTGTAGTCGGCTCTTCGACTGACTATTGTCCTTCGTCAACTAGAGAAATGTCGGCAATGACCGCGGCAGACGCGCGGGCTGAAGGTACACCGTTTGCAGTTTGCAGGCCGACATGACTGCTGTTGCCCAACTTCCGGATGTGTCGGATGCGTCCGTAGATACCAACCTGCTCCACGGCCTGGCCGCTCTGGCCGATCTCCTCAGCAACGCGTCGGAAACACTCAACCAATGTGTGCTGACGGTTGAGGACACGCTCAGAGCCGTATCGACAACAGAGGAAGAATGGGTCCCGATCCGGACGACCCATTCCACCGTTCGGTGCGTGCAAACGGAAGGCAACGACCAGACCTCGCAAGAGTGTGTCTTTGGCGGCGTGCCCGTCACGATCCTGAAGATCGACGCGCCAGCGAGCCAGGAGGCCGGAACGCAGTGGGAATATCAACTCGGCTACTCGAGAGTTGGTGACCGCTGGGCCCTTATGGTCCGCACCGCCAGCTTGCAGCCTTCGAACGAGAACGACGGGTTCTGGCAGTTCTCCGACTTGAAGCTGCTGCGAGATGCGCCGTTGGAGATTCGGCTCAAGGGCATTCGCGAGATTCCCAGCCTGATGAAATTGCTCGACAGCCGCGGTTTGCCGACAGCTCCGGACGTTCCGATCCCCGCTGACCCCCTCGAGACCTGCGAAGAAGCTCCTCAGACCGCCGAAGGAGTCCCTCAGACCTGCTAGCGGCCGCGCGGCGGCATTGCCGTGCCCGTGGTGACGACCGGGCGGCCGCGAGCTTCCCTGCACTCGTTGTATCTACAGCTCCTGCATGGTGATCACATTGGCGCCCTGATCCAGACTGCGCAGCAAATCGCAGGTCTCCGGGCGACACGTGAACACCAGTGTCTGGCGCCTGCGACCAAGCTCGACGATCTCGTGGGCCATGGCGCGGCTCCGCTTCGGATCGAATCTGTCGAGAACGTCATCAATGACAAGTGGGAGCGACGTGCCGCCTTGCGCGTGCTCCTCGGCGAGACCGAGGCGCAGGCTGAAGAAGACTTGTTCGACTGTCGCTCGGCTCAATTGTTCAACAGACTTCCGGCCGCTCATGCCATCAAGCACGAGCAGCTCGTGCTGATCGTCTGATTGGAGAAGACGCTCGTAGCGCGAGAAGGTGACAGCAGACAACACTTGAGAGGCGCGGCGGAGGACCGCCGGCTGAGACTCGCGTTCGACTTCTCGCTGCGCCTCCGAGATCAGTGAGGCCGCGACGGCAAGCGTGCGCCAGGCCCGGACCGTCTCAATAGCCTCCGTGGCCAGGCCCGACTGTTCCACTTCCAGAACGGGCAGGTCGGCTGCCTCGTCCGACCGAGCGCGGGCCTCGGCGTCCAGACGCCGAAGCTGCCGCAAGGCTTCATCACGGGACAATTCGAGGGCCGTCAACTCCGCCGCCGCTCGTGCCGATCGATGCCGCCACTCTTCAACGTGACCGTCGGGCAGCTCCGACAGGATCGCGTTCGCTGACGGTTCCTGCTTGAGTCGCTCCGCAGAACGCATCTCGCCGGCCAGGATTGTCTGTTCGAGTGTCAGACGCCGACGATACATCGCAAGTCGTGTCCGAAATGTCGCCTCGTCTGAAACGCCGGCCTCGGAAAAGAGTTGAGCCAGAGCTTCCTCGCATTGACTGAAGCGTCGGCGAGCGGCTTCGAGCTCGAGAGGCGTCCCTCCGATGGCGGGGGATTCGTCAGCCCCGTAGATACGGGCGAGCGCAACCCGCGCGCGAGCATTCCATTCCGCGGCGTTCCGCTCAGACTCAGCGATCTGAGTCCGGAGGCGCCGACAGTTCTGAAGGAGCTCGGCCTCTACTAGTGCGGCTTCGCCAGCACCACCGACGGCGCTCGCCTCGTCAGCAAGCCCTGCGCGCACCTGCCACTGATGCCACTCCTGCATCGTGTGCCGTTCGTGCTCCTGAGCCGCCTGGAGAGCCTGCTGGTGTTGACGCTCCAACTCGTTGTGTCTGGCGACCGCAGGCTCGTCGAGTGCGGCCTGAGCATTGTCCCATTCGCGTCGCTGTTGACGCTGCTCATCAAGTTCGGCCTCCCGCTCTTCAAGCTGTCGGTCGGAAGGCACTGAGGGCAAACCCAGGCGCACACTGTCTACGCTGATGTCGAAGCGAAGTCGCGCGACCCGCTCCTGATGGTGCAGCAGGTTTTGGCAGCCGCGCTCGATTTCGCTGCGCAGGTCGCTGACGCGCGAGCGGCGGCTTGTACCCTCATCGAGGGCTCTTGTGCGGCTGGACCGCTGAACGGCGGCGCCCACTGCACTGGTGAACGAGCAGACGACGAGCAGGGTCAACCCGAGCGTGTCGCCCTGTGGGAAGCGCCACGCCGCGGCCATGATTCCCAGGCCAGCGGCGAACCAGGCTACGGGAGGAAGCACGGCGGACGGGATCCGAGGCACCTGCGTCTCGAGTGTCCGTAGCGCCCCGCTGCATTCAGAGATCAGCTCTTGCCAGCGCTTCGTGGCCGTCTGGTCGTCGTCGAGGCCGGCCAGAGTCGCGCGCACGCGGTGGAGGAGCCTGGTCTCTTCAGCAAGAATCGCGGCGCTCGGCGGCTCGCGTCGGCCCTGGTTGGTCGAAATCTCGTTGCGAGCACGTTCGAGATTTCGTGCGGCTTGTTTGGCGGCCTGGAGTTCGCGTTCGCGATCTCTGACAGCCTCCGCCGCATCCTTCAGACGCCGCCGCCACGCAAGCAGATCCTCTGTATTCAAGTTCGCCCGATCCATACGTTCGAGACGCGACCGGTCAGACGCCGGATCCAGGTTGCCCGGTTGCGGAGGGCGTTCGCGTTGCGGCTGACGCTCCTGGTCGACGAGTTGTTCCACGCTGCGCCGAGCTGCCTGCCGCGCAGCCAACGCCCGCTCCAACCGCTCCTCGGGATCGGCGGGAAAATCGTCGAAGGACGGAATGGTCTCGAACTCACGTCGAGCCTGAGTGATCTCCTGCCAGACCGGCCAGAGATCGACAAGCGCATCGCACTTCGCCTTGTCTTCCCTGAGATCCGAAATCGAACGAGTGCCACGGTCAACCTCGACCCGTGCCTGTGCCTGGGCTTTGAGGACCTGACAGTATCGGGTGGCGGCGTGGGTTGATCGATCGATGCGGGTCCGGAGTTCCACCGGCGTCGTCAACAGTTCCTGGAGGTCGTTCCCCGCTCGAGCGATCTTCGAGAGCCTGACCTGGATCGTGCTGAGCGCCCGTCGGACCGCTCGACGTCTACGGCCAACGCTGTTTGGGAAAACTCGCTCCCGGACGCCGGGGCTGGACAAAGGAGGCAGCGTTTGCAAGTCCTGGACGTTGAACATCAGAAGGGAGCCGACCATCCGGCTATCTGCGCCACCAAACAGATACTCGAGATCGGCCTCGCCTCCGTCCCCTCCGTCGGGACGCGTGACCGAAAGGTGTGACGGCTGTTCTGCGGTGCGGGCGATGGTATAGACGCCGCCCGGTCCCGCGCAGTAGAGGCGTCCCTCACCACGTTCGTGCGGCAAGATGGCTCCGCGCCCCTCGACGTCAGGACGGGGCTGGCCAAACAGCATCTGTCTGAGAAATGCGAACAGTGTGCTCTTCCCGGCTCCGTTCGGTCCGTAGAATATCGTCAGACCGTCAGGCAGATCGCTGACCTCGTAGTTTCGAAGCCCACCAAAACGTTCGACAAGCCACCCCTGTATTTTCACGGTTCTTCGCGTTCAAGAAGGCCGAGCGCCACACGCTCGGCCGACGTCAACAGGTCGTCAACTTCGATCGCGTCGAGAGCCGGTTGCTCGCCAAGTGCGGCGGCGAGCGGCACACTGTGATCGGTGAGGAGCCCATCCAGTTCCGAGGGCGCCCGCCTCAAGGCGTCAACCAACCTGCGCATGTGGGCGGAAATATCGTTCTGACTCAGGATTTCGCGAGGCTCCGTCATGTCCCGCACGCTATCCCACCACACGAAGGTGTCCCCACCGACGTCCTGCTGGCGAAGCTCCTCGAGCAGCCCCTCCAACACCTCGTCGGTGGGCTGAGCCGCCGTCCACGCCTGGCCGCGGCCACGAACAACAGCACAGGCGACGACGGAGCGGCCTGTGCATTCACCGCGCAATTGAATCGCGGTATCAAGAATGGTGCGACGAGGGCCGTACGCGCCCGTGAGCGTCGACCCGTCCATGTCCACGGTCATCAAGCGGACGGCATCAAGAGGACGGAGCCTGGCGTCGCGAATGACACCGTTTGCGACAGTCACCACGACGGCGCCCTTGGGTCCGGTCTCGTCACTGTTCAGACTTCGGCCTTGCAGGGTGCCCGGGTAAACGATCCAAGGATGTCCTTGCGACAGCCCCTGGTGCCGGTGGTCATGCCCCAGCGCCCAGTAGTCCATTCCGCCCGACTGAAGATCGTTCATCGAACAGTGCTCACAGGACGTGACGTCACCACGTCCCACGCTCGCATGGAGGAGGCCGATATGAGTCCCCGACTCAGGCCCTCGTCTGAAGCGTGCCACAGGGTTCGTGGGGCGATCGAAGGAGTGACTCATGCCATGGATCGTCACCATGTGCTCGCCGGCCGTTTCAATAGCCACGGACTCGACTTCGTGGGACCCGAAGCAGTGGACGCCGTCGGGCCACCGATGGATGCCCATCCACTGGTCCGTCGGATCCTCGTCTCCCCGGACGATGAACGTGCGGATGCCGTGCGACGAAAGTCGGTGCAGGCCTTCGAGGAAACGCACGTGTGCCCGGACGGCTCGTTCGGCTCCGTCGCAGATATCACCGGCGAGCAGGAGGAAGGCCGCGTTCTGATCGATGGTCAACTGCACGAGGGCATCCCACGCCGCCAGGGGCGCCTGGCCCAAGGCGTGCGTGACCGTCGCAGAAGCACGGCGAAGCCCCCGGAATGGAGCATCGAGGTGCAGATCGGCTGCGTGAACGAAGCGAAACGAAGTCGATGACATGTCTGTACGTCGGCTGACCGATAGGTCAAATGTGCAAAATCGGCACCAGTTCCTTTATGGGCAGAGAAAAGGCGCGGCTGTGTCGATTGACTCAAGTAACGAAGTCTCCGCGACGATGGCCAGATTAACTGAGAGAGGCGGTTTGGCAGACCTTTGTCGCCGTCTGGGTGACTATCCGAATGCTTTGAGGCCGCTTCAAGGTAAGCGGCGCTGGTAAGGTCCTTGCTCATCTGAACCTCGGAGGACTCCGGTTCGACGCTTCTGGTCGACTGACTGCCCCGCAACAGGGGCAGTGCGGCCCCGGACTCATCATCCATGAAACAGTTAGCTCACTTCGTCTTCAAGCAGTGCATCGTCACGGTGTTCCGGCTCACGGGCGTGTTCAGGCTGTTCCGATGGCTGAATCGCAATCGCTTGATCATCCTGACGTATCACGGGGTACTGCCATCCGGGAGCGATATTGAAGACTACGAGGCCAGGAACGTTGTCGACGAGGAAGCGTTCTCCTGGCAGATGCGTTACCTTGCGAAGCACTATCGATGCGTGCCGTTGGAAGAGGCAGTCGCGCGTCTGGCAAGCGGTCGACCGCTTCCCCGGTATACGGTCGCAGTGACGTTCGACGATGGGTTTCAGAACAATCTGCGGTATGCATTTCCGATCCTGCGCTGGCGTGGAATTCCCGCCAGTATCTTTTTGACGACAGGCCATATCGGACAAGGGACCAAGTTGCTCTGGACCGAGCGAGTGGGCCGGCTGCTGGCACGGGCCGCGGTGCCTCAGACGGTCATGCTTCCAGGGGATCCACAGCCGCTGACCTTGTCCCTGAGAACAGCGGCGGAACGAGAACACGCGAGACGGCTCGCGTTGAGGTGGCTGAAGGGGATGCCCTCTTTTCGGCGCGATCAGGCCATTCAGGAACTGGACACTCGACTGCGAAAAGTGGGCCCCGATGATGGCGAAGCCGCCGAGCCCGACTCGGACCGGTACGCGTTCCTGACGTGGACGGAGGTGCGGGAACTCGCGCAGCGGGGCGTGACCGTCGGGTCGCACACTGTTGACCATCCGATCCTGACGTCCCTCGACCACGAGCGCCGCGTGGACGAGGTGGTCCAATCCAAGCAAGAGATCGAGCGACAGCTGAATGCACCGTGCACCTTATTCAGCTACCCGAACGGCACGGTCAACGACTTTGACGATCACGACAAGGCCAATTTGCAGCGGGCAGGCTACGTGGCCGCCGTGGCGCAGATCGCGGGCGTCAATGACGAGCATACTGACCGGTTTGCGTTGAGACGGTTGAACATCGGCTACGGCCATACGCCGCAGTTGTTCATCGCCCAGGTCTCGGGATTCTGGCCGTGGGTTGGGTCGATCGCGGCACGGTGGTCGAAAGTCACCGCGGCTTCGGGGGCGCGTTCTCGCCAAGGTATTGCCGGAGCGAGCCTGCGCCCAGCCGAAGGCAGCGAGTGAAGGGATGAAGATCTGTGTAGTGGTTCCAAAACTGAACGGCGGGGGAACGGCGCAATGCGTTGTGGACCTCACGAACGGACTGGTGGAAGCCGGACTCCATCCACTCGTCGTCTGTCTCGAAACCATGGGATATGTGGCAGACAAGATCTGCAGTCGGGACGTGAAGATCATTGGGCCCCTCAAGAACAGGGGGAACGATCCACTCGCGCCATTTCGTCTCGCGAGGATCCTTAAGGAACACCGCTCGGACGTGGTGCACTGTCACAACTGGGGAGCGCTCGTCGATACCGTGGTGGCCGCGAAGCTGGCTCGTGTGAAGGCGGTGCTCCACACGCAGCATGGCTTGGATTACGGGTTCAACCATGCGCCCGATCACCTCCGGAGTCGTTTTCGGACGGCGATCAAGGCGATCGCCTGCCGGGGCATCACGCGAGTTGCCACTGTGTCTCACGAGGTGGCACAGATGGTGACGCGCGAATGGCGTGTGCCGGAGGCCCGGGTTTCGGTAGTCCACAACGGAGTCCGCGTGCCGGCACTGGGCCAGGGTCATGAGGTGCGCGCACGGTGGCGACGCGAATTGAGCATCGGGGAAAACGATCTGCTTATCGGGACCGTCGCTACGTTCCGGCCGGTCAAGGACCTGCACACCATGCTGGTGGCGATGTCACTTGTGGCGAAGGAAGCGCCGCGCGCCAGGCTGGTTCTGTTGGGCGACGGACCGCTGAAACACGACATAACCGCCACGGTCGCACGGCTCGGACTGAGCTCGATTGTGCACCTTCCGGGATGGCGTAGGGACGCAACCGAGCTGCTTCCCGCCATGGATCTGTTCGTGCTCTCGAGTCTTTCGGAAGGGATATCTCTCGCGCTCTTGGATGCGATGGCGGCCGGCGTTCCCGTCGTGGCGACGAAGGTTGGCGGCAACCCGGAGGTGCTCAGGGACCCGACCAGCGGACTCCTGGTGCCGCCACGATCGCCACGCGACCTGGCGGACGCGATCCTTTCTTTGATTAATAACCCCGCGCGCCGGGGCGAATTGAGCGCAGGTGGACGCCGACGGATTGAAGTCGCGTTCTCACTGAAGCGGATGGTCAAGGACTACGAAGGGCTCTATGCGGGCCTCATGGGCGCGACGCCCGAACCGGGGGATGTGCTGGATGCAGTTGTCTAGGCAGTCCGCCGCGGAGAGCGTGTCGCAGGTTGCTGTGACCACTGACGATGACTTGCGGCAGGAGATCCGCGAGCAGATCGAAAGGCGATGGGCAGCGTATTTTCCATCACCAGCGGCTCGGACGATGCCAGAGGTGGTCTGCCACCGGACTCGATCGCAGGGCTTCTCGGTGCTGTTCGAATACGAGGTGAAGTGTCCCGGCCTCGGTTCGAAACATGTCATGGCCAAGGTCCGGCGCGACTCACGCTATGGCCCGTATCGGGGGGCGGAGATCACTCGGGCTCGCCAGCTGTTGCGGCTGGAGTTCAAAGAGCTGTCAAGGGCATACCAGTATTTTCAGGCACTGGGCGGCGGGTTGGGTGTGGTGCGGCCGTTCGACTACCTGGAGGAGCTCAACACTGTACTCATCGAGAAGGCTTCGGGTTGCGATCTCGGTCTGCTGATGAATCGGTTTGACGATGCCGCGCTCGTCGAGGCCTTCACACGATGCGGGAAGTGGCTGCGCGCGTTTCACCGAGAGATCCACGCGGAAGGCACGCGCGCCTGGATAAGACAGGAGTACGACCTGCGGCTCACGAAACGGCGCCAGGGGCTCGTCGCGCAGGGAGTGCCGGCGACGCGGCTGGATTCGCTCCTCCGATTGGTGGCCGATGCCGGTCCGGTCGTCGGGCGGCACGACGTCCCATGGTCGATCCTTCACGGCGACTACAAGCTGCGTCACATCTGGGCCAGTCAGGGATCGATTCAGGTCCTCGATTTTGGCAACGTCCACCCCGGCGACTGCTATGTGGACGTCGCGTCATTTCTGGTAGAGCTCAGCGTCTTGCGGCTGGGCAGTCCGTGGTTCGATTCGAAAAGGGTCAGCCGATACTCGCAGGCCTTTCTCGACGCGTATTTCACCGGGGAACCACCGCCACTGCTCGGACTTTATGTTGCCGAGGCCTTGCTGAAGAAATGGACGCGCCGGCTTCGAACGTGGAGCCGCACGACGATGGCCGCCAGATTTCAGGCGTGTGCGCAGAAGGTGGGAGTCGCGTCTCTCGTCGAGCGCGTGTACATCGATCGCTGGTTTGACGCTCGAGTTCGGGAATCGCTCGACCGAGTGGGCGTGTCAGGACGTTGAGCGTGCTGTTTCCCTTCGCGACCCGGAGCTCGTCGACCGAGGACATCAGCCGAACGGTGTCCCGCTTGCGGGAGAGTGGGCCGGTTGCGTTTGGCGATAGTGCGCCGGTCACAGCGCGTGTGCTGTCGGTGTGGGCGCGGCCATTTTCCGATGTGGCACGAGTTGAGCTGCGGTCGCCGGCCGGCATAAGACGGGTGATCGCCAAGATCCCCCGATGCAAGCCCGGCAAGGCTGACCGGCGGCTGCAACAGCTCGAGAGGGAACTCACGAGCGCTCGATTACTCGCGTCGACGTTTGCGGGCGAGGCCGGGCTGAGCGTTGCCGAAGTGGTGGCGTTCTACCCCGACGTACCCGCCCTGGTGTGGGCGGAGGTCGAAGGAGCAACCCTGGGCACGATGGCCGCACGCCTGGCTCGCGGCATTCCCAGCGCAAGGCGCCTCGTTCAGCTCGAGACCGCCTGCCGGGACGCAGGGCGCTGGCTCCGAGTGCTGCAGGCCGCCACACCGGTTGAGGGACAGCAGTTATCGCTGAACGAGATGCTCGAATACGTGGACGTCCGGCTCAAGCGAATCTGTGAGCTGGGGCCGGGGAGCCTCGGCGCGGAATGGCGAGAAGCGGTCCGACGCCTGTTCACGGAAGCGAGGCTGACACCGGACGACCTTCGCCTCGCGGCGGTACATGGAGATTTCAGCCTCAGCAACATCATGTACGACGGGAATCGCGTCGTGGCCATCGACCTTGGCCGTTTCGGAATCGGATCGATCTATTACGACGTGTCCCGTCTGTATCACCAACTGGGACTCCTGCTGCACAAACCGTGGTTCCTGCCGGCGACGATTGCGCGGCTGCGGCGGGCGTTGCTCGCTGGCTACGATGCGCGTCTTCGCCCCGATCAACCGCTGTTCCGGCTCTATCTGATTCAGCATCTGCTCTGCCACTGGCTTGGAGGACTCAAGGATGCAGCCGCCCCTTACCACGTACGAAGGTTTCACCAGTGGTCAGGTTACCGCCACAGGCGGGAGCTCGAGGGTCTCATCGCGCAATTCCACGACGACGCTCGACGAAGCTATGTGTGACAGGATGCGCGAATATCGCCTGTCGGAAACACCGGCGCTGGCAAGACGCAGCGAGCGATCGCGGACGGACGCCGTTGCGACGTCGAAGGCGCACGCCAAGATCCTGGAAATCACGTCCTACCCGCCTCCGCGGGCAGGGTGGGGTGTGCGCGTCGAGTTCTTGAAAAAACACCTTCAGGCAGCCGGGCACGAATGCGTCGTGCTCAACATCGGTCGAAGCCGGATGATCCCGAGCACCGAGTACGAAACAGTGCTCAGCAGCCTGGACTATGTGCGTAAGGTGTGGAGGTTCTACCGAGCAGGATTCAGGGCCCACGTGCACGTCAACGGCGCATCCGCCAAGGGTCTCGTCTTGACGCTCACCGCCGAGATCCTGAGTCTGCTCTGGGGCAGACGCTGCGATCTGACATTTCACGCAGGCGTCAAGCAGATCTACTTTCCGCGCTCGCAGGCGCCGCGGCTGTGGCCGATCTTCTGGTTCGTCTTTACGCTGCCTCGCAGAATCATCTGCAACAGCGAGCCTGTGAAGGCCAAGATCCAGGAGTACGGCATCGCCCCGGACAAGATCTGCCCGATTCCTGCGTTCAGCCGGCAGTACCTCGAAGGCGAGACCGCCTCGCTTGGCGGCCGCGTCAATGCGTTCTACGAGCGCTTTGAATCCGTCCTGCTGACTTACGTGCGGATTCGTCCTGGTTTCTATCTCGAAGTGCTGATCAACGGCTTTGCACGCGTCGCAAGGTCACGGCCGGAGACCGGGCTCGTCATCTGCGGTGTCGCGGGCGATATCGAGCCCGACCAGTGGCGGGAAGTCGAGCGTCTGATTGCTCAGCACAACCTGGCCGATCGCATTTGTATCGTCGACGACCTGGAGCACGACCTTTTTATCGCGGCGATGAAGCGATCCGCGCTCTACCTTCGGACGCCAACGAGCGACGGCGTTGCCTCTTCGGTATTGGAAGCGCTCTTTCTCGGTGTTCCCGTCGTCGCGGCGGAAAACGGTTTTCGGCCGGCCGGCACGGTCAACTACACGGCGACCGATCCGGATGCACTGGCAGCTGCGGTCGACCATGTTCTGTCGAATCGTGCGGAAGTCATCGCCGCCATCCCGACCGGGGATATGCACGACACGCTGCATGATGAAGCAGCCTTGCTGGCGAAACCATGAAGATCTTGTATCAGCACCGCACGCTTGCGGACGGCGCCGAGGGCATTCATATCCGCGAAATGATCGATGCCTTCAAGGCCAACGGCCATCAGGTGGTCGTGCGCGCGATCGCACACTCGGAAGTCCGGGGCTCCGGACATCAAGGGATGTGGAAGCGGCTCAAGACATGGCTGCCGGGCGGCCTGTTTGAGTTGGCCGCTGTGGCGTACAACGTCGTGGACTATGTGACATTCAGCCGGGCGCTGCGGCAGCACCGGCCTGATTTCGTATACAAGCGTCACGCGCTCAGCGACTTCGGCGTGGTTCTGGCGGCGCGGCACCAGAAGGTTCCTCTCGTCCTGGAAGTCAATCGTCTCTACTCCTCCGAGCAACACGCACGATTGTTCGAACATGTGCGGTTGAGGGGCCTGTGCCGCGTTTGTGAGCGCCTGGCCATCAGTGGAGCCTCAGTGGTCGCAGCGGTGTCGACCCCTCTCGCGGGATTCGTCCGCGCGCTGGCCGCAGATCCCGACAAGGTGATGGTCCTGCCCAATGGGGCAAACCCTGTCCTGTTTCAGCCGCAGCCAGACGTTCGGATGAGGGTCCGACAAGAACTCGGTTGGTCGGACGCCGTCGTGGTGGGATGGGCTGGAATCCTGCGAGAGTGGCACGGCGTCGACCTTCTCCTTCGCGCCGTGGCCCAAGTACCTGACCTGAAGCTGCTCATTGTCGGCGATGGCCCCGACCGAGCACGTCTTGAATCGCTGATCCGCCGTCTCAAGCTCGACGAGCGCGTGAAATTCACGGGGCGCGTGTCTCATGACGAGGTCGTGCGCTATATCGGTGCGGTCGATATCGCCGTGTCGTCTGCGGACCGAACCGGGTATGCCTCTCCGATGAAGCTTCTCGAGTACATGGCGATGGAACGTGCGACCGTGGCACCGAGGTCGCCGAACATCGAGGATCTGATCGATGACGGCGTGGATGGACTCCTGTTCGAGCCTGACAACGAAGAAGCGCTCGTCGCCGTGCTTCGTGGTCTGGCCGCCGACGAATCACTCCGCCTGCGACTCGGGCGTCAGGGCAGGCTCAAAGTCACTCGTTTTCGAAACTGGAAACGGAATGCGGAGATCGTTGTCGGCGCGGTGGGCGATATCCAGAAGCTCTTCGTCGATCGTGCGGCGTGATCGGCGTGGTATTGCAAAGAAATCAGATCATGCGACTCGCCAACGCTTCGATCGCCATCTTCTTGTTACTGGCGTTTGCGAGTCACGCCGACGCGCAGACGCGAAGCGCCGATCGGCTTGTCCTGGTGGGGCAGCACCCGCGGCTGTTCTTCACGGCCGGTGACCTGCCGGCCTTGCGCGATCGCATCGCCAAGTACTACCACGCGGAGTTTCAGGACTTCGTGAATCTGCTCAATGACACGCGCTCGTTGTCCAAGGGTCAGGCCAGGATCGAGGCGAACTGGGGCGGGTTCAACTACGCGTTCCTCGCAGCGCTCGATCCGCGAGAGATGTCTCAACGAGGTTTCAGTTTCGCGCGAGCGCTCAACACTCCACGCGCGTATTGCGATCGCGCGATGTCGTATAACCGGGCGCTGCTACCGGACGTCAGCATAGGGAAGGACCAGCGAGGCGAGGTTCTCGGCACGGGTTATCCCGATCCGACGTATCTCTCGGTCATTGCGACCTACGACTGGTGCTACTCAGATCTGACAGACGTGGATCGAAAGGCGATCGTCGATGCCTACGTCTCAGCGTACAAGAAGAAGTATGAAGGTCGGGATGCCCTGACGATGGATGTCTCCGGCCTGGACATGCTCGCCAACCAGCGCGTATCGGCCGATCTCGACGATACCCTCGGGATTCTCAGTTTCTACGGCGACCCCTATCCGGACACCGCTCTCCAGGACCGGCTCCTGAAGGTGTTCAAGTCGATCTGGCTGGAGCGACTGTTGGGGGAGCTCAACTATCTTTATCGGCCGGCCACCGGGTGGCACGAAGGTCCGGGTGGGTATCTGAGCGACGCCTTTTCCAACCTGAGCGTTCCGATCGCGATGTTCTCGTCGGCTCTTGGAGTGGACTACATCGCCACGACACCGTTCTTCTCGGAGTATCCCGTCTTCGTGGAAGCCAACACGCGACCGCACTCACTGCTCGAGTGGGCCTACTACGATCGCTGGGGCACGATTTCCGGCGGCATCAGCGGGCCCAGCTGCAGGAACCTCATTCTGATTGCGGGAATGCTCCGGCGTGCGGGTCACCCGAACGCGGCTCTCGCGAAGTGGGGTTACGAGAAGACCGCCGGGTACTGCGGGGATACGGTGACCAGGTATGGCGGGACCTGGTCCAACGCCGTCCTTTTCTGGTTTCTCCTCGGCGACCGGGAAATCGAACCGCGATCCCCGACGGACATGAAGCTGCCGAATGCCGTCGAGTTTGGCCTTGGCCAATACGTGTTGCGGTCCGGGTACCGCAGCTCGGACTCGCAGGTGATCTTCTACGCGCAGGGACCTCGCTTGTACGGGCATGCCAGCGCAGAGTACGGCGCGTTCAGCCTGCACAAGTTCGGCAACCTCATCATTCAAGGCTTGAACACGAAAAGCGGCCAGGGCACGTTGAAGCGCGGGCCGGACAAGGGGGCGCTCTTCGAGAACGTCCTCAGTCTGCACAAGGGCCAGACGGATCCAGGCCTTGGTTTTACGGGAGGGCGCCAGGTTGATCCGTTCTTTGCCGCTCGCGGGATTCGGCACATTGGGAAGGCCGGAGCGGTCGTGGCCAGAACCCTCAATGGTGACGGCTTCGACTACGTCGGTTACGACAACTCCCCCATGTGGAACCCGTCCACGGCCACCGTGTCACAGCGGGAGTTGGTCTACCTCCATGGCCCAACCGACAAAGAGTTCGTCATCGTGTTCGATCGGTTCGACGCGAAGAATCCTTCGACTGATGAGAAGGTATGGAAGATCTGGGTGCCGACCAAGCCGGACTTCGTCAACGGCGTCGTGAGCGTGCCGCGCGAGGGTCAGTGGACATCGATCAACAGCGACACGATCGAGTTGACCAACAAGTTCGGGCGGCTGCAGGGCAAGGACTTCCGTTCGGATCCCACCCACGGGCGTTTCTTCATGAAGACGCTGTGGCCGAGTCAGCCGGTCATCAACTTCATCGGCGGACTGGGCATGGAATTTCAGAGCGGCGACAACGACGGAACGACACCGTGGGGAACGCCGCCGATGACACAGGCCGAAAGGGAGTACCTGGGATGGGGCCGCGTCGAAGTGCGTCCGTCCATCCGTCAGAGCTACGATCTCTTCTTGAACGTGATCCAATTTGGAGACGCCAGTAGTCTCACGTCGATGGCGGCGATCTCGCGAGTCGACTCGATCGAAGGGAGGCTGACAGGCGCTCACGTCGGAGACACGGCGAATCAGTGGGTCGTCATGCTGGCGCGAGCCGCATCAGATGCATTTCAGGTCCGCGACGCGGCATATGCCTTCAAGGCGGTCGCGCCGAGATCCACGCAGCTGCTTCTCGACATGGCGCGGTCAACGACGTTTCATGTGACCGTGTCTTCGATCGGGCCGGAGACCAGAGTCGAGTTGCGGACCGAAGCCGCCAACGGCAGCAAACCGGTCACATCGAACGACCAGGGCGTGTTGAGATTCGACGTCGACGGTACGCAGGTCAGATAGTCTGCTGATTCTCGCCAGGGCGAACAAAGGCGACCTTGGTCGCCCCCGAGCGCGACTTGTGTCGCACGCCGGATGTCCAATCCAGTAGCTCTCGGACAGTAAGTCCTTTCTTACAAGGACTTGCGCACGTCTCGACCCAACCTTCAAATCACAGCGTTTCGGGCAGTTCGCTTGCAATCTTGTCGCGACGCTCGGTCGCCTCCGACGCCGTGCGTCGTGGGGATTGGCCTATACGCACATAGAGAAAGAGATCAGATCATGGCCCAGAAGCCTCGCTCCGCCGAGATGCATCCCGGTCCAGGGTTTCGCGTGAAAGTCGACTTCACACGACTTCCCTCGGCCTTCATGAAGAACTTCGCCGAGTTCGCCACGCCGGATATTTCTGATCTTCTCAACCGGCTGTACGCGGCCGACTCCGGCATCAGGTGCCTGACTGGGAATCACCGACTGTGCGGGCCAGCACTGACCGTCAAGGTTTTCCCTGGCGACAACTTGATGGTCCACAAGTCACTGGACGTCGCGATGCCCGGGGATATCGTCGTCATTGACGCGCGAGCCTCGACGATGAACGCGGTCGCGGGTGATCTCATCTCGACGAAGGCCAAACACCGCGGGATCGCCGGGTTCGTCATTGACGGGCTCGTTCGCGACCTGCCTGCAATCAAGGACCTCGACTTTCCAATCTTTGCTCGAGGCACAACCTCGATCGGACCGCTCCATCGCGGACCGGGCGAAATCGGCTACCCGATCTGTTGTGGCGGCGTGGTCGTCAATCCGGGCGACATCGTTGTCGCCGATCCGGCTGGCGTGGTGTTTACGCCGCAGGACATCGCCCACGAACTCGTGCACCGTCTCAACGCCTATAAAGCGGCGAACGCCACCTATCTGAACGAGCTGAGACAGGGGCGGTTCAGCAACGAATGGGTGGATCGTCTCCTTGAGGCTGGCGGCTGCCCAATCGAAGGTGGCCCCGTCCCCATTGGCGCGGCCGTGGATGCCGGAAAACTATAAACGACACGCAGGAATGAACATGCCGACACATGACATGCTGCTAAAGCCGGTCAGCGATCGATCTGCTTGGAAACGCGCGGACATGACAGGAGACAACTCCTGGATCTACCGCTTGAACGAGCAGGAACAAGCGGAAATTGAAAGAGCCTTCGCCAAGCTGGCGAGCAAGTCGATCGCCCACGAGAATGTCAGGCAGACCGACTTTCCGCTCGAGAGCTTTGGCCGACTCGTCACCGCCATGCGCGATCAGATTGAGGACGGTCGCGGTGTGACGCTGTTGAAAGGTGTGCCGATTGCCGGCAAGAGCGTTGAGCAGGTCGAACTGCTCTACGCCGGGATTGCCTCGCGCATCGGCGCCTCGATTGTTCAAGACACGCAAGGAACGCTCATCGGTCGCGTCGAAGACAGCGGAAAGAGCTACGAAGACATCAGCGTCCGAGGCACGAATACGAACGCGCAGCTCACTCCCCACTGTGACTCAGCGGACATTCTCGCGCTGCTCTGTGTGCGCCAGGCCAAGAAGGGCGGGCTCAACACGCTGGCCAGCTCGATGGCGATCTACAACGAGATATTCGCTGAACACAAAGAGCACCTCGAACCGCTGTACAACGGCTTTCACTACAACATCCGTGGTAATGGACCACCCGAGACCCCGGACATAACGGCCCACCGCGTGCCGGTGTATTCCTACTATCGGGGAAAGCTGAGCTGCCGTTTCAACAAAAAGGCGATCATCACATCGGAGCAGTTGCCCGGTGTGCCGCCGCTGACTCAGCTTGAAAAGGACGCCGTGAACAACGTGGCGGAGCTCTCGATGCGCCACGATCTGAGCTGTGATGTCCTGCTGGAGCCTGGGGACCTGTTGCTGCTCAGCAACTACTCGGTCTTCCACACACGTGACGCCTTTGAGGATTGGGACGAGCCGGAGCGCAAGCGGCTGCTTCTGAGGAAGTGGATAAACATTCCGAATGCCCGCGAGCTGACCTGGGAATTCGCTGATCACTACAACACCGGTCCTCGGCAAGGTCCCTACGTGGAAGGCGAGCCGGGTCGAATGGTCAATGTGGCCTGAAAGTCTGCGAACTGGTCGCTGCAGGCTCGTCGCAAAAGGATTGATTGCCGCCGCGCTGTTCGCGAGCGCATGCTCGGGTGGTGACGAAGGGCCACCGACCGCGCCAGGCACCGTGCAGACGCCACCCCCGCCAGGCACCACGCAGACGCTGCCCGTGCCCGGACCAGCTCTGGGAATCTTGATCGGCGCTGGCGACATCGCCAACTGCGAAAACAACAACGACGAGGCGACGGCCAAGCTGCTCGACGAAAACGGCGGTGTTGTCTTCACCGCCGGCGACAACGCTTACGACGACGGAACGGCCCGGGACTATCAGAACTGCTACGGGCCGACGTGGGGAAGGCACCTGGGGCGGACGCGCCCGGCGCCCGGCAACCACGACTACAACACATCGGGCGCCGCTCCCTACTACGCGTATTTCGGGTCGAACGCGGGGCCCGCCGGCCTGGGCTACTACAGCTACGATCTGGCGGGCTGGCACGTCGTCTCCCTCAACAGCAATATCGCCGCAGGGTCGGGCTCGCCGCAGTACGAATGGCTGCGCGCCGATCTCGCCTCCAACAGGACGGCATGCGCGGCAGCGTACTGGCACCATCCGGTCTTCAGCTCCGGGGAGCATGGAAACGACTCGGTCATGAGGGCCATCTGGCGTCTGCTCTACGACAACGGCGTGGAGGTGATCGTCAATGGACACGATCACAACTACGAACGGTTTGGTTTGCAGAATGCGGACGGCTTTGCCGACCAGGCGCGCGGCGTTCGCCAGTTCGTTGTCGGGACCGGGGGCAAAAGCCCGGGGGAGTTCAAGTCCACGCAACCGAACAGCGAGGTGCGGGACGCGAACACCTTCGGGGTGCTCAAGCTGACCCTGCGGACCGCCGGCTACGATTGGGAATTCATTCCAGTCGCCGGTAGGAGCTTCCGCGATTTTGGAACTGGGACCTGCATTTAGCCAGGGCGACTTTAGTCTCCCTGGCCATGCCCTTCACCCTGCTGAAGTCGCCCGGGTACCTTTTGTCTCGCGTTAAGTCCTTGTAACCCGCCTCGCAGGTTGAATCGCTTCCCGGAACAGCGATTGCACAAATGACGCACGTCGACTGACCTAGGACACGCGTCAGCCGCTGAGAGGACGTATTGACCATGAATCACTTTTTTCTCGCCTACATCGACCCCGGTTCCGGTGCTCTGCTGCTTCAGGCCATCGTGGCTGGCGCTGTCGGAGGCCTCATGGTCTTCCGCAATGCCCTCTCGGTCATCACGTCGAAGCTGTTTGGCCGTAAGTCCGTTGAGCCGCCATCAGCCGATCTGAAACAGCCTGGACAGTAATGCCCGCCGTACAGGAACGCGAGGTCACCGGTCGAATCCCCGGCTCGTTCCGCGATCCGTCAGGCTACGTGTTTCTTCACAAGGGCCGCGTGTTCCGGGCGGTGGACGCCGAGTGTCGAGACACTCTCCGACGCCTCAACGGCCTGCTCGATCGTTTGATGCGAAGTGGGGCGGTCGTCAAGACCCACTTCGTCGAGGACGCCAGCCTCGTGTCGGAACTGACGCGAGCCCATGGCCAGCGTGGTGCGTTTCTCGAGCACGAGCGTCTTCCGCACATTACCTACCCGTACGAGTGGTCCCTGTCGATGGTTGCCGATGCCGGCATCCACACGCTGGACATTCAGATCGCGCTGCTCGAAGCCGGTTACTCGCTGAAGGACGCGACCGCCTACAACGTGCAGTTTGTCAACGGCTCCCCACGCTTCATCGATCTGCCGTCGTTCGAGCGACCGGACCGGCTCGATCTCTGGTATGCGCTCGGCCAGTTTCAGCGCATGTTCGTGTATCCGCTGCTGCTCGGGCGGTACCGCGGCTGGGATCCGCGGTCGTACTTCCTCGCCAATCTGGATGGTCGCAGCGTGGCCCAGGTTGCCGATTCCTTCAGAGGGCTGCAGGCGTACCGCCCGGGTCTGCTTCTCGACCTCACGCTGCCGGCACTTCTGGAACGGCGCTCGACCGGCCATCACGCGAACGTCACGAAGAGCACCGCCGCCTCCCGCGGCGCCGCTGCGCAGATCCCCAACCTCAAGCGACTGCGGAACAAGCTGCGAACGCTCGCCGCCGGTTATCGCCCAACCGAGGCCTGGGTGGATTACACGCGCAAGTGCTCGTACGACGACACGGCCGAATCAGCCAAGAAGAACCAGGTGGCGGAGTTCCTCGCGCGCGTCGAGCCGGCATCGGTGCTCGACCTGGGGGCCAACACCGGCGACTACTCGTACGTGGCCGCGCATTGCGGCGCCGACGTCGTCGCCGTGGATCAGAGCCACGACACGATCGAAGTTCTGTACCGTCGCCTTCGGCGCGAGCCGGCGCGGATCACGCCGATGGTCGTGGATCTGCGCAACCCGAGCCCGGGAATTGGCTATCGCAACGAAGAGCGCCCGCCATTCTTTGAGCGGATCTCGACCGACTGCGTGATGGCGCTGGCGCTACTCCACCATCTGATCGTCTCGGGCAACATGACGCTCGATGCCGTCTGCGAGATGTTTGCCGGAATGGTCCGGCAGCATCTGATTCTCGAATTCGTGCCGCCAGACGATGTGATGTTCCAACGTCTGACGCAGTTCAGGCGTGACGAGTTCGGGTACTTGACGCTCGAAGGGTGCATTAAGGCGTTCTCGAGCCGATTCGAGCTCGAAGCGTGCGCGCCGCTGCCGCATTCGGGTCGGACGTTGCTGCTTCTACGACGGAGGAATCGTAATGGCTAGCAAACGCTCGGAGCTGTACCCCTACCTGGTCGCGCTGTCCTTCCCACTCGGCATCGCCCTCTCGAATGCCGGGGAATTGCCGGGACTCACGGCGGCCGCGACCGTATTCGGTTTCGTCCTACTGCTGACAGCTGTGCTCGACGGAGTGGGTCGTCTGTTCGTGCACGAGCCGACGCGACGTGCCATTGCGGTGAGCATCGTGCTGATGTTCGCGCTGGGGTATGGACACGTCGACGCCGGCCTGTTCCACGAAAACGTCTTCAGCGTCGTGCTGATGCCGTCGCTCCTTTTTGGCGTCGTGCTGCCGCTCGTTTGGCTGGCCTTGCGCATGAAGAGTCCCGAGCGTTTCGGTTCCTTTCTGCGCGCGGCGACCGTGGCCTTCGTCGGCCTGCAGGTGGTGATGGCCCTTCCCTCTTTGACAGCGCAGTTGACCGCGGCTGGCCGAGGAAGCGAGCAGGGGACTGCCGTCCAGACGGCTGCCGTCGAAGTGGGGACAGAGCCGCTGGCCAAGCCGGACGTCTACCTGATTATTCTCGACGCGTATGGGCGGGCCGACATGCTCAAGCAGTACAACCGACTCGACAACGCCGAGTTTCTCGACGAGTTGCGCTCCCGGGGGTTCTATATCTCGGAGCAGGCGCGCTCGAACTACATGTACACGCGGCTGTCGTTGTCCTCGTTCCTCAACATGCGCTACCTGGACGAGGACGTCCGCCGGCTGGGTCCATCCCCGGCTCGTGCGGCGATCAATCCGATGCTTCGCCAGTTCGAAGTGGCAAGACGCATGCGCCAGCTCGGGTACACCTACCGCCACATCGGCGGCTATTGGCACGTGACCCGGACGAGCCCCCTCGCCAACGAGAACGTTTCCTATCTGCCGTCCTTTGCCGAAGAGTTCACCTTCGTGTTCCTGGAGCAGACGGCGTTTCATCCCTTCTTGAAAGCGATTCCCGCGTACGGGGACTGGTTCCAGCCTGGCGTGGTCCATCTGCAGCAGTTGAAGAACATCCCGAAGCCAGAAGGCGAGCAAGGGCCGGTTTTCACGTTCGCGCATGTTCTGGCCCCCCACTCACCGTACGTCTTCGATCACAACGGGATCCGCGGCGCCGAGACCTCGCTCACGAACTGGGAGCGCCCGTTCGAGTATGCCGAGCAGGTGAAATATCTCAACAAGCAGGTCCTGAAGGTCATCGACGAGATCGATCGCGTCAGCGGACACGACGCCATCATCCTGGTGCACGGCGACCACGGCGCGCGGTCGCAGGGCCAGCTGGGAGGCACTCCCGAGCAGAATCGGGAGCAGATGGCGACCTTCGCCGCGTACCGCGTTCCCCCGGCAGCCAAGGCGGCGCTCTATCCGGGGATGTCGCTGGTCAACAACTGGCGGCTCGTGTTTACCACCGTGTTCGGGGCCAAGGACCTTCCGTTGCTGGAAGACCGCACGTTCTACTCAGACCCTGACCGCATTTACGAGCTGCAGGAGGTGGACCTTACGGGACACTTCGTCGGGCCCGACGCTCGGACACCTGCCGTCGATCACCCGGACGCATCTGCTGCGTCTCACTGACCTGGGCTCTGACCGCAGGGTAACGGCGCGGCAGGAACACCGATCGGCCGCGACGGGACTGCTGGCCACAACCTGGGAATTCGCCAAGTCATGAAGGAGAAAATCAGGGTCGGATTGCTGCTGGACCACACGGAAGTGAGCGCGTGGGTCCACCGCATGCTGGCGAGAATACAGGAAAGCCACTACGCGAGCGTTGAACTGGTGGTGATGAACGGCTTCAAGCCCACGAAAGACCATTCCATTTCCGCAAAAATCAGGAACAACTGGGGCAGCATCACCTCGACGCTGATCTCGAAACTGCTCGTCCTGGCGCAGAACAAATTGGTCGACAGGCAGGAATTCAGGGCCGATGCGTTCGCGCCAAAAGACCTGACGCCGCTGCTGGCCGGCGTGCCCGTCATGGAAGTCATGCCGATCCGGAAGAAGTTTTCCGATCGCTTTCCCGCCGAAGACATCGAAAAGATCAAACGCCACGACATTGATGTATTCATCCGTCTGGGATTCAGGATCTTGAAAGGCGACATCCTGAACAGCTCGAAATACGGCGTGTGGTCCTATCACCACGGCGACAATGCGGTCAATCGTGGAGGGCCGGCGGGCTTCTGGGAAGCGATGGAATCGTGGCCCGAAACGGGATCGATCCTGCAGATACTGACTGAAGATCTGGACAACGGCAAGGTTCTGTGCCGTTCCTATTCGCGCACTTATCCGTCGGTCGGTTTCAACCGGAATAGCTATTTCTGGAAGTCCCTGTCCTTCATCCCGCGCAAGCTGAAAGAGCTATACGACACGGGAGGAGAGGCCTTCCTGGCCAGGGTGGAGGCCGAGAACACCCATCCGGTCTTCTATTCCAACCGGCTGTACCTCCGGCCGACAAATTCACAATACGCGCGGCTGGTGCTGGGAAAACTGCTGAAAAAGGTCAGGAACCTCTTCGTTCCCCGATTCTACTTTGACCAGTGGTTCCTGATGTTCGACTTGAGCCGTGAGTTTTCCGGGTCGTTGTGGCGGTTCAAGAAACTCCTGCCGCCCAAGGACAGGTTTTGGGCCGACCCTCACGTCCTGCACCGCGACGGGAAGTATTTCATTTACATCGAAGAGTTTCCCTATGCCACACGCAGGGGCCACATTTCCCTGATCGTCATGAATGAACAGGGCGAATACGCTGCTCCCGTTCCGGTGCTCGAGAGACCGTACCATCTGTCCTATCCCTTCGTCTTCGAGTGGGAAGGCGAGGTGTACATGATTCCTGAAACCTCGGCCAACCGGACGGTGGAGCTGTACAAATGCACGAAATTCCCGGACACGTGGGAGTTTCAAATGAATCTGATGGAAGACGTCGAAGCGGTCGATACGACGTTGTTCCATTCCGGGGGCACGTGGTGGCTGTTCACCAACATCGTCGAAAACAAGGGCGCGTCGGCTTGTGACGAGCTGTTTCTGTTCCACTCGGAGACGCTGCACAGCACTGACTGGATCCCTCACCCCTTGAACCCCATCGTCTCCGACGTTAAAAGGGCGCGTCCGGCCGGCAAGATTTTCAGCAGGGCCGGCAGGATATACAGGCCCTCGCAAAACGGTTCAGGACACTACGGGTACGGCTTCAACCTTTCGGCAATCAACGTCTTGAACGAAAAGGAATACTGCGAGGAAGTTGTGGCTTCGGTCAAACCGGATTGGGACAAGAACATCATTTCCACACATCACTTCTGCCGCGAAGGGAATCTGACGGTCGTCGACGCAAAAATCCGCAGGCGAAAATAGCGGGCACCATCTATCTCGTTCTGTCTCATTTCCCGACGGCTTTCCACAGATCCGCCTTGGTCTGCGGAGCAGCGGAGGTGTGCACGTTGATGTAGCGATCAAAGTCGAGATTGAGCTTCTCGAGAATCGGAACCAGCGCTTTGACGTGATCGTTAGCCGGCTGCCCCGGAGCAGGCAGCGAGAAGTCGCCCTGGAAGAGGATCTTCTCCTTGGGGATGTACGCGATCATCAAGCCGTTGGAGTGAGGAACCGGAGAGACGTGGTACATCTCGACGGTTCGCGTTCCATCCGAGTAGACCTTCTTCTCCGAAACGGCTTCGACTTTTGCTTTCTTCGGATTCTTGGCGAGCGTGTCGTTCAGCAGCGTTCTTGGAGTGTTGAGCGCTTTCTCCAAAAACTCCTCATTGTTCTTCTGCGTGATGATCGTTGCGCCTTCGGCCACCAGCGCCGGCAGCCCTCCGGTGTGATCGGAGTGAGGATGCGTGTTCATGACGTAACGGATCGGCTTGTTGGGGATGAGCTTCTTCGTTTCCGCGATGTACGCGAGACCACGCGCCTCGGATTGTCCGGCCTCGAGCATCATGATGTAGTCCTTGAACTCCACAATCACCGAATCGTAGCTGCCGGGTCCGGTGGTGAGCCTGTAGAGGCCGTCGCCGAGCTTTTCGGAAGTGACGACCAGAGCAGGTGGACCGCCACCGGCAGGTGCAGCGCAGCCGGTGCGCCGCCACCGGGGCCGCCACGACCGGCGGCCGGTGCGGGCGCAGGAACCAGCGTTGCGACATCGGGAGGATTCGCCTTCGCCGCCGTCACATTGACCTCAAAGAAGGGCCATCCGCCGCGCGTCTGCACGATCTTCGACAGGAGCCATGACTCCGCCGAAGTCCTTCCAACCGGTGTAGGTGGCGAGGATGTGCATGTCGCCCATGATGTTGTCACCGAGCCATGTCTCGACCCGATCGACGATGATTCTGTTCGTTCACGTAGCCGTTGATGACGTAGTTCTTGCCGGAAGGCGCCTTGACCGTCGGGCTCCAGGTCAGGACGGTGTAGTTCTTGCCATCGACCTTGCGGCGGCTCGCGGTGGCGTTGTTCGCAGCAGCGCCTTTCAGGAAACCCCAGGGCGTGATGTAAAACTCCAGGGAGTTGGCCCAGGGTTGCGAGACATCCGCCTGTTGGGGCGTGACCTGCTGGAAAAACGTTCCGGGCATCGGCGTCGTTGCGCCGCCACCGGCAGGATTGTTCGTCGCTCCCGTGTGACGCGACGTCGGGGCCGTCAGATCGATGACGCGGACGTAGTTGTTTATCGGCCGCATCGGATCATGCGTTCCCCTGGCAGATCATATCGGCGGCGTTGGCTCCACACTGCTGGAATGCCACATCCTTCGCCGATCCCGAATACGTGATGGATTTCAGATCGCCCAATGCCTTTTGCGCATTGGCGATTACGGTTTTTGCATCCTGCGCCATGGCGCTCCCACACAGGAACGCGAGGCAGATTGCGACGACAGCAAGTTTTTTCAACACAGCTTCTTCTCCACTTCTCTTATCGGCCCGCGTTGTTTGCCACGATCGCGCGAAGGTACTTCAAGATCAACTCCAGGTCGCTGTCAGTATACGCGCCAATCACCGACGCGTGCCGCCACGAGCTGCCATCCGCGAACTTCACGGAGCCGGGCAACGCGGTGCGCAGTACCGGCGGTGCAGCCGTGAGATCGTATAGATCGCCGATTGGCTCCCATTGCTGACGACCAGCGCCGGCATCGTGTCGCCCGCCGCCGAAGCGGTGACAACCCGAGGCGTCGCCAGCCTTTGGAGCGACGACACGTCCGCCGGAAGTTCGGCGATCGCCGTCGTCACCGGGATTCCGATGCCATTCACCTCGTGGCACGTTGAACATCTGACCAAACCGCGCAGGGCGTCAGAAAACAGCTGCCGCCCGCGCTCCGCGTCGGCCGAGAGCGAGGGCCGATCGGCGGCGGCCGTTTGCAGCGCGCTGCCGCCAACAGCGATGCCGTTCAGACCTGCGACATACGCGACAACGGCTGCCAGATCTCCCCGGGACAGCGTGTTGCTGAACGCAGACATCGGTGTGCCGGGCACACCGTTGGAGATCGTTGTATTGATGTAGGCTTCATCGAAGCCTCGCGCGGCCAGTCTCGGCGCGGCTCCGCCCCCACCGCCGGCGGGCGCATGACAGTAACCCGTGCAGGACGCGGCGAATATCTCGGTGCCACGCCTTACTGAATCCTGCTGCGGCGCCTGCGCCCAGACAAGCGCCGGAATGGCGCAACCGAGCAAAAACACCGCCCGCGTCATTTTGCGTCCTGCGGCAACGCGAACACCACGAGCGTGGAACCCATGCGAAACGTCTGTTCAGGAAACATCCTCGAGGCGAACCCCCCCGTAATCGACTGCTGCCAGCCGGTCGGCGTCGCGATGAACTGCCGGCCATTCACCGAATACGCCACGGCCGATCCGCGGTGCCCGGCACCTGTTTGATAGCTCCACAGCCGCGCGCCGGTGCGCGCATCGAGCGCGAAGAAATTCCCTTCCGGGTCGCCCGTGAACACAAGATCTCCCGCGGTGACGAGCATGGACGCGAGCAGCAGATACTTGTACGGCACGCTCCAGACGCGTTTGCCTGCGATCGGGTCCCACGCGTCGACGTGACTGTACGTCGTCCGATTGGGCGGCAGATTCAGCGTAAAGCCGCCGTTCGTATAGAAGCGTCCTTCCTGGGGTTCCTGTCGATTGGCCGTGATGACGTTGCACAGCTCGATGGTCGGTGTATAGAGGAGCCCTGTTCGCGGCGAGTACGCCATCTGATTCCAGCTTTTGGCGCCCGCGACGCTCGGGCAGATGTTGACCGGCCTCCCCGGCTCGGGATCTTTCCGGCCCAGGAGCGTTCCGGTCTCTGTCACGCCGTCGATCCAGGTCCGAACTTCGGGCACCGAGAACACGCCAACGACCTCGCCCGTTGCGCGATCCAGAACGGAGGTCAAGCCGCTCTTGTTCATGTGGACGAGGAGCTTGCGCAACCGGCCGTTCACGACGCGGTCGAGGAGGATGGCTTCGTAGGCCGAGTCGTAGTCCCACACATCAGCCGGGATCTCCTGGTGGTACCAGCGCAAACTACCGTTGTCGGCGTCGAGCGCGACGACGCTGCTGGTGTAGAGGTTGGCTTCCTCGCTCTTTTCATTGGTCTTAACATTTTCGGCGAGGCGATCGCCGCCAAAAAAATCGCCGGAGGCGTTCCCGGTGCCCCAGTAGACGAGGTTCAGCTCTGGATCGTATGAGCCCGTCATCCATGGAGCGCCGCCGCCAAGCTTCCAGCTATCGCCTTTCCACGTCTCGTTGCCCTTCGCTCCGGGCCCGGGAATCACGTAAAAGCGCCAGGCGAGCCGGCCGGTCCTGGCATGGAAGGCGGTGAGATACCCGCGATGTGCGAGCTCGCCTCCGGTTCCGCCGACGATCACCGTGTCCTTCACCACCAAAGGCGCGGATGTGACGTTGCAGCCGCACTGCTTCGAGTCGTCTATCGCGACCCGCCATACCTCGTGGCCGGTTTTCTGATCGAGCGCGACGAGGAAGTTGTCGGTCGATCCGTAGAACACCTTTCCGTCGGACACCGCGACGCCGCGGTTCAACAAGAACGTCTGGCCGCCGGGGCGTGCGGGCCGCGGCGCCATCGGCTTGTGCTGCCACAGGAGCCGTCCGCTCGCGGCGTCGAGCGCGAACACCCAGTTGCGAGGCGTGATGAGGTACATCACGCCATCGATCACTATCGGTGTCGAGTGGAGGTTGTCAGAGTAATCGCCGGTCTGGAACATCCAGGCCGCCGTGAGATTTCTGACGTTGGTGGTGTTGACCTGATCGAGCGCGCTATAGCGCCACGCCGACTGCGTCCCGCCATAATGCGGCCAGTCCGCGCGGGTCGCGCCGTCGAACGCCTGTTCCTGGGCCGGTAAGCGTGCGATGGCAATCAGGACGCCGACCAACACAATCGGGATGCGCACGCCCGGCCCCCAAACTTCTAACTTCTAGAGATGTATCCACCCGTACCGCGTCAGCGTGGGCTCCACATCGAGCGCCGCGTATTGCTCCTTGATTCTGGACAGGTTGTCGGCGCTGAAGGGCGGGAGCTCGAGAACCTTTTTCAGTCCGTCCGGTATCCGCTGCTCGTAGTCCTTCGGCACCGGCTTGAATCGCTCCTGCAGATTGCCCGAGGTGCTGATCCCGTAGATCTTCGCGGAATTCAGGCCGAGAATCTTTCGTTTCGCGTCCTGCGTCAGCTCCGGATACCCGTATTTCTTCCGCAGCTCCTCGGGGATCTGGAATCGCCACAGCGCGTCGATTTGCCACTGCGGCGACCCGTACCAGACCGAGTCGGAGCCGAACACGATTCGGTCCGGGCCCATGAACTTCATGAGCTGCCCCATGATGTGCGCGGCGACGGTCGGGAACGTGACGATGGACGATGCCCAGGTGGTGCCGATCTCGGCGTACGCATTTCTGAACGGCGCCATCAGCTGGGCATATTCGGTTGTCCAGGCGATATCGGGGACACCGCCGCGCAGCCTTCCCGACCTGACCTCGTCGAGTGCATCGCCCATGAAAAACGGCGGACGGATGCATGAGTGATACGTGATGAAGTTGAGATTCGGCCAGTCCCTCGCGGCCTTCGGCAGATCCGCGGGATGGCCAATCTCCGGCCTCACGGGCTCGCCGTTCGTCAGCCCCTTGTGGACGCAGATGTTGTTGAAGCCCGGTTTCTGGCCCTTCAGTGACGGGTACATCTTGTTGATCAACTCGAACGTCGGATACGCCACCTGCTCGTCGTCGTGACGCCACTGCCGCATCGGGCTCATCGGATCGTTGTCGATTTTCGCGGCGTTCGAGATGTTGTAGCCCTTCCACGAGTCGGGCTTGTTCTGCTGGATCTGCTCCTGGATGAAATCGAGATTCCCTTTGCCGACATAGAGCAGGCCGTGCGCAAGCATTCGCGTCGATCCCGAGATGCCGTTGACGAAATCGCGGGCGGCCGCCGTCTGGGCCGCCGTCAGCATCTCGCCGGCCATGGCCTCGCGGGCGTTCCTCGGCGGCCGCGGTTTGTCTCCGTCCACGGTGACCACGCTCGCGGTGACGTTGCTCAGGAGTCCGACCGTCACCTGGCTGTCCAGATAGACGTCCTTGATGAACTGCACGAGCAGGAAATTGTCGGGCGTGTTCGGCAAGCCGACGAGTGCGGGATTCCACACGCCCCAGGCGTCGCCACGCTCATCCCGGACGTTCTTGGGGTTGAACTGATTGCCTTGCCCGCCGGACGAGGGTCCCTGCGAGAGCGATCGCAGGCCCATCCCGACGGCCCCGCGCGTACCGCGGACGAAGTGCAGCTGATCGTCGAAAACAAAAAGATCGCGCGGCGTTCCTGCCTGCGCGTAGGCGGTCGGCTCGAACATCTCGATGGGGTCGACGTCGAAGAACCGGCCGAAGACCTCGTTCATCGCGAGAAGCGCCGCGGCCATGCCGCCGCTGCTCTTCAGGAACTGCCGCCGGTCGACGCCGAGCTTTTTGCTCGCCTGTTCCGACAGCTCCTGAATCCGTGCCTCGACCCGCTTTTGCTTGTCCGTCTGCGGGACCGGCATGTACTCGCCGTTCGAGATCATGCGCGTCGGAACAGGAGACCGGGGCGCCTGGTCTTCGTAAGCCCTGGAGCACCGAGCCACCTGCTCCTCGTCAAGGAATCCCCGGTCGTCTTCCCACACGCGTCCTTCTTCGTGCCATCTCGTCATGAGCGGCGATGGTAGCGCCGACCAGACCAGAGATCAACGATATCGGCGGAATGAGGACGAAGGACGACCAGGGACGAAGGACGGACTAAGAACCAAGGACCCGTGACCCAGCGCTCAGTTCGTCACGAGCACGTCGTCAATGAGCACCTCGGCCGTCTCGTCAGTGCCGGTCTTTCTGGTGAGGTAGCTACCGAGCGCCAGTGTGTGCGTTCCGGCCGGGAGCGAACCGAGATTGATCTGCACCTGCTGCCATCCCGTCGTCATGGTGACGCCGGTGCCGCCGGCCTGCGCGACATAGTCATTGGGGGCCACGCCCTTCAGGACGCCGTTGACGCTCACCAGCGTCTGGCCGAGCTCGCCGCTGTCGAGATTCGACGCCGTGAGCTTGTACCGGAACGAAAGGATCACGGTCGTCGTGGTCGAGAGGGTGAAGGTGCGTTGCCAGCCGCCGGAAATGTTGGGGATATTGTTGCTGTTGATCCCGCCGACGAGGGTCTGGAGGCCGCCGCCGGTGAAGCCGCCTGCGGGGAGCTGCGCGCCCTGGGCGTAGTTCGGCTTACTGGTGCCGCGGAACAAGTCGTCCGCATAAGTGAAACTGTCGGCGCCCGTGTCGAAGTGGGCTTCGATAAACGTGGTAACCGCCGGCGCGTTCACCGTGAGGGTCGCGGCCGCACTCGTGACGCTGCCGGCGACGTTTGAGACGACGACGTCGAACGAGGCGCCGTCGTCGGATACGGCGGTCGGCGTGAGCACGTAGCTTGCGCTGGTGGCGCCGGCGATGGGCGCGCCGTTGCGCCGCCACTGGTACGACAAGGGCGCCGTGCCGGCGGCGACGACGGAGAAGCTGGCGGCGGCCGGTGCGGTGACCGTTACATTCGCGGGCGGCGTGGTAATGCTGGGCGTCACGTTGACCGTGAGCGTGGCGGCGGTACTCGTAACGCTGCCGGCGCTGTTCGAGACGACGACATCGAAGGACGCGCCGCTGTCACTGCCCGCGGTCGGCGAGAGGATGTAGCTGGCGCTGGTGGCGCCGGCAATGGGCGCGCCGTTGCGGCGCCACTGATAGCTGAGCGGGGCATCGCCGGCGGCGACGACCGAGAAGGTGGCCGCGGCGGGTGCCGTCACCGTCACGTTGGCCGGCGGCGTCGTGATGCTGGGCGCCACGTTCACCGTGAGCATGGCGGCCGCACTCGTGACGGTGCCGACGCTATTGGAGACGACGACGTCGAAGGACGCGCCGCTGTCACTGCCCGCGGTCGGCGTCAGGACATAGCTGGCGCTGGTGGCGCCGGCGATGGGCACGCCGTTGCGCCGCCACTGGTACGACAAGGGTGCCGTGCCGGCGGCGACGACCGAGAAGTTGGCGGCCGCCGGGGCAGTGACCGTCACGTTGGCCGGCGGCGTGGTAATGCTGGGCGTCACGTTGACCGTGAGTGTGGCTGCCGCACTGGTGACACTGCCAACGCCGTTCGAGACGACGACGTCGAAGGACGCGCCGCTGTCACTGCCGGCGGTCGGCGTGAGGATGTAGCTGGCGCTGGTGGCGCCGGCAATGGGCGCGCCGTTGCGGCGCCACTGATAGCTGAGCGGGGCATCGCCGGCGGCGACGACGGAGAAGCTGGCCGCGGCGGGTTCCGTGACCGTCACGTTGGCCGGCGACGTCGTGATGCTGGGCGGCACGTTGACCGTGAGGGTGACGGCCACACTGGTGACGCTGCCGACGCCGTTCGAGACGACGACGTCGAAGGACGCGCCGCTGTCGGTGCCGGCCGTTGGCGTCAGGACATAGCTGGCGCTCGTGGCGCCGCTGATGGCGACGCCGTTGCGGCGCCACTGGTACGACAGTGGTGCCGTGCCCGCGGCGACGACGGAGAAGGTGGCCGCGGCGGGCGCGGTGACCGTCACGTTGGCCGGCGGCGTCGTGATGCTGGGCGTCACGTTGACCGTGAGTGTGGCTGCCGCACTGGTGACACTGCCAACGCCGTTCGAGACGACGACGTCGAAGGACGCGCCGCTGTCACTGCCGGCGGTCGGCGTGAGGATGTAGCTGGCGCTGGTGGCGCCGGCAATGGGCGCACCGTTGCGCCGCCACTGATAGCTGAGTGGGGCGTCGCCGGCGGCAACAACCGAGAAGCTGGCCGCGGCGGGTTCCGTGACCGTCACGTTGGCCGGCGACGTCGTGATGCTGGGCGGCACGTTGACCGTGAGGGTGACGGCCGCACTGGTGACGCTGCCGACGCCGTTCGAGACGACGACGTCGAAGGACGCGCCGCTGTCGGCGCCGGCGGTCGGCGTCAGGACGTAGGACGCGCTGGTCGCGCCGGCAATCGGCGCGCTATTGCGGCGCCACTGATAGCTGAGCGGCGCGTCGCCGGCGGCGACGACGGAAAAGCTGGCCGCGGCGGGGGCGGTGACCGTCACACTCGAGGGTGGCGTGGTGATGCTGGGCGCCACGGGAGCGGCGTTCACCGTGAGCGTGGCAGCCGCACTGGTGATGCTTCCCGCGATATTGGAGACGACGACGTCGAACGAGGCGCCACTGTCGGCAACAGCCGTTGGGTCGAGGACGTAACTGGCGCTCGTCGCGCCCGCGATCGGCGCGCCATTGCGGCGCCACTGATACGACAACGGTGCCGTGCCGGCGGCGACGACGGAGAAGTTGGCCGCGGCGGGTGCCGTCACTGTCACGTTGGCCGGCGGCGTCGTGATGCTCGGGAGCAGATTCACCGTGAGCGTGGCGGCCGCACTCGTGACGGTGCCGACGCTGTTCGAGACGACGACGTCGAAGGAGGCGCCGCTGTCGCTGCCGGCCGTCGGCGTCAGCACGTAAGACGCGCTGGTGGCGCCGGCGATGGGTGCACCGTTGCGGCGCCACTGGTACGCCAGCGGTGCCGTGCCGGCGGCGACGACCGAGAAGGTGGCGGCGGCCGGGGCAGTGACCGTCACGTTCGCGGGCGGCGTCGTGATGCTGGGTGTCACGTTGACCGTGAGCGTGGCAGCCACACTGGTGACGCTGCCGACGCCGTTCGAGACGACCACGTCGAAGGAGGCGCCGTTGTCACTGTCGGCGGTCGGCGTGAGCACGTAGCTGGCGCTGGTGGCGCCGCCGATGGCAACGCCGTTGCGCCGCCACTGATAGCTGAGCGGCGCATCGCCGGCGGCGACGACCGAGAAGTTGGCCGCGGCGGGTGCCGTCACCGTCACGTTGGCCGGCGGCGTCGTGATGCTGGGCGCCACGTTCACCGTGAGCGTGGCGGCCGCACTCGTGACGGTGCCGACGCTATTGGAGACGACGACGTCGAAGGAGGCGCCGCTGTCGGCGCCGGCGGTCGGCGTCAGGTCGTAGGACGCGCTGGTCGCGCCGGCAATGGGCGCGCTGTTGCGGCGCCACTGATAGCTGAGCGGCGCGTCGCCGGTGGCGACGACGGAGAAGCTGGCCGCGGCCGGGGCGCTGACCGTCACGTTGGCCGGCGGCGTGGCAATGCTGGGCGGTACGGGCGCCGGATTGACCGTGAGCGTGGCAGCCGCGCTCGTAACGGTACCGGCGCCATTGGAGACGACGACGTCAAAAGATGCGCCGCTGTCGGCCACGGCGGTCGGCGTCAACACATAGGAGGAGCCGGTGGCGCCGCCGATGTCTGTGCCATTGCGGCGCCACTGATAGCTGAGCGGTGCATCGCCGGTGGCCACGACGGAGAAGCTGGCGGCGGCCGGGGCGGTGACCGTCACGTTGGCCGGCGGCGTGGTGATGCTGGGCGGTACGGGCGCCGGATTGACCGTGAGCGTGGCAGCCGCGCTGGTAACGCTGCCGCCGGCATTGGAAACCACAACGTCGAACGACGCGCCGCTATCGGCGACGGCGGTCGGTGTCAACACATAGGAGGAGCCGGTGGCACCGCCGATGTCCGTGCCATTGCGGCGCCACTGATAGCTGAGCGGCGCATCACCAGCCGCGACGACGGAGAAGTTGGCCGCGGCGGGGGCGGTGACCGTCACATTCGCCGGCGGCGTGGTGATGCTGGGCGCCGCTGGCACGGGGTCGGTCAGCAACACGTCATCGATGAGAACCTCGGCCGACTCGTCGGGGTAGGTCTTCTTGTTGTTGTAAGCGCCGAGCGCCAGCATGTGGGTGCCAGCCGAGAGCATCCCGAAATCGATCTGGATGAGCTGCCACCCGGTCGTCGTCGGGCCGCCGCCGACGACCTGGGCGATGTAGTCATGCGGCGCGACACCGTGGAGGGTGCCGTCGAGGCTCACCAGCATCTGGCTGAACTCGTCGGGCTCGTAAAAGGCGGTCTCGGTGAGCCGATACCGGAACGAGAGGCTGACGAGCGCCGGGGCTGCGAGGACGAAGCTGCGCCGCCAGCCGCCGGAGATGTTGAGAATGTTTTGACTGTTGATGTCGCCGACGATGACCTGCAGGGCGCCGCCGGTGAAGCCACCGGTGGCGATCCGAGTGCCGTTGGCGTAGGTGGGCTCATTGGTGCCCCGGAACAGGTCGTCCAGGTAGGTGAAGCTGTCTGAATCCGTATTGAAGTGGGCGTCGATCAGCACGGGGCCGCCGCCTCCACCACCACTATTCACCGTGAGCGTGGCGGCCGCGCTGGTAGCGCTGCCGGCGACGTTGGAGACGATGACGTCGAACGACGCACCGCTGTCGGCCACAGTCGTCGGGTTCAACACGTAGCTGGCGCTGGTGGCGCCGGCAATGGGCGCGCCGTTGCGGCGCCACTGGTACGACAAGGGCGCCGTGCCGGCGGCGACAACGGAGAAGGTGGCTGCCGCGGGCGCCGTGACCGTCACGTTCGCCGGCGGCGTGGTGATGCTGGGCGTCACGTTCGCCGTGAGCGTGGCGGCCGCACTGGTAACGGTACCCGCGACGTTGGAGACAACGACGTCGAAGGAGGCGCCGCTGTCCGTGCCGGCCGTCGGCGTGAGGACGTACGTGGGGCTGGTGGCGCCACCGATGGGTGCGCCATTGCGCCGCCACTGGTACGACAACGGCGTCGTGCCGGCGGCGACGATGGAGAAGTTGGCCGCAGCAGGCGCCGTCACCGTGACGTTGGCCGGTGGCGTGGTGATGCTGGGCGCCACCGGCGCGCCGTTCACCGTGAGGATGGCGGCCGCACTCGTGATGCTGCCGGCGACATTGGAGACGACCACGTCGAACGAGGCGCCGTTGTCCCCAACGGCCGTCGGGTTGAGCGCGTAGCTGGCGCTGGTGGCGCCGGCGACGGGCGCGCCGTTGCGGCGCCACTGGTACGACAACGGCGTCGTGCCAGCGGCGACGACGGAGAAGTTGGCCGCAGCAGGTGCCGTGACCGTCACGTTGGCCGGCGGCGTGGTGATGCTGGGCGACACGTTCACCGTGAGCGCGGCGGCGCTACTGGTAACGGTACCAGCGGCATTGGAGACGACGACGTCGAACGAAGCGCCGCTGTCTGTGCCAGCCGTCGGCGTGAGGATGTACGTGGCGCTGGTGGCGTCCCCAACGGGCGCGCCGTTTCGACGCCACTGATAACTGAGCGGCGCATCGCCGGTCGCGACAACCGAGAAGCTGGCGGCGGCCGGGGCGGTGACCGTCACGTTCGCGGGCGGCGTGGTGATGCTGGGCGGCACGTTCACGGTGAGCGTGGCGAACGTGCTGGTGACGCTGCCGCCCGCATTGGAGACGACCACGTCGAACGACGCGCCGCTGTCGGCCACGGAAGTCGGAGTCAACACATAGGAGGCGCTGGTGGCGCCGCCGATGGGCGCGCCGTTGCGGCGCCACTGGTACGACAACGGCGCCGTGCCAGCCGCGACGACGGAGAAGGAAGCAGCGGCCGGGGCGGTGACCGTCACGTTCGCGGGCGGCGTGGTGATACTGGGTGCCACCGGCGTCGCGTCGGTCAGCACCACATCGTCGATGAGCACTTCGGACGATTCGTCGGGATAGGTCTTCTGGTTGTTGTAAGCGCCGAGGGTCAGAAGGTGCGTGCCCGCTGAGAGTGTCCCGAGATTGATCTGGACGAGCTGCCAGCCGGTCGTCATCGGGCCGCCGCCGATAACCTGCGCAATGTAGTCATTGGGCGACAAACCGTAGAGCACGCCATCGAAACTCACCAGCATCTGGCTGAACTCGTCGGTCTCGTAAAAGGCCGTCTCGGTCAGTCGATATCGGAACGAGAGGCTGACGGGCGCCGGAGCGGCGAGGACGAAACTGCGGCGCCAGCCGCCGGACATACCCTGAATGTTCTGACTGTTGATTCCGCCGACGGCGACCTGCAGGCCCCCCCGGTGAAGCCACCGGTCGCGAGCCGCACGCCGCTGGCGTAGCTGGGCTTGCTGGTGCCCCTGAACACATCATCCAGGTAGGTGAAGCTGTCGGTATCCGTGTTGAAGTGGGCGTCGATCAGCGTCGAGCCCCCGCCACCACCACCACTGTTCACCGTGAGCGTGCCGGCGGCGCTGGTGGCGCTGCCGACGCTGTTGGAGACGACGACGCTGAACTGCGCGCCGCTGTCGGCGACGGCCGTCGGGTTGAGGACGTAGGACGCATTGGTGGCGCCACCGATGGGCGCACCATTGCGCCGCCATTGATACGACAAGGGCGCCGTGCCAGTGGCCACAACTGAGAAGTTGGCCGCAGCAGGCGCTGTCACCGTCACGTTGGCCGGCGGCGTCGTGATGCTGGGCGCCACCGGCGCACCGTTTACCGTGAGGATGGCGGCTGCACTGGTGACGCTGCCAGCGACATTGGAGACGACCACGTCGAACGATGATCCGTTGTCGGCGCCGGACGTCGGGTTGAGGACGTAGCTGGCGCTGGTGGCGCCGGCGATTGGCGCGCCGTTGCGCCGCCACTGGTACGACAAGGATGCCGTGCCGGCAGCCACGACGGAGAAGCTGGCTCCGGTCGGGGCGGTGACCGTCACACTCGCGGGCGGCGTGGTGATGCTGGGCGTCACGTTGACCGTGAGTGTGGCGGCCGCACTGGTCACACTGCCGGCGATGTTCGAGACGACGACGTCGAAGGAGGCGCCGCTGTCACTGCCCGCGGTCGGCGTCAGCACGTAGCTGGCGCTGGTCGCGCCCGCGATCGGCGCACCATTGCGGCGCCACTGATACGACAACGGTGCGGTGCCGGCGGCGACGACCGAGAAGTTGGCCGCGGCGGGTGCCGTCACCGTCACGTTGGCCGGCGGCGTCGTGATGCTGGGCAACACGTTGACCGTGAGCGTGGCGGCCGCGCTCGTGACGGTGCCGACGCTATTGGAGACGACGACGTCGAAGGATGCGCCGCTGTCGCTGCCCGCGGTCGGTGTCAGCACGTAGCTGGCGCTGGTGGCGCCACCAATCGCGATGCCGTTGCGCCGCCACTGGTACGACAAGGGTGCGGTGCCGGCGGCGACGACGGAGAAGTTGGCCGCGGCGGGGGCCGTGACCGTCACGTTGGCCGGCGGTGTCGTGATGCTGGGCGTCACGTTGACCGTCAGCGTGGCGGCCGCACTGGTGACGCTGCCGGCGACATTGGACACGACGACGGTGAACTGCGCACCGTTGTCCGTACCGGCCGTCGGATTGAGCACGTAGCTGGCGCTGGTCGCGCCGCTGATGGCGACGCCGTTGCGGCGCCACTGGTAGGACAGCGGTGCCGTGCCCGCGGCGACGACCGAGAAGCTAGCTGCCGCCGGGGCGGTAACTGTCACGTTTGCGGGCGGTGTCGTGATGCTCGGGAGCACGTTCACCGTAAGCGTGGCGGACGCGCTGGTGATCGTGCCGGCGACGTTCGTCACGACGACGTCGAAGGAGGCACCGCTGTCGGCGCCCGCCGTTGGATTGAGCACATAGCTGGCGCTCGTGGCGCCGGCGATCGGCGCGCCGTTGCGGCGCCACTGGTACGACAACGGCGCCGTGCCCGTGGCGACGACCGAGAAGTTGGCCGCCGCGGGTGCGGTGACCGTCACGTTCGCGGGCGGTGTCGTGATCTGCGGAGGTATGAGAATGGCGTCGTTGTCCGTCGCGCTGTTGTTGCTCGAGACAGGGTCGGTGACGCTGGGGGCCTGGATAGTTGCCGTGTTGGTGAGCGTCCCGCTCGCGCCTGACGCCACAGTGGCGTGGAGCGTGTAAGTGACGCTGCCACCGACCGGCAGGTTCACCGCATCGCTGATGTCGCCCGAGCCGCTCGCGGTGCAACTGGCCCCGCCCGAGACGGCGCAGGTCCAGGTCGCTGCGGTCAACTTGGAGGAAATAACGTCCGCAACCGTCGCCGATGAAACGTCGTTCGGGCCGAGGTTGCTGGCTTGAATGCTGTAGGTAATCGACTGTCCGGGGATGACGGACGAAACAGAGTCGCTCTTAGTGATACTCAGATCGGCTACTGCAGGGCTAACGCTGAACAGCGTGGTGATTTCCGACGCGCTCAGCGCCCGGTTGTAGATCCGGACGTCGTCCATGTTCCCGTTGAACCGGCGCGTGCCATCGCTCTGTGCACCAATACCGACGTTGAGAAGGTTTGCGGCGATGGCCGTGGGGCCGGTTATGGAACCCTCGAAGACGCCGTTGATGTAGATGCGCATCGTGGTGCCGTTATAGGTGGCCGCCACGTGCATCCATTTCGTTCCACTGAACGGGTAATGAGTCAGAGAGTCCAACCGATACGTATCCCCGAATGAAGCCTGGTTCAACCGCATGAAGACAGTGCCGGCCGAAGACAGCGACAGCTCGTAGCCGTCGGAGCTCCCTACGATCGCCCTGCCGATCAGATCCTGGCTGGTCTGCGCTCGCGGTTTGATCCACGCCGAAAGCGTGAGCCCGGTCGTGACGTCGAGACCTGCCTGATCGGACACCCTGGCGTAGCTCGTTGACCCGTTGAAGTCGATGGCCAGTCCGTTGGAGACGGGAATCCACGTCGGACTGCCGACAAGGGTGGCATTGTTCCCCCAGCCGGACATATCGCGGGCTTGCGTGCCACCACCCTCGTCCATCTTCCAGTACCCGACAAGACCGGGCGTGGTGGTCATGAGTGCGCCCGTCGTAGTCGCCCGCCCAATCGACGCGAGGACGACCAGCCGGCCGGCCCAGCGATCTTTGGTGCTGGTGGCGTCGTTCACGCCGCCAGTCAAGACGGTCGCCACGGGTCCGAAGTTGATCGGCCACCGCGGGGATTCCCTGACGAACATGCTCCCGCCGGATTCGGTGGTGTAGTAGACGCGCAGCGTGTCGGTATCTTCGTTGAGGACGACGATCGGTCGCGTACCGCTGGTGGAAAATGGGTAGATGTTGTCCCACGTGCCACCAGTGCCGCCAGGCTGCGGATGACGAACGAGCAGGTCGAGTAAGGGTAATTCGCTTGAGGAGTGCCCGACCTTGAGTGAAACGTACAGCGTGCCGTCCGCGGCAACTGCCAGGTGCATGTGATCGTCGGCCATGCTCATGTTCTCATGGCCCGCCGCCGCCGGCGCTTCATCAGCCGACCACACGGTGGGATCGGCTCCGTCGACGTGGACTTTGAATCCGAATAGCTGGGTGTTTTCGTTGTACCAGAAGACGCCGATCGTGTTGTTGGGGAGAGCGATGACGGCAGAAATGTCATCGCCGGTGATGGTCGTGTCTAGGGCGATGGGACCGCTGAACGACCGAATACGGGTAATCGCTGTAGTAGACCTCGATGCTGCGCGTTGGTCTCGGTGGCGAGCCACATCCGGCCGGTCGAGTCCACGTCAATCGTGCCGGTTTCGCCCGTGTACACCGATGTCAGAGTCGGTCGCTGGGACCAGAGCTGATACGTGTTGAGGGCGGGAACGTACTCGATCGACGCCAGCTTCGCGGTCGTGTTGGCGATCAGGATGTGCGTGACATCGCCGATGGTCTTCGCGTCGGCCTGGCCGCTCATCGTCGACAGCTGCAGGACGGGAGTCCAGGTATTGTTGGGTTCCAGCCGGTACACCCACTGGCCGGAGCTCATGGCAGCACAGCCCACCAGGTATGGGCGTGGAACCAGACTTTCGATTGAGGTTTCTCGCCCGTGGTTTTGTTCGTCGCAATGGAGGGAAGCAGCGTCCACGTCTCTTGGGCGTGGGCAATCTGAACTCCCCCCATCCACACGACCAGGGGGAGGAAGAATGTTTGAACGATGAAGAGCAGGCGAGCTCTCCAGGGTGTGCGCGAGGCGCACGTCGACGCGGGGCCAGGCAGGCCCTCCAATGCGACCATTCCCGCGAAAGAGCAACTGGCGTGCCCGAAGGCACCTACGATTTCAGTGAGAGTTGCGCGATGCACGGCCGAGAACTCACTCCGCCGGCAGCCTTTAGTCGGAACGCGTCGAGGTGGTCCAACGTGGGGCAGACAATTGGCGCCGTGGACGACTGCCTCCACATCAGGGCGTCACCATCACGTCGTCGATGACCACTTCGACGGTTTCGTCGGAATTGCCCTTCTTATTGAGGTACTCGCCGAGCGCCAGGACGTGGGTGCCGGCCGGGAGCGTACCGAGGCTGATCTGAATCTGTTGCCATCCCGTTGTCTGAGTCGAGCCGTTGCCGACAACCTGGAGGATGTAGTCGTTGGGCGATACGCCACGGAGGACGCCGTCCAGGCTTGCAAGCACCTGACCCCACTCGTCAGCGTCGATATTTACTGTGGTGAGCTTGTACCTGAAGGTAAGGGTCAAGGGCGTCGCGCTTGCGAGGGAGAAGCTGCGCTGCCAGCCGCCCGACATCTTGGAAATGTTCGAACCGTTAATCCCGCCGACGAGGACGCGGAGGGCGCCACCAGCGAAGCCGCCGCTGGCGATCTGTGTGCCGCTCTCGTAGTCCGGTTTGGTGGTGGCGCGGAACAGATCATCGGCGTACGCGAAGCCGTCGGTCCCGGCATCGAAGTGGGCGTCAATCAGTGAGGAACCACCTCCACCGCTGTTCACCGTGAGCGTGGCCGTCGGGCTGGTGGCGCTGCCGGCGACGTTCGAGACGATGACGTCGAACGTGGCGCCGCTGTCCCCGACAGAAGTCGGATCGAGCACGTAAGAGGAAGCGGTGGCGCCGCCGATGGGCGCGCCGTTCCGCCGCCATTGATACGACAAGGGCGCCGTGCCGGCGGCGACGACGGAGAAGGACGCCGGCGCCGGGGCGGTGACCGTCGCGTTCGCAGGCGGCGTCGTGATGCTGGGCGGCACGGGCGCGGCGTTCACCGTGAGGATGGCGGCCGCACTGGTGACATTGCCGACGCTGTTGGAGACGACGACGTCGAACGAGGCGCCGCTGTCTGTCACGGCAGTCGGGTTGAGAACGTAGGACGCGCTGTTGGCGCCACCGATCGGGGCGCCGTCGCGGCGCCACTGGTACGACAAGGGCGCCGTGCCGGTGGCGACGACGGAGAAGGACGCCGACGCCGGGGCGGTGACGGTCAGGTTCGCGGGCGGCGTCGTGATACTGGGCGGCACGGGCGCGCCGTTCACCGTCAGGATGGCCGCCGCGCTGGTGACAGTGCCGACGCTGTTGGAGACGACGACGTCGAACGATGCGCCGCTGTCAGTAACGGCCGTCGGGTCCAGCACGTAAGACGCGGCGGTGGCGCCGGCAATGGGTGCGCCGCCTCGCCGCCACTGGTAGGACAAGGGCGCCGTGCCCGCGGCGACCACTGAGAAGGACGCCGCTGTGGGTGCGGTGACCGTCACATTCGCCGGCGGCGTGGTGATGCTGGGCGCCACGGCAGACGTGCCGGCTGGCAGCTGCACATCGTCTATACGCACCTCGACGGTTTCGTTGGAAGAGCCCTTCTTGTTCAGGTAATCGCCGAGGGCCAGAACGTGCGTGCCGGCCGACAGCGTGCCGAGGTCGATTTGCACCTGCTGCCATCCCGTTGTGATGATGCCGCTGTTGCCGATTACCTGGACGACGTAATCATTCGGCGACACGCCGCGCAGGACGCCGTCGACGCTGACCAGCATCTGACCCCACTCGTCGCTGTCGATATTCCCGGCGATGAGCTGGTACCGGAACGACAGAATCAGCGGTGTCGCGCTGGCGAGGGAGAAGCTGCGCTGCCAGCCACCGGACATCTTGGAAACGTTCGATCCGTCAAGCCCGCCGAGGAGGACCTGGAGCGCGCCGCCAGTGAAGCCGCCGCTGGCGAGCAGCGCGCCGCTTGCGTAGGCCGGTTTCGTGGTGGCGCGGAACAGGTCGTCCGCGTAGGCGAAACCGTCGGCGCTGCTATCGAAGTGGGCGTCAATCCCTTCGCCACTGTAGACGGTGAGCGTGGCGGCGGCGCTGGTGGCGCTGCCGGCAACATTGGACACGACCACGTCAAACGACGACCCGCTGTCGGATACGGCGGTCGGATTGAGCGAATAGGAGGCGCTCGTGGCACCGGCAATAGGTGCGCCGTTGCGGCGCCACTGGTACGACAGGGGCGCCGTGCCTCCGGCGACGACCGAGAAGTTGGCGGCGGCCGGGGCCGTGACGGTCACGTTGGCCGGTGGCGTCGAGATGCTGGGCGTCACGTTCACCGTGAGCGTGGCGGCCGTACTCGTGACACTGCCGGCGCTATTTGAAACGACGACATCGAACTGTGCACCGTTGTCGGTCCCAACGGTTGGGTTGAGCACGTACGATGCGCTGGTGGCGCCGGCAATGATCACGGTGTTGCGGCGCCACTGATACGACAACGGGGCCGTGCCAGCGACGACGACGGAGAAGGACGCGGACGCCGGGGCGGTGACCGTCACGTTGGCCGGCGGCGTGGTGATGCTGGGTGCCACGGGCGTCGCGTCGATCAGCAGGACATCGTCGACGAGTACTTCGGCCGATTCGTCCGGGTACGTTTTCTGGTTGTTGTAAGCGCCGAGGGCCAGATTGTGCGTCCCTGCCGGGAGCGTCCCGAAATTGATCTGTTGCAACTGCCAGCCTGTCGAGGTGGGTCCGCCGCCGACGACCTGGGCGACGTAATCATCCGGCGCGACTCCGTAGAGGACGCCGTCGAGGCTCACCAGCATCTGGCTGAATTCGTCGGGCTCGTAGTCCGGCGTCTCCGTGAGCCGATACAGGAACGAGAGGATGACGGGCGCCGGGGCCACCAGGTCGAAGCTGCGCTGCCAGCCGCCGGACATGTTGAGAATGTTCTGGCTGTTGATCCCGCCGACGGCGACCTGCAGGGCGCCGCCTGTGAAGCCCCCAGTGGCGATTCGCGCGCCGCTGGCGTAGTTCGGCTGATTGGTATTCGCGGAACACATCGTCCGCGTAGGCGAAGCTGTCGGTGTCCGTGTCGAAATGGGCGTCGATGAGCGCGACGCCTCCGCCTCCACCCCAACCGTATACGGTGAGAGTGGCGGCCGCGCTGGTGGCGGTGCCGACGCTATTCGAGACGACGACGTCGAACGACGCGCCGCTGTCCGATACGGCAGTCGGATTGAGAATGTAGCTGGTGCTCGTCGCGCCGGCGATAGGCGCGCCGTTCCGGCGCCACTGGTACGACAAGGGCGCCGTGCCGGCGGCGACGACGGAGAAGGAAGCTGGCGCCGGCGTGGGGACCGTCTGGTTCGCGGGCGGCGTGGTGATGCTGGGCGGCACCGGTGCGGCGTTCACCGTGAGTGTGGCGGCCGAACTGGTGAGGCTGCCGGCGCTATTAGAAACGACCACGCTGAACTGGGCCCCGTTGTCTCCGACGGCGGTCGGGTTGAGAACGTACGACGAGCTTGTGGCCCCACCAATAGGCGCGCCGTTGCGGCGCCACTGGTACGACAAGGGCGCCGTGCCGGTGGCGACCACCGAGAAGGACGCCGCAGCCGGTGCGGTGACCGTCACATTCGCGGGTTGTGTCGTGATCTGCGGAGAAGAAGTTCCCTGAATCGTGTCGGTGTCTGTCGCGCTGTTATTGCCCGCGACGGGATCCATCGCATTTGCGGCCACAACTGTCGCCGTGTTGACGAGTGTGCCGCTTGCGCTGGAAGCCACCGTCGCCTGGAGCATATAGGACACGCTGCCACCCGCCGGCAGGCTCACCAGATTGTCCAGGCTGCCGGATCCGCTCGCCGTGCAAGTCGCCCCGCCTGAGGCCGTACACGTCCAGGTCGCTCCGGTCAGTTTGGAGGACAGGACGTCGGAAATCGTCGCCACGACATTGGACGGGCCCAGATTGCTCGCCTGGATACTGTAGGTCGTCTGCTGACCCGGCACGACGGATGAAACGGAGTCGCTCTTGGTGATGACAAGATCGGCTTGCGGGACGGTGGCCAGTGCCACAATTTCTGATGCGCTCAATGCCCGCCGGTAGATCCGGACTTCGTCCAGGTGCCCGCGAAACCGCCGGGCGCCGTCGCTCTGCGCGCCAATACCGAGATTGAGCAGATTGGCGGCGATAGATGAAGGGCCGGAGTTCGATTGTTCCTCGACACCGTTGATATACATGCGCATCGTGGTGCCGTCATAAGTGGCCGCCACATGCATCCACGTATTTCCATTGAATGGGTAGTGAGTCAACGAGTCCAGCCGATACGCATTCCCTGTCGTCGCCTCGTTCAACTGCATGAAGACAGTGCCGGGGCTCGAGGGCGACAGGCCCAGGGTGTAACCGTCGACGCTTCCGAGGATGGCGCGACTGATGATGTCCTGGTTGCCTTGCGCACCCGGTTTGATCCAGGCGCTCAGCGTCAGGCCGGTCGTGGCATCGAGATTTGCCTGATCCGACACGAGGCCGTAGCTCGTGGAGCCATTGAGATTGATGGCCAGTCCCTTGGCGCCGGGCGTCCATGTTGGACTTCCAACCAGGCTTGCATCGTTACCCCAGCCGGACAGGTCTCTGGCTTTTGTGCCGCCACCCTCTTCCATCTTCCAATACCCGACCAGATCGGGTGTGGTGGTCAACAGCGAGCTGCCTGTTCCCGAATGCGTCGCGAGGACGACGAGCCTGCCTGCCCACTGATCTTTTGTGCTGCTGGCGTACTCGAATCCGCCGCTGAATATCGCGGTGCGCGGTCCGAAACTGATCACGGACGCGTCAGACTCCCTGACCCAGACCGTACCTGCCGAGTCGTGGTAGATAACTCGTAAGGTGTGGGTGTCTTCGTTCAACACCACGATCGGTCGTCGACCACTGCCCGACTCGCTCCCACCGCTGGAGGGGTCGATGGGGTAGAGGGTGTTGTCCCACGTGCCACCGAAGCCGCCGGGTTGTGGGCGGCGGACGAGCAAGTACAGCGCGGGAATCGTGCTCGAGGTGCGATTGGATTTCACGACCGCGTAGAGCGTACCGTCGGAGCCCAGCGCCAGGTTGATGTGATCGTCGGCCATGTGCATGCCGGCGTGGCCCGCATATGCCGGCTCTTCATCGGCCGACCACTGTTCGGGATCGGTTCCGTCTTCGTGGTACCTGAATCCCCACTTCTGGAGTGCCGCATTTCCCCAGAAGACGCCGATCGAGTGGTTCGGGAACGCCACGATGGAGTTGACATCGCCGAGGCCGGTTTGGTCCGTCAAAATGGTCGGGCCCGTAAAGGACGAGAACGGGGGATCGCTGTAATAGACGTAGACCCAGTTGAAGTGATCCGTGGCGAGCCACAGCCTGCCGGTCGAATCCACTTCGAGCGTGCCTGTTTCGCCGGCGAACACCGACGTGGGCGTCGGGTTGCCTGGCCAGAGTTGATACGTGTTGAGGGCCGGCACGTACTCGATGGTGACCACTTGCGCACTGCTGCTGACAATCAGGATATGCGTCAGGTCTCCAGAGGCTTTCGCGTCAGCTCTTCCCTTGAGCGTCGACACTTTGAGCACCGGAGTCCATGTGTTGTTGGGTTCGAGGCGGAACACCCACTGGCCCGAACTTGGCGTATTGGACGGAAGTATCGCCCACCACGTGTGGCCGTGGAACCATGCCTTCGACTGGACCGTCGTTGACGTATCAGACGACGTGGGCAGCGTCGGGAGTGTGGTCCATGTGTCCTGCCCGCTGGCAACCTGGACTCCGGCCATCCATACGCCGAAGGTCAGGAAGAGTGTTTGGAAGACAAGGAGCAGGCGAGACGTCACCGCTGCGCGCGAGAGCATTCCCGGGAAAGTGCAACCGGCATGCCCGAGAGTGGTGCGTTAAAGGGCCCTGGCGGGTGAGGTACTCACTCCGCCGGCAACCTTTTGTCGGGGCGTCTGCCCGGGGCAGACATTATTAACGGCGATTAATCTAAGACGTTACGTTACTCGTTCGGCAGCACGGGAATCTCCACCAAAGCCACGTCAATGCTCTTGAGCATGGACTTGATCCGCTCCACTGTGTCCAACGATTCCGACGACGACTGGGCGACAGCGACTTTCCTGTTGCCGCCAGAGTACCGTTCGGTCAACGCCTTTGAAGTCGCTGGGGGCGTGTTGCCCGGGCCCCGACCAGTCGCGGCACTGTCCCTCCCCCGCATCTGATCCGTGTCATACCGCACCGGCGGCGCACTCTTCGCGCTCGTCGGCGCAGCCGGCGCCGGCGTCTGGGCCACCTCGCCGATGATGGCTGGGCGCGAGATGGGCGCATCGATCAGCACCTTCTTCGCCGCGAGCTCCCTAGCCGCGATCTCCTTGGCCAGATGCTCATGGGGATGCCCGTCTCCGTCCTGATCTTGCCGCGTCATCGTCATCACGGTGAGCAGGTCCGAGATCGTCGCGCCAACGACGGTCCGAAAGCGTTTCTGCTCCTTCTCCAGCTGTTCGACCGCCTGAACCCGCGCGTGAGCGCGCGCGACGATCTCTTCGGCCTGCGCATGCGCCCGCGCGAGGATGGCCTCCGCTTCAGCGTTGGCACGCTGGAGCGCTTGACCTCCCTGCGGCTGGGCGGCCAGCACGGCACCTCTTGCCGGCCCTTCATCGCGAAGATAGGCGATCACGACGCCTTCAAGACTGGTCAGCTGGCGTTCCAAAGCCGCGTTCTTCATCTGCAGCACGCGGTAGTCGGCCGCGACGTCCTCCAGGAGCGTACGCACCTCGTCGCGGTCAAAACCGCGCAGGGCGGTTCGAAAGGTCGCCTGCGGAAGGTCAGTCGCATTCCGCCTGACCCGCGTCCACTGCTCCTGTGGCACGAGGTCTGTAGGCTGCTCCGGCGTTTGCGCGACTGACATGACTCAGGTCTCCTCGCTGATAGCTGGTTGTCCGATTTCGAACCACACAGACGTGTGGCCTCGGGAAGTTAAGAACGATCCGTACCAACGTCCCGAAAACAGGCAACGACGAGGGGTTGGCCCGGATTCCCCATGGCACAACCGGTCGCGACGGGCCACTGAGGTCGGAAGCCTCCTCTTTGGCAGATAGAAGTCACCTCACTTGTTGAAAAAGGTGCTCGCCAGGCAGACTTCTGGACGGGCCATACCGGTGAATAGGGACATTGTTGCCAGGAGGAACGGCACGCTCTTGGCTAGACCTTCGCCCGTAGGACCGAACGATGGGAGCCTTGATGAAGGATGGCGCGGTGCGGGTATTTCTCCTTGGCGTGCCACGTGTGTTTCGCCAGGGACTGCTCTCGACCCTCGAATGCGGGGGAGACGTAACCGTTGTAGCCGAAGGCGATACGGTCCAGGAAGTGCAGACCAAACTGATTGGCAGTGGGATTGATGTGTGCGTTGTCGACGCCGATCAGGAGGACAGTGCGGAACTACTCGATGCGGTGCTGGAGGCGTCCCACACCAGAACGATGAGCGTCATCGTCCTAACCGGACGGCTTGGCCTGCTCGGCCTCTCTGATGCGCTCGCTCGCGGTGTGTCTGCCGTCGTGCTGACTGATCAAGCCCCCGACGTTCTGCGAGAGGCCATTACAGGAGTACATGCCGGCGAAGGGTGGCTCAATTGCAACGGAACCGCGAGTGTGCTGAACCAGTTGAGGTCTGCGCGTCGCACCTCACGCGCGGCCAATCGCGCGCGGCGAGAGGCAGTGCTCACGAAGAGAGAGCGGGAAATCGTCGCGCTGGTGGGTAGGGGTTGGCGTAATTCGAAAATTGCCCAGTCACTGTACATCAGTGATCTGACCGTCCGAAATCATCTCACGTCGATTTTTCGAAAACTCAGCCTCTCGAGTCGAGCGGCACCGGCCGCGTTTCGTCATGGTGTTGCTGTCTTTCCCGCACGGGCGGGCCGGCCGCTGAAAACGCCGTCGACCGGATCAGAGCGGCTGGAGACGGGCAATCGTGCGGCGCGATCGTAATCGACTCCGCCAGTTCGGTCTGTTCTGCTGATGACCAGTGCCATCTGCTGACGTCTAGGACCGCGCGACGAAGACACCTCAACTGTAACTGACGGGGCGAAGCTACGCCTCGAATGCCTTCCTCAATGGAAACTGACTATTCCCGTATCGCCGTCTCCGACGTGCGACCCATCCGAGTCCTGATCGTGGGCAACGAGCGGGTGATGCGTGCCGCGCTGCGTGCCCTGATCGACGGCCAGCCTGGAACACATGTGATCGGCGAGGTCGAGGGTCTCGACACCGCTCTCGCCGTCATCATGTCCGAGCAGCCCGACGTGACGCTCGTCGATCCCGATCACAACGGTGGCGCCGACGTCCTCGCAGACCTCATCCGGGCCGCGGCGACGAAGACGCGGATGATCCTGCTGACCGGCTCGCCCGATTCGACGCCGGTGGCAGACGCCTTGGGAAACGGCGCGGTCGGATTGGTCCTGAAGCAACAGGCGCCAGAGGTCCTCATCAAGGCGATAGGGAAGGTTCACGACGGCGAGTTGTGGCTCGACCGCTCGGTAGCCGCCCGCGTGCTCACCGAGCTATCACGAGCCGGTCACGGTGACCGAAGCGATCCCGACCTGGCGAAAGCGGAATCGCTCACGAAGCGCGAGCGCCAGGTTGTCACGCTTGTCAGTCAGGGGCTGAGGAACACGCAAGTCGCAGAGCGTCTCGGCATCAGCGAGGTCACGGTTCGAAATCATCTCACCTCCATTTTCAGGAAACTCGAGGTGACGAATCGTTTTGAGCTGGTCATCCACGCCTTTCGATGCGGGTTGGCTTCGCTGCCGTCGCGCATGGAGCCTGCGACGCTGCCGGCACCAGACGCCTCCGTTCAACAGAAGAAGATCGCCTGAAAAGACCGGCCTCCATCGGTAGGACTTTCACATGGAACTGGCGACCATCACGTCGAGTCCGATCGACAATCCGATTCGGATCGCGCTCATTGGAAGCGAGCGAGTGACCCGCGCCGGGCTGCGCATGTTGATTGACCGCCAGCCTGGGCTCCGCGTGATCGGCGAAGTCGAGTGCCCGTGCCCTCCGCGCGTGACCTGGGCCGCCGAACCGCCGCAGATCGCCCTGATCGACCTCGATGGGCACGGCAGTCTGGATTTCGTTCCCGTCCTCCGAGAAGCCGGAAATGCCACGCGGATCATTGTCCTGACCAGCACGCCAGATTCAGCGATGTGCTCGAGTGCCATCCAGCGTGGGGCTCTGGGCGTTGTGTCGAAGCAGCAGGCTCCGGAGGTCCTCGTCAAAGCGATTCACAAAGTCCACGCCGGCGAGGTGTGGCTCGAACGCGTCAGGCTGGCGCGCGTGCTCCGCGACCTGATCGGTGCGGTCGCCGCCGCAAGGCGCCAGCGTGAGATCGGTACGAGCGTCACTCTCACTGAGCGCGAACGCCAGGTCGTCACCCTGGTCGCGCAGCGCTTCCGCAACAGCGAGATCGCGGCCAGCCTCTTCGTCAGTGAGGCGACGGTTCGAAACGGCCTCGCATCGATCTTCAGGAAACTGGGCCTGTCGAGTCGGGTTCACTTGATGATCTACGCGTTCCGGGAAGGGTTCGTCAACCTGTCGACCTCCGGCCGGCCGCTCAATAAGCAACTTCAGCGTGTTGAGTCCTGAAAAACAGTGCTTCGATGAGGACCATGTGATGACTCAAGCTTCCACGTCGCTCGGTGCAACCGGCATCCTGCGTGCGCTACCGGTCGCACTCGTCCTGGCCTTTGCGCCTGTGCACGCGGCGGCACAGGGACCGGACGCCGATGGCGAGGGACGCGTTCATTTGGGCCCGCTGGCCCTGAACCCCAGGATCGGATGGCAGACCGGGTATGACGACAATGTCTTTCGCAGCGCGGAGCGCCCGGTGCCCGACATCGTTTCCACTCTGAGCGCCGGAACCGTGCTTCGCGGACGGCTGCGGCGCCTCGGGCTCTCCACGAGCGGCACAGCGGACTGGGTGCATTACGACAAGCTGGTGAGCGAGCGAGGCGCAAACCTGGGCGCGAACCTGAAGCTTGACCTCCTGTTCAACCGGATCGTTCCCTACGTGAGCGGCTCCTATGTGAGCTCCCGAAACCGCCTGAATCTCGAGATCGACACAAGACCGCGAATCGAGCAGTCGACCGTGGGCGTGGGCAGCAGCTTACGCATCGGCGGCAAGACCTTCGTAGACCTCTCGGCGAGCCACGACAAACAGGTCTACGACAGAAACGCTTCGGTCGGCGGCGTAGGCCTTGGCCCGGCGCTGAATCGGGAGTCGGACTCCGTTACGCTGTCGCTCCTCCAACAGCTCACACCGCTGACGCGTTTCGACGTCAGGGGGGAAATGTTTCGAGATCGATACGACGCGTCCTCCCAGCGAACCGCGGACAACGTCCGCGTCACGACAGGATTCGAGTCGAATGGCCGCATCAACGGGAGCGCCCGGGTTGGGCTCAGGGTTCTCAAGCCGGGCGATCCCAGTCTGCCCAAGTCCCGCGGGTTTTTCATGGCCCTCAGCACGAGCACGAGCGTGCGCGAACGCCTGCAGATCGGTCTCGATGCCCAACGAGACTTCGCCCCGTCGTACAGGCAAGAGATCGCCTACTACCCATCCTACAGTTACGGTGCTTCGCTCGCGTACGCGATACGTCGCTCGGTGAGGCTGTCCGCGCAGGCGAGTCGGCGCTTCGCGGACTATCGAGCCAGCGGGGGGGCGGTGACGTCAGCAGCCAATGCGGACATCGAGAACGAGACGAGATATGGATCCGGGATCAGCTATCTACTGGGAGAGTCGGTGGGGTTCGATCTCTCCGGCATTTATTCAGAGCGAACGTCGACTTCGGCGTCGCGCCGATTCAAGGGTCTGAGCGTCAGAGCGGGGGTCAACTATGCCTTCTAGTAAATCGCGTCTTGACTATCTGGCCCAGGCACTGGTCACCATCGGGCTCGTCGGCAGCCTGATCCTGTCTCTCACCGCACAAGAGACCGACTACCTGCTTGGATCGCAGGATGTGTTGACCATCACGGTGTGGGGACAAGGCGGCGTGTCCGATCACTTCACGGTCGAAACGGACGGCACCCTCACATTTCCGATGCTGGGCCGGGTCAAGGCCGGCGGGCTCACGGTTCGGCAGCTGCAAGACGACCTGACCCACCGGTTGGCCGACGGCTACTTCAAGGATCCCCGGGTCACGGTTGTGGTCCAGGACTATCGGAGTCAGCGCATCTTCGTGGTCGGCGAGGTCAAGAATCCTGGCACGTTCACGCTCACGCGGCCGATGACGCTCGTCGAAGCCCTGACGCTCGCGGGGTCGACCACGAGCAACGCCGGCGGAGTTGCGCTGGTCCGGCGACGGACCAATGGCGCGCCGAGTGCGGAACCGTTGACACGAACCGGCGAAGAAGCGTCGGAGGTCCGCGTCAACCTGGCCGATCTCCAAGAAGGCGTGCTCTCCAACAATCCGATCCTGCGTGACGGCGATACGGTCGCTGTTCCGCGGGCGGCGCCGGTTTATGTGTCCGGCTACGTCGGAAGGCCCGGCGAATACACCATCGGCAGGGGAGCCACCCTCCGACAGGTGCTCACCCTGGCTGGCGGCGTTGCTCAGCGGGGCTCGGAGGGGCGCATCAAGATCCGCCGCGTAGTAGACGGCAACGAGCAGGAAATCAAGGTGGAGTTGGACGACCGCGTCATGCCTGGCGACACGGTCGTCGTTCCCGAGAGGTTCTTCTGATGTCCGACACACAACCAACCCCCGAGCACGAGATTGTTTCGTCGGCGCTCCAGCCGCACGAGTGGCACTTCAGCGACCTCTTGTCGGTGCTTTACAAGAGGCGGTGGGTTGCCATCACGACGTTCCTTGCCGTCGTGACTGCCGTGACGGTGCATACGCTGAGAACCACGCCAATTTACGAAGCACATGCCCAACTGCTGGCGGCGGACAGGCCGAGCACCGTCGTGGTTCAAGGGGTCGCGGAACAGCAAAACGACCAGCGAGGCTATCTCGAGACCCAGTACCGACTCTTGCAGAGTCGATCGCTGGCGCGGCGTGTGATTGACGAGCTGAACTTGTGGAACGCAGGCGACCTTACGCCAACGAAGGAAGAGAATTCAACCGGAGTGTCAGAATTCCTGACCGGCTGGCAAAGTCGGCCGACAAGCCCACCCCCGACGACGCCTGACGCCTCGGAGCCATCATCGGCTCCGAAGGAGACGGCTCTTGGCGAAACGCCGACCGAGTCGAGAACCATCGATGCCCTCCTGTCACACCTGCGAATCGAGCCGGTACGGAATACCCGTATTGTCGAAGTCACGTACGAAGCGCCGAATCCGGTGTTTGCAGCCCGCGTTGTGAACACACTGACGAGCGCCTACATCAAACAGCACGTAGAGGTGAGGTCCTCGGCATCGCAAGAGGTGTCGACCTGGCTGACCAACCAGCTGGCCGAGCAGCGTCAGAAAATGGAGGCCAGCGAGCTGGCGCTGCAACAGTATCGCGAGCGGGAAAACAGTCTGTCTCTGGAGGCCGGCCAGAATATCGTCGTGCAACGCCTCAATGCCTTGAATTCCACCGTCACCCAGGCGAAGACCGACCGCATCGCCGTTGAAGCGCTCTATCGTCAGCTGGCCGCCAGTCAGGACGATCGCGGGGCGCTCGAGACATTTCCGCAAATTCGATCGAACGGCGTGGTGCAACAGCTCAAGGAACAGCTGGCCACCCTCCAGCGTGAGCGGATGCAGCTCTCGAGCAGTCTCGGCGCCAAACATCCCGACATGGTTCGAGTCAACACGGCCATCGAGGCGGGAGAGAGAGAACTCGCTAGCGAGATTGCCAAGACGGTGGAATCGGTCCGGAAGGAATATCTGGCAGCACTGTCGAGGGAAAAGGAGCTGACGGCAGCTCTCGAAACGCAGAAGGGGAGCGCGCTTGCGCTCAATCGTCAGGCCGTGGACTACGGCGTACTCCTCCGGGAGGCGGAAAGCAACCGGCAGCTCTATCAGAGCCTTCTCCAGCGCACGAACGAAACGGCGGCCGCAAGTGACCTCTCAAATGACTTGAGGAGCAGCGACATCGAGGTAGTGGACGCCGCCGAAGTGCCGCGCGCACCTGTGGGACCAAACACGCGCACGAACCTCCTCCTTGGGCTCCTGTTGGGCAGCGTCATGGCTATCGGAATGGCCGTTCTGCTCGAGGCGTTTGACACCCGAATCCAAACGCCAGCCGACGTCAAGAGAGCCCTTCGTCTTCCGTTCCTCGGCATGCTTCCGCACGTATCCAGCCGGGCGCTCAAGGGGAGCGCCCCGCTGCTCAGCACCGGCGTCCCCGCGGTTTATGCCGAGGCGTGTCGTTCCCTCCGAACCAACGTTATCGCGTCGGCCGGTGGAAAGGGCAGCCGATCCTTGCTGGTGACGAGCGCCGCACCCGGCGATGGCAAGAGCATCGTGGCGGTCAACCTGGCTGTCGCGCTCGGCAGGAGTGGCAGGCGGGTCTTGATCGTCGACGCGGACCTGCGGCGTCCGACTCTGCATCGACTATTGGGACGCAAGCAGCATCCTGGTCTTTCGGAAGTCCTCGTCGGCACGCGCAAGCCAAGCGAGGCGGTCGTCGCGACACGATGCTCGGGCGTGTGGCTGCTGGCGAGCGGGTGGTGCCCGGCGAACCCGTCGGAGTTGCTCGGGTCCCGGCGGTTCAAGGAGTTTCTCGACAAGCTCGGGGAGTACTTCGACTGGGTGATCATCGATTCGCCGCCGGTTATGGCGGTTACCGATGCGGCGGTCGTCGCCCATCTCACCAGTGGCGTCCTGTTTGTGGTCAATGCGCGGCGCACGCGCCGGAAAGTCGCGCAGGCTGCGCTCGATCGGCTCGAGTCCGCTGGCGCCTCGTTTGCCGGGGCGGTTCTGAACTCGATCACGTTGGAGCGAGACCATTACTACAACGCCCACTCCTACATTCCCTTCTACGGTGACTATCTCTCGGACGACAGACGGACCGCGTGAGGTTCTGATGCTGCGTCCTGATCCGACTGGTCGAAGAACGACAGGCCGATGACCGAACCCGCAATACGATCGGCAACGGCCGACGACACTCCGCAGATTCTCAACCTGATCGCCGCGAGCTACCAAAGGGAAGACGATCCCGAAAGGCTGGCATATTGGGAGTGGAAGCACGCGGCGAATCCTTTCGGCGTGTCTCCGTGCCTGGTCGCCGAGTCGAAAGGACGGCTCGTCGGCGTGCGGGCCTTCCTGCGCTGGACGTGGCGAAGTGGAGGGCAAAGCGTTCGAGCTGTCAGGGCCGTCGACACCGCCACGCATCCAGACTGGTATGGAAGAGGGGTCTTCTCACGCCTGACGGCGCGGCTCGTTGCGCAGATGGAACGCGAGGGAGTGACCTTCATCTACAACACGCCCAACAGCAAGAGCATGCCTGGGTATCTCAAGATGGGATGGGCGCTGGTGACGAGGGTTCCTCTGTGGGTTCGACCCCTTCGGCTCTCAACTCTGATGCGGCGGGTCCTGAGTCACTCGACAGCGCAGCCGCCGACAATCCCTCAACTTGACACAGTCGCACACGTGCTGGGTGACAGCGCGTTGCCAGCATTTCTCTCAAGCGTGGCTCTTCGCGATGAGCGGCTCCATACGGCCCGCACACTGGCATACCTTTCCTGGCGATACGCAGCCATTCCCGGGTTCTCTTACCGCGCACGGTTTGAAATGGATGGCGACGCCGGGGCTCTCGTCATCGCTCGCGGCAGGATTCGCGGCCGGCTCAGTGAGGTGACGATCAGCGAATTGCTGGTCACGCCGTCGCGCCGGGGCGTTCAGATTGGCCGAGCCGTGGTGTCCGATCTGGTTCGTACGGCTGATGCCGACTACGTGGCTGCCTGTGCAGCGAGCGGCACCGCCGAGCGCAGTGTGCTGGCGCGGACGGGCTTTCTGCCTGCGCCGCGCCTTGGCCCGCATTTCACGGCCCGACGTCTCGATCCCGCTGGACTCGACCCCTCGCGGTGGGCCAACTGGCGCTGCTCAATCGGGGATCTCGAGCTGTTCTAAACATGTTCATCGAGTGGTTCTCCTTCGCGCTCGTCTGCGTCGCGGCGATGGGCATCGCGGCCGGACTGGCCTCGTCCCCGCACCTGCGGCTCGTTCGCAACCTGCTAATCGCGGGTGCCTTCATTCGGATCATCGGGGTGCTCGCCCGGCACGCAATGATCTTCGATCTCTACAACGGGGGGTCGGACGCCGTCGGCTACTTCGATGCCGGCCGCGTCATCGCCAATCATCTCCGCACCATGGACTTCTCAATTTTCGGTTCAGAGCAAGGCGGTGGGCGTCAGTGGGGCACGCAGGCTGTCCGCTACGCCTCGGGCCTGGTGATCGCCTTTGTCGGTCCGTCGGTACGGGGAGCGTTTTTGGTCTTTTCGTTGGCTGCGTTTGTTGGTCTTGCGTGCATGGCTATCGCATTCGCCCGCGCAGACCGATCTGCTTCGGTGCGACGGTGTGCGTTGTTGCTGTTCTTTTGGCCCACCTTGTGGTTCTGGCCGTCGAGCATCGGGAAGGAAGCGGTGTTGCTGTTGGCCATCGGCCTCGTCACGCTCGGGTACGTGGGACGAGCTGAGCGCATTCATTGGATACCGATGGCCAGCGGACTCGCGCTCGCGTTGGCAATTCGACCCCATCTGGCCGGCGTTCTGGCGGTATCGATGTGTGTTGCCGAGTGGGCGGCGCGTGGGTGGACGGCTCGACGCGTTTTCCAATCGCTTCTCGCAAGCGCACTGGCGCTCGGGTTGCTCGTCACGGCGTTCAGCCTACTCGGGCTGGCGAACGCAGACTCGGACGCCCTGGAGACCTTCGTTCTTGACACTGCGCAGCAGACCAATCAAGGCGGCAGTGCGTTCGAGCGATCCGGCAGCCTTGCGATGGCACTTCCAATGGCCTTCGTCAACCTGCTGGGCCGCCCCTTTGTGACCGAGGCGGGCAACCCCATGGCGCTTGTCTCGGCGCTCGAGATGATGGCGTTCTGGGTGCTCGTGATCCGCAGCCGGCGCCAACTCGGGTCGGCCCTGCGCTCGTGGCGGAACAACCGACTGCTGAGATTCGCCATCCCGTTCTCGGTGCTCTACATCCTGATGATTGGCCTCACATTTCAGAACCTCGGCATCATCGCGCGCCAGCGCGCGCTCGTGATGCCCGCGTTGCTGATGGTATTGGCTGCCACCGCGACCACCGCAACCACCGCGCGCACGCAAGCTAGCGTCACGCACTTTCGGAGGGTATGGCGCCACCCCGGCGCCACATCCTCGCCCGCGCCGATCGGCGCCGGATCATGAGCTGGCTGGTACGCGCCTCCCGCGAAGCGGTTCGCCTGATACAGCCGCTGGTTCCACGCGAATCGCGCGGCGTCACGATCCTGACCTACCACCTGGTCGGCGCAGGTACTCAATCGGTCGTCGATCTCCCGATCGATGTCTTTCGGGCCCAGTTACGGGAGCTCTGTGAGTTCGCCCAGGTGTACTCCCTGGCTCAGGCTGTGGACTATCTGGAAGCTGGAACCCACAACTCTCGGCCAGTGGTCGTCATCACCTTCGACGATGGATTCGACAACTTTCGAACGCGGGCATGGCCGCTTCTGAGCGAGCTCAAGGTCCCGTGCACGTTCTACGTGCCGGTGGGTTTTGTCGAGGGAACATCAGGCACTCCACTGAGGGGCGCGGAAAGTCTGAGACCCATCGAGTGGAGCGCGCTCAGAGAGCTGGCCTCCGAACCGCTCGTCACCATTGGTTCACACGGCTGGCGCCACCAGGACTTGCGCCGGCTTGGCGTCGAGGAGCTGCGGTGGGATCTGCGGCAATCCCGCAAGCGCCTGGAGGATCGCACTGGGGCGCCGGTCGAGCATTTCTGTTATCCCCAGGCGAAATGGTCACGCGCGGTGGAGAAGGAAGTCCGCGCGACGTACCGCACAGCTGTGGTGGCGGGGGGACGAAGAAACTTCGCCGGGCGCTTCCACCCGCTCCGTCTAGGGCGTATTCCCGTTCGCAGGGACATGCCCGTTCGGCTGGCTCCTGTCGTGCAGTCGCTGGTATGGCTTGAGGAATGGGCGGCGAGCTATGCGAGAGCGCGCACGTGACGAACGAAGCGCCGGATCGTCCCCGCCTCGTGCATGCGATGGCGCAGAAGCGGTGGCTTCGCGTCGCACTGTTGGTGGCGGTACTGTTGCGCGTGTTGGCATTCTGGGTAGTTACGCAACACCCTGAACGGGCGATTTCACCAGACAGCCCGGCGTACCTGGAGTTAAGCCGACACTTCGTGGAGGCCTTCGTGGCGGCCGATGCGGAGTATCGTTCAGACAGCGTGCGCAGAACTCCCGGATACCCGTTGTTCTGCCACTTGTGGTTCCGTCTGTTCACCGACAGCGTGACGTCTATCTTGGTCGCACAGAACGTCCTGTCGCTGATCTGCGTCGGCATCGTATTTGTTCTGGCTCGTCGCATGGTTGGCCCAGAAGCCGCGAGCTGGGCGGCGGTGCTTGTCGCGATGGATCCCCTTGCGATCACATACTCCAACATGATCCGAAATGAGGTGCTGTTCACGGTTGTCCTCGCGCTTGGCGTGCTGCAGTGGCACTCATCGCTCACCCGACCTCACGCGGCCAGTGTCGCTGCGGTCGGGCTGCTGTTCGGCCTCGCTACGCTCGTCCGTCCCGTCACGACCTACCTGATCCTGTTCCTCGTCCCGGCTGATATGTGGTTACGCCGACGGCGCGCGGCAAACGCGCTGATTGGAGTCTGGATGATCGCAGGCTTCCTGATTCCGGTCGGTGGTTGGATAGCTCGGAACCATCAACTCACTGGACACGCTGTCATAAGTTCAATCGAGGACGAGAACCTCTTGCACTACCGAGTAGCGGGAGCCGTCGCCGAGGAAAATGGTGAAAAGCGTACGGTCGTTGCGCAACGCCTTCTCGCTGAGGCCGCACGCCTGCCGGCCGGGTCGATGCCGAGCGTGGCTGTGGCGTTTGACAAAAGCACGGTCTTGAGGTTGCTCGCTCAATACCCATACGGTGTCGCAGTCAGCACGATCCGCGGATTCGGGCACCTCCTCTTCGGACCGGGTACAGGGAGTCTCAATCAGCTGCTTTTTGACAAGGGGGATGAAGGGGCGTTCGTGATCTCGTCGTCACTCGCCGCTTATCTTCTAGTCGTGTATCTCGGGCTCGCCGTTGGGGTCGTCTGTCTGACGCGACAGGGTCGCAGCGAACCCCTGGTCCTACTCGGGACGATCGTGGTTTACACAGTGCTGATCTGTTCAGGTCCAGAAGGGTACTCGCGCTTTCGAGCTCCTCTGATGCCGCTGTTTGCCATCGTCGCGGGGGGCGGCTTTGCGAGCCTGGGCGATCTCGGCAATGTGTTCCGCTTCTCGCCACGATGAAGATTCTGCAGGTCGTGCAGAAGCCACAGAGGCGTGGTGCCGAAGTGTTCGCTTTTCAACTCAGCCAGGAGCTGAGGTGTGCGGGCCACGAGGTCAGGACGGCCTACCTTTATCCGAACGAGGAGGAGAACGCGCTGCCTCTAACCCAGTACGACACAGTATTGGGCGGTCGAGAGCACCACTGCTTTGAAAAGCTTCCCGGCATCCACCCGTTGCTGCTGTGGCGTTTGCGACGTGTCGTTGAGAAGATCCGACCCGACGTCGTACAGGTGAATGGCAGTCGAACCGTCAAGTACGGTGCAGCAGTGGCGGCGAGCGTGCGGCAACGATCCTGGGTCCTCATCTACCGGAACATCGGTCAGCCTCGTGACTGGATGCCGGCGCGACGCCGCTCGATCTATTCGCGGCTGGTGATGGCCAGGCTGAATGGCGTCGTGGGAGTCAGTCGTATAACGCTCGAGAACGTTCAGGAGCTGTATCAGCTGTCAGTGCCGACGACTCACATTCCATGCGCCATCGACGCGGCGACGGTCGTACCCACCGTCATGCGCCCAGTCATCCGCAGGCAGACGGCGACCCCTCTCGAAGCTCCCGTGATCGTATGGGTAGGCAGCCTGACGCCTGAGAAGCGCGTGGATCGTCTGATTCGGGCGGCGGACATCGTTAAGCGAAGCATCCCAAACCTCCACCTGTGGATTGTCGGCGGGGGCCCGCTTCGTCTCGCGCTGGAAACACAGCTGCGTACGTTGTCCCTGGCGCCGAACACTCGGTTTCTCGGCGTTCAGGACCAGGTCGCGAACTACATGAGTGCCGGGGACCTCGTCGCGCTACCGAGCGACACCGAAGGCATGCCCGCCGTACTGCTGGAAGCGGGGCTGTTGGGGCTCCCGGTGGTGGCCACACGGGTAGGCGGCGTGTCCGAATGCGTACGGGACGGAGAGACGGGGATCCTGGTGGAGCGGAACGATGAAACCGGCCTCGCAAGCGCTCTCCGAGACCTGCTTCAACAGCCTGAGCGGCGGTGCCGATTGGGAAGAGCGGCCAGAGTGTGGATAGAACGAAACTTCACGATGAAGGGCGTGGCTCCCCAGTATGCGGCCTTTTACCGTCAGGTGCTGACAGCATGAGTCTCAAGATCCTCTTCGTCATCGACGGGTTGGGACCCGGTGGCGCGGAACGTTCCCTTCTCGAAATACTCCCGCATTTAGCCGCTGCGAACATTGAGTCGATCGTTGCGTTCTTCTATCGACGCGAGGAGAGCCTGGAGGCGCTCTTTCGCAAGCAAGGGGCAGACCTTCGATACCTGCCCCAGCAAGGACTCGTGCGTCGCGTAATGGCGCTTCGCCGACTGATTCAGATGGAACGGCCCGATGTGGTGCACACGGCACTCTTCGAATCAGACGTCATCGGGCGACTCGCGTCAATCGGGCAGCGTGCCGTTGTGGTCAGCAGCCTGGTCAACACGCCCTATGACCCGATTTGCCTGCAGAATTGCGATGTCCACAAGATGAAGCTGTGGGCTGTCCGTATGATCGATAAGTGGACGGCGCGGTACCTGACGACGCACTTTCACGCCGTCAGCGCGCCGGTCAAGGAGGCAGCCGTCAAGATGCTGCACCTCCGGCCAGACCGCATCACCGTTGTCGAGCGCGGGCGGAACAGCTGCTTTGGCCAGCCCAGTCCGGAGAGCCGGGCGCAAGCTCGGCTGAAGTTCGGCTTAAAGGACTCCGACGAAGTCATCGTCAACGTCGGCCGGCAGGAGTACCAGAAAGGACAGCGGTTTCTGTTGGAAGCAATGGAGGAGGTAGCGCGCCGGCGTCCGCACGCCTTGCTGCTCATTGCCGGCCGCCGCGGCCGCCAATCGAAGAACCTCGAAGAGATCCAACGACGAACCACTCTGAAAGGCCGGGTCCGTATCTTGGGATATCGGGAAGACGTACCGGACTTGCTTGCGAGCGCGGATCTGTTCGTCTTTCCGTCGTTGTACGAGGGGCTTGGTGGAGCACTGATCGAGGCCATGGCGCTGGGGTTGCCCATCGTCGCATCGAGGGTTCCGGCGATAGAAAGTGTGGTGGAGGAAGGACGCAATGCTCTGTTGGTCGAACGGGGGTCCGTCGCTCCGCTGGCGGACGGCATCACCGAACTGCTCGCGGATCGTGAACGACGAAGGGCGTTTGGACGCCGGGCTCGCGCAATTTTTGAAGAACGGTTCACGCTCGACCAGTGCGCGGCGAGGATGATTGCGCTCTATCGGAGTTTGGCGGCACAGAACGACCGACTGGCACTCGACCGGCCGGCATCCGAACTTCGCTGCGGATGAATCACGGTCAGCTCAAGAACCGAATCGCGGGTAGGGACTGCGGGGCCGTGCACGGGGAACGCCCCAAGGTTCTCGTTCTGATCAAAGGGCTGGGACTGGGAGGCGCCGAACGGCTGCTGATCGACTCCCTTCCTTTTCTGAATCGAGAGCAGTTCGACTACCACGTTGGGTATCTGCTGCCGTGGAAGCACTTCCTGGTACCGGAGCTCGAAGCGGCCGGGATTCCCGTTCATTGCCTGGGAGGCCCGTCCGGGGCGGGCGGCGATGTGAATCAGCAACGGATCGGTTCGTGGGCGGCGGTAACGTTGCTGCCCCGGGCCTTGCGGCGGCTCATGGCCCTTCAGCGGCGAGAACGATTCGACCTTATTCAGGCAGATCTGCCGATTGCCGGCATTCTGGCCCGACTGATGGGCAGGTGGGCGGCCGTGCCCGTCGTGTACACCGAACACAACCTGCAGGAGCGTTATCACTCACTCACGCGTTGGGCTAATGCGGCGACGTACGGCTGGAACCGAAGGGTGCTGGCGGTATCCGCCGAGGTCGCTCGGTCAATCGAACGCTCTGGGCTGCTTCTTAGCACACGTGTCGTGACGGTGCCGAACGGCGTCCCAGTCGAGTTGGTTCGATCGGAAGCCGCCGCGCAGAGCGCCGTGCGAGCTGAATTGAACATTCCGAACGAGCACTTGGTAGTTGGTACCGTCGCGGTCTTTCGTTCTCAGAAACGGCTCGACGATTGGCTGCAGGTAGCGGCACGCGTGGCCGCCCGTCGACGGGACGTGACCTTCCTGCTGGTTGGTGGCGGCCCGCTCGAAGCCGTCATCCAGACCCAGATTGCCGCGCTCGGTCTGGCACACCGCGTTCGGACTCCAGGTTTTCGCCCGGACGGTCGGCGGCTGATGAGCCTGATGGACGTGTACCTGATGACATCTGAATTTGAGGGGCTCCCGATTGCGCTCCTCGAAGCGATGACGCTTGGAAAGCCTGTGGTCTCCACTTCCGTCGGCGGGATTCCAGAGGTCTTGAAGGCCGGCCCGGGATTGCTGGCGCCCGCCGGCGCGATCGATAGGCTCAGCGATTGCGTGCTCCAACTCCTGGATGATGCACCCCTGCGCGCGCGCATGGGCAGGATGGGTGCGGACAGGGTCGAGTCCAAGCATCACGTGAGGTGCCGGGTGAAGGCCATCGAGAATCTCTACGACGAAGTCTTGCGTGAAGTAGCGTAGTGGCTGTCGACGTGAATCGAGTCAAGGTCGCTCACATCGCCACGATTGACCTCTCACTCCGTTTCCTCCTGCTCAATCAATTGCGCTACCTGCGGGAAGCCGGATATTCGATCACGGGCATCTCCTCGGCCGGTCCGCACGTGGCGGCTCTCGAAGACGAGAGCATTCGTCACCTTACGGCGCCGATGACGCGGTCGGTCACACCGCTCGCCGACCTGCTGGCCCTCTGGCGGCTCTACCGAATCATGCGTCGGGAGCGCTTCACGATCGTTCACTGCCACACGCCGAAAGCCGAGCTCCTTGGTCAGCTGGCTGCGCGCCTGGCAGGTGTCCCCGTCGTTGTGGACACGTTTCGCGGCATCTATGACGGCGCCGATGTCGGCCCATTCCGGAGATGGTTGTTCCGCACGATGGCCCGGTCCGCTGCGTCGTGCGCCGATCAAGTGCTCTGCCAAAGTCGAGAGGTGATGGACGCGGCGGTTCGGACAGGAATGTGCCCTTCGGATCGGATCGCGCTCCTCGGAAACGGCATCGACATTCGTCGCTTCGATAGAACGATGCTCGACCAACGCGACCTTAAGACCGCCCGGAAGGAACTTGGACTCTCCACACAGCCTATCGTCGGGTTCGTCGGGCGGCTGGTACGTGAAAAAGGGATTCTGGATCTCTTCGAGGCGATGCGCCTCGTGCGGAAACACTTGCCGAACGTTCAGCTGCTCATCGTCGGACCGTCCGACAACGACAAGCCGGACGCGGTCGTACCCGAGGTGGCAAAAGAGTTCGGCCTGTTGCCGGGCTGTGTCTTCGCTGGAATGCGCACGGACATGCCCACTCTCTACGCCCTCATGGACGTTTTCGTGCTGCCCTCTTATCGCGAGAGCTTCCCGCGGGTGGCGATGGAAGCCTCGTCCATGAGCGTGCCGTGCGTGGCGACGGACATTCCCGGTTGCCGAGAGGTGGTCGAGCATGGACGGAGCGGCCTGCTCGTGCCAGCCGGGAACTGCCGGGAGCTCGCCAGCGCGATACTCAGGCTGCTCACGCATCGAGCCCTGGCGCGGCGGATGGCGCGCGCGGGCCGACAGAAGGCCATCGAGAGGTTTGACGAGGACCGGGTCTTCGAGATCGTCAAGGCCACATACGCGCGGCTGCTGATCGAGAAGGGTATTGCCCTCCCGAGCTCGTCAGGGACGGTCGGGATGATGGGCAGCCTCTTCCCGGAATCGGTCGCCCATTTCACGCAGTGACGCTTTTCTACAGTCGCGTCGGCAAGCGGTGTCTCGATCTCTCTATCGCGACCGCCGCTCTGTGCTTGCTGTTCCCGCTGCTGGTGCTCGTCGCTCTCGTCGTGCGGTGCACGATGGGTGCGCCGGTACTGTTTCGACAGCGGCGGCCGGGTCTCAACGGCCGCCCCTTTGTGATTCTCAAGTTTCGAACCATGCGGCAGTCCGATGACAGGGCGGCTGTGTCCACGGATGCCGATCGCCTGGACCGCCTGGGCCAATTCCTGCGATCGACCAGCCTCGACGAGTTGCCGCAAGTCATCAATGTGTTGAAGGGAGACATGAGCCTTGTCGGCCCTCGTCCTCTCCTCATGCAGTATCTCCACCGGTACTCAACGGCGCAGGCGCGCCGGCACGAGGTCAAACCAGGCATCACCGGTTGGGCCCAGGTCAACGGACGCAACGCGCTTTCGTGGGAAGAGAAGCTCGCCATGGATGTGTGGTACGTGGATCATCAGTCGCTCTGGCTGGATCTCAAGATCCTGGCGCGCACGGTCGGGTGGGTCGTTCGAAGACGAGGCGTCAACGCGCCCGGCGAGGTCACCGTGCGCGAGTTCCTTGGAAGCGAGCCGTAACGTGCGGGTGCTCATCATCGGCGCCGGCGGGCACGGTCAGGTGGTTGCCGACATTCTCCAGTCAGCCTCGCGATACGGGAGCGACATGCAGCCTTGCGGATACCTGGACCACAACGACGGGCTGTGGAACGAGGTGCTGCTCGACCTGCCGGTCCTGGGCTCGGTTGACGAATGTGGCAGATTCGAGCACGACACCGTCATCGTCGGAGTCGGCGACAACATGATTCGACGAGCGCCTGTTCGAGCTAGTCTGTCGAAATGCGGCGAGCGCTTCGCGACGGCACGACATCCAAGTGCGATTCTGTCCGCGAGCTGCATGATTCGATCAGGGCAGCGTGGTGTGTGCCGGCGTCGTCGTGAACACCGCGGCACATGTCGGGGCCAACGTGATTCTCAACACCAGCTGCAGCGTCGATCATCACAACGAGATTGGCGATCACGCGCATATCGCGCCGGGAGCCCGGCTGGGTGGTGACGTGACGATCGGTCAGGGTGCGCTGATTGGGATCGGGGCGATCGTGCTGCCCGGCTGTCGTGTGGGAGCCTGGAGCGTCGTGGGCGCCGGGGCGGTCGTCACGGAAGACGTGGCGGACGGTGTCGTGGCAGTCGGATCTCCGGCCCGTGAAGTCGGTCGTCGAACGCGACCCAGGTCTAGGCCGACGCTCAGAGCTCGTGCGGTCTCGGTACAGCGCTAACAACAACAATGGATCGCGTTTACCTGTCGCCGCCGCACGTTGGTGCGGAAGAGCGTCGCCTGCTGCTCGAGGCGTTCGATTCGAACTGGATCGCGCCGATTGGCCCACACCTGGACCGATTCGAGCTGGAATTCGCCGACCGTCTGCAGTTGCCCGCGGCCGTCGCGCTGTCGAGCGGGACCGCTGCTCTCCATCTGGCCCTCCACATCGTCGGGGTCACGAGGCACGACGAGGTGTCTGACGTCGACGCTCACCTTTGCCGCCACGGCGAACGCCATCACGTATCTGAATGCTCGACCCGTTTTCCTGGACTCCACGCCGTCAACTTGGACGATGGACCCAGGTCTGCTGCAGGAGGAGCTGGAGGACTGCGCGCGGCGCGGTCGGTTACCGAAGGCGGTGATGGCTGTCGATCTCTACGGACAGTGTGCCGACTACGACAAGATCGTCGCCGCCTGCAGGAGGTACGAGGTTCCGCTCATCGTTGATGCATCGGAGGCGCTCGGAGCCACTTACAAAGGAGAACAGGCGGGTCGCTTCGGGGAAATGGCCGCCTTCTCGTTCAACGGAAACAAGATCATCACCAGCGGCGGCGGGGGCATGCTCGTGTCGAGGCGCGTCGATTGGATGCGGCGCGCACGGTACCTCGCGACTCAAGCCCGGGATCCGGCGCCGCATTACGAGCATTCGGAAATCGGCTTCAACTACCGCATGAGCAACTTGCTGGCCGCTGTCGGCCTGGGTCAGCTTCGCAATCTCGACCTGCGTCTCGCCCAGCGGCGGGCAAACAACGACTACTACCGCCGTCAATTTGCACGCCTGCCGTGGCATCGAGGTCATGCCCGAAGCGCCATACGGGCGCAGCAACTGCTGGCTCACGTGCATCACCGTGGACCCCAATCGCTTCGGAGCGAGCCGTGAGGACCTGAGACAACATCTCGAGCTGGTCAACATCGAGTCTCGCCCCGTCTGGAAGCCGATGCACCTTCAGCCGGCCTTCGCCGGTTGTCGAGTGCGCGGCGGCGCGGTGGCCGCGAAGCTCTTCGAGCGCGGTCTTTGCCTGCCGAGCGGATCAAGCCTCACTCAGAGGGACCGCGGGCGCGTCGTGGACGCCATCGAATCGTGGGGTGAATGGGGCGAAATCACGGCATGAGTACGCAGACCTTGCGGCGAATCGTTGCGTCCGGCGCCAGAGACCACGTCATGGCTCGTACGGATCTGAATGGAAAGCGCAACGCTGATGAAACGCCGGTTCTTCCGGGTTGGCTGTTGCGATATCGGGGCGTGATCATCTGGCTCTTCCACGTGGGCCTCGCGATGGCGTCGAGCTACATTGCCTTCTGGGTGCGATTCGACGGAACCATCCCATCCCAGGATGCGGCGCTCTGGAGAGATACGCTGGCGGCGCTCCTGGTTGCCCGCGGCACGATGTTCGTGGCGTTCCGTCTCTACGAGGGCCTCTGGCGTTACACGAGCGTCCGCGACCTCTTGAATATCGTTCTGAGCGTCGCGTTGAGCTCCATCCTGTTCCTCGTGGTCATCGAAGCGGAGCTTGGCCTCACGAGCTATCCGCTCTCAATCCTGCTGATTGACGCCCTTCTGCTGACCTCTCTCGCAGGTGGTGTCCGATTCATCTCCCGGATTCACCGCGACCTGGTCGCGGGGACGGGCGGGCGCAAGGTTCTGATCTACGGGGCGGGTGATGCCGGTGAAGCCGTCGTCCGCGAGATGAGGCTCAACCTGTCGAGAGACTACAACCCGGTTGGATTTGTGGACGACGACCCTGGCAAGGTCGGGCAGCGGATTCACGGTGTCCCCGTGCTGGGTACGCGTGAAGACCTGCCCGGGATCATGTTGCGCCAGCGGCCGGACGAAGTGCTCGTCACGATTCCCAGAGCCGAGCCCTCAACGTATCGCGCGGTGGTCCGGGCTCTTGAGCCGTTCGAAGTGCCGATCAAGACCTTGCCCCACCTGCGTGAGATTCTCGACGGCAACGTGTCGACCAGTCTGATTCGCGACCTGTCATTGGAAGACCTGCTGCGGCGCACGCCGGTCGGCCTGAGCCAGGAACCGCTGCTCGAGTTGATCGCGGGAAGGACGATTCTCGTGACGGGCGCCGGCGGATCCATTGGCGCCGAGTTGTGCCGTCAGATCGCCGCGCTCAACCCGTCAGGCCTGATTCTGTACGAGCGGCACGAGAACAGCCTTTACAGCGTCCTGAACGATCTGACCAACCATGGCGCCTTCACCGGTGCGCTGCATCCGGTCATCGGCGACGTGACCGACCGGAGTCGATTCAGATCCGTGCTGCAGCAGCATCGGCCGGAGCTCGTTTTCCACGCTGCCGCCCACAAGCACGTGCCGCTCATGGAGGAGAACATCTGTGAGGCGGTGAAGAACAACGTGCTCGGAACGAGGGTTGCCCTCGAAGAGTCGGAAGAGTGCGGCGTGGAGAGGTTCGTCCTCATTTCCAGCGACAAGGCGGTCAACCCGGTCAGTGTCATGGGTGTCACCAAGCGGGTCGCCGAGCTGATGCTCCAGTCAAGGGCCTCCGGCGACTGCCGGACGCTCGTGACGGTCCGTTTCGGCAACGTGCTCGGAAGCAACGGGAGCGTCATTCCGCTGTTCGTCGAGCAACTGAAACACGGGGGGCCTCTCACCGTTACGCATCCCGATGTGCGGCGGTACTTCATGCTCATTCCGGAGGCGGTGCAGCTCGTCCTCCACGCCGCGGCCGCCGGCGAGCCGAACTCCATTTACGTCCTCGACATGGGGGAGCCGGTTCGATTGGTGGACGTGGCGAGGGACCTCATTCGGCTGTCGGGCTTCCGGCCAGACGAGGTGCCGATCACGTTCATCGGGCTGCGACCCGGCGAGAAGTTGGACGAGGAGCTGGTGGGACGAGACGAGGTGGTAGGCCCGTCGCCGGTTCAAAGCGTCATGCAGGTTCGGCCGCATCGCACTCCTGAGGCGCTGTGGCTGTGGGGTCAGATCAGATCGCTCGAACGGTCGGCGCGCCTCGGAGATTCAGCTGCCGTCATGAAGCGGTTGCGCACGATCGTTCCCGAGTTCGGACCAGCGACCCCGCCGAGCGCACTCCCTTCGAAGGTCACGGTCATCGCCGCCGCCGCGGCTCGCCAGCCGATCGAGGAAGAGCCTCAGGTGGCAATGGTGGCCGGCTCGGTCTGCCGCTCGTGCGCCTCGAGCAGCGTCCACCGCTCCCGAGTCGGCGGTCCCTTCGAGCAGATTCGCCGGCAGCTGACTGCCAAGCGACCGTATCGCTGTCATGCGTGCGGATGGCGCGGATGGCTGGACATTATTGATGTCGCGACACCTTCGATGATGGCGTCGGTCGCGGACCCTGACTTCAGAGCGATTGACGCGGCTCTTCGAACTCCCTTCCGCGCGTCTCCGTCGCCGTTACTTTCGGCAACGCTGTCACGACTCGACCCGTCGCGGCTGGCTCCGCCCGAGGAAGCAATAGCCCGGGACGCATCGTGACGATGGGCAAGTCTTGGAGTGGCGCGGCGATCATCCTGCTGGGCTGGGGAGTGTTGGCGTTGGGGGCGACGAGGCCCTGGGGATATCTCCCCTTGCTGGCGGGAATGACCATTTACGGCGCCGCTTCCTTTCTACGACGCGAAGAGCCGGGTCTTGTCGGCCGCTGGCTTTGCTTCTCGCTGCTGACCCTGTGTGGTTCGGTTTTTCTCCAGCTGATTCCTTTGCCCGCAAACCTGCTGAGGGTGCTTAGTCCGGCCATCTCACCGATCGTCACGTTCCAAGGCGCGGCGTCGCTGGCGCCTGGACATGCAAGCCTCGACCGTTGGGCAGTCAGTCGCCCGCTTTCAGTTGATCCGAGCGCGACGGCGCTCGGCCTGGCCTGCGTGGTGGCCCTCGGCCTGTTCTTCGTCGGCACTGTCAGAACGATGGGGTCGAACGGCGCTCGTCAATTGGCCGTCGGCCTCGTCGGGCTCGGCACGATCGTCGCACTCATTGGCATCGTCGAAGCCAGCAGACGGTGGGGCACCATCTACAGCGCGGCAGGGTTACACCTGCCAAGGGACAGCAGACCCCTTGGACCGTTCTCGAGCAAGAACCACTACGTCGGGTGGATGCTGATGACCCTGGCCGTCACCCTCGGCTATCTCTGCGCGGCGCTCGAGCATTCCGCAGTCCTGGGCAATGGTCGGCGCTCACGACGCCGGTGGATGGAAATCGCTCGGATGGTCATCCTCCAATCGGCCGCCATGGCAATGGCCGTAGCCGTCGTCCAGACCAGATCCCGTGCCGGCATTCTGTGTCTGGCAGTGGCGATTGTGACGATGGGTGGGGTGCTGATCCATCGGCACGCAAACACCCGGACCCGGATTCTCATGGCGAGCCCCGTGGTGGTTTTGCTGTTGACTGGAATCGCCGTCACTGGAGTGCAGCCCATCGTCAGCCGCTTCATCGTTCCTTCGTGGTTGACGGCGCACGGCCGGGTGCCCATTTGGCGCCAGGCGTCTGCGATCGCCCGGGACTTTCGCCTCACCGGTTCGGGCTTCAATACCTATCAGGCTATCGTGCCGTCCTACCCGTCGGCCGATCTTGGTGAACCGTACGAGGCCGCCCACAACGACTTTCTGCAACTGGCCCTCGAGGGAGGCTTGCTGGTCGGCCTTCCGGTCCTGGTGACTGTCGGGTTTTTCATCTGGGAAGTTCGGCAACGGTTCCGTGAGGCGTCAGACGACAGCGTGACTCGATGGCTCAGGCTGGGCGCAGTCGTCGGGCTCTCGCTCATCGCCGTCCAGGAAACGGTGGACTTCAGCCTGCAGATTCCTGGTAATGCTGCGCTGTTCGTCGTCCTTGCCGCGATTGCGGTTCACCGCGCGCCCGCCGAGCCCACGAGGGCCGACGCCAGCCGTTCGTCGACGTAGTGAAAGGGAATGAGTTCGCATGCTTAGTGAGAATGTATTCGACGGCACCGCAGCTGCCGATCTCCCGGTCGTCGTGATCGAGCCGAGACGCGGCTGGGTTGGTGTGAATCTACCGGAACTCTTCCAGTATCGAGAGCTTGTCTTTTTCCTGGCGTGGCGTGATGTGAAGGTGCGCTACAAGCAGACGGTGCTTGGTGCCCTCTGGGCCATCCTCCAGCCGATCATCACCATGCTCGTCTTCAGCTTCTTCTTCGGCCGCCTGGCCAAGGTGCCATCGGATGGCGCGCCATACCCTCTCTTCTCCTACACGGCACTAGTGCCATGGACCCTTTTCGCCACCGGCCTCACCCAATCGTCGAACTCTCTTGTGAACGGTGCCAACCTGCTGCGCAAGGTCTACTTTCCGCGGCTCGTCATGCCCATCGCGAGCGTTCTGGCCGGTGTGGTCGACTTCGTCCTGGCGTTCCTGGTGCTTCTGGGAATGATGCTCCTATATGGCTTTGTTCCCAATGCCGCTGTTCTCTTGATTCCCGGACTCTTTCTGCTGGCGGTCACGACGAGCCTCGGAGCGGGCCTCTGGTTGGCGGCCTTCAACGTCCGGTTCCGGGACGTCCGCTACATCATTCCCTTTCTCGTTGAGATCTGGCTGCTGGCTACCCCGATTGCGTACCCATCAAGCCTCCTCTCGAAGTCCTGGCGCCCGCTGTACGCCCTCAATCCCATGGTTGGCGTCGTGGAAGGATTTCGATGGGCGCTTCTTGGAACGGATACCGCACCCGGTCCAATGATCATGGCCTCGTCAGTTGCTGCCGTGTCGCTGCTGGTGAGCGGTGTCTTCGTCTTTCGTCGAATGGAAAGGAACCTCGCAGATGTCGTCTGACGCCGCAATCCGAGCAGAGGGCCTCGGCAAGCTCTACCAGCTCGGCACTAGATTCGAACCCCGCCTCACCCTGCGGGAGCAGATCAACCGCACGGTCCTGGCGCCCTATCTCCGATTGCAGGCGGTTCTGCGAGGTGAGTCGGCTCGAATCTCGGGTGACGATTTCTGGGCGCTCAAGGACTTGTCGCTCTCGGTGTCGTACGGGGAGGTGGTCGGTGTCATCGGCCGCAACGGTGCGGGCAAGTCGACGCTCCTCAAGATCCTTTCCCGAATTACCGAACCGACTCACGGGAGGGCGGAGATCCGCGGAAGAGTGGGGTCGCTGCTCGAAGTGGGCACAGGCTTTCACTCGGAGTTGACCGGTCGCGAGAATATCTTCCTGAATGGCGTCATCTTAGGCATGACCCGCTCGGAGGTCGCCGCCAAGCTCGACCAGATCGTCGAGTTTGCAGAGGTCGAGCGGTTCCTCGATACGCAGGTCAAGAACTACTCGAGCGGCATGTCGCTCCGACTCGCCTTCGCAGTCGCTGCCCACCTCCAACCCGAAATCCTGATGGTCGACGAGGTTCTCGCCGTAGGCGACGCGGCCTTCCAACGCAAGTGCCTTGGCAAGATGAGCGACGTGGCCCAGGCAGGGCGAGCGATCCTCTTCGTGAGTCACAACCTCGAAGCGGTGCAAAGACTCTGTGATCGCTGCATCTGGCTCGAGGGGGGGCGACTACAACAGGAAGGTGATCCGGACACCGTCATCCGAGCGTACCTGGAACACGGTGAGTTGCTCGACTCATCATACGTGGGAGAGCGGCGGCCCGGCCCGAACGAGCCGATCGTCCTCAGGGAAGGAGCCGTTCTCGATGCCCACGGCGAACCCTCCGACGCGATCTGCTTCGGCGAGCCCTTTTCTCTGCGTCTCCGTTGGGACGTCGCCAAGTCGTTGCCCGGTGCGGTGTTCGTCGTGCACGTGCGCGATGCGAACGAGCGCCTCATCTTCGCCGCCAGCACTCATGGGTCCGAGCTGGAGGCCACAGCGGGAACGATGGAAACGATTTGCAACGTGCGAGAGAACGTTCTCCGTCCCGGCGACTACGGTGTGACGGTGACTTGCATACGTCCGCCGCACATGCGCCTTCATTGCGTGGAGCGATGTCTGCGCCTGCGGGTGCTGGATGTGCCCGGCCCTCGTCGAAAGCGCTTGCATTTGTACGGCGAGGCCCTGGTTGCTCCAGACATCCAGTGGGAGGCTCGGGGCGCGGTTGCATCCGCGACGGTTCCCAACCAAGGGACTAGCTAGCCGAGTGGACTGGGCGCTGGACAACCCACAGGCCCGCGAGCGTCACACGTGATTAGACTCGCTGCGTTCATCATGACGCGAAACCGTCCTCAAATCTTGAAGAGGACTCTGCAGCTCTTGTTGAGCCAGACGAGGGCACCTGACTGTGTCCTCGTCGTAGACAATGGACCGTCAAAGGAGACCGAGAGTGTCGTGTCAGCGTTTTCGCCCACACTGGTCAACTATCACGCGATGAGGGAGAACGTGGGACCAGCCGGCGCGGCGGCATACGCGCTCGACCGACTCAGTCAACAGGGCTTCGAGTGGATTTATTGGGGGGACGATGATGATCCTCCGGCATCGGCTGACACGATCGAACGCCTAATAGAGATTGCAGCGAACACAGGTGAGGACACAGGCGCGGTTGGTGCAGTAGGCGGAATGTGGGATTGGGCCACGGGCGAAATACGACGAGTTCCCGACGAGGCGCTCAGCGGCCTTATTAGTGTCGACGCGATCTCGGGGAATCAGCACCTCATTCTGCGAGCGGAGTTGGTGGCTAAAGTTGGATTGCCTGACTCTCGCCTATTCTTTGGTCTTGAAGAACTTGAATACTGCCTAAGAATCAGAGCCGCCGGCTATCGTTTGCTGGTGGACGGAGACTTGATGCGGGAGTATCGTGCGAGGTCGGGGCATTTGCGTCGGAGGCGTCGACGATCGATAGTGCCGCATTGCTCCTACGCCAGCATCTGGCGGCAGTACTATTCCACTCGGAACTACATCTTCGCGATGACGAGGACTTTCCAGCATCCCGAGCTCGCCCGACGGGAGCTGTTCAAGGCCATCGGCCGGACGTGCTTCTCCTGGGCGCGGGGGCCGAAGTACGGGTCTGCGTTTACAAGGCTGCAGATACGAGGCGTCGTCGACGGATATCTGGGGCGCATGGGACGCACGGTCATCCCCACCCCGAAGTACGGGAACGGCACGGCAACTCCCGGTCTTTTCGTGAGCAACCGGTCCGTAGGTTAATCCAAGGTTTCAGCAATTGGCCAAGCACGCCTGGTGTCGATCGAATACTGGGAACGCGAAGAGCGTCACGAAACTCATGATGGCTTGCGCGCGGTCAGGATCATCGGTGTGAACGACTTTATCTAACCATCATTGACCAATAGTTGTTAAGCACAAGCAGACCTTTAGCCTTGGCAAGAAGGAAGCCGGAAGCGTTGACGGCAGAGTTCGCCCTTCGAGTTGTCACTGAGGGAGAGGTTCTTGCCTTACTCAAACAAGTGGAATTCGTCTCAGCCTGGCACAACCTGGCGAACGTAGACAAGAAGTTCACGGCAATTCAAGAACTTCCCTTTGTTGCCACCTGGTACAGAGTGTACTTTGAGCAGTACGCACCGATCCTCTGTTTGGCCTACGGCCAATCCAACGATCTGCTCGGGTTGATGCCGCTCGCGCAGCATCGGACGACGGGTGCAATCAGCCATGCTGGCGCTGGCCAGGCAGAATATCACGGCTGGATTTCGGTTCCAGAAATTGAAGACGAGTTTCCGACAGCCTGTGTTATCGAGATCGGGCGACGTCTTCGACCGGCCGTCTGGCACTGGCGATGGCTTCCTCCCGGAGCGTCAACGCGCTGGCTCTCGTCCGAGGCGCTTGAACGAGTTGGCATCCATGTCAGATCAATCAAGCGACCAAATTGGGTGATCGATCTGCAAGATGATGAACATCTTTGCCGGATACGACAAAGATCATCGCTTAAGAACAACATTAACAAACACAAACGCACGGCTCATTTTGGTCTTGAACGAATCACCGATAAAGCTGCCACCTGCAGACTGATGGATTCTATTGCTGCCCAGTACCGATCTTCGAGCCACCGCCGTCTACGGGAGCTCAGGCTTCAGGGGAGACAAACACAAAGCGAGTTTTTTTATAGAGCGGCAAAACTATCCGGCGGTACATCACTACTCTGTTCTGTGGTCGAATCATCATGTTCTGGCCTTTAACTTCGGAGCCTGCGATCGCAGCAGAGTGCTGCTCGGGCTATTCGCCTTCAATCCGGTCGAGGCTCGCACTTCGCCTGGAAGAATTCTCATCGTTGAATTGGCCAGGAAACTGAAGGCAGAGGGATTTCGTTATCTCGACCTCACTCCAGGGCGCCAGCTGTTTAAGGAACAATTGGCGAACAGCCACGAGGAGCTAGTCTTACCAACGTTTTACTTCTCTAAACGAGCCAGGCTTATCGCTGACTTGAAAGAGTCGACGAACACACTGGCGAAGCGCGTCCTCAGATGGGTGCGCATAGATGATCCGCACAAGAGGCAGCAGTTTGTCGATCAACTCATTGGGTTGCGCGTGAAGCTAAAACGCACGACTCCAGGGTCGGTGTGTCGTCGGCTTGCCCGAATGATCTATAGGCGGGCTGAGTATCTCTATTATGGAATCGACTGTTCAACGACGCGAGAGGATCAAGACGCACCGCAAGATTCGGAGATAGGAATTCAACGGTACGCGGACCTCTTGGCCTGTGTGGATTCAAGTCCTCGCTTGGCCAACGCGGAATTCTTGGAGCGCAGCCTCCGACGTTTCAACGCCGGTGACGTTCTATATTCGATCACGAAGAGTGGTGTGCTTGCTCATCATGGCTGGTTACAAAAGACACAGGAGGCGTCCTCGTCCGAATACTCGATGAAACTCCTGGGTCCAAAGGGCAGTGTCACGCTCGACGATTTCTACACGGTGCCGTCCTTTCGAAGGCAAGGTTTGTTTACCCGCACTCTCCAACAGATCATCCGCGATTGTGGAAAGTCCGGCGTGCCAAATGTGCTCATTGCCGTCGACAGAAACAATTGGCAAGCGAGAAATGTGATTGAGAACGTCGGTTTTTCAGTATTCCGCGGTTATAGACGAACCCAATTTCTACAATGGGTCTGGGAAAAAAGTTTTGGTCCCGAGACTGGCCCCCTCACCTAGCCGCATCGAAGTCTTGCAGGCCCGCACTCTAAGCCCCCTGTTCCCGACTCACGCGGATGATCCGATGCCAGTTTCCGGCAAGAGACTCGTGTTAGTTAGATCAGGACGGTTCTCGGGATCAGCAATCTCCCTTCGTGACGAGTTGAAGTCGAGAGTAGAGCTTGTCGATGTCGATCTCCAGAACCTCGGTTATGACCTCAAGTTGGTGTTGGGTAGGACACGCGCCATCAGCGAGGCTCGGCTGGCTGGTGGACAGATACCGTGGGCACGGACCGCTTCATGGACAACGGCACTGGAGCGAAGATGCTCTCGACTCGGTGTCTTCGACGGGGCGACGCCCATTCTGTTCGTTCAAAGCGCAGTACCCATGCGTACTGGAGAGGGCCTCCGGTACTTCGTATACACCGATCGGGTGGGCGCCGAGGGAGTCGCCGTAGGCGGGTCTTACCGCTCCCGTCACACGGATCGGTGGCGTGAGCTCGAGAGGCGGTTCTTACGCTCAGCTTCACGCGTGTTCGTCATGGGGCCCTCGACAAAGAAGGTGTTAAGTTCAGACGCATACGGGCTCGATGTCGAACGAGTGCATGTTGTTGGGGCTGGCCCGAACTGTGGTCTGACTGAGGCGCGTGCCGCCGGTGGACAATGCCGCAGGGTTCTCTTCGTCGGAACTAACTGGGCAGCGAAGGGTGGGCCCGAGCTCATGGAGGCGTTCAGCCGAGTGCGGGCCGACAACCCCGAAATGGAGCTAGTCATTGTCGGCTCCGCTCCAAATGGTGCTATTCCGCCGGGCGTAAGCGTGCTCGGAACGGTTGCGCCGTCCTTGATGGACAGTGTCTATTCAGGGGCCGACGTCCTCGCCATTCCAACTCATATGGAAGCATTTGGTATTTCGTTTGTGGAAGCGCTCCTTAAAGGGATTCCGTGCATTGGTACGAGCGTCGGGAACCAGGCCTGGATCATTCGTGACGCTGGGATTTGCATCGAGCCCGGAAACGTCGCAGCCCTGGCGGAGGCTTTCAGAGTCATGGTTCGTGACTACTCTCGTTTCCAGAGCGCCGCCTTGACGCGGAGCGCCGTGCTTCGCGAGGAGATGAGGTGGAGCTCAGTGGCGGAGTCGATCGTCAGGCTGGCCTTGGATGAGAATTAAGTCCATCCGGCTCGATTTTAGGGAAGACCCGAATGACGATTGCTGACCGCATCAAGGCGTTTGCCAGAGTCACGACGCGACACCACAACTTCGATGTCGGGAGATTTTCGGTGCCCCACAGTCCACGACGAGCATGATTATCGAGTTCGTCGGCCTAATGGGTGCTGGCAAGACCACGCTCCACCGACGCGCCGTACGGAGGCTCGAAGCACTGGACCGGTCCTTCTGGACGTCGAGCCTGATCGAGGAAGGATCGAGACCCGGGCATCAGCGCGCTGTTCGCGCATTCACCAATGGGAGCCGCATCCTTTTCGCACGCCCACGTCGTTTCGCGTTCAGAGCGCTCGCGTCGTGGCGGTCGCGTGGCCTCTTTTCCATCGCCGTGTATCAGCTGCTAAAGAGCGGACGTCCCTATAGGGACCGCCTGAAAGGTTTGAGGTGGTTTCTGACAGACCTCGGAAAGCATCAGACTGCGCGCTCCAACATTTCCCCAAAACACATCGTGTTGTTCGATGAGGGTTTGGTTCAGCGCGTGTTCAACATATTCATCCACGGTAGTGGGGAAATTGATGTCGCAGGGCTCAGAGACTACGCTCGTGTCCTCCCTCTTCCCGACGTTCTCATCTATCTCGTCGTCGATTCCGAAGTCGCAGTTAGGCGTACGCAAGCGCGGCCAAGTAGTAGCCTCTCCATGCGATTCCGAGCCTTAGACTCTGCTCAACTGAGTAGAGTCTTCGCAGACGCCGCACGCGCCCTTGACGTGTTAGTCGGTGAGGTGCGAATCGCTGACCGTCGACGAGTGAATGTCATTGTCATCGACACCAACGATCTGGATGTGGCCAAGGCGAAATTCGATGCTCAGGTGGTTCCGCTCTTAGTTCGTTAGCGTTGAGACCCGGAGACTGGAGTAACCATTGACATCGCCTCAGCGCCTCTTTCATCTTCAACGGGTGTGCCTCAACTGGACCGCGTCTTATTTCAAGCGCCGGTTCAGGAAGGCACAAACACCTGTGCATGTTCTTTTTTGCACGACCGATCATTACGAACCCGGCACCGACAATGCGACGGCAGATTTGGAAAGAGAACGGGTTGAGGCTCTGCTGGCACGGTATCCAGCCTTAGCAGATAGACACGAAGACGCAGCGGGCAATGTGCCCAAAAGAACCTGGTTCTTTCCACCCCACTATCACCGAAACGGTTCTTTGAAAAAACTCGTGTCGCTCTGTGAGCGCGGTTACGGCGAGATAGAGCTGCATCTTCATCACGGAAAAAAGAAGCCAGATACGGCGGAGAACCTGCGCCGAACGCTCGACCTGTGCGTCAAAGAGTATTCCCATTTTGGGATTTTCGGATCTGAGTCAGGACGGAAGCGCTACGCCTTCATTCACGGCGATTGGGCCCTTGACAACTCCAGAGGGGGCAAATATTGCGGCGTCGACAACGAACTGACCATCCTAAAAGAAACCGGTTGCTATGCCGACTTCACCTTTCCATCGCTGACCGAGGCCGATCCCCTACAAATGAATTCCGTATTTTACGCAAAAGACGTTCCAGAGAAAGCAAAGAGTCATAACACTGGTGCTCTGGTGCAACGCGGCGGCCATGAAAGTGACGACCTGGTGATGATTCAGGGACCGGTATATCCCTTTGTCATGGATGCGCAGGCTGTCAAAAAGACATGTTTTAGAGTGAGAGCACTCGGTGATTCAATCAACACGAAATATAGAACGACGACGAAGAGAATAGATGCCTGGGTGAGAACGGGGATACATGTGTCTGGTAAACCCAATTGGATCATCGTAAAGACGTCAACACACGGAGCCACCGATGCAGAGGCGGTCTTAGGGCCAGAGATGGAGCACATTTTCAGCTATTTCGAACAGCAGTACAACGATGGTGTCAATTGTGTGCTGCACTACGTGACGGCCAGAGAGCTGTACAACATGGTCAAGGCCATTGAAGCCGGAGAGTCGTGCGATGATCCTGAGGAGTACAGAAATTATAGGATCAAACCTCCTATCTACAATGATCAGGCCCCTTACTTGGAGGCCTCTAGCGAGCTGACAAGTTTGGTTGACAATACTTACTAGTCACAAGAGCGCTGCTATCTGACGACGAGCGCCTACGACATGACCACGCTGAACTTTCTCGGGAGAGCTTCCGGGTGCTCGCCGGCCTGAATAGAGAGCGATTTAGTCGACTATTCGGAACGCAACTCCCGACCCCCCGCGGAGGTTCCGCAACACCTGCTTGCCCTATTCTCACACTTGATGCGACCGCCGCGAACGTCCGCATTCGCAACAAGAGTAAGAGTACCGTGAGCCGCTAGTTCATGGCGATTACGGCAGCTCAGCTCGATGCGTGACAGCCCCACACACTTGATTCGCTCCCTCTGAATGCGCTGGCCATCGATGGCATCCAAGCCCAGAGCGCCGCATCGTCGAGGCGCTGGGCATCGATGAGACGGGCCGTAAATGCGCGCTCGCGCTTCGCCTCCCGATCACTCCGGCTCGCCATGGATGCAACACAGTGGACACAACCATGAATGCCTTGACACTCATAGGAAACGCCTCCAGGACTATGAATCGTGGCGTTAAGGAGGGTCTACTCACTGCCGAATGCATCTTGAACTCAATGATGGGGACCGTACTGCAGAATAAGTTGACTGCCTATTGGATGCGCGGATATCGAAACTTTGGCGATCAAGTGACTCCTCTACTTCTTAAGAAGTACGGCTTCACTCCAGTTTATTCTTCTCCCGATCACGCAGAGGTTGTGTCAGTGGGTAGCATTCTTGAGCACGTTCCCGAGAACTATTCAGGTTATATCTTGGGTTCAGGACTGATCCACGAACACGTCCGACAGTTTAAGAATGCTACGATTCTTGCCTTGAGAGGTGAACTAACGAGGCAAAGAACCGGTGCGTCGAAGAGCGTCGTCCTAGGTGACCCGGGATTGCTGGCTTCGAAACTGATGAATCGGCGAAAAAATAAAGTCCATGTTTTGGGTCTTGTACCGCACCGTGTCGACAGAGCAGATCCTCGGATTCTCATGATCCGGAGAAGGTACGAGAAAGATGTCCTCGTAATCGATGTCACACGAACGCCATCAGCAGTATTCGAAGATATCGACAAGTGTCAGTTCATTCTTTCATCTTCCTTGCATGGCATAGTTACTGCTGATTCTCTTGGCATCTCAAGCGCCTGGATGTCACTATCAAATAAGGTGTCGGGGAGCGGATTTAAGTTCGCTGACTACAACTCCGCGCTAGGGTTAAGGCCAAACCCTCTCGATTTGCGTGGAAATGAGAGCCTATCAGATTTGCTCAAAAGCACTCGAACACCTCCTGAGTCTGTGGGAGAGATAAAGGAAAGGCTGCACAACATGTTCTTGTCTCTGAGGGTGACTTTGGGTGAATCGTAATTGATTACCGGGTTTCAGTCTGCCGCGCGCCGTGCTAGGTCGAGGCACCCGTTCGATCGACTTACAGGATGTTCGTGTCGTTTGCGCAAGTCACAACTTTGTGGGCAGGTCATCTAGTGCGTCCTCAACCATGCGGGCGAACGATGCTGCGACACTCCTTTTCATATGTAATTCGGAGTATGCGACCGCGTTTGGGAAGAGTCCGGTCATGGGTTCGCATGCTGAGGGCCGTTGCAGGGGGAAATGACAGCCGTCGATGGGCAACCGTGAGCAACCTTTTCAGCGAGTGGGATGACCGTACGCGTCTCATCGCCAGCCTGATTCCACCCGGGAAGACGGTTCTAGAGTTCGGTGCCGGGCGGATGTTGCTGCAACGACTTCTGCCAGCCGGAACGATCTACATACCATCGGATCTGGTCGATCGAGGCCCTGGAACCGTGGTGGTCGACCTGAATACACAAGTGTATCCGAAGTTCCCGAGCCATGACATCGCCGTGTTCGGCGGCGTACTGGAGTACGTAACCGACGTGGCGAGGCTCGTGTCCCGGTTACGTGAGGATACGTTGTCGATAATCGCCTCCTATGCCGTTGTCACCGATTCGCGGCCTCGACTCCATCTTGGTCGTCGGAAACAAGGATGGATAAACGACTTTAGCGAGAACGAGTTTGTCGAGCTCTTTGCCGCGGAAGGTTACCGTTGTGAGCGACGCATTCTGTGGGGTGACCAGGTTGTTTGCGTGTTCACTCGGCAATGAGGTCATATCTGCAGCCCCTGTAGGCCCTTATCGCGCGGCGCCCCTGATGGGAAAAAGGGGATGGCGCAAACTTTCGGCGGAAAGCCCCACAACGCGCGTGGCGCGCGCGGTCCGCGCAGTGGAGTATCGTCCAGCGTCCGGCCGTGGCCAGTCGCATGACCTCGCGGCTCTTCTCCTCTGTCAAGGTTTGAGATATGGAACCGTCTAAGATTCGGCGTATCGGATATCGACTTTGGAGCGCGCCCAGGTCGCTCCGAAACCTTGATCGAGCCCTGTTGCTGCTGGGCACGTTCAAACAGGTCGGCTGGTTCGAGTCCATGCGCCTCGGAAGACCCGTAGACAGGCGTTTAGACCCCTTGCCGTGGTTCACATATCCGGCTATCTACTGGCTTGAAACGGTTCTGAAAGGCAATGAGAGCGTCTTCGAGTACGGATCGGGAAACTCCACTCTTTGGTTCGCACAGCGAGTGAACTCTGTGTCTGCAGTTGACCACGATGAAATTTGGGTAAAGCGGTTACAGCCGTTCGTCCCTAACAACGTTGCTCTCAGCTACGTGCCGACCAGCGCATCTGATACCTCCATGGAGCCAAGCGATCCATATGTATCTGCGATCGCTCGCGAGCAGCATGGGTCTTACGACGTCATTGTTGTCGATGGGAAAGCCCGGAATGCGTGCTGTCATACGGCCGTTTCATACCTGCGTAAGGGAGGCATGCTGATTCTTGACAACTCAGATCGAAAGGAATACGAGCCAGCGAACAGCTTCCTCATAAGCAGAGGGTTTGCTCGGGTCGACTTCCTTGGCCCTGTTCCGGGAAATGTGGGCTGGTCGTCGACATCGGTGTACTCGCAAGACTTGACCATGTGGACCGCCAGAGCCTTGGAATTACCGATAAAGCGTACGAAGACAATACGAGACGTGGCTGGTCAGGCAGGGAAATAGTCAGACCTCAGCACCGTGGGCGACGCCCTGCTGCTCCCGCATTCCTTCAGGTGTGCCTCACCGGCGTAACTGTCCTCCGGGACGTGATCCGAGACCCCCTCAAAGACGAACGATACGACCGTGAGTACCGATAATCCGCGACTAGCGGCGTTGGTCGACTGCGAACCGCAGGAGCCGATCGCTCGTGTGCCGACCGGCAAATACGTGTTCGAGCAGCATGCGAGGGAGGAAGGTCGGGGCCACACCCTTCCGCTCTCGTTCGCACAGCAACGCCTCTGGCTCCTCGACCAGTTGGAGCCAGGCCTGGCGGTTTACAACATTGCGAGAGCGTTCCGCATAACCGGTGCGCTCGACGTCAGCGCTCTGGAGCGGGCCTTCAACGAGATCGTCCGACGGCACGAGGCGTTGCGGACGACTTTCGCCGCGGCCGGAGGACAGCCGGTTCAAGTCATCGCTCCTCATGTCGAGATACCGCTCCCGATCGTCAGCCTTCGAGAAGGCAAGGATGGGGAAGCGCAGGCGCGGCAGATCGCCTCCGAGGAGGTACGCCGGCCTTTCGACCTCGCGCGTGGCCCGCTCATGCGCGCTGTGCTCCTGCGCCTGACCGACGGCGCGCACATTCTCCTCCTCACCATCCACCATATTGTGTCCGATGGCTGGTCGATGAGCGTCTTCTTCGAGGAGATGGCGCAGTGCTACTCGGCGTTCACCGCAAGCCGCTCGTCTGCTCTGTCCGAACTGCCCATTCAATATGCCGACTTCGCGAGCTCACAGCGTGAACAGCTGCAAGGCGCGAAGTTGGACGGCCTCGTGTCTTACTGGAAGGAGCGGTTGAAGGATCTCCCAGCGAGACTCGAGCTCCCTGGCGATCGCCCGCGTCCGCAGATCGGAACTTATGGCGGGGCAACGCACACGTTCACGTTCGACCGAAGACTAACTTCAGATCTGAAAGCGTTCAGCCGACGGGAGAGTGTCACGCTGTTCATGACACTGCTCGCCGGGTTTCAGACGCTGCTGTACCGCTGGGCCGGGGTCGAAGACGTCGTCGTCGGCGCGCCGATTGCTGGCCGCCCATCGGTCGAAACCGAGCGCCTGATAGGATTCTTCGTCAACACACTCGTCCTGCGCACTTCGCTCGTTGGGGATCCGACGGTGCGTGAGCTGCTGGCCCGCGTGCGGGAAACCGCGCTTGGCGCATACGTCCATCAGGATCTTCCCTTCGAGCATTTGGTCGAGCTGCTGCGGCCAGAAAGAAGTCGGACCCAGACGCCACTGTTCCAGGTGATGTTCGTGCTGCAGAATGTCCCTCGACGGGAATTCACCCTTCCAGGTCTGACTCTCACCTCCGAGCACGTTGATACCGGTACGGCCAAATTCGACCTGACCGTGGCCCTGGCTGAAACGCCGGAGGGACTGACCGGACGAATCGAATACAACACTGATATCTTCGAGGTCCGCACGATCGAGCGACTGGAAAGACACTTTCTGGCCCTCCTGGCGGGAATGGTTGACGGCCCAGAGCGTCGCGTCTCGACACTAGAGCTCCTGACGCCGGGAGAGCGGCGCGAGCTTCTGTTCGACTGGAACGACACGGCCACCGAGTACCCAAGAGAGTCGTGCCTGCACCAGCTATTCGAGCGGCAGGTGGAACGAGCGCCGGGCGCCGTGGCGGTCGTCGACGGCGGACAGGCCTTGACCTATTGCGAGCTGAACAGAGGTGCGAACCAGTTGGCGCACCGACTGCAGGCTGTGGGCGTGGGCCCAGGCAGTCTCGTGGCGATCTGCGTCGATCGATCGGCCTCCCTCATCGTCGGGCTCCTGGCGATTCTCAAAGCCGGCGGCGGCTACGTGCCGCTTGATCCCCGTTACCCGCGGGAGCGTCTCACTCTAATGATGGCAGACGCACGCGTACGCGTGCTCCTGACGGACACCCGCCTCAGCGACTGTCTGCCGGTGCCAGATGGCGTACTGAGACTCCTGCTCGATCAGATGGACGACGGATCGAACGAGCGCGACGGAGATCCCCTCAGTCTGGTGACCGCCGAAGACGCCGCATGCGTCATATACACGTCCGGATCGACCGGCCGCCCCAAAGGCGTCGTTGTCCCGCACCGGGCCGTCACGCGGCTGGTGATCAACACAAACTACATCAGCCTGCACTCCTCTGATGTTGTTGCCCAGGCGGCAAGCGCCTCGTTTGATGCGGCCACCTTCGAAATCTGGGGAGCTTTGCTGCACGGCGCGCGGCTTGTGCTCATTCCGGAGCACGTCGTCATTTCGCCGACGGATCTTGCCACCGAGCTGGCCCGCACGCGGATTACGGTTCTTTTCCTCACGACAGCCGTGTTTAACATGGTCGGCCGTGAATGCCCCACGGCCTTCAACACGCTCACAGATCTGCTCGTCGGCGGCGAAGTCATCGACCCCACATCGGCCGCGGCGGTGTTGACAAACGGTGGCCCGCAACGGTTACTCAACGTCTACGGGCCGACTGAAACCACCACGTTCGCCTCGTGGCACCAGATCACCGAGGCTCCAGACGGTGAACGCCCCGTTCCGATCGGGCGGCCACTGGCCAACACACGGCTGTACGTACTGGATCGCCATCTCCAGCCGGTACCAATTGGCACGCCCGGAGAGATCTATATCGGCGGCGATGCCCTCTCGAGTGGTTATCTGAACGACCCTGATCTCACCTCCCAGCGGTTTATTAGCGACCCATTTAGCACCGCACTGGCTGCGCGTTTGTACAAAACCGGCGACATGGGACGGTTTCTTGCAAATGGCAACATCGAGTTCTTGGGACGCCGCGACCATCAGATCAAGATTCGGGGCTTTCGCGTCGAGCCCGGTGAGATTCAGAGCACTCTTGATGCCAGTCCGCTGGTTCGCGAAAGCCTGGTGGTTGCCCGGGAAGATCGTTCAGGGAATAGACGCCTGGTCGCCTACATCGTGCCAGCGAAAGCTCATTCAGAACTGATCGTCAAGCTCCGGGCGTTTGCGCGCGAAAGACTTCCGGAGCACATGGTTCCCTCTGCGTGGGTCCTGCTGGAGCATCTGCCGCTCACCATCAACGGCAAGCTGGACCGGGCAGCGCTGCCCGCGCCGGATGGGGCATTCGTCACTGTCACTCCCGATCGGCCGCCTCGCGATGCTCTGGAGCTGAATCTCACGAACCTCTGGGAAGACCTTCTCGGGCAGCATCCTATCGGCATGTCGGCCAACTTCTTCGAGCTGGGAGGCCACTCGCTGCTCGCGGCTCGCTTGTGTGCGTCAATTGAGCAGGCCTTTGGGACGAAGCTTCCTCTTGCCACGTTTTTCCAGGCGGCAACGATCGAGCAGCAGGCCGAACTGCTCCGACGTGAAAGCAAAGACGAGGTGTGGCCTTCATTAGTGCCGATCCGCGCCGGCAGGGGCAAACCCCCGTTGTTTTGTGTTCACGGTGTAGGTGGCAACATCCTGACCTATCGGGACCTCGCGCGATACTTGCCGTCAGATCAGCCGGTGTATTGTCTTCAGGCCTGCGGTCTCGACGGCAAGGCCCCGATCCACAGGCGAATCGAAGACATGGCGGGCCACTACGTAGCGCAGGCCCGGCAGGTGCAGCCTCATGGGCCGTACGCAATCGCAGGCATGTCTTTCGGCGGCGTCGTGGCATTCGAAATGGCTCGCCAGCTCGAGGAGCAGGGACAACGGGTTGCCTTACTCGCGTTGTTCGACTCGCGGGCGCCCAAGCTGCAGACCTGGCTTCGGCGCAAGGCGTCTGAGTACGGATTACGAGCTTCTTTTCACGCGAGGCATCTCGTATCGGGACCGGACCGCCGACGTTACATTTTCAGCGAGCTGAGAACGATACAGCGTCGGTTCGCGAATCGATTCTGGCAGATGGGTTTCCGTTGGCACGGGGCCGGACGTTCGCTGCCTCGCGCCCTGGAGGATGTCCGGCACGTCAACACGAACGCACTGAGCAGGTATCGGCCGCAAGCGTACCGGGGCCGTGTCACGCTCTTCAGAGCCAGTGAGCGCTCCGCCGAGGCGACGAGCGATCCAGGGAAGGGGTGGGGCCCGTTGGCTATGGGCGGTGTCGAGATCTTAGACGTGCCCGGTGGCCACCGCAGCCTGGTCTTGGAGCCTCACGTGAGAACACTTGCCAGAGAGCTCGCGCGTTGTCTCGACAAAGCATGGGAGCGAGAGAGTATCGAATGAGGCTCGCGCCGGATGAGGTTCACATTTGGTATCGGCTGACCGAATCACTTGGGGATTCCGCCCTCGCCGCAGCCCGATCGGTACTGTCTTCTGAGGAGTGGTCGCGACACGACAGGTTGCAGTTTGCTCACGATCGGCGTGACTACGCGGCTGCCCACGCGCTGCTCCGGACCTCGCTCTCCCGCTACGCGGACGTCGCTGCTCACGCGTGGACGTTCGACCTGGACGCACACGGGAAGCCAAAGCTGTCGGATCGGTGTGAAGCGGGTTTGGCGCTGACGTTCAGTCTGTCACATGCACGAGGGATCGTGGCATGCGCCATCGCTCCCGGTCCGGACATTGGAGTCGACGTCGAGCGTACCGATCCCGCCGTCGATTGGTCACCTGTTATCGAGCGATATTTCACCCGTGCTGAACTCGTGCAACTCGATCGCTGTCGTCCGTCAGAGCGTGCAGGTCGCTTCGCTATGTTGTGGACGCTGAAGGAAGCGCACGTCAAGGCAACTGGGCTGGGTCTTTCGGAGTCATTGGCCAATATCGGATTCGATGTGAACGGCGATCGGATTCGCTTCCTCCCGCCGGCGAATATCAACGCCGAAGCGTGGCAGTTTGCGTCGTTTGCGCCGGCACCGCCCTACTGGATCGGCGCCGCGATCGCACGTCGTAGCATTGAAATGTGGAAGGTCACCTCGTATTTGGAGTCCTGATATGAACGGAGCTACGCACCTTCCAGCGCAAAGCATCGCCCAACGGCTTGACGACCAGGCACGCCTCACGCCTGAGGCGTTCGCGATTCTCGCCCTCAACCAGGCACCGCTGGCCTATGAACACCTGTACGCCCATATTCAAGAAGCCGTCCTGACACTGCGCTCACTCGGCATAGAGCGCAATGACCCGGTTGCAATCAACCTACCCAACGGGCCCGAGATGGCCGTGGCTTTCCTTGGAGTCGCGAGTGGAGCCACTGCTGCTCCTCTGAACCCAGCCTATCGCGCCCCGGAACTTGAGGCTTGTCTCATCGACATGCAAGCCAAGGCGTTGATCGTACAGGCCGGTGTTGATTCACCGGCAAGGGCTGTTGCCCGGGCGCGCGGTATCCCTATACTTGAGCTTTATTCGCGACCAGGCACCAGAGCGAGTCTATTCACGTTCACCGGGGAACGGCCGGTGGGCCTGAAGCATCCCGAGTTTGCCCGGGCCGACGATGTGGCCCTGCTCTTGTCTACTTCTGGCACCACCTCTCGGCCGAAGCTGGTGCCCCTGACCCATACCAATCTTCTTCAATCCGCACGGAACATTCAGACGACGCTCGCGCTCACGCAGAGCGACCGTTGCCTCAACGTGATGCCGCTCTTTCATATTCACGGTCTCGTTGGTGCGTTGCTTTCCTCGCTTGCAGCGGGAGCCAGCGTGGTCTGCACGCCTGATCTTCAGCTCCCGCAATTCTTTGCGTGGCTTGAAGAATTTTCACCGACTTGGTACACCGGCGTCCCAACCATGCATCGGGCGGTTCTGTCATCTGCGCGGGCTCAAGGTCTGGATTTGCGACGTACCCGTTCGCTGAGGTTCATCCGCTCGTCATCTGCGCCCTTGCCGCGACACGTGATGCGTGAGCTGGAACAAGCCTTTGATGTTCCCGTGCTCGAGGCCTACGGAATGACTGAGGCTTCCCATCAGATATGCAGCAATCCTCCGCCACCGCAGTTGCGGAAGGAAGGCTCGGTGGGCTTGGCCGCCGGAACAGAGGTCTCTATCATGGACGGCCACGGCGACCTCCGGGCTTCCGGAGAAGTCGGGGAGGTCGTGATTCGCGGCGCCAATGTTATGTCGGGATATGCCGCCAATCCTGGCGCAAATGAACGTTCCTTCTCTCACGGCTGGTTCAGGACAGGCGATCAAGGCTACCTGGACAACGATGGCTACCTGTTCATCGTCGGAAGGCTCAAGGAAATCATCAACCGCGGCGGGGAAAAGATCTCGCCCTCTGAAGTCGACCAGGTCCTGCTGGATCACCCAGCGATCGCGGAAGCCACTGCCTTCGCCGTCACGCATGCAACGCTTGGCGAAGATGTTGCCGCTGCGGTCGTCTTGAAAACAGAATCGCATACCAACGAACAGGAACTTCAAGCCTTTGTCACCGCCCGGCTCGCAGAATGCAAGGTTCCTCGCCGGATCATCATCGTCGATCACATTCCACGAGGGGTCACCGGCAAGGTTCAGCGCGCTGGTTTGGCAGAAGTATTTGCGGAAGCACTCCGAGTGGACCTTGTGGCCCCGACGAATGCCTTCGAGGCAGCCGTGGCGAGCATCTACAGCGAAGTATTGGGCATCCCCACAGTCGGTCGCGATGACAACTTCTTCCTGCTCGGAGGTGACTCGCTGCGTGGTACCCAAGTACTCTCACGCGTCCGTGCGGTTTTTCAAGTCAACCTTTCCATCGCGACGATCTTCCGAAAATCGACCGTGGCGGGTCTCGCGGACGAAATCGCCCAGTCCCTCGAAGTGTCCGACGGCGTTGAGGCAACCGATCATGCCTGTTCTCTCCCCGGATTGCCTGACTCGTCTTACCGGCCCGCGTGAACGCATCATCCCATGGAAGAATAGACGACGGATTGGCTCCGTTGTCTCCTGCTCAACAACGACTGTGGTTGCTCGCTCAGTCGAAACCGAGCAGCCCTGTTTACAACGTCTACAGGGCTTGGCATTTGAGTGGCGGTCTCAATGTTGAAGCTTTGCAGAGGTCGATCGACACAATCGTGGCACGCCATGCCGTGTTGCGTTCAACCTTCGAGGTCGTGGACGGACATCCGATTCAGGTAGCCGCGCCGGCCTTGAGCATTCAGGTGCCAGTCGTTGACCTTCGACTGTGCTCGGCAGCCGAGCAGCACGCAGCAAGTGAGCGGATTGCACTGAGGGAGGCAAAGCGGCCCTTCGACCTGACCGAAGGGCCATTGTTTCGAGCGACACTGTTGCGCTTAGGTGACAACGAGCACGTCCTCCTTCTCAGTTCGCACCACATCGTGATGGATGGCTGGTCGATGGGAGTGTTCAATCGAGAATTAGCGGCGCTCTATGGCGCCTTTATTGTCAACAGGTCGTCCCCACTGCCTGATTTGCCGATGCAGTATCGCGACTACGCCCTTTGGCAGCGTGAGCAATCACAGCGCGACATGCTGGGATCACAACTTCGCTACTGGAAGGCGCAGCTCGCAGGTTTGACTGCACTGGCGTTGCCGGCGGACAGGTTGCGGCCACCGGCAAGGAGTTACAAAGGTGCTCGCGAAACCTTCCAGGTGTCAGCGGAGGCCGCGACGCAACTCAAGGTCCTTGGCCAACAGCATGGCGCCACGCTGTTCATGACCCTGTTGGCAGCGGTTAACGTCCTGTTCCACCGCTGCACGGGGCAGAGCGACATCGTTGTCGGCTCTCCCGTGGCCAATCGCACCACGCCAGAGCTCGAGCCCATGATTGGACTGGTTGTTAACGCCTTGGTACTGCGAACCGATATGTCTGGCAACCCCACATTCCGCGAAGTGATGGCGAGAGTGCGCGAAGTGTGCCTGGGAGCCTACGCCCATCAGGACGTGCCGTTCGAAAAGCTGGTTGAGGAAATGCAACTGACGCCAGACACGCGCCACAATCCGCTGTTCCAAGTGGCATTCACATTACACAATACTCCTGATCAGGCTCCGACGCTGACCGGCATGAGGACGACTCCATTCGCGACCGGCAGCGTCAGTCCATTTGACAGAGGCAATGACACCGCCAAGTTTGATCTGACTGTTTCCATGATCGAGACTGGTGGCGTGATCAAGGGTCTCTTGGAGTACAGCACGGATCTGTTTGACCGCGCGACTATTCAGCGGATGGCCGGTCACTTTCGGACCTTGCTGCACAGCATTGCAGCCAACCCGGCTCAGCGACTCGCGGATTTTACGCCGTTGACGGAGACCATTGTGGGCACTCATGACACCTGATTTCCCGCCCGGGAACCGTATGACCGACAGTGCCGACCGTACCGGCGCACTCTTGCCGGCGAACCCTGATTTGCTGAGGCCCGAGCTCGTACGAGAGGTGATCGATGGTCACGCATTGGTCGCGCGCTGCCTGAAGGAGCTGGGCGTTACGCATGTATATGGCGTGTCGGGAACGCCCGTTCGCGAAACGTTCGCCTCTTGCTTTCAAGTCGGGATCCGTCCGCTAGGGGTCCGCAATCAGCAGGCAGGCGTCATGATGGCGACAGCACAGAATTACGTCACAGGACGCCTGACAGCCGTCTGCCTCGTTTCTGCAGGCCCCGCAGTCACCAACACGGTTACCGGCATTCTGGTGGCCTGGGACAATTGTTGGCCCGTTATTGTCTTGGGCGGTCGGCGCCCGCTCAGCATGCAGGGGATGGGGTCATTTCAGGAATTGGACGCCATCCCCATCGTTCAATCGATTACCAAGTGGTCGGCAGTCGTGCAATCGACGGCCGATATTCCAGCTTTCCTCGAGCGCGCGTTTGGCACCGCGACCAGCGGGAGGCCTGGTCCGGTCTATCTTGACCTCCCTGAGGACGTTCTCAACGAAGTCGTGCATTCCTACAGGCTGCCTTGTCTCAGAGCGACCGTTGGCGCCCCGCCGGACAGAGAGCGCGTTGCACGAGCGGCTGGAATTCTCCTAGGGGCCGAACGTCCGGCCCTGATCATCGGCAAGGGAACCCGCTGGTCCGAGCCTTACGAAGAGCTGACTCGGTTGGTGAATGATTGGGGCATTCCATTCATCACCTCACCCATGGGCCGAGGCTATCTACCTGATGACCATCCCCTCTGTTTCAACGACGCGCGCGGCTTGCTGCAATCCAAGGCCGATGCCGTTCTGGTGGTGGGCGCGAGACTGGACTGGACGTTTCGCTTCGGGAGCGAATTGGCCCGCGATGCCCAGATCATTCAGATTGACATTCATGAACCGGAAATGGGCGTCAACGCTACCCGTGCCGTGGGACTAGTCGGTGACGCAAGAGAAGTCTTGAGGCGACTGATTTCCTGCCTCGCCGCTGCGAGTCAGACGCAGAACAAAGAAGCGCTTCATTCATGGCACGCAGCTTTGCATGAATCCAGGACGAAGAAGCAGGAGAGTGTGAATGCTCTCACGACTAGCGATTCGATTCCCATGTCTCCTTATCGCGTGCTGAAGGAGATTCGCGATTTCCTACCTCGGGACGCAATCTGCGTCGTCGACGGAAACGTGTCTATGGCGGCGGCTCAACAGGTGTTGCCCAGTTACCTCCCCGCGTCGCGGTTCACTGCTGGCACGAACGGCTGTCTGGGCGGTGGCATACCGTTCGCGATCGGCGCAAAGCTTTCGCACCCGAATCGACTCGTCGTCACTATCTGTGGCGACGCTGCGTTCGCATTCAACGCGATGGACATGGAGACGGCCGTTCGATACAAGGTTCCGATCATCATCGTGGTCGTCAACAATGAAGGACACAGCGGAGCCCTTTCGCAAGAGGCCAACTTCCCCCCACACGCCGAGCGAGTCACGATGTTTCAGCCAGAATGCCGATACGAAGAGATCATGCGCGCCTTCGGCGGACACGGTGACTTTGTCGAGGCCCCTGACCAGTTGCGACCAGCTCTGGAACGCGCCGTGCGTTCAGGACTGCCCGCATGCATCAATGTCAAGGTCGACCCCCGTGTGCCGTATCCGCGAGATTGAAATCCCACCCCTCCGTGAAGCCTGATACCGTCACTAGACGCAGGGTCCTGTGCTAGTCGCCCACCCCACAGCCTGGGTCCGAGCGCGGGCCGTCCGCGCGTACCGTAGAATCAAGAATCTTGGCAGGCCCAGCCGGCTCACACGCGACCTGAACCGTTGGAAGGTTCATCGCGCTGACGTCGTCGACGTCGGCCGCCGCAGGCCCAACCCTCGCGTCGATATTCTCGGTCTCAATGCCCGCCAGCTTCGGACCCTCGAAGCGGAGGCCCAGCGCGATGGTGTGGCCGTGGTCGCACGGATCGATCAGGATGGCTACTGGGAGTCTGGCGTCGGACCCATTGATGGAATGCCCGCGCTCGCTGACGGCAGCTTCGTGCCTCGCAGGAGATTCTCTATCGACGTCGTCTGGAGCCCTGAGTACTTCGGCGTGCGCAAGCGTTATAGAGGGAACCGCCTCGCGTTCCTGAACGAGCTTGCGGCGTTGCATCGCCTCGGCGAGCTTGGCATGCGCGTGCCGTCGATCCTGGATGTCGATTTCGATGACCCGGCGCTCGTGATTTCGTACGTTCCAGGCCGCGTGCTGCGCAATGAACTCGTGAAGGCCGGTGCTCTCATCCGAAACCGAGACCAAGCCCGCGGATCGACGCGCGGTGAAAGTTGGCAACGCGCTCTGGCGGCCGGCCGGGAGGTGCTCCCTCAGGTCGCTACGAAGGAATTCATCGCGGAACTGGCGCGTGATCTGCAGCGCTTCCACACCGCAGGCTTGATGATTATCGATATCAAGTGGGGGAACATCATCATCGGCGACGATGGGCATCCCCGGTGGATCGATTTCCACCTGGCGGAAGACCACTCAGAGCTTTCTCACGAGAACTTTCGTGTGCTCGCTGCCCTCGACCGCAAGCGCTTTCTGGACGCATTCGGAGCCGACTATGCGACTCTCACCGGGGCAATCTACCACCGATCGGATGCCGAGTTCGGCAGAGACCGTCCTTGATCGGGCCTCCCAGGCTGTGGCTCTCCTCTGTAGCGGAGCACTTCCCATCCTGAAAAAACTGCACAACGCCGCGAGGTTAATCCGCAATCGGGGTTTGAGGTTTTTCGTACTTGAGTTGTGTGACCAGATCGTTGACTTCTACTATGAATTCCGGTTGGGCGTGACCACACAGGTGTCAGTGAAGCTCGCCGATGTTGGGATTCAAGACGCGGACGCGAAGGATTCGCAGCCGATTAGTTATGCGGCGTTCTATTCGATGATCCGGCGCTTACGTATCGAGAAGGCGCACACGACCTTCGTTGACTATGGCGCCGGCAAAGGCCGTGCAGTGTGTGCCGCGGCTGCGCTTCCGTTCAAGCGCGTGATCGGCATCGACATATCGAAACAACTTGCTGAAGAGGCAGTGGGGAATTTGCGACGGATGCGGCTCCGGCGAGTGCGGCAATTCGAGGTGGTGCACATCGACGCGAACGATTACAGGCTACCCGACGAAGCGAACCTCCTTTATCTATACAATCCGTTTTGCGGGGATACGCTATCGAGAGTGTTCGACAACATCACCGCGTCCTATCAGAGACGCCCGCGCAAGATTCACATCCTCTTCTTCAACAACGGCCATTTCGACAAGATCGCGCACCGCTACCCCTGGATCTTCAAGACCCACCAAACCGTGTTTCATCCACACGTGTCCTGTGGACTGTATGAATCGCTGGAAGTAAATCAGGATGAGCTACCGTCCTTAGACCGTCAGTCGCCGGTCGGTCCGGACATAACGGAGCAGCCGCGTGAATCTGCTGGCCGTCTCGGTCAGACGGTGGAGTCGCCTACGTCCAAGTGTCACACGGCTCCCATGACACAATCTGCCGATGACTGATGAACCGCAAAACCTCGTCTACTTGAACTATTGGAAGCGCAAACAGCTGTCTCGCCAGCCGCCCATTTTCGACGTCAGGCGGCACTGGTGGGATACCGACGATCTCAGCGACGCGGAGGAAGTGATCTTCAGCGCGATCAAGAACGCTCGACACGTACTCGACGTTGGGGCGGGCGACATGCGGTTCATGCGGCTGATACGGCAGCGCGGTTTCACCGGCGCATATGACACGCAAGACATCGGGGCGGAGTACCCATACACGTATTCTGATTTGAGTGAGGTCGACCGTACCTACGACGCGGTCATCTGCTTGGACGTCCTCGAGCATCTGGACCTGCAAAGCGGAATCGCGTTCCTCCATCGGTTGCTCTCGCTGGTGAACGCGCGTGGGTCGCTGGCGATCCAAACGCCGAACGCAAACTATCATCGCCATCCTCTCTCTTGGGACATGACCCACATCCACGTGTACAACCCTGTCGACCTATGGACCTACCTGACCGCTCTCGGTACCGAAACCGTCGTGTATCGAGTGATGTTCGGACACCCTCCGTTCGGCATCAAGCGACGCCTGCACGAACGCCTGCGTGCGTGGCTTGCGTCGGAACTGCACCTCGACCATTGTGCGAATCTGGTGGCCATTGTCAGGAAACCGTAGCGTGACCCCCTGCTCCGGCCCGGTCTGCAGCTGATCAATGTCGATGACCTTGATGCCGCTCTCTCTTCCGACGACCTCAAAGTGTCGATCAGAGGCGAGGCGCCGGCGTGCCTGATGTACACGTCCGGCTCCACGGGGTCATCCAAAGGCGTCCCGCAAACGCATCGAAGCCTGCTCCATAAGACGAAGGCGTATTCGGACGTGCTTCAGTTGAGCCGACACGATCGGCTTACGTTGCTGGCGACCTGCCAGGCCGCGACGATCGAACAGCAGGCGCGCCTGCTTCGCGACGCGCGATCCGCGCCGGGCATGGGGGCCATTGGCGACCGGTGGTCTGGAAATTCTTGAGGTCTCCGGCACTCACCTCAACATGGTCTTCCAACCTCACGCTCGAACACTCGCCGAGAGGCTCGCGCGCTGTCTCGACAATGCCTGGGCCGTGGCCGACGCTTCAACGGACGGACCAACCGGAACAGGACGCGGTGGGCGCCCCGGCGTGCTGGTGATTGCCGCCCTGATTGCGATGAGCCTTGCCGTGCCCGTGCGGCGACTCGGGGCGCGGCGAGCCGCGGGATTGGGAAGAGCGGACGAGTCAGCTCGAGTTCCTGAACATGGCTGGCATCAGCCGAACATTCCATCGTTCCGGCATGAAGCACTGTTTTCTCTCTCGATCGCGGTCACCCTGGCGGCTGCCCTCTGGCATACCCACGAGTTTTCGACTCGCGCTGCACTGTTTCCCCGGTTGATTCTCGTGGCGACGCTCGCGCTATCGCTCTTTGAGATTGGGTGCCTGTTCGGCGGTAGAGCCATTGTGAAGTCGAATCCTGTTCAGTTCGGAGCGGGGCCACTGAACGACGCCGGTCGGGAGGGGGTGCTGGTCTTCATCTGGTTCACCGGGATCGTGTGTGCGATCTGGCTCTTCGGCTTCGTCGTCGCCGTACCATTTTGGATATTCCTGTACTTGGTCCTTGCCTCTCGCGAGCGCTGGGATGTCGCGCTGGCTGTGTCCGCATCTGCGTTCTTGTTCGTTTACCTGGTGATGCAGCGCGCGCTCCAAGTAGCTTTTCCAGACGGCGTACTATTGGGACTGCGGTTGTGAGTCCATGGATTACACGCTAGATCGCGCTGTTCACTTGTGGCGACCGGGCTCGATCGAGTGTTCGATCCCGGAACGCTTTGAAGAGCAGGTTGTTGCGAATCGCGGGAGCGTGGCGGTCAGCGCCGTTGACCGGAGCCTGAGCTATGGGGCGCTCAACGAGGCCGCGAACCGTGTGGCGCGAGCCGTGCTGGCGATGGCCCCCCACATGGACACCGTCGCGGTGCTGATTGGCCAGGGCGCGTCCGTCATCGTCGCAATGATGGGCGTCTTCAAAGCCGGGAAGATCTTCGTACCCCTGGATACACAACAACCGGTCTCCAGGATGCATCAGATTCTTGACGACTGCGAAGCGCGGTTGCTCGTGACGGACGACAGCAGCCTGTCTGATGCGCGCGACGGCCGAAATCGTCGCTTCGTTCAAAGACGCCCGCATCCGCTTCTACAACCTGCCCGAAAACTTTGGCGAGCAGTCTGGTCCGAACAATGTCGGGTGTCAAAAGGCTCGGGGTGAGTTCATTGCTTTTCTCAACCACGACGACCTGTATCTTTCGGCACCACCTGAGGCAACGCTGTTCGCTTACTTCACGATGAGCAGCCCGACTTGGTTTTCGGCCGGCGCTATGCGATCTGCAGGACCCAACGTGGAACCCGTCCTCAACCTCCGTGGGGCACACACGAATACAAGCCTAACGCTCTTCGTGCCAGCTTCATGCTGGGTGTTCCGTCGTGAGTTGATGGATGACATCGGTCCCTGGCGCGCCGCGGCTGAACTCTACCTCACTCCCAGTCAGGACTGGATCTTTCGGGTGTTCAAGGCGGGAAGAAAAATTCGCTGTACCGCAGAGGTTGGCGTTATCTGTATCCCGTCGGTCATAGTAGACGACTCCTACAAAGACCGTCGCGACGGCGAACAGCATAAGTACTACGATCTGCTTCGCAGCCACCCCGACTTTGTGCCACCAGAAGATGTCATCGCCCGTACCGAAACCCGCCATCAACGCCGCCTCCGACGCCTGGGAGACGTCCTGACGAGACAGCGGACCTGGAGAACCGTTCTGAAAACGATGCTTTTCCTCACAAAGGCTCTTTTAGTCCACTGCGTCATCCGCACACTCCAACCATTCGCTCTCCACCCGTCCGCCGTCAGGGGGTTCATTGACTGCCCCGGACGAAAAGGAAATCTGGTCGTGGAACTGCGTCGCCGTCGCGGGCTTCCTTATAAGAACTTAACGACAGGAGGAATTTCCAATGTTCCCAAGTAGGTACCCCTGGATGATCGAGGGTGCCGTCCGTGACACCCAAAGTGTGACGCCTCGGTGGGATCCGATCCAAAGCGACCTCATCCCTGGCGTCAAAGTCTTCGAGCCGAAAAACGTCATGACTGGATACGGGCGGTTGGTCGAGTGAGAGCCGCCGATTGACGACCCGCCTCTAGGGTCCCGCAACAGTCAGTCGTCGGTCGATCCGGACATCCTTAACGACGGTCCGGGATCCGTTCGGAAACACGATCTCCAGATCGACAGTCGCCTGGTTTCCCAATCCGAAATGGGCGATCGGCGGCTGACCGCTCGAGAAGCCGTAGCCGGTACCGATTTCCTGCAACCCCAACAGCCCGCCATCGCGATTGAGCTCACCCGCCCTGTAGACGCGAACCTTCGCCCCAATCCCCATCCGGTTCGTCGTTTTCCCTAGAACCTTCACTTCGAGCCATCGGTTCGGACCGCTTGTGTTCCTCAGCAGCCGGGAGTGGTTGCCTTGGAACCAGTTGGCCAGAAACAGGTCAACTCTGCCGTCCCCGTCATAGTCGGCTGAAGGCCCCGCGGGAAAGTAGACGAGCGGTGTGCGGCCCGTGAGGGGCCGCAGTGGCTCAAACCGCGGGAGTCCACCCTGAATGCCGACGTTGCGAAACACCAGCGGTGTGACCACGTCGCCGTCCAGCCAGGCGGCGGAGAAGTAAATGTCTGGCCACCCGTCGTTGTCAAAGTCCTGAACCTCGACGTGCGGGGACTTGTTACTCAGGCGTGGCGGCATGCCGACCTGAGCTGACACGTCGCGAAAGACGGGCACTCCGTGGTCGAGTCCTTCATTGAGGTAGACGCGGTTGCGAGCCTGATCGCCGTGAATGCCGACGACCAAATCGAGACGCCCGTCGCGATTCAGGTCGCCGAAGGCCGCACCGGCCGGCCAGTCCTCGGCATCCAGCGGCTGCCAGGCGAACACTTTCTTCGGACCCATTGGCTCGGTGTATGTTCCCCCGCCGGCACTCAGGAAGAGACGATTGCTGTGGGTTACGAAGATATCCGGTCGCCCATCGTCATTGAGGTCCGCAATCGCTAGCCCAAGGCCGAACAGATCGAGAGGAAGTCCGGCTCTCGACGTGACGTCTTCAAAACGGAAATCCCCCAGGTTACGACACAGTCTGCTGTGGGGAGTCGGCCCGAAGCGATCTTCCAGGACCAGCAAGTCCAGCAGCCCGTCGGCATCGTAGTCGAGGACCCCGATGCTTCTCGCCGACCCAGGTGCTGTCAGACACACGCCACTGGCGGCTCCCGCGTCGACCAGTGTGCCTCGCTCGTTGCGAAAGAGGATCGGACGGCGCAGCTGAGCCTCGCGCTGCGGTCCTGGTGCCAGGCTGCTGGATTCCCGCGTGTTGTTGGCGACGTATAGATCGGGCATGCCGTCATTATTTAGATCGACGAGGACGGCGTCGGTAGTGCGCCCGTAGAACTCGACAGGCGGGCCCGCGACGTGCTCGAACCGGCCATTGGAGAGGTTCCGCAGCATGCGGTTGGAAACCGGGCCTTTAGCAGGCAGATACTCGTCGTCGGGTCGGTCACTGAAGCCGCCCACGTACAGGTCGAGATCGCCGTCCCCGTCCACATCACCCCACGCAGCGGCGTGACCCATGATGCCGGCGAGCGGCTCGTACAGGCCGACTTGGCGCGTGACGTCGGTAAATTGTATCGGCTGCTCCTCGGCGGGGAGCAGACGTCCCTCAAAACAACTGAGGAAGCAGAACGCGAAGAGGATGGCTCTCGGTCTCATGCACCAGATGAAGCTCTACGGCCGCCGTTCCGACTCGGGTATGTGAATCACGGTCAGTGCCACGCCGTCCCACTCGAGCCGCCCGCGTACGGGTCCGGATCGGTTGCCGTTCCACGTAATGTAAAGGGAATCGCCATCCGGAGACAGGGCCGAGCCGTACGCGCTGAGCGGCACGTAGCCATACTTGTCGCGATAGAAGGGGTGAAGAAACGCGATGATCTTCTTCGTCCGCGTCTTCACGTCGAACTGCACAACAGGCGAGCCATCCCGCTCAGCCGCGCCGTGCGCTCCGGGTATGTAGTACAGGTACCTGCCCGACGGATCAGCGTCCAGCGAGGTCACGTAATCCTGGCTGGCGACGGCTGCCTTGCCGATCGCGTCGATCCGTTCTGTGCGAGTGTTGAAGCGCCAGAGCGTCCCGTCGCCGCTTGTTGAGACGGTGTAGACGAACCCATCGGGCGTCTCGCGTGTCGCTGCACGAATCCCAATGCTCCCAGGAATCTGCGTCGGCGGCGTCCCGGTGGCAGGGTCGTATCGCATGAGCGGGCCACCGTCCTCGTTGACGTAGTAGACGCGACCTGTCGATTTGGCAAGAATCAAATTACGATACGGTCCCTTCGGAACTGCGTGCAGTACCTTTCGGGATCGAATGTCGTAGGCGAAAAACATGATCGTGGGATCGTCAGGAGCGCCTGCAGCGGTGCCACCGTAGAAAATCAGGCGATCGGGATCCAGGACACCTGCCGGAATGGAGTGCTTGGGTACGGGACCATGGGCGATCGTCTCCGTCTGGCCTGTGACCGGATTCGTGCGAAGGAGCCAGTCTCCAGTGAAGTGGTACTGATCGGTCGTTACGCGGGTCGAGCCCCGGTGGGTGGCGAAGTACAGCCAGCCATCGCTGCCCATGTCGATGCGGCTGTGGATCTTTCCCGGCGTGTAGTAGCCGTCGGGCAGGTTCAGAAATCTTGACACGTTGAGCAACGTGCGGAACGAATGGCTCGCGGCGTCATACTCGAAAACAAAGGCGTGGCCGGCTGGGCCACCATCGTCACCAATCGCCGAGTAGTACTTCCTTGGTACTGCGACTCCATCGCCCCATGCCGCCCACGGGTGCCCTGGATAGGTCTGCTCCGGATAGTAGAGAAAGTCGATCGTGGGCGGCGTCGCTGCAATCATGACCCCGCTCGCGAGAGGTCCGATCGGCTTCAGAAGATCGGGTGAACGGTCGATCACGAACGCCTGGCCGCCCGGCAGTTGGGGTGGACGGTAGGAGTCTTGTGCCGGGATCGTCGCGGACGCTATGAGCCAGAGCGCCAGCAGACCGCTCACCTTGTGGCGTTTCATTGCGGCGTCGCCATCCTGTTCTTACTCTCTTACGGTCTTCCACCGGCCGGCCTCGAGTCGTCCCGCGCGCGTCCGGAGCCGCCAACGGTGGAGCACCTGCCGAACGTTCTGGTCCAGCCACCTCGGGTCGGTGCTCGCCGACGTCCCGAAGTGGCAATGCGCATCCAGATGCTGAATCCAGCTGCAGTACGAGAGGGGCGCAACGAGCGTCGCTGGAATCGACAGCTCGTGGCAGTAGCGGGTGATGCAGTCGTCCAGGAAGGGAAGCGACTCGGCGTCGATCCAGTCGGCGAGCGCCTCGCCGAAGCTGACGCCGCGCATCAGGCTGTGGGTTCGAGCGAGGAAGTAGATGAGGTCGATCGCCGGCAGCGCGAATTCAGTCGTGCAGTCCCAGTCGATGACGCCGGTGAGATCGTTGGCCGTGTCGAACAGGACATTTCCCAGCCAGAAATTGCCGTGTGAATAAACCGACGGGAGCTGCTGCTCGGCCAGTCGATTCCTGATGTCGGAAATGAGCTGATGGTAGTCCTGCGTGCCACCGGCACGCTTCGCCAGCCGTTCGACGCGTTCCACCGCCGACTCGAAGTGCATTTCCCACTGGGGAGGTCCTGCGGTGGAAACCTTGAGAGACGCCTTCTGTAGCTTGACGAGGAAGTGCTCCGCCGAGAGGATCAGTTCGTCCGCACAGCCGCGCGCTCGCAGGAGCGACGCGCCGTCCTGGCCCAGGATCCCAGATTCGACTGAGTAGAAATACCCTGATGTCGTCCCAAGCAGGACGAGGGCGGGGCACCGGGCGGAGAGAAACGGCGTCACCCAGCCGAGCTGTCCCAATGCCTTCAGCGCCTCGGCATTCTGGCGAAGTCGCGTTTCGGTTGACGCTTGCAACGGCAGCTTCGCCACGTAGAAACGGTCAGCGCGAACGCGAACGGTCAGGCTCCCGGTTCTGGTGGCGTGCACGTCGACCAGGTCGCACGGTGTCCCGAGCCGACGTGAGAGGTCATCGACCACGCTCTTGGCCAGCGTCCGGTGTAACAGCGCGTCCGCCCGTCGATCGCCGGGGCGTCGAGTCAGGAGTGAGAGGACGTTCTTGATCACCGCCGGTACCAGGCGTTGTGTGTGTCGCACAAACGTGGTGGAGACGTCCTGCTTCATTGCAGGACTTCCACAGAGGGGCGGGTGAAGGGCATCTTCGTCAGGATAGGGGTCGTCTTTTGCACAGGTGCAAGGGTTGCTCCAAGGAGACAGGCCATCCAGCCCGCCTGTGACGGGCTATTCGTCTTCTTCCTGTGACCTCCCTGGCCATTGAGGTCGTCAATCGGAAGACTCTTGTCACCTGCCAGGCAGAGAATCGGCAGGCACCATGGCCTTGCACCCTCGAACGCGTCAGTAACGACACGAGTCTCTCAAGCCCCCCAACTGGAGACGTTCTTGCTCCGGTACGCTGGGGATAACCCCATTCACCTGGGCGCGATGTTTACCCGGCATTCCGACTACTTATGACGTCCATCACCAGCAGATTACGCCCCGCGGTCGGGGCGACATACAGCTCTTCGCACCGGCAGCGCTCGCGCGGATGGCTCGAGCTGGCATCACTGGCGGCTCGTGTCCGGCACTCTCTGATGGAGCGCTTCGGCGACGACGCCAGGCGTTTCGATGCTCTGAAAGCTGCGTGCCACGAGAAACTGTGGATCGCGGCTGCAGCCAGCGCCGGCGCGGCGATCGACGACCTTGGGTACGGGGTCCATCGCATCGCGCGCGGCGGGCGCGAGACATTCGTCAGCGCCTCGCGCGTCATGCTCGACGGCCCCGTGACGCTCAAGATCGCAGGGAACAAGCCGCTCGTGAGCCGGATCCTCAGCGAGCACGGCCATCCGGTCGGCCAGTTCCTCGAGTTCGACCTCTCCGAAATCGACCTCGCCGAGTCTTTTCTGAAGCGGCTCGGAAGCCCGGGCGTCGTGAAGCCGGCCGTATCCGGGTCCGGCGGGCGGGGTATCACAACCGACATCCAGACGCGCCGCGATCTTCGACGCGCATCGGTTCTCGCCTCGGCGTACGGCAAGACGATGCTGATCGAGCAACAGGCCACTGGAGCGTCCTACCGGCTCCTCTACCTGGACGGCGAATTCATCGACGCGATCGAGCGAAGGCCCCCGCGCGTTGCTGGCGACGGCCGCCATTCCCTGGAACGGTTGATCCGGATGGAGAACCGCCGCCGCCTTGCAGGCGGACTGCCCCTTGGTGTGCAAGCCCTCGTGATCGATCTCGAATTGAAGCGCTGTCTTGCCCGCCAGGGATTGACGCTGTCGTCGGTTCCCGCCGCAGGGGAGTGGGTGACCGTCAAGGCGGTGGTGAACGACAACACGGCAGCGGAGAACTCGAACGTTCGCGACCGCGTCCACCCGGAGACAATCCGCCGCGGCGCCGACATCGCCCACTTGCTGAAGATTCGGTTTGCGGGTCACGATGTGATCACGACAGACATCTCGCGTCCCCTCGACGAGACCGGGGGAATCTTCAACGAAGTCAACACGACACCCGGACTCCTGCATCACTACTTGATCGACCGTCCCGAGCAAACGGTTCCCGTCATGGAACGGCTGCTTGAGGTCCTGCTTGGCCCGGGGGAATGGCCGCGCGAATGACACCTCCTCTCGCAGCCGCGGACCGCGAGCAACAGAGGCACGGAGGAGCCCTCGTACAGTTCGGGACCCTCGTGCAGTTCGGGCGGGATCTCGCGACGGCCGCCGGTGTACCGCGGCGCGAGGCTGAGGCGCTTGCCGAAACGCTGGCCTGGTGCGACCTTCGGGGCCATCAGACTCAGGGGTTCTATCTGCTGCCTGTTCTTCTAAAGCGGCTGCGGCTCGGGCTGATCTGTTCGCCTTCGGATATGCGTTGGCGTCGAACGGCTCCATCGACCGGCACTCTTGACGCGAGAGACGGGTTCGGCCAGATTGCGGGACGCCTTGCGATGGGCCACGCCATCCGACTCGCGCGCGAAACGGGAGCGGGAATCGTCGCCGTCAAGAACTCCAATCATTTTGGCGCGGCGGGGTACTACGCCGCACAGGCCGCCGAGCAGGGTTTCATCGGCTTCGCGTACTCGAATTCGATGCCGAAGGTGGCTCCGCACGGTGGGCGGCACCGTCTGCTGGGAACGAATCCATTCGCCTTCTCGTGTCCTCGACGAAATGCCGCCCCTGTGGTGATCGATCTGGCGACCGGTGCGTCGGCGGGTTCGCTCGTGAGCCACGCGCGCCGCATGGGCCAGCGCCTCCCCGACGGCATCGCGCTCGATCGCGCCGGTCACCCAACGAACGATCCGAACGAGGTGGACGGCGATGGCTGCCTGCTGCCGGCGGCCGGTGCAAAGGGGTTCTGTCTTGGTCTGCTGGTTGAGGTGCTGAGCGGCGTCCTGACGGGCGCGGCGGTGGCTCCCAACGTCGGATCGCTATTCCGCGATCTGCATCGGCAGACCCGCTGCGGCCATCTTATGGTGGCCCTCGATATCGCCCGATTTCTACCGCCTGAGGAATTCGCCGACCGGCTGGAAGGACTCCTCACTGCTCTCGGTGGCGTCGCGCCGCGCGACGGCTTCGACGGCGTGCGCATTCCAGGAGACGCCAGGGTGCGTTGTGCCGAAGAGCAATCCCGGAACGGCATCCCGCTTCCGGACTACCTGATCAAAGCGCTCACCGACACCGCGCGCGAGCTTGGCGTCGCGACTCCCTGGGGCCCCGCTGAACGCGACACTTCCGGTATTCGCCCTTAGACCAGTCTGCAGGTCTGAAGACCTGCGCTACACCTGACGAAAGATGGCGGTTTCCCGCGCCGTCGACCCGGTTCGCGGCCGCAGCTGGTTTGCGGCCGGAAAGGCCGGACGAACTGACAGAGTGACTAAATCAGGTGTAAGCGATGTGCGATCGCCAGCGTCGCGGGCGCGAGCGTAGGCATGGGATCGCCGGGCTGAAAGAACGGAAACGACTGCCAGTGGCAGACGCTCCTGAGCCAATCCGCGAAGGTCAGCTCGTTCATCGCGCGAAGCTGGCGGTACGCCTGAAAGTCCCGAACCGGGTACCACAACCGGACTCCGGTCTTGTAAGACAGCTCTCGAGGCATCGGACCGCCGGTCAGCTGATCGTAAACGAGCGACGCCGTATCCAGGCCGCAGCGGACGAACAGTTCCTGTGGAGCCGTGAAGCGGGCGTTGCATTCGACGAGCTTGAGCCGGCCATCGCGAACGTCTCGCTTGAACTCGACATTCGCCAGCCCGCGAAAGTTGATGCCGGTCAGAAAACGCAATCCCATCTCCGCCACTTCGCGATCCCAATCGGTCATGTGGTACGACGTCAATCCCTCGTTCTTGGGGAACCGGCGGATGACCTTCTTGGTGAAGTGAAACAGCGGCGTGCCCGTTCGGTCGATGTACGTGTAGTAGCTCGACAGCAAGCTATCCGGGCCGGGAATCCACTCGCAGAGCATGGCCCTGAGGCCGGACTTCCACACGCGCTCCAGTGCGGTCCGGACTTCGGCCGCATCGTTGACGGTGAGGTACTTCCGACCCCCGAACCTGGCCTGGAACAAGGTGCGAATGAAGAGGCTTGACGATGAGCGGGTAGCGAAGTTCTCCTTCGATCGCGTCCAGCTGCTCGGGCCGTTCCACCTGCCAGAACCCCGGCGCGTCGACGTTGGCGGATTGCGCAAGCTCGAGGGTCTTGCGCTTGTCAATCATGGCCAGCTGCACGTCCGGCGACGAGTCGTCCAGTATGTAGTGCTCGGCCAGCGCCGGGCGATGGCGAGCGACGAAGGTCACCGCCTCGTCGTTGCACGGGAAGATCACGCTGCCATGAAGCGCCTCGCCTCGAGACCCGAGCAGGAGACCCGTCCAGAAGTCTGCTTCCGCCTCTCGGCCAAACGGGAACGCCTTCGTGCAGTACCTGGAGTAGAGAGCATGGCGACCCTTGGCGATCGAGAGGTAGATCTTGATGCCTCGTCGACCCAGACTGCGCGCGATGGAAAGAGCGTTGGCGGAACCGCCCAGGATGATGACCGGGGGCCGTGTTCCGGACCGGCCCAGGTTGCGGACGCCGAGATCATCGCTGGCCTTGGCGCTGTCGAAGGCGGGCAACTGAGCGCGCGAGGGAAGTCCCAGGCGTTCCTCTTGGCCCGCACCACAAAAAACGCGATCTGGCAAAGCGTGCTGCATGTTGGAATGTGGATGTTGGCGGCGATTGGTGTCTGGTTTCTGACGCGGCCGATGAAGGCGGCGTCGCTACGCTTTCGTCTCCGCTTCAACCATCGTCCATCCCCGGGACTCGAGGAGACCGCGGCTTCGCTCGGCCGACTGCATCAACTCGTCAGGGCTGCGAAATACCTGACTGTGCAGCAGTTGCGTGTTCAAACTGGCTCGAAACTCCAATCCCACCGGGTGGGTGTTGACCGAGATCTCGATCGTGTCCCCCCCGGAGTGTCGGAGAGACCACAAAGGAATGCAGACTCTTTCGTAGCGCAACTCCTGCCCCCCTTCGGTTGTCCACTCGGATCGAAGCAAGACGCGCTCCCAAGGTCCGGAACGGCCCATTGTTTGGGGAAATCCTTCGAAACGGCTCAGACTTTTGGAGGAAGGCGGGGTAATGTCATGGGAAAAGCGACTTTTTGTCTGTTTTTCCCGGGTGCGGGTCGGGTCTAGAGGCGACGCCAGGGTGCTTCCGGGTCACTTTCCCTGTCAATCTCCGCCCTTGTCGCCGTCCCCCTTTCTGCCGCCCCCCTTACCGCCGCCGGCATCGTGGTCGCGACCTTGGCCCATTGCATCTCGATCTGCACCCAGTCGGTCTCCGAACTTTCGGTCTCCGGTAGGGAATGAGCGGGCGGGGCCGCGGCTGCGGAGGCTGGTTCACGTGACTCCGCCACGGCTGGAATCATGTGATCCGCCGGTTGCAGATCGACGTCAGCTGGCGACGGCGGAGAAGAAGGTTGAGGGACGGGCTCGATGGGAGGGGCGGTCGTGAGACCCAGGGTGGAGGTGTGGGGACCGGTGCGCACCTGATCCGTCAAGACCAGCAATAGGCAGCTCTTGGCCCCCAATGCCCTGCACCGGCTGACCCGGACCGCTGCATGAAGATCGAACAATCGGAGGAACTCGGCGATCGCACTGGCGTAGAAACCGCAGAAAGGCTGATCCGCAGGTCCGGGTGTGACGCAGAAGGGCGATTTTTGAAGGTCGACAAAGATCGTACTGCCCCGCCAGGTCATGTCGGCCCGACTCTCGGCGTACAAGTTGTGCAGCATCCGGCCGATCAGACGTGACACGACTCGAGCTCGGAGGTGGTGCGGGAGTGCGCGGACGAAGGCGCGCTTCACGGCAAACAGTTCTTCAAAGGACCAAAGTGCGGCGTATTGCCCGGCGCGTGTCGTGACGACGTCGTAGGCGTCACCTTCGTGCCGGAGGACGCTGATGGCAGCCATGAACGACCCGACATCGATCGTCCGCTTATGGAGCTCGGACGGTCTGAGCCAGCTCTCGTAGAACTCGAGGCGCGCTGGCAGAACCTCCCATATGGCCTGGTGCAGACTCGCAAGCAGCAAGCGCCCGACGGTCTCGTCGTCGTTCTGCATTCGATCAGTCCGTCTGGCAAGACATCTTATCGTGCTGCCCGGACCTGGGCGCGAGCCGGTAAGAGTGGCGACGCCGCTCGGAGAATGATTCAGTCCTCACTCACGCCGATTCCCGTTCCAGACACTTCGCCTGGATGAGTCTGGGATCGAGGCCGGCCACGCCGCACCATAGCTGCAGCATCGGGGAGCCCCTGAGAAAAGCCCGGGCGCCGAGACGTACAGGCTCGGGAGCGTCGGGACTTGCCGCGTCCAGCACCGCCTGGTGGATGACTGCGGCGGCAAGTTCCTGGTGGGCAGTCACGTTGTCCGAACTCAGGAGCGAGATGGGTCGTTTTTTCATGACCGTGCCTCAACGCAAGACTGACGCCGGGTGGAAGACTTCTTGTAACGTCCTCATGCGACTTGTGTTGGGGCGAAGGTCAACGAGTCATGCCTGGGGAAGACTATGCGGACAGGACGCAATAAGCAGACTCTTGTCTGCTTTCTTCAGCCATGATCTGGTCTGTCCATTTGCCCTCGTCGCCGTCGACATTTGGGCGCTGTACCTGGCCCCTGTCCTGACTAGAAGAATGAAGTCTCCGTGGCAGAGGATAGCCACCCGGCAATCTGTGCCCGACTCACAGCAGGTAGGCACAGAAGAGGGGCGGGTCTGGCCGTGCGTCTGGCTGTGACGAGGCCGTAAACAATGCGGCAGGCCGGCTCCTAGGCACCCAGGACCCGTGTCCACTCTCGAATTGGAACGAAACCTGCGGAAGACTGGCCGGATGATTGCAGCTCAGCCCTGCGTGGAAGCTCGTTGTCGCGTAGTACTAGTCGCTGGCGCTCGACCGAACTTCATGAAGATCGCGCCGATCGTGCGGGAGTTCGCCCGGGAGCCCGCCGTGTTCTCGTCGACGATCGTTCACACTGGTCAGCACTACGACACGGAGATGTCGGCGGTCTTCTTCGAGCAGTTGGGCATTCCTCGTCCTGACATCAATCTGCAGGTCGGGTCCGGAAGTCATGCGCGACAGACGGCGGCCGTCATGACAGGCTTTGAGGACGTCCTGCTCAAGGCGCGTCCAGATGTGGTGCTCGTTGTCGGCGACGTCAATTCCACGCTCGCGTGTGCCTTGGTGGCCGCCAAGCTCGGCGTGCCCGTCGCTCATGTTGAAGCCGGGCTTCGCAGTTTCGACCGGTCGATGCCTGAAGAGATCAATCGCGTACTCACCGATCAGATTTCCGACTGGTTGTTTGTCACCGAGCCTGCCGCCGAAGTGAACCTCGTCCGAGAGGGCATCGATCCCGCACGCGTACACTTCGTGGGCAACGTCATGATCGATACGTTGCTGTCGTGCCGGGACCGTGCCCGCCAGTTACGTATTCCCGATGCGCTTGGACTGGGCAATAGTCCGTACGCGGTTTTGACGCTTCACCGGCCGCACAATGTCGACCAACGCGACGTGTTCGAACAGATCATGCAGGGTCTCGAGCATGTTTCGCGGGACGTCGTGATTGTGTTTCCGATGCACCCCCGCACGCGCCAGACCCTGCTCGGATCCCAGGGAGCGGCCGCGCTGCGTCGATTCGGGACGGCTGCGTCTGGTCAAGCCGCTCGGGTATCTCGAGTTTCTCGGGTTGATCGATCGAAGTCGAGCCGTGCTCACGGACTCCGGAGGCGTCCAGGAGGAAACCACCGTTCTTGGCGTGCCGTGTCTCACCTTGCGACCGAATACGGAACGGCCAGCCACGGTGAACGAAGGGACCAACCGGATTGTCGGCACGTCGGCTCATCGGATCATTGAGGCCTGGGAAGGAATCAAGGCTTCCCGCCCGGTTGGGCGCACGCCAAAACTCTGGGATGGCCGGGCCGCCCCGCGGATTGTCGACATTCTGCGGCGAGACTTGGGGGGAGCGGTCGCACCTCGCGGGCTTGATCGAGTCCCCGAATCCCTAGCAACGCATCATCTGGCGTGAGCACCGGACATGCAAGGAGATGGGGGGCCACAGAATGCGCGCCACGGTCAGGACGACACCTTTTTGCCTTCACATAGTTTTGCGATGAAGCTTGCCGAATTGAGCGGTAGCGGGAGCGTCGAACAGTACATCGTCGACACGCTGGCCAGGGCGGTGAAGGCGGAGCAGGTGTCGCTCGCCCTCTATGAAGAGCGCGAAGGCTACATGGCGATCGCAGCCACGCGAGGCTACCTTGCGGAACTTGTGAGCGACGTCCGCGTGAAAGCCGGGGAAGGGCTCATGGGCGAAGTGCTTTCGTCGCATCTGCCCAGAATCATCGGGGATGTCAGCGCGGAAGCTCTGGCCGGGCGCCGTCGGCTACGGTACCGAACGCCTTCTTGTTTGATCGTGCCTCTGATTGCGGCCGGCCGCCTGTTGGCCGTGCTGAACCTGGCAGACCGCGCCGATGGAGAGGCCTTCGACGATTCCGATCTCGAGAGGGTCAAGGCCTTCATGGCGCCTGCCACACTCGCGCTGCTGGCCGGCCGTCTGGCAAAGGACAAAGCCGAGCTAGCCACGCTTGTGGCGACCGATCCGCTTACCGATCTCTTCAACCGCAGGCACTTTACGACCCGATTGGAGGAGGAGATAGCTCGTGCCCTCCGGGACGGCTCGAATCTGACGGTGCTGGCGGTGGACGTCGATCTGTTCAAGTCCGTGAACGACCGATTCGGGCACCAGGCCGGAGATGCGGTGCTGCACGCTGTCGCGCTTGTCATCCGGCAAGCGGTTCGTTTCTTCGACGTCTGTGCGCGGATGGGCGGTGACGAGTTCGTGATCTTGCTGCACGGGACGGAAGCGAGCGCCCTTCAAACCGCCGAGCGCCTTCGCAGGCGGATCTCCGAGTGGCACCCGGACCCGGCACTCGAACTTCCGGCCGACATGAAGGTCACAGTCAGCATCGGTCTTGCTTCACTGACGCAGGACGCCTCAGGGGCTCAGGACTTACTGGCGCGCGCGGACCGAGCGTTGTACTCGGCCAAGCAGGCCGGAAGAAACCGTGTGAGCGTGGAACAGTAGCATGTGCGGCATCATCGGATATCTCGGTCCGAGACCTGTGGTTCCCGTCCTCCTCGACGGGCTCCGCTGCCTCGAGTACCGCGGGTATGACTCGGCCGGCATCGCGTTGATGCAGGACGAGTCGATCCAGGTCCTCAGAAGCGCGGGGAAGCTGTCGAAATTGGTCGACGCCATCAACGGCCATCCTCTCGAAGGCGACTACGGGATCGGCCACACGCGGTGGGCGACGCACGGCAAGGCGACCGCCGGCAATGCGCATCCGCACCGCGACTGCACCGGCCGGACCGTTCTTGTTCACAACGGCATTATCGAGAACTACCTGGAACTCAAGCAGCAGCTGGTGCGTGAAGGCCACAAGTTTACGACCGAAACCGACACGGAGGTGATTGCGCACCTTGTGGAGCGCGAATCGAATGGAGACGGACTGGCCCACGCTGTGCGCAGAGCGCTTCGCAGCATCCGTGGGTTGTACGGGATGGTCTTCGTGTCGGCCAATGATCCAGGAACGATCGTGGCCGTGCGCGAGGGGCCGCCGATCGTGGTGGGCATCGGCAAAGGCGAATTCCTGGTGGCGTCCGACATTTCACCGATTCTTCCTTACACGCGAGACGTTGTGTGTCTCGAAAACGGAGAGATGGTCGTCATTCGTCACGATCGCGCCGAGTTCTTCGACCGGGAGGGAAACACTCTTGCGAAGGTGCCGACGCGGGTGCAGTGGGACCCGGCGCTGGTCGAAAAAGGTGCTTACCAGCACTTCATGCAGAAGGAGATCTTCGAGCAGCCGCTCGCCCTTCGTCAGACCTTGAGCGCCAACTGCGGTGGCGAGGGCAGCCGGGTATCGCTCAAGCATATTGGTTCGATCGAACGCCTGGAAACCATCAACCGAGTGCAGATCGTGGCATGCGGAACTTCCTGGCACGCCGGGTTAGTAGGCAAGTTCCTGATCGAACGTTTCGCTCGTGTCCCGGTCGAGATTGATTACGCCTCCGAGTATCGGTACCGTCAGCCGATCGTCGACGAACACACACTGACCGTGGCGATCACCCAATCCGGGGAGACGGCTGATACGCTGGCGGCCCTTCGCGAAGCCCGGGATAGAGGCGCTGCGACCCTGGCGGTTTGCAACGTCGAGGGCAGCATGGCCACCCGCGAAGCGGACGGCACGCTCTATACGCATGCGGGGCCGGAGATTGGTGTCGCATCGACGAAAGCCTTTACCTCTCAACTCGTCGCGATGAACCTCCTGGCTCTGCATCTGGCCGAGCTTCGCGGCGCGCTGTCGGGCGCTTGCATCACGAAGCACCTCGCGGCCTTGAAATGCGTGCCGACGCTCATCGAACGCGTCCTCGAGCGGGATGCCGAGATTCAGGAAATTGCGAAACGCCACTTTCAGCGATCCAGTTTTCTCTTTCTTGCGCGCGGCGCCAACTATCCCATTGCTCTCGAGGGTGCGCTGAAGCTGAAAGAGCTTTCCTATATTCATGCCGAGGGGTATCCGGCTGGTGAAATGAAGCACGGTCCGATCGCCTTGATCGACGACACCTTGCCCGTCGTGGCGATCGCACCCGGCGACCTCTTCGAGAAGGTGGCGAGCAACATTCAAGAGGTGAAGGCGCGGGGGGCTTCGGTGATCGTCATCACGGACGTCGGCCCCGAACGCTTTGCCGGCATGCTCGATCCGGCGGTGGACAGCCTCGTGCAGATTCCTGCAACGGAGCCGTTCCTGACGCCGCTGCTGGCCGTGGTGCCGCTGCAGCTGCTGGCATACCACATCGCCCTGTATCGTGGGTGTGACGTGGATCAACCTCGCAATCTTGCCAAGAGCGTGACGGTTGAGTGAGGGCGTTAGCGCGGTTTTCGTGAGGGTGTAGCGCAGGTCTCTAGACCTGCACGCATGCGGGCCAGGCAGGACTGAAGTCCTGCGCTACACGCAAGCGCAAACTTCTAGGATTTCGGTTCAACTACAGGAAGGGTCTGATCCGTGAGCACAATGACATTGAGCGCAGATAGCACTGAGAGCATATCCGGCCTGAGCATCATCGATCGCATTCGAACGAAGCAGGCGTCGATCGGCATCATCGGCCTCGGTTACGTCGGTCTGCCGCTGGCCGTCGAGTTCGCGCGCGCGGGCTTCAGCGTCACCGGCTTCGACGTCGACGACGCCAAGAACGCCCATATCAACGCAGGCCGGAGCTACATTCCCGACGTGCCCGATGGCGACCTTGAGGCCGTCGTGAAAGCCGGGCGGCTGCGGGCGACGGCGGACATGTCCTGTCTCGGCGCGATGGACGTCGTCGACATCTGCGTACCCACGCCGCTCCGGAAGACCAAGGATCCCGATCTATCGTACGTCGTGAAAGCTGTCGAAGCGGTGGCGGCGACGCTCCGGCCGGGCCAGCTGATCGTGCTCGAGTCCACGACCTATCCTGGAACGACCGACGAGGTCGTGCAGCCCATGCTCGAAGCGCGAGGGCTGCAGGCGGATGTCGACTTCTTCCTCGCGTTTTCGCCCGAGCGGGTCGATCCGGGTAACGTGCGATTCACCACGAAGAGCATCCCGAAGGTCGTTGGCGGCGTCGGCCCTGCGAGCGTGGAGGCGGCGTCGGCGCTCTACGGGTCGGTCGTGTCGAGCGTGGTGCCCGTCAGCTCGACGCGCGTCGCGGAGATGGTCAAGCTGCTCGAAAACACGTTCCGCGCGGTCAACATCGGCCTCGTGAATGAGATCGCGCTGATGTGCCGCCGCATGGACATCAACGTCTGGGAAGTGATCGAGGGGGCCAAGACCAAGCCGTTCGGCTTCATGCCGTTCTATCCCGGCCCCGGCCTCGGCGGCCACTGCATCCCGATCGATCCGTTCTATCTCTCATGGAAGGCGCGGCAGAACGGGTTCGAGTGCCGTTTCATCGAGCTGGCCGGGCAGATCAATTCGTCCATGCCCCACTACGTGGTCGAGCGAGTGGCCGACGCCTTGAACTCCGTCAAGCGGTCGATCAATGGATCGCGGGTGCATCTGTTCGGCGTGGCGTACAAGAAAGACGTGGGGGACGTGCGGGAATCGCCGGCTCTCGACATTCTCGAGTTGCTGACCAGGCGCGGCGCCGAGGTGAGTTATACCGACCCGTACGTGCCGAAGCTGGAATGCGCCGGCCGGACGGTTGCCAGCATCCCGTTCGACGTCGCCGTGGCGTCGTCATGCGATTGCGCGGTCGTCTCGACCGATCACGGCGTCTTCGACTATGCGAGGATCGCCGACATGCCACTCATCGTCGATACGCGCAACGTGATCAAACTCCGTGCGCCCAACGTCTTTTCCATCTAGTTCCCAAGGCCGACTCCGTCAGACCTCCGAGACCGAAATGAGACTTTTGTCTGGCGGACGCGGCTTTTCCGGAACCTGCTCCATGCGCAGACCGCTGATTTTGGGCCGATCGCCACTTGGACCGACCTTTGCTCAGTGGGACGCAGCCAGTCACGGAGGCGCGGGTCGGCGCAGAAGAAGGCAGCGTATGACTGCCGGAATCTTTCCGCTCTAACGCGGGCCCGTTCCGCCGCCTCCACTGGCTTCCAGCGTCGCACCAGCCATCCTGTTTGATACACCCCTGAAATCAACCGATCTTTCGGCCATTCCACGTCGCTTTCAAAGTGTCGTCAGAATGAGAATGTGTCGTCAGATCACAGAAGGTGTCGTCAGAACAAAAATAGTGTCGTCAGAATTAAACACAATCTTTTCCGGCCGTCAGATTCAGTATTGACTTCGTTCCAGCGAGGACCGAGTATGACTTCTCCTCCCCAGCGGAACGGGACATAGCCGATAGATATGTGATTTGATGACTGAACTGATTGGAAACAGCAGTGCGATCGCCGAGCTTCGCGAAGAAGTGGTTTGCTTGAAGCGCTCCGACGCAAAAGTTCTCATCACTGGTGAGAGCGGCGTCGGGAAGGAAGTGCTGGCCAAGGCGATCCACAGCAGCAGCGGGCGCGCCAGTGCGAAGCTCGTTTCGCTCAATTGCGCCGGCGTAGCGGAATCTCTCCTCGAGTCCGAATTGTTCGGCCATGCGAAGGGGAGCTTCACCGGCGCCTATCGGGACAAACAGGGCCTGCTGGAATTGGGCAACAACGGCACGGTCTTTCTCGACGAAATCGGCGAAATGTCCCTGCGGATGCAGGCGCTCCTGCTCCGTTTCCTGGAGAGCGGCGAGATTCAGCGCGTCGGCGGCTTGTCACCTCGCCACTCGATCAATGTTCGCATCATCTCAGCGACCAACCGGTATCTGCCAGAGCAGGTGGAGTCCGGGGCCTTTCGTCGTGACCTCTACTATCGCTTGAACGTCGTGCACTTGAAGATTCCACCGTTGCGGAACCGGCGCGAGGATATCGTGCCGCTGACGATGCATTTTCTGAGGGTGCTGAGCGAGCAACAGCAACTGGAACCACCTCGCGTTTCGAAGGAGGTCATGCAGCAGTTTCTCGAATACTCATGGCCGGGGAACGTGCGGGAGCTGAGGAACGTCGTCGAGCGCCTCATTGTGCGGCGACCGGGCCAGGACGTCACCCTCGAGGATCTCCCGCAGGTGTGGTCGCAGGACCTGTGGTCCTCTCATCCCAAGGACGCAGACGTGCCGCGTCCAGTCTCAATTGCCGATCAGCTGTTCGACAGGATGGTCAACGATGGTGAGTCGTTCTGGTCCGTGGTGTACCCGGCCTTTCTCCTGCGGGATCTGACGCGTGAGAATCTACGGGAGTTGGTCAGCAAGGGGTTGCGTCAGGCGCGGGGCAATTACAAGATTCTGATACCGCTGTTCAACATGAAAGAGGGGGACTATCGACGCTTCCTGGCGTTCCTGCGCAAGCACGGACTGGGTCAACCCTTCCGCAAATTCCGAACGCCCTTTGCCAGCGGCACAGTGAAATCTCCCGTCGTTGCGGCGAGTGCCCCGCGCGCGCGTTCCGACGCGGCAGGCTGAGACAACTCGCGTTCATTTCGATCCGGCCGCCCTGAAGGCCTAGGTGCCGGAGTCGCTGCTCCCTACCACTACATAAAGCGTACTGCGGCCATTCAACCACCACTAAAAGTACTGCTTATTTGACTATCAGCTTGCCCTTGTCGAAGGAGCGAGGCGGCTTCACGCCTGAGTGCAGCAGGAAGTTGATACGAAGAAATTACTCGGGTGAGCTCCTCTCAGCAGGAGCGGGGCAGGCAACTCCGTAGCCGAAAAGGTACAGTTCCTACGCCTAAAGTCCGAGAATCATAACGGCGAGAGAAAAACCGAAAGCGCCTGTGTGAGTTCGATTTGCGGTGACCCGGTCATTCTCGCAGGAAGTCGATCGCTCCGGGCCTGATCGGCGTCGTGACGGCGATTTCCATGGCGGCACATATGTTGCGATTGACCACGTTACGCTCATCGTCTCGGCCGATTTTCCAAACATGACGGAGTCGGGGGGGTAAATGGCAGGGAGAGTCCTGCTGGTCAGTCCAAGCAGTGAGTCGCGTGACCGGATGGAGCAATGGCTGCGGGCAGTCGGCTTCAGCACCGAGTCCCTCGCGACGTTTGACGAAGCCCGTCGACGGCTGACGGCGACGAGTCCAGACGTCCTCGTGACCGACGTGCGACTTGGCGAGTTCAACGGTCTTCATCTGGCGATCGTAGGCCGGGATCGCCGACCTGCGTTGGTGGCCATCGTAATCGGCCAGGCCGACGCCGTCCTCGCGAAGGTCGCCGAACAGCATGGGGCGATCTTCCTGAATGAGCCGGTGACGGAGGAGGAACTTGTCGCTCAAGTATCCCTCCTTCAAGAGATCGGTCGACACCGGCGTTGGCCGCGGAAACAGGTCGCGGACACGGTCACCGTTGAATTTGGCGAGTCTCCGGCACGCATCGTGGACCTCAGCTACGGGGGGCTGCGCCTCGAGGTTGCTGATGTCGGTGCGACTGTCCCGGCGCTCGGATCGGGCCTTCGTGTGAGTCTCCCGGCCTTCGGCGTGTCAATTGACACGGCACTCATTTGGACCTGGCGCGCGCCGTCCGGGCACCTCCAGTGTGGTGCTGCAGTCGACGGGATGAATCCGAGCGTGACCAACGCGTGGAGGCAGGTCGTGGATCGAGTCGGCTTCAGCGTTCAGTAGACCCTCTCGCTCAGACCCCCTCGAAATCCCTCTGCACGTTCTTCCCCAGTCAGGCGGCTCCCTTCAGGCTGAGCTGCGCCAGGAATCCGGTTGCGTCATCTGGCGCACGTCGTGCTCACGCTATTTGGCGGACGCACGTCAGATCCGGCTTTCTTCAGACTTTCTGGAGGAACACGAGATAGGTGCCCTCGTCGGGCCACGGCATTCCGTCTCGAGTCACGGTATTTCGAAAAGAAAATCCCAAACTATTCAAAGGGTGGACACGATGACCGCAACCAGCGCTACACAACAACCGAGCGAGCAGGCAACTGACAAGAATGCGATTCGTCCGTTTCATGTGAATGTCCCGGAAGCGGAACTTGCCGAATTGCGCAGGCGCATCAACGCGACAAAGTGGCCTGAGCCGGAAACGGTCACCGACGAATCGCAAGGCGTGCCGCTCGCGATGATTCAGGAACTCGCGCGGTATTGGGCGACAGATTACGATTGGCGCAAGTGCGAGGCGAAACTGAACGCCCTGCCGCAGTTCATCACCGAGATCGACGGGCTCGACATTCATTTCATTCACGTTCGTTCGCAACACAAGAATGCGTTGCCGCTCATCGTGACGCACGGGTGGCCCGGCTCGATCATCGAGCAGCTCAAGATCATCGATCCACTTGTCAATCCCACGGCACATGGCGCGAGCGCATCGGACGCTTTCCATGTCGTGATTCCGTCGATGCCGGGTTACGGGTTCTCAGGCAAGCCGACCACAACGGGCTGGGACCCCGCCCGCATCGCACGTGCCTGGGTCGTGCTGATGAAGCGTCTGGGATACGCGAACTTCGTGGCGCAAGGCGGCGATTGGGGCGCGATCGTCACGGATGTGATGGCTCAACAGGCCCCGCCGGAATTGCTCGGCATTCACACGAGCATGCCTGGTGCTGTTCCACCCGACGTTGCAAAGGCGATCCAGTCCGGCGGCCCGGCGCCATCCGGTCTGTCAGCCGAAGAAAGAAGCTCCTTCGAGAAGCTGAAGGACTTTTTCGCGAAAGGCGCAGCCTGGGCACTCGAGATGGGGACGCGCCCGCAAACACTCTACGGAATTGCGGATTCACCCGTCGGCCTGGCAGCCTGGCTTATTGACCACGGTGACGGTGATGCAGAGCCGGCGGCGGCGATCACTGCGGCCGTGCGCAGGCCCACCAGAGGACAACCCAAGGACGAACTTACACGAGACGACGTGCTCGACAACATCACCCTCTACTGGTTGACGAACACCGCGATCTCTTCGTCTCGTCTCTATTGGGAGAACAAGTTCCCGTTTTTCGACACCAAGGACGTCTCCGTTCCGGTTGCCGTGAGCGTCTTCCCCGGCGAGCTCTATCAAGCCCCGCGGAGCTGGGCAGAGCGGGCGTATCCCGAACTGATCCATTACAACAAGGTTGAGAAAGGCGGGCACTTTGCGGCCTGGGAACAGCCGCAACTCTTTTCAGAAGAGGTTCGCGCGGGCTTCAGACCACTGCGCAAATAGCGGAGCAAGCAGCGGCTATTTTGCAGGAGCGAGATGAGGTGGCTAATGACATCGGTGTCGCGACTCGCGCGGTTCGACAATGAAGCGATCGCGACGATCCGTTTGGCGGGCTCGTAAACTGCTGATTCTAGGCACTGATCGTAGAACACTGGGACGTCGCAATCGTTTTTGCGATAATCAGACCGCTCGCAATTCGTTGATTCTAAAGACGGAGAGATGTCCCACGTCTCACCAACGACTTTCCGCAACAACGATGTGCATCGGCGTGTCCCCGTAAATCGCCGTGCTCGACTAGGGTTTCTGGGGGGATGTGACACCGTTCTGACACCAAACCGATTCCTACTTCGCGGATCGAGTCCCTCGCGAATACGGATTCACATTAATGACGTTTCGTCGCGTCGAGATGCGTGCGTCTGGGCATCGTCAGGCCTACGCCCCCACGGTAGCCGCCGTCCCCACCCGCTGACTGCTGTAAGTCTCGTGCCTTGATTTCGTCACGACGCCGGCCGTGTCGCCCTCGCGGCAATCACGCAAGCTCGTGAGCCACAACGGGATTGCGGGTCTCTGTCCTGCAGGCCCGTTGGAGCGGCGCTTGCTGATTCCAGCGCTGAACGGGAGGCTACCGTGGATCGGCATCGGCGGTTCCGGGGGACTCGTTCGCCGGAGCGGAACTAGAAAGGAAGGCGGATATGGACAAAGTCGTCGCGGTTGTGTTCAACGATGAGAAACAGGCGTACGAAGGATTGCGGGCGTTTCGTGACCTGCACAGAGACGGCAGCATCACGCTGTATTCGGATGCGGTCGTCGCCAAGGACGCGAGCGGAGGGCTATCTGTGCGAGAAGACGGTGAGGGTCCGGAGGGGACGGTCTTGGGTCTGCTCACTGGAAGCCTCATCGGCATCCTTGGAGGGCCACTCGGCGTGGCGGTCGGCGCGAGCACCGGGACGATGATCGGAGCAACGTTCGATCTGGCTCGGGCGGGCATCAGCGACGACTTCGTGCAGGAGATGTCGGAGTATCTGCTCCCCGGAAAGACCGCGGTCATCACGGAAGTCGATGAGGACTGGCAGGCGCCGATCGACACCCGGATGGAGGCGCTGGGCGGACAGGTATTCCGGCGCAATCGGATTGAGATCGAGGACGCCTACTATCAACGGGAGATCGCCGCGTACCGCGACGAGTTGACCGCGCTGGAGGCTGAACGCCAGAAGGCCTCGGCGGAGCGGAAGGCGAGGCTCGAGGCGAGAATCGAGGACACACGCCACAAGGTTCAGGACAAACGGGATGAGCTCAAAGCCCGCATCGAATCGGTGAAGCGGGAGGGCGAAGCCAAGATCGAGTCTTTGCAGCAACAGTTGAAAACCGCGCGGGATGAGCGGAAGCAACGCCTCGAGAAGCGGCTGGCCGAGATTCGAGCCGAGTACCGCGAGCGATCGGACAAGCTCCATCAGGCGTGGGAGCTCACGAAATCCGCGCTCCGCTGAGCGCATGCTGAGTCCTCGCACGGCGGACGAAGCGCTGTGCGGGGACCGTTGAAACGTTCTCACCAACCTGATTGCGTGAAAGGGAGCATCTTATGGCGAACTCGATGGCGAACTCGATGACGAACCCGATCACCGGCGATATCCACAAGGCGACGACGTGGTCGATCGTGCTCAGTGTGCTGATGGTCGCCGCTGGTGTGCTGGCGATCTTCTCGCCCGCGATCGCCGGCGTGGCCGTCACTGTCTTTTTCGGATGGCTGCTGATCTTCAGCGGCATCCTGCACCTGGCGTATGCCTGGCAGGCGGGTCGCCCCGGCGCCGTCGTCTGGGAGATTCTGCTCGGGATTCTCTACGGCGGGATCGGCTTCTACCTGATCGCACGGCCAGTCGCCGGCCTGGAGTCGCTGACGCTGGCGCTGGCGTTCTACCTGGTGCTCGAGGGCGTGCTTGAGTTCGTGCTGTCGTTTCAGCTGCGGCCGCTCCCGGGCAGCGGGTGGTTGCTGTTCGACGGTATCGTGACGCTGGTGCTGGCCGCGATGATCGGGAGCGCCTGGCCGATCAGCTCGGTCTGGGCGATCGGCACGCTTGTCGGCGTCAGCATGTTCTTCAGCGGCATCACGCGGCTGATGCTCTCGGTCGCCGTGCGCCGGATCGTGGCGTAATGGCAGGCGACGGCATGGCCGGTCGCTCTGCTGAAGCTTAACGCATTGGAGGTCCCATGCACCGTCACGCGCTGCTGCTCGCGCTTAGCCTGATTTCAGGCGCCGTCGTTCACGCGGTCCAACGCGTGCCGTTGCCGATCTTCACGGACCTCGGGCTGACGCCGCAGCAGATCGCGGCCATCGACGCCGGCCGTCCGGTCGCGAAGGTCCTCTCGTGGGGCGGTCCGTCCGAGGTGTACGTGTTCGGCGCGGTGCACGTGGACGGGTCGCCCGAAACGTATCTTGAGGCCGCGCGTGACGTCGGACGGCTGAGCGGCACGCCGGGATACCAGGGGATCGGCGAGATCCGCGACGACGCGACGGTCGCGGATCTCAGCGCGCTCGCGTTCGACCCGGACGATGTGAAGGCGCTCAAGGACTGCCGCGCAGGGTCGTGCGACGTGCAGCTGCCGACGAGCGCGATTCAGGCGTTTCACGACGGCGTGAACTGGTCGCGGCCCGACGCGGCGGAGCAGGCCAACGCCCTCGCCCGTCCGATGGTGCTCCAGCTGCTGCAGGCGTATCAGAAAGGCGGCAACGAGGCGCTCGGCGAATATCGGGACAAACAGCATCCCGCGCGTGTCGCCGAGCAGTTCCAGACGATGATCGGCCGCGCCTCGGCGCTGCCCGACGTGCTGCCGGAGCTGCGCCGCTACCTCCTCGAATACCCGAACGCCGAGCTCGCCGGCGCGGATAGCTTCTTCTACTGGGAGAAGGTGTCGTTCGGCCTGAAGCCCACGATTCGGGTGAATCACGCCGTCATCTATCGCGGCACGCACGCAGGGCCGCGACTTCGGCGTCGTGGCGATCAAGCAGCTGTACGCCACGCACTACTTCCATACCGCGCTGGACATGTCGGTGTGCGTCGACGACGGAGCGACGGTCGCCCCGCACGGTTTCTATCTGCTGACGCTCAAAGGCTCAGAGCAGGAAGGGTTGACCGGCGTCAAAGGCTCGATCCTCCGGAAGGTCGTCGTCGACAAGACGCGCTCGTCGCTCGAGAGCGCGCTCGCCTCGATCAAGCGCTCCGTCGAACAGTCCGCGCCCCGTCGCTGAGGTGGATGCCCGCATGTCTGACGCCTCACAACATCCCTCGACGTTCACACAGCGTGCGCTCAAGTGGACAGTGTTCCTCGCCGCGACCGCGCTGGTCGTCTACTTTTGTCTGTTGATCGTGAGACCGTTTCTGAACGTGATTGCCTGGTCGTCGGTTTTGGTGATCACGTTTCATCCCGTGTACCAGCGGCTCGTGCGGAAGACGGGACGCGTGTCGTTGAGCGCGTTCGTCTGCAGCGTGATCGTGGTGGTGGCCTTCGTCATTCCACTCCTGTTCATCACGGCTGTGGCGATCGATCAATTCGTGGCGCTGGGCGCCAGCCTGCAGCAGATGTTCACGGACGAAACCGGCCTCAAGGCCGTGGCGCCGCTGCGGCAGGCCTACGAGTGGCTCAGTGACCGTCTGGGACTCGATGCCGCCGCAATCGTGGCGTGGGTCCGACAGAACGCGAGCGAGCTGACGCGCGTGGTTGCTGGATACACGCTGGCGGCCGCGCAAAACGTGGCCGGAGCCGTCGTCTCGTTCGTGTTCATCCTCTTCGCGATGTTTCTGCTGTTCCGCGACGGAGACCGGATCGTCGCGAGGATTCCCGATCTGCTTCCCTTCGAACGGGCACGAAGCGAAGCGTTGCTCGCTCGGGTGCGCGACGTCATCTACGGCAGCGTGTATGGCGTCGTCGTCATCGCGGTCGTCCAGGGCGCGCTCTGCGGCGGCATATTCTGGATTCTCGGGATTCCATCCGCCGCGCTGTGGGGCATGGTCACCGTGGTGACGAGCGTGCTTCCAGTGGTCGGTGCGGCTGGAGTCTGGGCGCCCGGCGCCGTGTACCTGGCCGCGACCGGGCAGTGGACGCGCGCGATCATCCTCGCCGTGTTTGGAACGGCCGTGATCAGCACCGTCGATAATTTCCTGAGGCCCAGACTCGTCGGCGGCCGCGTCGGGCTGAGCGAGCTCGTGATGTTCTTCTCGCTGCTCGGCGGGCTGCAGGTGTTTGGCGTGTTAGGCATCGTGCTCGGGCCGGTGCTCTTTGCGATCGCTGCGGCGATCCTGGACGTCTTGAGCGACGAAACAGCCCTGTCCGGCGGTGCGAAGACACAGTCGCCCTGATAAGGTGTCCGCTCCCGTGACCCTGGAAACCCTCAAGAATAAACTGCTCACACTCGGGATTCCCGGGCTCTTCCTCATCTCCTTTCTGGATTCCGCGGGCGTTCCCCTTCCCGGCGGAGTAGACCTGGTGGTGATGCTGCTCTCCTGGCAGCGTCCTGCGCACCTCTTCCTTATCGCCGTCGTCGCCGCTCTGGGGTCGGTTCTCGGGTCCCTCGTGCTCTACCACATCGCCCGGACGAAGGGCGACGCGATGATGTCGCGTTTTCCCAAGGACAAGCAGGATCGGGTCAAGGAGAAGTTCCGCCGGAACGACATCCTCGCCCTCCTGGTGGCGATGCTCGGCCCCCCGCCGCTTCCCACGAAGTTCTTCGTCCTCGTCGCCGGGGTGGTCCGCATGGACTGGCGGCGGTTCGTGGCGGCGGTGTTCGCCGGACGCCTCATCCGTTTCCTGGGAGAGGCGTATCTCGCGGTGAAGCTCGGGGACCGGGCCGCGGAGACCCTCAAGCAGCACTACCCTGCGATCGCCGGCGCCCTCGCCGCCGGAGTGGTCCTTTTCCTTCTGCTGCGGCGATTCGTTCACCCGAGAAACGATGAGGCTCGAGAGCGCCTGCTGAAGCCGCCGGAAGCGCCGGAATCGGACTCGTCAGGCATAGGGTAATGTCGACGAGCCGAAGCGCTCGACACACGCCTGCCGCGCATCGCTTCGCCAACATCCGCAAGTGTCTGCGATATATGCTGTCATCGAACATCGGGGAAGTGAACGGGCGCGACTCATGCCGAGGTGCCGTTGATCCGTATCGCCCATGTCTCCGACCTGCACGTCCTCTCGCGGACCACCACCGAGTGGCGCCGCATCATCTTCAATAAGCGCATCACGGGGTATGCCAATCTCGTCCTGCGGCGCGGACGCGTACATCGGCGTGAGTACCTGCACACCGTGCTCTCTGGGGCGGCCGCTCAGGCAGATCATCTTGTCGTGACGGGTGACATCACGAACCTCGCGCTCGAACATGAGTATGAGGAGGCGCGTGCGCTGCTTGATGAGGCCGCCCGACGAACGGAAGTGACCGTGGTGCCGGGCAACCACGACATCTATCTCCCATCGACGCATCGTGACCGGCGTTTTCCTCATCATTTCGACCAGTTCGTGCAAAGCGATCTTCCGGAGCTTGCCCGGGATCTGCCGGCCGGCCGTTTTCCCTGCGTCAAGTTGCGCCGAGGCGTCGCAATCATCGGCCTGTCGAGCGGGGTGCCACGACCACCCTTCGTGGCCGCCGGTTACATCGGTCACGCTCAGCTCGAGGCGTTCGAAACCGCGCTCGAACACCCCGAGGTTCGACGGCGTACGCCGATTGTGCTGGTTCATCACCCCCCGGTCGACACACGATCGCGCTTGGTGCAACTTCGTGACGGCCTCGTGGACGGTGCGGCGTTACGGAGCGCGCTCACGCACATGACCCGGGGGGTTGTGCTCTTCGGTCACTTGCATGTCCGCGTACGCTGCGCACTCAAAACCTCGTCAGGCGAGCTCGCCGTGATCGGCGCAAGCGGGGCGGCCCTCGATCATCCTGACAGTTCGGTGCGGGCGGGTTTCAATCTGTACGAAATTGCCGACGACGGCAGTCTGACTTCGGTGGAGGCGCAAGTGGTCGATCCCCGCAGCGGCGCGTTGCAGCGAACGGCCATTCGCGGGGTGTCCGGATGCGTCTGACGTGGCGCGGCAGGGTGTGACCTGGCTCAGGCGCGCCGCAACGGAAGAAGCCCGATGAATTACCGACACATCCTGGTCCTCACGAACGTCGAGGTCGACAGCCAATCGACGTTCGACGCGATTCGGAAGTTCATCCCGTCGGCGACGCAGGTGCGCGTCATTGTGCATCAGCCTGCGGGTCAGTTCGCCTGGCTGGCCCCAGCCGCACCGCCCGATCTCAGCGATGCCGCGCGTCGGGCACTCGACGAGCTTCACAAGGCGGCGGATCGGACGGCTGCCGCGGTCGACGTGGACCTTGCGTCGGACATAACGGCAGATGCCCTGGCTGACGCTGTCGCCACCTCCGCGATCGACCTTGTTGTCGTTGCTGGCCTGACACTCCGCACATGGCCTGTGATCGTGGAGCTGCGGAAGCGGAGTTCTGTGCCCGTGCTGTGTGTTCGATCCGCGCCGGCGTCCTCCGGCCCCGAGGGCGGCAGCCGCGTGCTGTGCGTGGACTTGAGCTCGCGAGGGCGCTCGGCGGTCGTGAGATTCATCCGCGATCATGTCAGCCCGCCGGATCGAGCCGTGCTCCTGTCGTCCGAACCGTTGTCGTCCGAGGACCTGCTCCGTCTGCGTGAGGTATCGGACATCCCTCCAGAGGTGAATCTGATCGGTACTGGTGAGCCGTTGCGGTACCTGCTCGACCCCCAGGTCCGACAGGGATTCGATCTCATCGTACTTCCGCGCTTTCCGCCCGTCGTCTCCCTTGCCGCCCGCTCCGGGCCGCCTGTGCTCATCCTTCCTCCACTTCGGCCGGCAGGACTGGAGTGGGAACGCACGATCGATGTGCCGGATCTCGTGGATGACGGTGCGCTGATTCGCGCACGTCTCGAGTACGCGGTGGGCGTCGGACGCCGCACGCCCATTGCCGACCAGGAAGTGGCATTCGTGCGAGCGTCGGAGATCGTCGCGCGGGCAACCTTCCGTCAGGGAGAAGCGGAGCTGCCCTCGGGTCTTGGGAACTCTCTGGGTGTCTTCCGGACCTATGGAAAGGACCGGACGGATCCGCTGGCCGCTCTGGAAGGTCGCGTCGCGGTTCTTCGTGCCGGCGCGCGAACACTCATCCTGTTCGACGCCGAAATCGACAATGACCAGCTGTCGTTGATTCGACGCGTGACGTGGGCCGATGCCGTGGGGGTGCGTGTGCGGTCGATGCGGAGCTGCGCATCCCTGCGTGCGAAGCTCCGTGCGGCCGGCCTCCCACCACGCGTCATCGATGCTGGTGCGGTGCTCGGCGAGGGCGAAGCGCTCGATGTCCCCGCGCTGGCCGACGCCGTAAGGCTCGCGCGCACCGCGGCGCGGATGCGAGCGGATGGATTCCCGGTCGCCGCGGTCGTTTATCGGGGACCGCACAAACCGGCAGCGCAAGGGTTTGCCGCCCTGCGTCCGGAGGAGCTCGGGGCGCTCCCGACGGCGTCAGCCGCAGTCACTGGCCGCGCTTCACTTGCCGAGCGGCTGAACGTGACGACGGGCAGCGAGCCCGTCACGGGCAACACGATCGAGGTGGAACTGCACAACCCGACCGCGCGTGCCTGGCTGCTCTCGGCGATCGATGCCAGCCGTCAACGGATACACTTCCAGGTCTACATGGCGCTCGACGACGACGTCGGGCGCCCCGTGGAAGCGGCGCTGGCTGCGGCGGCCGCGCGCGGCGTCACCGTGCGTGTGCTCGTCGATTCGTTGCACGGCCTGCATGGCTCCTTCGGCGTGCGCAATCCCATTCTCGAACGCTTGGCGTCGAGGCCGGGGATCGACTTCCGCGTGTGGAAACCGATTACAGGCCTCCCCTCGCTCGAGGACCTCAAGCAGCGTGATCATCGCAAGCTCGTCGTCGCTGATGGGCAAGTGGCCCTGCTCGGCGGACGCAACCTGTCGCACGAGTACTATGCTGGTTTTGATGAGGTGCCGCTGACGCCGGAGATGACCTGGCGCATGGTGCCATGGCTCGACGCCGGTGCACGGGTCCAGGGGCCTGCGGTGGCGGCGCTGGAACGGTCGTTTCTCCAGGCCTGGACCGATGCAGGAGGAGAACCGTTCGACATTTCAACACCGGGGCCGGCCGGCCCGACGACGGCCCGCGTGGTGGTGCACCGCGGCCTGCGTGACGCGTACACGGTCGAGGCCTACCTGGCGTTGATTGAGACCGCTCGATCTCACATCTACGCGGTGAACGGCTTCCCGCTGCTGCTCGAGATCCAGCACGCGCTGCTGCGCGCGATCCGCCGCGGGGTTCGCGTTCGAACGCTCTTCGGGAATCTCACGCCCAGGCACCGGGGCGGTCCCTTCAAAGGGCCATGGTCCGGCGCTCGCACGGCCGCGACGTCCTTCGTCCACTCGAGGATGGATGCACTCGTTGCCGCCGGAGGCGAGTGTTACGAGTTTGTCGTGCGACATCGGCCTGAATGGGATCCCGGGATTGGGGACGTGTGGCCGCATGTGCACGCCAAAACCATGAGTGCCGACGGGCGTGTCTGCGCGGTCGGCAGCGCCAACCTCGACATCACCGCTGGCTACTGGGAAAGCGAGCTGCTGCTTGTCATCGAGGACGAAGCGGTTGCGCGGACCGTGGAGGCGCGCTTCGCTGAATTGATTGCCGTTTCCGCTCGCGTCGATCGCAACGATCCAGAATGGCGCCGCCGGGCGGAGCAGCGCCAGTGGATGCGGTACTGGCCAGGAACGCTGTCCGGTTAGTTGTCAATCGCCGAACTCGGTGACACGATTCTTTGGCCGCAGGGCGGCAATGTAGTGGTGCGGTCCGTGATCGGCGAGCGTGTATCGAGACGAGGCGCGCCGCTTTTCGTTCGCGAAAAAGGCCAGAACGGCGCGCGGAATCTCTCGCATGCTCGAGAGCTGGGCAACCGGAAACTCTGATCGCTGCCACAGGCCATCGGCGAGGCGATACTCCTGTCCGACATGGACGAAGGGCCCCCACGGTTTCGGCGGAAGCGCCGGAATCGGATCGTGCGCGGTGACATAACGAAACAACTTCCGTTCGATCGCGTCCGTCGCGTGCGGCAGAGGGCCTGCGATGGTCATCGGTTGTCCAAAGGTGTAGACAGCCCGAAGTCTGTGCGCGATCGACCGATGGATGCTGCTCCCGGAGAGCGTCAACGCCAGGAGCAGGGCCATTGCACCGCCCAGACTGTGACCTGTCACATACAGCGCCTCGAGTGGATGCTCGACGTGCGTGTCATGGTCGACGAGGGACCGTCCCTGAAGCGCAACGGCTAACTCATCGATGACCGGCAACAGTGTGGCGCGGACATTCCGGTGGAATCCCGCATGCACTCGAACCTTTTCAGCGCCGTCGGCGAGCGACAGCGTGTCGGCCTCCAGGCCGACGTCGGCGTCCCCCAGCCAATTGCCAAGCGTGCCGGGCTCCGTGCCTCGATAACACAGGATGACGATTCGGCCACAGCGGCTCTGGATCAGGAACACCGTCGAGAAGATGAACATCGCATCGACCGTCTGCGTGAGGCGCAGGCACGCGTGGCGCTCGAGACCGAGCCTCGTCATCATCGTGGACACGGTGTCCGAGTCCGCATAGGCGTATCCTGCGCACGTCACGAGCACGTGCGCGGCCGTCCCGTCGGGTTCCACGGTACCTGCAGGATGTGCGGCGGCGAGAGTCTCCGCGAGCTGTGGGTACACGGGGAACGGCTGGGCGCAGGTCCCGCCAAGGACTCTCTCAAGGATCATCAGTTGTCTATACCCCGATGTAGCGTGCGGCGCAGTGACGCGCCATTCTACCTGCGACTACCCGCTGTCATTGATACACCGACACCGTTCCTTCTGAATCGTCGCCTCCGCTACGCCCGACGGATCGGGCGGCATCTGGCTGTGCAAGCCGCGTGCTCAGCATCTGACCGAACTTGATGAACGTGGTGCCCAGTTCGCTCAGCGCGAGCCGGACGCGGACGGGCGTGCTGAGATCCACGATGCTCTGGCCTGCCGACCCGCGCAGCCATTGTTGCATGCGCTTCCCGGGCATCTTGCGAAGTTGATCGGCGAGGCCGTATCGAACTGCGACGCTGGCGATCTGCCGGAATCGGGCGATGAAGTGCTCGGGGTCGTGACGAAATCAAGGCACGAGACCTATGGCCGTCAGCAGGACATGGGGCACGTGCACTGACGATCGCCGTAATCGGCTCGAGAGAGACAAGTCAACCTGTGGCTGCGCCGTTGCATTGCACCCGGGCGTCGCCAGGCGCCGACCATGGGGCCGTCGCGTGGGTGCCTGCTCGTCGGCCTCACGGCCGGCGGCCGTGAAGGAGTTAAAGGACACAGATGTCCCGCCTCTTGATCCTGGGCGCGACCGGATCCCTCGGTCGCCACGTGCTGCGCCAGGCGGTCGCCGCCGGTCACGTGGTTACGGTGTTCGTCCGCACGCCGTCCAAGCTGCCGCCCCAAGTCCGGGAACGAGTGTCCGTTCACACCGGCGACCTCAGCGCCGTCGTGCCCCCCGATCTCGTCAGCGGCCAGGACGCGCTGATCAATTGCGCCGGCCACGTCGCCGATGGCGAAACGTTCGTCGGCCTGATGGACCGGCTCGTCACCTGCGTGGACCTCCTTCCCATGGCGGAGCAGCCGGTCTGCTGGCTGCTCGCGGGCGCGGCGCTCCTCGACATCGACTCGTCCGGGCGTCGCGGCGTCGATCTGCCCGAGGTGAAGTCCACCTACTGGCCCCACCGGGTCAACTTCGAGCGATTGATCCGCTCGCGGCTGGACTGGCGACTTCTCTGTCCTGGCCCGATGGTTGATGAGCCGGCGCTCGGGCTGGACCGGCTGCGCATCTCGCTCGACGCCCTTCCCGTTGCGGTTCCCGCAGCCGCGCGGCCCCTGCCGGACTCGTCCCTCCTGCCGGTCTTCGCCTCGCTGATTCCCCAGATGATCGTGCCGTACGCAGATGCGGCTGCCCTGATGCTCGCAAACCTCGATCGCGGTCACGCCATGTCCCGCCATCGCGTCGGGCTGGCGCTGCCAGTGGGGATGCGCGGGCGAAAGCTGCAGTAGCGCTGCCGTCGAGGCTCTCGGCTTTCAGCAGCTCGGCCGATAGCTGGCTGAGCGGTTCACGATGCGCGCCGACGAGAGTAGCGGCGCGTTCGAACATCTGGTTCAGGGCGCAGGCCAATCATCCCGACGCCACATGCGGGGCTTTGTGATCACGGTCCACCGTGACCGCCGTGACCGCCGTGAGGAGACTCGCTGTAGTGAGGAGTTGCCACACGCTTCACCATCATGTTTCTCGGCGAACACTGGATCGAGACGCGCTCCGGCGCGATCGCACAAGTCGAGCGGCGCGAAAAGTGGACGGCACGACGCGCGGATCGAGCGCGCACGCTCTGATCCGCCACGCGGAGAATGAGTTTTCCGTTGAAGTGACCGCCACAGCAATTCTGAACAGGCCGGTCGATCGCCTGACCCGAGCAGACGTCGCCGTCTCCGATATGTCGGAGGCTCGCCGGTTTGCTGGCCTGGTGAGGTGGTCGGTCCGGCCAAGCGAACGTGGGCACTGAGTTTGCTGTACGGCTCGCCGCCGCAAGAACGGCGGCTGCTCCGCCGCTCGACCACGACGGCGATTGGAATCAGCGCGGTCTGAGAGGCGTCCGACGAGATGTGGACAGGAGCCTGCGGAATCTGTGACTTAGACGCTGGAGGAGGTTTACATGTCTGACCGAATCATTGTCGCAACGTTCAGCAACACCAACGCCGCCTACGACGCTGCAACCGCGCTCAAGGCGCTCAAGGACAAAGGCGCGGCGGATTTCAAGCCCAAGGCAGGCGTGATGGTCAAGAAGGATGACAAGGGCAACCTCTCATTGCTCGAAAGCAAGGAGCGCCCGCTCTGGGGAACGGGGATCGGTACGATCAGCGGTGCGCTGATCGGACTCATAGGCGGCGCACCCGGTGCAGCGGTGGGAGCAGCCTTGGGCGCGACTAGCGGGCTCACCAGCGATGCGGTCATGGAAGCCCTGGATTCAGACTTCGTCGACTCAGTGACGAAAGAGATGCGTCCCGGAATGACCGCACTCATCGTCGAAGCCGACGAGAAGAGTACGCGGCCAGTCGATGACATCGTCGCGCTGGGCGGAGGCCATGTGTATAGGCAGGCGGCGTGAGTGAAGTCAGTTCGGCGGCTCAACGAGGCCGTTCCCCGTCACGTTGGCTGGCAGATAACGTATACGAGGATGCTGTCAATGAAGTACGGATGCTGATCTAGCCGAGGAGCGCCAACCAGGCCGGCATCGCCGAAGGCCTGCAGTTTGTCTCAGGCCCGGCGAGTTCGGTCAGGAGCTGGTACGCGACGGTGCCCGGATCGTGCAGTGGAATGTGACGGACAGTTGCTGATGTGTCTACCAATGGGCAGTCGGTCACCAACGATCGTTGAGGCTTTTTTGAGGCTTGCCGGTTCGAGCATGGATTTCATCACGATTTCGCGGATGGTTCTGCGGTGCGTGACGGTACCCCGATTGCACGCGCCCGGCCGTTCGCGCGCAAGCTGCAAACCTGCAGCCCACACCGCACGGAAGAAGGAGTACGTATGGCTGAACTGATCGTTGTCGGATTCAAGAAAGACATGTACCGGGCCTCGCAGGTGTTAAACACTCTCGTCGACATGAATACCAGTTGGGCGATTGATCTCGAGGACGCGGTCGCGGTGTACCGCGACTACGGCGGCAAGCTGCGACTGGATCAGAGCTACCAGCTGACCACCGGTCAAGGCGCCGGGTGGGGCGGCCTTATGGGCATGCTGATCGGGGCGATGATCGCCATCCCATTCACCGGAGGCGCGAGCGCCGCGGCGGGCGCGAGCGCCGCGGGGGCCATGGCGGCGGGGACGCTGGGCGGTGGCGCGATCGGCGCCGGCCTCGGCGCGCTCGACGCTGCGTCGTGGAAGGAGGACTACGGGATTTCGGAGGACTTCGTCAGAAGTGTCGGAGCGATGGTTCAGCCGGGCGATTCCGGCATCTTCGCCCTGCTGCGAACGCTCGATCCCCAACTCGTTGCAGACCAGTTCCGCGGCTACGGCGGCACCGTTCTCAGCACGACGCTCAGTCCCTACCAGCAGGCGAAGGTCGAAGCGACCCTCCACGCCCGGTGACCGCCCACGCGTCCGATCGCTGAAAGGAACGAAGTGCAATGACGACCATCAACACTGCAGGCGGAACAGCCGCGCAGAACGCCACGCTGAAGGCATACGAGGACAAGATTCGCGCACAGCTCCAGGAAGCGAAGGCGAAGCTGGATCAGCTGGACGCGAGGGCAAGAGAGACCAGATCGCGGGCCGAAATCACCGCGCTCAGCTACCTGAAGAAGACCAGGGAGAATATCGACCAGAAGCTTCAGGACTTGAAAGCGACGCACGCCGCACACGTGTCGCGCGCCAAGGCGGACATCGACGCGCACGTCGCCTCGTTGAAGGCATCGCTCGACGAGATAGCGGCGAAGGCCAAGGGTCAGCTGACGACGAAGTAACGGCGCACTTCACCGAGACGATCAACAAGAAGGATCAATGCCAACCGGCTGCTCGCCGAGAGCCGGTTGGCATTGTTCATGACGCGACGGCATGGCCTGCGCTCGCCAGCGCCGCGCGCACGGCGCTGCCGTCGAGGCTCTCAGCTTTCAGCAGCTCGGCCGATAGCTGGCTGAGCGCGTCACGATGCGCCGCGACGAGGGTTGCGGCCCGTTCGAACTGCTCACCGACAATACGGCGCACTTCGGCATCGATCGTCTCGTGCGTCGCGGCGCTGGCGTCGCTGCCATCGGCGACCGCGGTTCCGAGGTACTGCAGGCGCTGGCCCGCATACCGCACCGCCCCCAGCTTGTCGCTCATGCCGAATTCCGTGACCATGCGCTTGGCGAGCTGCGTCGCACGCTGAATGTCGTCGACCGCACCGGTGCTGATGGTGCCGAGCATGACCTGTTCGGCGGCCCGGCCTCCCATCATCACCGCGATCTGGTCTTTGAGCTCTTCGATGGAGAGCAGGTACCGATCCTCCTTGGGCATCTGCATGGTGTAGCCGAGCGAGCCGCGGCTGCGCGGGATGATGCTGATCTTGCTAACGGGATCGCCGGTCGGCAAGAGGCTCGCGACGAGGGCGTGGCCGCATTCGTGGTACGCGACGGTCTGGCGCTCCTTTGGGTTCATCACCCGGCTGCGCTGCTCGAGGCCGCCGAGGACGCGCTCGATCGCGGCTTCGAAGTCGGCGAAGCTCACGCCCGCGCTCTGGCGGCGCGCCGCAAGCAGCGCCGCCTCGTTGATCACGTTCGCCAGATCGGCGCCGCTGAATCCGGGGGTCAGGCGCGCAGCGCGTTCCAGATCGAAGTCCGGTGCAAGCGTGACGCGGCGGCTGTGAATCTTCAGGATCTGCAACCGCCCGACCAAGTCGGGGTTTCCGAGCACGACCTGGCGATCGAACCGACCCGCCCGCAGCAGCGCCGGATCCAGAATCTCCGGACGATTCGTGGCCGCCATGATGATGACGGGGTTCTCGGCGCTGGTGTTGAAGCCATCGATCTCTGCCAGGAGCTGATTCAGCGTCTGCTCGCGCTCGTCGTTCGTCATCAGACGGGCGCCGCCGCCGCGGCTCTGGCCGATGGCGTCGATCTCGTCGATGAACACGATCGCCGGCGCCGCAGCCCGGGCCTGCTCGAACAGATCGCGGACGCGCGCCGCGCCGACGCCCACGAACATCTCGACGAACTCCGATCCGCTCGTTTCGAAAAAGCGAACCCCGGCTTCCCCGGCGGTTGCCTTGGCGATCAGCGTCTTGCCCGTGCCGGGAGGGCCGACGAGGAGCACCCCTTTCGGAATCCGCCCGCCCAGCTTCGCGAATCGCTGCGGCGTCTTGAGGAACTCGATGATCTCGCGCAGCTCGGCGATGGCCTCGTCGGCGCCGCCCACGTCCTTGAATGTGACGCCCACTTCCTCGGGTTTCACCTCGGTCGCCTTGCTCTTGCCCACGCCGAAGATGCCGCCCCCTAACATGCCGCCTCCGGTGCGCGCCGCGAGGCTGCGACCGGCGAGTGACCAGAGGCCCATCATGACAATGAGCGGTAACACCCAGCTGAGCATGAACGTCGCAATCGGACTGGGCGGCGTCTTGGCGCGGTACGTGACGTGTGCGGCACCGAGCTCTCTGATGAGATCCGGATCGCCGTCGGGCGGCGGCAGGGTCGCGAATCGGATTGTCGCCTGCCCGGGTGTCTGGCCTTCGGGGTTCTTCATCACGCCCTCGATGGGTGTCCCCAGAGTGACGTCGGTGATTTGGCCCTCCGCCAGCTTCACCTTGAACTCGCTGTACGGGATCTCCGCCGCACGAGGAAGAAGCGGGGCGACCATTGCCTGCAGCAACCAGACGCCTATCAGCGCGGCTGCGGCATACGGGAGCCAGCCGGGGATCTGGCTCTTGCGAGACGGTTGATCGTCCGAACCAGTGGGTCCTGCGCTGGTCGCGCGACGATGCGCAGACGGCGGTTGACGCAATCGTGAAGCAGGCATGGGCGCTCCTGTCATGCGGCTACGGCGCGTGAAATCGCCGGCTCGTTCGGCGACTCCGCGCGCGTGCGTTCCAGCCAGTCGAACAGGCGTGAGACGCGCAGCCGCAACGGAGGCGACACGTCCCCGAGCCACGCCAGGATGAGGAGACCCAGGCCCCACCAGAAGGGCGTGAGCAGTGCAATGGCGATCCAAGTAGCGGTAGTCATCTCAGTTCCAAGTTCGCGCCGATCCCCAGAACGTCGGGCTTCGCCGTTGAACGCGCGCAAGTGTCGTTCCTGAGAGCGCGCGTGAAGGAGACGATGTATCCCGTTCTCGTTCACAAGGTTGCGGACTCGTGGCGATGGGTGAAACGGCGCGACCGTGACGAGATAAAGGCACGAGACCTATCCGCGTCACGGGGAGCGGGTTCACGACTCGGGCGAACCTGCGGCGTGCGAGGTCAAACCCCCGGACTGCTCACGTACGATGAGCCATGAGATCGCGCTTTCGAAGTCGGAAAACGCCCGCACGTTTGCTCCTTCCAGGCGAGCGACGTTCTCGAAGAACTCCGCGTCGTTCTGCTTGTCCAGTGGAACCAGCAGGGCAACTCTCCCTTGTGCCAGAGCGGGCTGCGTGCCGGCCGCGACGCCAAGCGTCCAGAGGTCGGTCCTGGAGAGACGAGTCGGCGCGGCTGTGCGTGTATCGATGAGGACGTTGTGCTCTCCGGCCCTGCGCATCGCGGACACCACGTCCACCAGCAGCTTGCGGCTCGCCTCGAGGTCCAACGCCCCATCGGGCTTGGCGCGAATGAAGTCGCGGGTTTGAATAATCGCGATGTTCGTCGGCACAGAAGCCCGTTCTTCGAATAACTGGGAGAGCGACGCCCCGTCAGCGGGCGTGAACGTCGCGATTCCCGCCCGCGTGTGGCTTCGGTCGGACAATGCCCAGGCGCCGCATCGTCGAGACGAGCGACGTACGCTTGAGCCCAAGTCGGGTTGCCGCACCGCCGGCGCCGCCAATGACCCAGCCGGTCTGCTCGAGTGCGCGCAGGATGTGGTCGCGTTCGGCGTCCTCCAGCGTCAAGGGCGAGGACGTCGAAGGCAAGGGCGACTCGAACTCCGAACGGGGTACGGTCAGCACCGTGCCCTGCGACAGGATGACCGCGCGCTCGATGACGTTCTGCAGCTCGCGGATGTTGCCGGGCCACTGCCAACGGCACAGCATCTCCATGCTCTCGCGGGAGACGGATTCGATGGGCCGCCGCAGCCCTTTGGCGAACCGCTGCGCGAAGTAGCGGACGAGCAGCGGAATGTCCTCCCGGCGTTCCCGCAGCGACGGAATCCGGATAGGAAAGACGTTCAGCCGGTAGTACAGGTCCGAACGGAATTCCCGCCTGGCGACCATCTCTTCGAGATCGCGGTTGGTGGCGGCGATCAGCCGAAAGTCGACGCGGATGGTTCGCGTGCTTCCTAATCGCTCGATCTCACGCTCCTGAAGCGCGCGCAGCAGCTTCGACTGCAGTTCGAGTGGCACGTCGCCGATCTCATCGAGGAACAAGGTGCCCTGATGGGCCAGCTCAAACCGGCCGATCTTCTGGGACAGGGCTCCGGTGAACGCCCCACGCTCGTGGCCGAACCACTCGCTCTCGAGGAGCCCCGCGGGCGAGGTGGCGCAGTTCACCGTCACGAGCGCCCGGCCCCGGCGGTCACCGGCGGCGTGAATCGCCCGCGCGATGAGCTCCTTGCCCGTGCCGGTCTCGCCGAGCAGCAGGACGCTCGCATCGGTCGAGGCCACCGTGGCCACCTGGCTCAAGATGCGTTTCAGCGGCCGGCTTTCGCCGACGATCTCTCCGAAATGCTGGGCGTCGCGAATCTCTTCTTCAAGATAGACGTTCTCGGATGCAAGGCGATCCTTCAGCGAGGCAATCTCGCCGAACGCCAGCGCGTTCTCGAGCGCGAGTCCGATCTGCTTGGCGACCTGCTCGACCCGGTCCAACTCTTCGCTCGTGAAAGGCGTCGGTGTCAGGCGGCCGAGCGAGAGGATACCGAGCACCCGGTGAGGGGTCGCCAGGGGCGCGTTGCAGATCCGCTTCACACCCGATCGCACGACATGCGAGTGCAACGCCTCCCATCCCGTCGGGTCCGCGTGCGTGACGTCCACGTCCACGGCGCGATCGAAGGGAGCGAGCCACGATGTGTATGGTTCCGTGTCGGGCCGGATGTGCGCCGCCAGGTCGTCGGGCCATGCCAAAGCGGCCGGATCGATCACGAACGGTCCGAGCCGGCGCTGTTCGTCGATGAGATACAGGTTCGTGTGATCGTGCGGGACGATCCGCCGGACGTTCGGCACGATGGCCGCACGCAGCGCGGCGACGTCGCGCTGGGTGACGACCGCGTTGGTCATCTCGAGCAGCGTTCGCCAGTGATCGCGCTCGGCTTGCAGCTGGCGCTCACGCGCCACTGCCTCCTGCTGATGGCGTTCGTTGTCGATCGCCATGGCAACCAGCGCGCCGATGTGCCGCAAGAAACTGATGTCGCACTGACAGTACGTCCCTTCGCGCGATGACGCGAACGCGATCAGCCCCACCGGGCCCAGCGCGGTTGCGAGCGGCAGTAGACAGGCCGACTGCTGGCCCAAGTCGCGCAACGCGGCGATCACATCCGCGTATTCGCCTGGCTCGTCAAGGCGGTCGAGGACCATCGCCGGGGAACCCGTTCCGAAGAGCGCCGCTAGGCGCGCTTGATCGAGCGGCGCAACGGCTATCGACTGAACCTCCGCCGCCGTCGACGCGCCGTCAGGCGCTCCAGGGCGGACGGATTTCAACTGCGCGGTGCTCCATGCCTCATGCGGAACGACCACGCCAAGCACGTCGAAGTTGGCGACCGTTTGAAGAGAGGCGGCCAGCGGCGGCAGGAGTTCGTCAAGGTGAGTGTTACGACCGATCAGGTCGATCACACGTGTTAGAGGCATGACATCCCTCATAACCACCCGCTCGACCGCCGCCGGTAACAGTCGGAGCCTGTGATGGTCAGCGTCGTAGTCTAGCGCCCCGGCGCCCACAAGGACAAAGTCTTCCCCACTCGAGCCTGCCGACGAGGTGACCGACGCGCCGGGCGGGCGTGACGTACCGGAAACTTCTGACTTCATTTCGCCACCGCCGCCCCGTTGGCCGACGCCGACGGCTGGCGTCAACCTCGTGATGGGCAAGCAGATACCGCTGCGGTCCGGCAGTCGCGGGCGAGGTATCGATCTTGCCGCCAGGGTCACTGGGACGACGCCACTTACGACGACGCGCCGCACGTTGCAGTGGACGTCGTCGCCCGCGGCGAGGGCGCATCAATGTTACGGGTCATCACCGAACGGCAGGGAGACCGCTACAGACTCGACCTCCATGGGACACTCGGCGGCGAAGGGGTGGCGGTGCTCAAACAGCACTGGCGTTCCATCATGGACGACCTGCCGTCTGCGAAGGTGACGCTCGTGCTGTCGAACGTCGACTTCATCGATCGCGACGGTGAACAGTTACTCCACCGAATGGCTGACAACCACGTCGAGTTCGTCGTGGCCGGGTGCATGAATCGATATGTCATCGACAGCTTGAAGCCGGGTGTCCCCGCGGCGAAAGGAGGACGGCGATGAGATGTCCGGCGAGATTCGTAGCTGCGACCGCACTCGCAGCGGTGTCACTCGTCCCGTTACAACAAGGTTGAGAAAGGCGGGCACTTTGCGGCCTGGGAACAGCCGCAACTCTTTTCAGAAGAGGTTCGCGCGGGCTTCAGACCACTGCGCAAATAGCGGAGCAGCGAGCGGGACGCGTGCTTAGAGCGTTTTTCGGTTCTGTGTAGTATGCGAGTCCCTGGTCCGCGGTGCTTGGTCCATGGTCCGTCCTTGGTCCCCCGTTCGGTCCACCTTGGCACGCGCACCAAGGACCACGGACCACGGACGGACCAGGAACCCAAGGACAAAGGACCAGGACTTGACCGCTACGCCGAACTGAAACTGCTCTAAACACTCGGGTCGAGCTGGGGGCGCTGGTCGTCAGTGAACACCGGTGCCTGCCATCAATCCACATTCGTCTGGCCCGGTTGGCGTGAGAGCCGCCAGCGGTTGGCCGCAGCGACCGCCGCGAGGAGAAGCCACATCGTCACTGCCGACACGAGAAGACTTGTCAGGAGGCGTGCACCGGTCAGCGTCTCGGGGGAGAGCGCAATCGAAATGAAGGAGACGAGTGCGTGCATGAACATCACCACAGGGAGGCTCTGGGTACGGTCGTGGACCCAGACCAGCAGCACGCGGAACGGCGGTAACCAGGAGAAGAGGCGTGTAAGCAGCAGGACGAGCGGGAGCGTCGCGGAGAAACTGTCGCCTTCCCAAAACAGCGGGAAGTGCCACGCTCCCCACACGACACCTACCGCGAGCCCGGTCGCAAGTATGGAGTGACGAGAGCGCAAGTGAGGGACGGCAAAACCCGTCCAGCCGATTTCCTCAAAGGAACCAACCAGGAGAGCCGGACCGAGGGCACGCATGACGATTCCGGCTTTGTCGTTGGAGTTGAGCATGGCTGGGCCGAAATCGGACGACACGAGCGATAGCAGCAGAGCCGTCGCTGTCATCACGAGAGCGGGTAGCAGCGCGACGGCGTACCACCCCGAGCCTGCCCGCCACCGCCGCAGCCGGGCGAGCAGCTCGCGGAGGCCCGGCCGCCCGTCGACGATGCCCGTTAGCAGAATGCCGGCCAAGCAGGGGCCGGCTAAGATCGCAATGTAGAACGACGCTCCCAGGTTCTCGAATTCCTCCCCGCTTGGAGGAAAGCCTCCGGGACCGAGGACAAGGAAGGCACCGCCCCACGAGATAACGAACACGATGGCGAAGTAGATCAGTACTGAATGCCGCTTGATAACAGCTTCGATGGTCGACATGGTACAGGCTGCATCTGGACCAGCATGAGTCTTGCCGAAGGCTGATCGCGCCCTCCGCGGCTGTCAGACGTTCAAACCTGCTGACATTTCGTCGCCGCTGCGAAATAATCCTGCTCGGGCGAGGAATTTTCGACACCCGATCAGCACACCGCGCGTTCTGCGCGAATTCAGCACCTTCCCCAGCCGGGCAACCTGTTGCCCGTCCGTCCTTTGAGCCGGCGCTCGGCCATCGTTACCAACGCTGGAACGAGGCACGGCATTTGCCAACTCACTCAGGAACGAGGCTCCCGTGGCGACTCTCATCAGAAGGTATCCGCTAACCGCGTACTACGTCCTGACGTTCGCGCTCTCGTGGGGTGGCTTTGTGTTGGTGGTCGGGCCGAGCTCGCTTGTGAACACCAACTGGCAGGCCGAGGGGAAATTCCTGTCCGCGGTCATGGTCATGCTCGCGGGCCCGAGCATCGTGGGATTGCTGCTGACCGGTCTTGTCGATGGACGCGCGGGATATCGCGACTTGTTCTTGCGACTCCGCAAATGGCGCGTGGGCATTCGCTGGTATGCCCTCGCGATCCTACCCGCGCCGATCGTCTCAGCAGGCATCTTGTTCACGCTGTCGATGACGTCCCCGCTCCTCACCGCCGACGGCAAGGCGGCCGTCGTGCTCGGCGGTCTCGGGGCAGCCGTGACGACCATCCTCGAGGAGATTGGCTGGACGGGATTCGTGGTTCCCAGACTCAGACGTCGGCACGGTGTTCCCATGACCGGCCTCATCGTCGGCGTGCTGTGGGGACTGTGGCACTTCCTGCAGCAGGTCTTCGTCAGCGGCACCTATGCCGGCGGAATTCCGCTGCTTGCTTTCCTGATGCTGTCCGTCTTCGCCGCTGTCGCGAACCTGACGGCGTACCGTGTTCTTATGGTCTGGGTGTACGACCGTACCGGCAGCCTGCTCGTGACGACACTGATGCATGGAATGCTGACGGCGAGCTCGATCTTCTGGTTCACGCCCATCGCCACCGGCGCTCTGTTCCTTGCTGACGTGTGGCTCGTGGCGGCCGTGATGTGGCTCCTGGTCGGCGCGGTGGCCGTACTCGACGGCTGGCTGAGGCTTGGCCACACTGAACCCTTCCGCGGGCCAGACGGCAACGTCCTCCTGAACAGCGTCGCGGAAGCCAAGTACGTTCGTCTCGGCGGAGTCGATCAGTGGGTGATGATCCGCGGAGAGAACGTCGCCAACCCGCCGTTGATCGTTCTGCACGGCGGTCCGGGCATGAGTGAGATGGGCTTCTTCCGCCACTTTAACGCGCCGCTCGAGCGACACTTCACCGTCGTCCATTGGGATCAGCGCGGCACCGGCAAGTCGTTCGATCGCAACATTCCGAGATCCACCATGACGCTTGATCAGTTCGTCGCCGATCTCGACGAGCTCGTCGACATCGTGCGCCGACGCTTCGGGAAAGAGAAGGTCGCGATCCTGGGCCACTCCTGGGGCTCGGCGCTCGGCGCGATCTATGCGTCGCGATTTCCGGAGAAAGTCTCGGTCTACGTCGGCGCCGCACAGATTGGCGACTGGGCGGCGGCCGAGTCGTTGTCGTACTCCGTCGGACTCGCCGAAGCGGAGCGCCGCCACGACGAAGAGGCGTTGAAGAAGCTGCGCGCGATCGGTCCGCCGCCATTTCCCGCGAAGAGCGTGTTCGTCGAGCGCACGGTCGTCAATCGGATGGATGGGCAGATGCGCCTGGGAATCCTCTGGAAAGCGGGACGAGCGCTGTTCGGCCGGCCCGAATCGTCGATCTTCGATCTGCCAAACCTCGTGCGGGGCTTCGGGTTTACGCTCGACGCCATGTGGGCGGAAGTCTCGAAGCTGAACCTTCTGAAACTTGTGCCGGCATTGAAGATGCCTGTGGTCATCTTCGTCGGACGCCGCGATCACTGGGTGCCGCCCGAAACGAGCGTGGCTTACTTCGATGCGCTTAGGTCGCCGTCGAAGAAACTTGTGTGGTTCGAACACTCCGGGCACGAAGCATTCGTTGACGAACCGGAAAAGTTCAACTCGACGATGGTGGAGTTGGTGCGGCCGCTCGCGTCATTGCCCGCCACCGACAGCGCACCGGCAAGGTTCCCGGCAAGCGCTTTGCTGTTGTAGTCGTCCCGGTCGCCCTTCGACATCGCGCGCTGGGCGTCCGATGGAATCATCTCGTTACGTTGCGCGAACAGGCTCACCGAGCGGTTTAATCAACCTCGGTCGTCACACAAGCGTTTAACGGTCGATAGCAGGCCGCCGTCGCCCGCCGCCCATTTACACACAAAGGCAGATGCTCCGACCTCGAAGGATCGCTGCGTGACGCCCGGATCGGTCGTCGCCGAGAACACGATGACTTTCGCTTTCGGGTTCACGTGCGTGATCTGACGACATACCTCCAGTCCGTTGACGTTGGGCAGGTTGAGGTCGACCACAATCACGTCGGGTTGGAGTCGTTGCGCTGCTTCTAGTACTGCGCTGCCGTCTGCGACGATTCCCATGACTTCGCAGTCCAGCGCCAGCACCCGGCAGACGGCTTTCGCCACTCCAGGGTGGTCTTCGGCCAACAGCACGCGGGGTCGCTTGGGCAAACACTGACCTCCAAGGACGTGCCCGGGAACCACCATCGAGCATAGACGAGAATCCATCCGGCCAGCGGGGTTTCTCGGGAACGCGGAAGCGTTCAGCACCGCGGGCCGCATCGTTGGCGGCGCGCCGGATTTGCTCGTTGCGGGTCCAGTGTGTCCTGCGAGGGATGTCATACGGTGCTCGGCGGGCCTGGCAGGATCTTGGGTGTTTCGCTGCGGCGCAGCGTGACCGTGAATGTCGCGCCCCCTTCCGGATTGTTGTGGGCATCGATGGTGCCGCCATGCGCCTGGACGATCGTTTGCGCGATCGTGAGCCCAATCCCGAGGCCGTGCGTTTTCGTCGTGACGAATGGTGTGAACAGAGTGCTCTTGATCGGCGCCGGCAAACCCGTTCCAGCGTCGCGCACCGAGACTTCGACATCGGCCGCCCTGACGTCGGTGCTGATGGTGACGCGACGACACGCCGGAGGTGTCTCGGCCATCGCGTCCATGGCGTTCATCACCAGGTTCACCAGCACCTGCTGCAAGAGCACCTGATCGCCGGTGATGACGCAGGGATTCGACGACAGATTGACGGTGGCTTCGATCTGCCGCGCTCTCATGTCCTGAGCGACGAGCGCAAGGCTTTCATGGATCACGGCGTGAAGGTCGATCGGTTTCTTGTCCAGTTGATGACTTCGGAGCATTGTCCGATGCCGATCGATGATCTGTGTGGCTTGGACGCCCTCGCTCTCGATGTCGGAAAGGATCTCGCCCACCGTGTCGAGCGTCGCACGATTGGCGGTGATCATCATCCGACCCGCCTGGGCGTTGTGGATCATCGAGCTGAGGGGTTGACCGAGCTCATGGGCAATCGAGCTCGTCAGTGCCGACATCGTCTGGCGACGACTGGCGTCGGCGGCGAGCGCCAGGTTCCTCCGGCTCTCGATCTCGGCCCGCTGCCGTGCGCGGCGCTGGTACAGGAGGCCGACGATCAGAAGCAATTGGACGAGCAGCGCGCCGACCGCGCCGAGCACCGTTGGCCTGTGTTCTTGCCACAGGCTCGGACTGCGATAGCTCACGACGCTACCCGCCGGCAACCGACTCTCCGCGATGCCCCACCGCTGCAGCTCGCGCCAGTCGAATATCGGTTGACCTGGCCGTTGTGGCGGTACATTGATGCTTCTCGGCGGCGCACCGTTCAGGAGTCGAATGGCCACGTCGGCGGTGGTGCGAGCGAGGTTGTCAATGGACATCATCGTTCCCCCCACCACCCCAGAGCCGAAGTAGACGCTCTGCATCCCAAATAGGGGAGCATTCGCTGTGGCGTGAAGCTCGGCGAGCGCTCGCTCGTCCGCATACGCCGCGCCCTGCGCGTCGGTACCTAAGGTCAGATAGAAGATCGCCGAATCGCGTGGAAGGCTCGCACAGCGGCGCAAGATCTCCGGCAGAGACAGTTCCTCCGACCAGACGAAGGTCGGCCGGTCGTGAAATCGCCCGAACTCGACATCGAGCTCTCGATGCCAGAATCTTCCCAACTGTCCGGACCCCGCCACCACGAACACGTGCTTGGTTTGGGGCAGGAGCTGCAGGATTTCGTCGATTAGCCGAGGATAGTCGTTGACCACGGTGACGGCGGTTTCGTTCTCGCCCAGTAGCGCGTCGCGCAGAAATCGCTGGTCGACAGCCGCGAACAGCAGCGGCGTTTCGGGAAAGAGCTGATGTCGGTACTTCCGGGCGAATACCGTCGCGGGGCCAGCAACCGTCATGATGAGGTCCGGCTTGCGACCATCAGCGAACATGGATCGGATGTAATCGACGATCGCTTGTTCAGGCGCGCCAACAAACCCTGTCGGACCCACCGTGACCTGGACGACGTTCATGGGTGTCCCGGCGCGCTGGTCCAGTTCTACACGGAAGTCGCCGGTGAAGGAGTCAACAATCAGATTGCCGCGGTCGAGCGATTGCAGTACCAGGACCTGTCTGACTGGGGGCTGAGCTTCGCTCGGGGCCGCACCCACCATCAGCCAGCCCGCCAGCGCGGCACAGCGGAATCTGCTACAAAGACCCAACATCTGAGTATGTCCTGCCTTCGCCCCCGAAGCGGCGTGTCAGGGGCGGCCTGAAACATGCCGAGTTGCCAACCTGCGGCCGGTGCCTCCAGAATGGCGACGGCTATCGGACCAACAAGTCCTTGCGCTGCGAAATGAGACTGCAATGATACGTCTTCGCATCCGAGGCATGCATACGATGATCGTCGCGGTCCTGGCGCTGTTGTGCGCGCCTATCTCCGCCCTCGCACAGCCAACGGGGGAGCTTTCTGGTTCTATTTACGACCAGACCGGTGCCCCACTGCAAGGCGTTCACATAGCGATTCGGGGGGTCGCGGACCGTGAAGCACAAACCAACGCGGCCGGGGACTTCGCGTTTCACGATCTTCCGGAAGGGGACTATGAGATCTCCGCAGAACTGAGCGGATTCGAGCGAGGGCGTCGTGCAGTGCGCGTGCAGGCGGGCGACCGGGTCACCGTGTCCTTCACCTTACACGTCGCCATCGTGGAAGAAACGATCGTCACGGCCGCGAAGATGGGCGAGCGCGACGTTCAGACCATTCCCATGGCGATCAGTGCCGTCTCGAACGCCGAGCTCGCCCGACTGGGAACGCAGACACTGGGCGAGGGGGCAGCGCTCGCACCGTCAGTGACGTTTTCTCAGAACACCGGCTTTGGTCAGCTGACGATCCGCGGGATTGGCGCCAACGTTCTGTACGCCGGGGCTGATCCGAGTTCGGCGATGTACCTCGACGGCGTGTACCTCGCTCGACCGGCGATGGCGTTCGTGCAGTTTCTCGATCTGGACCGCATCGAGGCGCTTCGCGGACCACAGGGCACCTTGTATGGACGCAACGCGGTCGGTGGGGCGATGAACCTGATATCCAAGCCGCCCACGAACGACTTCCAGGCGTCCGCCAACCTCGCCGTGGGGAACTTCGGCGCGCTTCGCGGCGACGCGCGAGTCAGCGGCCCGCTCAAGCGCGACAGAGTCATGGGAGCGATCGCGTTCGCGCGGGGCGTCCGGGACGGCTACGTCCGCGACCTCGAGCACCCTGACCATCCGCTTGGCGGCGACAATGTCACCGCGGCGCGGGGCCAGCTGCGCGTGGTGTTCGACCGCCGCACGAACGTGCTGCTGTCGAGCGACGTCGACCACCAGGGCGGGATTCCACTGACCTTCAACAAAGTGCTGGCCGTGAAGCCGGGGTTTCAGATCGACAACCCGCCCGATCTTCGCGAAGTTCGAGCGTCCGCGCGCGCCTGGAATCGCACGATGAACTACGGCGCGAGCGCGCGTGTGACGACGGCACTGACGCCATCCACCACCCTCGTCAGCCTGACCGCGTTTCGACAGCTTGACTTCGAATTCTTCGTGGATGCCGACATCACCGAACTCGACTTGTTGACGACGCATCAGCACGAGCTGCAGCATCAGCTGTCTGAGGAGATCACGATCTCGCACCAGCAGCCCAGGCTGACGTGGGTCGGTGGTGTCTTTCTCTTCGACGAAGTCGATCACCAGTCTTTCTGGGTCGATCAGCCGCAAGCGCGATTCCAGATTCGGCTCGACCCGCGCGTGGAGGCAAACAGCCGCGCGGTCTTCGGACAGGCGACCGTCGGATTGACGTCCCGGATCTCGGCAACAGCCGGCGTTCGCTACACGCATGAGGGGAAGCACATCGACAACGCCGGGGGACGCTACAGCCTCGATGCGCCGGATCTGGCGGATCCCGGTTCGGTGTACGGCTATTCCGATTCCATTGCACACAGCGCCTGGACGCCCAAAATCGCCCTTGAGCTGACGCAGCCAAACGGCACGCTCACCTACGTGTCGGCGACACGAGGGTTCAAGAGCGGAGGCTTCAACCCGTCGTCAACGGCGGCGGGCCGTGGCTACGGGCCGGAGTGGGCGTGGAGCTACGAAGGCGGATGGAAAGGCGCGCTCATGGGCGGCCGTTCCCGGTTCGGCGTGTCTGCCTTCGTCATGGATTACACGAACCTGCAGGTGCAGACGCCCATCGCGGTCGGGGTCTTCGACATCCGAAACGCCGCCGCCGCGACGATTCGCGGCGTCGAAGTGGAGCACACGTCACGGATCGGGCGCGGCATTGAAGCCGGTGGTCATGTAACGTGGCTTGACGCCACCTACGATCACTACATCGCGGTCGCCGTCGGCGGCGCCACCGGAGACGTAGCGGGCAACCGGTTGAACAATGCGCCGGAATGGGCGGGGCGCTTCTGGATCGAGTGGAGCGGCGACATCGGAAATTCGAGACGACTGTCGATCGCAGCCGATGCGACAGGGCAGTCGACGGTCTTCTACACGCCGTTTAATGACAACATCCAGCGGCAGGGTCCATATGGCCTTCTGGGCACCCGCGTCGAATACGGACCCAGCCATCGTCGGTGGACTGTCGCCGCGTACGCCCGAAACCTCACGAACACGGACTACATCATGGCGACCTTCGGGACGCCGCCGACGGCGTTTGGCGGACGTCCTGGAAGCTCGCGTCAGTTCGCTGTTGAGTTCACCGTGCGGCGATAGGATTGCCGCGCGCCACGAGATCCTTTGCTCGGTGCCGCGGGGGGTGGCGACCGGCGCACGATTGTCCAGATTATTTGCGGGCTTCTTCTCTGCTGCAGATTTCGATTACCGTTGCGAAGCCAGCCACTTAGCGTCCATCGCGTCTACTCCATCGATCGCCGTAAACCTCAGTGGATCTCGCGGAATCGACAGGGTCACGTCACGATTACGTCACAGTCGGCTTGCGCGACCCTTTCCTTATCTCAGGGCGTCCACGATTGCACCCGCGACGCCGGTCGCGAGAAGGCCGCCCAGGAGCGCCAAGACCGCCAGCATCACACCCGCGATCCACTTCGTCGCGGCATGCAAACCCCGGCGCGAGCAGACATCGTAGACGGCGAGAGTGACCAGTGCTAGCGGCACGACGATCGGCGGCGGGACTGGACTTCCGTACGCGACCTCGAACCGCACAAGCACCGGGCCGTAGATCGAGAAGGACGCGGCAATCATGAGCCGCTTGTGCACATCGGGTCTCCGCCGGAAGCGCACTGCCGCGGTAACGAACCCACTGAACAACAGCAGGCTGAGAAGATCGCCCACGACCGCGAGCTGCACGAGAGACGGGTTGAGCCGCGGCGCAGCCTGAACCACGACATACGCGCTGAGCGGAACGATCAACGCCGCGACGACAACTGCCACGGTGCCCAGACGTCGGTGGAGGTGTGGGCGTCGCGTGGCTACAAGGCAGGCTTGCGCGACGAGCAGGACGTACCACGTCGTCAACAAGGCGCCGTGCGCGTGCAGGTAGCCGGGGAGCGACGACGCCGTAAACACGCTGCGAAGGAAGAAGGTTGGGGCAAAGCCGACAAGAAGTCCGACAAGCAACACGCTCGACACCACGGGAAAGAACCAGCGCAATCGGTCGCGCCCCGATGCGCTCGCCGTGGTGTACTCGCGTCCAGTGTCGAGTCTTTCCAGTGTCACCGGCGGGGTCATCGGGCCTCCCTGTTCAGCAGCGGCTCTCGAAGGATACCTTTACTTGCTTCCCACTAGAATCGCTCGATTCGACGGCAGGGGCGTCACGGGAACGATTGCACGGTGAACCGCCGGTCAGATCATCCCGGCGATTCGACGCAAAGCCGTGAGCGACGATTCCAGCTTCGGCTGAGACCCTCGTCAGGCGGTCTTCGTCCGGACGACCAGGTCAACGTCACAGTTGAGCACTTGCAGCAGCACCAGCAGCTGATCGACGGACTTGCGGTAGTTCGTCTGATCGAGCAGTCGATAGAGCTGCGCCGCCGATGTCCCGAGCCTGCGCACGATCTCGCGCTTCGAAAGCGGGCTCGCCGCGATTCGCTTCTGCGCTTCGAGCGTCAACCGGTACAACAGGAGATCGCGCAGGTAGGTCGGATCCTGGTTGTATTCGAGCACCTGCTCGACGTGCACCGTGCCGGTGCGGCCGGAGTGGAGGACGTAGGTAAACGCCTCGCGGCCAGCCTCTGCGTCAACGGAGAGAGCGGTGACCGGGTCTTCGGTCGTGGGTGTCGGGGTCGCCTTCGAGTACGGGAACACCAGCTTCTTCGTCGAAGTGCCGACCTCGAACACCTTTTTCCGATTGTTGTGCCTGACAGAGCGAATCTTCACAGCAGGCCCTCAGCTTCCAGTTCGCTGATCAGATCCAGAATGCGCCGCGTAGCCGCACCCTTCATCGCTTTCTGGTTGTCCAGATCCCACTTCACGATCAGCGTGCCATCGCGGTACACGTGGACATGCCGCGGCGGGTGATCGCCTTTCCACGTGATGAAGACGTACCCGCCCCGCCGGTACTTACCCACCGATCCAAGATGTTACCATATGCGGTAACAGTTTACGGGCGGCCGATGAGCCGCTGTTCTCGGAATTGCGGAACATCGTGCTGAAAACAGTCGGCCTCGCGGAGCCGCTGCGCGACGCCCTGAAGCCCCTGGAGGCTCCTTCGCGAGAACGTTTCCCGGACCCGCAGATGCCGCCCGGCGCTCGACAGCGCATAATGGCGAGGGCAATGGAGACGGCGCAAACCAGACGGCGATCGCGGCGATCGTGGAGGTCAGCGACGACCTCACGTCGCAGTCTGCTGTTGAGCGGGTCTCTGCCCTCCGGTAAACTGTTGATTCCACTTGAACGGAGAGATGTCCGAGTGGTTGAAGGAGCACGCTTGGAAAGCGTGTGTAGGGGAAACTCTACCGAGGGTTCGAATCCCTCTCTCTCCGCCAATCTCCAGTTTCGTTACCTTTCACGAACAGGTCGAACGGCTTAGTGTAGGTGGGACAGACACTTCCGCGATCGAAGGTGCAGTTCGAAAGTAGTGTTTCGAGCAGACGGCGCTGTTCGGTCGGATCTTGCGTTTGGTAAAGAAATTCAGCCTTTTTCGCGAGTTCTAAAATCGTCTCGCCGGTGACCGCCAGACGCCCATTGGCGTGCTCGAGGCGCGCGAGTTCGGCTTCCACGACGCGGCGCTCGTCTTCCCACTCGCTGAACTTGCGGGTCCAGAAGTCCTCGGAAATCCGGCCGCTGACATAGTCGTCGTAGCCCCGATCTAATTTGCCGAGGGTGGCGCGTCGGCGCTGTTCGAGCCGGTGCCTGGCCTCGTCGCGTTCGCGTTCGACCTGACCGTCGGCGTCACGGAGGGCGGCGGCGATCTGGTCGGCGACCTCCGCCGGGATCTGCATCGCGTGCACGGTCGTCCCCAGTAAGGCGGCCAGCCGCTCTTGGCGAATGTACGTGTTGCCGCACCGCCCCTTGAATCCGGTACAGCGGTAGTACACGTACCGGCCTTTCTTCAGTTCGGCCGTCATGGTGCACCCGCAGCGGGCGCAGGTGAGCAGCCCCATGAACGGATGGCGCTGCTTCACGTAGCGTCCATGGCCCTTCCCCTTGCCCGCCAAGACCGCCTGCACCCGGTCAAACGTGGCCCGCGTGATGAGGGGCGTATGCGAGCCCTGGTAGTGTGTGCCCAGCCACCGAAACTCGCCGGTGTAGATCGGGTTCTGCAGCATCCGATGCAGCTGGGATTTCGTCAGGGGTCGGTTGCTCCGCCAGTGCGTGAGCCCGATCGCTCGGGCTCGGCGCTGCAGGGCCAGCAAGGAATAGTCGCCCGACTCGTGCAGCCCGAAGACGGTGGCCACGAGCGGTCCCCGCACCGGATCCACGTCGATGCGACGGGTCTCGCGGTTGTTGACGTACCCGACGTGGGCGACGCCGGGCCAGTGCCCCTGCTCGGCCTTCTCGCGGAGGCCCTTCTTCACTTCCTCGCTCAGGTTATCCACGTAGTTCTTCGCCATCAGGACCTTGATCCCGTGCATGAACTTCTCCGACGAGCGAGAGGCCTTGGAGATGACGGTGTTTTCTTTCACGAAATGCACGGCCAGCTCGAGATCGTCGACGATAATCCAGTCCTTGATGTTGCGATAGAGGCGATCCGTTTTCTCCACGAGGATCGTTCGGCAGGAGGGATGCGCTTGCAGAAACGCGAGCATCTCGCCGAAGCCGCCGCGGCCCGCCTGCTTGGCGGTTTCGACATCGAGGAACTCGTGGACGATCCTGAGCCCATGCTGGCGTGCGTATTCGCGCAGCAGTTTCAGCTGAGCCGGGATCGAGAATCCCCGTTCCTGGTCCCTCGACGAGACTCTGGCGTACAGCACGACCTCAGTTGAGGTCCCCTTGGCTCTCATCACTCCCATCGTCGTGTGCTCCTTCGATGACGGTCTTGGACGGGCCCATTCTGTGCGGACGCGCGTCCCATTCCCAGAGGATTCGGAAGAATCGCACCAGGGGGTCCTGGTCCGTGACCGTGAGACCTGCTCGGCCCGAGTCGCCACCTGATCCTGTTGCGCCTTTACCGTTGGGGTCCATTCGCGACGAAGGACTCTCGGTCGGTCGGTCTGCCGAACGGAGCCTGTCGCGTGCTCGTCATGCCGACGATGCGTCGCGTCCTGTTAGTCTGCATCGGTGTCGCTCCTGTTACAGGAGTCGCTGCGGTGAGCGGTCGATCGTACGCATTCGTCCTTGGGAATCACAAACTGATGGCTCTTACCGGCGCGGAGGGTGAGCTGTCGCTGCTCGCGACCCACGACCTCGCACGTGAGGGTGAACTCGAAGTACCCATGTCGCAAGCCGTCGTGGATCTCGGCGAGGACCCGGTCGAGCGCCCGGTCGATCGTCGGCGCCTCGTGCCGGTTCGCCTCGTTAGCCATTATGGTGCGCCCCACCGTGCATGGAGCATGGTAGAATGTAACGTCTCATGGATACCAGTACGTTAATTTAGAAGGGTGTTTGTGGCACACAACCGCCGGGGCGGTGATGCCCCGGTTGCGCCGACGCCAGGCCGCACGGACGAAGCCCGCGGGGAGACGGCCAGGCTGCTGCAGGCCATCACGCCGCTGGTCGAGGCCACTCGACGAGCGCTCTTTCGAGCCACGGCCCCGCCCTTCACGTCCTTGACCGACGCCAGCACCTGGATCAGAAACGTCGCAAGGCGTCAGCAGCCGGGTGAGACGGCCCGAGTGGGGCAGGCGTATGCCCGCGCCGTGCGAGCGTGCGGGGCATTCGGCAAGATCCTGGGCTGTGACCAACCCACGGCGTTTATCAGGCCGCCGGTCCTCTCGTATCGGGTGTCGGGTGAGGCCTCGGCGCCGGGCCAGTCGTCGCGTGACTACAAGTCCGTGCCGGTGTCGCCGACGTCTCCGCTCGGCCAGCTCAAGCGCGTGGTGGCCGCGATCGCGGACGTCACGGGGTTCGAGGAAGAGGCGGTCGTGGCGTACATCCTGGTGGGCCGCGAACCGTTCCTGTCACCGTTCACGGCTCGCATTGAACCGCGATCCGTGCGACTCCCGAGCGGCGTGTTGTTCAGACGACCTTCGATCGCGTTCCGCCTGCACGTGCACGACATCCCGTGGTCACAACTGCGCGACCTGTACGGAGGGATTCGGCGCACCGTGCGATTGACCCATCGCGCGATGGCGCTCACCGTTAAAGAGGACGCGTTACGAAAGGTCCTAGCCTCCCAGGGCGGCGTGCCGGCGCGTCGGGGGGCGGGCGAGGCGTGGAACACGATCGCCAGGCGCGCGGGGTATCCGAATGGCCAAGCGGCGCGTGTCGCCTACAACAGGATCCGTAGCAAGGCAGACAAGGCCAAGGGTTGACCCGCTCAGGGAAATCCCTCGCGATGCATGGGGTTCATCCGCGAAAATCGTCAAATAGCGGTCGGCGAATCGTTTCGCAATTTGCTGACATCCCGCCTGATTTGACGCCGGGGCAGCAGGCAACCTTTTTGAAGTACGGCAGGCTGAAGTAGTGGCTAAAAAGCGGTCCTATACCGACACTACCGTCCCGGCCATTCCTGCCAGCGTGCAGGACATTATGGCGGCGTTGCTGAGGACACCCCCGCCGCCAGCGGGCGACAAGAGCACACGGAAGAGTACGCCGAAAACTAAACGGAAACCTCGGAAACGAAACGCATAGGGTCGGAGGTGTCGAATGTCACGAATGATTCTGGCGGCGGCCGTCGCGTTCGCGTTGGTGGGATTGGGGTGGGCAGCGGCCCGGGCTCAATCGACCGGACCAGACTTCGAGCTGATCGTCAATGCCCCAGGCGGGGACACCAGCATTCAGTGTGTAAGCGGCTGCACGCTGAAGTGGACTGAGCGGGGCATCAATCCTGACGACTCTGGGCAGCAGATGTTTACGTACGGCTGCCGCGCGCCGCGCTGTTCATCCGGAAGAGTTGGCGGTTGGATTAAGCCATGACGGTTAGGGCAGAAAACGGGCGTGGCGTGGGTTTGCCAACAGGATAATTACCACGCCTGTTTAGGGGTGGCGGATGCCAGGAATAAGACAGCGCTTTAACGATTGATTCGCTTCTCGGCGTTTTCCAACAGCGCAATCACCTTGTCGAAGTCTTCGACGGTTGGTCGCCCACGGTCGAGGACTGTCGGCCGCCGCCTCATTTCGTCCTGACGCGCTTGTCGCGTGCATTCGACGGCCGACAGACCCGCGGCCCCTCGAGCATTGGCGCCTACACGAAGTAGCACCGTCACGACGCGCCAGTTACCAGCACAGGCGGAGTAGAACAGCGCACTCCGGCCGCCGTCCAAGTCTTCCACACGCGCTCCGGCCTTTAACAACGCCTCAGCGACACTGGCGTCCTTATAGTCTGTGCTCATTAAAGGGGTCCTGGCGGCAACCCTGCCGATCGGTCGTTCGTTCGGGTCAGCGCCCGCTTTAACCAGTAGGGCTACCATCGAACCTGAATGAGCTAAGAGGAGGGGCGGCAATCGGTTCTTGCGTGGACCATCCAGATCACCGCCCATCTCGATCAATGTGCGTGCGATTGCGATGTCATCACGCCCAATGGCTTCCTGCAAGAGCGTCGCCCCCTCTTCGCTAGACGCCGACCAACCAGACTGGATGAGTGCCGCCAACGTGTCCTCATCGAGAAAAATCCATCGTCTTGTGCGAGCGGCCTCATCAATCTCGCGTTCAAATTGGGCGAGGACCTGAGGCGCACCGACGTAGTCTTCGACGCGCTTCGTGCGACCGTCGACGGTAATGGTGACGATCGTCGTCGGTAAATCGGTCACGGATGTCACGCTGCCGTCGGGGTTCTCAATTCCACGATAGGCGGCACGCAGATCAAAGAAATGAATGCGCTCGGCGCTCGTCAGCAGCGTCGCCACGAGCGACGGAGCGATTTGCGCCGTGTGACGGCCAACGGCACGGACGAACCTCTCGCCGTCGTAGGTGACCGTCCCGCGTGCGTCAATCGTGACCGTATAGATGGGACATGGGCCATAACAGGACGTCCGCTGCAAATGAATCAGGGTGTCCGCCGGCACCTCGTCCCCTTGCGCCGCAGCGCTCGGAGCGATGCCGGCGACGATGACGAGCGCGAACATGGCACGGACAGTCATGGTGATCATCCCTAGGTTAGACCCCAGCCGGAGGATATCGGCGTAACCTTGCAGGACCTAGGCCATCCTGCCGTCACGGTCCCGGTGAATTTATGGATACGCCCAGCGACAGCTCTGGTGCTGCCAAACACAAATGTGAAACTAGCTTATTCGACGCGCAGCGCGCTCATCGGGTCGATCCGCGCGGCACGTTGTGCTGGGAGGTAACTTGCGACCAGGCTCACGACGAGGAACAGTGCCGAGACCGTGACGTACGTCACCGGGTCGGTCGGTGCGACGTCGAAGAGCATACTCGCCATGAACTGGCTGAATGCGATGGCGCCGACCAGCCCGAGCGCGAGCCCCACGCTGGTCCGCCACACGCCCTGCTTGAGGATGAGGGAGACGATCTGCGCCGACGTCGCGCCGACTGCACCGCGAATGCCAATTTCGCGCGTCCGTAGGGAGACGTCATAGGCGAGCACGCCATAAATGCCAATGGCCGACAGCACCACGGCGACGATGGCGAAGCTCACGAGCAGAAACATGATGCCGCGACGGCTGCTGAACGACTCGCTGATGACGGCGTCCATCGTTCCCGTCTGAAAGACGGGCAGCGCCGGGTCGATCGCCGCCACTTTGTCGCGCACCATGGCGAGCACGTCCGGCGCGGAGCGCGTCGTGCGAATCAGGATGTTGACGCCACCGATCGGCGTCTGCTGCAGCGGATGGTACAGAAACGGGTTGCCGCTGTCTTCTTCGACCCCCAGATGACGGACGTCGCCAACGACGCCCACGATCTCGGGCCAGTCCTCCGGTTTGGCCGGCGCGGCGCCGAACGCGACGTGCTGCCCGACGGCACTCCCCTCTGGGAAGAAGCGGCGGGCAAACGTCTCATCCACGACATACACCCGTCGTCCTCCGGCGGCGTCCGCGTCGGTGAACCACCGACCCTCCCTGAGCGGGATGCGGAGCGTTTCCAGGTACGACGGCGAGGCGCCCAGATGCCACGCGCCGGGCTGGGGCGCTCCCGCCGGGAGCGTGTAATTCTGCAGCGTGAAGGCGTTGATCGGCAGGCCGCCCTGGAACGGCGTCGCCGTTGCGAGGGTAGCTCGCGCGCCCGGGATTTCGTCGAGAGATGCCAGGAGGCGCTGCGCGAATTGTTGGGCGCGGCTCTCCGCGCGATAGTCCGCCGACAGTGCCACACGCGCGGTGAGGAGTTGGGCCGGGTCGAAACCGGGATCGATCGACAGCACACGCTGGAAACTGCGCATCAGGAGGCCCGCGCCGACGAGCAGGACGAGCGCGACCGCCACCTGCGCGACGATCAGCGCACCGCTCATGAGTCTCACGCCGCGACCACCCGAGGCGCTGCGACTCTGCGTCTGGATCGATCCGAACAGACTGCCGCCCACGACGTGCACGACGGGCAGGACGCCGATGGCGAGCGCCATCAGCAGCGCGATGATCGAGGTGTAGGCGAGGACGTGTCCGTCGATACTGAACGGCAGCGCGCTCGGTCGCAGCTGCGCCGTGAACTGGTTCGCGGCGGCAATCGACGCGCGCGCCAGGGCGACGCCGGCCACCGCACCCAGAGTGACCAGCAGCGCGCTTTCGACGAGCAACTGCCGCGCGATCGTGGCACTTCCCGCCCCAAGCGCGGCGCGGATCGCCAGCTCGCCGCGCCGGGCATTGGACCGGACGAGCAAGAGGTTGGCGACGTTCACGCAGCCAATCAGCAGAACGACGATCGCGCCGCCCTGAAGCAGCAGGAATGACGTTCTGATGGCCTCCACCCGCTGGAACTGGACCCTGGCGACGCCGATGACGTGGCCGCTGCGATCGAGGAAGTCGCGCCGCTGGGCCGGCTCGGTGTCGTACACCTGTTGCTCGAGGGCCGTCACTTGGGCCAGGCCCTGTTCGATCGTCGCACCTGGCGCGAGCCGTCCATAGAGGCGGAGCGAGACAAAATACCGCGCTTGTGGCGTCGTGGCCTCGGGCGGCCATGCCAGCGGCCGGATGAACTTCACCCGTGCGTCGAAGGCCTCGAAATCGTGCGGGGCCACGCCGATGATTTCGACGGATTCTCCGTCCAGGCGCACCGTGCGCCCGAGCACGCCCGGATCCTCCTGGTAGTTCGACTTCCAGTAGGACTGCGTCAGGACCACGACCCGGTCTGCGTTCGGAACATGATTGTCTGCGGTGAAGAACCGCCCCACGACCGGCTGAATTCGGAGGACGTTGAACATGTCCGCCGTCGTGCGCACGATCGGCACGCGCGCCGGAGCTCCCTCGTCACCGAGCGTCCCTTCGCCGAACTGCCACAACGCCAGGTCAGCGAACGCCGGTGCGTGCTCCTTGAAGTCGAGGTACTGCACGACATTGCTCGGCATGTTGTCGAGGCCGACTTTGGGGAACGAGTTGTAGATCTCGATGATCCGCGAGGGCTCGCTGAAGGGCAGTGGCCTGATGACGAGGGCGTAGAGCATCGAGAAGATGGCCGTGTTGGCGCCGATGCACAACGTCAGTGTCAGCAGCGCGGACGCCGCGAAGCCCTTGTTCTTGAGCAGCGTCCGCCAGGCAAACCGCAGATCCGTCCGAAGGCCGGTGATCCAGCGCGAAGGCCATCCGGCGCGGGTGTGGTGGGGCGGAGTGGGGGACGGGATGTCAGCGGTCATAGCGCAATCCTGGTGAGCGGTCCAGCTGCCGGCCCCCTATCGGTGAATCCTGACATGTTGCCCCATCGGGCTGAGGTCGCCAAACATTTTCGTGGAGCCCGGCGGGCGTTCAACCACGAAAACCCCTTGTCAGAGCGCGTTTGACTGGTTGCCGAGAATCCCATCCCACGATCACACGCGTTGGGACCCCTCTTTGTCACCGTTTAGGCTGTTGAAGACTCGCCGGCGATCACGGTGTCTGGAGGGCGTGGTCATTCCATCGGGATTCGTCGCGAGGAGCAGCTCAGACTCCTCGTCGTAGCCGATCAATCGCCTTTTGAAAACCGCCCAGTGGGCGTGTTAAGGTCGGTTTATCACCCACCGGCGGCGGGCACCCTCAAGATTGAACGGAGGAGTAGCCGTGACATCACTTCAGCGAATCGGCCGCGTGTCCTTGTTTCTTGGCTTTGTGGCTGCGATGTCGACAGCCAGCTTTGGTCAAGACCGAGACGCCATTTGGGCGCGTGTTCTGGCCTACGGCAGCCCCTTTGGAGCGCCCGTGCTCAATGCGCCCTTCTCGGCTGATGCGACGTTCGTATACGCGCGAACGCTCGATGACGGCACACGGACCGAACAGCGCGCAGCCGCCAAGTATTACCGCGATTCCGCCGGTCGTGTCCGCGCCGAGTGGGTAGACATCGGACGAGGTGGGCAGAACCACAGCGCTGGGCGATACACGTCTATCTGGATCCTGCCGGGCGACGGTTTTGTCTACGCGATGGACCCTTCGGACCGGACGTTCCGCGCCGTTCCAGGTTTTGTCGCCTCCGACATGTTCCACGGTGGGCAACGAGTAACGATGCCGGTTGGAAACGACATGTATGAACACTTCCTTGGCTCACAGCACTGGAGTGTTACAGACGATGTAGACCTCGGCCAACGGCAGATCGAAGGGGTGAACACGACCGGGCAACGCTTAACCAAAGCCAATCTTGGCAACCAGGAGCGCCCACTGGTCGAGGAACGCTGGGAATCGCCAGAGCTTAAACTCGTGCTCTATTCCCGGCTTTCTGATTCTCGCGCAGGCGCCTCGGTCGACTACCGACTGACCAACATCATCAGGGCGGAGCCCCCGTCAGAACTGTTTGCAATGCAGCCCGAGAGCATTAGTCATGGTGTATTCGACAGTCATGGCCGCCGCTATATTGTTGGCGTGCGACCATGTCGCGTCGGATGCGCGCCTCGCTGACCAATAGGATACGGTCAGAATGAACAGCCTGTTTCTCTCCTAGACAATCGAGGAGAGCATAGTCTCGAACGTTGTTTCCAGGTCACAGGATTACGGCTCGTCAATCTGGCAGATTGCGTTGCCGGCGGAAATCCTTCATATGCGGGTCGTCGTGCAGCGACGCAAGTTCCGGCTCTCCGGGATAGATGTCCGCCATGGGATCGTGCATCTCGACGAGCTTCTGCAGCGCCTGAAAGACACCCTTCCGATCGTCGAGCGCCGTGAAGATGAGCACCTGATGACGCGCCGCCGCCGGGTCTTCTTCCCCTGCCAGACGTGCGGCGTCGTCGCGGAGACCGACCGTCGCGTACGCGTAGCCGAGATAGCCGTGCGACGCGGGCCCAAGCTTCTCGAACCCAGCGATTGCATCCTGATGTTTGCCTGCGAGCATTAACGCCCGGGCTCGCAGCTGGCTCGCGAACTCGTCCTGCGGATCGGCCTCGAGCCTCTTGCTCGCGGTCGCAAGCGCCTCCTCGTAGCGGCGTGCTCTGAGCAGGACATACGTCAGCTCTATCTGACACGACCCCGACAACGGATCCAGTTGGACCGCCTTGCGCGCCTGCTGCAGCGCTTCCTGGACCTTGCCTTCAGGCAAAAGCACGAACTGCGCGAAATGAATGCGCGCAGACGAGGAGCTGAGATCGAGCTCGAGCGCGCGCCGGAACGCATTTTCCGCGTCAGGCCACGCGGCGTTCGCCGCGTATGCCAGGGCCATTGTGGCGTAAGCCTCACCCAGAAGCGGATCGAGCTCGAGCGCTTTCTGCGCTGCGCGTCGCATCTTCTCGTCTGAATCGCGACTCTGGCCGCGGTTCCGAAGGTCGGAGTACGCAGACGCCATCCCTGCATACGCCGGCGCGAAGTCAGGCTGCTTGTCGATCGCCTGCTGGTAGAGATCGACGGCGCGCCGCAGCCGCGCATCGTTGCCAGGCGTCATCTCGCTGTCCAATGTTTCCGCCCGCATGTACAGGTCGTAAGCGGCCGCGTCAACGTTGTAGCGACGCTGCCCGCCGACGTTCTTGAGGCGCAGCTGATTGACGATCGACCGCGAGATCTCGTCCTCGATAAACAACGCGTCTCCGACGTCGCGGTCGTAGCGCGCCGACCAAATCGTCGTGTCGTCCTCGGTGCGCGCAAGCGACGCGGTAATGCGCACCCGGTCTCCTTCGCGCCGCACCGACCCTTCGAGCACCAGTTCGACGTCGAGTTGGCGTCTGACCTCGCGGATGTTGCGCGGCTGGCCTTTGAAGGCGAACGACGAGGTGTGAGACGTCACCTCCAGGCCGTCGATCATCGAGAGCTGGCGGATGATTTCGTCGGTCAGGCCGTCGCTGAAATATTCGCTGTCGGGCTCCGCGCTCAAATTCTTGAGCGGAAGAACCGCGATGCGCCGCAGCTTGGGCTGACCGTAGACGCCGCTCCACAGCACGAACGCCGCGGCCGCGGCGACGGCCGAAATCCCCAACGCGGGGAGGAGCCACTTCGTCGCGGAGCGTTCCTCCCGTGCTGCGTCGGCCGGCGGCTCGGGTTCAGGCGCGGAAAGGGCATTGGCCAGGAATCGGTAGCCGCGCCTCGGCACCGTCTCGATGAAGCATGGCGCATCGGATGAGTCGCCGAGCGTTTCTCGGATGCGGGCGACCGCATTGTTGACGCTGTGATCGAAGTCCACGAAGGTGTCGGCGGGCCACAACTGCTTCCGTAGCTCCTCGCGGGTGACCACCTCACCGGCCCGCTGCACAAGCAGCTCGAGCACCTCGAGCGGCTGCCCCTGCAGACGCACCCTCGTGCCGTTCCTTCTCAGTTCGTGGACACGAACATCGAGCTCGAAAACGCCGAATCGAAACATGGGTTCTGCCGGGTCTCGTCCTGCCATGAGCCACCGGAAAGCCGGAAGCATACCACGCCGGCTCGATGAAACGGCTCTCGGGCAACGACTTACGGGTGGACTTAGAAAGGAGACGGAATGGATGCCCGTTGGATTGATTTCGTCCCAGTGGCGTGGGATACATGCGCGCCTGGGATGTGTGATTCAGGGAGGTGTTTCTCTATGGCCTGTCGCGCCCTCTCGTCAGTGCTCCTCTCGTCGATGATCGCAGTCGTTTTCGCCGGGTGCGACAACAGCAGTGGCGCACCCCTCGTCACCGCGCCGAACGCCCCAACGTCACCGGCGAACGGAGCGTGGAACGTGGACAGGACGATCGTGAAATCCGACGGTAGTTGCTTCTCAAGGATCCCAGTCGGCCCCACGTTTGGCAACGACTGGGACGTCATACTCACCGGTAGCTCGATTTGGCTGGATGAAGGCGTGCACAACTGGCCGACAGACGATAGTCGCTACGAGGGTATGGTGGACCACCTGCAATTCACGGCTAGGCGCGTCGAGCCGCCGCCGCGAAACCCCCTGACTGACTCAGTCACGCTTTCCGGGACGTTCAATTCGACCTTCACCGCGTTCGAGGCGACTGAGACGGAGACTTTCACTGGGCCTGGATGCCCGCCGTCCGGACCCGACCTTGAAACGGAGACACTCGAAAGTCATTTGGTGGGGGCGAGGCGCTGATCATGAATCGCGCCTTTCTCGTGATCGGCCTGTCGCTGTAACGGTCGAGGCGCGCCGTTTTTTTGAGTGCCGGTTGATTTCAGGCCACGCCGGGGATTAGAAACACGCCGATGACCCGCGCAATCAGCTTCCAGAAGAGCAGAATGAACAGCCTGTTTCTCTCCTAGACAATCGAGGAGAGCATCGAACGTTACCGTCCGAAGCGCGCTCCGGATCACCGTTGCGACAATACCTGCGTCGTTGTTCGTGTACTGTCTGCCAGGCTTTTGAGCCTCACTGCGCCTTTGTATTGGCATCTGTCAGGACGGGGCACCATCAAGAAAGAACGCTGGCTGGCATCGAAACGCCTTCTCTTACGCTGGTCAGTAACCTTCTAGGACGAGGATGGCTGGCATTGAACTAGGACGAGGGTGGCTGGCATTGAAGCACACGGTGAAGAGACGAGCGATGAAGCCTTCCATGTTGCTCGCCGTCATGCTCGTGACGGTTCTGTCCGCGTGCACAGGCGGAAATCCGACAAGCGCTCTGACGGCTCCGTCTCAGCAGTTCGGTCCGACGACGCAATTGACCCAGTCGGTTCAACCGACAGGTCCCCTGGCAATTACCCTGGCGGTGGCTTCAATTCTGACTGCTAATCAACCGACGACCTTTGTCGCGTCCACTTCTTCGTCGGCAAACGCCACATTGGACTTCGGGGACGGGAGTCAGGTGGCTTTCGATGTGGAGAAGAGCGCGACGTTGAAGCACGTCTACAATCGCAGCGGAACGTTCGTGGCGACCTTCACGGCGACAAATACGGCTGGCGACTCGGCATCGATTCGGACCACGCTGGTCATGCGCTGAGACGTCGCCGCGAATCTCTTGCGATGCATGGGGTTCATCCCGCGAACGTGCCAAGAAACCCGGGCGAGCGATGGCGCCTATGACCGGGACGATCACCCAGATGGATGAACCCCATGCACCGCGAGCCCGTGCGCGACGCTCCTGGTGCATGGAGTTCTTCCGTAAAACGATCAAAACCCTGGCCGTCAGGAATTGGTCGATAATCCGTTGAAGTACAACTATCAAAAGTGACGCCGATGTACAGAACCATCGCCCTGGTTGCGGTTTCCGCCCCTTGCGTGATGGGCTGTTCGATCCCGCTTCATTTGACCCGTGCGCACAAGGTGGGAAGCGGCCTCGAGAAATGGACCGCCGTCGCTCCTCGCGCAGGGCTTGTCTACGACGATGGGACGTGTGGCCAGGACGTCGAGTTCGAGTTGGCGCTCACGGGAGACGCCTTGAATGGGTGGATTCGCTCGGCGCGCGTCGTCAACGGTAATTGCCCGTCAATCCTCTCGTTGGAGCAAAGGACCCAGCAGCTTGCGCCGAGTCGAATCTTGGGCACGCTGAAGCGATCAGCCATTTCATTGACGATTGTCCAGGCACGCACGAACAACGGCGTGCCGAATCGCATCACCGTACTCGTCGTCTCGGGCACGTTGAAAGGCGATCAACTGACCATGACCGGCAGGCAGCTTGGTCCTCGCACGTGGATCGATCTCAATCGCGATGGGATTCCGAACTGCGATTTCCCCGTTCGCGACATCAATGGGGAGTGTGGTAGAGACATAGCTGAGCCACGTCCGGTGACGTTTCGTGCTAAGCGAACCAGTCCAAGGTAATCACGCCCGCCACCGTATCGCCATGCCCGCGCTGAGGCCGGTCATCGTGGCGGCTATCGTGCAGGACCGCGCAGTCGTCGACGGCACAAGGTGCCTACAGACCAAGCAGAACCAAGAAGCGCGCGACGCGGGCACCGCCATCCTACAGAAGGATTCCCTCAGCAGGACGCCGCCACGATCCGGCCGAGGAAATTCTTCGCGGTGCATGGGGTTCATCCGCGAAAACTGTCCAAAAATGGACGGGCCGGCGTCGATCGTTGGTGGTTGACGTCCAGCCAGAGCTCGCCGTGCCAAGGCCAGCCCTCATAGGTCAGGAGTCCCTGCCGATGCGCACGCAACGTCCTGCCTTCGCGCTGCCGGGCGTCCACGCATTGGAGAAAGCCTCTGGCGAGATCCAGCGGGAAGGCGAGCTCATCGCTCGGGCGGGCCCGGACCTTGAGGTCTTTGTTGCGCAGTTTCTCCCAGACAATGTCGAGCGTGTGGGGCGATGCTCCGGTCGCCGTGTAGACAGTGAGTGTTCCACTGTTTTCGGTCGCCTCGAGCTGAGAGAACGCACTCGCGCTCCAACCACGCTCTTCGGTCTCGGCGGTCAGGTGGGCCATCCAGGTTTCAGCAACGGCGGCCGGGATAACGAACTCGATCGGCCAATTGTTGGCCGCGAATCGAAGATCCGTTACTGGTCGTAGGCCGCCAGCGCCATCGGCGACGGAGATTTGCGCGCCTGATTTTTGTTTCGGCATGTGAGTCTCGCCTCTAATAGTGGCGCCGACGGGAGGGCGCCGGGTAGGGCGAAAGTCCAGCCCGAAAACAACGTCTGATAGCGACGCTTCTAGGCTCATAGGGACGTGGAGGACGCCCCCGGCACCGCCATCCTCCGGAGGGAACATGACGCTGACACGATCCGCCGAGGAAATTCTTCGCGGTGCATGGGGTTCATCCGCGAAAAACGTCTAAAAAGGGTCGCAAGCCGGCCGTCCGCATCAGCGATATTGAATGCGTTTACAGGTCAGAATGAACAGCCTATTTCTCTCCTAGACAATCGAGGAGAGCAGGATTGTTAAGGTCAGAATGAACAGTTTGTTGCTCTCCTAGACAATGGAGGAGAGTCTCGAACGTGGTTTCCAGACCTTAACAATCCTTAACACGCATCAGCTGTTTGGCAACGCGCTGCCCGGGGCCCGCATGATCATCGAGCGCGCACGCCGCCCATCGCGGAAACAGAAACACGCAGAATCCAAGACTCATGTTGCGAAAACGGCGCCTCGACGACGGAGGCATTGACGTTGAGACGCTCCCAATGCGCCACTACCCACGCAACCTACCCACGCGAAGTCAGTTGGTTCTCTGTTGCACGATTTCGTTTCGTCTGACCGAGGACGAATGTAACACGTTGAGCGTTCGTGCTGAGCGAGAACAGCGTACCGTCTCTCAACTAGTTCGCATCCTGCTGCGGAACGTGTTGCAGCACGCCTAGTCGTTCGAACTCACCCGTGACCGCAAGACTAGGGCTCGCGTCGCGTCTGCTGGTAGAATGCGCTACGAGAGGCTGACCAATGACCGCTGGAAACGGCACCATCGTCGCGGTCCAAATCTCGAAGACTTCTTCAATCCCGTCAACGCCAGTTTCTGTCTCCATTCTGGTTGTGATTGCGCTGACGCTCACGAGCGGCAGTGAAGCTGCCACGCCGCAGACGACACAGCAACCAAACGGCACCGCGCAGACGAAGACCGCGACGCTACAAGACGAAGTGAAGGCGCTTCGGAACAAGGCGGAGCAGGGCAACGCCGACGCACAGAGTAATCTCGGCGCGATGTATGCACGCGGCATCGGGCTAGGACAGGACTACGCCCAAGCTTTCGCGTGGTATCGGAAGGCGGCAACACAAGGATATGCACCTGCGCAGTTCAACCTTGGCTCGCTGTACCTGAACGGACAAGGCGTGCTCAAGGACGACGCGCAAGCGGCATCGTGGTTCACAAAGGCGGCGAACCAGGGATTCGCGTCCGCCCAGTACAACCTGGGTTGGATGCATGCCAACGGACAAGGCGTGCCACAGAACTACGTCCAGGCGGTGGCGTGGTATCGCAAAGCGGCGGAACAAGGACACGCCACAGCGCAGTTCAACCTTGGCTCGCTGTACCTCAACGGACAAGGTGTGCTCAGGGACGACGCGCAAGCGGCGTCCTGGGTTTCCAAAGCGGCTAGTCAGGGAGTCGCCGCGGCGCAATCAGACCTTGGCGTGTTGTATGCCAACGGACAAGGCGTGCCACAGGACGTTGTGGAAGCGTATAAGTGGCAGATTGTTGCTAGTGCTGGCTCGTCAACAATCGTGAATCGAGACAAACTTACCGAGAGACGTAACGCAATCGCAAAGTTGATGACTGCCGCCCAAATCGCCGAAGCGGAGAAGCGAGCACTGGAATGGACCGAGGCTTTTAACAGTCAGAAGAAGTAGCGCCTCGAACTGCTGGTGCACCTGCCTTCGTGTCCGGCGGACGCCCGTAGCATTTTCCACACACCAACCGCCGACCAACCACAGCAGCCCTCGTTTTCTGTCGATTGCATGGATGAACCCCATACACCGCGAGCGGTCCTTCGCGGTGCATGGGGTCCTTCCGTAAAAACGCCAAGAATCACTGCTAAAGAGAAAGCCGAGACCCGCCGGGTGATCTACTGACCCAGCACCTGTCGCAGCGCCTGCTCGAGCCGCGCGTAATACGTGGCCTGCTGGCTGGGCCGCTCGCTCGACTGCGAACTCCCCTGAATGTGCTCGAAGCCTTCAGAAGCCGCTCGGCTGTCCGCCTCGATCAACCGCCCGAGCGCGGCAGCCTGCGCCGCCAAGGCGTCGATCTGGGACGGCCAGTCGGTGCCCCGCCGGAGCTGTGTCAGCAGAAATTCATCGGCCAGCATTCGATCGGGGTATCGGCCGTCCTCACGCCGACGCGAATCGGTGAGTGTCCTACAACTGTTCTTTCCTGTTCTCGACCTGATCTGAGACGGCGACCGGACCCGTCGAAGGTGTAGAGGGCTGCCGCGGCGGTTGTACCGGCCCACGCCGTACGGGGCGGCCGTGCTCGGCGCCTGGGACCGGGCCGCCCGGTCGCTCGCGCGTCTGCGGCCGAAGAAAGCATGAGCGAGGTCACGCAGTGGGTTGACAACCGGTGGTGCGGCAGAAGGCCACAAATCAGAGGGATTCAGCGACTGGGCTCAGTGACTATCGGTCTTACATTGTGTACGTTAAGTCTCCGAACTCTAACCTCAATGTAGGCTTTTTTGACAGGGCTCGCCACGCGTCTTTGTGCGACATTCGACACACGTAGTCGCTGAAGTCCGAAGGGGAGCGTACTCGTCGCGTCGCGGGCCACTTTTCTTGGCTTTTCGCGGATGAACCCCATGCACCGCGAGCCGTGAACTGCTGCTGACCAACGAGACCAAGCAGAACCAAGAAGCGCGCGACGCGGGCACGGCGATCCTAACAGAAGGATTCCCTCAGCATGACCCCGACACGCTCCTGCCGAGGAAATCCTTCGCGGTGCATGGGGTTCATCCGCGAAAATTGTCCAAAAGCGAACGCTCCGTGGCGAGCGCGTTGCAAGCGGGAGCGCGCTTGGAGGATTCCAACAACGGACGGACGACGCTGTTTCAGGCGGCCTGCTATGGGAACGTTAGCGTCGTCACCGTCCTCCTCGAGGCGGGCGCAGATCCACTTGGGAGGAAGGATCCCAGCGAAGCCTCAGCGCGAGAGTGTACGATTGAGAAACGGAATCGCGAAGCCACTCGCACACGGACGGCGCTAGATCGCAATCGCCCGACGGTGGCGGATCTCGACCGTGTCATCATGCTGTTAGAAGAGGCCGAGAGACGGCTTTCGCGTTGAGAAGGTTCCTGGCACGACCGGGCGGCTAGGCTTCTCAGGGAGCGAACGAATGACATCGCTACTTCTTGTTGCACTGCTCGGAAGAGCGACGCTCGGCCAGGTGAACGTCGATCCGCCAAAGGGATATCGGTTTCCCACTGAATCCGACTACTCGCTCAACTGGAAGGAATCCCGCGCGACCAACCCGACTCCCTTCCACGTTCGTGCGGATTTCAATGGCGACTCAATCACAGACGATGCGTGGATGTTGCTCGCCTCGCAAGGGCGTGGCTGGGGCGTGTTCGTGTACTTGGGGTCTCCTCAAGGCCCGCCTCGAATAGTCACACTCGAAGTCGACGACGGCAAGAACGGTGCGCAGAATTTCGGACTCTCGTTGGCGAACCCCGGACAGCACAAGACGGCGTGTGGAAAAGGGTATGGGTGTGAGCCGGGCGATCCCAAGGTCCTGAATCTGCGGCTTCCGGGTATCTCGTTCTACCAATTCGAGAGCAGCAGCTCGATTTTCTGGTGGAATCGAAATGCCAGCAAGTTCGACCGTGTGTGGATCAGCGACTGATGTTCGAAGCCTAACCACTTCGCGGTGCTTGGGGGTCATCGCGGAGGGCCCCAAAAGGAGCGTCAGCGGCGCGCGACTACCTGGCTCTAGCGCGGGTTGACAACGATGCGGTCAATTTCGGCCCGTCCGAGCGGTTTATCATGACGATAACGCCAATGTAATCAATGACTTGAAGGCCATAATAGCAGTCTCGAAGACTCGCTGAACCGCCAACGTGACGTTAGCGATCACCGGCGGGCTCGATGCCAGCTGTCTTTATTTCCCGACAGACGTGCAGGCGCTCACGGACATGTCGTTGCTCGTCCGGGCCCGTACCGACGACGTCGAGGCACTGCGGTCTGCTGTGACGACCGCCGTGAAGGAGGTCGCGCCAGAGATGCCATTTCAGGTGATCTCGCTGCGATGGCTTGTTGGCGGCGCCGCATGGGTCTTTCAAGCCTTCTCGGTGGCCGCGTCGTTACTCGGCCTCGTCGGTCTGCTCTTCGCGTACTCGGGGACGCATGCCGTCGTCTCGTTCCTCGTGGTCCAGCGGACGCGCGAGTTCGGCGTCCGTATGGCGCTCGGTGCCAGCGCCTGGCAAATCGTCCGGGGGATGTTGATCGAGACGTCTCGCACGGCCTCCATCGGTCTTGCCGCTGGGTTGGCGGCCGCGGCCGGCCTGGTACGTCTGTTCAGGGGTTCAGTCGCGATTGCGGACGTCGGTGCCTCTCCGTTCGTGGTAGGCGCCGCGATCACGCTGATCGCAACGGGCGTGGGCGCGCTTCTGCCGCTGCGCGGCGTCGCGCGGATCGACGCCGCGCAGGCGCTTCGAACGGAGTGACGTTACACGTGACGTACAACATGTAAGACCTGTCATTGCTGCTTACATCGAGCGTCTACACCATCCTGCTGAGGAATCCTTCGCGGTGCATGGGGTTCATCCGCAAAAACGCACAGAAAGCTTCGCGCGATGCTGGTAATGCGTATCGTTATCCGATGCGCTATACTCGCCGCATCCCAACAGCAGTCCGTGACGTAGTCGTTCCCGGCGTTCGGCCGCCTCTCAAATGGGCCGGCGGTAAGCGGTGGCAGGTTCCGCATCTCCGGGCGCTCTGGGCGCCGCATTCGGGCCGGCGACTCGTCGAGCCGTTTTGTGGCGGCCTCGGAGTGGCGCTCGGTCTCGCGCCCGAACAGGCGTTCCTGAACGACGTGAACCCGCACCTGATCAACCTGTACGAGTGGCTGAAACGGGGTCTGCAAGTCGATCTCCCGATGGAGAACGACGAGACTCTGTACTACCAGCATCGAGTCGCCTTCAACAAGGCTCTGGGTGACGGTCGCCACGACACGGCCGAAGCGGCGGGGCTGTTCTATTACCTGAATCGCACTGGTTACAACGGACTCTGTCGGTTCAACAATCGCGGCGAGTTCAATGTGCCGTTCGGACGGTACAAACGGATCCCGTACACGCGCGATTTCTCGATGTACCGACAAGCCTTTGCGGAGTGGGTGTTCCGCTGCGGCGACTTCGCCTCGATTCCGATCGGCGCTGATGATTTCGTCTACGCGGATCCTCCGTATGATGTCGAGTTCACCGAGTATTCACAGGGCGGCTTTGGCTGGGACGAGCAAGTGCGCGCTGCGGAATGGCTTTCCGCACATCCAGGCCCGGTTGTCTTATCGAATCAGGCGACCAAGCGAATTGTGAAGCTGTATCGTGGCCTAGGGTTCACGCTGCGCTACCTTCAGGCGCCGCGCCTCATTAGCTGCACGGGCGACCGCACGCCGGCCCGCGAGGTTCTGGCGACCAAGAATCTATGACTCCTGGCCTCACCTCAACGGGTGCTGTGTTGGAGGCCATGATCCTGCCGGCTCTTCGCCTCGGCGGATACGATTACGAGACGCAGGTGTTGATCGGTGATCGCATCGGGGGCCACAAACACAAGGTTGACGTTCTCGCTCGCAAAGGTGATTCCCGCGTCCTCGTCTCTCTCAAGTGGCAACAAACCAGCGGCACGGCTGAACAGAAAGTACCTTTTGAGGTGATCTGTCTTGCGGAAGCCGTGACTAACGGCGTCGCGCAGAAAGCGTACCTGGTGCTCGGTGGGGAAGGCTGGACCCTGCGAAAGTTCTATACCGACGGCGGGCTCACGTCACACCTGACGCACTCGGCAGCCGTTGAGATCCTGACGCTCGAATCCTTCATCGCTAAAGCGAACCGCGCGCACCTCTGAGAGCTGCACACAAAACTACTGACCGCTTGGCTCTTACAGCAGTCTGCTAATCTGATCCGTTTTTCAGGTGGAGTTACCCGCGAATCATCCCGGCCCCCGCTGGCGGAAGGCTGTGCCGAGTCGCCCAACACTCTGCGCTATTGAGAGACTCCCCGAATGGCTAACAGATTGAGAAAGGGCATCTCCTTGGCCGGGTGGATCGTCGGTGCCCGGCTGGGCGAGCGTGGCGGTAACGGCGAGGTCTATCGAGCCACAAAAAACGGGGTGGAAGGCGCCCTCAAGGTTCTCACACGCCGTTCCGCCTCGTATGACGGTCGCTTTAGGCGCGAGATCGACGCCATGCGGATGTATCGCGACATACCAGGCGTCCTCCCTCTGCTCGATTCATCCTGCCCTCCGGAGCCGAGCAAACACGATTTACTGTGGTGTGTCATGGGTCTCGCTCAACCAATTCGGGAAGCGCTTGGACCGGAGCCATCCATTCGAGACGTGGTCTCCAGCTGCGCGGACATCGCTGAGACCTTGGCCGCCGTACACCTGAGAGGCGGATCGCACCGTGACATCAAGCCGGAGAATCTTTTCAAGTACGAAGGGCGGTACGCCGTCGGGGATTTTGGTCTCGTAGAATTCCCGGGCCAGACCGCCATCACGGCGGAAGGGGAAAAGGTTGGGCCGCTCTTTTACATCGCGCCGGAGATGCTCAACGAAGCGCGTCGGTCCGATGGGCGGCCTGCCGACGTGTTCTCTTTAGCGAAAACGCTATGGGTCCTGGCAACAGGGCAAACGTATCCCCTCCCTGGCCAGATGGACCGAACCATCCCGGCGATGACGATTAGCGCATATCTCATCAAAGACGTCCGTGCGCCGCTCTTGGACAGACTTCTTGAAGAAGCTACCGCGAACGATAGTGGCCGCCGGCCCGACATGACAGCCTTTGCGCAAGAACTGCGTGCGTGGCTAGTACCGACAGTAGCGCTGCCATCGGATGATATCGACCTTCAGCCCTTCGCGCGGGACATCGACGCGATCAACCAAAAACATCACGTCAGAGAACTCGCTGATAAAAGAGTCCGCGAGCGGATAGCGGACGATGGCCATCGTGTCCAGGGTCGCTTCCAAGCAGTAGTGGAGGCAATCGAAAAAGCTCTAGCCGCGGCGAGCTTCATCAACGCGCGATCAGTCATCCACAACTACGACTTTGGGTTCCTCGTGAGTGGCCTTGTGATGAATACCGCGGGACCCGGGGAGGTCGAGCTGAAACTTGAAGGCCTGATCCTTGTCCCCGGCCACAACGAAGTTCAGGCGATTCAGGTCAACTGTCAGTATGTCGCCGTTGTGACGACTGCCAGCTCGGCGTCCCAGCACGTGCTTTGGAAGGATTCAGGAACGTTCCTTCCTGACGGTAGCGGTGAAGAAGTGGAAGTGCAGCGGCTTGTCTCCAGTATACGTTCGCACCTCATACCTGCCGTCGAGCGCGTTCTTGAACTTAGCAGAGGAACGTGAGGCCCTTAACAGGGCGGTTGGGGACCGGTTGGGCATTCCCGCCACCGCGCGCGCGTCGCTGGCGCTGTATAACACCCGCGAGGAGATCGACGCCCTCGTCGCCGCGCTCCATAAGGTCCGCGATGTACGTTAAGTCTCCGAGCCCTAACCGTTGACGTATTCATTCTCTCAAGGCAATCGTTCACCAATCCACTTGAACATATCGGCTGCGCAATGAGGTCTGAATAACACTTCGTGGCTAACCCCAGCGTCGAGCCGGGACAATCCTTAACAGGGCTGACCCTTCGGCCTTCCGCATTGCTCGACATCAATCTGTTCGGTTTCCGCTTAGCCCTCGTTCTTATCAGTAGGGATGGCTTCACGGCACAGAGCCGATTTCTGTGCGTTACACACAACCCAGGATGCGGATGGGTGGGGTGACGCAGTCCCCCCCGTTCGGTGTAAGCGTTCGTCCGACTGTGTTGAAGCCCTAATTAGACTAAGCTCCCCCTACCTCATCCATTCGTCAATCGGCTGAGACGCAGATAATCGCCGCTTGGCTCAGCGAGGTGTCTCAATGGCTCGAAGCAATGAGGGGTTACTCCGCGGCGCTCGCGTGTACTTGTCCGGACCGATGGACTTCGTCGCCTCTCGGGCCACTGAAAAGAAAAGCGGCTGGCGCACTCGAATCGGCCAATTCCTTCGCCAAATGGGAGTCGTCGTTTTCGACCCATGGGAGAAGCCTGAAGTGCGCGGTCTGCATGGGTATGGCGCCGAAGGCGCCTCGACCACCAGCATACGCGACCATTGGACCTATGCGACGGGTGAGGAGGGGGCCGCCGCACGCGCGCAAGTCAGCGAGTCGTTCTGGCCCGCTCTTCATATCGATTTGAGGATGGTGGACACCAGCGACTTCATCATTTGCTATTGCCCGACGAACATCTACAGCGTGGGGACGCCGAACGAGATCATTTTTGCGCGGAACGAGTTCAAACCGGTGCTCTTCGTAAGCCCGTACGTATTTTTCCCACAACTGGATCGCCTCGCGAAGCATCTGGAAGGGGACGAGAAGGGGCTTGCCCTCCTGAACGAGCTCAAGGAGGTAGTACCAATCAAAGAGAACAGAAATGCGAGCCCGAGCAGTTGGTACGCTGCGCTGATCACCGGTGAGTATTTTTTCGACGGGTTCGGCTTCGAGGACCACGCTCGTGACTTCGGCTGGGACCCGGGTGACCTGGACACGCACGAGCGCACGTACAAGCCTCAAAAACCACTCTTGCCGTTCCTGGAACAGTTGAACCGAGAGCTCCCGAGGAAATGGGACAGCGACCGGAAGGCGTTTGTGCCGGACTACGACTGGCTGTTATGGGATCTCAAAGAAGAGCACGGCGGCGGTGGCAGTGTTTCCGATCGCCGCGACTAACGCGCTGCTGAACAGCGGACTCTCGAGGTGAGGCGCAGACATCATCACGCTGTGAGGACTTCTTGAAAGACCTGACAATGCACCAGGAGGCGCTGCGGCGGTGGTACGAGACGCAGTCGCTTCGACTCGTGGGTTCCCCTGTGAAAGACGAAGCGATTCTTCGGGAATTCCTGGACGAGTGGCCGACTCAGTATCCGCCCTGGACCCTCCGGCCGGAGGAGTACGACAGCGACCGATTCGGTCCGCTCTTCGCCGTCAGCGACGAAGGCAGCGCGGCCGAGACCATTGCGGCAGCGGCCTACGGCTCGGCGAAGGCGCGTGCGCTCGACGCCCCCGACGCCATGTCCCTCGGCGTGGTAATCGACGGCGAGCGCATGACCAGCGCCGGGGAGGCGCCGATTGGTCCTGATGAATACGCTCAGCTGATCGACGCGGCTTTCCGCCGAACGATGTGTTCGACCAACGTGGGTGTCCGCGCAAACGCTCGGCTGTACCGGTTGCAGCCGGAGTTCGCGGTAGCGGAAGCGGTCGGGAACGCAGATGCCTGGCTCGAACGTGTTTTTGCCGCGTTTCGCCCGTTCCTGAACACGCCGAACCGCGAGCCGCGGCCGCTCACGGCTCGCCTGCTCGTTCGGCCCGGCGAACCCTTCGACGGTGTCAACGACCTCGTCGCGAAGCTGGAGGCTGGCCGCCTGCTGGGCCGCATGGGCCCCGCGGCTCTCCATCGGCTGTCGTTGCTGATGGTCTTCGAGCGGGAGATACGTCAGGGGTCCGACGTCGAGGACATCACGCGTCTGATGGGCCTGGCCTCGGACTGCCGACTATCGGAGGTCGCCGTGGACGGTGAGGTCATCGCCGACGCCAGACAGCACCTGAGCGCTCAGTCGCTTCTCAACGTCCTAGAAGTCGATGTCCTCGACCGCCTCTTTCGGGAGGCGCGACAGCACGGTGTTCGGCTGGCCTATCGATATCAGATCGACACAGAATCGGCCGCACGCACGATATGGACCGGTCTGCATTGTGCGCGCACCTTCGGCCTCACCGCGGGCAAGTACGGCCTAGTGCCGTTGACCTTCGCCGAACAGCAGCGAGTCATCGAGCTGATCACCGCGTGGACGAAAGGCTGGACCGCCATTCCGGCGTTCTACGTCGATACGCCGCTCGTGACCCACGACGAGGTCTTCGGCGAGTCGCGATGTGTCGAGGCTGCAGAGAAATGGATGACCATGGTTCGGTCGGCCGGCGCCCGGATCGTGCTGATGGACAGCCCTGATCGTGTTCGGCCGCGGCGCCTCTTGCGCGAGTCGCAAGCCAAAGACGACAGAGGCGTGCTGACCCTGGCCCAAGTCCTCACAATAGAGGGCGCCGCCAATCAGCTCGGGTTGAAAGTGTTGTGGTCTGGTGGCATCACCCCCAAACAAGCGTACGACCTAGCCGCCGCAGCGGTATTCGGCATTTTCAGTACGAGCTCCACTGCCACTCAGGTCTCCGTGCAAGCCGGGCTGACTGGCGATCCACAGCTGGCCACCGAGGGCGAGCCGACCGGGCTGGGGGTTCGTCGCGTCCACGCGGCGGTCCAAGCGGGCTTTCTCGGCGCTCGGCTGTCAGCGACAGCCGCCGACGTGAGCCAGGAGACGAAGGCTGGCGGCAAACGCCTGCTAGACGCCATCTCGTCGCAGGCCGGCGTCGAAGAGGCCCTTGCATCACTCGACGAAGTCCTACTCCGTGGATGGCGTCGTCACTGGGCGCGCGGTCACGCCGATTCGCGAGCCTCGACTCCGGGATCCGCCGCCACGCTCGTTCCCGTTCCGGCGAACGCGGTGCGCGTCTGGCGAGGCCGCCGACGGAAGGACCTCGCCCGGGACCGGTTCTTCGACAAGCTGGGTGCGGTCTTCATCCCCTTGACCGTCCAGATGCAGCGTCTCTACGGATTGACGGCGTATCTGCCGGCGGTGCTCCCGGCCGACAAACCGGACGCCGCACCGGACGAAATCGCATTGGTCTTTTATAGATCGCAACAAGCGTACGAGGACGCGAAGCAATACCCGGGTGGGGCAGCCTACAGCGACCTTCATGGGCTCGTTTTCGACCTTCCGGCGAGCGGGAGCGGGTTTCCAGAGCTCTTCAAAGACCGGTTCGTCTTGAACCGACCGTACCATCTTTTTTCCCTTCCGATCGACTGGAAGGCAGGGTTCGCCAGCGCGTACGTAGGGACTCGCAAGCCTGCAGTGACCCCCGACAATTACCGGAAAGCGATTGAAGATGCCGCGCGCCCGGTTCAAGCGGCCGGCCACGTCGACGGCGCGGTCTTGTTTGCATCCGAGGATTTCGTCGTTTTTTGGCAGCACGCGCAGCAATCCACCGAGCTGTTGACGCGCTTTTCCGACGTGACCGACCAAGTGTTCGCCAAAGATGCACGGCCGACGGTGCTAGCACCCGATCTAACTGCGCCGGGGGTCCGGCTGACGATTACGGGCGGCGAATGCTTCAACATGCAGTTCCCGGTCGTCACCTGAATGGCGGGGGCCGGTGAGCCGGCCCCCATCCGCCGAAATCCATGGCCTCGAGGTTCGGCCTCGAGGCGCCGTCACGGGACACACTATGGACGCAAAACAGTTTCTGCTCACTCAGTTGACGTCAGGTGAGTTTCTCCTGACCAAGAGCTCCGAGGCGTTGACGGACCAGGAATTCTACGTACGGCTGCCGAACGCGGGCGAGAGCGCCGACTGGCTGATTGGACACCTAGCGGTCAACGAGGACTGGTTTTTGTCGATCCTGACGAACTCGCCGATCCAGGCGGACCAGCAGTTGCGTGACACTTACCAAGCCGACTTCCCGCCAACGTCGATCGTACAGGGCATGCGTCCACGCGCGGCGTTGATGGAGTTCTTCAGGAATCAGCGGCGTCGGGTCGTCGAGGCCCTCGCGACAGAGGATCCATCGGCGTGGGATCGACCGGCGCCCCAGGGCCTGCCATCCGTGTTCCCCACGGCCGGCGCCGCCTGGGGCATCATCGGCACACACCAGTATTGGCATATCGGGCAAATGATGACGATCCGGACCATGCTGGGCAAGCCGGCCTTCCAGTTCGATCCGGGCGCGCCATCAACCGTCGCCGTGCCAGAGAACATCCGGCTGACGATGCCGGCTGACGGTCCGCGCGTCGCACCACGACTGCCCGAACAGGTGAGCCCCTACGTCCGCGCTGAGTTCGACAAGGCGATGGAGACCTGGGGGATACACAACCATCTCGTCCGTACCATGGGTGCGCACCCGCTGCTCGCCCTTACCGAGGTCGACTACGCGAATTCATTCATCTTCCAGACCGACACGTACGCTCAGATTCCAAAGCCGGGTGCGGAGACATCCGGCGCAAGCGTCCTCTTTCCGCAGGCCGGATTCATCGATCGGGTGACGAAGGAACTGGCGATTACGCTCGTCAGCCTCATCAACCGGAGCCGTTACTCGATAACGCATCACGGCGTCATCGCCTTTGGCACGCTCGGCGCGCTCGTGGCGGGGACATCACCGGGCGACAAGCGTAGTCGCGCGGAGGCCATGCTGCTGCGACTCGTGGATGGGACCGGGCAGACGACGTACCGCAACCAGCAGTACCAGGACCAACCGCTCTACTCGGAACTGCAGGTAGCCGTGCTCGAGTTTACGGAGACAATGAATTTCGACCCGCACTTGGTCAAGGACGCAGACGTGGCCCACCTCCGCGCGCTGATGCGGCTGGATGCACGGGCTCAGATCGCGTCCGGTCCGTTAGCCGCGCAATTCGACACGGCCGGTCCCGACGAGCCGTACGTCGAAGCGTTCGTCGACGCAATGCTCGTGGAGCTGACGTGGTGCATCGCGCACTTCTCGGGCTTGTTGAACCGCTGGTTCACGGTGCTGAAGATGCGGGACGAGGACTTCGCCGTCAACCCGGCAGGCCAGAACTTTCCGGAGGTGTACAACCAGGTAGTTCCCGTCTCCATCAAAGCCCGCAACAATGCGCTGCTCGGGACGTCCGGGTGGGGATATTAGCGGCGCAGGAGCCAACGCGCATGAATCTTAGGCCAGGAATCGACACGCACGACCCGGACTTCCACCTCATCGCCAAGGTCAACGTCCCTTTCGACGACCGTGACCGGCTCATCGACTGCCTGAAAGCGATTGCGCGCGTCAGCGCGCAGAAGCTGGACCCGGAGCGTCACTTCGCTGTGATTCGGGACCACGATGGCTCGTTGGTCGATCAAAAACTGGTCGTTCGCGACCTGGCGTTGAACCTCCTCGTCGGCTTTGGCGTGCGCTTCTTCCTCGGGCCGCTTGAAAGCCGTACGGACGACACCTTCCCAAATTTTCCTCCCGGAGGCACGTTCAAGCCTCGCACTCCCACCCGTTTCGGGATGCGGGGTCGGCAGGTGCCGCTTTATTTGCGAACCATGAACGCGACCGGTGACCGGGACTTCGTGGCGAAACGACTGGCGGCCAGCCTCGGTCGCCAGCCACAGCCGGGTGAGGTCGACGAGGCTTATAGCTCCTGGCTCTCAGGCACCGAGTCGGACCTGCTTCTCTGGTTCGAGTCCGACAATCTGTACCTCGTCACCGACTTCTGGGACGCGATTCAACGAGACGTGGTCGTGCCGTTTCTGCTCGACCTCGTCAGTTTTCAGCAAGGGTTTCAGCGTGGCGACGGGCGCGACCACACGGGATACAACGACGGGGTCGGTAATCTGCAGGCCCGGATGCTCGCCGACCCACAGTACTACCGAAGCAAGATCTATCTGCCGCACCCGGCCCCTGCATATCCCGGCGAGCCGGACTGGAGCCGCGATAGCCCGGACTACGACGGCGGCACGTACCTTGTCCATCGCAAATACATCGAGCATCTGGATCGGTGGAATTCAGATGACTTCGAGGTCAGTGATTCGCGCGGGAGGGTCTTCAGCGGTCACGAGGCACGCCAGCATGCGATTGGCCGAGACCTGGAGACCGGACGCGTCATGTGCAGAATGAGCGGCAGGACGCTGGAGCCGGAGCCAGACGGAACGGAGGTCAACCTGGCCTACAACGAATCGCACGCGCTGAAAGCCCGCGGCGGCGCGACGGCGCCGTTCAGTGCCCCGTTTCCGCCGCTCAAGGGCCAGGAACACAACGTCTTCAATACCCAGGACATTCGGATCCGGCGTCGAGGCGTGAACTTCTGCGAGATCGACCCGAAAACCGGGGAAGTCGCCTACGGCCTGCACTTCGTTTGTTTTCAGAACAACATCCAGCAGACCGGCTTCGAGTTCATCAACAACATCTGGCTGTTGAATCCGGACTTCCGACTGAGCAAGGACGGACTCTTCAATCCCGACGCCGGCATCATCGAACCTGTCGAGGGGTGCTATTACTTCGTTCCTCCCGAGCATCGGCACTATCCGGGGGAGGTCTTTTTTGACTGACTCGCCAATCGCCCATTTCGGCTCGGTGCGCTTCGTGGACGGCACCTACGTCCGCGCGGCCGGTTCAGGGGATTGGACCGTTCAGCCCATCGAAGGTTTCGGGCTGGCGGTCGGGCCGCCGCTGGGGCAGATCCGGATTGCTTTCCCGACCCCAATCGCCGAGACCTTCACCGTCGTCGTGACGGCGCTTCGCCTCCCCACGACGCCGACGCTGAGCGTGAATTGCGGTGACATCGCGGCAGAGGGGTTCGTTGTTCACCTGTTCGATCCGATTGGCTCCCGAACATTGCAGAACGGCGGTTTTTCGTTTCTCGTCCTGCGCTCGTAGCAACACGGGGCGCATCGCCGAGAGCGTCGAAGGAGGGGACCGATGCCGAAGATCACGACAGGCCGCGCCTATGCCAACAACGAAGTCGCGTACGTCGCCTGGGACACCGACGGCCAGATTGCGGGTTGCCTTGGCTTCGAGGTGACGCGCGTCTATCTCAACGCCGACGGCACTGTCGCGCGGCGGCCGGATGGCAGCGAAGACCGGGTGAGCTGTGCATCGTGGGTGGCGTTCAAGGGCCAGAAGAATCCGAACTGGCTGGCGCAGGACACCGGCGTGTGGCCGGTGCAAAAGATGTCATGGCGCGATCTCACTCTGCGGAAGAAGCGCGACGGCGCGACTCGCCGGCCTGACGAGGTGCGGGTGCGGTTCGAGATCCGGCCCGTCGGCGACCTCAGGCCGGGGCTCGCGCCTGTGCCCTCGAACGGCCGCGAGTTCGCCGACGTCGTCAAGCGGGACAAAAAGAACAGGCCGGTGAAGGATGTGAACGGGAAGCCGGTGATGCAACGCGTTCGCGCGTACGAGGGCAAGCCGCGGCCGCTGGGCTACCTTGCACCCGCCGTCGCCACCAACGACGTCATGGTCACCTCCAGACGCAAGCCCTTCCGGTCAACGTTCACCAATGGCATCCTGGCGGCTCAATGGCTCAGAAACGTGCTGCTCGAGGACGGAGTCATCACCCCGAACGAGCTACTCAACAAGATCTCGAATCCCAACGATCCGCACCGCAAGTACCTGGCGGGCGACGTGCTCCCGCTGATTCACGAGCTCTTCAGCCGGAAGGGCGAGTTCTATTTGGGCCTGTACGAGTTGGAAGACAAGGAGCTGGAGGACGTCCTCGTTGTCAACGCCGGGCGGGTCCACGTGATTCTGTCGAACTCGGGCGTCGACAGTGCCGGGGTCTGGGACCGTAGGAACGAGCCCGCGCGCAAGCGGCTGATGAAGGCCAAGGTGGACCTCCAGCACCGGATGTTCAACAACAGTACGCACATCGGGCACAACAAGTTCGTTGTGCATGTACCGCCGGCCGGCGGCCCTCGCGCCGTGTTGACCGGGAGTACGAACTGGACGCAGACCGGAGTCGCAGGGCAGACCAACAACGCAATCCTGGTCGAGGACGACGCGATCGCGGGGATGTTTCTCGAGTACTGGAAACGCATGAAGGCCGACAAGCTGAAGATGCCAAAGCCTCGCGGCGCAGCCATGATCGCGAATCAGCAGGGGGCCAAGTTCCGCACGTCCAACGTGGTGCCGTGCAAGTTCCAGCTGACGGGTGGAGTCGCGATCGAGCTCTGGTGCTCACCGAACACCCAGCAACAGAGGAAGCCGACCTCGACAACCAAGCCGACACCCGTCCCACCCGACCTGACCGAAGTCTATCGCCGAATGCGACTCGCGGAGGAAGCCATTCTGTTCCTAGCGTTCTACCCCGGCCAGGCTGGCAACGACTGCATCATCGGCGAAGCCATCGAGATCGGCCGCAAGGACAAGACGCTCCTAGTGAGCGGCGCCGTGTCGAGCCCGCAGGCCATGCCGGAGTACAAGGCGAGTAAGAAAGATCCAAGGACCAAAAAGGTCATCGAGAAGGGGAATTCACCCGTTACGTACGAAAGAGACAACGTAATGGTCGTACGTGCCGCGGCGATTGACGATCGCAACATCCTGGGGGACTTTGGCCTCGAGCAGCTCGCCGCCAAGAAAACCGGCGCGATCATCCATGACAAACTGGTGGTCATCGATCCTCGCTCGGAGAACTGCTCGGTGATTCTCGGGAGCCACAATCTCGGTTTCAAGGCCTCGTACTCAAACGACGAGAATTTCCTGATAATTTCCGGCCATCAGGAATTGGCCGCCGCGTACGCCGTCCACATTCTCGACGTCTACGAACACTACCGCTTTCGTGCGATCCAGACCGAGCGGGCGCGACAGGGAAAGAAGAAATGGTCCGGGTACTTGGACGCCGACGATCGGTGGCAGAATGGGTACGTCGATCACTCCAAGGGGGCGATCGCCCGGTATTTCGCGCGCTAGAGGCATGACCGCGAACTCGCGCTGGCCGTATCGGTACCACGACTCGTTGGGGTAAAAGCAGGCGGCTCGGTCCGCGAGTGCAGATCGGCCAAGTTATCAGCCTAAAGGGGGTCGGTCATGGCTCTCGAGCATTGCACAGATTGCGGACACGAGGTCTCTTCGGAAGCGACGGGTTGTCCGAATTGCGCTCGGCCGTGGAAGAAGATCCCAGTCGGTTGGAGGGCGGCATTTGGCCCCTTAGGGGCTTTCCTGGCGGTCGCGCTACCAATAGCGGCCACGATTATTTCCCTGATTGTCGGTGTTATCGAGTATCGCAAAGCCCAGAGATGGAGGCGTACTGAGTTTGTAATAGCGCAGATGAAAGAATTCGAACAGCGACGCGACGTTCAGCTTGCCATGGCCATGCTGGACTGGAACGATAGGTCATACAAACTAGAAGGCGAGAGCGAGCCTGAAGTGAAAGTTACTGATGACACTCTTCTCGGCGCCTTGGTTCCTCATCCGAGTAAGCCTGACGGCAGGTTTAGCTCGACCGAGGCGCGAATCCGCGACATCTTCGATGCCTACTTCAGTGGTGTCGACTACTTCGCTGCGATGGTAGAGGTAGGAGTGATAACAGTAGAAGATCTTAAGCCGTACGGGATCAAGTACTACCTTGACATAATCGGCAGACCCGGCAGGAAGCAACGGGCAGTCGTGGAAGAGATGTGGAAGTATCTGGAGTGTTATGAATTCACAGGCGTCCAGAGACTATTAAGGACCTATGGACATAATGTTGCCGTAAGTCCAATTCCGGGCTGCTGACACGGACTTTTCGTTTCTTCGTTCCGAGCCTGTTGCGCAAGAAGGTGCAGGCTGGCCGATGACACTTGACTTACAAAATGTCAGCTCGATAATGATTCGGTGACATCGGAATATTCCACGCCTTTCTTGTCTCCTGTTAAAGATTGTTAAGGTCCACAAAAGTCAGTCGTTATTTAGTCAATACTATTTACTAAATGCCAGAACCATTTCCGAACCTTAACAATCCTCAACAGGTTCGAAGTGAGTTTCTGCCGCCGCCGGTCATTACGCTCGTCGCGATTGCGATGCGAGAGGACTCGGCGAGCGGAGGCAAAAAGAGATAAGGATAACCCGGTCGTCGAGGAACAGACGAAGTGGGATGAAATCGGCAGTGCGCCTTTTGTCGGCTTTCGTGGATGAACCCCATGCACCGCGAAGGATTCACTTCTTTGGGACGGCGGCGCCCGCGTCGCGCGCTCGTGTGCATGGGTTCATCCGTGACAACGCCCACAAACCCGTCGCGCGAGCTGAATACCGACTCGCAGAAAAACGGTAGAACCGCATATGATTTCGCCCGATGGAAGACATCAATGTGTGTCCGATTTGCGGGCGGCATGCTGACGTGGCATCGGACGACACTCGTGCCTCTGCTTACAACGTCGAATGCAAGGTGTGTGGGCGGTATCTCGTCGGGGTTACGTTCGTATTGGGCGTCAACCAGCGGACAGAACGGCCAGCGGATGCCCTGCTGGTGCGCTATCTCTCTGGCTATACACGAACGGCCAACGGCTCTGCGCAGATAGGCGGCGACAACTGGCGTGAACTGGCGCAAAAGCACAAAGACACGCCACCGGAAGAGAAGACGCGGAAGCTGTTGAAATATCTTCAAGGGAAGTCGTGTTCGCGACGCGGCCCCTGAAACCTTTGATGCAGCCATTTCAGATTGGCGACCACGTGCCGCCGGCCGCTGAGTATCAGCCAACGGCCGGCTGGACCTGCACGGTGTGCCGCCACTTCGAGCAGCTGCAGTAAGTTCAGAGCGTAATGTCACAAGCCGTCTACGCCACTATTCGAGCGTTTCCTGCTATCGCTCAGGCTACGGTTGTAGGTGCGCTGAGGACTCTCCTTCAAAGCAAGCACCTCTACCAGAGCGTCATGGCTGACATCGAGAAGATTCCTTACATAGGTGACGATAGGCCTGATGTCAACGGGCTCGTCACGAGAACCCGCCAAATCATTTCGGGACCGTGGATCGCTGTAGATCCCCAGGACAAACAACTCAAGGCGGCGGCCCAGGTGCAAGCGCACGCCTTTTTCTATCTGACGCCGCCGGACGTGAAGCTGTTCTGCACGACGTGCAACCGTGTCGAGGCGTTCAATGCGGTGTCGGCCGAGGACTTCAGCGGCCGGGGATTGAGCGACGACAATAAAGGCCATTTGGTTGCCAGGCAAGTCGTTCAGATCTTCGCGTTCTCTTATTTATGCCAGTCGTGCAAAGAAGTGCCCGAGGTGTTTCTAGTTCGTCGGCAGGGTTCAAAACTCACGAACGTTGGTCGTTCGCCCATTGAGCATGTCGATGTGCCGCCGGACATCCCGAAACATGTGATGCGATTCTTCGGCGGCGCTATAGTCGCCCACCAGTCGGGCCAGACGCTCGCAGGATTATTTCTGCTGAGAACATTGCTCGAACAGTTCGCCCGCGCGACGACGGACTCGAAGGCGACGAACGCCGATGAAGTCATGGAAGCGTATATGGCCACGCTGCCACCTGACTTCAGGAGTCGTTTTCCGTCGATGAGAGATCTCTATGGGGAATTGAGTGTGGATCTACACACCGCAACCGGATCGGCGGAATTGTTCGATAGTACGAGGGATAGAATTGCTCAACACTTCGAGGTCAGACGCATATATCGGCTGCCGGATCGCGCCGAGCCCGTGACGCAGGACTGAGCCTTGCCCAGCAGGTAGCCGTCTGAGCAGTGTATAGAATCATTTGTTCCAGTCCCCGACCATCGAAGGAACCACCATGAGGCGCTCAATACTTGGCGTTCTGCTCCTTGTCAGCATATTCGCCGGGATCCCCATCGTCGGATGGCCCGTCGAATACGTCGCACAGCCGCCGATGCACCCGTGCACAATCGAAGGCGAAGCCGCTCGGTGCGGCGACATCACGGTTCCTGAGAATTACGGCGAGCCGGACGGGCGGCGCATCGTGCTCCACGCGGTTGTCCTTGGCGGGGGAAACCGTGGCGAGGGACGTGAGCCGATCTTCGTGCTCGCCGGTGGTCCAGGGCAGGCCGCCACGACGCTCACGCAGGGTGCGAGTGGCATTTTTAGCAGCGTCCGCCGCACGCGAGATGTCGTGCTGATCGATCAGCGCGGAACGGGCGGTGCCAATCGACTCGACTGCGCGAGTGCTCCTCGAAGCCCTCTGGTCCCGGCTGATGTCGGCGGCTGTGTGGCTCGTCTATCGCAGGACGCGACGCTGCGATACTACGGGACTGACAGCTTCCTCGAAGATCTGGAGGGCACGCGGAAGGCGCTCGGCTACGATCGGATCGTGCTGTTCGGGCTGTCCTACGGCACGCGAGCCGCGTACGCGTACGCGCGCCGGTATCCGGAGAGCGTGCGCGCCGTCGTGCTCGTCGGGCCGGCGCCGGTATCGATGCGGCTGGTCGACAGCTTCGGAGAAGGTGGTCGTCGATCGCTGGACGCGATCGTGGCGGACTGCCTGGGCGATCAGCGCTGCTCGCAGGCATTTCCCAACGTCGTCAAGGACGCCGAGCACTTCCGCACGAGCGTGAGCGATCCGTTCAGACTGCTGGGACTGCAGACATTGCAGTATTCAGCCAACACCGCCGTGCTGATCCCCACGTTGCTCAAGAGCGCCGCAGCCGGCGACTTCTCGCCGCTCGACTCGGCGGTAGCGGGATTGCGTGAGGAATATCTGCACCGGCCCGCGGCACAGCTGGCGCTGGGCCTGCACTTGACGATCGTCTGCGGAGAAGATCTGCCATTCGGAGAACCCGATACTCCTTCAGCGCTGCGCGCCGAGTATGCGCGAGCATGCCGCGGTTGGCCGGCGGCGCCCGTGGCCACCAACTTCCACGAACCTATGCGACTTTCCACGCCGGCGCTCCTGCTCGTCGGCGAGTGGGATCCGGTGACGTCGCCGCGACTGGCGCGCGCCGCGGCGGCCCAGTTCTCACCGAGTCACCTCGTCGTATTTCCCAAGGCGGGTCACGTGTTTAATGCTTTCGACGGGTGCGCAGGCGCGCTGGTCGCCGGCTTCCTTGAAGGACGAGCGATTGACGACTCGTGCACGGCAACGCTCGAGAGACCGCCATATGTGGTGCGTTAGATTGACGTCCCTGCACGGCTACGGCCTGTCGCAGCGATTGACCGCGCTCAGTCACGACCATTTCCGGGTCAATACCAGCTATGTTAAGAATTGTTAAGGTCCACGAAATGTCAGATCGCCATTTAGTCAATGCGATTTACTAAATTGAAAAGGGGACCATTTTTCTAAACCTTAACAATCCTTAACAGGAAGAGTCGTCGCGTCTCGCGAATCCGCAGACCAATCTCAGTTACGAGCGAGTGTCGCTGATCAGCATCGATCCGAAGGCGCGAGCCGCGGTCGCGACACGCCTTGCGTCCGAGGCTGCGGTCGAGCAGGTCGCGGTGACGTGGAAGCCTCCGCTAATGGGGGGTCCGCTGCCCACAACCCGGGTGACGGCATCTTCCACGAGCATCGGCCAGAATACCGGCTACACGGGCGTGTCGCCCGAGTACTTCACGCTGTTTGATATTCAGATCGTGCGCGGGCGCACGTTTACGCCCGCTGAAGCCGCCGCGGGAGCAGCGGTGGCACTGGTCAGCGAAGCGACGGCGGCGGCATTGTGGCCGGGCCTCGACCCACTCGGGCAGACGCTCGACTTTGCCGCGGTTCCCGAGGGACGTTCCGACCGACGACTGCCGCGTGGTCGCGTGCAGGTCATCGGCGTGACGGAGGACGTGGTCAACGGCAATGTCTTCGACGAGGTCGATGCCGGCTGTGTCTATTTCCCGACAGACGTGCAGCCGCTCACGGCAATGTCGTTGCTCGTCCGGACCCGTACCGATGACGTCGAGGCACTGCGGTCGGCGGTGACAACCGCCGTGAAGGCGGTCGCCCCAGAGATGCCATTTCAGGTGCTCCCGTTGCGAACGCTTGTGGGCTTAGCCCTATGGATCTTTCAGGCTTTCTCGGTGGCCGCGTCGTTACTCGGCGTCGTCGGCCTGCTCTTCGCGTACTCGGGGACGCATGCCGTCGTCTCGTTCCTGGTGGCCCAGCGGACACGCGAGTTCGGCGTCCGGATGGCGCTCGGTGCGAGCGCGTGGCAAATCGTCTGGGGGATGCTGGTCGAGACGTCTCGCACCGCCGCGATCGGCCTTGCCTCGGGGTTAGCGGTCGCGGCCGGCCTGATACGCCTATTCAGGAGCTCTAACGCGATCCTGCCGGCTTTCGGTGCCCGTCCTTTCGTGGTGGGCGCGGCGATCGTCGTCGTCGCGACGGCCGCGGCCGCGCTGGCGCCACTGCGCGCCGCCGCGCGCATCGATCCTGCGCAAGCGCTTCGAATGGAGTGACGCTCCGTGGCACGATGTGCGGGAACGGGGCTATTTAGTCAATCATGTTTACTAAATCGCCCCGTCTGACAAGCTGTTCTCAACGTTAGCTTCTGTTAGCTTGGTCGTTGTGTTCTTCTTTAACTCGTCGAATGTTGGGAGATGTCCCAGTAGCTGTCGCCGGTGCAAGTGCCACTCGCACATGCAGTTGGCGCTCTGTTCGCGCAATAGGGCACTCCTGATAGGCCGAACTGCATAGCAGGAACGTGCTCACGCTCGGTTGCGGCATAACAGTCACCGGATCCGACGGGGGGATGACTACGGCGCGGTGCTGCTACTCGGAACCTGTTCGGCCAACACATATCGCGCCGTTTAGCCCCGACCGGGCCTTAATCCGGCCCTTACTCGGCTCGCAGGACGGTCGCAGGGTCGACGCTACTCGCCCAAAGGGCAGGCAGGAACGAGGCGGTCAGCACAATTCCAGTAAGGAGCGCAGTCACCCCGACCAGGATCGTTGGCTCGCGGGGGCTGGTCTCAAACATGAGCGAGGCAAGGACCCTAGTCACCGTGAGCGATGCGACCAACCCGATCGCACACCCCCAAGCCGCAAGACGGACACTCCGTCCAACCACCAACGCGAGCACGGCGTTGCGTGTCGCCCCAAGAGCGATCCGTATGCCCAATTCGCGTCGCCGACGCGCCACCCAGTAAGCAGCAGTCCCATAGACGCCAACGCCGGCCAGCAGGAGCGCCATTCCTGCAAAGGCCGACCCGAGCCGAAGGAAGAACCGAGGCCTCGCGACCGATTCGACAATTCGTTGCTCCATGGTCGTCGCTTCGATGATGGGGAGGCGAGCGTCAAGGGTCCACAGTCGCTCCTTGACTTGCCGCACAACGGCTGCTTCGTTTCCGCTGACTCGGACGATGAACGTGAAGAATCGGGCGCCCGTTCCTCGCTGGTACGGGAAGTACAGCTCCATGCCGTCGCCCATCGGATCGTTCAGCCCCATCTGCTTCACATCCCTGGCGACGCCGACCACGGTGTGCCATGGCTGCTTTGCGTCCAGCCGGAATCGGCGCCCGACCGGCGATTCGGTGCCCCAAAATCGGCGCGCGAGAAGATCATTCACGATCACCACGTCCTCGGAATCATCTCTCGCAAATGCGCGTCCCTCCACCAGAGGAATGCCCATCGTCGCAAAGTAGTCCGGCGCCACTCTCGAGTGCGGCAACTCGAGGCCCTGTGCATCGACGCTGGGCCGACCCTCGGCCTCAGGCCGGATGTCAAACGAGAAGCTCCCTCCGGTTGGCGGAGCACCCTCGGAGAACGTGGCGCGACTCACACCAGGTCCTCCTTCGACAAGCCCATCCAGGTCCTCGAGCAACATAAGGGAGGAGCCAGGCGCCTGGTAGCGCGTATCGGGTAGCTGAATGGTAAAGACCAGCAGATTCGTTGGGTCGAAGCCAGGCTCGACATTGACAAGGCGAATGAAGCTGCGGAGCAGCAGCCCCGCACCCGTCAGGAGCACCAACACCAAGGCCAGCTGCGCAATCACGAGAGTGGATTGCCACCGCTCGCTGCCTCGGTCAAGCGCACCAGGCTCTACGCCTCTGAGGCCCTGAATGGGATCGGTCCCCGCCATACGCAGAGCCGGAAGGATGCCGACCACCAGACATGTGATGATGGACAAGCACACGGCAAACGCCAACGCACGCCCGTCCAGCGTCGCGGCAGCCGAGAGCATGGTCATCTGCGGTGGAAGCAGATCCAGGATCGTCGCGAGGAGCAGGTGAGCGATCAGCACACCGCCCACACCGCCCAAGGCGGCAAGGCCGAGGCTCTCAGTCAGTGCTTGGGTGACAAGCTGGGCGCGGCTGGCGCCCAACGCTCCCATGAGCGCGAATTCACCTCGCCGGGCGGTTGCCCGAGCCAGAAGGAGATTGGTCACGTTCACGCAGGCGATGAGAAGTACGAAGCCGACGGCGCCCAGCATCACGTATAGCGCTGTGCGGTATTGACGGCCGTACCGGCGTTGAAGAAGGTCCTCGAAGACCAATTCACTATCACGGGTAAGGATCGCGTCATCCTGCAAGCGCGTCGAGATGGTTTTGAGCAGTGCGTTCGCAGCCTCTCGCCTCGTTTCGGGTCGAAGCATGACGACTGTTTGTACACGCCCGGAGGGACCCTGCACCGCATTGAGAACGAGAGGACGCCACACTTCAACGCGTTGCTCGGGAAAAGCGAAGCGGGCTGGCAGGACGCCGACGATCACATGCGGCTCGTCGTCAATCGAGAGCCGGCGGCCAATAATGTCGTCGGCCCGGCCAAATCGCCTCGTCCACAGGCCTTCACTGATGAGCGCCGCGTGTGCTCCTGAAGCCGCGTCGCCTTCATCAAACACGCGCCCGAGCCGAGGCACGACGCCCAATACTCGGAGGAGACCAGGAGACACTCGCGGAGCACTGACAAGGGCGGGCTCGCCGTCGCCCGTGAGCGTTGCGGCGCCGAACTGATAGGCCTCGACTTCCGAGAAGACTTGCGTCTCAGTGCGAAGCGCCTGGAAGGCTTGTCCGCTGAGGCGCGGAATCCTTTGCCGAGAAGGCGTTTGCTCTGTCCCCACCTCAAGGAGTCGATCCGAATCCGGGTACGGCAGCGGCCGAATCAGCAGGACGTCGACCACTCCGAACACTGCCGTGGTCCCGCCAATACCGAGCGCAAGGGACAGGACGGCAACGGCGGTGAACACCGGCGATCGGCGCAGCTGCCGGAACGCGTAGAGGAGATTGCCGGTCACCTCGTCGAGCAGACGCAAGCCGAGCGCCTCACGCATCTCCTCTTTGCGCGCCTCGATGCCACCGAATTCGACGTGCGCGCGGCGTCTTGCTGCCGCGACCGGCAGTCCCTGACGTACGAGGTCGTCGGTATACCGCTCGACATGAAAGCGAAGCTCGTCGTCGATCTCCCGCTCCAACCGCGAGCGATGCAGCGCTGATCGGGCCCAGGAGCGCAGGCGCGCGACGAATTTCATACTTCCTCTGGTTGAGTACCGAGGATGCCGCCGATGATGTCGGTCATCTCATTCCAGGTCCGCGCCGCCTCTTGCAGCTGACGTCGTCCCGCAGGCGTGAGACGGTAAAACTTCGCTTTGCGCTTGTTGTCCGATTCGCCCCATTCACTCGCGATGAGGCCCTGATGCTCGAGCCGGTACAGTGCGGGATAGAGGGAGCCCTGCTGAATCTCCAGGCGATCGTTCGAAATCTGCTGAATCCTCAAGAGAATGCCGTAGCCGTGCAGCGCGCCGAGCGACACGGCTTTGAGAATCAGCATGTCGAGAGTGCCTTGAAAGAGATCGGCTGGCTTGCCCACGCGCACCCTCCTAGATCGTCTAGGCGAACGGTAGCCCACCTCTCCTAGACAGTCAAGGAGAATGTCGAAAGCAGATAGATAGCGGTTGCCTCCTAACCTATACGAAATACAGTTATTTAGATTATCGACTCAATTATTAACAACTATCTTCGTGAATTAGGCGGGCCTACAATCGTCGCTAGGAGTGACCGCCGTGAAGACCCAGCGACTCGCTATTGCGCTCACGATGATGAACCTCGTGCTCCTGGTATTCCTGCTGGCACAAATCCGCCCTGCGACGGCGCAAGGTGTCGCACCGGTGCTCCGAGGCAACGCGCTTGAAATTGTGGATAACGCTGGGCGCGTCCGGGCTAGCATCAGCGTGCATCCACCGGAGATCGTGAACTCGCGCCAGTATTCAGAGGCAGTGGTGCTTCATTTGTTCGATCCGAGGGGCGGCCCCGGCATCAAGATCGACGTTAATAAGGAGCGTGCCGCGTTAGGTCTTGCGGACGGTTCCGAGACCGGCAGGGTCGAGGTCCAGGCCAATCCTAGGGGCAGCTTCGTGAAGGTAACAAACGCGGATGGGCGGACACAGGTAGTTCAGCCCTAGGCAGAGAAAGCCGTAGCCGCGGTCTCGATCGGCAGCACGGCCGCGATTGCCACCCGTTAACCAGCGTGAGGGGCTTCCTCTCCGTTAGCTCCTGCCAGGTAGTCGTCCCGCACGTTCAGGTAGCGCGCCGTGGTCGTAACTGCCAGCTCAGCCTGTGAAGTGACGAACGACACGCAGGATCTGGTCGGCGCGTCACATCTTTCGCGAAGGACTTACTGCACTGCTCGCGGTGCATGGGGTTCATCCAGGAAACCGGCCGAAAAGCGGGCCGCGACGGTGCCTTGAATGCAGTTCACTAGAGCTGGGACAATTCTGTAGAAATGTTGGTCTGAGCGAAAAACTCTCAGCTCGCGCGTCTGCGGCCGAAGAAAGCCTGAGCGACGTCACTTAGTCGCTGAAAAGGCATGGAATGACCGATGTAGGTAGCAATGACAGGTGGTTAGCCAGGCCACGCAGCATCAAACGCCCCGACGGCCATGACCGTTCAAATCAGCATCACGAAGTCCGCTGCGCCAGTCGGCGATCTCACGGCCGCGGTAATACCTTCTGTGAGCCAGATCGAGCATCTCTCGATCGTCGCTCGAATCGCCGTAGGCGTAGATCGTTGAGTAGTGCTCAGTCCGATACCGCCTCACGATCCGTGCAGCCTTTTCGGCGCCAGAGCAGTCACCCTCAACATACTGTCCTGTGAATACCCCGTTACGTTCCTCCAACTCGGAACAAATCAGATCCACGCCCTGCGCCTTGCACCACGGGCGCAAGTACACGTCGAGGGACGCGGACACAATGACGATGGCGTCGCCTTGTTGCTTGTGCCACGCGATTCGGTCCATCGCACGTGGCCGCAACATGCCAGGAACAACGTCAATCGCGTACATCCGCCCGAGGGCGCGGACGGCCTCCGCGGACCGTCCCTGAAAAGCGACTCTCGCGTACAGGGGCCTCGCCTTAGTGCCAGGAATTCGACCGAGCGTGTAACCGATTCCAACTGGACTGAGCAACACACTGCCGAAAATGACCCTGCTCGGAGGAACGGCAAAACGAAGGAATTTTAGGAACGTGTCTGTGACCGTCACCGTTCCGTCGAAGTCGAACAGCGCGAGATTCATGCTCCGACCTGCCTGGCTAACGAATAGGGTTTCATCCGCACTGCCGCGCTGATCGGCATGCGCACTCGCGCCGGTTCAGTGCGGATAAACACGGTTGGGCGATACCGCGTGGCTGCGCTGCCGCAACCCTATGGGGATTGTAAGGCGGCTCGGGCGTGGCGCGGTGCGACTTTCGACCGCGGTGCGTACGCTGAAACGCGTTCAAGGGCGCTCTGCCGCTCGACCCTCGTCGAATTGTGCCGCGCCATGAGGATAACAAAGGCTAAACAGAAGCTAACGTCAACGATTAAGGTTAGGCGTTACGAGTTCAGTAATGAACGCTCTTACATTGTGTAAGTCACTTGCGCGAACCAGCTCCGTCCACGTTAGCTTTTGTTAGCCACGCGCTGAAGGGCGCGACGGACGCCGCTCGGCAGTTCGACAAACGCCATGGCCACTGCGTACGACGTTCGGCGCTCGGCACCATCCGGCGACGCAGCGTGTGCCTGTTTGGTGGCCTCTAGTCCGGTGTCGGTTGCTCCACGCGATCGATCACAAGGACTTCCACCGGACCTCGCTGCGATTGCAACCGAAGGCCGAGGTTTTCTTGCAGGACGGTGAAGATTGAAGGGCCATCTGGATCAATTGGTTGGCTGTCCGACGGGATTAGACGAGGTGGGGGTATCTGATCCGGCGTGTATCTCAGATCGACGTCAAAGTTACCAGCAAGACCAGTCTGATTGATGACCGGGCGTCCCACTGTCTGGGATAGGGCCCTCGCCAATTGATCCATGCTGGCCCCGAGCGCAAACATTCGGCCTGGTAGGTTTCTGACGCTACACGTTATCAGCGGCGCATTAGGTGGGGGCGGAGGTCCGCCGATCGGAGCCTTTGCGCTTAGTGCGGCACAATCTGCGGCGGATTTGGCAAGGCCCCGACCAATCTGAGTTCCTTCCGCTGAAAAGGAAGGCGACAATCTTGCGTTCGCGATGTTTCTTCTATATCATGGAGTAAATGGGAAGCCGATTCTTCCTGGGCACTTTCGACCTGATGATTCTCTTGGCGCTCATGAGGCTGGGCGACTCCGCCTATGGCGTGCCGATCTCGAGAGAGATCGAAGAGACCAGCGGCCGGGTGGTGGCGCTAGCCACGTTATATGCCACGCTGACACGGCTGGAACAGAAGGGACTCGTCTCCTCCCAACTGGGTGAACCGACCGCTGAGCGCGGCGGCCGGGCGAAGCGGTATTTTCGCGTCACGGCCAAGGGCCTTCGCGAGGTCCGCGACGCGCAACGCGTGTTCACGTCGCTGTGGAGCGGTATCCCGAGGCTCAAAGGAGGTGTAGCGTGACCGACGTTCGGCCCCCTGCGCTCGCGACCTGGCTTCTGAAGCACGCAGCCCGCGGGAACGACGCCCTCGTCGGCGACCTCCTCGAGGAACATCGTCGGGGACGATCCGTGGCCTGGTATTGGAGACAGGTGCTGATGGCCGTTGTCGTCACTCTTTCGAGAGAGGCCTTTCTGGTTCTTGGCGTCGTGGCCCTGTTTCTCATTGGCAGTCGGTTCTCCGTCCCGGGTGCACACGCCGACACACTGACACTCCTCGCGAGCCGGGCCGCAGGCACGCCGTTCGGTCTGCTCAGCATTCTCACGGGAGGTCAACTCTCAGGGGTCACAGTCTTTGCGCTCGGCATCATGCCCTATGTCAGCGCGGCGCTCATCGTGCAGGCGTTTGCTCTCGCCTGGCGGTTGCTGAACCGCAACGCGAGGAAGCGGCGGGACGTGCCTGTCGTCGCCGTGACATGGTGCGTGGCGATTCTGCTGTGCGCGCTCCAGGCCATCGGACTCGCACTGTTTCTGGAGCGCACGTCGGCGATCAATCAAGGACTGAGCATCGTCGCCAACCCGGGGGGAATGTTCCGGATGACGACACTCGTCACGCTCATGGCCGGCACAACGAGCCTTATGCTCATCAGCGATCAGATCTCCAAGCGTCGCCTTGGCAACGGCATGTTGCTCGTGTTCGTTGCTGGAGTCGTCGCGGGTTTGTTTGGCACGCTCGTGCCGCTCCTAACGGGACAGATGGATCCGTGGGCCGTGCTGACATACGCAGCCCTGCACATCGCGATTGTCGGCATCGTGTCGCACGGTTATCGCCGCGAGATCGCGCCGGTCGAACCTGCGTAGGGGCGAGCACTGTACGCAGGTGCCGTGAAGGCGGCCATGAGAGCCGCGGTGGACGCACGTAACGCCCTGGAAAACGGCTGTCGCCGCGGTCAGGTGAAGACGCCTTACTCAAGAAGGCCTCTCGGTAAATCCGCAGCGGGATCGGACGCCCTCAAGGCCTGACTGATGCCAGCGGTGGCCGCGTGAGACCAAGCAGAACCAAGAAGCGCGGGACGCGGGCACCGACAGACCCGCCCTCCGCCTGCAGGTGGCCCTGTCACTGACCTTCTCTTCTCCCGCCCGTGTCCGCCCCACACAGCGTCCCTCATCCTCAACGCCTCTTGGCGAGCGCCGTTACAAGGCGTTCGCGGGGGCCGTCCATGCCGGTCCATGCGTGGTTGTGGTCCTGTCGGACATAGCGGACGAACCCTCCGATAGATAGAATCGCACTCCCAGTATGGCGGTCCACTTCTTCAATAGGATTTATCTGGACTCTGAGCCTCTTACAGCGTCAGGCTGGCCGCGAGTGTCAGTCACACTCAAAAGTCTGCTATCGGTGGCCACCGGCCCGCTGCCCTTCAGTCTCTATCTTCCTGACGCTGTGCAAATGGAGCAGGAGGCGCAATTCCTGCGAGATTACTCGAAGGTGATAGCTGCGCTATCCAAGGCACCCAGAGCACTGAACGCATTCCGCGCCCGAATCGGAGAGGCGGATTTCGAGATCGCGTTGCCGCCATCCATAGATGTTGTCCTGGGGCAATATCGAGCGCGCATTCAGGCAGCCAGGGAGCAGTGGCAGCTCCAGCCGGTGCCTCTGACCGGCCGCCCCACTACCGAGGTGTTCCAGCTATTGCTGGAACGACAGAAACCCTTCGAGGAAGACGGGAGCGGATTGGGCGACGCATTGATCTACCTCTCGGTAGTCGATCATCTGCATCAGTCCCCCGAGGCCGCAGGTGTGCTCGTCACCGCCGACGGACATTTCAAAGGCGCGCAAGCTCTAGCCGATGCGTCAGGGGTTCGGCTCGCTGCGCTGTCGCTGGATGAAACTATCGCAGCGATTCGGGAGAGATTCACGGCGGCAGTCCGAGCCTTTGTGCAAAGCATTGAGGCTCAGGCGAAGGAGGCAGTCGAGAACAATCGCGAAATGCTGACCGCATACCTGACGGCGAATGTGGAGATTCCTCCATTCGCGTTCACGTCTCTTGGCGAAACACTAGTGAGCCCGACCGGGATTGAAATTCTTGCAATTGAACGTGTCCAGGTCACCCCAGTCCTGCCCGCTACCGATCAACAAGCGTCTCTGAGCATGCGATTAAGGGCGCTGCTGCGCCTGAAGGTCGAAGTGGCGATTCATCCACCGATGCCGCCACTGAAGATCGGTCAAACAAGTGCTGACCAGCAAGAGGAACTGGTGCGGGCCTATCTGCTTGAAGCACTAGGCGATCAGCCCGTCGTCAAGCGTGAAATTCGAGACAAAGAAGTGAAGGTAAGCGTAGAGGTAGAAGCGACAGCACAGCGCGAGGCCGCCGGATTTGCCAATTTGACTTGGACAGCAGCGCGTCTCGTGGATTCCAGCGGGGCCCTTACGGGACTTCGCAGCCTGCTTCCTTAGTCGCTACAGCTTTCATCGTCAACGGTTGACAACAAGTGGTGCGACAGAAGGCCACAATTCAGAGGAACAAAACTCAGTGACTATCGGTCTTACATTATGTAAGTCAAGTGCTGGGAAACCCACCAATCCAGGTGTCATCGATTTCGACATCTCCATACAGCGGCTCTCGCGCGGCATTGACCATTGCCCGGCGCAGCTTGTGGAGCATCATCCACGCGGTTTCGTAGCGGCGCAGGCCGAGCTGGCGTTGGAGCAAGAGCGCGGACACGCCGCGCTTGTCGGTCGTCATCAGATAGGCGGCCCAAAACCAGTGCGTCAGCGGGGTCTTCGTGTTGTGCAGCACCGTTCCGGCCGTCAGCGAGACCTGATGCCGGCACCCGGCGCACTGCCACCGTCGATTCGCCACGGGGTACGCACGGCGGTGTGCGCAGCGCGGGCAACTGAAGCCCTCGGGCCAACGACAGGCGGCCAGGTACTGCTGGCAGGCCTCCTCGCTGGCAAATTGGCGTTGAAATTCGCGCACGTTCCTCGGAAACGGCGGGCGCGGCACGCGCCTACACTACAAATAGTGGCGTGCTGAAACAACCGGATAAGCAGGAGCATGCCTAACCAGCTTGTTCTCTAAATGCTCTGTCAGGCTGGGCCATTTAGCCAACACGTTCCGACCGGAAGTGGTTGGCCCACGCTTCTACGCCTTCCATTCGACGAGTGATTTCGTACACGGTCCCGACCAATTCCCGTTGCACGCGCTGACCATCCCGACCGGAGTCAATGCGCGTTTCGATGGCATCGATCGCCTCCTGGACGAGCTGGCGAAGGCGGACCATGTTCCCCGACGTCAAGCGTTCAGGAGGCGAGTCCTGCACAGCGCCCATGAGACTCACCAAGTGCGCGAGTCTGCTCGTGAAATGGACGTGAACCTGTTCTGCGCGCAGCTGTCTCACAGCCTCTTCAATCTCGCCGATCAGTAACGAGTCTCGCACCATCCGCCCCCTTTCCAAGGACGCCGCACGTCAATACGTGGCTGACGTGGTTGTGCTGCCTGTCATCGTGAGCTCGTGTCGGTCACGGCATGTTCCCGACCCGTCCGATCACCCGGCTGTTGTGCCAGACGAGCCACCCGTTCGCGAGATTGATCCCGATCATCGTCCACACCGCACGCTTCGGATGATCACTCCAGACCTGTTCCGTCAACAGCACCGTCGTCGCGGTCGTGGCCGCTTTGAGGCCGACCAACGCGTACGGATTGTGAGCGGCTGATCGCATCATCGGATTCTTTTCCACGGCCCCGTGTCGGACTCCCCAGAGTGTCATGTACGCGTCGGCCGTCGCGAGCCCGGCGAGGCTGGCATACAACGGGACGAGCGGTCTGGGACGTCGTGGCAGGTCGCCGACCACGACGACTCGGACGATGGGAACCGTCGCCGTGTCCGCGCTCTGGTGCTCGGAAGCGGTTTGACTCTCAACATCCTTCACGCTCTGGGCAAGCGAGGGCGAATACAGGACCGTACTCAACATGAGCAGCCCTGATACGCGACGACCTACCGACCCGACGTGTTCTGGCAGCGATTTCATGGTTCGCGTGAAGGGCAAGCGCTGTACCGTCGGATACGAGCGGGTGCGAGAACACGGCTTCACAGGGTTGCATGGACTGTCAACGTTGCCGCGGAGTGGTGCGCGAGTTATTTCCGTGCCTCGCAGAAAATTTCGCGTGCGGAAACCGTAACCGGGAACGGGCGCCTCTCTCTTTGGACAGGTCCTAAGCGATTTTGACGGATGAACCCCCCTGGTCCTGCTTCTTATGGTCGAGGCTTCTGGGCGTTTCCGCAGATGAACCCCATGCATGCATACCGAACACTCATCGCGCTGAACCCAAGTCCGGGCGCTGGCCGTGTTCTCGGGATTCCATCAACGTTTGTCCGGCGTCACGACTTTCAGCGGCAGTTCCTGCGCAGTGGTATCGCGAAGCTCGAGTTTCTGTGCGTCGCGGCGAAGGGACTCCAGAAAGTCTGGGTCGTTCCAGAGCCCGTCTTCGACATAATCCAACGCGATCGCCAGGTAGTCCCCCGCCGGCAATCCTTTGACCTGATAGCGCCCTTGTTGATCCGGGCGCACGGCCCGCACCGCCCGCGACGCGAACGCCCATTTCTCCGCGTCATCGGCAAAAATAACGATAGTCGCATCGCTGACCGGGCGACCTTTTTCATCGGTGGTCTGCCCCGAGACTGTCGTCACCTGGTCCGTGATGGTCACCTCGACGTCAGACATGACGTCGCCATTGTTCAAATCAAGCGGCGTATCAGTGATATCGAGTCCATGGTGAACGATCGACTTCACCATCCAGTCATCTGGCAAGGTCACCCTGACGGGTGAGCGGCCGAATATGCCCTTGATCGAAAATGCTCCATCGGCGTCGACTGGGCTGAAACCCGGATTGCGGTAGACGCCGAGCAGCGCGGGATCGGGCTGGCCAATAACCGGGTCACCCAGGTTGACCAGGAGCCGAGGAATCTCCGGCACCACTCCGGTGTCTGTGATGACTCGTCCCGTGATGGAACCTCCTTCGGAACCTGTCAATGTCACATCAGTCAGATCGACACTATCGACCGTAATCGGGACGATCGCGACTTCCGGATGTTCCGGGTCTTTACTGGAAGCAACCAGCTTGTACTCGCCGGGTGTCACCTCGTGAATATTGAACGACCCATCCGCGGCAACCGGTGCCGTCTTGGCGCCTCCGAATCTGGCGAACCCATCGCCGCGAATCTCCTCTCGTAACGCAACGGTCGGAAAGGGGCGACCGCGCGAATCGAGCGCCGTTCCGGAAATGGTGGCCGCGCGGCCGGTGACGAGCGAAAAGTCGGCAGCGCCTTCTGCGCCGAGTCCCAGGGTGACGCGTGCCGCTTCCGCGATGGTCGTCGTCCCAGGGTAGTAGGTGGGTGCGTAGCCCATGACGCGCGCGGCGCCGTCCGGATTCTCCGTCCACGTCTCACGAGTCGAGGCCATCATGTAGTACGTCCCTGGCGCGAGACCCAGGATTCGATAGAGACCCGTATCGTCTGTTTGAACAATCCCATTCCCGCTGGGAACGAGCTGACGCTTGCCGTTCAAATATCTCGACCGCATCGCCAGCACGGTCACGCCTGCGATGGGTTCGCCGACTTCGTCGGTCACACGACCGGCAATGACGCTCATCCGAGGAAGGGCGAAATCCACATCGTCGACCGTTTGGCCCGCCGCTACTTGCAGCACGGCACCCTGTTCCAGCGGACGTCGCTGGCCGTACTGCAGCGTCAAGTAGCCGCTTCGGTTCACGGTGATGCGGAAGCGGCCAGCCGGCAACTCGCCAATTTCGTAGCGGCCATTGGAATCCGTACTGATCGTTCTGGGCGCGCCGGACAATTCCGGCCCTGACAGCGTGACTCGCGCGCGACGTAACGGCCGATGAGTATCGGCGGCCGTAATGCGGCCGCGAACCTTCGCGGTGCCCGTTTGAGATGTTGGACGTGAATCACGCGGCGGTGCGCTGACACGAGGTTGCTGAGCCGTCTGGCTCTGAGCAGCTTGAGGCGCCACCGCGAGCAGTGCGGCAGCAAAGGCGAGCGGCACTGACAAACGTGCTCCCATAAATCCACCTTATTGCAAACCACGAGGCGCTGGCCTTCCAGGCCTCCTCTATTCGTATCGCAACGCGGTGACCGGGTCGAGCCGCGTCGCCTGCCACGCGGGCCAGAGACACGCCGTGACCGCAACCATCACCAGGAGCATTGTGATGGACACCAGCGTCACCGGATCGGCCGGTCCCGTCTGGAACAACATGCTTCGGAGCAGCCTGCCGACGCCGAATGCGCCCGCGAGCCCCAGCGTCAGGCCAATCGCGAGGTGCATGAGCCCGCGCCGGAGAATCAGCCACGACACCTGTTTCGCTTGTGCCCCGAGCGCCATCCGCACCCCGATTTCCTGCGTCCGCTGTGTCACTGAATAGGCAGTCACCGCAAACAACCCCACGGCCGCCAGCACGATGGCGATGCCGGCAAAGACCGCGAACATCGTCCCGAACACGCGAGCGAACCAGCGCTGCTGTGCGAGGTTCTCGTCCATCGTGCGGACGTTGTTGAGCGGCAGGTCTGGATCGAGCGCGAACATTTCCTTCCGAAGCAACGGGGCGAGCTGTCCGGGATCCGAGCGTCCGCGCACGAGGATCACCGCCTGGACCATCCCGGGATTTTGAAGGTGTGGGAGGTACACGACCGGATCCGGCTCCGGGTCGTCCTGTGCGCCGCGTTGGCGGACGTTTGGCGCCAGGCCCACAATCGTGACCCAGTCGGATTTGGGCGCAACGGGCGATTCGTCAGTCAGACGAATGCGCTGACCGATCGGGTCTGCGTTCGCGAAGTACATCGATGCCAGCCGCTGGTTGACGATGGCGACCTCACGGCCCGGCGTCCCGTCGTTGTCGTCGAGCGGGCGGCCGCGGACCAGGCGTACGCCGAGCGCATCGAAGTATCGCGGGCCGACGCTGAGCATCGTGACGGTCTGCGGTTTGTCTCCAGGCACCGTCGGATTGCCGTCGATCGCCAGTTGCCGCGTGGCGCCGCCGGACAGCGGGATGGTGGATGTCGAACTTGCGCCGGCGACCACGCCGACCGCATTCAGCCGCTCTTCCACGCGACGGATGAATTCGAGCCGCATCTGCTGGTTGCTGTATTTGCGCGTCGGCATCGTAAATGACATCGTCAACAGGCGCGCCGTCTCGATGCCGGCTTCCATGCGGTACATATTGAGGAAACTGCGCATCATGAATCCCGCACCCGCGAGCAGCACCAGCGTGAGCGTCAGCTCGGCGACGATGAGCCCGGCCGTCCACCGACGGGCGCGCAGGCCGCCCGATCCCGAACGTCCCCCTTCCTTGAGCACCTCGTTGACGTTCGTCTTTGAGATGTGCAGTGCCGGCGCGAGGCCGAACATGATCCCTGTTAGCAGGCACGCGACCGCGAAGAACGCGAAGACGCTTGCATCCAGGTCGAACGTCATCCAATACGGCTTGCCGACATTCTGGGTTTCGCTGTCGAACCATCGGATCCCCGCGTAGGCGAGTCCGAGACCCACGACGCCGCTGACGACGGCCAGCAGGATGCTCTCGACAAGCAGCTGACGTACGACCCGCCACCGGGTCGCACCGAGCGAGATACGAACGGCGATCTCGCGCGTCCGGTGGGCCGCGCGGGCAAGCAGCAGGTTCGCCACGTTCGAGCAGGCGATGAGCAGCACGAAGAAGACCGCGCCCATCAACGCCCAGAAGATCGTTTTGATCTGCGTTCCCGCAATGCGATCCTGGAACGGTGTCACCTGCGCCGAGATATCCTTGTTGGAATCCTGATATTGCGCTGCCAGCTGATCGGAGATGTTTTTCAACTCACTGCGAGCCTGCTCCAGCGTCACGCCGTCGGCGAGGCGGCCGTATGCCACGAAGCCCCGATTCTGCCGTGGACCCCGAAACACCGGCGGCCGCTGGGACATCGGCACCCAGACCTGCTGCCCGAACGGCCAGGTCAGGCCATCTGGCATGACGCCGACCAGAGTCACTGGCAACGCATTGATTCGCACCGCTTTACCGATCACATTGCGATCGCCCGCGTAGCGCGATTTCCAGATAGCGCCACTGATCACGGCGACGGCCGGCGCGCCGGGCAAATCGTCCTCCGGCACGAGTCCCCGTCCGAGCTGGGCTTGACGCCGACGACGTCGAACGCGTTGGCCGAGATATATCCACCTTGATAGCTTTCGGGCACCAGGTCGTCTGCGCTGATCGCCAGGAATCCGGTTTGGACGAGTGTCATCCCGGTAAAGGTGCGGCTGGCGCGTCGCCAGTCTTCGAAGTCGTCCACGGACACCCCGAACTGGCGACCGCGCGCGTCCTTCGTGTCTATCCACATGATGCGATCGGGCTGGTCGAAGGGGAGGCCCCTCAGCAGAACGGCATTCACCAGCGTGAAGACCGCGCTGTTGGCGCCGATGCCGAGCGCCAGCGCGACGATGGCCGCCAACGTGAACCAGCGATCTTTGACGAGGCGACGAACCGCGAACCGCAGGTCTTGAAAGAGGCTTTGCATATCAGCACGCTTTCCGGCTCACGGCTCACGGCTCAAGGCTTAACTGCCTTAAGTCCTGAGCCCGCCTGAGCCTTGAGTCTTGAGCCCTGAGCCCTGAGCCCTGAGCCCTGAGCCGGAGCCTATTCGTATCGCAGCGCCGTCACCGGATCGAGTCTGCTGGCCTGCCACGCCGGCCACAAAGACGCGCTAATCGCCACGGCGATCAACAGCAGCGTGACGGAGACCAGCGTCACTGGATCCGCGGGCCCGGTCTGAAAGAGCATGCTCCGGAGGAGCCTTCCGACCGCGAATGCACCGGCGAGTCCGAGCGTCAGCCCGATCCCCAGGTGAACGAGTCCGCGGCGCAGAATCAACCAGGACACCTGCTTCGCTTCGGCGCCGAGTGCCATCCGCACGCCGATTTCCTGCGTTCGCTGGGTGACCGAATACGCCGTCACGGCAAACAACCCGACCGCCGCCAGCACGATCGCGATGCCCGCGAAGGCTGAAAACATCGTCCCGAACACCCGCGCGAACCAGCGCTGCTGCGCCAGGTTTTCGTCCATCGTCTGCACGTTGTTCACGGCCAGGTCGGGGTCGAGCGCGAACATCTCCTTTCGAACGAGCGCCGCCAGTTCGCCCGGATTCGATCGCCCTCGCACGAGGATCATGCCGCCACCCGGCCACGACAGATTCTGCACTTGCGGGATGTAGACGATTGCGGGGCGTTGAGGATCGTCTTGCCCGCCAGCCTGTCGCATGTTCGGCGCCACGCCAACAATGGTCGCCCACTCGTATTTGAAGGCCCCTGACTCGTCCTTGAGGACGAATGCGCTGCCCGATTGGATCGGCATTCCCGAAGTACATGGACGCGACGCGCTGATTGATGATGGCCACTTCTCGGCCAGACGTTCCGTCGTTCGGATCAAGGGTCGGCCGCGGAGCAGGCGCACGCCGAGCGCCTCGAAGTACCGCGGGCCGACGCTCACCATCGCCGACGGTCTGCGGCATCTCGCCGGCCGGCGCGGGCTTGCCGTCGATCTCCAGCCTGCCGTGGAATGCCGCCGAACATCGGCGGAATGGAGGTCGTACTGGCGGCGACAATCGAGCCGTTGGCGTTCAGGCGCTCCTCGCATGCGTCGCACGAAACCAACGCGCACGTCCCGGCCGACGTACTTCCGGCTCGGCAGGATGAACGACATCGTGAGCAGGCGCGAGGTGTCGAAGCCGACGTCCTGCCGGTACATGTTCACGAAGCTGCGCATCATGAACCCGGCGCCCGGCGAGCAGCACTAACGTGAGCGCGAGCTGCGTCACGATGAGGGCCGTCGTCCAGCGGCGGGCGCGCAGGCCGCCCGTGCCCGACCGTCCTCCTTCCTTCAGCACCTCGTTGACGTTGGTCTTCGAGATGTGCAGCGCCGGCGCCAGGCCGAACAACATCGCCGGTCAGCAGGCAGACACCGGCGATGAACGCGAACACGCTGCGGGTCCATCGTGAAGGTCATCCAGTACGGCTTGCCGATATTCTGCGTTTCGCCGTCGAACCACCGGATGAGCAGCATCGCGAAGCCCGAGACCGACGACGCCGCTGATGAACGCCAGGAGGACGCTCTCCACGAGGAGCTGTCGAACAATGCGCCATCTCGTCGCGCCGAGGGAGACGCGGACCGCGATCTCGCGCGTTCGGTGCGCCGCCCGCGCCAGCAGCAGGTTGGCGACGTTCGAGCAGGCGATGAGCAGGACGAACGCGACCGCGCCCATCAGCGACCAGAAGATCGTCTTGATCTGCGACCCGATCATGCGGTCGAGAAACGGGGTCACCACCGCCGTGATGTCCTTGTTGGTGTCAGGATACTGCTGCGCGAGCTGTGCGGCGATATTGGACATCTCACTGCGCGCCTGCTCGAGGGTGACACCGTCGGCGAGGCGACCGTACGACGACGTACGCCTCGAACCTGACGTCCGCGGCCCGAAGCGCGGCGGGAAGTGCGTGATCGGCACCCAGACTTCGTGCTGGAACGGCCACTTGAAGCCGTCGGGCATGACACCGACGATCGTGGCGGGCAGGGCGTTAATGCTGACGGCCTTCCCGATGACGCCGGGATCCGACGCGTAGCGCGATCGCCAGACGCCGCCGCTGATCAACACCACGGGCGGCGCGTCACTGGCGCATCGTCTTGCGGGACGAAGCCGCGGCCGAGTACGGGTTTGACGCCAATGACGTCGAACGCGTTGGCGGAGATGAACCCACCTGGATACGACTCCGGCAGCCGGTCGTCGGCGCTGATGATCATGGTGCCCGTTCTGCACGAGCGTCATGCCGGCAGAATGTGCGACTGGCGCGGACGCCAGTCCTCGAAATCCTGTGGCGACACGCCAGACCTCCGGCCGCGCGTGTCCTGCGTGTCGATCCACATGATTCGCTCGGGTGCGTCGAATGGAAGCCCGCGCAGCAGGACCGCATTGACCAGCGTGAACACGGCGCTGTTGGCGCCGATGCCGAGCGCCAGGGCGACGATCGCCGCGAGTGTGAACCACCGATCCTTGACCAGCCGACGAACGGCGAACCGCAGGTCCTGTAGGAGGCTTTGCATATCAGCTCGCCGCCATGTCCGCGGGCCCGGTGACGACGCGCCCGTCAAAGAGATGAATATGGCGCTCCGCGTGGCGCGCATAGCGCGGATCGTGCGTCACCATGCAGATGGTGGCGCCGGCCCGGTGCAATTCGTGCAGGAGATCCATCACGGATTCGCCGCTCTTCGAATCCAGGTTGCCGGTCGGCTCGTCGGCGAGCAGCATGGCGGGCTCGCCGGCGACGGCTCGCGCGACCGCCACGCGCTGCTGCTGACCGCCGGACAGCTGGCTCGGCACATGTTTGGCGCGATGCGCCATCCCGACGCGTTCGAGGGCCGCGGTCACGCGGTCGCGCCGCTCGCTCGTGGGCATCCCCCGATACGTCAGCGGCAGCTCGACATTTTCAAAGACGGTGAGATCGCCGATGAGATTGAAGCTCTGGAAAATGAAGCCGATCTCGCGATTGCGCACGCGCGCGCGATCCTTGGCCGGCAGGTCGGCGACCGCCTGCCCGTTCAGCCAGTACTCGCCGCTCGTCGCCGAGTCGAGCAGACCGAGAATCGACAGGAGCGTCGACTTGCCGCACCCGGACGGCCCGGCGATGGACACGTATTCGCCCTTCGCGACCTCCAGACTGACGTCGGCCAGCGCGTGCGTTTCGACTTCGTCCGTCAGAAAGACTTTGGCGACCGACTTGAGTGTGATGACGCTGTGTCCATTGGTCGATGACATGGTGACCTCTCGTGCGGTGGTTACTGCAGTCGAACGCGATCGTACGCATCCCAGGCGGACATATCCGACAACACGACCTGATCACCGGCGTTCAGGCCGGACATGAGCTCCACTTTGTCGACCGACATGCGGCCGATCTTGGCTTGGGTACGCGAGGCGGTCCCGTCAGGATCGAGCTTGAACACACCGACCGTGCTCTGCTCCTGCCCCAGGGCGGGGCGCCCCACAAACAGCACATTGGTCAACCGCTCCAGCTCGATCGTGCCGTCGACGGTCAGGTCGGGACGCGCGCCTTTCGGCAACGCGCCGTCGAGCGTGACATCGACCGTCACCGTGCCGTTCTGCACCGAGGGGTCGATGCGCACGACCTTGCCGTCCACGAGACCATTGCGTGTATCGATCGAGACAGGCTGGCCGATCTGGATGTCCTTGGCCTGCGTTTCCGCAATCTTCAGCTCGGCCTTGAGTCTCGAGGGATCCGCGACGCGGGCGAGGTTCGTGCCGGGTCCGACCTGCTGCCCGACTTCGACCGGCACGAGCTGCAGCACGCCGGCGAGGCCCGCGCGCACGCGCAGCTCGTCGACCTGCCGTTGCTTCAACGCCATCACGGCGCGAATCTGGTCGAGATCGGATTGCTGCACCGCCAGCCGCGACTCCATCGATTCGCTGTCCTTGGCGAGCTGCTGCTGCGCGATGGCCAGACGTGACGCCAGCAGGTCTTTGTCCAGCCGCGACTGCTGCAGCGTGAGCGTCGAGACGAGCTGCTTGTCGGCGAGCTGCGTGTTGATTTCCGCCTGGAGCGACGCCTTCTTGAAGTCCGCCTCGATGATCGCCGTCGAGGCCTGCTGCTGGAGGTGGCTGTTCTCGAGCTGCACGCGCAGGTTGACCAGGCTGGCGTCCGCCGACTTCACCTTCAATTGCGCGTCGTTCAATTCCTGTTCGAGGGCGGGGTTGCTGAGCTCGAGGATGATGGTGCCCGGGGCGACTTCCGAGCCCGGTTTCACGATGATCCGCTCGACCCGTCCACTGGTCGTCGCGGGAATCCACCGGAGGTCCTCCGGCACCAGCGTGCCGGTCCCGCGCACTTGCCGGATCATGGACCCGCGCTGGACGGTATCAATCCACAACGTCGCCCGGTCGACACCCGGGGCGGCCGGCTTCAGCCGGGAAACCCCGACGCCCATGACCAGCACGACCACCACCGCGCTGGCCGCATACCGGAGCTGGCGGGTGCGTTTACGTTTCAGGCTGTCCGGTCGGACGATATCCATAACGCGAAGCCCGGGCGCCGACGTATCCTGTGTTTGTTAGATACCCGCCATCCTACAGTAGCCAGCGTCAGGCGGGCGGAATTCTTGTCACCACGTCAGCCGTCCGCGGGTTTCATCAGCTTCGCAGATGACGCCGCCGCGTTCTGGGCGGCGGACGTGTCGGTTAACCCTTGTGCCACGCCTTGCGACGTTGCGCGCACTGCAACCGGCGGCGGCGTACGCTGCCAACAAGAGAACCTGCAGGAGGCTACCGAACCACAAAATTCGCGGTCACGCGAATACTCATGTCTACCGGGATGCCATCAAGTTGTATTGGCGTGAACTGCCAATAGCGCAGGGCGTCAACGGTTGCATGGCCGAAATCGGGATCTGCAGGCTCGAGGACTCGGAGATCCCTGACGAGTCCATCCGTTCCAACGCGACCTTCTGACTCGCTCCGCGTCCCGGCTAACAAAAGCTAACGTCAATGTGAAACGATCTTGACTTCGACATTCTCCTTGACTGTCTAGGAGAGGTGCGATACCGTTCGCCTAGACGATCTAGGAGGGCCGCAGGTGGGCAAGCCAGCCGACCTCTTTCAAGGCACGCTCGACATGCTGATTCTCAAAGCCGTGTCGCTCGGCGCGTTGCACGGCTACGGCATTCTCTTAAGGATTCAGCAGATTTCGAACGATCGCCTGGAGATCCAGCAGGGCTCCCTCTATCCCGCACTGTACCGGCTCGAGCATCAGGGGCTCATCGCGAGTGAATGGGGCGAATCGGACAACAAGCGCAAAGCGAAGTTTTACCGTCTCACGCCTGCGGGACGACGTCAGCTGCAAGAGTCGGCGCGGACCTGGAACGAGATGACCGACATCATCGGCGGCATCCTCGGTACTCAACCAGAGGAAGTGTGAGATTCCTCGCCCGGCTGCGCTCCTGGGCCCGATCAGCTCTGCATCGCTCGCGGTTGGAGCGGGAGATCGACGACGAGCTTCGCTTTCATGTCGAGCGATATACCGACGATCTCGTTCGTCAGGGACTGACGGTCGCGGCAGCAAGACGCCGCGCGCACGTCGAATTCGGTGGCATCGAGGCGCGCAAAGAGGAGATGCGTGAGGCGCTCGGCTTGCGTCTGCTCGACGAGGTGACCGGCCATCTCCGCTACGCGTTCCGGCAGCTGCGCCGATCGCCGGCGTTCACCGCCGTTGCCGTCCTGTCCCTTGCGCTCGGTATTGGCGGGACCACAGCAGTCTTCGGAGTGGTCGACGTCCTGCTGATTCGGCCGCTGCCGTACCCGGATTCGGATCGACTCCTTGAGGTGGGGACAGAGCAAACGCCTTCTCGGCAGAGGGTTCCGCGCCTCAGCGGAGAAGCCTTCCAGGCGCTTCGCCATGAGACGCAGGTCTTCTCGGCAGTCGAGGCCTATCAGTTCGGCGCCGCAACGCTAACGGGCGACGGCGAGCCCGCCCTTGTCAGCGCTCCGCGAGTGTCTCCTGGTCTCCTCCGAGTGTTGGGCGTCGCGCCTCGGCTCGGACGCGTGTTTGATGAAGGCGACGCGGCTTCAGGAGCACACGCGGCGCTCATCAGTGAAGGCCTGTGGACGAGACGATTTGGCCGGGCCGACGACATTATTGGCCGCCGCCTCTCGATTGACGATGAGCCGCACGTGATCGTCGGCGTCCTGCCAGCCCGCTTCGCATTTCCGGAGCAACGCGTTGAAGTATGGCGGCCTCTCATTCTCAATGCGGTGCAGGGTCTCCCCGGGCGTGTACAAACAGTCGTCATGCTTCGACCCGAGACGAGCCGAGAGGCTACGAACGCGCAGCTCAAAGCCATCTCGACGCGCTTGCAGGATGACGCGATCCTGTCCCGTAATACTGACCTGGTCTTCGAGGACCTTCTTCAGCGCCGGTACGGCCGTCAATACGGCACAGCGCTATACGTGATGCTGGGCGCCGTTGGCTTCGTACTTCTCGTCGCCTGTGTGAACGTAACCAATCTCCTCCTGGCTCGGGGGACTGCCCGTCGTGGTGAGTTCGCGCTCATGGGAGCGTTGGGTGCCAGCCGCGCCCAGCTTGTCGCCCAAGCACTGACTGAGAGCCTCGGCCTTGCCGCCTTGGCCGGTGTGGGCGGTGTGCTGATCGCTCACCTGCTCCTCGCGACGATCCTGGATCTGCTTCCACCGCAGATGACTATGCTCTCGGCCGCCGCGATGCTGGACTGGCGTGCGTTGGCGTTTGCCGTGTGCGTGTCCACCATCACATGTCTGGCTGTCGGCATCCTTCCGGCTCTGCGCATGGCCGGGACGGATCCTATCGAGGGCCTCAGGGGGCAAGCGCCGGGCACTCTTGACCGAGGCGGCGAGCGGTGGCAATCCGCTCTCGTGGTGGCGCAGCTGGCCTTGGTGGTGGTGCTCCTGACGGGTGCGGGGCTGCTGCTGCGCAGCTTCATCCGCCTCGTCAACGTCGAGCCTGGCTTCGACGCGACGAATCTGCTGGTCTTTACGATTCAGCTACCCGATGCCCGCTACCAGGCGCCTGGCTCATCCCTCATGCTGTTCGAGGACCTGGATGGGCTCGTCGAAGGAGGACCTGGTGTGAGTCGCGCCACGTTCTCGGAGGGTGCTCCGCCAACCGGAGGGAGCTTCTCGTTTGACATCCGACCTGAGGCCGAGGGTCGGCCCCGCGTCGATGCACAGGGCCTCGAGTTGCCGCACTCGAGAGTGGCGCCGGACTACTTTGCGACGATGGGCATTCCTCTGGTGGAGGGACGCTCATTTGCGAGAGATGATTCCGAGGACGTGGTGATCGTGAATGATCTTCTCGCGCGCCGATTTTGGGGCACCGAATCCCCGGTCGGGCGCCGATTCCGCCTCGACGCAACGCAGCCATGGCACACCGTGGTTGGCGTGGCCAGAGATGTGAAGCAGATGGGGCTGAACGATCCGATGGGCGACGGCATGGAGCTGTACTTCCCGTACCAGCGACGAACGGGCGCCCGATTTTTTACGTTCATCGTCCGAGTCAGCGGAAACGAAGCAGCCGTCGTGCGGCAAGTCAAGGAGCGTCTGTGGACGCTTGACGCTCGCCTCCCCATCATCGAAGCGACGACCATGGAGCAACGTATTGTCGAATCGGTCGCGAGGCCTCGGTTCTTCCTTCGGCTCGGGTCGGCCTTTGCAGGAATGGCGCTCCTGCTGGCCGGCGTTGGCGTCTATGGGACTGCTGCTTACTGGGTCGCGCGTCGGCGACGCGAACTCGGTATACGGATCGCTCTTGGGGCGACCCGCAAGGCCGTGCTCGCGTTGGTGGTTGGACGGAGTGTCCGTCTCGCGGTTTGGGGGTGTGCGATCGGGTTGGTCGCATCGCTCACGGTGACGAGGGTTCTTACTTCGCTCATGTTTGAGACCAGCCCTCGCGAGCCGACCATCCTGGTCGGGGTGACGGTGCTCCTCACAGGAATTGTGCTGACCGCCTCGTTCCTGCCTGCCCTTTGGGCGAGCAGCGTCGACCCTGCGACCGTATTGCGAGCCGAATAAGGACCGCATAAACATCCGGCTTGAAACAGTCGGACGATCAACCCCAGGTGCCCACAATGCTGGGCCATCCGGGGAGCTGAATAGAGTTCTGTACCGCTGGTAAAATACGACCTATGGCCTCGAAGCTTGTTCGCGAGATGTCTGCAGACGACCTGTACGATCGCTGGTCGCATCACATTGCGGTAATCGCCGATGACGTCCTGGCCTTGCTCACCTCCAGGGCGCGGTTTCAGGCGCTATTCCGGAAGTTGCCCAAACACTTGATGGACGATGAAGAATCGGCCGATGCTCTCCGCTGGCTGCTTTCTCTGTGGGGTACTGAGGCGTTCATGGCTGTCAGGCGCGAGCTGGACGACCAAGCTGGCGTCATCAATCTACGCCACCTGCTCTATGAGATCGAGCAGCGTCCCGACGTGATGACCCGACAGCGTTTTATGGACCGGGCCTGTTCTCTGGCCTGCTGGTGCCACCATCCAAAAGAAAAGGAGACTACCACAGGACACTTCGAGTCGTTTGAGCTGATGCGCTTCATTGGTGTCTATGGCGACGAGGCCCACGACTATATCCACCCTGGTTTCGTTGGCCAGGACCGCGCCCTGTTGGAGCACGAATCAGCTGCCGTATTCAGGTACGCTCAACTCCTCGTAGCGCATCGGACACCGAAACAGGATCTCAACATTCAGGTATCGACCTTGAACGAAGCAATCGACGCGATTGAGTATCTCGTTCGAAAGTACTACCTGCTTTTGAATTCTGAAGTACTGACTCCTAAGCGCGTCCGCGCTCCGCGCGGCTGGCAAAGGACTTTCGTCAAAGTCTGGAACAGGCCACCCGAGACCGCAGGCGTCGTCGTGGGCTCAACGTGACGAGTGCATCAAACCGCCCGGCCGAGAACCGACAGCCGGGGAACTCGCCATGCTGCGTATCGATCGAAGGCGGAGGCCGCCGGTTCCTCAGCCACTATCCCATCCATCCCAGGCCTGAGTCATCCCGAACCCCGCGGCATCCCTCGAATCGCCTGCGGCGCCCTTCCTTGTGCTTCACCCGGAGCTGGCTCACCACCGGCGCGGCGAACGTCATGCACAGGGCGTCGGCATCGTCCGGGCTGGCCAGGTTTCGTGCCTTCATGTGGTCCTTCGACTCCAGGATCAGCCGGTCCTTCTTGTCATGGTCGTAGCCCGGCCCGGTCAGGTCTTGCTCCAGGATCGGGTCGGCGTCAATCGCCCCGCGCGCCAGCCACTCCCGGCATTTCCCCCACATGTAGGCCCGCATGTTCGCGTACTTCGGATTGGGCGACTCCCCACCGAACTGCACCTCGAACACCCGGCTCTCATACCCGAGCTGCACCAACCGGTCGTAGAGCGGTCCTCCGATGCCCGTCGCGTCGATGAACAGCATCGCCACCTGACGCCCCTCGTACCGGCTGTCCAGGATATCCGCGGCCTTGGTAATCAGCCGCATCGAGTCCCGGCACTCCTCACCCGGTATTTTCACGGCCTTGATCGACCGCGCGTCAGGCCCGCGCCGGAACCGGAAGACGCTGGTGTCGGCCCCGCCCCTGGCGACGTCGAGCGCACACACCAGCGGGTCGTCTGCGAAGGGCTCGACCTGTCGCTGCTGGGCCGCGTGCACGAGGTCTGTCGCCATGAACTGCAGGTCCGACGCCCTGGGCGGCACCCCTCGGACGCGCACGCGGAAGAAGTCACTGTCCTCGCCCTTGTCTTCCTCCCACTCCTTGATGAGCGCCTGGTTGGCAAAGCGTGAGGTCCGGCTGTCGACCACCACCGTATCCCACCGCCCACGGAGCGCTCCGAAGCACACGTGGTGAAAGCGGCCGGTACTCCTGGTGGGGTTCCCGAACAGGAAGATCATCGGCTCTCCGTCCGTCAGGCCACCCTCCTCGACGTCATGGATGATGTCCGGGACGCTGCTGTCTTCGTCGTTGATGTAGAACGAGGTGCTATCGGCCGCGTGCTGGCCGGCGAACGCCTCCGAGTTCTGCTCGTTGCAGGTCTGGGGCGTGCAGAACCAGCTGTCCTTGTGGCCGATGTAGTACATCCGGTCCATGTTGATGGCGAACCACTGCGCGGTGATACACAGCTTCGTCCACCGCTGCACGGCCGCCCAGGTCTTCGTTTGGAGCTGGGTCGAGGTATTCGCCGTCACGGTGCCCTGCGCGTGCGGACGGGTCGACATGATCCAGTCAACCAGCCAGGCCGCCATGACGCTCCCCCCGACGCCGTGGCCCTTACTGACCGCCATGCGAATCGGCGGGCAGGGCGTCAGACCATTGAACCGGTGCGCCCGCACCCGGTCTCGGAGCCGCTCCAGGAACGCGAGCTGCCAGACGTCCGGCCCGTCGTGGTGTTCGAGCGGCCCGCCTTTCTTCTTCCAGGGGTACGCCCCGTAGACGAACGCGACCGGGTCGTTGTGCCACTCGCCGATCATCCGAGCGAGAGCCCGATGGCGGTCGACGGCCGCCGCGGCTTTAATGTCCGGTGGCACCTGGCCACGGCTCATGGTTTCAGGCTCGCGGCCGCGGCGACCGCCATCCTCGTGAACTCGGGCCGTCCACGCGCCCATAGCCGAGAGGTCTGGAGCGGCGCCGCCGGTGTTCTCTCGCTTCGGTGACACGTCTTCATTCTTTCTGGCCTTTCTTCACATCGACCATCGGGAGGGCCTTCGTGGCTCTCTTCGCCTCGCTCACCCGGAGCCGTGCCGCTTTCAGAATCTCGATGATGTCCTCCGAGGCGTTGACCTCGACGCGATCCACGAGCAACCCGAAGTATTTGGCGGCCATTTCCACATACTGCGCCCGTGGCTCGAGCTTCACCTTCAACACTTCGTCGGTCACGCCGTCGCCCGCCTTCGCGTTCTTGAGGATGACCTCGAAGCTCGTGATGAGGTACGCCTGCCGTGCCGTCAGCGTGTCAAGGGGCCTCACGTGGCCGTGCCAATCGAATAGGTCTCGCACGTCCGCATCCAACGCGCGGTCAATCGCCAGCAGTACTTTCTCGGCCCTCAGGTCGAGTTGCTCGAGCTTGTCCTTCGCGCGGGCCGCGAGTCTTTGGCGAACTTTCGGGTTGGCCATCAGCTTGGCGGCGGCGACCTTGGCGCCCTCCGCCTGGTCCGAGTAGCCGGCCTTCCGGGCCGAGGCGGCCCCGTTGAGCGTCACCAGATACTCAGCGATGAAGCGGAGCTGTCTCTCAGTGAGGGGGCGTTCCTTCCGGCGCGGCGTGGGGGTGGGTTTCGGCGTCCCAGCCATTACCGGTCACTCCCACGACGCTCGTGTCGTCGTGCTGGCCGTCCGCTGATCCCACCCCCGCGATGTTCATCAAGGTTCGCGGGCCGCAGGCCCAGGCTTAACCAGTTGCGAAACTCGTCCCATACACCCCGCCAATCTTCGCTCAGGCTTGCCACGTTGTTGAGCCACACGCGTGTGCTGCCCGCCGACGTCATCGTCGCGCGCGACCCGGACGGCACGATCCGGGCGCGATCGCCCCACGCGCTCGGGCCGTATCCCGAGCGAATCACCGATAGGCTGAACCACTGGGCGGCCGTTGCACCAGACCGCCCATTTCTCGCCGCGCGCGGCGCCGACGGCGCCTGGCGCTATCTGACCTACGGCCAGGCGCACCGCCGCGTGCGCAGCCTCGCGCAGGCGCTGCTGACCCGTCGCCTCTCCCACGATCGCACCATTGTCATTCTGTCTGGCAACAGCATCGAGCACGCAGCCGTCGCCCTCGCAGCGATGTACTGTGGCGTGCCGTACGCGCCGGTGGCTCCCGCCTACTCGCTGCACGTGCGCGACCACGACGCGCTGTGCCGCCTGTTGGCCCTCATGCGTCCCGGGCTTGTCTTTGCAGACGATGGACCGGCGTTCGAACCAGCACTGCGCGACGTGGTTCGGGGCGACGTGGAGATCGTCACGAGCGTGCCCCCCCGCGAGATGACCGCAACGCCGCTGGCGGAGCTGGAGGCGACGACGCCCACATCCGCCGTTGATGATGCGCACGCCCGCGTGACAGCCGACACGATCGCCAAGGTGCTCTTCACGTCGGGATCTACGGGACGGCCGAAGGGCGTCATCAACACGCAGCGCATGCTGTGCGCCAACCAGGAGCAGCTCAGGACGGTGCTGGGCTTTCTCGCTGACCCGCCGCCGGTGCTTTGCGACTGGCTGCCGTGGAACCACACGTTCGGCGGCAACCACAACTTCGGCATCGTGCTCTACAACGGCGGCACGCTGTACCTCGACGAGGGCCGGCCGGTACCGGGACAGATGGAATGCACCCTCGCCAACCTGCGCGAGATTGCCACGACGGCCTACTTCAACGTGCCGCGCGGGTTCGAGATGCTGCTACCGGTGCTCCGCCAGGACGCGGCCTTCGGGCGCCACTTCTTCAGCCGGCTCCAGGCGCTTTTCTTTGCCGCCGCTGGTCTGCGGTCGGAGGTTGCCGATGGCATGCAGGAACTGGCCATCGCGACGCTGGGCCAGCCCGTCCCCTGGATTACGGGCCTGGGGGCGACGGAAAGCGCACCGTTCGCGCTCTGCACCGGCGCGCTGTTGTCGACCACGACGCACATTGGCGTACCGGTGCCGGGCCTCGAGCTGAAAGCTGCGCCAACGGGCGATCTGCTCGAAGCGAGGCTCCGCGGCCCGAACATCACGCCTGGTTACTGGGGCGACGAGGAACTGACGCGAGCCTCGTTCGACGATGAGGGGTTTTATCGGATGCAAGATGCGATCGCGCCAGCCGACCCCAACGATCTGTCGCGGGGGTTCATGTTTCGCGGCCGCATCAACGAGGATTTCAAGCTCTCGACGGGCACCTGGGTTCGGGTCGGCACCCTGCGCACGCGGCTGCTGGCGGCGCTCGGCGAGATTGCACAGGATGTGGTCATCACCGGCCATGAACGCGACCGTGTCGGCGCGCTGATCTTTCCGAACGCGATCGCCTGCCGCGCCATGGCGTCGGCAGACGCAGCCACGCCTTACGTCGACGTTCTCGGGCATCCGGCCGTACGGCAGACGTTCATCGATCGGCTGACCGCCTACAATGAGACGAGCGTGGGCAGCTCCACGATCATTCATCGCGCACTGCTGCTCGACACGCCGCCGTCGTTTGAGGCCGCGGAGATCACCGACAAAGGTTCGATCAATCAGCGCGTCGTACTGGTCCGTCGCGCCGCGCTGGTCGATGCGCTTTATGACACGCCTGGCGACGATCTGTTGATTCGACTTGGAGGCTTCCGATGACCGCGAGCCGCACGATCGATCCCACGGGCCTGACCGCGATTGACGTGCACGTGCACCTCGAGGCGCCGAAGAGCGACAATCCAGCGGACGCCGCAGCCGTGAAGTACTTCGGCGACAGCGGCATGCCGCGCGACGGCGCGGCGTTGGCCGACCACTACCGATCGCGGCACATGGCCTGCGTGCTCTTCACGGTCGACGAACGGCTCACGGGCCGCGCGCAGGTATCGAACGAGGCGGTCATCGAGCTGGCGCGGCGCCAATCCGGACGTGATCATTCCGTTTGCGAGCCTCGATCCGACTCGTGGGCCTGAAGCCGTGCGCGAAGCCAGACGCCTGATAGCCGATGGGCACATCCGCGGACTGAAGCTGCACCCGCCGCTGCAGCAGTTCGCGCCAAACGATCGGATCGCCTACCCGCTTTACGAAGTGTTCGCCGCAGCCAGGCTGCCCGTGCTCTTTCACACGGGACACAGCGGCATCGGCACCGGCATGCCGGGCGGCGGCGGTGTTCGGCTGAAGTACGGCCATCCGATGCTGATTGACGATGTCGCGGTGGATTTTCCGGAGCTGCCCATCATCCTGGCGCACCCGTCGTTTCCGTGGCAGGACGAAGCCATCTCGGTGTGCCTGCACAAACCGACGGTCTACATCGATCTGTCGGGCTGGTTGCCGAAGTACTTCTCGCCCACGCTCGTGCAGTACGCGAACACGCTGCTCAAGTCGAAGGTGCTCTTCGGCACAGACTATCCGTTCATCACGCCGGACCGGTGGCTGGCGGATTTCGAAACAATCCCCATCCGCGATGAAGTGCGGCCGCTGATTCTGAAAGAGAACGCGGTCAAACTGTTCCGATTGAGCACCGGCTAGCGCGCTTTTCACCATGCTGTAGTGTCCGCCTTCAGGCGGACCGCCCACAGGTCCGGCTAAAGCCGGACACTACGTACTACGGCGTGGTGAAAAGCGCTGTAGCCGCGAAGGTGGAAGTCGCGAAGGGGGGACGAATCCCCCCTTCCCTGTTAGAAGTCGACCGTCACGTTCCAGCGGACGAACCGCGGCGTGTAGATCGCCGTCGGGTTGTTCCATGTGCCGCCCTGCGCCGTATTGCCGACACTGTACTGATATGTGTCCTCAAACGTCGTCGCGTAATTGGTGTTCAGCAGGTTGCCCAGGTCGACGCCCACATTCGCGCGCCTCGACCCGAATCGGAAGATCTTCGCGAATCCGCATGTCGATCTGCGTGCGCCGATCGTCGGCATACAGCCGATGGTCGTTGTCGATGATCGCGATGTTCGTGTTGCCAGTTGCGTTACCTCCCGGCGGCAGCCGTCCGGTGATGTCCCTGGATCACCGTATTTGGCACCTGCCAGGTGGCGACGCGCTCGACCCCCGGCTGCGAGCGCAGTGTGGCGCTGACGAGCACATCGACCTTTGGAATCGTGTACGACGCCAGCCCCCGGAGGGTGGTCTGGAACGGATCGACGTCGCGGCAATTGCGGAGGTCTTTTATCGTGGTCTGGGTGGTCCCGTCCATCACCGCGGCGGCCGCGCAGCTGTCCGTAGTCGATCGGCCGGTCGATGTCCCGAACTGGAACGTCAGTCCCTGGCGGAGACGCGCGTTCAGCGTGAAATCGACGCCGTGCCAGTAATTTGTGCGCTCCGGGCCGAAGTCCGTTTCGAACGTGACGTAGGTTCTGCGCGCCCTTAGCGGCTGCCGCCGCCGTCACCATCTGCAACGCGATCGGGTATCCGCCGCCGCCGGGCAGCCGCGGATCCGACGGGGCCAGGATGGTGAACGCCTGGTAGTCGGCGGGCCCGCGAAGGCTATTGTCCGTAACTTTCTCTCCGTGGAACCACCGGCGGTTGTAGCCGACCTCCACCGACACGCGTGGCATCACCTCCTGCTGAACGTTGATCCCCCACTGCCAGTCGTTTTGACGGACGCCCCAGCCCGTGAGCGTGGCCGGGTTCACCGTTGTCGTCGGATTGGCCTTCCCGAAGTTCAGGTCGTTGCCGGTCAGCGCGGAGCACTCGCCGTTCTGGGCGAAAGTTCATGATGTTGCAGTCGATGATCTTGTTGTTGTTCGCGTCGCCCCAGTTCCGGTTGACAGTCCGAACGATGCGAGCCTGCGGGCTGTTGCTGGTGTACTCGCTGTCGTTCGTCGCGGCATCGAGGTAGTGGCCGAGGTTGAACTTCAGCGCCGTCTTGCCGTTGCCGAACAGATCGTAGGCGACGCCCATGCGCGGCGTGATGTCGTTGAACGCGTCGACGCCGGGCGTCCGCTCGAAGGTAAACGGCGCCGCATTGAACTTCGATGTCAGCGTCGTCCCGTTGTCCGCCGCCGGGCTGAAGCTCGAGGCGCGGTCGTAGCGCAGCGCGCCCTGCAGCGTCAACCGGCCGCGCGTCCACCTGTCCTGGATATACAACGCCGACGTCGACGTGCGGTCCGCCGTCCCCCACGTCGGCAGCCGGAACGTGAACTGATTCGGCACGCCCGCATTGAACCGGTAGGACACCTGCGACTCGGGAATGCCGTTGTAAAAATTCACTCGGATGTAGCCGCCCTGGTAGCCGACCTTCAGGTCGTGAGACCCCGTGACGTACGACGCCGAGGCGCGCCACATGTTCGGGTTGGCGTAGTTGGTGTTGGTCATCGGGACCCCCCGATAGACGTAGTTCGCCCGCGGAGCGTACCGCTGCCCCGTCGCCGGATTGATCGCCGTGGACTGCTCGGTCACCGAGATCAGATCGAAGATCCCCTCCGGCGGGACGCTGCCCGTCGTGCCGCCGCGGAACATGAATCGGCTGAAGCCGGCCTCGAGGAGCAGCTTGTTCGTCATCGGCGCGCTCCAGACCGCCTGCGTCAGGTGATACGGGGTGTTGAAATAGTTTGGATTCGCCTCGGGCGACACGGTCGCCGTTCCTGCCGCGACCCAATCGGCGCCTCGCGTGTTGCAGCCGTCGACGCCGGCCTTCAGCGGTGACCCCTCGCAGCGGTTCTGGTACTCGTGGCCGAAAGAGACACGATTCTTGTCGGAAACCTGCGCCGTGAACCGCCCGATGTACATCGTGCGCCCCTGGATCTGGCGCGCCGTGACGCTGTTGTCGGCCACCCAGTCCCAGCGTGCGGCGTTGAAGGCGTTCGCATTGGCGACGACCCCCTGGACCGGCGTCACCGTGTCGAGCTTGCGGTAGCTCCCAAAGAACCACAGTCGATCGCGCTTGATCGGGCCGCCGTACGAGACGCTCGCGTCGTAGGCGTTGATGATGCCGGGCGCCTCGGTGAGGCCGACGGCGCGCAGCTCGTCGGTGAGGTTGTTGCCCCGTGACCAATCGCCCGCGTTGTTGAAAAACGCCTGGCCGCGAAAGTCGTTGCCGCCCGTGCGCGGTACGAGGTTCATCACGGGCCCGCCGATGTCCGACTCGCCCATGCCGCCGGAGACGGACACCGAGACCTCGTCGACGTTGACCGAGTCGAGGGTGTACGTCGACACGCCGCCGCCGTTGAACGGCGCCGCCACCGTCATGCCGTTGACCGCCATGCGGCCTTCATTGGTCGGGCCGCCGCGCGACGAGAAGAAAGTCATGGTGGGCGACGCGTTGAGTCCGGTGTCGCCGACCACGAGGCCGGGCGTGGCATTCAGCAGGGAGCCGACGGCGCGTGTGGCCGGGATGCTCGCGATGACGTCCGCGCTGAGCACAGCCTGACGCTGGACTGCTCTGGACGTCGACCACCGGCGTCTCGCCGGTGACCGTGATCGTCTCCGCCAGGGCGCCTACACGCATCTCGGCCGGAATCGTCAGCGTCGCGGTGCCGCCGAGCTCGACGCCCTCCCGCCTGACGACGTTGAAGCCGGGCAGCGTGAACGTCAGCGAGTACGTGCCGGGATTCAGACCGGTGATGCGGTACTGCCCCGCGCCGTCGGTGACTCCCGTGCGCACCTTTTCGATGAGGGCCGGGCTGGACGCCTCGACGGTCACGCCAGGCAGTATGCCGCCGGATTGGTCCTTGACGGTTCCTGTCAGAGTGCCTTGTGCAAACGCCAGGGACGGCAGCAGGACAGCCGCCGTCAGAATCAAGATCGCCTTCGACGCTCCACGCATGGTGGGACCTCCTCAACTAGATTGCGTTTCGACGACAGATCCGCCCTGTCTCGGCGAAGATCTGATGGGCATTCAACGACTTCTGGACATATTTGTCAATGGAGTGGGCCGGGCTCCTCGCGCAGCCCCGCGTGTGAGTGGACCGAGCTGAGGGGCTTGTGACCGGTCGGTGAAGTGATCGGTCCGACGGGCAGCCGCGTGTCTAGGTCGTCGAACCCCCGGCCAGCATGTTCAGATAATTGGAGCGGGTAATGCGCGCCGTCACGACCTGCCCTCTCGTGCCGAGGGATTTTCCTGGCTTGTTGTTGATCAGCAATGACAGGGCCGAGGCGTCGCCAATTCGGAGCACGACTTCGTCGTTCGCTCGCAACAGGATTGTTTCGTCGGCCTTCATCAACCGTTCGAGAGGACTGCCACCGTCTATATAAGTCCTGATCCAGCATTCTCGCGTGGCGGTGAGCGTCAGGACCAGACCTTCAGGCTCGTCGGCGATCATCGCCATCGGAGTCTTCGGTTCGACCCGGTCCAACGGCTTCGCGGGAGTCGTAGAAGGTGGCACGTTCAGCGGTGCCTCCCGACGCGTCGAGAATGCCGCCGAAGCTGGCGCGCCCAGCGGCGCCTCGCGTGAGATTGATCGGTAGAAGAATGAGGCCGGAACCAAAGCCAACACGGCCACAGACGCAACCAAGGCCTTCGTATGAGCCAGCGACAGCCATAGCAATCCCATTCGGCCATTCTTCACCAGAGCTGCTGGTGGCTCAGCTTCCGGCGGTCCGACGATCTCCAATGCCTGGTTCGGTTGTGCCGAACGAATTTGGTTTTTTGACAACACCTCCGTGGCCCTGCGCAGCGCGCCCATGCTGGACTCGAGGCAACTCGCTACCTCGATCTGGAGGAGTGTCAGTCGGTCGTCAACTCGGTCGCTTCCGACCATCGTGGCCTGTGGCTCCGGTGAACACACCTCTGTGGCCGTGCGCAGCGCGCCGATGCTGACCTCGAGACAACCCGCTACTTCGATTTGGAGGAGTGTGAGCCGATCGTCATCGCGGCGGCGGTACTCTTCGGCCCGCGCGGCGATGAACGTCTCCAGCTGCGCGAGGTCTTCTTCAAGGCGTCGTCGGTCGGCGGCCGTCCGACTTAAGAACTCGTCCACCTGCCCAGGGTCGTAACCTCGCCAGCGCAGCCGGAACGGGCCCGAGGGCTTAGCAGTCAGTGGTGTGATCATGGCAGCACCGTCGATACCTTATCGGCTCGACATGCAGCCGGCACTAGGCTGGAGGCCCTGTGACGGGCCGGCGATCAGGGCTGGGGCGACGGCGAGGTCGGGTTCACCGGCGCCGCAAGGTGCTTCGAGAAGAACGGCAGCACGTTCCTCTCGATCCGGTCGAGAACCTTGTTCGTGTGGTCGCCGTCGTACTCCTCGTAGCTGTGGGGATCCGCAGCCGCGTCATCGCGTCGTGCAATTGCCTGTTCGACGCGAGCAATGTGTCATCTGTGCCGACGTCGACCGCGATGCGATAGTACTTGTTCAGGTTCGACGCGTATTGATCGATCATCTCGACTGGCGCGTTGGCCACCCACTTCGCGACGATGTCGGGGCGCACCTTGCCGTTCATCATCGGGAGATCGAGATAGAGGGGCGGGTTCTTGGGATTCGGCGACCACGCCGCGGCGGACGCGAGGTTGACGGAGGGCCCGAAACCGGGGACGCGTGACGCTTCCTCGGCCTGCGCGCGCGTCTTGATGGCTTCCGATGCCGCCATCGCCTCCGCCCGCGGAGTGCGGTTTGCCGTCAGGCAGCACGCGCTCATGATGTACAAGCTCGAGAACACGTCGGGCCGCTTCATTCCGATACGAACCGCGCCGTATCCCCCCATCGAGTGGCCGCCCAGGCCGCGACTCATGCGGTTGGCGATCGTGCGGTAATGGCCATCGATGTAGGCGACGAGATCCTCTGCGACGAAGCGCTCCCAATCGCCGGTCGTGGGCGAATTCGAATACATGCTGCCCTTGTGCAGGGAGAACGCGTTGGGTGTCACAACGATCGCCGCGCTGAACCCTTGGGCGACGGCAAGCCTGTCCGCGCTTTCCTGAAGATTGGCGAGGCGGGCAGTGAAGGTATCGTCGCGTCCACCGTAGCCATGCAGCAGGTAAACCACGGGATAGCGGCGCATCTCGTCGCTGGCATAGCTCGGGGGCAGGTAGACCGTGACCTCGCGATCGGGGGAGTCGCCCTCGAGATTGCCTTCGAGCGCCCTGCCGTGCACGGTGATGTGGGCGACCGTCCCGGTGCCTGCCGGCCGGCCTCCGCGCCCCTGCGCATCCAGCACCGCCGCGGCGCCGACAGCGAGCGCCACCGCACACGCGACTGAACTCGTCACCTTCACGATCATTTCAACCTCCGGGCGACGGCTGATTCTAACCCGACGAGGGTCGAAGTGCCGCGCCAGTCTGGTCCAGACTCCTAAGCGTCCCTGAAACGTGATTAGAATACGTCCGCTCCGGGCCTCATCCCGGAAACAGGAGGGAACGCTCATGCAGTCCCGATTGACGGTACTGGCGACGGTGGTGATGGCGGCCCTCGGGGTGGCGTCGTGTTCGTCGACGCCGACCGCGAGGAGCCTGGTACAGGACGCCCTGTCGGCCATGGGCGGCGCGGACAAGGTAAGGGGCATTCAAGTCATAACGATGAGGGACGGTACAGGCACGCGCGAACAGCTCCAGGAATCGCGGCATGTAGGTGAACCCGAGCCTCCGGGCACCCTCCGCATGGTCACCGAAATCGTCGACCTGGCCGGCGGCCGCGCGTCGATGCACTACCTGATCGACATGGGCGGCTTCATGCAGGACCGGCACGAAGTGCTCACCAAGCGGGGCGACAAGCCCGTGGGCCTCGACTATGTCGGCATGCGGCCCGTGGTGGCGACGTCGGTCGGCGGCCTCTTCAGCTGGGGCACGCAGAACACGCCCGCGATGGCGCTCAGCCGAAACCCGGTGGCCATCCTGCTCGCCGCCGCCGACTCGGCGGCGGACACCGGGGCTGTCACGGACAAGGAATTCGCCGGCAAGATGGCCAAGGCCGTCGCCGCCAGGACCAAGTCGGGCGAGGACGTGACGCTCTACTTCGACCCGCAGTCGAAGCTCCTCGCCGGGTTCGAGACGACCGACAGCGAGGCGCTGACGGGCGACGTGCCGGCGCAGTACGTCCTGGACGACTACAAGGCCGTGGACGGCGTCATGCTGCCCCACAAGATCGCGATCACGAAAGGGGGAAAGCCCTACTCGTCGGTCGGATACACGTCGGCGGCCATTAATGACCAAGCGGCGCTCAAAGATTTCGACATTCCGGAGGCCGCCTCGAAGGAAGCCGACGAAGCTATTGCCGCCGGGGGTGAATATTCGCCTGTGGCGCTCACCAAGACTGCCGACGGCGTGTACTTCGCGCGCGCGTACTCGCACAACAGCCTGGTCGTCGAGTTCCCGCAGTGGCTGGCCGTCGTCGAGGCGCCTTACACCGATGCGCAGAGCGCGACGCTCGTGCGCGTGCTCGCGGCGCAGTTCCCCGGCAAACCCATCAAGTACGCCGCCATCACGCACCATCATTCCGATCACATCGGCGGCGTGCGCGGCATCGTCGCCGCCGGGGCGACGCTGCTCGTCGAGAAGGGCCATGAGGCGCCGCTGCGCTCGATGCTGGACGCCCATTTCACGCACCCGGTCGACGGCCTCGAGGCGAAGCGGCAGGCGCAGCAGCCGGTCGGCTCGATCGAGGTCTACGAGGGCAAGAAGGTAATCAGCGACGGCCGGCAGAGCCTCGAGCTGTACCCATTCATGGGATCGCCGCATGCCGAGCCGATGGTGATGGCGTACGTGCCGAGCGCCAAGGCGCTGTTCCAGAGCGATCTCTGGTTCCCAGGCACGGGCGGCGCCGGCAATCCCGCCGCGAAGCAACTGCTCGAGTCGATTCGCGCGCTGAAGCTCCAGGTCACCACCAACATCGGCGGCCACGGCGGTGTCGCGCCGTTCGCGGAGCTGGAAAAGGCCGTCGCGGCGATGAAGTAGGGCCGCTGAGACTTGGCTCATCTGCCGAGAAAACCATCAAAGGAGGCCGTAGGGATCCGCGATCCTCGAAGGGACAAGCGACGTTCGGCGTGTCAGGCGTGCGCGAATTGTCCAAAACGGGCGCGGAACGCATCTTCGCCAAGGCCGGCGGCCTTGGAGAGCGCGGCGACCCACGCCGCGTCCGTGAAGTCGCGAGGGCCGAGCCGCACCATGTACTCGCGCGCCACCTGATAGCTCTCGGTCGTGACGTCCACGGCACGCCGCCGGCCATTGCCGCTCGGGTCGAGGACGTCCGCAAAAGGGATCGGCGTGAACTCGCCTCCCTGGATGGTCACGAGCGCGCCCGATCCGCCGTTGAGGAGGTAGTTCACGGCGGCGTAACCGAGATCGCGAGCGTACTCGGCGTCGAACGGGATGGGCGGGGCGCACCGCAGCTCGTAGCCAATCGTCTTGTCCACGATCGTCACCTTGATGCCGCGTTGCTCGAGCCGCATCTGGACTTCGCTCTTGACCTTCCGTCCGAGGTCGATTTCCGTGACCCGGATGTTGCCCTGTGCGTCGCGGTCCACGTCCTGCAGTTCCGCCACTTCGCGGGGGCTGAAGCGCTCGACGAGGGCTTCGGAAAGGAGGGCGACGCCGTACGACTTGCCCATCGCTCGCCGCTTGATGATGCTCCCCTCGACGATGTCGGCAATGTCGGAAAGCGAAATCAGTCCTTCTGGAAACTCTTCGGGAATGATCGTGCATGTCGCGCTCACCGCTTTGCCGATCCCCAGCGTCAAATGCCCGGTGGGCCGGCCCATTGTCACGCCAAGGTACCAGCGGCCGGTCGTTTTCGCGTCCTCCATGAGGCTCTTCACGATACCGACGCCAGTGTGACGGGCCGTTTCGTAGCCGAGCGTCGCGAGCGGCAGCGGGAGCCACAGATCGTTGTCGATGCTCTTGGGCACCTGCACGACCTTCACGACGCCGCGCTGCTCGATCGCGACGGCGCTGCGCACCATGTCGTCGCCGCCAATGCAGACGAGCGCATCGATCTTGAGCTTGGCGAGCGCCGCGACTGTGTTCTCGAGGCTCTCGGGGTCGCGCGTGACGTCGCGCCGCGAGGTGCCGAGGAGCACGCCCCCATCGAGGTGGATGCGCGAGACTTCCTCGATCGTCAACTCGTGCTGTTCGTCGGTGTAGCGCTGGGCGAGCCAGTCGAAGCCGTCGTTGAAGCCGATCGGCACCCGTCCGACTTTGATCGCTTCGATGGCGACCGCGCTGATGACGCCGTTCGTCCCGGGTGCGGGGCCCCCGCCGACGATGATACCGATGCGTTTGATGGGCATGGTTGCTCGCTGCCGGTGGCTCCTTACGGCTTCATCGAACCGAGGTACTCGAAGCGCTGGCGGAACGCACCTGGCGTCAGATGGGCCGCGTCGGCAAGCCGGTCCACCCAGGCAGCGTGAGCGAAATCCTCGCCTTCGAGTCGGATCATGTAGGCGCGGGCGACTCGGAACCCCTCGCTATTGGTGTCCACGAGGCGCAGCTTCGTCTTGCCGGTGGCCGGCTCCTTGAGGTCGTCGAGGGGAATGGGCACGAGACGCCCCCCCTGGATGCTGACCATGGCCCCGCTGCCGCCGCCGAGCAGAAATTTCACCGCACTGTAGCCAAGGTCGCGGCAGTACTCGGCATCGAAAGGGATAGGGTCGGCGCATCGGAGCTCGTAACCGAGGTTCTTGTGTGTGATCGTGACGCGGAGACCGCGCTCGCTGAGCCGCCCCTGTATCTCGGCTTTGACCTTTCGCGCGAGATCGACTTCGGCGAACCGTACGTGTCCGTGCTCGTCGCGCTCGACATCCTCCAGCTCGGCGAGTTCGGCCGGATCGAGCTTGTCGATGAGACCCTCGCCCAGCACGGCGACGCCGAAGTGGCGCCCCATCGCCCGTCGCTTGATAATCGCGCCTTCGACAATGTCGCAGATCGTGGCAAACGGCACAAACGGCGAGTTGTATTCCTCGGCGATCAGGGTGAGCGTGGCTCCGGCCGCCTTGCCGATGCCGAGCGCAAGGTGGCCCGCCTTGCGCCCCATCGCGACAACGACGTACCAACGGCGAGTGGACCTCGCGTCTTCCATCAGGTTTCTGACCAGCTCGACTCCTACATGCCGGGCGGTCTGAAAGCCGAACGTGGGCACGTGCGGAGGCAGCGGTAGATCGTTGTCGATCGTCTTCGGCACGTGCACATTGTGGATGGCGCCCGTCGAGTGTTCGCTGACATAGCGCGACGAGAGCGCCGTATCATCGCCGCCAATTGTCACGAGGTGTGTGATGCCCGCCTGCTGCAGCGTCTCAATCACAGCCCGCGTCGCCTCGGGAGAGGCGGTCGGATTCTCGCGCGAGGTCCCGAGCATGGACCCCCCGAGCAAGTGAATCCGCGACACATCGTCGATGGCGAGCGGCCGCAGCCCGGACGGGTCCCTGCGGACCAGGTGCTTGAACCCATCGCGAATGCCGATGACCTCGAAGCCCTGGTTGAGCGCCTCGATGGTCGCGGCCGAGATGACGGCATTGATGCCTGGGGCCGGTCCGCCGCCGACGAGAATGCCGAGGCGCTTCGATGATCCCATGTGTCGGATTCTCATGGGGCCGTTCGCCGCTGTCAAACTCCGCGAGAGAGCGTGAAGTCGTCATCGAAGCGGTAACGGGCGACGAGTCTTTCGGTCTGCTATATTCCCAGGGTCGCGATACCTATGAAACGCCTTCTTGCTCTCGCCGTCGCCGTTGCCTCTCTCTGCTCTCTGCATGCGCAAGCGCCGACCGCTAGGTCAGAACGTCGACTGGGAAAAACTCAGGCCCGAAATCCTCGGACACTATCGTGCCTTGGTGCAGATCGACACCACGGCGGGCCACGAAACGCTGGCAGTCGACTACTTGAAGAAGATTCTGGAGAGCGAAGGAATCCCTGCCAAGGTCTTCGCGTTGGATCCCGCCCGCGCCAACCTCGTCGCACGGCTCAAGGGCAACGGGTCCAAGCGGCCTCTGCTCATTCTGGCCCATACGGACGTGGTCGGCGTACAGCGCGACAAGTGGCCCGTGGATCCTTATGGCGCGGTCATGAAGGATGGCTACATCTGGGGACGCGGCAGCAAAGACGACAAGCCGGTGCTGGCCGCGAATCTCATCACCATGCTGATGCTGAATCGCCTGAGGGTCCAACTGGATCGCGACGTGATCTTTCTTGCCGAATCAGGTGAAGAGGCCGATGTCACCGGCGTCGGAATCAACTATATGGTCCGCGAGCACTTCGCTGAGATCGACGCTGAATTTGCCATGACGGAAGGCGGCGGCGCGACCCTCGAAGGCGCGCGCGTGACCCGGGTCAATATCGGCACGGCGGAAAAACTGCCGGCGCGTGTGCGACTGGTGGCTACTGGCACTGCCGGACACGGCTCTGTTCCACGTCTGGACAACGCGCTGGTTCATCTGAGCGCCGCGGTCGACAAAGTGGGCCGATGGGAGACGCCGATGCGGCTGAATGACACGACGCGCGCATACTTTGAAAAACTGGCCGCCATCAGTGCGCCGGAGCGGGCGGCGATCTACAAGGCTCTGCTCGATTCCAAAACCGCGGCTGGTGCTCAGAAGTTCCTGCGTGAACATGCGCCTGGAGAATATTCCATGTTGCGCACCTCGGTGGTCCCCACCTTGCTGAAGGCTGGAGTGGGAGCAAACGTGATCCCGTCGGAAGCAGAAGCCACTTTGGATATTCGAGCGCTACCGGGCGAAGATATCAACAGGTTCTACGCGGAAATGGCGAAAGTGATCAACGATCCGGCGGTTAAAATTGTGCCGCTGCCACAGGCCCGTCCCCCATCACCGGCATCCAAGCTCGAGACGGAGATGTACGCTGTGATGGAACGGGTAGCCAAGACCATGTATCCCGGCGCCGCGGTGTTACCATCCATGTCCACTGGCGCCAGCGACCAGGCCCAACTCCGCGCCAAGGGCATCCAGTCCTACGGCATCGGTCCTGCCTCAACGGAATCGGACTCGCTCAACTATCCCGCTCACGGTGATGTCGAGCGACTGGCTGAGTCGTCGCTGTATCCCTTCGTCCAGTACGTATGGAACGTGGTGACGGAGATCGCTGCCCATAAATAGCGCCAGCCAGGCGCACGTGGTGGAAGTTATGTGGGGTTTTGACCTGCCTGTCCGGCTGGCTTACTGAGTTTGGAAGGTGCTTCGCAACATGACGGCCGTCGATGCCACCGGACTCCGCGCGCTTGAGGGCATTGCGCTCCGGCTGCGCGATTCCGGGCGCGCCGCGATCTTCCGCGGCGCGCGGGAGCAACCGCGGGCGGTCATGGTCGTAGTGTTCGCTTGGGTAGCAGTAAACGGCTTTGTGCTCGCCGCCATGGACGCTGAGGTCAGCCTGACGGTCACCGTGCAAATTGAGCCTGCCCAACGCGACGCGGCCTTCGACCGGCTGCTTGAAAATGGCCGTCGCCACGTTCTTGCCGTGCCAGGTGACGTCCTGGGGGAGCCCAGTGTTCACTGAGACCAGGTTCATCGCCTGCAAATCCTTCCGACTGCGTCGGCCTGCTGCCCGCTATCCATGTCGGTCGCGCCGAATTCTTGACGAAGTATGACACGCGGCCAAAGAATACAAACAACGTGTGCGGTTGAGGTCGTGCCCAACCGTGTCAGAATGTGGAGCGGACAACGCCATCTTGACAGCCCCACGCATCGTCGTTCCGGTCATCCTCCTTCTGCTCGCGCCGCCGGCCGCGAACGGGCAGACCGACGCCGCACGCGCGCGCGGGGCGGCGGTTCGCGCGCTGCCAATGTTGCAACGGTCGGTTCAGGCCTTTGTCAAGAACCGGAGTTGTGTGTCGTGCCATCACAACTCCATCGCCGTAATGGCGTTGCGAATGGCGCAGAGGCAGCATCTGGCGGTGGACGTGGCGGTGCTCGACGGCGTGGAGACGAAGACGTTCCGCCAGCTGCGCTCCGCGACCGCGGTTGACGATGCGGTTCAGGCGGTGGGGATGTCGGATCCGACGCCGAGCGCAAGCTACCTGCTGATGGCGGCGCACGACGCGCGGCTGCCGGCCGATCTGGCGACGGCGACCTGGGCGGCGCGCATCGCTCGATGGCAGCTCGAGGACGGGCATTGGACGACGTCGGACTTCCGGCCCCCCCACTCAGGCAGCCTGTTTACGGCGACGGCGACGGCCGTGCGGGCGATTCAGGCATACATGCCGGCGGAGCTCGCCTCCGAGCGGGACGGTGCCCTGCAACGGGCGGCAACGTGGCTGCGTTCAAACCATCCGCGTTCGACCGAAGACGCGGCGTTCAGGATCATGGGCCTGGCATCCGCCGGGGCATCTGCAGACGACTTGCGGCTGGCGAGCGCGGACCTCGTGGCTCTGCAACAGCCCGATGGCGGCTGGCCTCAGCTTGCCGGATACCAGTCGGACGCGTACTCGACGGGCGAAGCGCTCGTCGCGCTGCACGAGGCGGGTGTCCCGGCCGCGGACCGCGCAACCTCGCGTGGCGTGGCGTTCCTGGTGTCCTCGCAGGCCCGCGACGGCACGTGGCGCGTGCGGACTCGAATGATCTCGCCCGCCGAAGTGAGCCCGATGTATTTCGCCACCGGGTTTCCGTACGGCAAAGACGAGTTCCTGTCCTTCACCGGGTCGTGCTGGGCCGTCATGGGTCTGCTCTCGACGTTGCCGGATGCGCCTGCGGAAAACGTCGCGACCACGCCGGCCGAACCCGCGGCGATGCCCGCGTGGGTCCGCACGGCGCTCTTCGAGCCGCCAGCCGCGTTGGCCGCCTTGCTGAATGCCGGTCTGAATCCGAACGCGCAGACCGCCGGCGGCACGACGCTGCTGATGGCATCGGCCTGGGACGCGGCCAAGGTGCGTCTGTTGATCGAGAAGGGCGCGAACGTCACCGTCAGGTCGCCTGCCGGCGCCGACGCGATCACCGCGGCGAGCGGCATTCCAAGGTCGACGGCGTCGCTGCGCGCGCTGCTCGATGCTGGCGGTCCCGCCGAACCGCCTGACGGCGTACGCGTCCGCCGTTCGCCCATCGTCCTGGCGTCGATGGCCGGCGACATGGAGAACGTGCGGCTCCTGCTCTCGCGCGGCGCGAAGGCGTCGGCCGAAGCGGCTGCCGAAGCCGTGACCTTCGGCCATGCGGACGTGCTCGCCGCGCTCGTCGCCGGCGGCGCCGACGTGTCGGGCGCCGAATCGACCGGTGTCAACCTGCTGCACTGGGCGACGATCACGAACCGCACCGCCGTCATCCCGGTTCTCCTTGCCGCCGGCGTCCCGCTCGACGCCGTGGATGGATTCGGCTTCACTCCGCTGATGTATGCCGCCACGCTCGATCAGGGAGAGACCGGGGCGTTGGAGGCGCTGCTGAGGGCTGGGGCCGACCGCAGCGTCAAGAATGAAGAGGGACGCACGGCACTCCAGCAGGCGCAGCGACTCGGCCACACACAGCATGCGAACGTGCTGAAGCGGGCCCGCTGACGAAGCGTCGTCTATCCCGTCAGGTCAATGTCCGCAACGATGAGATCCTCCGTCAGTTGCTGCGCTGACTGAAGTACATTCCCACGCGAATCGATGATGGCGGACGATCCGTACGAAACCATGCTATCGGTGCGACCGGCGACATCGGCACGGATGACGGAAACGCTGTTTTGGGTCGCCAGAGCGATGTCGACATTCCTCGCCTGTGCAGCGACATCCGCCCTCTCCGGAGGAAGGCCGTTGTTCGTCGGTATGAACAGCGCTGTCGCGCCTTTTGAGGCCATCATCCTCGTCAGCGCGGGATAGTTGGAATCGTTGCAGATCAGGATCCCGAATGTCAGTCCGCCCACCTGGAACACTGGTGTCCCGTCACCAGCGTCATAAATCGACTGGTTAATCGCGGGGTACAGCTTGCGGTACAGACCGATGATCGACGCCTTGTGAAAGACCGCGGCACTGTTGTGCAGCCGCCCTGTCCCTGTCAGCTCGGTAAAGCCCACGATGGTCGTGACCGTGTCGCTTGCGAGAGGGGCAAGCGCGCGGGCGAGCTCTTCGCCGCGCGCGTCAATTGCGAATTCGTGGGGATCCTCGGCATGGTCCGCCAAGCCTCCCAGAATCGCTTCTGGGCAACAGAGGATGGCCACGCCGTGAGACTCACACCACTCCACTCGCGTGCGTATCAGATTGATGGCGTCCCGAGAGCCGGAGTTGAGCAGGGGAGCCTGGTAGGCGGCAACTCTCACACGTTTGCATCCGGAGCGCGGAGTTGAGGCTCGATGTTCAAGTTTGGCTCATCCCTTGTTTGTCGTCGCGGTCATCGTCCTACAGGTACATCGCGTACTGTTCGCCCTCTTCAAAGATACGACTTACCACGAGAATACCGACGTTGCCGGTCTTTCCGCCGAAGAGTTGGCGCCACAGTCTCGTCATGAGCGGAAGGCTCGTCACGGAACGTTCGGCGCGGTGCCGTCGCACCCACAGTACGCCGTTCTGCGACACGGCCCGCCGGCCCCCTTCGGCAATCGTCTCAATCAGGTGATCGGGGACTATCCACTCTTGGAGTGTTTGCACTGTCCCGTCGAACGTTCGGCTGATCTGGTCATGCCACCGGAGCTCGATGAGCGAGACGAGCACCCCGGTTGCGAGAATGACGATGACCGCTGCCAACATGTACAGATTGAAATCTGGACCCAACACTCGTTCGAGCCATGAGTGCGCGAGCATCTTGACGCCGACCGTCAGAAGCACGACCGCCAGCGCCGGCTTCAAATAGCGGAAGACGTGCAGCGCGCCGGCGAGAGCGAAATAGAGCGAGCGGAGGCCGAGGATGGCGAACACGTTGCTCGTGAAGACCAGGAAAGGGTCCGCGGTGATGGCGAAGATCGCGGGAATCGAGTCCACCGCAAATATCAGATCTGTCGTCTCGACCATCACCAGGGCCAACGCGAGAGGTGTCAGCATCCACCCGCCTCGGCGAACCCCACTCACGGTGGCGTCTGTGCCAGACGCTTGAGGCCCGAGCGAATCACGCGCGGGCGCTCTCACGAGGAAGTGTTCTCCCTCTAACTGTTCCGTCACAGGCAGGAATCTCCGCATCAGGCGGACCACGACGATCTTCCCCGGATCGCCGGACTCAGCATTTATGAACAGCATCTTCACCGCGGTCAGCACGAGCACTGCGCCGAAGACAGGCAGAATCCAGGAGAACTCCGCGACGAGCCGGGCGCCGATCGCGATCATGGCCCCGCGCATCGCCAATGCCCCGAGAATTCCCCAAAACAGCACGCGATGTTGGTGCTCCCTGGGGATGGCGAAGTAGCCCAACAGGGTGGCTATGACGAACACGTTGTCGGCGCTGAGAGAGAGCTCGATGACGTATCCGGTGAGAAACTTCAGCAGGGCCGACCGCGCGTCGTTCACTCGCCCGTCCGGGTAGACCGCGCTGCGATCCACTGGGTCCGGCTCGAGACCCAACCCCAGCCAGTGATGTTCGTAGCCCAGGTAGACGAAACAGGCAAAGGCCAGGGCCGTCGAGATCCAGACGACGGTCCACGTCAGAGCCTCGCGGACAGACACGACGTGCGCGCGTCGATGGAACACGCCAAGATCGATGGCCAGCAGAGCGATGATAAAGATGAGGAAAACAATCCAGACGAGCACCACGGGCCTCCTTGGACGCGTGGTAGTCTCGCTGGCTTCGCTGGTTCCAACCGGGAGCGAATGCTCCGTGTTGACGACTGGACCGCCCGTTAGCGCGGGTCGCTACTCCCTACCAAATTCAGCTTACCGCTGGCGCGAACAACTGTCAAAGGCGAGCTGCGCATTTCCGCTGGTCTACAGGAGTTAGATCCCAAACTCCCACTTATTTCGTATTCTTAGCGCCCTTTGGGCCCTTTGTGCCCGTAACCGTCATGTCCTTTGCGTTTTGACGAATGCGTCTCGTATCCGGCGCCCTCTCCGGGAACCACCGCCGGAATTTCAGCGCAACCGTCCCCATCTTGATATCAGCCCCATCGTTCAACGCGACCGGCTGACTGACTCGAGACCGTCCGAGAAACGTCCCGTTCGTGCTGCCCAAGTCGCACAGGACAACGGTGTCTTGCGCGAGATTGATGGCAATGCTCGCATGCCGTCGCGACACTCGCGGCGCATCCAGCCAGATGCTGCATCGCGGGTCGCGGCCAATCACGTTCTCGCCATCCGACAACGGGAGCGTGCGATTTCCCCAGACCAGCCAGCAGGACGACGTCGTTGCCTGGGCCGGGGCCGGCGTCTGCTGGATGTGAGCCGCCTCCCCACAGAATGCGTATCCCACTCCATGCACTGTTCGTATGAACTGCGGCCGCCTCGCATCGTCTCCAAGGGCGCGTCGGACGTCACCCACGAGGACGTTGAGGCCTGCGGCGTCCACATGGCTGTCGGGCCAAAGCGCAGCGTGGAGCTCGTCCTTGTCCATCACCTTCGGTCTGTGAGCCAGCAGGGTGGAGAGCAGGTCGAACGCCTTCCGAGACAGGTGAATCTCGGCGTCGCCGCGGAGCAGCTGACGCGTCTCGGGGTCGAGCGTAAACGGGCCGAATCGAGTCCTCACCCCATCGTCGTTGTCGATGGCCGTGCGCATGGCGAACAAGTATCCCGCCGGTCTGTTCCGATCGTCAATTTCATGACGCGTTCGCGTCTCGGAAAAGAGCTGCGAACCATCTCCCTACTGAACGCGTATTTCACTCCAGGCCCCGTTCGCATGCAGTCGAGGCGCATCAGGGCCATGGGTGAGTGGACGCGGGCTATGAAATTCTTGGATTTTCTTTAAGACTTTCGGTCCGCCGCCAGGGTCATAGTTCACGACGACGTTCAAGCATGAGCCATCGGCCATTGACTATTGATGTCCCGCGACTCCCGGCCCGCGACATCGTCGACGCCGTCGTCCGTAACATGCGCGAGAACCTCGAGGAGCTGCCGTACTCCAGGCTCGCGCCGAGCAGCTACACCGTCTACCTCAATCCGAACGAATTCGCCAGGCTGGAAGGCATCGTCTCGATCCTTCAGGAGCAGACCCTCCGCGCACTCTCTGATGAGGTTGACAAGTTGAGTCGCCGCTCCCTCTGGCGGCGCTCCGCCGATCGCGTGACCAGGAACCCTCCGCGCGACCTTCAAAAGGCCGGCGACTGGAAGGTCACTTTTCTTCCCGATCCCGACGATGAGCTGGAAGAAGGCGGGGTCCTCATCTACTCGGAGCTGAAGCTGCCGGCCAGGCCCGAGCTTGGCGGCGGCGAGCGCACGCGTCGCATCACGACAATCCATGTCGGTCAACACACGACGGTGCGAGAGCAGAATATCAACGTGCCTGCGGGGGCCTCGGGGAAACGGATCATCGCACGCATTGAGTACACAGACGATTCAGGCCCGCACGCTCATGACATCGTGACCGACTCGCTGATGATCGGTCGCGGCGGCATCGCCTATCCCGTCGACATCCGAATCGCTTCCTCACCCGACGTCTCGCGGGAGCACGCGCGCATCCGGAGAGATCCGAAAACCGGCATGTTTTTCCTGATCGACCTCAGTTCGTTCGGCACGACGCTGAACGGGCGCCACGTGCCCAGGGGCTACGAGAAGGTCGACGCCTCGACAAAGCGTGAGAACGGATCGGAAACAGCGCTGCCGGATGTCGCCCGGATCGGCCTTGCCGACATGGTGTTCCTCGAGTTCAGGAAAGTGTTCGGAAAAGCTCTGTGATGGCCGTACTCCAGTGGGCCCATCTGGTCTATCTCGCGCTCCTTTCGGGCCTCGTCGCCTGGTGCGTGTGGATCGCGCGGCGGGCGGATACGGACGGCTGACGTCCTGATGCGATCAGTCACCACGCTCAAGGCGGCTGGCAAGACGGACCCGGGACTGCAGCGTGCAGTCAACGAGGACCGGTTGTATGTCGACGCCTCGCGCGGGCTGTTCATCGTCATCGACGGCGTGGGCGGTCACGCTGCGGGTGGAAAAGCCGCCGACGTCGCATTGAGCACGCTCCGAACGCGGCTTGAACGGGAGACGGGGCCGATCGCGACCAGGGTTCGCGAGGCCATCACGATCGCCAACAACGAAATCCATCGCCTGGCCGACACGCGGCCCGAATGGAGCGGCATGGCGTGCGTCGTCACCGTCGTGGTCGTTGACGACGTGCGGGCAATCGTGGGCCACGTGGGTGACACGCGGCTCTACAAGCTGTCGGCGGACCGCATCGAAAAAGTGACGCGTGACCACTCGCCCGTCGGCGAGCGGGAGGATGCCGGCGAGGTCTCCGAACGAGAGGCGATGGGTCATCCCCGGCGCAACGAAGTGTATCGCGATGTTGGCTCTGACATGCACGAGCCTGGCGATCCGGAGTTCATCGACGTCAGTGAGATTCAGTTCGAGCCCGACTCGGCGCTTCTGCTCTGCAGCGACGGTCTGACCGACCTGATCGAGTCGTCGACCATCGCTCACCTGGCGAAGCAGTTCGCCGGGGATCCGGATCGGGTCGTGAGCGCCTTGATCGAGGCGGCCAACCGCGCCGGTGGAAAAGACAACGTGACAGTCGTGTATGTCGAGGGAGCCGAATTCAACGCGACCGCCCGCAACAGTTTGGCCGCCGAGACGACGCGCCGCCTGGGAGATGGCGTCGAGGATGACGCAATCGAGCGCAAGTCGAGCCGGGAACGCTATGTTCGTGTGGCGCTGCTCGTTCTGGTGACGATGCTGATCACCCTCTCGGTCGCGAGGCTCCCCGGCCCACTGCCCGCCGGACAGAACGCCTTCGCGCCATCCACTTCGAGCTCCGGTCGACTCATCGTTCGACCCGGAGAGTCGATCACAGCAGCGCTGAAGCAGGCCTCACCTGGCAGCGAGATCATCGTCGAGCCGGGCGAGTATCGCGAAGCCGTTTCCCTGACAAGCGACGTGCGCCTCGTCAGCCGTGTTCCAGGGGGCGCCGTCCTCCGCCTCCCCGCGAACGCGCGCGAAACTGACGCCGCCGCCATCGCTTCTGGCATCGCGGGTGCCGCGCTCGTCGGCTTCCGGATCGTCGGCGACGCGACCACACCGCTCGGCACCGGATTGCTCATCCAGAATTCAGAGCTCTCAGTTATCGCCGCCGAAATCTCGGGTGCCGCGAACGTGGCGATTGATATCACCGGCTTCTCGCGGGTCAGCGTCATGGCCAGCGACGTTCACGATAACCCTGGCGCGGCTTTCGCGGTCCGGTCCGGAGCCTCCGCGCGACTCACGCATAACGTGTTTCAGCGAAACGGCGCGTCCCCATACACGCCCACGCCGGTTATTCTCGAGGAGAACGCTGATCCGAGCTTCAGGGCCAACGTGTTTTACGGCATCGCACCGGCGGCATTTCGCTCGCTCGGCGAACCTGTTCGGGCCGCCCTCATCCGCGACAACTGGTTCCTCGATCCACACGCGCCTCGATCGACGGCGCCCACGGGATCGCGAGGCCAGCGAGACGGGCAGCCATGATCGCGCCGCCGGGCTTTCAGGTCGGGCCGTATGCAGTTCTTGGCCCCGCGGGCCGTGGTGGCATGGCGGACGTCTTCATCGCCAGCGACACGCGCACCGGCCGGCGCGTGGCGTTGAAGCTCGTTCCCATCGGCGAGGACCAGGAGGCACGGCAGATCGCCGAGGCGGAGCGCGAGGGAGCCGAGTATCAGAAGCAACTGTGGCAGGTCTATCGACAGGTGCCGGAGGTGTACGAGTACGCGACCGACGGTCCGTACTTCTACATCGCCATGGAGTTCCTCGACGGCCAGAACCTGTCGGAAGTGATCGCCAGCCGCGCGCTGCCGGCTCCGCGCGCCGCTGGGATCGCGATTCAGATCTGCCGGTTCCTCGAAGCCGCGCACACCCTCGAGCCCACGATCGACGGGCGCAAGCGCCGCTCGCTGCTGCATGGCGACCTCAAGCCGCGGAACATCCGTGTCCTGAACAACGACGAGGTAAAGGTGTTCGACTTCGGAGCCGCGAAAGCGCTGTCGTTCAGCAGGCGCGTCACGCGGCACGACTTCGGCAGCATCGCGTACCTGTCGCCTGAGCGCATCGAATCGGGCGACATGGACGCGCACGCCGACTTCTGGGGTGTCGGCGTCATCCTGTACGAGATGGTCAGCGGCACGCAGCCGTTTCAGGCGACGGATACGCGCCGACTGGAGTCCAAGATTCGATCGCGTCGTGCGCCGCCCGCCCTGGACAATGGCTGTCCAGTGGGCCTCCAGGCTGTTGTGGCGAAGCTTCTGGCCGGCGCCCAGCAGGACCGCTACGGCAGCGCTCAGGCGATTCGCGAGGATCTCGAATGTGTGCTTGCCGGCCAGCAGACGCTGGCGGAGCGCGAAGGCTGGCCCGCGCGCGAGGATGAGGCCCCGACCGAGCGGGTGCGGGCGGCCGCGGAGGACGATGAAGAGGCCACGCGTCGAACGCTTCGAAGCTCGCCGCTGCAAGCGACCGCGCATGCCCCGAGCGACGTCGCACTCGCTGTGACACCCCATGTGACACCCGATGTAGAGGACGGTCTTAAGACCGTCCCCTACCGGAACGGCAGTTCCAAGGACGGCGGACAGACAAAGCGTACGCCGGTTCAGCGTGCGCTGAGGTCTGCCCTGCTACTGCTGGTGCTCGCGATCGTCGCGAACGAGCTACGAATCATGCTGGTCGCGGATCGGTTGGTTGACAAAGTGTCCACTCAGGAACTGAGCGATCTTGATGCGACGTGGCTGCGTTACGCGGAGTTGAGCACTCCCAGCCTGGGCATTGGGATCTTCTGGCTCGAGCGGGCGCTCGTGCGGCAGACGATCGCTGTGACGGATCGCGTGATCGCCAACTATCGCACGCCGTCGCCGTCGGTGAGAGAGGCTCAGTGGAGAGCCGCACGCGGTGTACTCGCCCGCGCGTTGGCGGCTCGCGGAGGCGATCTCCGACTGAGGGCGGCGCTGCGCTACTGCGAGGGCCACCTGCACAGGATCGACGGCGAAGCCCGCAAAGCCCGGAAACTCCCCGCAGAGGCGCAGCGTGAGTTTGCGGATGCCCTTGTCGCCTTCCGGGAAGCGGCGGACCTCCGGCAAGATTGGCCGGATCCCTATCTGGGCCTGATGAGAACGTTCATCTACGGCCTGGACGATGTGGAGAGGGGCGCTGATGCGTTGGAGCAGGCGAAGCGCCGAGGGTACACCTCGGGCGATCGCGAGACCGCGCAACTGGCAGAGGGGCATCGCGTGCGCGCCGAGACTCTCGTGCGTTCCGCGCGCGCGCTTTCCGGCATGGCGCAGGAGCTGCAGTATCTGAATCGCGCCGCAGACGAGTACCGGCACGCGCTCGATTTGTATTCGCAAGTGCCGACGTTGGGCGACGCCTCACGGCAGTTGCGAACGGCCCAGCGTGGGCTTGCGTCGACCGAACAGCGCATCGTTCGGTTGAACGCTGCTGCAACGGCCGCCTCACGCCCCGACCCACCCCAAAGCGAAAATCTGTCGCAGCTGGTCTCACCAAACGCAACGTCTACGTCCCCACCGGAATCGTCGAACGACGGCCGATGAGCGTCACTTACACGTCGGCTGCCGATCGAGTCCTGCATCAAGTGCGGGCAAGCCGCTGGCGCCTGGAGATGCAGGATGCGATGCTGGTCGCCGCATCGATCCTCTCTCTTTTGGCAATCGCTCTTGCCGCCGCCGGCACGCTCCGCGCGCTCGATATGTCGGAGCGTGCGGCGAGGCGCGCGTCTGTCGTCAATTTGAACACAGTCGCCGATTCCGAGGCGCTCGAGCCGGCGCTATCCCTGGTCTTCACGAACCCGTCGGAGCGCCGGTCTGCTGCGCGCGAGCTCTTTCGATTTCTGGTTGCCCGCCGCGAGAGCGGTCGGGATGTGCCGAATGTCGGCGCGCTCGCCCGGGCACGCGCGGAAACGATCGCCACGGCTCCGGCGACCGGCCTGCTGTTGACCTCGTCTCAGCTCGCGGTTCTGAAACCCTCGTTTGCCGTCCGGACGCGCGAGACCTTCAAGAACGACGTGCTCCTGTTCGGTCTCGTCTACGTTCTCGGCTTTCACATCGTCGCCTTCGTCTGGCGGCTGCGAGGCACCAGGAGCGACGCGCTGCTCCTCGTGGTTGCGCATCTTTTGACCGCCATCGGTTTTGCGGCGCTCCTCGCCCGCCCCGATCCGGTGCGGGACAGCTTTCTGGTGGGACGGTATGTCGAGGGCATTCTCCTCGGCCTCGCCCTCATGACCGCTGTGTCGCTGGTTCACTTCCGCACGGTCGCGTTCCTCGAGCTCAGTTATGTGCCGCTTCTCGCGGCCCTTTCGCTGTCGGTGGTCCTGCTCCTCCTTGGCTCCGGACCGGGCGGCAGCTCGGCCAAGGTCAATCTCGGCCCAGTGCAGCCGATCGAAGGCATTCGACTGCTGCTTGCCCTCTTTCTGGCCGGGTACTTCGCGCGCCGATGGGAGCTGCTGAGAGGCGTACGCGAAAGCACGATCGGGCATCTGCGGCTGCCCATGTGGATCAACCTGCCGCGAAGCGAGTACGTCATCCCCGTCGCCGCTGGCGTCGGCGTCGCGCTCTTCTTCTTCTTCCTCCAGAAGGATCTCGGCCCGGCGCTTTTCACCTGCTGCGTTTTTCTCGCCATCTACGCGGTGGCGCGGTGCCGAACCGGGATGGCGATCGCTGGCTTCGCCCTCCTGCTGCTGGGGTTCTATGTCGGCCACGTCCTGCAGGTGTCGCAAACCCTTGCCGATCGCGTGAGCATGTGGCAATCGCCGTGGAACAACACGGTCGCCGGCGGCGATCAGATTGCGCACGCACTCTGGGCCATGTCGACGGGTGGAATGTCTGGAACAGGGCTCGGCCTCGGGGACACGCGCTACCTGCCGGCCGGCCATACAGACCTGATCCTCGCGGCCATCGGCGAAGAGCAGGGCGCTGTCGGTCTCCTGCTGGTGACGGTCCTTTACGGGATTCTCGCGTGGCGCGGCTTCCGCATCGGGCGCCTGGCCCACAACGACTACGGGTTCTTTCTCGCCACGACGATGACCCTGTTTCTGATCGTGCCGGTCTTCATCATGGCGTCCGGCGTCGTCGGTGCGGCACCTCTCACGGGCGTCGTCACGCCCTTCCTGAGTTACGGCGGGTCGGCGATGGTAATCAATTTCATCGCGCTCGGCGTGCTGGCGTCGATCCACGCCGATCGACGTCCGCGAATCGACTTCACCCCATTCGGCGCGCCGATGCGCTGGCTTGCCCGCGTGCTCGGCGCCGTCGCTCTCGTTCTCCTCGCCATCGTCGTCAACGTTCAGATCGTTCGTGGCGACGACTATGTGGTCAGGCCCCACCTCGGCATCCAGGCTGACGGAGGGCGGCGCTTTGCCTACAACCCGCGTGTGCTCGACCTCGTGAGCGAGATCCCGCGTGGGACCGTCTACGATCGCCGTGGCCTCCCACTCGCCACGGACCAGGCGGATGCGATCGCAAAGGCGCGCGACGCGTATCAGAAGCTTGGCATCTCGCTCGCAGACATATGTGCCCGTGAGGGCGCGCGCTGCTATCCGCTCGGTGGTCGCGCCTTTCACCTCATCGGCGACGCCCGGACCCGCCTGAACTGGAGCGCGCCGAACACCTCCTACGTCGAGCGCGACGGGGAAAGCACGCTGCGCGGATTCGATGACCATGCCTCGATCGTTCAGACGAACGGCGTCAAGGATCAACCCAGCATCGCTCTTAAGCGTGACTATCGCGCGCTGGTCCCTCTGCTGCGCCATCGCCACGACCCGGACGATGAAGCGGTCGTAGCCTTTCGCAACCGGCCGCGCGACGTGCACCTGACGATCGACGCGGGCTTCCAGCTTCACACGGCTTCGATCGTCGCCAGCTACGCGCGGCGATCGGGCGGAAGGGCCGCGGCGGTGGTGCTGGATCCCGACACCGGCGAGCTGCTCGCCAGCGCGAGCTACCCGTGGCCCGACTGGCCCTCACCTTCCCATTCGGGACAGGCATCGGCCGTCGGTGCCGACACCGAGGCGTTGCTGGACCGCGCGCGTTACGGACTCTATCCGCCCGGGTCGACATTCAAGCTGGTCACAGCGTCGGCCGCACTTCGCGAGCGCGACGAGCTCGTGACTACGACGTTCATGTGCTCGCGTTTGCCGGGTGGCCGTGTTGGAGCGAGGATCCCGGGTTGGGGCCGGGCGATTCGCGACGATGTTCTGGATTCGCATCCGCATGGCAATATCGATCTGCACGATGGTCTCGTGCGGTCGTGCAACGCGTACTTCGCGCAGCTCGCCGTCAAGCTCGGGCCTGAACCGCTTCTCGCGGCCGCGGCCCAACTCGGCATCCCGTTGACACAGGCCGGCGATGTACGCGCTCGCGTCGACGCGACGCTTCCTCAAATCGGATACGGACAGGGCGATGTCGTGGCGACACCCCTGCGGATGGCGCGCGTCGCAGCGGCCATCGCCTCAGACGGGGTCCTGCGCGAAGTGCGCTGGCAGAAGAACCGCCCGGGTGCAAACCCTGACGCCGTTGACGCGACACAAGCCGTTTTTCTGACGCCGGAGTCCGCGCGTCTGCTTGGCCGCTACATGCGTGACGCGGTCCTGACCGGCACAGGGCGCAGCCTGCGCGATCACCCGGCGCGCATCGCCGGCAAGACCGGCACGGCGGAGCTCTCGGGCAAGCCTTCGCATAGCTGGTTTGTGGGATTTGCTCCGTATGGGGCGTCAACCAGGCGGATCGCGTTCGCGGTCATCATCGAAAATGCCGGCTACGGCAGCGCGAACGCGGCGCCAGCGGCCGGAGAGATCGTCGCGGCGGCAGCGGCAGCGGGACTCTTGAAGTAGGGCCACCATGAATATCTTCGAAAAAACTCGACAACTCGAGATGCGCATCGCCAGCAAGATGACGGAGACTGCCAGGACCCTCGGACAGAGCGATCCGGGCGCGCGCGAACCCATCGAGCTTGCGCATGCGATCGTCGATGCCGTCGAGCGCGAGATCCAGTCGGGCGACCGTGGCACGCGCGTGTTCCCGTTCAACACGATGGAGGTTTCGATCCTGGCACCTTCCGACCACACGCGTGCCAGGCTCGAAGCGATCTTGGATAGCAACGTCCCGCTGCGAAACCGAATCACACAGCGCCTGCGAGCAGCCGGGTGTGACGCCACAGACCTCGTTGTCCGCGTCAATTACCTCGCGCGCGCGCAAAAGAACTGGGCCGACCCGCAGTTCTCAATAGCCTTCTCCCGGATCGCCCGAGAAGCCGCAGCGGTGGCGGTTCCCGAGGCCGCGCCCGTTCGCATGGAGATAACCGTCATCCGCGGTGCCGCGGAACGGCGGACTTACGTGTTCACGTCCCATCGAATCGATTTAGGTAGAGGCATCGAAGTTCGTGACAGCGGCAACCGCCTGATTCGAACCAACCATGTCGCCTTCTCTGACGGATCGGACGACCTCACTCGGAGCATCTCGCGCCAGCACGCGCACCTCGTCTACGAACAGCGGTCAGGTCGGTTTCGCCTGCACGACGACGGCAGCATCCATGGGACGAGGATCATACGGAACGGGAAGACGCTGGCCGTCCCGTCGGGCGGCCGTGGAGGCCTTCTGCAGTCTGGTGACGAGATCGATCTGGGAGAAGCGCGCGTGCGAGTCAAAATGGAACCCGTCGGTCGCAAAGGTCAGCAGCCGTAACAGTGTCGTGGCGGTCCTCATACAGTCGCTCGGGAGAATATTCGTCACAAAATGGCCCTGAGCGGCGTTAATTAGGCATGCACGCGCCCACCGAGGCGGTCGAGGTCGCTGAAACGCGGGTGGACGCAGGCCGTTTCGATTTCGAGGCGGTGTTCCGCACCGACTACGACCGCATCGCCCGCGCCATCGGACGAGTGATTCAGGATCCGGCGCGGGCCGAGGATCTCGCCGTCGAAGCCTTCTGGCGCCTGTGGAAGACGCCGGGGGCGCAGGGTGCATCTGCCGGGGCGTGGTTACACCGGACGGCCATCCGTCTCGCGCTCGACGAGCTCCGTCGTCACGCTCGTCGGGCGCGCTACGAGAGCGTGATGACCTTTCTGCGTCCGCCGCGCACACCAGACGACTTGTTTTCAACCGCGCAGGAACAGGGTCGCGTGCGGTCGGTGCTCGCCGCCATGCCGCGCCGTGAGGCCGAGCTGCTGCTTCTTCGAAGCGATGACTACTCGTACGACGACCTGGCGAAGGCCCTCGCGATCAACGCGGTCTCCGTGGGAACGCTCCTGAGCCGCGCGAAACAGGCGTTCCGAAGGGAGTACGTGAAACGCTATGGCGAACCATAACGACGACCATCACGATTGGGTAGACGAGCGTCTGCGCTCGCTCGACGGGCCACGCGGTGCTCAGCCGAACGCCAGCCAGGCGCGTGTGCGACTCCGCGACCGGCATGACGCCGTTGTGCGGGCAGCGCGACGGCGCACATGGATGCTGGCTGTGGCTGGAGTGGTGCTCCTGGCGGTTTTGTCACTGCCTTGGCCGCGTGCTGCCGCTCAGCGTCTGCTGGATCGATTGACGCTTGGCCACATCACGGTGATCGACACCGCTCGCCAGGATCTCTCCGGCGACGTGACCGACGCGCTCGTGATGAAGCCGCAGCCCTGGGCGGAGGAAAGCGTTCGCGATCTCGACGAAGCGCAGCGAATCGCCGGCTTCCGGCCGTCGCTGCCGTCGTCTGACGTTCTTGCCGGGACGCCAACGCTGTTGGTCGTCAGGAAGGCGACGCTGGCGACGGCGCCGCTGAAGGTGGCAGAGATCGAGCGGGCGCTGGCGATAGCCGGCGTGCGGGACATGACGGTCCCGAAGGACTGGGAAGGCACGGTGCTCTCCGCCGAAGGAGGGCCGGCCGTCCTCGCCGATTACGGCGACATCGAGGTCATTCAATCGCCGCCGTTCCGCCTGACGACACCGGCGGGGTTCCCTTTCGGACGATTCATGGAGCTGACGTTCCGCGTGTTCGGCCGACCGGAGGACGAGGCACGGCGTCTCGGCCAGCAGCTCGCCGAGAATCCGGCGCTCGTCATGCATTTTCCGGGAGCCAGCGCGGTTCGGAACATACCGCTGCGGACAGGAATGGGCGTGCTCGTCGGCAATCCGGACGGGAACGACGGCATGTGCTTCTTCTGGAGCACGCCAGCCCGGATCTACATCATCGAGGCGGACAAATTATCCGAGAGCCGTGCCGTGGCCGTGGCGGAATCGATTCGAGAGGAACCAGGGCAATAAGGGGGGCCTACGGACATCCATCGTTATCCGACGAAGAATCCGACCACGGCGGTCAGCGTAATTGGACGCGTCTGCCTCACTCGAGCGCCTGACGGGCTCGTGAACTCCGCGCCGACCAGGTGAATGGTCGCCTGATACAGGTGTGGCTCGCGCCGGCGGATCCCGGGCGGCGAGAGTTCGATTCTGACGATCCCGCCCGTCAACCTCCAGGACTCTTCAGGCACGGGAGGCATCCCCACGTCCGTGCAGAATGGTCCCGATCGGAGCGCGCGCTCGTAGACATGCACGAGCACCTCGAGGTCGTTCCTGGGCACGGCCGCGTCGAATTCACGGGTAGTCGTGCCGAGCTGAAGGGGAGTCCTGTCCGCGCGCACGGTGATCGCTTCCGTGCGATCCGCAGACCAGCCATGCAGAAACACGTTGCCGCATCCGTTGACATCGCCATAGACCAGCTCAGGTGTACGGTGTACGTCGCGCCTGAGTGTTGAATCGAAGCGCGCGTTGGCCTCGGCCTCCGCGGCCCGGGCCCTTGCCCGCTCGGCCCGTATTGCTTGCCGCTCGGCGTCCGATTCGACAATGTCGCGCCGGGCCCGAGGCCCACTCGCAATGATCCATTCGGCGTCGCCGGCATCGGTGACGTCCAGGCGCACGACGTCGCGCACATCGAAGGGCGGACTGGTCGGCGGTTTCTCGGCAGTCAGCGTGAGGACGTCGTCTTGCACCACGTTTTCGAGCGTATCGCGTACCACTTCCACCAGGCTCCAGTGCAGCGACCACGTGTTGGCCTGCCGGCTTGCCGTCCACGTGAAGATCTCGACGAAGTGCCGTCGCATCGACCTCGATGGGCCGACGGCCAGCTCGATATGCCCGAGCGGCAAGAACACCGTCCGCCCCATGCCTCCGACGGCGAGCGGCCTGTCGATGCGGGTCTCCCGGCCGCCGTACGTAATCGTCGCGCCTTTCAGGTCCCACGAAATCCAGTGGCCTGGTTCGAGCGTGAAGACGACCGGCTGAAACCCATTGTCGAACCCGATGTTTCCAAGCAGTTGACAATTGGAGAACCAGTCATTCCCCATCGATTGCCACAGGGGCCGCAGAAGACCGCTGACGTGGCTGCCAACGGCCGTCGTCTGCACTGATGCCGCCCGGTGGTAGAAACTGCAGGCCCGCAGCGGATCCGCCGGAACACCCAGGCCGTTTTCGTAGAGCGCGCCGACGAAGAACTCCGCCACATGGTCCGCAGCCCAGGGCGACTCAGTAAGGGGCTGGAGAATTTCGAAGGCCCGCTGGTAATCGCCGCGCACGAAGGCATCGACACCGTCTGCCGTCTTCCTCTGCGCAGCAATAGGAGCGGTTGTAACTGACAGCAACGCGACGACGAGGATCAGGCGAGAACGTTTCATCGCGCCGCCGCCTTTACGGGGATGGCGCCTCGACGCGGGCTTCCTGCGTCGAAGATTGTCCATTCCGCTTCCCCCTGCTCGCCGACCTTAAGGCGAACGACGCTCTCGGCGTCGAACGACGCCGGCGGCCTTGCCTCGGTGAGGGTCGTCACCTTCGGATCACCTGTGACCGGGAACAGATCGGCCTTGACGACCTCCATCAGCGACCAGCCCAGGTTCCACGTGCCCGGCTCCAGAGGAGACGGATACCAAAAGAAGATCTGGAGAAAATGCCGCTGCCCACTGAAGGGGCTCGAAACCGTCAAAATCGTATGCTGCACCGGAAGAAACACTACGCCGGACCCGCCGTTGTGCATGATGGTCCGGTGCTCAACCCCGTCGTAGGTCACCGTTGCGCCCGTTTCCCCAATCGTGACTCGGTGGCCTGGACCCAACTCGAACGTCACGGTGGCGAGAGCGCGATCGCCTTGTGCGACCGACGAGCAGAGTTGTGCACCGAGGCGGCCCCACTGGTCCTGAAGGCTGCGTGCGACCATGAGCGACTGGTTCGCCAGAGGATTCTCCGGTCGCGCCGCCGCCAGATACAGCCCGCAGGCCTTCGTCTGGCTGCCGTCAACCCCAAGCCCCGACGCGTACAGCATCGCCATGAAGAACTGCGCGAGCGGATCGGGCTGCGACGTCTCTTCGGCGAGCGGCCGCAGAATGCGGGCGGCGGTCTGATAGTCGCCACCAACGAGCGCCTGCACGCCGTCGCTCACACTGTTCTGGGCCTGCGCTACCGATGGCACGAGGACGAGCACGATAGCGAGGTAAACGGGGGCCCGCATGACTTCTCGCTTCGGCGTCAGCAATTCGCAGGCCGCGCCGAACGCTACAAAATGGACCTGTTTTCGCCGCCAGGCGAACGGACCGTCATCAATCCGGAATGACCAATCACGAAATTTGGACCGACTCTGAGTCCCATTCAGAGCAGTTCCTTCAGGCGCGCGTAGCCATTGCGGCTCACCGGCAGTTGCCGTCCGTCCCGAAGCACCGCGACCCGGGTGTCCTTGCCAGCCAACTCGAGTCGATCGAGCCGATCCAGGTTCAGCAGGTATGAACGATGGATGCGAACGAAGCGTCTCGGATCGAGCTGCTGCTCCAGGTCCCCGAGCGCCTGTTCCTTGAGCAGTTCGCGCGAGCCCGTGCGCACGCTGACGTAGTCGTCCTGTGCTTCCACGTAGTCCACCTTGTCGATGGGAACGACGTGCACCTGCGCGCCGTCGCGAATGACGATGCGTGAGAGCCAGGTACCGGGCGGCCGCGCGTCAACGGCCACCTGCGGGGACGGCGCGGTGGGTGGCGCCGTGGCCAGCCGCTGGCGGGCCTTCGCCAGCGCCTCGCGCAGCCGGTCCGGGCCGAACGGCTTGAGGAGGTAATCCACCGCGTGTACCTCGAAGGCGCGCACGGCGTACTCGTCGTAGGCGGTGGTGAAAATCACCGCCGTCTCCCGCCCAACCAGCTCGACGACTTCAAAACCCGACAGCTTCGGCATTTGCACGTCGAGGAGCAGAAGGTCCGGCCGCAGGTCGGTGACGGCCTTCACCGCGTCGAAGCCGTTGGCGCACTCGGCGACTACTTCGACATCAGCCAACGCGTCGAGATATTCGCGCAGGATCTGCCGCGCGGGCATCTCGTCATCGACGATGGCGACACGCAACCGGCTCATGACGGGCGTTCGGCCGGCAGCGACACCAACACGACGAAGCGGGAATCCATCGCTTCGGTCCGCAGCGTGGCTGTGCTGCCGTAGGTGGCGTCGAGACGGGCACGGACGTTGGCGAGGCCGATGGCGGTTCCGCCGCGACGCTCGTCGGGATCGTACGGGTTCTCGACGCGCACTTGGAGTCTGTCGCCGATTCGTGCGACGGCGATCGAAATCTGCCCGCCGTCCACGAGCGTGGCCACGCCGTGGCGCACGGCGTTCTCGACCAGCGGTTGCAGCAGGAGGGGCGGCACCAGCACGTCACGCGCGGCGTCGTCTGTTGTAATCGTCGCCTCGAGGCGCTGCCCGAAGCGGAGGCGTTCGATGTCGAGATAGCGGCGCGCCAGGTCAACCTCGGTGGCGAGCGGGATCCGAGCCAGCGTGCCCACCCGGAGGCTCTCCCTGAAGAAGTCGGCCAGTTCGATACACATGAGACGCGCGCCGGATGGGTTGCTGCCGATGAGTGCGCTGATGGAATGCAGGCAGTTGAACAGGAAGTGCGGGTCCACCTGTGTGCGCAGGGCACGCAGTTCCGCTTCGCGGGCCCCGACTTCCGACTGGAGTGCCCGGGCCGTGGCGTCCTGCCGTTCGGCGGTGGCGACGACCGCGTAGTTGACCGCACTCGCGAGCATGAACACGAGCGCGGCCCCGAGCGCGGCGGGCATGGTCATCGTGTCGAACACGGCGTACGGCGATGGCGCCGCCAGCGACACCGTCCAGAGCCACACACGGCCGAGTTCGAGCCAGAGTCCGGTGGTGATGAGCGAGGCCAGCCCGATCGTGGCGAGGATGCGCCACGGCTCCGCGCTGGCAAGAGGCGCGGCCCGACACACATAGGTTGACGCCAACACCGGGAGTGCGAGGACCTCGCCCCACAGCGCCACCGCCCACCACTCGCCAAGTTGGCCACCGGCCCACCAGAAGGGAAGCACGCCGAGCGTTGCCCCGACGAGCGGCCACAAGACGACGAAGAGGCGGCGACGATGACGATCGGCCAGGACCGGATGCACGGTTGCTCAGTTTCTAATCTCGACCTGACCCATGAACGCGGAGCCTTCGAGGAGGAGTCGCTTTGACGCGACATCGACCGCCTGGTCAGAGGTGTCTTCGATGTTGCCCATGACCGCCGCGACGTGGGCTTCGACCGTCCAGTCCCTGGGGACGCGCATGACGATTTGTCCGAGAGCCACATGGACGTCGATGCGAACCGCTTCACTTGCCAGTCGGCACTCACGCAGGTCGAGTTCGACGCTGCCCATGATGGCTGTGACGTGGCCGCCGCGAAATGCTTGCGAGACGTTCCGGCGCTTCACGCCGGACATGATGGCCGATTCGCTGAGCGACGCCGACTGATCGGGGATGCCGTCCGGCCCATCGCTCCCCCCGGAGGTGAAGCGAGTTGCCCCTCCGGGCGGGCACGCGTGCGGCCATCGATTCGATGAGCGGAAGAACATGCTGAAGCCGAGGCCGATCAGGATGAGCGGCCAGAAAAGCCCGATCACGTTGATGTCCCAGCCGAGGAGGCGATTGCCAAGGAGGAGGCCGCCAAATGCCAACGCCACGGCTCCGGCGATGCGCTCGCCGCCTCGCCCGAACATGAGCCGGGCGCCTCCCCAAGCCACGATCAGCAGGGGCCAGAAGTTCCGGAAGAAGTACCGCGCCTCCATAATCCCGAGGTTGTCCAGGAGGAAGAGCACGCCCAGGGCGACGAGCAGGATGCCCATGACCGAACGATCGCCAGACCGCATGCCGCGTGGTGCGAGGTGTCTGACTTCGCGCGCGGCGTGCCCGGCTTGCGTGGGGTCGCCAACAGGATCCGGAGAGTCGTTGGACATGTCGGACCTCGTCAGATGATAGCGAGTAAACGCTGCGCCACCCCGGCCAGCAGGCTCCACACGTCGTCGGCGGTGGCCAGGAGGGCGATCGAGACGGGGTCGGTGGTCATCAGCCAGATGAGCCTGCCTGCCACGAGGGCGGCTGAGAACATCACGGTCATTGCCGCGACGCCCGCCACGCCGAGTTCGCGCACCGGTGTGTCCACGAGGAGAGCGTAGGTGAGGCCGTGGCGCCTCGGAAGGGGATTTCGGTCAATGCACGCTGCGGCCCGGCGAACGACGCCGTCGGGCCTGTTACCGCCACCCATCGTCTATCGATAGGAGTTGACAGAGGGACCCTGATGTCTGATACTTCCATCGACCAACGATGGGAGTCACGAACCAGCCACACGACCTGCTGCCGGGCACGCTGGACCTGCTCGTGCTGAAAACGCTCCAGCGTGGCTCGATGCACGGGTACGGGATCGCTCAACACCTCCGGATCCAGTCACAGGAAGTGCTGCAGGTTGGCGAAAGCTCGCTCTATCCGGCGTTGCAGCGACTGCTGCTCAACGGATTAGTCGAGGGCGAGTGGGGCATATCCGACAACAACCGGCGCGCGCGCTACTACACGCTGACGCCGGCCGGTCGCAAACGACTCGCGGCCGAGCGCAAGGGCTTCGATCAACTCATAGGCGCCATTCAGCGTGTGCTCGAAGCCTGACACGCGCGGATGAGGTGACGACATGAGCGTCCACCTTCGCCGTTTCGCCAATCTGTTACGCCATCGACGTGCCGAACGCGAGCTTGCCGAAGAACTGCAGTTTCATCGTGAGATGGCGGAACGTGATCTCCATCGCTCGGGTGTACCTGAAAACGAAGTGGCCGCAGCGGTCAGCCGTGCGATGGGCAACATGACGCTCGCCCGGGAGGATGCGCGCGCGGTCTGGATCTCGCCGTGGCTCGAAGGCCTGTGGCAGGACATTCGACTCGGTGTCAGAGGCCTTCGCCGCAGTCCTGGCCTGGTGGCTGTCTGCGCGTTGTCGCTGGGGCTGGGCATCGGCCTCAACGCCATCCTCTACATGAGCGCAAGCACGATCTACCGACACCAGCCGACGATGGCCGATCCGGAGCGGATGGTTGGCGTTGAACCGGGGAACGCCAACCAGTTTTCGTATCCTGACTATCGGGACCTCTTGCGCAGCAGCATCTTTGCCGACGCGTTGGGCTTCAGGACCACGGGGCTGAACATGGGTTCGCGCGACGGCGTGATGCACGCCAGCGTCCTTGCCGTCACTGCGAATTTCTTCGACGTCCTCGGCGTGAAGGCGCAGGTCGGCCGCACGTTCTCGGCGACGGAGGCGGCCGCGGAGCGAGAACCCCGCATGGTGGTCATCACGCACGCGTTCTGGCGGAGCCGGTTTGGGTCCGACCCAGCCGCGATCGGGGAATCGCTCATCCTGAGCGGCCAGTCATTCGCCATCGTCGGCGTCCTTCCGGAAAGTTATCGTGCGGTCACCGGGTGGGTGGAGCCGCAGATGTATGTTCCGCTCAGCAGGTTGGTCCTGCCGACCATCGACGAACGCGGAAGCCCGAGTCTCAGCGTCATGGCCCGACTCGCCGAGACCGCCACGGCCGCGCAGGCACAGTTGGCGGTCACCTCGCTTGGGGCGTCGTTGGCGCGAGCGTATCCCGAGCGGAACGAAGGGATGGAGCGGCCGGCCAGCGTCTTTCCGGCCGAGGCCCTGCAGTTCCGGGGCATGCCAGGCCAGTTCTTCCTCGTGACGAGCCTGCTGTGGGCCAGTGTGGGTCTCGTGCTCGTCATCGCGTGCGTCAACGTCACGGGACTGCTGATGGCGCGCGCCGCCCACCGACGGCGTGAGATTGCGATTCGTATGGCAGTCGGCGCCGGGCGCGGACGGGTCGTGCAGGCCATGCTCGTCGAGAGTTTTCTGCTGGTCCTGGCTGGCGGCGCCGTCGGGTTGCTGCTGATATTCGCGCTCGGTCAAGTCCCATGGCCCGGGGCGATCGGCTTTATTCAGGACAGGATGGCAGTGGACAGCAGACTGGTGCCGTATGCGTTGGCACTGGTGGTGGTCACGACACTGTTCTGCGGTGTCATCCCGGCTCTCAGGGCCACCAGAGCCGACATCATGACGGAGATTCGGCTGGGCGGAGACGGGGCGACCGCCAGGCTGTGGCTGCGACACACACTGGTCGTCGGCCAGGTCGCCATGTCGGTGCTGTTGATCGTCCTGGGATTCCTGTGCGTGCGAAGCCAGATCTACGCGAGCGCCGCGGATATCGGGTTCGACATCGACCATGGTGTGGTCGCCCGCTTCGGCCTCGATCCAAGTCAGTATCCCGGCGAGGAACGGCTCCGCTTTGTCGACCGGATTGTGGACCGAGTCGAGCAGCTCCCTGGTGTGTCCTCTGTGAGCGTGGCGAGCTTGGTACCGCTTGGAGGTGATTCGCTCATCAAGAGCTTTCACCCTGCAGGTCGAACGGACATCCGAGGCTCCAGACCGTCCACCGAGAGCGTTGGACCCCGTTACTTTCAGTCACTGGCGATACCTTTTCTGCGAGGACGCGATTTCGACGCATCTAATGTGGCAGGCACACCGGCCGTGGCGATCGTCAATGAGACGTTCGCCGCGACGCACTTTCCAGGACAGGACGTCGTCGGCAAATGGGTGCAAACGGGCGGTGAGCCTGAAGCCGAGGTGATCGGGCTCGTCCGCGACAGTCGGATCGATACCATCGGAGAGGCTCCTCAATCGGTGATCTACTATCCGTTCGCACAGCGTCCCAGACAACCGATTGTGCACATGCGCACGTCCGTGCCTCCTGAGAACATGGTCTCCACGGTCGAGCGGGCCATCGAGGGCGTCGATGGGACGGTCCCCGTGAACGTGCAGACGTTGCGCAGTGCCGCGAGCCTCGAGTTGACGATGCGCCGGACCGGAACGTTTCTGATGGGATCGATCGGCGCGGTCGGGCTCCTGCTGGCGATGATCGGGCTATACGGCGTGATGGCGTATGTGGCAGCCTCGCGGACTGTCGAGGTCGGCATCCGAATGGCGCTGGGCGCCTCCGGCAGACGCGTTGGATGGGAGGTGCTGTGCCAGGCCCTCACCCTGGTCGCGGCCGGTGTTGGGATTGGCGGCGGCGCGTTGCTGGGATTGGCGCCGGCGCTCCGGACGTTTCTTGTCGGCGTCAGCCCGTTCGATCCAGTGGCCTTCGGAGCGGCGGCGGTGCTGCTCGTGATTGTCGGCCTGGCCGCTGGCTTTGTCCCTGCGTACCGTACGTCACAGGTCGATCCGATGCGCGCGTTGAGACAGCAGTAGGAGGTCGTTAGCTGTGAGCAAACGCTCGATCGTCACAGTCGTTGCTGTCCTCGTCGTGGCCGTGGTGTTGTGGCTCGGCGAGCGGGCAGTCTGGAACGCGATCCTGGCGATGCACGGCCGCGGACGCTGAGGTCGTTCCCGTCCAGGCCACTCTTCATCGCGACTTTCGTGCCTTCACCGAGGTCAATCGCCAAGAAACGGAGAGCACGTCGCGCAGAGCGTCCCGTTTGATCCGCGACAGACGCACCAGCACCAGGGGATAGCGCCGATAGTAGTCCGTCAGGTAGTACGTCTCGGGCGCATCCTCCAGGAGCCATTCGCGTTCCTCAAGGCCGGCCCTGACGACGAGTGTGTTCGGCTCCGCCGAGGGATGGGTGGCAAGGCCGGCCACGAAGCTGCCGCCACGCTTCAGTACCGGTGATCCGTCGTACCTCGTGGTGGCTTCGACGTCTGGCAGCGCGAGCCCCACGGTCCTGACCATTCGCCAGTGTCTGGGTTCAGACATCGGCCAGCGTGAGCGGGCGAGGAGCCTTGCCATCGACGTCTGTGAAGCCGTAATCCACGGCAAGGCTGGCGGCCACCAGCACGGTTCCAGTGTGCCGCATGACGTCCGGATCGCTGGCAAGCGCCGCGACGGCACGTCCGATGAACTCAGGGGATTCTGAATTGGTGAGGTCGAGCCACGCTGCCGCCTGCATGACTTTTTCCGTCCTGACCATTCCCGGGTACAACGACACGACCGCGACTCCGTAGGGCCGCAGTTCGACGGCCATGTCGGCCGTCATCTTGTCGGTCGCGGCTTTCGACACCCCATAGGCGACGTTCCCGATGTGTTTCTGTGCCGCCCAGTGTGAAGTGTTTACGATCAGTCCGCGCCGGTTGGCGACCATGGTCCGTGCGGCCAGCTGGCTCGCGTGGTAGTGCGCGCGCACTCCCGCGCTGAACATCGCGTCCCAGCGCCACAGGGGCTGTTCCCAGAACGGCTTGCCCCACGTGAAGACCCCGTCCTCGATCATCCGTTCGTATCCACCCCAGACGTTGTTGACGAGGACGTCGATCCCGTGAGTCTCCCGAGCCACGCGCTCGAACGCGGCCGTGACTTCTGCATCCAGCCGGTGGTCGCAGCGAATACCGGTGATCTGCTCGACGTTCTTGACGTTCTTATCACTGGCGGCACCATCGTGCGCCGAGCGGCCGGTCACAAACACCCGTGCCCCGTTGTGAGCAAGCGCGCTTGCGATCCCGCGGCCAACGCCGAAGGTCCCCCCGGTGACGACGGCGACCTTGCCCTCCAGAGATTTCATGGGCGAAGATATAGCGAATACTCGGGCCAACTGTCAAGAAAAGGGGGTGACCGTTGCCTTGTAGGTCCCATCACGGAACGAGTGTCAATCGTTCGATGTGCGCCGGTTGGACGGCACCGAAATGGCGCCGGTCCGTGGTGGCGACGAAAGACATCTTCAGGCGTTCAGCGGTCGCGACGACGGTCGCGTCGACAAATCCGAGCCAGTCGTAATCCGACATCAGTTCAGCGGCGCGGGTGACATCGCGGCGCCCTAAGCCCTCGACGGCGATTTCGCCCTTCGCGACCGACTGAACGAAGGCGTGTTCGGCTTGCGCGCCGATTCGTTCCCGCAGCAGATAGGTCACTTCAGGAAGAATCGTCACCGGCGCCAGGAGCGTGTCGGGATGGGACTGCAGATAATGCCGCACGCGGGTGTGCCACGCGTCGCGCCGATCGGCGAGCGCATAGAGGACGCCCGTGTCGACCAGCAGGGGCATCAGCTGCGACGCGTTCGAGGTGTGCGACGACGAGGAGCCTGTTTCGCTTTCGCCTGGACCGTCGTGCCGTGGGGCGTCAGCTTCCGGAAGATCAACTCTTCGTGGCGATCGGCCGTGTCGGAATGCCCACTGTCGAACGCGCCGGTGAAAGAGGGCAGGTTCGCCGTCGGTCGCGCGGCGATGTATGCCGCGAGCGCTTCGCGGACGATGACGGCGGTCGGTTTGCCTTCGCGGCGCGCGTAGAGCTGCAGGTCGCGCTCGAGGGCTTCAGGGACGAAGATGGTCGTTCGTTTCATATGACGTATGATAGCATACGTCACCGGCGACTAACTCCCTCCGCCGCCGTTCCTGAACAGGTACTGCAGTTTCGTGAAGACGGCCCGGTTCGTCCGCTGATAGGTCGGATCCTGGAAGATCTTCGAATTGACGGCGTTGCCCTCTTTGAACCGATCGTCGTAGCCGAGATAGAAGACCGTGCCGGAGTTGACGCGGTACGTCACCAGGATGTTTTCAAACAAGGTGTGGTTCGACCCGAGGCCCGCGTTCAGTTCCCAGATATTCCTGACGAGCAGACGCGGCGTGAACTGGTACGTCGTCGTCGAACGCAGGATCTTCACGTGGAATTCCTGCGCGTGGTTGATCGGATCGCGGAACCGGTTCCCGTCCACCTTGAGCACCGACTGCAGCCGCGAATACGGACGGAAGGTCGCCGTGAGGCTGTAGTCCATGAGGCGTCCAAGAAACGGATCCGAAATGAACCGGATCTCGTCGCCGCTCGTCAGACTGGCCGAGAGCAGCACCTTCCGGCTTGTGTTCACGTTGCTCGACACCGTCCAATTCGTCTTATGGAAATCGATGCCGCGATACAGTTCCATCGTGCGCGCGATGCTCGTGTTGAGCGTGATGTTCTTCGCGAAGGTGAAGCTGACGCTCGGATTCCAGTCCGTGCTGTTCTGAAGGACTTTGTCGTAGTCGTGCAGCCAGCCGAAGTTGTAGCCTGGGCCCCAGTTGCGGATCCACTTTTCCGGGTACCAGCGGTACGAGACGTTGTAGCGGTTCTCGATGGTATTGACGCGGCGAACGAAGCTGAGCTGGCTGGCAAAATCCGGAGACATCCACGTCGTCACCGCGCCCCAATTCAGGTGGCGGGCATTCTGCCGGACGGTTCCTTCCATGGCCCAGCCGCTCTTGCCAAGCCCGTGTTCCTCTTGGTCCGACTTGTAAAACCGATAGCCGACATTTCGCGTGCCTGCGAACGGAAGCGCCGTGTCGAACGCCACGAGCCGGCTGTTGTTGTCCAGGAACTCCCGATCGGTAAAGAGCCCGCCGACGTGCGCATTGCGGTAGAGGTCGTACTTGACTCGTCCGAGCACGTTCTGCGCCCTCTTCCCGTACGCCGGGTCGAGGACGCTGTCGGTCTTCCCCGGCGCCTCGTCGTCGGTGAGCAACAGGCCGATCGAGGTTCGGTTTCCAACTTTCCCGGTCAGCTTTGCACCGTAACGCGGGTCCACGATTTTGCGCGTCTCGACCGAACGCGGCATCCCGACAAGGTTGAAGATTTCCTGCCCTTCGAGAAAGAACGGGCGCAGTTCCGGATACTGGAGCGGGAAGCGCTGGTTGATGTCGATTTGCTGCGTGTCCGATTCGATCTGCGAGAAGTCGGGGTTGTACGTGAAGTCGAGCGTCAGGTTCGAATTGATCCCGTACTTAAGGCCGACGCCTCCATCCTGCGCGCTGTCAGTGGTGTACTCGCCGGTTGTCGCGTCGAGCCTGCGGCTCGACGCAGCCGTGAATGTCGGCAACAACTCGAAGTTGTGCTGCGCGGAGAAGTCGGTCATGCCGGTGAGCATGCCGATCTGGGCCAGGAAATTCGGATTGTTGCGGGAGACCGGCGCCCAGACGTCGAATTCGTCCTTGCTCTTCACCTGGCGACGTACCTGAAAGCCCCACCGATGCGATTCGCCCGACTTCCGGCTCGGGTACCGCAGGCTCTTGATGGGGACGGCGATTTCAGCCGTCCAGCCGTCGTCGACGAGCTGTCCCCCTGAGTAATACAAGGCGTTGAATGACAAGTTGCCCGACGCTTCGCTCGTGGCGTTCTGGACCACGATCATCGAGTCGCTCTGCACGCCGTACCCATTGACCGAGAAGGAATATCCCCGCAGGTAGTCGAGGAACGGCTCGATGACCACCATCACGGTATCGTCGTTGTCGAGCTTGTCCCGATCGGACCGGTTGGCGCGTCTCAAGCTGACATCGGAGTAGTGGGCGTAGACTCCGAAGTACAGCTTGTCCTTGTCGTACGCCACCCGTACTTCGGTTTTCTCCGTTGCTGGTGCGCCTTCGAGCGGTTCCTCCTGGACGAACGTATCGATGAGCGCGGCCGTGCGCCAGATCGCATCGTCCAGGCGGCCGTCGATGTTCGGCGCCTGCATGGTTCGCACGGCCGTCAGCGTCGGGCGCGCGCCGGTGGCTTCGGTTCGGGGCGCCGCTCCGCGCTGGCCCGATCCACCCTGGAGCGCGAGCGTTCCGCCGGCGCCACCAGCCTGGGCGTGGGCGACTGAAGGCGCAAAAGCACCAAGCACGAACAGGACTCCAACCGCGTGAACGACGCGCACCATCTCTCTCCTCGAAGCTCGCCCGGCCGTGTCAGCTGGCGCCGCCGCTCCTGAACAAATATTGGATTTTCGTAAAGAAGGCCCGGTTCGTCCGCTGATACGTCGGGTCGGAGAAGATCGCCGAGTTGACCGCCGTGCCGTCCTTGTAGCGGTCGTCGTATCCCAGAAAGAAGACGGTGCCGGAATTCACGCGGTAGGTCAGGAGGATGTTTTCGAACAGCGTGTGGTTGGATCCAAGCCCTGAGTTGAGCTCCGTAATGTTGCGGATGAGCAGACGGTCCGTGAACTGATACGTGGTCGTCGAGCGCATGATCTTCACGTTGAATTCCTGGGCGTGGTTCACGGGGTCCCGGAATTTGTTGCCATCCAGCTTGAGCACCGATTGCAGGCGCGAGTACGGCCTGAACGTGGCCGTGATGCTGTAATCGAGCAGGCGCCCGAGAAACGGACTCGTGATGAAGCGAATCTGATCGCCGTTGTTGACGTCCGCCGATAAGAGGATCTTCCGGCTCGTGTTGACGCTGCCGGAAGCGGACCACCGCGTTTTCTCGAATTCGATCCCGCGATACCGTTCCATCAATCGACTGATGCTCGTGCTGAACCTGATGTTCCTGGCAAAGGTGAAGTTGATGCTGGGATTCCAGCGCGTGTCGTTCTGGAGGACCCCGTCAAAATCCCACAACTTCTGCGGGCTGATTCTGAGCGCCCAATTGCGGATCCACTTTTCCGGGAACCACTGATACCCCATCTGGGGCATCCACGCGATGGCATCGACGCGCTCGATGAAGCTCAATTGGTTGCCGAAATCCGGCGACAGCGCGTTTTGAATCGACGCCCAATCGAAATGCCGGGTGTTCTGTCTGATGCTCATTTCGGTCGCCCAGCCGGTCTTGTGCACGCCGTTTTCGTTCCGGTCCGAATGGTAGAGCCGATAGCCGAAGTTCCCGGTCTCGCCAAGCCGCAGCGCGGTGTCGGTGCCGAGCAGCCGGCTGTGGTCGTTCATGAATTCCCGATCCGTGAAGATCATGCCGACGTGCGAATTGCGATACAGGTCGTACTTGACGCGCCCGAGCACGTTCTGCGCCTTTTTTGCGTACGCGGGGTCTGACGCGTCCACCTTCCCTGGCCCTTCATCGTCGGCGAGAAACAGGCCGATCGACGTCTTCCGGCCGACCTTGCCCGTCAGCTTGGCGCCATAGCGCGGATCGACAATGCGTCGCGTCTGCACCGCCTGCGGCCGTCCCGCGATCTCGTAAATTTCCCGGCCCTCGAGAAAAAACGGACGCAGTTCCGGGTAGTTGAGCGGGAAACGCTGGTTGATGTCGATCTGCTGGGTTTCCGATTCGACCTGCGAGAAGTCCGGGTTGTAGGTGAAGTCGAAGGTCAGATTCGAGCTGATGCCGTACTTCAGTCCGACGCCCGCGTCCTGTCCCGTTGTCGGTTGTGTACTCACCGGTCGTCGTGTTCAATCTGCCTTGCGAGCTTGCCGTGAAGGTCGGCAGCAGTTCGAAGTTGCGCTGCGTGGAGAAATCGGTCATGCCGGTGAGCGTGCCGATTTGACTCAGGAAGTTCGGATCGTTACGTGAGATGGGCGACCAGACGTCGGACTCGTCCTTGCTTTTGACGACACGCCGGACCTGAAGTCCCCAGCGGTGCACTTCTCCCGCCTTCCGCGCGGGATACCGGAGGCTGCGGATCGGAATGGCGATTTCGGCCGTCCAGCCGTCGTCTGTCAGCTGCCCGCCTGAAGCGTACAGCGCGTTGTAGTTGCGGTCGCCGCCCGGCGCTGCTCTGTGCGTTCTGCACCACGATCATCGAATCGTTCTGCACGCCGTACCCGTTCACCGCGAACGAGTACCCGCGGAGGTAATCGAGGAAGGGCTCGAGCGTGACCGTGACGGTGTCGTCGTTGTCCAGCTTGTCGCGATCCGAACGATTGACGCGTCTCAAACCCACGTCGGCATAATGCGCGTAGATGCCGAAATACAGCTTCTCGCTGTCGTACGCCACGCGCACTTCGGTCTGCTCGGTTGCCGCCGCGCCTTCGATTGGCTCCTCCTGCACGAACGTGTTGATGACCGGGGCATTGAGCCAGATGGTGTCGTCGAGTCGTCCGTCGATCGACGGCGCCTGCGCGGCCCGCATGGCGGTCAGCGAGGGCCGGCCACCGGTCGCGCCCGCACGTGGTCCGGCCCCGCGTCCGCCGCCCGGACGTCCGTCCGGGCCCTGGAGCGTCAGCGGTCCTGCCGCGCCGGGTTTCGCGGAATCCGGAGCGGCCGGAGGCTGTTGCGCCCATGCCGCCTGGCCAAACGACCCCACAGCCGTGACAAGCGCGGCTACTAACACTCTCCGCACACCGAACCTCCCGAGGTTGTGACTAACTGTTTCCGCCGTTCCTGAAGAGATATTGCAGCTTCGTGAAGACCGCCCGGTTCGTCCGTTGATACGCGGTGCCGGTAAACACGGTGTCGTTGATCGCATTGCCCTGCTTGAAGCGATCGTCGTAGCCCAGGTAGAACACCGTGCCGGAGTTCACGCGATAAGTGGCCAGGAGGTTCTGGAAGACCGTGTGGTTCGCGCCAACGCCTACGTTGAACTCCGAGATGCTTCGGAGAAGCAGGCGCGGCGTGAATTGGTACGTCGTCGTCGAGCGGATGACCTTCACGTCGAACACGGTCGTCTGGAGATCGGTGCGCTCGTCAACGAACCGGCTCGTGCTGATCTTGAACACAGATTGCACCCGCGCGGTGGGGCGATAGGTCACCGTCGCGCCGTAGTCCCGGTTCCTGCCGAGAAACGGGTTCGTCACGAAGCGGATTTCGTCGCCGTCGCCGTAGTCGGCCTGGAAGGAGATCTTGCGGCTTGCATTCACGCTGCCCGACACCGACCAATTGTTCTTGTCGTAATCGACCTCGCGGAACCGCTCCATCTGGCGGCTGTAGTTCCCGCTGAACGTGATGTTCTTCGCAAATGTGAAGCTCACGCCCGGCGTATACGCCATGTCCTGCAGGACGCCGGCGAAATCGAAGGTGTTCGGAACGCTGAAGCTCGGACCCCAATTCAGAATCCAGCTCTCGGGCCAGAAACGATAGGAAATATTCGGCATCGATTTGATTTGGTCGACTCGCTGGATGAAGCTGAGTTCGTTCACGAAATCGGGCGAGATGGTTTCCGTGAAGTTCTGCCATCGCCAGTTCCGGCCTTCCTGTCTGATGGAAATCGTCGACGCCCACCCGGTCTTCGCGACGCCGTTCTTTTCGTTGTCCGCCCTGAAGTACCGGAACCCGAAGTTCCTTGTCTGGCCGAGGCGAAGCGACAAGTCGGCCGCGACCATGCGGCTGTAGTCGTTCATGAACTGCCGATTGGTGACGATCAGGCCGACGTGCGAATTCCGATAGAGGTCGTACTTGAGCCGCCCGAGCATCGCCTTCGCGGTCTTGCCGTACGCCGGGTCGGTGACGTCGTCCACCTTCCCTGGCGCTTCATCGTCGGCAACCAAGAGCCCGATCGACGTCCTGGCCCCAACCTTGCCCGTCAGTTTGGCCGCGTACCGGGGATCCACGATCCGGCGGGTTTCCACTCGAGGGTTTCCCGGTGTCTCGTAGATTTCCCGGCCTTCGAGGAAGAAGGGACGCAATTCCGGGAAGTTGATCGGGAACCGGTTGTTGACCTGGATCTGCTGGTTGTCCGATTCGATCTGCGAGAAATCGGGGTTGTAGGTGAAGTCGAGCGTCAGATTCGAGCTGAGCCCGTACTTCACACCGACGCCGCCTTCTTCGACGCGATCGCTGGCGAACTCGCCGGTCGTCGAGTTCATCCGGCCGCTGCCAATCGCGGTGAAGGTCGGCAGCACTTCGAAGTTGCGCTCCGTCGACAGATTCGCGATGCCGTCGAGGATTCCGATTTGTGCCATGAACGACATCACGTTGCGCGATACCGGCGACCAGACCGCCCGCTCGTCTTTGCTCGTGATCCTGCGCCGCACCTGAAAGCCCCAACGGTGAGCCTCGCCTGCCTTGCGGCCTGGATACCGGAGACTCCTGATCGGAATCGCCATCTCGGCGGTCCAGCCATCGTCGACGAGTTGACCACCCGAGTAGTACAGGGCGTTGTACGAGACGTCGCCGTCAGGATTGTCCTGCGCGTTCGTCACGACGACCATCGAGTCGCGCTGCACGCCGTAGCCGTTCACCGCGAAGGAGTAGCCGCGGAGGTAGTCGAGGAACGGTTCGAGATAGATCGTGACCGAGTCGTCGTCGTCCAGCTTGTCGCGATCCGATCGGTTCGCACGCCTCTGACTGATGTCGGAGTAATGCGCGTAGATGCCGAAGTACAGCTGGGCGCTGTCGTACGCAACACGAATCTCCGTTTTCTCCGTCGCCGGCTGGCCTTCCTGCGGCTCTTCCTGTACCAAGGTGTCGATCAGCGCCGCGTTGCGCCACACGGCATCATCCAGGCGGCCGTCGATGCTTGGTGCTTGCTGCGCCCGCACGGCGGTCAGCGTGGGACGTCCGGCCAGCGCATCGCCTCGCGGAGCCGCGCCACGTTCGCCTTGTGCCGCGCCCGTGCCCTGGAGCGTCAGCGGGCGTTCATTGGTGGGCGGCGGCGCGGTCGCGGTTGGCGGCACGGCGTTCTGAGAGCCCGCCGACGCAGGCGCCAGCCAGCCGAACGCCGCAGCCAGCGCCACCACTTGACCTACCCGCAAATCTGCCTCCTCAAAGGGCCCCCGCCGAGCACACTTATCCCGTTGCAACGAAATTACGCCTCTACAGTGCTCGGTGTTTACCCGTAGCCGTTATGGCTTAGGAAAACGTCTTATCTGATGCGGAGAGCCGATCATTTTAGCATTGGCCGCGGACTGGAATTTCGAGCTCTAGTCGTGTGTTAGAATTCGCGCTATGAAGCGGACAATCGAATTAGCGATCATCTTTGGCACGGCGCTTGTCGCCGCGTCTTACTCGACGGTTCGTGCGCAAGCTCCCAAATCGGTTGTCGACGGCGTCTACACGGCGGAGCAGTCGAAACGCGGCGAGACGTTGTACGCCGAAGCGTGCGCGGCGTGCCATGACCCGAATCTCATCGGTGGCATTGGACCGGCGCTCGCTGGAAAAGACTTCATGGCCGCGTGGAAAGATAAAGCTGTCGGGGACTTCTTCACGAAGATCAAGATCGAGATGCCGCTGACCGCTCCCGGTACGCTCACTGGCGATCAGACCGCCGATTTGGTGTCGTTCATTCTGAGCGCGAATAAATTTCCCGCTGGCGCAGCGGTGTTGCCGGCGGACGCGACGCCGTTGAAAGACATTCGTATCGTCGAACCGGGCGCCGCTGGTGCGGCGGCTGGTGGTGGTGCCGGCGGCGGCCTGTACGCCGACGCGCAGGCCAAACGCGGAGAGGGCGTGTACGCCGAGAGCTGCGCCACGTGCCACGGCGCAACGTTTGGGGGCGACCTCGGACCGGCGCTCTCCGGCCCGCGCTTCGCCGCACGCTGGAAGGACAAGAGCGTCGCCGACCTTTTCGAAAAAGTTCAGACGACCATGCCGGCGAGCGCACCCGGTTCGCTCACACCGGAGCAAGTGGCCGATGTGGTCGCCCTGGTGCTGAGCACCAATCACTACCCTGGTGGCGCCGCCGAACTGACAGCCGCCGCTGCGCCCCAGAAGAAGGCGCCGCTCGGCGATCCGCCGCAAAAATAATTGGAGATTGGGTCTTCGATGAAGCCCTCGATGAAACCCTCCACGGGGTGGGTTCTGGGATTGGTCTCGGCGTGGGTGGCCGTCGTAGCTGTGGTTGTCAGCGCGCAACAACCTTCCGGCGCCGCGCCGCAGGGCGACAAGTCGCCGCAGCAGATTGCGTTCGAACGCTTCCAGCGGGCCGAGCGTGTGATCAATATGAGCTGCAGCGCCACCGGCTGTCACACGGTGCGGCCGATTCAGACGGCGGCGAAGGATCAAGAGGGCTGGACGAGCACCGTCGACGCGATGATCGAGAAGGGGGCAAAGCTCGAATTCCCAGAAGACAAGAACATCCTCATCGAATATCTGGTGCAGCAGCACGGTCCGCTGCCTGAGGGCGAGGGCAAGGCGATCCTCCTCAATACCTGCACGATCTGCCACGACCTGCAGCGAGTGCTGACTCGCCGCGCGACGCCGGAAGGCTGGAAGGAGCTGCTCGAGGAAATGATCTTCGAAGGGGCTCCCTTATCGGACGACAACATTCCGATTCTGCTCGTCTATCTCGCCAGGAATTTCCGGCCAGGGCAGTAGCAGTTCAACCCGCCGACTGGCAAAAGTTCAACCCGCCCACTGGCAATTGTGACACTGGCGTCCCGGCCGTCGGAAGTGTAGTCTGGTGAAACGGAATCGACTCATGCGAGTCGCCCTCATCGTTCCCCTGCTCCTCTTGCTGGCGGGCTCGGCCTCCGCCAGGAACCTCGAAATCTTCTTCATCGATGTCGAAGGCGGGCAGGCGACGCTCATCGTGACACCGGCAGGGCAATCGTTGTTGATTGATGCCGGATATGGCGGACGTGAGGCACGCGACGCCGAGCGGATCATGGCCGCCGCCCGCGAGGCCCACATCGATCACATCGACTACCTGCTGATTACACACTTCCACAACGATCACGTCGGCGGCGTTCCGGAGCTCGCGGACAGAATTCCTATTCTCAGGTTCGTCGATTACGGTTCGCCGCTTGGCAGCGACCGCATGGCGACCAACGGATTCCGGGTCTACGAGCCGGTCCGCGGCGAGAATCTCCACCTCGAGCCGAGACCGGGCGACCGCCTGCCTCTCGACGGCATCGACGCCGACATCGTCAGCGCAGCGGGCGTCCTTCTGTCAAAGCCCCTTCCGGGTGGCGGTCAGGCGAATCCCGGCTGCGTTACGCTCGAAGACCAGATTGAGGATGGAACAGAGAATTTTCGCTCGCTCGGTGTCCGGCTCCAGCTTGGCGCATTCCGTTTCGTCGACCTCGGTGATCTGAGCGGGAACATCCTCGGAGAGATGGTGTGTCCCGTGAACCTCCTTGGCGAGGCCTCGGTGTATCTGATTGCGCACCACGGGAACTACGATTCCAACGTGCCCGCCGTGCTGACTGCCCTTCGCCCTCAGGTGGCGATCATGAACAACGGCCCGAACAAGGGCGGCGCACCGGATTCCTTCAAGACCCTCCTTGCGCAACCGGACATGGACTTGTGGCAGTTGCATGAATCCCGATCAAAGGATGCGCAGAACGCACCCGACGCGTTCATCGCCAACGTCGATGATGGCGCCACGGGTTACTGGATCAAGCTGACGGCACAGGACGATGGCACTTTCGAGGTGCTCAACACGCGCACCGGCTTCACGAAGAAGTACTCGCCCATCCCTTCCAACTGACAGCACGCAACTCGATTGGACACGGTACGCGACTCATGAACGTGTGGGCCGTGTGTGGCTGATTCGGGGGGTGATTGGCGGGTCTTGCGTGAGCCGGCAGGAGTCGAACCTACGAGCGCCACATGGATGGCGCCCGTAGATTCATCATCGAGAGATTAGCGTTCCTTCGGCCACGCCGCGTCGATCGGCTTCGTCGAATCGGCGGTAATCGCCAGTTCCGCGCAGTGATGATAGGAGTACCCGCCCGGATTGTTCAGGGCATGGTCGGCCATGAACTGCGCGACTTGCAGCGTGCACTTCTTGCAATTGATGTTGGGCAGGGTGACGTCGGTTTCCCAGGGCGCGGTGGACGCAGCCGTGTGGACGAACAGGCCGTCCGCGAGCACGGGCATCTTCACCGGGTTCATGATCGTGGCCGACACCGACCGCGGGCCTTTTTCCGTGGCAGTCGTCTGTACTTCCGCATCGACCGGCAGTTCGAGTGGCGAGTTCACGGCGAGGGCCACCCGGTAATGTCCTGGATGGTAGATGGTTTCCTGGATCTTGATATGCAGCTTGGAGCCCCCGACAGCTTTGTTGATCACGAAGCTCGGTTTGCCGTAATCGGTGTTGGTTCCGCCGCACGGGCCGGCCTTTTGCGGATCGCCGCGCTCGTTTTCGATAATCCACGAGGTGGGTTCGAGCAACCGGAAATGCGCGTGGGTCACGGTCGGCACGATGGCGATGAGCGCCGCAAAGACGAGCAGGGTTCGGGTGGAGCTCTTCATAGGTATCCTTTCAATACGCGAGACGGCCGAAAGGTACACCGCAACCGTCTCCGTGTAAAGGCCGATCTGGTAAACTGGTCGCGATGCCGCTGTACGAGTATCAATGCCGCGCGTGCCGGCACGAATTCGAGGCGCTGGTGCGCGGATCGAACACGCCGTCCTGTCCGTCGTGCAAAGGGCAGGATCTCGAACGGCTGTTGTCAGCACCGGCCGGCGTGACCAGCCCGGAGCGAAACCTCGCCCTTGCAAAGGCCGAAAGGAAACGCTGGGCGCCGGTTCACAAGGGGCGGGAACACGAGGAGTTCCAGGCGGCGCTCAAGGAACATGAAGAGCACCGTATGGACGCTGCCGAGACCAAGAAACACAAAGACGATTAGCCCTGCACCTGTCATGAAACCCATCCGCATCCGCTACTGCAAAGTCTGAAACTATCTCCCCCGCGCGGCCCGTGTGGCCGCGGCAATCAAGGACGAACTTGGGCTCGACTCGGAACTCTCAGAGGGCGGGCGAGGTGAATTCACCGTCTGGGTCGGCGACGCGGTCGTGGCGAAGAAAGATATGCAGGGCTTTCCGTCCGACGAAGACGCGCTCGCGGCGGTGAGGAAGGCAGTGGCGGACGGCTGAGGATCACGGGCGCGGCAGCTCGTGATGAGCCGCCGCGCGGATAGAGGAGCGCTATTTCTTCGGGGCTTCTTTGTCGAGCTCGGCCCACATCATGGTGACGTTGGCCTTCGTGCCGGGATTTCGGCCGGACAGACCGCTGAAATAATCCTTGAACTTCGGACCCATCATGCCCGGGATCTCCGCGATCGCCTGCTCGAGCGTCTTGCCCGATTTCTTCGCCGCCCGCGTCGCGTCCGCGTACGCCGTCATGTATTGACCGTACTCGACGAATTGCGCCCAGCTGTCAGCCTGGCTCGTGTGACCTCTGGTGATAACTTCCACGTTCTTGATGCCGGCGGCGGCCTTGGCAATCGTCTGGCCCCAGAGCAGGCCGCTTCCGCCGTTGTCCGGATCGATGATCGGCGTGCCGGTGGCCGGGTCGACGTCGCCGGCCGCCATGACGCGCTGATTGCGGAACACGACGAACGCGTCGCCGCCGGTGTGGGCGGGCCCGAAGAAATACAGGTCGATCGCGTCGGGGCCTTCAAACAGCGTCAGCTTGTCTTTGAACGTCTTGTCCGGCAGGCCCTTCATGTTCTCGGGCTTGCCGTCCTTGAACTGATCGAGTTTCTTCATGTACTCGGCGGTGTTTTCCTGCGTGACGATGGTCACGTTCTCCTCGAACGCGAGGTTGCCGCCGACATGGTCGTTGTGCGTATGGGTGTTGATCAGCGTCGTAATCGGCTTGTCGGTGACCTTCTTGACGATGTCGATGATCGCCTGTCCGGAGCCGGGATTCTTGCTGTCCACGATCACCACGCCGTTGTTCTGCGTGACGAACACCGTCGTGGTCGCGCCAGGCGCGATGCTCTGGTTGAAGATCGGGATCTGGTAAATGCCCGGCCTGACCCGTTCGATCTGCAGCTGGATCGGTGCGGGAGCGCCGCCGCGGCCGCCGCCGCCGCCCGGGGCCTGACCGCCGCCGGCGCCGCCACGACCGGCAGGTGCCTGTTGCGCGGCAACCATCGCGACGGCTCCAGCCGCGATGATGCCAACGAGTACGAACGCGCGTTTCATGACGCTCCTCCCTGTAACAGACACCCGCGGCGAAATCGATGAAAAGCCGCGTGAACGGTAGCGCAGTTGTTCGTTGGCGGTCAAGTCGCTAACATGCCGATGCCTCGTGACCGTCCCTGGTTCCTTCACCTATCCGGCTCATTTCGAACGTTACTATAATCGGCGCGTTCCCATGGCCAACCCATCTGTACCGCCAGAGCGCGACGTCGTCGCCATCGGTGACGCAGGCTGGCCTGTCGTACGGGCTGCGGCTCGAGCGGCAGAACGGATGGCGCAGGCGAATCAGCACGCGGTCTTTGCGCTCGGTGTCGATGGCGAACTGCGGGCCGTGCAGGCCGGCGATGCCGACGCGCTCGTCGCGTGGCGTCCGGATGCCGGATGGGAGGTGGTCCTTCCGGACGACGATCCCCGCCGGGACTTCATCGATCTGTATCTGCCGATTTGCAGTGCGACCACGGTCAGACCGATGACCGTCGGGCACCTCGGCGAGAGTCTCGATGGCTTCATCGCCACGCACGCCGGGGAATCGCAATGGGTCACCGGCGAGCAGAACATGCTGCACATGCACTGCCTGCGCGCGCTCAGTGACGCCGTCGTGGTCGGCGCAGGAACGATCGCCGCCGACGATCCGCAACTGACGACGCGGCTCGTCCCCGGACCGAACCCGCTGCGCGTCGTGCTCGATCCCGGGCGCCGCCTTGGCGCCGATCATCGTGTCTTCACGGATGATGCGGCGGAGACGCTGTATGTCTGTGCGCGATCGTTGATGCGTGAGGGCGAGCGTTCCGTCGGCCGCGCGACGATCGTGGGCGTGGAAGAGCGCGGCGACAGCATCGACGCCGCGGAGGTGATGCGGTTGCTGCGCGCGCGCGGGTGCTCCCGTGTGTTCGTGGAAGGTGGCGGGGTGACGGTCTCGATGTTTCTCGAGGCGAAGCTGCTCGACCGCCTGCACCTGGCGATCGCGCCCCTCTTCATCGGCGACGGCCGGCCCGCCATTCGCATGCCGCCGCGCGTCGCTCTCGGCGACTGCCAGCGCCCGCGCTACCGGGTGTTCCGCATGGGCGGCGACGTGTTGTTCGATTGCGACTTCAGTTCGCCCCGGACCGATGTCAACGATGCCTCATCGGATTCGCACGCAGCTGTCACTCGAGTGATCTAGCTATGGCTCACGTCACCCGCAAAGCACGCAGGGCGACATGTCTCCGCGGTCTTTGCGGCGCATGTGTTTGGCTTCTGTTTTTTCTTGCCCTCAACGGATGCGGCGGGCGCGACGGGTCGTCGCCGCCCCAGACGCCGAAGACCGCGTTGCCACCGGGCGGTGGATCTGGCGCGCCTGTCGCGGGCGTCCGTACTTTCGTCATCGTGCCCGCAGAGTCGAAGGCGTCCTACCACGCGAGCGAGGAGTTTTTTCCCGCCGCCCTGGCGAGGCTGGGAATCGATGCCGGGAGGACCCAGGCCACAGGCACGACACAGGCGGTTGAAGGCCGGTTCCAGCTCGATCCTGCACGCCCCACAGGGCCCCTCCAGGAGAACATGTTCACTGTGCGCGTCAATACTCTGACGAGCAATCAGCAAAAACGCGACGACTACGTGCGTCAGATTCGAGACGATGGCCCGAGCTTCGATGCGTATCCGCTGGCAACCTTCAAAGCGACCGCGATCGACGGCAGCGCGAGCGCCAACGCCTCCGGTCGCGAGTTGACTCTCAAGCTGACCGGCGACCTGACCGTTCGTGAGATGACGAAACGAGAGGTCTTCGACGTGAAGGCGCAGCTGACCGGCGACACGCTGGCCGGCGTGGCCACGACTCGATTTCTGCTGAGCGACTTCGGCATCGGGCCGATCGATTTCCCGCCCCTCCTTGCTGTCGCCGACCCCATCGAAATCGAAGTGCAGTTCACCGCTCGGGCGCAGAGATAGGCTTAAGGCTCAGGGCTCAAGGCTCAAGGCTCAGGGCTCAAGGCTCAAGGCTCAGGGCTCAAGGCTTAGGGCTCAAGGCCTCAGCGCTCAAGCCACGCCGCGAGGTCGTCATGGCCGACGACGACATGTGAGCGGCCGGCCGCGACATGCGCGAGTCGTCGCGCGAGCCAGTCGCGGACCATCGGCGTCTGCTCGGGAGCGATCTCTTCGGCGGCTTGCGCCCAGCCCTCGATGAGTTGCCGCTGCAGCTCGCCCTGTTCCGGCGCCAATATCCAATCACTCGGTTCACGCCGCACCTCGTAACCCGCGGCGGCAAACCAGCGTTCGGCGCAATCAACCGCCTCCGGTCCCGCCGCCCGGCCAAAGCCCATGTCGTTTGCTCGTTGGTGCCGGTTCATGAGATCCCGAATCGTGTCGTCTTCCGCTTCCGCAGGCGTGCACCGCGAGCGACCGTTGTAGTTGAGCGCGAAGAGCGCGGCGGCGCCGGTAGTCCGGCAACGCCCGGCCAGCGTGCGCAGCCACTGGTCCGAAACCAGGTCGAGCAGCGCCGAGGCGGTGACCAGATGTCGGCCCGAAAACAGGGCAGGAGGGGTAGGAGGGGCAGGATGGGCGGGATGGGCGGGATGGGCAGGATCGGCTAGTTGGGCGGGCTCGGCGGGATGGGCTGAATCGGCAAGACCAGAGACGGCGCCGAGATTCAGGCACAACGTTTCGATGTGACAGGTGACGCTTGGCCTGGGCCCTTCTGCGAGGAGCTGCGGATCGCGATCGACAACCAGCCAGTGCTGCGGGACTGGCAAACGCGACGAGAGATAGCGCACGTTCGACCCGGTTCCGCTCCCAAGATCCAGGATCCGCAATGGCCGATCGGGCGGCAGGCGAGCGGCAATCGCCTGCGTCAGCGCCGCCGATCGCGCCGCGACGTCGGCGGGCTCGCGCAGCGCCAGCCAGGTCGAGAATGAATCAGCCGACATCGCTGAGTACGGCGGCCATCTTGTCCACCGCCACGTCCCACGTCGGCAGCCGATCGCGCACCCGTCGCGCGCCCTCCGCCAGCTGCTGACGCACGCGCGCGTCGCCGATGATTGTCGCCAACACCGCCGCCATCGCGCCGACGTCGCCAGGGGGCGCCAGCAGTCCGGCCGGGCTTTCCCCGTTGCCCCCTGCGCCGACAAGTTGCGGGATCGCGCCCGTTGTCGTGCTGACGATCGGTAGGCCGTGGGCGAGCGCCTCCGCCACCGCCATGCAGTAGGTTTCATGAAGCGTGGCCAGCACGAAGACATCGGCGCGGTTGTAGCAGGCTTCCAGCTCGCCGGCGTCCAGCTCGCCGGCAAGCGAGACGCGATCGCCCAAACCGCCCGTGCGCAGGCGCGAGCGCAACCGCTCGACGGTTGAGGGATCGCGGTCGAGACTGCCCGCACAGGTGAGAAGCCAGTCCCGATTCGGAATCATCTCCAGCGCGTGAACCAGAATCTCGTGACCCTTTCCTGCTGTGATTGCGGCAACCGACAGCAGGCCGAGAGGCGCGCCGATCGAGCCTCGCGCCAGCGGCGCCCGATCGGTCCCCGGTTCGACCAACGCGATCCGGTCGACCGAGACTCCGTAGGTTGAGAGGACCCCGCTTGTGGATCTCCCGGTCACCACAACCAGCACGGCGGCTGCAAGCGCGCGGCATTCGCTGGCCTTGAAACGGGCGGCTGTTTCGCGATCGAGTCCGATCTCCGCGGCGAGCGGCATGTGAACGAGTGCAACAATCTTCAGTCGCGAGGCTTCGCGTTCGACTTCGGCAGGAAGCGATCCGAGCGCAAGGCCGTCGATCAGGACTGTGGTCCCGTTCGGAATGGTCGCGAGCTGGCGAGCGGCATCGTCCCGTGCCGCCGGCGTCGGATGCGGAAAGCTCGCATCGAGCTCTCGGACGTCGACCGGCCAGCCGCGCTCGCGCAGGCCGGCGACTATGCGCCGGTCGTACTCGTAGCCGCCGGTCCGCGTTTGAAGACACCCGGGAACGAGAACGACTACTTCGCGGGGCATGGCCGCAGGCGCTCACACGTCATGGACTTGCGCCGGGGCGGCTTTGGGCACGGGACCCTCGAACGCGGCGGAGGCCACGTGGGACTCGTGCAGCGTCACTTTCAGGCTCTCGATCCCCTGCGCCGCCGCTCCCAGATCGTTTTTCCTGATGGCTGCGACCATGCGGTCAAAGACGACGCGCGCGAGAAACTCGGTCGTGGTGTTGTGCCCTTTGAACACCGGGTTGTCGTCCAGGTTCTGGAAATTCATATCCGCGAGGATGGCGTGCAGCACCTCCGTTGCGCGGCCGATGTCGACCACGATGCCGTCGCCGTCGAGCCCAGGCCGGCGGAACTCGACATCCACGATCATCGTCGCACCGTGCAGCCGCTGCGCGGGGCCGAACACGTCGCCCTTGAAGCTGTGGGCCACCATCATGTGATCGCGCACGGAAACGCTGTACATCACCTGCTCCTAACGACGCGATTTGGCGAAGTGGCGACTTACCGACTTGGTGAATTCAACTCACCAATTCACCAATCCGCCAACTCACCAAATCGGGCCCTTACGAATACCGAATCCGATGGCACAGCGTATCGGTGGCATCGACCGCAAGCTCCGCCATCTTGGCCGGCAGTTCCTCGAACGCGCTCTCGCCTGTAATGAGTGCATCGAGCCTGTCGTCGGTCAGCATCGTCAGCGCGAGCTGCATACGCCGGCGCGCGTCCCAGCGCGCGCGCTGCGACGATGCGACCGTGCCGACCTGGGATGACTTGAGCGTGAGCCGTCGCGCATGGAACGCCTCGCCCAGCGGCAGCGGAACCGACCGGTCGCCGTACCAACTCATCTCGACGACCGTCGCTTCGAACCCTGCGGCTCCGAGAGCCAGGTCGAGCCCGGCAGGCGATCCGCTCGCGTGAATGACGACGTCGGCGTCTCCCCGCATGGCATCGGGCGCCGCAAAGCGCACACCGAGGAGGTGCGCGATGGCTTCGCGCCGCGGGTTGGTGTCGACCAGTTCGACGTCGCAGCCCGGGACGCGCCCAGCCAGCCACGCCACGAGACAGCCAACCGTGCCGGCGCCGACGACCACGATGCGATCGCCGATGTGCGGCCGAGCATCCCACAATCCGTTGATCGCCGTTTCGAGGTTGGCCGTCAGCACGGCGCGCTCCGGAGGAACATTGTCGGGCAGGACGTGCACCGAGTGGACGGGGACCACGTAACGCGTCTGATGTGGATACAACACGAACACTGTCCGGTCTTGGAGTTCGCGAGGCCCGCGCTCGATCCGGCCGACACTGGCGTACCCGTACTTGATAGGGGATGGAAAGTTCCCTGCCTGAAACGGCGCCCGCATGCGCTGGAACTCGCTCGGCGGCACGCGGCCTTGAAACACGAGCGCTTCGGTCCCTCGGCTGATCCCGCTGTACAACGCGCGAACCACCACCTCGTCGGGCGACGGAGTGTCGAGCGGCTCGGTTCGGATTTCTCCTTCGCCTGGAGCGGCGATCCAAAACGCCCTCGCGGCATCGGCAGCCATCCCGCCAATTCTGGTGCTTCGCGCCCGACGATACAATCCCCACTCAGCGAAAACAAAGCACTACCACGGAGTTCACGGTGGTGACTCGAGGTCACGGCGTTCTTTAGTGTTGTTGGGCCCGTGGCACTCCGTTCGTTTCGCTGGCCTCCGTGGTGGAGCTTTTCAGATCAGACGAGCCGCACACATGAACTTCGGTCCCGCCAATCAGATCACACTCGTCCGCGCCCTACTGGTGGCGGGGCTTGCCTGCCTCGTCGGTCAGCCCACAACGCCGACGCTGGCGTGGAGCGTCGTGTTCGTTGCCAGCATCGCGGCGGTGCTCGACGGCGTCGACGGCTGGGTGGCGCGCCGCACGGGAACGGTCAGCACATTCGGGACGCGGTTCGATCTGGAAACCGACGCGGTGCTGATTCTCGTGCTGGCCATCCTTGTCTGGCAATACGGCAAAGCTGGACCGTGGGTGCTCTGGTCGGGACTGATGCGGTACGCCTTCGTGGCGGCGGGGTGGCTGTGGTCTTGGATGCGGGCTCCGTTGTCCAGCCTCCGCGGCAAGATCATCTGCGTCCTGCAGATCGTCGCATTGATTGTTGTCATGGCGCCGCCGATGACGCCGCCAACGAGTTCTGTGATCGCAGCAGTCGCCCTTCTCGCGCTCAGCTATTCATTTCTGGTTGATGCGCTGCGCCTCTGGCGGCGGAGGACCTGAACAGGCGCCTGCCGCGCCGTACCGCATCGCGCGTCGGGGCTTGCCACGCCGTAGCGCGTCAGCGCGCAGGCGGGTACGCAATAATCGACGCGTGCAGACGGCCAACGCCGCTTTCCGCTCCGCCGGGCTCGCTGTCGCCGTCTTTCTTCTGAACGCCTCGCTGACGTTTCAGAGCGCGTGGCCCACGCCGGGCATTCGCTGGCGAGGCGCGTTGTCCATCGAGCTCGCCGCGTTCATTCTCGTCCTTGTGGCCGCCGACCGCTGGCTCGGCGCGCTGTCCCGCCGCGCGCTCTGGTGGTGTGCGGCGATCTGGTCGGCACTGGTTCTTGGTCACTACGCAGAGGTGACGGCTTCGGCGCTGTACGGCCGCGAGATCAACCTCTATTGGGACTTGCGATTCGTCCCTGACGTCGCCGCGCTGCTCGCGAGTCCCGAGCGGGTGTGGGTGGTCCTGCTGGCTGCCTTGGCGGCCCTGGTCACCGTCGTGCTCGTGTACGGAGTTATCCGTTGGGCCCTTGGCCGCGTCGGCGCCGCCATGGCGCGTCCGGGGGAGCGTCGCGCGATCGGCGTCCTGGCAGCGACGATGGCGATTTTCTGGGTGGGTCAACGCGTCAGCGCGACCTTCCCTGTACTCCCGACTTTTTCAGCGCCCGTCACCCAGACTTACGTCCGGCAGGCTCGGCTCATGGCGACGACGCTCGGCCGCTCGGCGACGCTTGCACCAAGCCCCTCGATGAATTCCGATCTCTCGCTGGTCAAGGGGGCAGACGTATTTCTGTTCTTCATCGAGGCCTACGGCGCGATCAGCTACGAGCGTCCGGAGTTTATCGCGCGCCTCGCTGGCGATCGGGCCCGCTTGACGGCGGCGATTCACGACACGAACCGGGACGTTGTGTCCGCGTACGTCGAGTCGCCCACCTTCGGCGGATCTTCCTGGCTGGCGCACATCACGCTGCTGTCGGGTGTGGAGATCCGCAGTCACGACGCGAACGCGCTGCTGATGACTGAGAACCGGGACACCCTGGTGACGACGTTCAAACAGCATGGGTACCGGGCCGTCGCCGTGATGCCCGGCTTGTGGCAGAACTGGCCGGAGGGAACGTTTTACAAGTTCGATGAGATTTACGGGGGCGCTCGGCTCGATTACCAGGGCCCGACATTCGGCTGGTGGGACATGACCGATCAATTTGTCCTCGCCCGGATGGACGCGCTCGAGGTGAACCGTGCCCCGCGCCCGCCGCTGTTCGTCCTGTTCCCGACGGTCAGCACGCACATTCCGTTCACTCCAACACCGCCGTACCAGCCGGACTGGAAGCGGGTGCTGACAAACGACCCGTACGACGAAGCGGACGTGAACCGCGCGTATCTTCGCCAGCCTGACTGGATGGATCTCGGACCGAGCTACGCCGACGCGTTGTCCTATATGTACCAGTCGTTTACCGGCTACCTGCGCCTCCGGGGGGATCGCGACATGGTGGTCGTGCTCATCGGCGATCATCAGCCCGCGGCGGCGGTGAGCGGCGAAGGCGCACCGTGGGACGTTCCCGTGCACATCATCACGAGTCGCCGCCAGGTCCTTAATCGACTCATAGCGCAAGGGTTCCAGTCCGGGCTCACCCCGGCGAGACCGGCGCTCGGGCCGATGAATGGCTTGACCTCCACACTGCTCGAAGCCTTCGGAACCCGCGAGTCCGGGGTTGCCAGAGTGCCCTGATTCGCTGACCGACCGGGTTGACGTTCAGGTAAACACTTGAGCCACAACCAAAGTAGTAATAGACGAAGTCACAATGCGAACCTTGGTGGCAGGAGGCGTCGTGGCCGGCGCGCTCGCGGCGATGCTGGTGGCTGTCACCACCGGAGGCGAAAACGGCTGGAAATTCGCGCTGGCAGCCATTGGCTTAGCGCTCTGGATTGCCGGCGGGCTCTCGAAGCCATCGTAGCGTGCGCGAATTTTCCCAGCAGAGTGAAATAGTTCCGACGGTTCGGAGGCTGGATCTTGTTTATTCCGAAGGAACTCAGGAGGCACAGCGATTGCTGGGCCAGATCTCGTTGTTTTCGGCGATATTTCGCCTGACAGCGGGGCCTTGGGATGGATGGCTCGACAGGTTGTGCAGTATAATTTTTTGCGCTAAACCGGCCAAAATATCGGGGTGTTTGTGAGGCGGAGCTACCTTTTATGAAGAAAAACGTCCTTGTGGTGTCGTGTCTGGCCATCATGTCGGTCGCTCTGGTCTACGGGCAGTCCGCTGCGCCCCAGGCCAAACCGCCCGCTGCTCCCGCGCAGTCCGGACCGAAAGCCACGGTTTCGCCCTCGAAGACGGCGTCGACGGCGTCGACGACCGCTCCAGCCGGTCACACCGCCGCTGAGGAACGCGCGCTGGTCGACAAATATTGCGTGGCGTGCCACAACACGAAAGCCAAGGCGACCGGGCTGGATTCCTCGCTGCGGCTGACGCTCGATGACGTCGATTTCGCCAACGTGGCGCAGCACGCGCAGAAACTGGAGACCGTGGCCCGGAAACTGCGGGCCGGCATGATGCCGCCGGTGGGGATGCCGCGGCCGGACAAGGACGCGTACCGCGGGATACTGACATTCCTGCAGACCGAGCTCGACAAGGCTGCCGTGCCGCACATGCCGCCGCCAGGACTGCATCGCCTGAACCGCACCGAATATCAGAACGCCATCCACGACATCCTGAATCTCGAAATCGATCCCGGCAAGTATTTGCCGTCCGACGACTCGACATCCGGCTTCGACAACATCGCCGGCGCGCTGGGGATTTCCTCGACGCTCGTCGAGGCCTATGTTTCAGCGGCGCAGAAGATCAGCCGTCTGGCGATCGGCGAGCCCGAGGGGCCGACGCTCGTCGTGTACAGAACGCCGGAGAATACGTCGCAGAACTATCACATCGAGGGTCTCCCCTTTGGGACACGCGGCGGCCTGCTGGTCAAGCATGTGTTCCCGTCTGACGGCGAGTACACGGTCACCATCACGCCGATCTTCGGTGACAACATGACGCCCACGGGCTTCGGCTCCGTGCCCTGCGAACGGCTCGAAGTGAGCCTTGATGGCCAGCGACTCGAATTGCTCGATTGGAAAGGCGGCGGGCGGCAGGACGCAGCGGTCTGCCGAGGCGAAAAGACGGCGGCCGTGAACAGCGGGCAGTCTGGCAACATCAGCGCGGCCAAGATGCAGGTCAAGTTCAAGACGACCGCCGGGCTGCACGCGCTCGGTGCGACATTCCTCGAAACCAACTTCGCGCCCGTGCTCGACCTCGACAAGCAGTTCGTGCGGACGACGTTGCAGACGGGGCCAACGCCCGGTTACACGTTCTTCCCCCACGTGGGAACGGTCCGGATCGAAGGTCCGTTCAACGCGGTGCGCTCGGAGAATTCGCCGAGCCGCAAGACTATTTTCGTCTGCCATCCGACCGCGGCGGCCGACGAGGCGGCGTGCGCGCGGCGAATCATCACCAACCTGGCAACGAACGCATTCCGTCGTCCCGCGACAGCCGCCGACGTCGATCCGCTCATGGAGTTCTACCGCGGGGGTCGGAAGGACGGAGACTTCGACGCGGGTATCGAGATGGCGCTGGCGCGGATCCTCGCGTCGCCGAAATTCATCTACCGCATCGAAGAGGAGCCGACGGGGCCGACGGTGCGGACGGTCGCCGACAAGGTCACGACCTATCGCATCAGCGACATCGATCTGGCGTCGCGGTTGTCGTACTTCCTCTGGAGCCGCGGTCCCGATCAGGAGCTGATGAAGATTGCGAGCGCCAACCGCCTGAAGGATCCGGTCGTGCTCGAGCAGCAGGTCCGGCGCATGCTGAAGGACCCGCGCGCCGAGGCGATGACGATTAACTTTGCGGGACAGTGGCTGAACCTGCGCGGCCTGCAGGGATATTCCCCGCTGCCGGGCGTGTATCCCGACTTCGATGAGCCGCTGGGGTTCGCGATGCGGCGCGAAGTGGAGCTCTTGTTCGACAGCATGATCCGCGAGGACCGGAGCGTGCTCGAGCTGCTGACGGCGGATTACACCTTCGTCAACGAGCGGCTCGCCAAGCACTACGGCATTCCGAACGTGTACGGCAGCCAGTTCCGGCGCATCACGCTCGGCCCGGATATGGATGTTCGCAAAGGCCTCCTGGGTAAAGCGGCCATTCTGACGACAACCGCCAAGCCCGAGAGAACGTCGCCGGTGACGCGCGGCAAGTGGATCATGACGAACATCCTCGGGATGAGCCCGCCGAATCCGCCGCCGAACGTTCCGCCGCTGCCGCAGCAGGAAACCGATTCGACCGGCAATGCGAAGCTGCCGTCGATGCGCATGAAAATGCTGGCGCATCGCGTGCGGGCCGACTGCATCCAGTGCCACAGCATGATGGACCCGATCGGGTTCTCACTGGAACAGTTCGACGGGATTGCGCAGTGGCGGACCGACGACAACGGGAATCCGGTCGGTGAGGAAGTGACGCTGTTCGACGGCACGAAGGTGAAGGGGCCGGCTGAGTTGCGGAACTGGCTGGTGAACAACTATACCAGCGCGTTCGTCGAGGTCGCGGCTGAGAAACTGCTGGTCTACGCGCTCGGCCGCGGCGTCGAGTACCAGGACATGCCGCTCGTTCGCAAGATCGCACGCGACGCGGCCCGGTCCAATTATCGGTTTGGCGCGCTCGTGCTGGCCGTTGTGAAGAGTGACCCGTTCCAGAAGAACCAGAAGGCAGATGAAACTCCGGCGCCGAAGCAGGCTGCCGCGGCGGCACCCAGGCAGACTGCGTCGAGATAAGCAGACATCGATTACAGGAGCAAAGAGATGTTTATCACCAGACGACATATTCCTCGCCGGACCATCCTGAAGGGCGCCGGCGCGGCGTTGGCCCTCCCGTTGCTCGACGCCATGGTGCCGGCGCGGACTCTGTTAGCGCAGAGCGTTGCCACACCGAAGCCCCGCTTTGTGGGGATCTTCTTCCCGCACGGCATGGGCCCGGGACACTGGGTGCCAAAGAACGTCGGCGCCCTCACGGAGTTGCCCTACACGCTGGAGGGTTTCAAGAACGTCAAGGACAACTTGGTCGTGTTGAGCGGCCTGTGGTCCAAGTCGGCCGAGCCGCCGGAGGGCACGACGGGTTCGGACCACTGGGTGGCCGCCGCGTTCCTCACGGCCAACAAGCCTCGGAAGACGGCTGGTTCCGATTCGACCGTCTATGAGGCGACGATCGACCAGTTGATCGCGCAGAAGATCGGCCAGGAGAACCTGATGCCGTCCCTGCAGCTGGCCTGCGAAGATCCGAATTCGAGCTCGAGTAACTGCGGCGAAGGCTACAGCTGCTCCTATACGAACTCGATCTCATGGGTGGGGCTCCCCTCGACGCATCTGCCGGGTGACAACATCCCGCGGACGAGCCCGCTGCCGATGGAGCTCAATCCGCAGGTCGTGTTCGAGCGCCTGTTCGGGAGCGGCGCCACGCCGGCCCAGCGCGCGCAGCGCCTCAACCAGAGCCGAAGTATTCTCGATTCGGTCCGCGACGAACTGTCCGGATTGAAGACGTCACTCGGCGCGAGCGACAAGAGGACGGTCGATCAGTACACCGACGAGATTCGCGAGATCGAACGGCGGCTTCAGATTGCGGCGAAGGTCTCGAACAACGTGCCGGAAATGGCGCTGCCGTCCGGCATCCCGGAGAGCTTCGACGACCATATCAAGCTGCACTTCGACCTGACCGCGCTGGCCTTCCAGGCAGACATCACCCGCGTGATGACGCTGCTCGGCGGCCGCGACCTCACCGGCCGGGCCTTCACGTATCCGAAGAGCGAGCTCTTCCCGGACGGCGGTGTCAGCCCGAGCTGGCACGGCGCGTCGCACCACGGCGATACGGCGGACGGCATCAAGCGGTTTGCTGACCTCAACCGCTATCACACCTCGACGATGGCCCGCTTCGCGGAGAAGCTGAAGGCGACGCCGGACGGCGACGGCACGCTGCTCGATCATTCGCTGATCGTTTACGGCACCAACATGGGGAACTCGAACCAGCATCAGCACTACGACGTGGCCCATCTTCTTGTCGGTGGCGCGAACGGCCAGCTCAAGGGCGGCCGCCACGTGGCCTATGACCGGAAGACGGTAACGACCGGAAACCTTCTGCTCAGCATTCTCGACATGTACGGGATTCACGAGGAGAAGCATGGTGACAGCACGGGCCGTCTCGCGGGGCTCGTCTAAGAACCGAACGCGGAGAATAGGTTGAGAGGGCCGGCGAAAGCCGGCCCTCTCAACATGACAGATACAAAGGGGAAACCGGGCTCATGAATCGACGTCAGATCGTCTGCTGTGTCGCAGTACCTGCTGGTGGGTGCGACCTCGTTCATCAAGGGCGCTGGCAGCGACGTGGCCGACGCAGTGATGAAGGGCGATACGGCCGCCGTCCGCAAGCTGCTGCTGGCCAAGGCCGACGTGAACGTGCCGCAGGTCGATGGCGCGACGGCGCTGCACTGGGCCGTGTACCGCGATGACGTGCCGACCGCCGACATGCTGCTCAAGGCCGGCGCCAATGTCAAAGCGGCCAACCGCGAGGGGACGACGCCGCTGTTCATGGCCGCCCTGTATGGCAACCCGGCGATGATCGATCGGCTGATCAAAGCAGGAGCCGACGCGAAGAGCCGCGGCCCGAACGGCGAGACGCCGCTGATGTTCGCCGCGCGCAACGGCAACCCGGCAGCGATCAAGCTGCTCGTCGCGGCGGGCGCCGACGTCAACGCAAAGGAGAACATTCGCGCCACAACGGCCCTCATGTGGGCGGCCGAAGAAGGACATGCGCCGGCCGCTAAGGCGCTCCTTGAGCTCGGCGCGGATGTCAGCGCGAAATCTGGTCCAGCGGGTCTCCCAAGAAACTACATGGCCCAGGCCGTGAACGTCGAGCAAGTGGAAGCGGCGGCCAAGCGGCGCCGGGCGGCCAGAGAGGCCGGCAGATCGTATGCGGATCAGTTGGCGTTCGAACAGGCGACTGGCGCGGCCCCCAAGGACGATATTTTGGCGCAGGCAGCGCAATTCGTCGCTTCTGGTGCCGCGACCGCTGCCGAGGCGGCTGCCGCTCTCGGCTTGACCGCGGACCAGGTCACCGCCGCAGTGGCGGCGCTGGGTGGAGTGAATTTCGGGCAGCCGCCGGCGGCCGGCGGCGCACGCGCCGGGCGCGGTGGCGGCGGGCGAGGTGCGGGAGCACAGGCTGGCCGCGGTGGCGCGGCGACGGCCGCAGCAGCCGCGGCCCAGGCAGCGCAGGATCAGGCTACGGACGTGATCGTCGCCGGCCTGGTTGGTGGCGGCAGCGGCGGGCTGACGCCACTGGTGTTCGCAGCTCGCGAAGGCGATCTCGAGACGGCCAAAGTCCTGGTCGACGGCGGCGCCGACGTGAACCAGACGACGGAATACGGCTGGACGCCGCTGCTCGTCGCCACGAACAACCGGAACTACAAACTCGGCGCGTACCTGCTGGAAAAAGGCGCGGATCCTGATATTGCCAACAAGGGTGGCTGGACGCCTCTGTATCTGGCGACCGACAACCGCAACATTGAAGGTGGCGACTATCCAGTACCGAAGCCGGACATGGACCACCTCGAGTACATCACGCTCCTGCTGAACAAGGGCGCCGACCCGAACATTCAGGTCACAGAGAACACGCTGAGCCGAACCATCTTCACCATGCAGTGGTTCTTCGAGCCCGGCGCGACAGCCTTCGTGCGAGCGTCGCAGTCGAGCGACACCGCACTGATGAAGCTGCTCCTGGCTCATGGCGCGGATCCGAAGATCACGACCGATTTCGGCGATACAGCGTTGACCGTCGCAGGCGGCATCGGATGGGTCGAAGGCGTGACCTACGAGCGGTCCGCGAAGGAAAACGTGGAAGCCGTTCGGATGCTGCTCGACTTGGGCCTCGACCCGAATTGGGCCAATCACGACGGACGCACGGCGGTGATGGGGGCGGCGCACAAAGGCCGCAACGAGGTGATTCAGCTTCTGGTGGATCGCGGCGCCAAGATCGACGCCCGCGACAAAGGCAGCCGGGATACCGGCAGCGCGGCGTCTCTGATCGCCGGACACCGGTTCCAGGTGCTGGACTACTCCGAGGGTCTGGTCCGTGTGGGGGTGCAGTCGGCGATTCCGCACCCGGAGACCGCCGTGTTCATTCGCAAGTTGCTGGCGGATCGTGGACTTCCGGTACCGCCCGAGAATCGCATCGTCGACTCGATCTGCGTCGTCGAGATCTGTCAGTAGGTTTCTATCGAAGAGGTCCTCGAAGCCCCAATCATCCCGTGATGGTTGGGGCTTTTTCGCATCGGTAATTCGGCCGGCACCAGAAGAGAGAGCGAATGAATCGACATCAGGTCGTCGGCTGCGTCGCGGTGTTACTCGTGTGCACGACGGCGTTCGTCGGCGGCGCGGGCAGCGATGTCGCCAACGCCGTCATGAATGGCGACACCGCGACGGTCCGCAAGCTGCTGCTGGCGAAAGCCGACGTCAATGCCGCCCAGGTGGACGGCGCGACGGCGCTGCACTGGGCGGTCTACCGGAATGATTTGGCGACAGCAGACCTCCTGATCAAAGCGGGCGCCAACGTGAAAGCGCCGAATCGTGAAGGCACGACGCCGTTGTTCATGGCCTCTCTGTACGGCGACCCTGCGATGATCGAGAAACTGATCAAGGCAGGCGCGGATCCGAAAGAGCGCGGCCCGAACGGCGAGACGACGGTCATGTTCGCGGCCCGCAACGGAAACCCTGCCGCGATCAAAGTGCTCGTCGCAGCCGGCGCCGACGTGAATGCCAAAGAGAGCATGCGCGCCACGACGGCGCTGATGTGGGCCGTGGAACAGCGACACGCGCCGGCCGCGAAGGCGCTCCTCGAACTCGGCGCCGACGTCAGCGCCAGGTCGGGTCCGGCCGGTCTCCCCAGAAATTACATGTCGTCGGCCGTCAACGGCGCGTCCGTGCAGGCTGCCGCTGCGGCGCGGAAACGCGCGCGCGAGGCGGGGAGAACGTTAGAGGAGCAACTGGCGTTCGAACAGGCGAATGGTCTGGCTCCGGCCAGAGGACGCGGCGGATTCGGCGGCGGTGGCGGCGGTGGATTTGGCGGCGGTGGATTCGGCGGCGGCGCTGGTGGGGCTGGCGCGGCGGGGGCCGGTGGCGGCCAGGGCGGTGGCGGTCAGGCGGCGAGGCGGGCTGCGGCCGTCGCGGCCGGTGCCACACCAGAAGCTGGCGCCGCAGCAGCCGTATCGGCTGACGATGCGAACAATGACGTCATCATCGCGGGCCTGGTCGGAGGCGGAAGCGGCGGTCTGACGCCGCTGGTGTTCGCGGCCCGGGAAGGCGATCTCGAGTCGGCCAAGGTGCTGATCGACGGGGGCGCCGATGTGAACGAGGTCACCGAGTACGGCTGGACGCCGCTGCTCGTGGCGACCAATAACCGAAACTACAAGCTTGGCGCGTTTCTCATGGATCGCGGCGCGAAGCCGAACATCGCCAACAAAGACGGATGGACGCCCCTCTACCTGGCGACCGACAACCGCAACATCGAAGGCGGCGACTATCCGGTGCCGAGGCCGGATATGGACCATCTGGAGTACATCACGATGCTCCTGGACCATGGCGCCGACGTGAATTTCCGCGGCATCAAGCAGAACACGTTGAGCCGGACGATCTTTACGATGCAGTGGTTCTTCGAGTCGGGCGCCACCGCCTTCGTGCGCGCCGCGCAATCGAGCGACGTGGCGCTGATGAAGCTGCTCCTGGCCCGCGGCGCGGATCCGAAGATCGTGAGCGACTTTGGTGATAGCGCGCTGACGGCGTCCACCGGAATCGGCTGGGTCGAGGGCGTCACCTACGAGCGGTCGCCGAAAGAAAATCTGGAAGCCGTTCGGATGTTGCTCGATTTGGGTCTGGATCCAAATTGGGCCAACAAGGACGGCCGTACCCCGCTGATGGGCGCCGCGCACAAGGGGCGTACCGACGTCATTCAGTTGCTTGTCGATCGCGGCGCCAAACTCGACACGCGGGACAAAGGCAGCCGCGATACCGGCAACGTCACCTCCAAGATCGCTGGAAAAACGTGGATCGCGGTGGACTATGCCGACGGGCTCGTCCGCGTCGGCGTGCAATCGGCGGTCCCGCATCCGGAGGCCGGGGCGCTCATTCGCAAGATGATGACCGATCGTGGCATGCCCGTGCCGCCGCCCAATCGGAATTCGGACTCGATTTGCGTGGTCGATCTCTGTCAGTAGTTTTTTGCATCAAAGAGAGAAGAACAGCCATGAATCGAAATCAAATTGTCGGCTCCATCGCAATACTGCTGGTCTGCGCCACGGTGTTCGTTCGCGGCGCGGGCAGCGACGTCGCCGATGCCGTGATGAAGGGCGACGGGGCGGCGGTTCGCAGGCTGGTGCTGGCGAAGGCCGATGTCAACGCGCCCCAGGTGGACGGGGCGACAGCGCTGCACTGGGCTGTGTACCGGGACAACCTGGAGCTGGCGGACCTGCTGATCCGCTCGGGCGCCGATGTCAAGGCGGCCAACCGCGAGGGCGTGACGCCGCTGGCGATGGCCTCGCTGTACGGGAACGCCGCGATGATCGAGCGGCTCCTGAAGGCGGGTGCCGATGCGAAACAGCGTGGACCGAACGGCGAAACGATGATCATGTTCGCGGCCCGCAACGGCAGCCCGCAGGCGATCAAAGTGCTCGTTGCGGCCGGGGCCGATGTGAACGCGAAAGAAAACATGCGCCAGACGACCGCCCTCATGTGGGCCGCCACCGAGCGGCATCCGGCGGCTGTCAAGGCGCTGCTCGAAGTTGGCGCGGACTACGCCGCCAAGTCAGGCCCTGCCGGCCTGCCCAGAAACCGCACCGTCGGGCCCATCAACGGCGACGCCGTGGCGCTCGCCGGCGCGCGACGCCGTGCCGCGGCGGCCGCCGGGCGGACGATTGAGGAACAAATCCGGTTCGAGCAGGCGACTGGTACGTTTCGCGGCGCCGGCGCCGGGTTCGGTGCTGGCCAGCCGGATGGCGATGCGCCCGCACCGGCCGCGGCAGGCCGCGGCCGCGGGGCTGCTGGCCGTGGGGCGGGGGCTGGCGGTGGCGCGGCGGCTGGCCGCGGTGCGGCTGCCGGCCGTGGCGCTGCCGCGGCGGTGGTTGACCAGGACGCCGATCAGGCAGCGGACGACATCGTTGCCGGCCTGGTGGGCGGCGGAAGCGGCGGCCTGACGCCGCTGGTGTTTGCGGCTCGTGAGGGCGATATCGAGTCGTCGAAACTGCTGCTTGACGCAGGCGCCGACGTGAACCAGACGACCGAGTACGGCTGGACGCCGCTGCTTACGGCGACCAACAACCGGAACTACAAGCTCGGCGCCTTTCTGATTGAACGCGGCGCCAACGTGAACATCGCCAACAAGGGCGGCTGGACGTCCCTGTACCTGGCGACGGACAACCGCAACATCGAAGGCGGCGACTACCCGGTGCCGAAGCCGGATATGGACCACCTGGACTACATCAAGCTCCTGCTGAACCACGGCGCCGACGTGAATGCCCGCGTCAAGGAAAACACGCTGCAGCGGACCATCTTCACGAATCAGTGGTTCCTCGAGTCAGGTGCCACTCCGTTCATTCGGGCCGCACAGTCGAGCGATCTCGAGTTGATGAAGTTACTCCTGGCCAAGGGCGCCGATCCGAAGGCCACGACGGATCACAAAGATACGGCGCTTACAGCTTCAGGCGGGATTGGTTGGGTCGATGGCGTCGTCTACGAGCGGTCGCCAAAGGACAACGTCGAAGCCGTTCGAATGCTGCTTGACCTTGGCGTCGACCCGAACGCAGCCAACAACGACGGCCGTACGGCGCTGATGGGCGCCGCGCACAAGGGCCGGAACGAAGTCGTGCAGTTGCTGGTGGACCGTGGGGCCAGACTCGACACGCGGGACAAGGGCAGCCGCGACACCGGCAATCCCGCGTCGAAGATCGCGGGGCGCACGTGGGAAGCGCTCGACTATTCCGATGGTCTGGTTCGGTTTGGGGTGCAATCCGCGGTTGAACACCGAGAAACCGCTGCGCTCATCCGCAAGCTGATGACCGAACGGGGACTGCCGGTGCCGCCGGCCAACCGCACTGTCGATTCGATTTGCGTCGTGGAGGTCTGCTAGGCGGGCTTCAGACTTCAGACTCCGGACTTCCGGCTCTTGAAAGGCCCGAAGCCCAGAGTCTGAAGCCTGGAGCCTATCTACTGTACCGACAGGTTTTTCTGCGGCTCATCGTTCCTCTGGCCGACGGCTTGGACCGTGATCACGTCCGAACTGTTGGCGTCCGTACTGCCGCTGAACACCACCTTCGTGCTCTTGCAGCCTGAGACATCGTACGAGAGCAGATACCGCTGGTTCCGTCCTTCGGTCTCCAGTTTCTCCACCTCGCGAGGCGTGAAGGTGGTCTCGTCGCTCGAACAGCTCAATTGCACAAGCACCTCGGTCGCGGTCGAATACGTGTAAAAGATCACCAGGTAAAGCTGGCTGTGTCCAGACGTGTTCAGGAGAATCGTCCGATTGCTCTCCGGGCGGTCGAGCGAGACGTCTTCGATGAGGTTCGTCCGGCCAGCAGGATTGTGATAGTAGGTGAGACACGCCGGACAAGGGGCGGCCGCGGTGGTCGTTTGTGCCTGAGCGACAGCGACAACGGGAGCCAGTAACAGCGCGAGTCCCGCCAGATAGCGAATCATTCCTGCCCATCCAGTTTACCAGCTCGACCCCAGGTGTCAGGAGGCGCGCGACTGTCGCGCGTGGTTTTCGAGGAAGTCGATGACCCGCTGGTGGCAGGCGTAATACTGCGCGTGCTCGAGGACGGCCGCCCGTTCGCGCGGGCGCGGAAACGGAACCGTCAGGATATCGCCCACGGTCGCCGCCGGTCCGTCGGTCATCAGAATCAGCCGGTCGGCGAGATACAACGCCTCGTCCACGTCATGGGTCACCATGACCACTGTCTTCCGCCGCCGTTCCCAGACCTGCAGCAGGATGTCCTGAAGCTCGAACCTCGTCAGCGAATCGAGCATCGAAAACGGCTCGTCGAGCAGCAGGAAACGCGGCTCGAGTGACAGCGCACGTGCAAGCGACACGCATTGCTGTGTCCCGAGCGAGAGCTGGTTGGGTAACTGATCTGCGCACTCGGCGACGCCGACCAGTTCGAGATACCGATCGGGCGTCGCCGCCCGGCGGTCCGCAACCTTGCGCCTGAATCGTCCCTGTTTCGTCCCGGGCGCTTGCTTCATCGCGAGCGCCACGTTCTGGCGCGCTGTGAGCCACGGCAGTAACGATGGCGACTGAAAGACCACGGCGCGATCGGCGCCTGGCTCATCGACCTCGGTGCCGTCGATCACGACACCGCCGAGCGTCGCTTGCTGCAGCCCGGCGATGATCGACAAGACGGTCGACTTGCCGCAGCCGGAATGGCCGAGGATGCAGACAAACTCGCCCTCCTCGATGAGCGCGTTGACGTTGTCGACCGCCACGAACGGCCCTTCGGGGGTCTGAAACGTTTTCGACAGTCCGGTCAGTTCGAGCGGGATGCGGCCGGGCATAGATCCTCTGCTGTGGCGCAGGTCTTTAGACCTGCCGTGTTGCAGGACTGAAGTCCTGCGCTACTTCTTGCGCTACTGCCGTTGTGCAGGACTGAAGTCCTGCGCTACACCTGGCTGTCAGCGCCTCGATGACGCGGCTGCGCACGCGCATTGCTTCCTCGTCGTGCATGAGGTGCGCCGCGTTTCGGGGCTTTGGCATCGCGACCGGCACCGGCGTGCCAAGTGTCGCACGCGGGGCTCGCGTCATTGGGACGATCCGATCCGAGAGCAACAGCGCCTCGTCGACGCTGTTCGTGATCATGATCGTCGTCACCGGCCGGTCCAGATCGGAGCAGAGCCTCGCAAGCTCCTGCTGGAGGTTCGCGCGCGTCAGCGCGTCGAGGGCGCCGAACGGCTCGTCAAGGAACAGCATGTCGGGCTCGGTGGAAAATGCTCTCGCGATGGCGACCCGCTGCCGCATTCCGCCCGAGAGCTGGCCGGGTCGCCGATCCACGGCGTTCCCCAGGCCGACCTTCTCCAGGTACGCGCGTGCCTGTCCAGCCTGGCGGGCAGGCGGCCACCTGGGAAAGGCCGCCGCGACGGCGAGCCGCACGTTTTCGAGCGCGGAGAACCACGGCAGCAGCGAGTAGTTCTGGAACACGATCGACGCATCGTTTCTCATCCCGCTCGCGCGCTCGCCGTCGAACCGCACGTCGCCAGCGTCCGCCGTCACCAGCCCCGAGACGATGTTGAGGAACGTGGACTTGCCGCAGCCCATAAAACCGACGATTGAGACGAACTCTCCGCGGTCGACCGACAAGCTGGCGCGGTCGAGCACGTGCCGCGCGGATGGGCCGGTCCCGAACGTTTTCGATATGGAGGAGATCTCTAAAAAGGCCACCTATGCGGTCCGAAACCGCGCCTCCGCCATGCCCATCAGCCGATCGAGCGCGAAACCGATGAGACCGATGGTGAGGATCGCGAGCAGGATGTGCGCGTAGACGAGGCTGTTGTATTCCTGCCAGAGAAATCCGCCCACGCCGGGCGTTCCCGTCAGCATTTCGCTGGCGACGATCACCAGCCAGGCGATGCCGAGGCTCAGACGGTAGCCGGTGAAGATGTAGGGCAGTGTCGCCGGAATCACAATCTTGGTGAACGTGGTCAAGGGTGAGAGACGCAGCACCTTCGCGACGTTCCAGTAGTCCTGCGGAATGGCGCGCACGCCGGCGGCGCTGTTGATCACGGTCGGCCACATCGAGCAAATGGCGATCGCGAACAACGCCGCAGGCTCGGATTTCTGGAACACGACCAGCCCCAGTGGCAACCAGGCGAGCGGGGAGATCGGCCGGAGAATCTGGATGACCGGATCGAACATGCGATTGAGCGTTCGCGACATGCCCAGCAGCAGGCCGAGCGGAGTCGCGAGCGCGATGCCCAGGAAAAACCCTTTCGAGACGCGAACAAGGCTGTAGTAGGCCAGGCGGGCGATGCCCTGGTCCATCTCGCCGCGTTTGTCGAACGGCTGGAGCAGGTACAGTTTGCTCTCCTCCCACGTTCGAAGCGGCGACGGCAGATCCGGGACGGACCGGCTGGCCGCCAGCCACACCAGTCCGACCATGACGATGCCGGTGAGCGGCAGAAGGAAGTGCCCGATCCGCTTGGTCTGAGCGAAGTCGAAGGACTTGGCCGTCATGACATGTTATGGACCGGGAACGCCGCGGCGTACTTCTCGGGATCCTTCGCGTCGAACGGGATGCCGTCAAACAGCGTGAACTTCTGGATCTCGGCCACTTTCGGCGTGACGCCCAATTCCTTCATCGCCTCGAGATAGATGTCGGGCCGGAGGACCCGGCTGGCGACACCCTGGTAATCGGGCGCGCCCTTGGTCATGCCCCAGCGGCGGAATTGGGTGAGCCACCACACGCCAAATGCGCGCTGCGGGTAGTTGCAGTCGCGACTTGAAAAGATCATGTAGTACTTGTCCTGCTCCTTCCGGCCGTCGCCGTAATCGTAGTTGCCGAGCAGCCGCTGCAGGATGATCTCCGGCGGGCAGTTGATGTACGCGGGCCTCGCGACGACCTCCGCGGCCTTGGCACGATTGTCCAGGTTGTCGAGGTGCACGCTCGCCAGGTGGAGCGCCTTGAGCACGGCCTTGACTGTTTTTGGGTTGCTGGCGGCGAACTCTTCAGTGAACGCGCACACTTTTTCCGGGTGGTCGGGCCACATCTTCTGGGTGGTGATGGCCGTGAACCCGATTCCGTCGACGATGGCGCGGTTATTCCATGGCTCGCCAACGCAGAAACCGTCCATCTTGTTGACTTTCATGTTGGCAACCATCTGCGCCGGTGGAATCGTGATCAGGCTGATGTCCTTGTCCGGGTGAATGCCGCCGGATGCAAGCCAGTAGCGCGTCCACATCGCGTGCGTGCCCGGAGGGAACGTCATCGCGAACGTCAGAGGCTCGCCGGCCGCTTTCGCTTTGTCGGCAATCGGCTTCAGGTCCTTTGGCGTTTTCACGCCGGCGTTCTTCAGCGTGTTGTTCAGCGTGATCGCCTGGCCGTTTCGGTTCAGCAGCCAGGGGATGATCATTGGCTTGACCGGAGACCCGGCGAGCCCCATCGTGGACGCCAGCGGCATGCCGATCAGCATGTGCGTCGCCTGGTTGTCGCCGATCGACAGCTTGTCGCGAATGACGGCCCACGACGCCTCTTTCGAGATGATGGATTCGATCCCGAACTGCTTGAAGCAGCCGAGCTCGTGCGCCATCACGATGGGCGAGCAATCCGTGAGCGCGATGATCCCGAACCGCATCGTTTTTGTTTCGGGCGAATCGTCGACGAACGCGCTGCCAACCCATCCCTTCGGCAGGCCGAGCATCAGGCCCGCCGCCACGGACCCGCCTGCGCGTCTGAGAAACTTGCGTCGTGATGACCTCATTGAGTGTTTCTCCCGCTGATGGCCGGAAGCGCGGCAGCCGCGCTGGGGACCCGGGTGGCCGGCTTCTCACCCAGAAACACATAAGTGGCCATCACGTATGGGTAGTTGTAGGAATGGCCGGGGGTCGTGCTCTTCAGAAATTCCCCAGGGACGAGATAGGCGTAGCCGCCGCCGATCTGGAGCTGCGGTGAGTAGGCGTATGTCAGCTGACCGTCGACTTCCTGGCCGACGTGCCGCCCGGCCGTGCCCGTGATTGACCGTGTCACGAGCGCTCCACTCGCGCTATAGAGGCCGTCGGTCGCGCTGGCGAGCCACCAGGAGTGGTAGCTGCCCGCCAGCAGCCATTTCGTCGTCGGCTTGATCTCCACGCCGGCTCTGGCGTTGTGGATGTTCTTCCAGCCGACCTGATCGGACAGCCCGAGCTTGTCGTGACCGGTTGGATAAAGTTGATCAAACGTCCCGCGCGTGCCGTCCGTGCGATCGGCGTCGCCGGAGGCGTAGTTGTATTCCCCGAAGAATCGAGGGTGCCCCGGCGCGTTGTTGAGGGACTTGCCGACGACGCCGTGGCCTGCCCAGGCCATGACATCGTCCGGTCCGACCGAGCCTGTCTGGACCGCCACCTCACCTGAGTAGTCCAACGCCCAGGGCACCCTTCCCGCCATGCGCAGGCCGCTCGTGGCCTGACGAAGCGACCGAATGCCTCCGAGTTCGGCGGCCACGTTTCGCGACTGTCGCCAGAAGAAATATGGTTCGATGGCCTGCTTCGGAACGGCCGTGGTGAGCGAGATGTAGGTTCCGGAAATCAGGTTGCCGTTGCCGCTCTTGTCAAAGCTCGTCGGGTCGATCGTGACGACCGAGGCGGCGAAGGCGTCGACCTGGCCGAGCTTCCCTTTGATCGTGGCCCGCGCTCCATCGAACGATCGGGCCGTGTTGGCCCATACCAGATGGCCGAGCAACCGCTGCTCGCCAAACGCCAGTTCCTGGCGTCCGATTCGAACAGTGTTGCTCGAACCGATTTCGCCATACGCCATTCGAACGTCGAGCGTGTCTCGAAACGGCGCCGCCTGCGAACCGGCCGTCTTGCGGAACGCGCGTGCGTCCTGCGCCTGAATGACGAACGCGAGCGACTTCGAGGGACGAACCGTGGCGTTCAGCCTGAAGCGATCCATCCAGTAGACGTCCTCGTTCTCGGCGAAACCCCCTCCAGAGAATCCTTCGATGCGCGTGCGGAACTCTCCGCGCACCTGGAACCACGAGGCAAGCTGGCCGTTGACGCCGAGAGGAACAGGTTGCGGTGTTGTGGGCGGCGGAGTCTGCGCAGCGGCAAGCACGGGAACGGCAACGATCGCGAGTGCGACGGTGATCTTCATGCCGTACGCGTCAGCAACCGTTGTGCCGCGCGTGTGCGCATCGGAAATCGTGAGAAAGGCCGAATCTATTGGGATTGTTCGCGAGGACGCGATCGCGTTCGAAAGACAATGCTGTTCGATCCGGATCAAACAGCCTCAGATTTGTCCGTAACCGCTAAAGCGGCAACGCCGTCGAGGCCTTGAGTTCTTTCAGCACGATGCTGGTTCGAACGCGATCGACGCCGTCCACCTTCATGAGCTTGTCGAACAGGAATCTCTCCAGGTCCTCGTGCGTCGCCACAACGACTTTCAGCAGATAGTCGATCTCACCCGTCAGGTAGTAGCACTCGAGCACCTCGGGCAGGCTCCTGATTCTGGCGGGGAACCGCTCGACGCTCCCCGGTCGGTGATGAGCCAGCAGGACCTGAACGAAGCAGAGCAGATCCAGTCCCACCGCCTGGCGGCTCAGGAGCGTGGCGTAGCCCTTGATGACCCCACGTTGTTCGAGCTTGCGAACGCGTTTCTGGAGGCCCGGGGCCGACAACTTCAGCCGGCGGGCCAGCTCCACGCTGGTGATACGGGCATCGTCCTGGAGGTGCCCCAGGAGCCGGCGGTCCAGATCATCCAGGGCACCCCAGCGCGGCTGCCGCGCTGGGGACCCCGCCAGCGGCAGCCGCCTGGCGATGGCGGCTCGAGGCTTCGTCCGGCTGCTTCGTATCGGCACACTCACCTCCTACCCACGTAGTGTCCGGCTTCCCATCCCTGCGCGACAGCGAAGATTTTCGCCGCTGTAGACTTGGCGAGGGCGTCTAGCCGTAGTCAAAAAGAGACGATAGTGCTGATCCATAACTATTTCAAGCGGTTTGGTTATGTTTCGCTACTTGAACTGCCAAAACGGTTGCGATACCATTTACTCAGGGTATTGTCCGGCTTTGCCGGACCGAAGGATGGAGGAAGAAGCCCAATGGCTGGCAAAGACTTCGACACGTTCAAGCGCACGATCGAACGCCGGTTCATGCAGCACCCGGTGGTCACGACAAATGAGTACACCGGGTGGTTTTCGCGTGGGGACATGTCGCTCGACCATCTGCGTCACTTCACGGTCCAATTCTCCGTCTTCTCGAACCAGTTTCTGCTGGCGGCGCTCAATCGTGTGATCAATGCCGACTCCCTCGAGGCCGCTCGAGAGTCGAAGGAAATCCTGATGAACGAGCTCGGCGTGATTTACAACGCCGGCGGAAACGGCGGCCACAGCCGCCAGCCTGGAAACACCCTGAACAACGGTGACGAGGTGGACCCCGCCCTCGTGTCCACCGAAGGCACCGTGAACGGCGGGAAGTTCCGCTTTGAGGCGGCCCACATCGAGTGGCTGCTTCGTTTCGCCCAGCCGCTGGGGTTGACCTTCGACGATCTGGGCAAGCGGCGCCACGGCACGCCGAGCACGCTGCGCTTCTGCGACGAGCTCTTCCGGCTGTACGGCAGCGACGACTACAACGAGGCGATGGGCGCCGCGTTCGCGGTCGAAAACTGGGCCGCGGCGGGCTTCTGGAAGGAACTGATTGCCGGACTCGAGAAAATCAAGACGAGGGACGTACCCGAGTTGCACCTCGCGTTCTTTACCTGGCACGACAAGATCGAGGAACAGCACAAAGCCCACGTGTGGGACGAGCTCAAAGCCTGCTACCACTCGCCCAAATTCCGCGAGGAACCGTTCGTCACAGCCGGCGTGAAGATGCTCGACGGGGTCAAGGTCTTCTGGGACGGCCTCGACGAGGGCAGGAAGCATCCGCGAACCCGCGTCGCTTGAGCTAACACGACCGCAGGACTAGAGAAACGCCCGAGGATCCCACGGGTCCCGGGCGTTTTTCTTTCTCTCCTCACAACCAGACTCCCGACTTTTTCGACAAGTGTGTGCGCTCGCCGCCGAACGGCGACAAATGCGTCTGATTCGCGCGCTCGGACGCGCGTTTCTAAAGGATTTGTGTTCGGGAGCGCATCTTGCTGTGTCCGCCGCGGTGATGGAACGCGCGTCAACCGCGGTGTCGTCCAGCGTCTCCACGCATTGTCCGTACTGCGCGCTGCAGTGCGGGATGCATCTCGCGAGAGATCAACCACAGGCGTCGCGCATCGAAGTCATTGGCAATGCGAAGTTCCCGGTCAACGAGGGAGGTCTGTGCGTCAAGGGTTGGTCTGCGGCCGCGACCCTCGATCATCCCGACCGGCTGCGGGCGCCGCTCGTCCGTAACGCGAGCGGCCGGCTCGAACCGGCGACGTGGGAGATGGCGCTGCAACGCGTGGCGTCGGGCTTCGGCGACGTGCAGCGGCGATACGGAGCAGACGCCGTTGCGGTCTTCGGCGGTGGATCGCTGACGAACGAGAAGGCGTATCTGCTGGGCAAGTTTGCGCGCGTGGCCCTCGGAACCGCGAACATCGACTACAACGGCCGCTTCTGCATGTCGTCGGCGGCCGCCGCTCAGTCCATGGCCTTTGGCATCGATCGAGGGTTGCCGTTTCCGATCGCCGATATTGCCGAGGCGAGGGCGATCCTCCTGGTCGGCAGCAACGTGGCCGAGACGATGCCGCCCATCATGCGGTATTTCGAGAGGCAGCAGGAGCGTGGCGGCAAGTTAATCATCGCCGACCCGCGACGAACGCCGACCGCCCAATGGGCGACATGCCATCTGCCGCTTCGCCCCGGTTCAGATACGGCGCTCGCCAACGGTCTGCTGCACGTCCTCGTCCGAGACAACCTGATCGATCAGGACTACATCAGGAGCCGCACCGACGATTTCGATGAGGTTCGTCGTGTCGTCGCCGCCTATTGGCCGGAGCGGGTCGAAAAACTGACGGGCGTACCGGAGCGGCTGTTGATCGACAGCGCCCGCTTGCTGGGAACCGCTGGTCGCGCGATGGTGCTGACCGCACGCGGGCCCGAGCAGCAGGCACAGGGCGTCAACAACACGCTCGCATACATTAACCTGGCGCTTGCCCTCGGCGGCGTTGGGAGGCCGTCGGCTGGCTTCGGCACTCTCACCGGACAAGGAAACGGACAGGGTGGACGCGAGCACGGGCAGAAGGCCGATCAGCTGCCCGGTTATCGGCGTATCGACGATCCCGCCGCTCGCGAGCATGTCGCGGCCGTGTGGGGAGTGCCGGCATCGGCGATTCCCCGCGCCGGCCGATCGGCGTGCCGCCAGATTGAATCGATCGGCAAGGGCGACGGAGTGCGGGCGATGTTCGTCATGGGATCGAACATCGCGGTGTCGGCGCCGGACGGCATACGCGTCGGAGAGCGCCTACGCGCGCTCGATTGTCTCGTCGTCGCCGACTTCTTCCTCTCGGAAACGGCGAGCCTCGCCCATGTCGTGCTGCCCTCCGCGCAGTGGGCGGAAGAGGACGGCACGATGACCAATCTCGAGGGGCGCGTGATTCGAAGACGCCGCGCCATCGAGCCTCCCCCCGGCGTGAAGACCGACCTCGACATCCTGTGCGCCGTCGCCGCCGCGCTTGGCAAGCGCCGGCACTTCATGTTCAGCGGCCCTCGTGAGGTGTTCGAGGAACTGCGCAGGGCCAGCGCCGGCAGCCTGGCCGACTATTCCGGCATCACGTACGAACGGCTCGACGAACCTGGCGGTGCTGACGGCGTGTTCTGGCCCTGTCCGGCGGTCGATCATCCGGGCACACCGCGTCTGTTTGCCGAATCGTTCCCGACGCCCAGTGGACGGGCGCGGTTCCATCCGGTCTTTCATCAGATGCCGGTCGACGATCGCGATGCCGACCATCCCCTCTATCTGACGACAGGTCGCCTGCTCGCACATTACCAGTCCGGAACGCAGACGCGGAGGGTGTCCGAGCTGCAGGAAGCCGCGCGCGAGCCCGTTGTGGAGATGCACCCTGCCACCGCGCGGCGGCATCGACTTGCGGAGGGTGGCCGCGTGACGCTCACCACGCGGCGCGGCGCCGGCACGTTCATGCTCAGGCTGACACCGACGATTCGAGAGGACACCGTCTTTCTGCCGTTCCACTGGGGCGGGGAGCAATCGGCGAACCGTTTGACGAGTGCGGCGCTCGATCCGACGAGCGAAATGCCCGAGTTCAAGGTGTGCGCGGTGCGCGCCGATGTTGCGCACGACCCAAGTGTAGTGCGGGACTTCTTGACCGCCGAAGCCTCGGCGAAGGCGGTTAGTCCTGCCGTGGGAGCCAAGATCGGTCCCGACGACTCCGCATGAGCGCGAAGCGGCGCCTCGTCGTCGTCGGCAACGGCATGGCCGGCGCACGCCTGGTCGAGGACGTGCTCGCTCGAGGCGGCGGCGATCAGTTCCGGATCGCGGTCTTCGGCGACGAGCCGTGCGGGAACTACAACAGGATTCTGCTCTCGGGCGTGCTCGCGGGCACCCACAGGCCCGACGACATCTTCCTCAATCCCCTGTCGTGGTACGAGGCGAACGCCGTCACGCTTCACGCAGGCGTGCGCGTCGACTCCATAGATGTGCCGTCCAGGCAGGTGCGTGGCGCGAACGGTCTCGTCGAGCCGTACGATGCGCTCGTCATCGCGACCGGCAGCCGGCCGCTCGTGCCGCGTATCGACGGCCTCTCGCCAGACACTGGTCCGTACGTCAGTGTCCGGCTTTCCTGGCTCGCCGAAGCCGCAGAGCGGCGAAGGCGGCAGCCGGACTGTCGGCTTTAGGAATGGTGTTTTCGTCTTCCGCACGCTCGTGGACTGCGATCGCATTCTCGCCCACGCGAAGCACGCGAGCCGTGTCGCCGTTATCGGCGGCGGCCTGCTCGGCCTCGAGGCGGCGAAGGGGTTGCTGAACGGCCATCTCGACGTCCACGTCATTCACCTGATGCCCCATCTGATGGAAACCCAGCTCGACGCACCGGCCGCTCGTGTGCTTCAGCGGCAACTCGAGCAGATGGGACTTCACGTCCACCTCGAAAAGACGACGACGGCGGTTCTGGGCGATCGCCATGTGACCGGTCTCTCTTTCCTCGATGGCTCGACGCTCGAGTGCGACATGGTGGTGATCGCCGCCGGCATCCGTCCCAACGTTGAGCTTGCCGTCAGGGCCGGCTTGCCGGTCGCACGCGGCATCATCGTCGGCGACGATCTGGCCTGTCGCGGCACGCCGGACGTGTTTGCCGTTGGCGAATGCGCCGAGCATCGCGGCCGTGTCTACGGGCTCGTCGCGCCGCTGTGGGAGCAGACGCAGGTGCTGGCCGATCGCCTGACCGGCCGTAATCCCGGCGCGGCGTATGCCGGATCGCGCCTGTCCACAAAGCTCAAAGTCGCCGGCGTCGATCTGGCCGTGATGGGGGAGAAGGACGCGGTCGAAGAAGACGACGAGGTGGTCAGTTATGCCGAGCCGTCACGCGGGATTTACAAGAAGCTCGTGGTGCGCAATGGGCGTCTCGCCGGCGCCCTTGTCATGGGCGACGGCGCCATCGTGCCGTCGCTTCTTCACGCGTATGCTGAATCGACACTTCTGGCGGACAACCGCGCCGAGCTGCTGTTCCGGAATGTCGATCTCGGGCCCCAGGCCTCCGACGTCATCCCGGATACCGCGCAGATTTGCAACTGCAACGCGGTTTCGAAGGCGCAGATCATCGAGTCGGTGCTCGCGGGCGCGCGCAGCCTGGGCGCGGTCTGCGCGGCGACGCGCGCGGGAACCGGCTGCGGTTCCTGCAAGCCGGAAGTCCAGGAGATCCTCGAGCTCGCCTGCCGAGGACTTGCGGATCCCGAGGTGTTGGCGGCGGTCGAGCGCCTTCCTGCTACGCGTGAGGTCCGCGTACCGCCAGAAGAGAGTGATGCCGTTGTCGTCACGCTGAACAAGATCGAGCGGATCAAAAGCGAGAAGGACGGCCTCGACATTGTCGAGGACGTTCCACGTCTGGCGCTGGATGGCTGGGAGGCGATCGACGAAGGCAATCGCGAGCGGTTGAAATGGGCCGGCGTGTTCTTCCGCCGTCAGACACCCGGACGTTTCATGATGCGTGTCCGCATGTCGAACGGCCACACCAATGCTGAGCAGATTCGGACGCTCGCGGAAATCACGCGCGACGTCGGCGCAGCGTTTGTCGATGTCACCACACGGCAGCAGATCCAGCTGCGCGGCTTTGAGATCGGAAACGTCCCGGAGATCTGGCATCGCTTGGAGAAGGTCGGGCTGGTCTCGCTGCAGACGGGCATGGACAACATCCGCAACGTCGTCGGTTGTCCGGCTGCCGGGCTCACGCCGCACGAGTTGTTCGACGCATCGCCTGTCGCGCGCGAATTCACCGACACGTTCTTGAAGAACAAGGCGTACACGAACCTGCCGCGGAAGTTCAACGTCGGCATCAGCGCGTGTCTCGAGCACTGCACGCATGCCGAGTCGCAGGATCTCGGGCTCACGCCCGCGGTCAAGACGATCGACGGCCGCGAGGTCAAGGGCTTCAACGTGGTGGCCGGCGGCAAGATGGGTTCGGGCGGCTATCGGGTCGCCTCGCCGCTCGACGTGTTCGTCCGGCCGGAAGATGCGGCGGCGCTGTGCGGCCACGTCACGTTGATTTTCAGGGATCACGGTTTCAGAGCATCGCGCACGAGAGCGCGTCTCGCGTTCCTGATCGAAGCCTGGGGGGTCACGAAGTTTCGCGCGGAGCTGCAGCGCCGGACCGGCCGGCCGCTGCTGACGGCCGGCAGGGACAAACGCGGTTCCTCACACGCCGATCACCTCGGCATCGTGAAGCAGAAACAGACGGGGTTGAGTTATGTCGGTCTCGCTGTCCCCGTGGGCCGCATCACGCAGGATCAGTTGTTCGATCTCGCCCGCCTGGCCGAGGAGTATGGCAACGGCGAGCTTCGTCTGACGACCGCGCAGAACGTGATGATCCCCAATGTGCCCGACGAGAAGCTCAACGCCCTTGTCGCCGAGCCCTTGCTGCGGGAGTTCCGTCACAACCCTCCCGGAGTGGTTCGCGGCCTCGTCAGCTGCACCGGCATCGATTACTGCCACTTTGCGCTCGTCGAAACCAAGGAGCTCGCGATCAAGACCGCGCGTTATCTCGAGGAGCGAGTGCCGGCGGGCAAGCGGCTGACGATGCATTGGTCCGGTTGCCCGGCGGGATGCGGCAACCACGCAGCCGCGGACATCGGTCTGCTCGGCAAGAACACCAGGATCGACGGCCAGATCGTTGACGCCGTCGACATCTTCGTTGGCGGCAAGTCGGGACCGGATGCAAAGCCCGGTACGAAGATCCTTGAAGACGTGCCGTGCGATGCCCTCCCCGAAGTGCTGGAGCGATTGATTCCGTACCTCGGCAAACGGCCGCCATCGGCGGCGCCTGAGCGTCCGCGACAGATTGAGGCGCCCGGCGTGATCAGTCTTTGATCGTACGTAGCGTCCGGCAATGGAGTCACTCCAGTTCGCGCAGATCCACCTCGACGGCTTCAACGGCGTAGACGTACTGCACCGCCCATCGCCCGCGTCCTCGAGGGACGCTGCCGACAACGACGACGTAGCCGGCAATCAGTTCCTTGGTCTCGATGAAAGGCCCGTCGTAAACGCTGACGCCATTGCGGGAGTTCGTGGATCGCCGTTGAATTCTGAAAAGACGGCAACCGCAGGATGAATGTGGGCGTGCTGTCTCGTCGATCGCTTCAAGCCCTTCCGCGTTATATCCGTGGCGGCGACGGCGATCAGCCGGATGCTTGAGCAGGCGGAACACGATACCCCGAAACTGATTGACAGCGCGAAGCCATTGCTGCGTCAGCCACGCCTCATACGTCCGCCCTGACTCTCGCCGTAATATCATGCGGTTTCGACCGCACAAGGAGGACAACGATGGCAGACACCATTCGCCAGGTCGACTACTTCTACCTGCTGGTGCCGCACAGACCGGGCGAAGCTGCCCGGATTTTGCGGGCGCTGAAGGACGCCGGAGTGAACCTCCTCGCGTTCTCGGGTTTCCCGGAGGGACGGCGCGGGCAGCTCGATTTCATTCCGGCCGACGCGTCGGCGTTCAAGAATGTGGCGAAAGCCGCCAAATGGAAGGTGACCGGCCCGAAACGAGGGTTCCTGATTCAGGGCGACGATCGCGTCGGAGCGATCGCCGACCTTGCCGGCAAGCTCGCCGACGCAAAGATCAACGTGACCGCGATTGACGCCGTCAGCGTCGACGGCCGCTACGGCGCGCTCTGCTGGGTTGCGCCGCGCGACCTGAAAAAGGCCGCGCAGGTTCTGGGCGCGCAGTAGCCTACGAGCGCCGTGCCGCACTCTCCGGTTCGGCGCCTGTCATCTGTCGCAGCAGGTGCAGCATCTCGATGGGCAACGGAAAGATGATGGTGGAGTTCTTCTCCGCCGCGATCTCGGTCAGCGTCTGAAGATACCGGAGCGTGATGGCGACCGGCTGGGTGGCGATCACGGTGGCGGCTTGCGCCAGCTTTTCCGAAGCCTCCAGCTCACCGGCCGCGTGGATGATCTTGGCGCGCTTCTCGCGCTCCGCTTCGGCTTGCCGTGCCATGGCACGCTGCATGTCGGCAGGCAGGTCGACGTGCTTGACCTCGACGGCCGACACCTTGATGCCCCACGGGTCGGTACGTTGATCGAGGATGTGCTGGAGCTGCTGGTTGAGACGCTCGCGCTGAGACAACAGGTCGTCCAGCTCGACCTGTCCTAACACGCTCCGCAGAGTCGTCTGCGACAGCTGCGATGTCGCGTAATTGTAGTTCTCCACTTCCACGATCGCCCTGCGCGGATCGATCACTCGAAAGTACACGACCGCGTTCACCTTAACCGAGACGTTGTCCCGCGTGATGACGTCCTGCGGCGGCACGTCGAAGACCACCGTGCGCAGGCTCACCCGGACCATGCGATCGATCGGTGCGAACACAAGGATGACGCCGGGACCCTTGGGCTGCGGCAGGAGCTTGCCGAGCCTGAAGATCACGGCGCGTTCATACTCGGCCAGGATCTTGATTGAACTGATGACGTAAAGCACCACGATAAAGAGCAGAATCAGGGCGGGGGAAATCTCCATGCCGTCACCTCAATCCATGCAAACGGTCAACATCAGTCCATCCACGCGCATTACACGAACACGTGCACCCTTGGGAATGGAGTCGGCGGACGTCGCCTGCCAGATTTCGCCATGCGTGGCCACGCGTCCAGGTAGATCTGGTCCGATGGCCGTCAGGGCCTGACCGATTTCCCCGATCATGCTCGCGGCGCCCGTCACCGCGGGCTGACGCTGCGAGGCGACGGCGAGCCTCACCAGAAACATGCCGATGCCGGCAAATCCCAGTACTACAGGAACGATGACACGAAGGCTCAACTGCAACTCCGGCATCGACGAATCCATCAATATCATCGACCCGAACACCAGGCTTGCCAGTCCGCCCACAGTCAACAGACCGTAGCTGACGACTTTGATTTCGAGGGCCAGCAACAGCAGTCCGAACAGGATCAACAGCAGCCCCGCATAGTTCACGGGCAGGATCGAGAACGCGAAAAACGCCAGCAACAGGCACAACCCCCCGGCCACGCCCGGCAGCACGGCGCCCGGGCTCCACAGCTCGATGGTGAGTCCCAGTGTTCCGAGGCTCAACAGGAGGTAAGCGACATTCGGGTTCGCCACGGCGCCGAGTAGGCGCTGTCGCAGGGTCATCTCGACCGCCACGGTCTGCGCGCCCGCCGTCTTCAAGACGAGTGTCGCGCCCTCGAACCGCGTGATCGTTCGACCGTCAAGCTTCCGCAGCAGGTCCGGGACATCGGAGGCCGACAGGTCGACGAGCGGCGGCGACGCTGCGAGCGCTTCCTCGTCCGTGAAGGCGCGGCTCTCGGTGACGGCCTGTGCCGCAAGCGTCACGTTCCGATGGCGCTTGCTGGCCAGCGTGCGGGCGTACGCGGCCACGTCCTCCGCCGCCTTTTTCGCTAGGGTCTCGTCCATCTTCTCGCCGCCGCCCGCCACCGGATGAGCGGCGCCGATGTGCGTCCCCGGCGCCATCGCCGCCACGTCGGCGGCCATTGTGAGAATGAAGCCGGCCGACGCGGCGCGCGCGCCCGCCGGGCCGATGAAGATCGCGACCGGCGTCTTGGCCGCGATCATTCGAGTGACGATGGTGCGAGTGGAGTCGACGAGACCCCCGGGCGTCCGCAGCGTGAAGACGACAAGCGTCGCGCCGGCGCGATCGGCCCGATCCATCGTCTGAATCATGTATTCGGCGGAAACCGGATGGATGATGCTGTCAACCTCGGCGGAGTACACCACCCGCCCGTCGGAAGGTAAGGGCGGAGCTTCCCGCGACTGCGCCATCGTCAGCCCGGAGCCGAGGGTCAACGCGATAGAAGCGGCGAGCCTCCGAGTGGACCGAACAACCATGGTCAGCCAGAGTGTTGAAACCAGTCTATAGCTCTGGGACGAATCCGTCGACAGCCCCGGAATCTTCGCAAACAGCGCCTGGGCCTGATCCGCCTCGTAATATCATGCCGTCATGCTCACGCGGCATTTGGTGGTGACGGCCGTCGTCCTGATCTGTGCCTGCACGGACACCGACGACGTGGTCTCCAGCGCCTCCCGCCAGGACGAATTCACGGCGGATCGGCAAGGCATGGTAGGTGAGCAGATCGCCGCGCGCGACGTTCGCGATCCACGCGTGCTCGCGGCGATGCGTGACGTGCCGCGCCACCTCTTCGTGCCGCCGGAGCTTCAACGGCAGGCGTACCAAGATCGGCCGCTGCCGATCGGCTACAACCAGACCATCTCGCAGCCCTACATTGTCGCGCTGATGACGGAGCTCGCGCGGCCGCACCCCTCCGATCGCGCTCTCGAAGTGGGAACCGGATCAGGTTATCAGGCAGCCGTGCTGTCGCGACTCGTGTCGCATGTCTACACGATCGAGATCGTCGAGCCGCTCGCGCGCGTTGCCGAACAACGCCTGAAGGAGCTCGGCTACGCGAACGTCACCGTTCGGACGGGCGACGGGTACGCCGGGTGGCCCGACATGGCGCCCTTCGACATCATCATAGTTACGGCGGCGCCCGATCACGTGCCGGCGCCGCTTCTCACGCAGCTCAAGCCGGGCGGCCGGCTCGTGATTCCCGTCGGCCCGGTCTCAAAGGTCCAGGAACTGCAGCTGCTTGAGAAAGACAATGCCGGACGGACAAGCACGACGCGCGTGGCTCCGGTGCAGTTCGTGCCGTTGGTGCGACCGCGGTGACAGGCTTCAGGCTCTAGGCTCCAGGCTCTAGGCATGGCCCAAAGCCAAGAGCCTAAAGCCTAAAGCCGTGGTTTATCCGCCGTTCTGGCAAACTGTCCCGAAGCTGGGGCCGCGGGCGTGCAACACGGGAATGAACCGTGCCGTCGCGTCCACCGTGTGCCGCTGGTCTCTGCGCGGGGCCGACTCGTCGCCGTCGTGCATAACGATGATGTCGCCGGCGGAAGCGCGCGCCGAGATGCGCCGGAAGGTGCTGTCCGCGGTGCGCGGAGCCAGTTGAAGTCCCACAGCATCCAGCCCCAGCCAACCAGCTGATAGTCGATCTGCCTGAGTCCCTCGAACATCTGCCCGCCGCGCCAGCCCGCGTGCGGCCGGAACGCGCGGCACGGCCGCGTGCCCGCGAGCCGCTCGATGCGATCGGCGGCCTCGGTCAGCGTCCGCGCCAGCGTCGATGGAGACATCAACATGTACCTGCGCGAGGCCGAGTGAAGGCCGACCGCATGTCCATCCTCGAACATGCGCCGGACAATCGGGGCGGTCTCTTCCGTGATGTGCGCGTCGATGAGGAAGAAGGTCGCGTGGACGCCTTCACGCGCCAGCACGTCGAGCAGATCAGGAGTGGTGGTGGGGTTCGGCCCGTCGTCGTAGGTGAGATAGACCGTCGATGGCGCCGTGCGCGGCATGCTCCAGACGGCGCGATCGCCAGCCATCGCGTCGAGGAGGAAACGCGTTGGTGCCATATGCGCCAGCGCGACGATGCCGACGCCGATCATTGCGAACAGCCACATCATCTATCACATCATCTAGAGCAGCTTGTGCATGCGCGTTTCGTCAATCAACTGTCGAAGCCAGGTCATATAGGGCGTGCCGCCCGTTCCGCGCGGATCGGCCACCCAGCGGTTGACGTACTCCTGCGCCCAGCCGTAATGGACCTCGCGGAATGTCGCCATCGCTTCCAGCACGTCGTTGTAGGCCTCCGGATCGGCAAGATCCCGCACCGTCGGCACGGCTTCCAGTTCCGCAATCAGTTGGCGATGCTCGAGCGGCATGAACCGGCGCATGTCGGTCAGGTGATCCGTGAGGACCGACTGCCGGTGCGGAATCTTCATGAACGCGATCAAGACCGGCATCAGGCTGCTTTGAGCGCCGGTTTCGCCGCGAAAGTTCATTGCTGTCTGCGTCACGCCCTCGTAGACCACGTTCTCGAAAAAACGGATGTAAGGCCGGAATGTGCGGTAGTACAGCGACGAATTCATTTTCTCCGGGATTCGCCGCAGCACCGCGACCTGTCGCCAGACAGCCGACGCCACGTCCCGGAGCGCAGGACTTACCTCTGCCGGGTTGCTCGACACGATCGCCCGCGCCGCGCGATCGATTCCCGCCAGGACCTGTGCGCCGATCGCCTCGATCTCCACGTGCACGAGAATGAACCAGTGTTCGTCGTACAGGTGGACGAAGTCCTGCAACGTATCGATGTTGCCCAGAGCGATCGGGCCGCTCGCATCGAAGCGCTTCCAGTTGTACAACGCGTACCCGTCGTAGCTGAGGATCGGCGGTCGTTCGAGCAGCGCGCAGGCTTTGCAGAGCGGCACGGCCACGTTCTGGGGCAATGCGTTGGCCGGCGGTTGCCCGACCTGATTGATGTACGCGGAGGCGAGAAATCCGAGGCGGAGATAGTAGAGCCGCAGCTCCGGAAGGGTCTCGTCCCGCAGGCGGTCCTCCGGCCATTCCGGGATCCGGAGGCCCCGCACGTAATGGCGGAAGCCGGAATCCTCCAGCAGGCTCGGCAAATCGCGACCGATCTCGTCGAGTACCGACAGCGCCGAGCCGGGCGCGAACGACCGTGCCGGGTCGCGTGACGGGAGGAACCCACGCTCGATAAAGAGGGGATGCACGAGGCGCCTGGGAAATCTTATTGCATCTGGAGGCTGGCGACGAATTCGACGATCGCCTCCCAGTACGCGCGCGGATCGCGCGGCGCGACGTCGTTGTGATCGCCGCCGCGAATCGTGAAGAATCGCTTCGGCCCAGGGATCTTCTCGAACAGGGCTTGTCCCTGACTGAACGGGATGACACTGTCACGGTCCCCGTGCATCAGCAGGACCGGCACGTTCACGCGCTGCATGAACTCGACGGCGGGAAAACGAAAGGTCGAGAACAGCGACACGATCGCCATCGGCAGCGACGAGCGTACCAGCGTTCGCACGTCCGGAAACGCTGACTCCAGAATCAGGCCATCAGGGGCCCGAACCGTCGCCGCGTACGCCGCCATCGTCCCGCCGAGCGATCGACCCCAGTACACGACCGGAACCTCTTGTCGCTGGCCTTCCACGAAGTGTTTGACGACCGCATCGACGTCGCGGTAAAGACCGCGCTCACTGGGAGAACCGGTACTCTTGCCGTAACCACGGTAGTCGAACGCGAGCACGGAATAACCCTGCCGCGCGATACCGGCCAGAATCGGCGCCCAGACAGACAGATTGCCTCCGTTGCCGTGGAAGTAGACGATCTGCGCGCGCGGCGCCGCGTGGATCATCGTCCACGCGCCCAGTTGCTCGCCGTCGGCGGTCGCGATAGAAACCGCTCGGTGATGGATGCCGAAGTCGTTCGGCGTCGTCGTTTCACCGGCAAGCGGGAAAAACGCAAAGCTCGACTCGGAGAGGCGGACCAGCAGGGCGATGACGGCGACGAGGAAAGTCAGCGCAAGAGCGAGCTTCACGATCAATCCGCCTCGTATATTGAGCCGTCGTGCTCACGTACCGTTTGCTCGTGCCGGTCGTTGTCCCCTGCAGGGCATTAAGAAGGCGGAACACTACGTACTGTCACGTCGTTCCGGCAGACCGTCCCAAAGCTGAGGCCGCGGGCCCGCAACAGGGGAATGAGCCGTGCCGTCGCATCCACCGTGTGCCGCTGGTCCCGTCTCGGGGCCGATTCGTCGCCGTCGTGCATGACGATGATGTCACCCGAGGAGGCGCGCGCCGAGATGCGCCGGAAGGTGCTGTCCGCGGTGCGCGGTCGCATCCAGTTGAAGTCCCACAGCATCCAGCCCCAACCGATCAACTGATAGTCGATCTTTGCGAGCCCCTCGAACATCTGCCCGCCGCGCCATCCGGCATGCGGCCGGAACGCGCGGCACGGCCGCGTTCCCGCCAGCCGCTCGATATGATCGGCCGCCTCGGTCAGCGTGCGCGCCAGCGTCGACGGAGGCATCAACATGTAGCTGCGCGAGGCCGAATGCAGACCAACGGCATGCCCATCTGCGAACATGCGCCGAACAATCGGCGCGCTTTCTTCCGTGATGTGCGCGTCGATGAGGAAGAAAGTCGCGTGGACGCCTTCACGCGCCAGCACGTCCAGCAGATCGGAGGTGGTCGTCGGATTCGGCCCGTCGTCGTAGGTGAGATAAACCGTCGATGGCGCCGTGCGAGGCATGCTCCAGACGGCGCGGTCGCCCGCCATCGCGTCGAGGAGAAAGCGAGTTGGCGCCATATGCGCCAGAGCGACGATCCCGATGGCGATAGCACTGAACAGCCACATCGTTGTCACGGTCCGGCTGGCCGCCTTCGCCAAGCGAAGGCAGTCCGGATCCCATGTTCACGGGATCAACAAGACTTTACCCGTCGTCTGCCGGCCCTCGAGCGCCCGGTGTGCTTTGGCGACATCCTTCAACGGGAATTCGAATTCCATCCGGACACGCAGCTTGCCGGCGGCGATCCAGCCGAAGAGATCGCTGGAGCGCTGCTCCAGTTCCGCGCGGGTCGCGATGTAGTTCACGAGAGTCGGCCGGGTCAAGAAGAGCGATCCGTGGTGGCTGAGCGCGTGCGGATCGAAGGGCGGGACCGCGCCGCTCGACTGTCCGAACAGGACCAGCATGCCGCGGGGCGCGAGGCAATTCAGGCTCTTGTCGAACGTCGTCTTGCCCACCGAGTCGTAGACGACCTGAACTTTCTTGCCGCCCGTGATCTGCTTGACCGCTTCTTCGAAGTCATGCTTCGTGTAGAGCACCACGTTGTCGGCGCCAGCGTCGCGTGAAAGCTTCGCCTTGTCGTCGGTCGAGACCGTCGTGATGACGCGCGCGCCGCGCATCTTGGCGATCTGCGTGAGCAGCAGGCCGACGCCGCCTGCTCCGGCGTGCACGAGGCATGTATCACCAGCCTTGAGCGGATAAGTAGACGACGCCAGGTAGTGCGCCGTCATCCCCTGGAGCATGATGGCCGCGCCTTGCTTCGTCGTCACCCCGGCCGGCAGCACGACGAGCCGGTCCGCCGGCACAGCAATCCTTTCGGCATAACTGCCGAGGATGCCAGTCCACGCCACCTTGTCGCCCGCTTTGACGGTAGTCACGCCCGGGCCAACGGCCGTCACCGTGCCGCCGCCTTCCTGTCCGAGAGCCGTCGGCAGCGGGACCTTGTAAGCGCCGGAGCGCTGATACGTGTCGATGAAGTTGACGCCCGCCGCCTCGATCTCGACCAGCGCTTCTCCCGCCTTTACGCTCGCGTCTGGCACCTCTTCGTAGTGGAGAATTTCCGGGCCGCCGAACTGATGGATGCGAATCGCTTTCATGGTGCGGATTATAGATTAAGCTCGGTCTATGTCAGAACCACGGCGGATCATCGTCGGAATGACCGGTGCCACGGGCACGATCATCGCGGTCCGGCTGCTGCAGATGCTGCAGGAGACCGACGTCGAAACGCATCTGGTGATGAGCAAATGGGCGGTGCGGACGCTCCTGCACGAGACCTCGTACCGGCCCGAGGAGGTCGAGCGGCTGGCGACGTCGGTCTACGCGGCCGGTGACCAGGGCGCCGCGATCTCGAGCGGGTCGTTCGTGACCGACGGCATGATCGTCGTGCCGTGCAGCATGCGGACGCTGGCCGCCATCGCCCACGGCTTTGGCGATCACCTGATTCACCGCGCCGCCGACGTCATTCTGAAGGAGCGCCGCAAGCTCGTGCTCGCCGTGCGCGAGTCGCCCTTCAACGACATCCATCTCGAGAACATGCTCAAGCTGTCACGGATGGGCGCGATCATCTGCCCGCCGATGCCGGCCTTCTATACGCGGCCGAAGACCATCGACGAAATCGTTGACTGGGCGGCCGCGCGCCTGCTCGATCAGGTTGGCATCCACAGCGAGCTCGCGCACCGGTGGGACGGGGAGATGGAGGCGGGGGTCGAACCGTAGGCTTCGGGCTTCAGGCTCCGGGCTTCAGGCCTAAGCCTTAAGCCATAAGCCCTGAGGCCTATCTAGCCGGTGCCCGGCGCTTCAGTTCCTCGAAAAAGTTTTCGACGACGATGATGCGCCTTGCGGCGGCCGAGGCGGCGGCCTTGTCTTTGACCATTAGAAACCGCTTGCCGTCTGGAGAGACATCGTACGTCCGGCCGTTCAATCCGGTGAAGTACGGACCTGCGAACAGTCTGGTTGGATTCAGTGCTCGAAAGCCAGATGCTGACTCGATCGGTACGGCCATCATCGCGACACCGGCCGCTGTGTCTCCGTCGGCTGATTGTGGCAGCGTCAGATAGAAGAGCTCGCGGCCACTGCGCGCCCAGAGCGGTCGTGTGCCGCCGGCTCGTGAAACCTGCCACCGGCCGCCCTGAACGTCGGGGAAGGGCCGGACATAGATTTCATTCTGACCCGACTCATTCGACTGGTACGCCAGCCAGCGGCCGTCGGGAGACATGTCTGCGTTCTGTGCAGTGAGCATCGGTTGAACGACTAGATCGACCGCTCGTTTCCCTTCGAGGTCGAGGGACCTGATACCAATGGTCAGCGACGCTGTACCCTCATAGAAGACCAGTCGCTTTCCATCTGGCGAGAATGTCGATGGTACCGGGTTGGTCGTCGTGCTCTCCGTAAGGCGATCGGCTATCCCCGTTCCCTCCGCCGCTCAGAACAGGCCCTGCCCGGCCCGCGAAAAGGCAATCCGGCGGCCGTCCGGTGTCCATACCGGAGCAATATCCGCGGCAGAATCGAACGTGAATCGCGTCAACGTTTCACGACCCAGGTCCCAGACCCAGATGTCCTGTTCCTGGTCGCGGATGTCGAGCGCGACTCGAGTTCCGTCAGGAGAAATCCGGGGGTACACATACGCGCGATCGGGAACGGGAAGAGCCGTGTCGCGTCCTTGCCGATCGATCCACGACAGTGTGCGCACGGCAGCAGCCGCTGCATCCTGGGGGACGTATGCAAACAGACCATCCTGGGAAACCGCGAAGTGCGCTGCGCCAGTGCTCGCGCCAATCCCTCCGGCATTGACTCCACCCAGACCAAGATTGGTTGCCTGTCTGATGCCGTCGGCCACCGGGAATGGGTTCCCCGACGTCAGAAGACGCCCCGGATCGAACGGGACGGCGAACAACGTTCCCTGGCGAACGTAGATGAGATGTCCGGTCGACACATAGCGGGCGTCAGCGCCCCCCTGCACGATGACCTTCCGATCCCCTGAATCGATCGACTGAATCACGATTTGAGCATTGTCCCAAAACGCCGCTACGTTTGACTGGGGGTAATCGAGGATGCCAGCGTAAACAGCACCGCCTTCCCGCCAGGCAGCATCTGCGGCCCGTGTGCGGATTCCGTCTTCGAATCGACAGAAACGAGGACCGAGGCCTGTCCTCCGCTGGCGGAGACCTGGGAAATTCCTTGTGATCCCTGACCAAACAGAATCGTCCCGTTGGCTCCCCAGCTTGCGCCCCAGGGATTGAGGGCGGCGCACAACACGACGGGCGCGCCGCCGTTCACCGAAACTTTCTTCAGTTGGCCGCCCTGCCAGAATCCAATCCACTGCCCGTCGGGCGAGAAGAACGGGCTCCGGGCAAAATCCGCCCCTCCTTCCTCGGTGCCGCGGATTGGCGTGGCGTCGAGTTGGTCGATCGTTCGGATGTACAGCCGCTGGTTAGCGACATATACGAGTCGCGTCCCATCGGGAGAGATGGCCACGATGTGACGGCCGGTTGCCGAGAACTGGTCACCTTCCGGCAGCACGATGGCAAACCGTCTAATCGGCGGCGACGGCTCGGGCTTGAGCATCCACACCGCGACACCAGCTGCCGTTGCGGCGAAGGCAGTGGTCACTGCCGCGATGACGACACCCCTTCGCGACCGGACGCGGGTCGCGGGCGCCGGCGTCGACGCTGCTTGCGAGCCGATGTCGCGAATCCACTTCAACTGAACGAATAGATCGTGCGCGTTTTGGAAGCGATCGTCTGGATTCTTCGCGAGGCACGTTCGGACGACGTGGTCGAGCGACGCGGGTGTCGCCGGCTGCAGCGACGCGACCGGCGGCGGCTCGCGCTCGAGGATCGCGCCAATCAGGCTCGCCTGGCTCCTGCCTTCGAAGGCCTTCCTGCCCGTGAGCATTTCATACAGCACGGCGCCGAACGCGAAGATATCCGTTCGCGCATCCGCGTCCAGTCCTTCGAGTTGCTCTGGCGCCATGTACTGGAATGTACCGAGGATCGTGCCTTGCGCTGTCAGTGGGGAGCTGATCGTTGGCGACATTGTGTCGTCGTGGCGCAGGTCTTTAGACCTGCCCGCCACGGCAGGACTAAAGTCCTGCGCTACACCTGTGGGAGCCGGGCCCGCCTTCGCGAGGCCGAAATCGAGCAACTTCGCTCCGGCCTTCGTCAACATCACATTGCCGGGCTTCAGGTCGCGATGGACGATCCCTGCGCGGTGAGCTTTTTCGAGCGCATCAGCGACCTGAATCGTGATCGTCAGCGCCTCACTTAACGGTATGGGACGACCTGTAGACCGTCCCAACCTCTCGGCGAGCGTCTCGCCATCGAGGTACTGCATGACGAGGTACGCCGTGCCCTCGTGCTCGCCGACGTCGTACAGCGCACAGATGCGCGGGTGATCCAGCGCGGAGATGGCGCTCTTCGCGGTCGAAGCGTTCGCGGAAGTGGGGATCGCCGGCGAGTTGCGCGGAGAGAACCTTGATGGCGACGGTGCGGTCGAGACGCGTGTCGCGCGCCCGATAAACTTCGCCCATGCCACCCGCGCCAAGGGCAGTCTGAATCTCATACGGGCCGAGACGAGCGCCGGCGGCCAAAGTCACAGGCGTTGAGTACGCGGATTATACGCGCATGAGCGGCCAAAACTTGCGTCGCTCAGGGACTGACGAAGTGGCAAATACTGCGACCTATTCTCCAGAAGAAAGCGTTCTGCTTGGACATCGGTACTGGCATCGCTCTCGCACCTCACAACACAGTGAGGCGACGATGCTACGATTGAAGGCAGCGCAACGACAGATGCTTATCGACAAGGTGCCGGATTTTGCCAACTTGGTGATCGGTGCGCTGTTTCTCGGGCAGTTCTTGAGCGACCGGCCTTTCTCACTGGTACTGGCGCTATTCGGCGTCGCGGCTTGGACGGCGTTAACCGGGTTCGCGCTCGCGGTTGCGGGGATCGAGGACCAAAGATGATCGGCTTTTACGTGCTGGTCGGCGGCATCGTCGTTGTCGTGGGGACCATCGTCTTGCTCGACTGGCTTGCGCGCCGAAAGGACAAGCGAGCTTCATCGCACTAGACGCTAAAGCCTGAAGCCAGGAGCCTGTCGCCGCGACAAGGAACAGCTCCCGCCCGCGATATTCGCGGCGCGGCGTCAGGCCCTGAGCCTTAAGCCCTGAGCCATGAGCCTACTTGGTGGGCTGAATATGAATGCCGCATTCGAGCTTCTGGCCCTGCCAGCGGCCCGACCGCGGATTCGACGGATCGAGCGGCAGCGAGGTGCACGGCTCGCAGCCGATGCTCGAATAGCCAAGCTCGTAGAGCGGCATGAGCGGAATGTCGTGCGCCTTCGCGTACTGCCACACGTCCTTCATCGTCCATTCCGCGAGCGGGCTGATCTTTCGCAGCTTTGTGCCGCTTTTGAGAGTAAACGGCTCGACGTGTTGAAGGTTGGCGCGCGACGGCGACTGGTCGCGCCGCAGCCCGGTGAACCAGGTGTCGTACGCCTCGAGCGCGCCGAACAGCGGCCCCACCTTGTGGCGCGCGCAGCAGTCGTCCGTGCTCGTCTGCCAGAGGCCGATTGACGGCTCCGGCGCCTTGAGATTGATCAAATTGAGATTCCACGTCGATGCGATGTCGTCGCGGTAGGTCAGCGTCTGCGGGAAGTGATGGAACGTCTCGAGGAACAGGACGGGGATATCCGGCCTGGCCTGGCGCAGCAGGTGAACCAGGACGACATCTTCCGCCTGGAAGCTCGACGTGACGCACGGGATCTTCGCGGTGGACAGTGTGTCGGCGATCAGCGCGGCGACATCCGTCACTTCAACAACTCCTCGATCGCGCGCTGCATGGCGGCCACCGCTTCCTCGTGCGACGAGGCCGACCGCGCGAGCTTCACGAGACGCTCCGCCGCGTTCGGGCGATATTCGGCCGCGCGGTCGTCGCGGATGGCGTCGATGATCATGCCGGCCCCGGCGGTGAAATTCGTCGCCGGATCGATCAGGATGAAGCTCCCCGTCGCCCGGATGTCGCGGTAGCGGTCGAAGACGAGCGGCCGCGAGGTGGCCAGCGTGACCGTTTCAATCTGATTGAGCGCGAGCGGCCGGTTGGCCTCGACGGTCACCGTGCGTGTCGTGTGTTTCAGCATGTACAGGCGGGCAGGGTCGAGCGGTCGCTCGTCCATCCACACCACGTCGGCTTCGAATCGCCGACCCACGTGCGGCTCGTATGAACCTTGAGCCTTGAGCCCTGAGCCCTGAGCCACAAGCCCTGAGCCCTGAGCCATGAGCCCTGAGCCATCAGCCATCAGCCCTGAGCCTTGAGCCGTGATCGTGTCCCCTCTGCTGATGTCGATTTCGTCGTCCAGCACGAGCGTCACCGACATCGGTGCGTGCGCCATCTGGATGTCGCCGTCCCACGTGGCGATGCGTTTCACGTGCGCCGTTCGGCCGGACGGCCACGCCGTCACGGGGTCGCCGACGCGAATCGACCCGGCGAGGATCTGCCCGGCGTAGCCGCGGAATTCCTGGTCCGGGCGCGCAACGAGCTGTACTGGCAGCCGAAACGGCTTGGCGACGATCTGATGGTCGACCTTCACGGTCTCCAGATACTCGAGCAGGCTCGCGTCGTCGAACCACGGTGTCCGGTCGCTCTTGGTGATGACGTTGTCGCCGTTGAGCGCCGACATCGGGATGGGATGGACGCGGGCGTTCGGCAGGATCTCCTCGAAGTCGTCGACGATGTCGTCGAAGACCTGGCGGTCGAAATCGACGAGATCCATCTTGTTGACGGCGAGCGCGAACTCGGTAATCCCCAGCAGCTGGGCAATCCGCGCGTGGCGCCGTGTCTGCGCCCGGACGCCGTTGCGTGCATCGACGAGCAGGATGGCGACGTCGGCCGTCGATGCGCCGGTCGCCATGTTGCGCGTGTACTGCTCGTGCCCGGGCGTGTCGGCCAGAATGAACTTCCGCCGCGCCGTCGCGAAATAGCGATACGCCACGTCGATCGTGATGCCCTGCTCTCGCTCCGCCTTGAGTCCGTCCGTGAACAGCGAGAAATCAATCGGCCCGGCGGTGCGGTTCTTCGACGCCTTTTCGACCGAGCTGACCTGATCCTCGTACACCGATCGGGAGTCGTACAGCAGCCGACCGATCAGCGTGCTCTTCCCATCGTCCACGCTGCCGGCCGTGCAGATGCGGAGCAGGCCAGACATCAGAAGTAGCCTTCGCGCTTCTTGAGCTCCATCGAGCCGTCCTGGTCGTGGTCGATCACGCGGAGCTGGCGCTCGGAGTGCTTCGTCACGATCAGCTCGGCGATGATCTTGTCGACCGTGTCGGCGTCGGATTTGACCGCGCCCGTGCACGGCGAGCAGCCGAGCGACCGCATGCGGCAGCGGACGATCTGCGGCTTCTCCAGCGGCAGCAGCGGAACAAACGGCTGTTCGACCATGAGGAGGGAGTTGCCGCGGACGATCACTTCGCGATCCTTGGCGAAGTAGAGCGGGACAATCGGGATGTTCTCGACTTTGATGTAATTCCACACGTCGAGCTCGGTCCAGTTGGAGAGCGGGAACACGCGGATGCTTTCGCCGGGCCGCACGCGGCCGTTCAGGAGGTTCCAGAGCTCCGGCCGCTGGTTCTTCGGATCCCACTGCCCCTTGGCGTCGCGCAGCGAGAAAATCCGCTCCTTCGCGCGCGACCGTTCTTCGTCGCGCCGCGCGCCACCGAACGCGGCGTCGTAACCGCCGGCCTCAAGCGCGTCGAGCAGCGATTTGGTCTTGAGCAGGCCGCAGCATCGCTGCGTGCCGAGGATGAACGGCTGCGCGCCTTCCGCAATCGCTTCCTCGTTCGTGTGGACGATCAGCCGCGCCCCAATCGCTTTGGTGTACGAATCGCGGAACTCGATCATCTCTTTGAATTTGTAGGTGGTGTCGACGTGGAGCAGCGGGAAAGGAATGGGCCCGGGAAAAAACGCCTTTTGCGCGAGCCGCAGCAGCACCGACGAATCCTTGCCAATCGAGTAGAGCATCACCGGTCGTTCGAATTCGGCCACCACTTCTCGGAAGATGTGAATGCTCTCGGCCTCGAGAACGCGCAGGTGGTCGAGGCTGGGTTGCGTGGAATAAACGTCCGGTCGAGTGGCGAGTGGCATATCCGTGACAATGCTCATAAAAATAAAAAAGCCCGGGGTTTTGGTCCCGGGCTTTCGATCTCCGTCTTGAGCGGTTCAGATGATGTCGAGCATCACCGGCGGCGAGATCTGGGCGCAGGGACCTGGACGGTCCTGGTACAACAACATGCGCACAGACAGGCTCGGCTGAACATCTAGGCCACCTATTTGACCCCATTTGGCCTCGGGACGTCAAACCCGCCGGCCTGACGTGCGCCCTGTAGGGCACGGCTTCAGACCGTGGCTTGGTCGTCTCGCCCTGTAGGGCACGGTCTTTAGACCGTGCCGTTCGTGGCTGGCCGCGACTGTGCCAGACTCTGTTCCGCCCATGATTTGTCGATTGAACCACCCAAACTGGGGAACACGGGTCTCGGCCGCGGCCGTGAAAGACTGCACCGCCGAGCTCGAAGAGGGCGCGGTGCTGCTGCTGCCCGAGCTGGCGTTTGACGTGCGGTGGGATGAGACCGTCCACTTCTCGCCGTCGATTGCCGCCGCGAAGAACGTCAGCTTCGATCCCGCGACCGGCCGGCTTGGTGGCGTATCGGCGAAGAACGTACAAGACAGCGGCGCCCCGGAGTCGCAGGGCTCGTTGCTGGCGATGCTGCGTCGCTTCAGCGAAGCGGCCACATCGCTCGTTGACGCGCTCTTTCCCGCGTACAGCGGCCGGCTGCAGCCGGCGCGCGCCAGCTTCCGGCCCGCCGAAATCGCCGGGAGGCAGACGACGTGGCGGCATGACGATACGCGGCTGCATATCGACAGCTTTCCGGCGACTCCCGTGCAGGGACGACGGATTCTGCGCGTCTTTACGAACGTGAATCCCGAAGGGCGGAACAGGTCGTGGCGCATCGGCGAGCCGTTCGAGGCGGTGGCCGAGCGGTTCGCGGCGCAGTTGCACATGCCGCTGCCGTTCAGCGGGGCGCTGCGCGCCCTCGTCGGACTCACCAAGAGCCGCCGCTCAGCCTACGACACGCTGATGCTGCAACTCCACGACCGCATGAAAGCCGATCTCGAGTACCAGAAGAAAGCGCCGCAGACCGCCATCGATTTTCCAGCCGGCTCGACGTGGATTGCGTTCACCGATTGCGTGAGCCACGCGGCGATGGCGGGGCAGTATCAGCTCGAGCAGACCTTCCTGCTGCCGGTCGACGCGATGCAGCAGCCCGAACGCTCGCCGCTCCGGATTCTCGAGCGCATCAAGAAGCGCGCGCTCGTCTAGCAGAAATCAGGCGGAGCCAATAGAGGTGACCGACGACCACGCACTCCGGACTGCACTGTTGGCTATCGTGCTGGTCGTGTTTCCAATCGGCATCTACCACAGGATTCGGTCGCAGGCGACAGGCGAACCACTTGATCGACGGCAGGAAGGACTCTTCATCCTGGCGACGTTGCGCCCGCTCGGCATCGTCCTTTGGGTGGGGGTGATTGCCTACATGGTTGATCCGGCCTGGATGGCCTGGTCGTCGATGCCGTTGCCGGCGTGGCTGCGATGGACGGGGGTGGTTGTGTGCGCCGCTGCCGGCGGATTGCTGCTCTGGACGTTCCGGCGGCTCGGGAAGAACCTGACCGACACGGTCGTCACGCGACGCGAGCACACGCTGGTCACGAGTGGTCCGTATCGCTTTGTCCGACATCCGTTCTACGACTCGGCCGCGTCGTTCGTGCTCGGCACGTCGCTCGTCGCCGCGAACTGGTTTCTGCTTGTGACCGGCGCCTTGTTCGTGGGTGTTTTGATCACCCGAACGCGGATTGAAGAAGAGAAGCTGCTGGCGCGCTTTGGCGACGGCTACCGGGCGTACATGGAGCGGACCGGACGGTTTGTACCAAGGATTTGAGGGACAGGACATGCTGACTGCCAGAGACTTCCGCCGAATCGCGCTGGGGATGAAGGGTGCCGTTGAAGGAGCCCACATGGGGCATCCGGACTTTCGCATCAACGGCAAGATCTTCGCGACGCTTCATGCCGACCGGAAGCGGGGCATGGTCAAACTGACACCCGGTCAGCAGGAGATCTTTGTGCGAGAGCATCCGGCAGCGTTCGCGCCCGAAAGCGGCGCATGGGGACGTCAGGGGTGCACAGCCGTGCGGCTGGATGCGGTCGATGAAGACACGGCCGGAGAGGCGATGACGCTCGCGTGGCAGAACAGCGCCGTCAAGCCGGTTTCACGCCGTCCGAAAGCGAACCGGACAAAGCGCGCCGGGGCTCGCTGACTGCTGCGTCCATGCGCGCCGCCAGCGCGGCGAAGGCGGGCGTGGGTCCGTTCCATCGCAGCTCGTCCACGTCGTCGAACAACGCGATGTCGGTCCGCAGCGTGGCGAGCGTTCGAAAGAGCAACGCGCGGTCGCGCTCGCGCTCGAGCGTGAGTGCGAGGGCGCTCGCCTTGGCCGCGTTCACCCGCCACTCGCGCCAGTCCGCGGGAATCGATTCGAGATGGCCGAACCTGGCGAGGACGGCAGCCGACGACTTCGCACCCCAGCCCGGCAGGCCCGGATAGCCGTCGGCGGCGTCGCCCACGAGCGCCAGGTAGTCGGGAATCGATTCCGGCGGGACACCGAACTTCTTGACGACTCCGGCTTCGTCGCGCGTGACGCGCGTCCGGCGATCCAGCTGAACGATGCGCGTGCCGCGCACGCATTGGGCGAGGTCCTTGTCGGGCGTGCAGATAATGACCCGCTCGACGCGCGCATCACGAGCCGCCGCCACCGCCGCGGCAGCCAGTGCGTCGTCGGCCTCGAATTCCACCATCGGCCAGACGACGACGCCGGCGGCCGACAGGGCGTCTTCGAGCAGGGGAAACTGCGCCAGCAGATCCGGCTCGATGCCCGCGCCGGTCTTGTAGCCTGGCCACAGTCCGTTGCGGAACGACTCGATGACGTGATCGGTCGCCACCGCGACGTGAGTCGCACCGCCGCCGCTGATCATGCCCAATACCGACCCGACGACACCTCGGACCGCGGCAACTTCGCGTCCGTCCCGATCGCGGGCGGACGGAAGCGCGTAGTAGTGGCGGAACAGCTCGTAGGTGCCGTCGATCAGATGGACGGTCAAAGCTGCCATGGCCGCATTATCATCTGAGAGAACATGAGATATCTCGCATTGCTCGTCGCTCTCTTCATCATGGTCGTCGGCGTGGCGGGTGTTCTCTCGCCAGAGAGTCTCCTGACTGTCGGGCGTTACGTGGTGACGCCTGTCGGGATCTACCTTATCGCGGCGCTTCGAGTCGGCATCGGGCTCGTGCTGATGCTGGCGGCGAGGACTTCCCGCGCGCCCAGGATCCTTCGTACGCTTGGAGCCTTTGTGTTCGTTGCGGGAATCGTGACACCCCTCTTTGGAGTCGACCGCTCGCGGGCGATTCTCGACTGGGAGGCGATGCACGGAACCGCGCCCATACGTGTCGGGGCGGTGCTGGCGTTGGCCCTGGGTGGGTATCTCGCGTTTGCCGTTGGGGCTGGCCGCCAGCCCGCGAGGTCTTAGTGGGCCGTGCCCGGACGGCGAACTGGCTCTGACTCCGCTGGATGATCAGGAGTCAGCCGCGGCTCGATAGTCAGCTGGGCCTGCACCCATCCCGTTTCCAGCAGGAATTCTTCCATTTCGCTTTCAAACTTCACAAGGGCCGCGAAGCTGTGGAAGGAGTATGACCTCAGATCGTCGTCGCCGCTGACGACCAGGGTCACCCCTCGGGCGCTTTCGCGGCAGTGGAGCATCAGGCGCTCGCTACCCCGTTGAAAGATCCAGACTGGCAGCATGTCCTTTGTATCGGCAGCGCCTGAAAAGACTGAAGGCCAACCGGCTTACTTATTGCTGCCATGCTGCACACGTTTGCTCGAAAACTGATGAGCCAGTCGGTTTTCTTCAACGACCGGGCCTTGCGCTCGAAAGGTTGACAGCACCACCGTCGTCATGGTCTTATTACTTTGTAATACAAAGTAACCATCATGACAAAGACGAAGCCGGCGTTGAAGATCATCAGGGCGGAGCACATGGGCATGTGCTTTGGCGTGCGCGACGCCATCGAGCTGGCGCTCCGGCAGGCGGAGGCCGCGCCTCTCACCATCCTCGGCGACCTGGTTCACAACACGACAGTCCTGGCCGCCCTGGAGGCCAGGGGCGTGGCCATCACCGACGACGCTGCGCAGGCGAAGACGCACACGGTGATGGTGACCGCGCATGGTGCGTCAGAGCGGGCGCTGGCGAACACCCGGGCGCTCGGTCTGAATGTCGTGGAAGCGACCTGTCCGCTCGTGCACGTGGCGCACCGGGCGGTCAGCTCGCTCGTGCGCGAGGGTTATCACCCGGTCATCATCGGCCAGCGTGCCCACGTGGAGGTCCGGGGGTTGACCGAAGACCTCGACGACTTCGACGTGGTGCTGGACGAACAGGATGTGCTGGCGCTCGAAGAACATCCGCGCATCGGCATCGCCGCTCAAACCACGCAGTCAATCGACCGTGTGCAACACCTCGTCGCGCTCATTCGGCGCCGGTTCCATGAATCCGACGTTCGTTTCATCGACACCGTCTGTCAGCCGACCAAACAACGTCAGAGCGCCGCTTTCGAGCTCGCGCGCCAATGTGACGTCGTCATCGTCGTCGGCGGCGCCAACAGCAACAACACGCGCGAGCTTGTGAACACGTGCAGCCAGTACCTGTTCGCACGTTCACCATGTCCAGACGGAGTCGGATTTGAGGCCGGAATGGTTTGACGACACGAGCGCTGTCGGCATCACTGCCGGCACGTCGACGCCCGATCACGTCATCGATCGCGTCGACCAGCGGATCCGCGAGCTCGCTGACGACCAGGCTCGCCGAGTTCACCGCGTTCCAGACACAGCACAGAGGGATCGATGACGCGCTTTCGGCAAGCGCGCGCACGTTGGTGTCTTGTCGTCCTGTTTGCTGTTGGAATGGCATGGGTCGAGGCAGCGAGCGTGTATTACCTCCGCACGACCGTCGATCGAATCGAGCCCTATCAGGAGAATCCGTTGCCGATGCATGGAGTTCTGGGGCCGGTCGAGCTCGTGCGCGAAGCGTCGACCCTCGTGATGCTCCTCACCGTTGGCATGCTGGCGGGATTCCCGGCGCGGCAACCGTCGCGCGGTGGCCTGGCGGGTCGCACGTGGCACACGAGCGTCGGCTATGCGGCCCTGGCATTCGGCGTCTGGGACATTCTTTACTACGTGTTTCTCCGACTGATCTCCGGCTGGCCGACGTCCCTGTTCGATTGGGACGTTCTCTTCCTGCTGCCGCTGCCGTGGTGGGGGCCGGTGCTTGCGCCGATCTGCATCGCGTCACTGATGATCGCGTGGGGCACGCTCGCCACGCAGTGCCGTGATGGCGGCGCGCTGAAGCCTTTGTCAGAACCCACGCGCGCGAAGTTGTGGAGCCTGGGCTGGCTCGGTATCGCGCTGGCTCTCTATGTGTTCATGGCCGATTCGATTCGCATGCTGCATCAAGGGCTGGAGGCGATGACACGCATGCTGCCGGGCCCGTTCAACTGGCCGCTGTTCTGCGCGGCGCTCGTGCTCATGGCTGCGCCGGTGGCTCAACTGGCCTGGCGGTGCGCGATCTTGCCGTCGACCGCGATGCTGCTAAAGCGTGTTGTGGACGATCTTGCCGTCGACAACCGTCAGCAGTGAGCGGATCTGTTTGATCTGGACCTCAGGCACCGCGAAGTAGTCCCTGTCCAGGACGGCCAGATCCGCGAGCTTGCCGGGTTCGATCGTGCCGATCTTGTTCTCCATGCGCAGGAACCAACTGTTGTTACGGGTGAAGAGGCGGATCGCCTCTTCGCGCGTCAGCTGCTGATTGCCGTTGACCCGCGCGCCAAACGAATTCACCCCCGTCGTCGCAAAATAGATCTGCAGCCATGGGTTGAGCGGCGCGATGTGGACGCCGTCACCCATCATGCCGCACTGAACGCCGTGTTCGATGATTGTCCGGAAAGGCGGACCGACGACGACGTTCGGGTCGGTAGCAGGAGTTGATGAAGTGACCCAGCGGAACGCGCCCATCTGGACGCCGCAGCCGAGCGCCTTGAGCCGGGTGAGCAGGTCAGCCCTCACTTCGGGAACGATGTGGACCACCCAGCGCAGGCCGGTGATGTCGAACTCCCTGTTGACCGCCTCGTATGCGTCGGTGATTTGCACGAGCTCCGCCAGATTTCCGGCGCTGTTCTCGTTGCGCCATCCGGCCTGCGCGACGAGCCGCTGCGCCTCGCTCCAGGGGAAGCCGGCCCCAAGAGGCGCCGCCCATTCGCCGATGCCGCCGGTCATCATCATGTCGTCGCCGAAGAACTGGAACTGGTTCCTGAGCCGTTCTTTCAACTCGGGCAGCTCGGGATTGGCCTGGTTCTGCAGGAAGTTCATCTGCAGCCGGATGAATGCGCGGCCCTCGCGATGGAGGGCATGCCACGAGTCGTACATTCGGTACTGATCGAGATTTGAGAGGATCTGATTCGGGTGCAACGGTCCCGGCGTGGGGAAGAGGACCTGGTCGAGCCACGCGGTCAGTCCGACACTCGCTGAATAAGCCATCGCATCGAGTGTGCTCCGCTTCTTGTCGTCGAAGGTCTGCAGCCGGCGCAGGAGAAACAGCGCGCTGGGCGACGGACCGCCCACGGCACCCGCCGGCGCGATGACCCCGGCGTCGGAGACATTGATCCGCTTGATATCCGGATGGGCCGGCGGCGCCGCATCGACGGCGTCAAAAAACCTCTTGCCGAGGCTGTTCGTCACGCACGGTCCCGTGAAACGCTCGTAGAGCAAGACCGGCCGGTCGGGGACCGCGTCATCCAGTTCCTTCAGCGTCGGATGACGATGCTCGGCCCATTGGTTCGGATGCCACCCTCCCATCGACGTCATCCACTGGCCTTCAGGCACACTCTTTCGACGGGCGGCCAGCGCTTCCTGGATCTCTCGAATCGACGTCGTGTTCTCGAGAATCGTGTGGTAGCCGGGGCGGTTGGCGAGGCTCACGCCGTGGATGTGGGGTTCGATGAGTCCGGGCACGACCGTGCGCCCGCCGAGGTTGATCACTTGCGTGTCGGCGGGTGGAGCGCCATTCCCGACGATCGCGAAGCGGCCGTTGCGAATCGTCACCGTGGTGGCAACGGTATTCCGGGCGTCCATGGTGTAGATGCGCCCGTTGACGAGCGTCAGATCCTGTGCGGGTCCACCTGCAGGCGCGACTGCCTGTGCACCTTGTGCGGCAAGCACAACTTCGTTAAACGGGGCCGGTGAACCGGGCAAGCGCCCCGCGGCTGCGGCCATGCCCGCGCCGGCCGCTGTGCCGATGAACCTGCGACGGGACACTTTTCCGGTGCGAGTTTTTCGCATAAGGATTTCTCCGAAAGCGTTACCGCGCCGTGACGATCGCGATCCTACATGAACTGTTCGCAAGCCCGCGTCTATTTCCATCAAGATGCCGAACGCGCAGTTTCTCATGTGGCAGGCGGTGCACCGTGCCCATCACACGAATCGGGTCGACCCACTTCTGTCAGCAGATGATCTAGTCGCCGCTCGCTCTCACAGATTGGCGGAGGCGTGCATGCCTTGTCCTCCCGCCCGATCTGGTCGAAATACGTCGTAGACCCACTGCACCATTAATGTGAAGATCGCCATGGAAAGCGCATCCGTTGCAAAGCGAAACCGGTTGTTTTCACCCATTTCGACTAAATTGCCGACCACCGCCACGTAAAGGACGTTAAAGAGGACGCAGGCCAGAAGCTGCCAGTCCCCCGCGTAGGCACGCGAGAACAGGACTGCAATAGCAAACGCCACGGCTAGAGATAACGCAATCACCAATCCGAGATAGACCCCTGAATCACGCCAGCGACCGTACAGAACATGGTTGAACGCGCGATTCCACGCCGCGATGTGGATCCTGTTGCGCTCTAGAAAGCGATACTCGCTGCTGCTCCACGAATAGATCCACCAAGCGTCGCCGGATGCGGCAGCCAGCGTTCGGGGATCCAGCCACAGGACGGTGAGTGAATCCTGGAGGTACTGTTGCGATGCGCGCGCGTAACCCACGTGGTTCATGTTTCCATAACCTGTCGATTTCAAACGTGCGCTGACAGCGGGCACGCCATCGAATCCGGCAGTGGTGAAGTACGCTGGTGGATATGCGTCAGGGGGACTGAATGGTTCGATGAGCGAGAGTGGTGAAATCGTGCCCGACGTCACCAGCGTGTGGAGAGTATTCGTCGAAAGGTAGCCGATGGTCATCTTGGCCAGGCTCATGCCCGCCCAGGAAGTCGTGGACGGCACGCCAAAGATGACCGCATTCTTGAGGTACAGCGTGCACAACAGGGCGAATGGCAGCACCGCACCGTAGAGGATGGCGCGTCGGCCTCTCGCGTGCGTGGCGGCGAGGCCGACCACGATGAAGACGAAGTAAGGGAACTGGTATGTGCTCTGGATGCCGCATAGCAAGAACATAAGCGAACAGAACACCAGTCCCCGCATGGGTGACGGCCGATCCAAGAACTGCGCTAGCGCAAGGACGGTCATCACGAGAAGCATCGCGACAGGGAACGTGTAAAACAGCCAATGTTCGTACAAAACAAACGATGGACTGACCAGAAAGAGTGTCGCGGCGAGCACGGCAAATCTGCGGCGCGCGCCGAGGCGTTGCATGAGAATGACGAGGCCGATGTATAAGCCGAGGCCGCAACCGACGTACAGCAGGTGAAACGCCGACTCCCAGTACGATCCGGTCAGCTTGACGACGATGCCGAGACATAGATTGAAGACGGGAGGCTGACTATGCAGGTACCATACGCTCCGAAGCAAATCGGTACGCAACAACATCGGATCGAGAATCTGCCACGAGTAGTTCAGGGGAGTCGCATCAAAGCGGATGCCACAGGCGTGATAGATCATCTCCACTGTAAGGAATGCACCGACGAGCCCGATGTACATCGCACGGTGAAGCCGCGACTCGGGAGATACCGGGTGGCGCCGTAGTCGTTCGCGTATTCCCATCGATAGTGCCGACCGCGAATCATACCCGGGTCCTCAATTCAATTTCCTCTTGACAACCACTCGCGACCTGCGAGACAGTCTTACTGTGCTATAACAGTAGTACAGTTATGACGATGTTTCTTCGACCCAATCCTTCGTCGGGCGTTCCCGTCTACCTCCAGTTGATGGAGCAGGTGAAGGATGCCCTGGAAACCGGCGCGCTCCGGCCGGGCGACCGGTTGCCCGGGATCCGGCCGCTGGCCGAGGAGCTCGTGATCAACCCGAATGCGGTGGCCAAAGCCTATCGCGAGCTCGAGCAGGAGCGGGTCGTTACGCCGCAGCTTGGCGCCGCGGCAGGGCTCGTCTTCACGCACGAGTTTGCAGAGCGATCTCGCGGGTCGGCGCCACGACGGTCCTCCCGCGAGCTGGTCCTCGAGAACAGCCGGCTTACCGCGCAGATTGCCGCTGAAGTGGCCAACCGCGTCGAGCGGAACCGGGAGCTGGACCTGGCCCGGGAGGTTCAACAGCGGCTGTTTCCACAGATCTGCCCGTCGATTGCCGGCCTCGATTACGCTGGCGCCTGCCGGCCGGCGCTCGGCGTCGGCGGTGACTACTACGACTTCATCCGGCTCTCCGACACTGAGTTGGGCATCGCCATCGGGGACGTGTCCGGCAAGGGGATCTCCGCGGCATTGCTGATGGCCACGCTCCGCGCGTACCTGCACGGTCAGACGAAGCACCGCGTGACCGATCTGGTGGACGTGATGGTGAACCTGAATCGACTCGTGTACGAAAGCTCCGCCGCGAATCGATACGCCACCTTCTTCTACGCCCAGTACGATTCGTCGACACGCCTGCTCGAGTACGTGAACGCGGGGCACAATCCGCCTCTGATCTTCAGATCGCGCGGCGAGCGTCATGACCTCATGCGCCTCGATGCGAGCGGGCCGGTCATCGGCCTGTTCCAGGAGTGTTCCTACACCAAGCGGACCGTGACGCTCGAAGAGGGCGACGTCCTCGTTCTCTACACCGACGGTATCAGTGAGGCGATGAACGCCGCAGGCGAAGAGTGGGGAGAGCAACGCCTGGCGCAGGTGATTGGGGCCAGTCGCGCGCTGCCTGCACGTGAGGTCATCGATCGCATCCTGCGCACGTGCGACGACTTCGTCGCCGGCGCCGCCCAGTACGACGACATGACGCTCATCACGGCTCGAGTCATCGAGGGCGACCTCCGTCGCGCGGTTTCATGACCTTGCTGCTTCGCCCGAATCCCTCGTCCGGGGTTCCCATCTACCTCCAGTTGATGGAACAGGTGAAGCATGCGATCGAAACGGGCGCGCTGCGCGCGGGCGAGCAGTTGCCCGGGATGCGCCCTCTGGCGGAGGAGCTCGTGATCAACCCGAACACGGTGGCCAAGGCCTACCGCGAGCTGGAACACGAAGGCGTGATCGAGCTGCGGCATGGCGCCGGCGCCTTCGTCTCCGAGAACGCGGGGGCGAAGAAGCTGACCGACAAGCTCCGCGCCGGCCAGGCCATCGTCGCCGCCGCGGTGGAAAAGCTGCGCGCGCGCAGCGTCACCGACGAGGAGATTCGGCGGCTGTTCGAGGCGGAACTGGCGGGCGTGACAGGCTCGGGAAGATGACGAAGTCAGGAGGTTCTGGTGGCTGACCCGTTCGCGATCGAGACGGTCGGACTAGGGAAGAACTACAACGGCGTGGAGGCTGTGCGCGACTTGAACCTGCAGGTTCCCGCCGGCTCCATCTTCGGTTTTCTGGGCAGAAACGGTGCTGGCAAGACCACGACGATCAAGGTCCTGCTCGGCATGGCCAGGCCCACGAGTGGACGCGCACGCGTGTTCGGCCTTCCAGCCGATTCGCCGGAAGCGAGCGTGCAGATCCGGAGGCGCACTGGGTTTGTCAGCGACGATAAGGATCTCTACGACTACATGACGGTGGGGGAGATAGTTCGCTTTACCGCCTCATTTTTTCCAGGTTGGCGCGTCGATCTCCAGCAGAAGTATCTCCGCGCCTTCGACCTGCCGGAGCGCCGCAAGGTCAAATCGCTTTCGCGCGGCATGCGCACCAAGCTCGCGCTGCTGCTGGCGCTGTGCCGTGGCGCGGAGCTGCTGATCCTTGACGAACCCACCTCGGGGCTCGATCCCGCAGTGACCGAGGATGTGCTGCAGGCGCTTGTGGCCCATGTGGCCGGCGAAGGGATGACCGTGTTCTTTTCATCACATCAGATTGCCGACGTGGACCAGATTGCCGACCACGTCGCCATCATCGAAGCGGGCCGCACCGTCGTCACGGGCGCGATGGACGACCTGCGCGAGAAGTTCCGCCGCATTCAACTCGTGTTCGACAACGACGCTCCGGCGGTGACGTTCCGTGCGCCTGGAGTCGAGCGACTGGAGCGAAAGGGACGCGTGCTCACCGTGTTGTCGAGTGCAGGCTCGGAGCGGGTTCTCGATGAGGCGCGCGCACTGAACCCCGTGTCGGTGGATGTGTTCCCCGTCACGCTGAAGGAAATCTTTCTGGAATCTGTCGCGGTGGAGAACTGACATGCTCTGGTACAAGTCCTGGCTCGAAACACGTTGGCGGTTCCTCATCGCTTTGGCGCTGCTGATGTGCTCCTCGGCGGCGACGGTGCTCAGCTATCCGGCCGTTACGACATTGCTGCTTCCCGGCATAACTGTCGAAGCACCGGGTTCACCACCAGGGCCGACCGTCGACTCCGGCGGCGGGGAGCTCGGCCGCGCGATCGCGGAAAGCGCGGCGATGATTCGCGATTACCGCGGCTACATCTGGTCCCAATACATCAGGCAGACCATGAGGGAGTTGTGGGCGCTCTTCGCCGTCGTGCTGGGAACGGGGGGACTGCTCGCGCAGGCGGCAGGCGGCGGTGCGCTGTTTACGCTCTCCCTGCCGGTCTCGCGCAGCCGGGTCCTGACTGTCAGGGCCGCGACCGTGCTTGCGGAGCTGGCCATCCTGGCCATCGTCCCCGCGCTGCTGCTTCCACTGCTGTCGCCTGGCATCGGACAGACGTACAGCCTCGGCTGACGCCCTCGTCTATGGCACGTGTCTGTTTCTCGCGGGCTCGACGCTCTTCAGCCTCGCGTTTCTGTTGTCCACCGTGTTCAGCGATCCGTGGCGTCCACCGCTGATCGTGCTCTGTCTCGCCGCCGCCGTGTCGGCCATCCGACAGCTCTTTGTTGCGTCGTCGAGCGCCAGTCTCCTGGGAGTCATGACCGCGGAGGGTTACTTCCGGGGCGGCGGGTTGCCCTGGCTGGGCCTGCTCGTCAGCGTGGCGCTGTCGGCTCTCCTGATCTATGCCGCCACACGGAACATTGCGCGTCGGGATTTCTGACGTCTACGGTAAAGGAGACAACCAATGTCCGATCAGCATGATGCCATCTGCACGGTCAAGGGAACGTCCAAGCGCTCCGACAGCCGAGGGCTCGCCTGGGTGATTGGCGCGTTTGTGATCTGCCCCTGCCATCTGCCGATCACGCTGGCGCTCGCCGCCACGCTGCTCGCCGGGACGGCGGCGGGCGCCGCGCTGCGCGCACATCCCTATGTCGCGGGGACGGTCATCACGCTGACGTGGCTGGCGGCCACCTGGCACGGCTTTCGGCTGTTGCGCCAGCCATGAACTGCTTCACGCATGGTCGCACCGCGGCGGTCGGAATCTGCGGTCTCTGCCAGAAGGCGCTCTGTCACGAGTGTGTGGCTCGAGAGGCGCCGCAGCTTTTCTGTGGCGCCGTGCCGCGCGCGGCGGCGCGCTGCCGCGGTGGTACGGTTACGGGCGGTACGGATACCAGTACCAGTACAAATCTTCGACGACTATCGGAGCGTGGCCGCTCGTTCACGTGTGCGCGGGCGTCGATCCTGTCACGATGCGGCCCAAGATCGCGAAGGGTGTCGTGGCGATCGGTAATGTCGCCGTCGGAGTGGTGGCCATCGGAGGTCTGGCCTGCGGTCTGTTCACCGTGGGCGGCGTCTCAATTGGGCTCTTGCTCGCCGTGGGCGGCGCGGCCATCGGGGTTGGCATCTCAGTCGGGGGTTTCGCGGTGGGATCGGTCGCGATTGGCGGCGCGGCCGTGGGCTTCCTGTACGCGATAGGAGGCAGCGCGTTCGGGCCGGCGGTGAAACACTTCGCGACTTAAGGTACCCTTAGACGAGGGTTGCGACATGCCCATCACTTACACGATCGACGTCCCCATGGCCCTGATCATCACACGGTGCTTTGGCCATGTGACGCTCGCCGAAGTGCAAGAGCACTTCCAGGAACTCGCCCGCGTCTGGCCACCCGTCGACCGGCTCAACGTCCTGCTGGACTTGACAGACCAGACCTCGCTGCCCACGCTGAGGGATCTGGAAGAAGCGGCTACGGAACTCGACGAGCAGATCGGCCCGCGGCGATTCGGTCGCTGCGCCGTTGTCACCGAGCAGGACCTTCATGAGTCGATGCAGATGTTCGAAGTGCTCGTCGGTCGACTTTTCGACGCGATTGAGATCTTCCGAACGCCATCGGCAGCCCTCGTGTGGCTGGTGCCGACGACGCCGAAGGCCAGGCGCACCCTTACCACGCAATAGGCCACCTCAGACTGGAACTCCGGATTTGAAGTAACATCGCGGCCGCATCCGGCAGATCGGCTAAGAACGAGGAGATCGACATGAGACGCGCGATCGCAGGCGTGGCCATCATCGTCACGATTTGTTCGGTGTCAATTGCTGCTCAATGGCCGAAGCATCCGGCTCCTGGCGTCCCGCGCGACGCGGAAGGCCGCGTCCGGCTGGACGCTCCACCACCACGGATGGCGGATGGCAGGCCCGACTTGTCGGGCAACTGGATCCGGGCTAGAGGCGAAGGCGCTTTCGCCGCCCCGGAACTCAGCGGGCTGATCAACCAGGCGGCTGCCCCCCAGACCCCAGCGCCGCCCGTGGATCCGAACTCGCCTCCTATTGCCGCCTTCTGGGAGATCAGCGCGAACATCCCCGGCGGCTTGCCGTTCGCACCGTGGGCCGCCGAGCTCAAGAAGCAGCGGATGGCCTTGAACGACAAAGACAATCCCGATGCGAATTGCATGCCGATGGGCCTGACGCAGTTCCACATGCATGGCCAGCCGCGCAAGATCATGCAGAACTCCGGCTTGATCGCGATCATGTACGAGGCGAACTACGGCCTTCGCTACATCTACATCGACGGTCGCACGCTGCCGCCGCTCGGCAGCGTGCAGCCGTTCTGGTACGGGTACTCCGTAGGAAGATGGGACGGCGACACGCTCGTGGTTGAGACGAACAATTTGCGGGGAGCGGAGACGAGCCCCTACGACGGGTGGCTCGACGTGCGCGGCAGCCCCTACACGGATCAGGCGAAGTTCATCGAGCGGATTCGCCGGCCGACATACGGCAAGTTGGAGATCGACATCACAGTCGACGACCCGAAGGCTTACACGAGACCATTTACGGTTCGCGTCAACCAGCAGATCTCGCCGGACGAGGAGATTATCGAATTCATCTGCAACGAGAATCAGCAGTTCCGGCGGCGCGTCAAGATCGATTGAACCCGTCGCGCGAGCGTCACTGCCACTCGAACGTCGTGAACATCCTCTTCCTTGCGGGTGTCGCAGCACTGATTTCATCCCAGGCGCTCGCGCAAACTGACGCCAGCCTGGCCACGCCAACGGGACATGAAGTGAATGCCAGTGTCGGCAGCTACACCTATACCGAGCCTGGTGCGCAGAGCATCTCGATCCACGGTGTCAAGGTCGGAGGCGAATACACGGCCACGCTGTCGCTCAGCAAGCGCCGCCACTGGTTTGCCCAGGCCGACGTGCGGGGCACTAGCGGCAGCGTCACCTACACCGGCTGGTGTTCACCGTTCCTGATCACGCCCACCAGCGCTTCGCCGAATGGCTACGAGCTCGACTTTGGTGATGCGTCGCCGTGCAGCGAGACCGGCGATCGGGACTGGTATCTGGAAGCCCGCGTCCTCGCCGGCAAGGACGTGATCGACCGAACATGGGCGTGGTCACCCTATGGCGGCCTGGGCGTTCGCCATTTGTCGAACGGCACCACGGGCACCGCCGGATACCGCACCGATGAGTATCTCTATCTGCCGGTCGGCATGACGGCACGCACCAGGGTTCGGTCGCACGGCGCGCTCAGCGTCAACCTGGAATTCGATCGCCTGCTCCACGGTTGGCAGAAGACCCGCGGCTCGCAACTGGGCGGCGGCGACGTGCCCGCGACGACGATCGCGCCGGCTTTCACGATCGATGGCTTTACCGACGTTTCGTTCTCCCAGCCCGGAGGATGGGCGCTCCGCGCAGGCGCGAAATATCAGGTCACCAGACACTGGTCGGTGGAGCCGTATTACGTGCACTGGAACGTCAGTGCCTCGACGGTGAACGATCAAACGGTGACGTTTACGGTGAATCATGTGACTGCCCGGGAGCGAATCGGCTTCTATGAACCCTTGAACACCACAGACGAATTCGGCGTGAAATGGGGGTTCCATTTTTGAGGTCTTCGGCGATTCGGGGTTCACTGGCGCGAGGTGGTGCAGAATATGCGACGGCACATCGGGCAATACGTCACGCGCGCACAATCATCCGGGGACTGAACGATGAATCTGAAGGGCGCGACCGCGTTAATCACAGGGGGATCGAGCGGCATCGGTCTCGCCATTGCGAAGACGTTGACCGGGGCCGGCGCGAAGGTCGCGATCACGGGCCGCGACGAAAAACGGTTGGCCGCCGCCGGCAAGGCGATCGGCGCCCACCCCATCCACGCGGACGTGGCGAAGGAGGCGGATGTCCTTCGGACCTATAAGGAACTGTTTCAGAAATTCGATCACCTCGACATTCTCGTGAACAACGCCGGCTTCGGCGTGATCAAGCCGCTCGTCGAGATGGATGTCGCCAGCTTTGAACAGGTGTTCGCGACCAATGTGACCGGCGCCATGCTGATGGCGCGGGAGGCCGCCAGGCATTTTATCGAGCGGAAGAGCGGCAACATCATCAACATCGGTTCGACTGCGGCCGTTCGGGGCGCCGCGAAGGGCACCGCCTACTACGGCAGCAAGTTTGCGCTGCGCGGGATGACGGAGTGCTGGCGCGCCGAGCTGCGGCAGTACAACATTCGCGTGATTCTCGTGAATCCCAGCGAGGTGCTCACCGACTTCTACGCGGCGGCCGGACTCCCGCAGAACAAGGAGAACCCGACGAAACTGCGAGGCGTCGACATTGCGCACGCGGTCCAATCGGCGCTCGAAATGGACGACCGCGGGTTCACGATTGAGCTCACCGTCTTTGCAACGAACCCGAAAGACTGACGTCGAGGTCAGGCCGCGTTCGCTCCGCTCAGGAACTCGTCGATTCGTGCCGCCTGATCGCGGATGAAGTGGCCGGTGTCGTCGAGGAGATGCACCGATACGTGCGGCGCGGCACGCTCCAGCCGTCGCCTGGTTTCGTCGGAGTCGAGCATGGCGTCCCGTGCTCCGACGATCAGCAGCACGGGCATGGTCAGCCGCCTCAACGCCGTCTCATCGAACAACGGCTTCTTGCCGACCCGCGGTCTGAAATGCTTGAAGATGAGCGAGACGAAGCGCGCCATTTCCACGTCGGCTGGCGTCGGGTGGGCAGGTGCAGGCCCGCCTGCCATTCTCATCGCCCTCCGTCGTCCCCATCGGCCGAGCAACAGCAAAGGGATGGCCTTGAAGAGAAAGCTCAGTCTCTCTTTGCCGATGCCGGCGGGGTTGAGCAGCACGACCGACTGCACCCGATTGGGTCGGCGCGTGGCGTAGTCGAGCGCCAGCCAGCCGCCGAGCGACACTCCAACGATCGATGCGCGCGTGAGGGATAGCCCTTCCATCACATCGTCCAGCCACAGCGCATACGCCTCGGACGCCAGCGGCGGGCGTGACGGCGCGCTCAAGCCGGGTTCGCCGATCATGTCGACGGCGTAGACACGAAAATGCACCGCCCAGGCGGCGACTTCGCGCATCCACATCGCGGTATTTGCCCCGGACCCCTGGAAGAGCAGCAAGGGCGGCGCGCTTTCCGGACCGCACGCCACGATGAAGGTCTCGCCTTCCCGCGTGGGCACGCGCAGATGCTGGCAGGCCACAGGCCATTGACCCAGCAGCTCGAGATATCGCTCCCGAATCAGACGCGCGCCGTCGGCAGACTTGTAGATGCCGCTCATGCCTCATTCCGCCCTTTTCTCGACACCGTCGCCGGTTTGAAAGCGCACGAAGGCCTTGACGACTATCCTTGAACCTGCGCCTTCTTCCGCCTCTTTCAGTGCCACCTCAACCCGTTGCTCGGGGTTCAGCACATACGGCTGCATGCCGAGCACGACTTCCTCGTAGAACTTGCGCATGCGGCCCTCGACCATCTTCTCGATGATGGCAACCGGCTTGCCCGTCCTTTGAGCCTCGTCAGTCAACGCGGCACGCTTCTCCGCGACCAGTTCCTTCGGGATGTCCTCTCGCGACACCCACAGCGGGGAACTGGCCGCGATGTGCATGGCGAGCTTGTGGCCGATGTCGAGCAGCGCGTCGTTATTCCCAGGGTTCCCAGGGCCACCCGCGCTCTCGAGCGCCACGAGCACACCGATCCGGCCCAGGCCGGGCGCCGCCGCGTTATGCACGTAGGACGCGACGACTCCGTGGTTGACCGACACACAGGCGGACCGCCGCAAGTGGATGCGTTCGCCGGTCCTCGCCGTCAGCCGCGCGATGACATCGGATACTCGTCCATCACCGTCCGGGGCTGGAGCGCGCAGCAACGCGACGTGATCACCGCGCACGCTGAGCGCGATGCGGGCGAACGCGGCCGCGGCGTCCTGGAACGCCTGGGTGCGCGCGACGAAATCGGTCTCCGTATTCAGTTCGACGAGTGCGCCCGTGGTCCCCTCGACCACCAGCGCCACGAGTCCTTCAGCCGCCACACGGTCGGCCTTCTTCGCGGCTTTCGCGAGCTCCGCGGCACGCAGCCGATCGGCCGCGACTTCGAGATCGCCTTGCGTTTCGGTCAGCGCCTTCTTGCACTCAATGACGCCGGCGCCGGTTCTGTCCCGGAGCGTCTTCACGAGGGTTGCGGTGATGGTGGTCATGTCGTTTCCAGCAGCGCGTTAATCATCCGAATCAACTCACACGTCAACAGGGGGCTCGCCGTAATCGTGATCCGCAGCCTGGCTTGCTCCTCGTAGTAGATGGTGTCCACTCTGGGGAAGTCGCCTTCTCCCTTTCTGGAGTTCAGTGCCGCCATGATCATCGTGGTGACACGATGGCTGTCTTCCGGGCTCACGACGTCCGCGTCGACGATGCTCGACGCGATGACGTGCCGCGTCCGGGTTACGGCTGCATCGGTCGCGCGAGGCTCCCCGGCGAACTGATCGAGGTCGGCTCGAGCGATGCGGTACTCCTTGCCGATGCGTCTTGCCTTCAAACGCCCCTCGCGAACGTAGCGGCGGATGGTCTTGACGTGGAGGTTCAGGAGGCCGGCGACTTCGTCTGCTGTGTAGAGGTGTGTGGCCATGGGCGTTTTGTACGCCCAATTATTCCCGATTGTCCTCTATAAAGTCAATAGAAGAGACTAATAGGGAATAATACGAGACCTTATGGCTAAGACTGAGGGACCTTCTGACTGAACGACCCGGACGTTGAACCCGCTCGTCCGGGCTCGCGGTGGCTATCGGACCTTCGGTCGCCTCCAGGAGGTACCGGCAGCATCTCCTTGCGCCAGTCCAGTTGATGGTTCACCACCGCCGCGCACTCCCGGAGAATCGGCTCCACACGGCGATCCCCCTGGTGAAACAGGCGGCAAAACTCGTTCACGATCTCTTCGGGGTCCAGCCCAACCCGCATTGCGTACTGGCGAACGAAGCTTCGCGCGTAGATGCGCGTGGGCCAGCGGGAGAAATCGTTGTCTTCAAGCGCCTGCCAGATTTCGGGGTTCACTTTCGTCTCTGCGGAGAGCTGGGCGACCGAAATGTTGCACCGCTCGCGGTAGGCCCGCAAGACGCGGCCAAAGGAATCCCGTTCAAGTCTCATTACGCTGACGGACTTAGGCCATGCAGCCTTCGGTCCAGTCACGCGTCGGCCAGTTTCGGGCAAAACGCGAGGCTGCGGCGATTCACGCAGAATGTTCTCTCGCCTCAGGTTGACTTTATTCACGACGCTGACTGCCTTCTTTGTCGGGCGTGAAAGTGACGGCGGGTGATTGGGCAGGTACGACGAGACGGTTGGCCGCTTGCACAATGTTGCGAGTTTGTGTGCAACAAGCCGAAACGCATGAGCTCACTATAGTCTCTCTTCGCGTCCTGGTGAAACAGTTTGAGGAGAAATAAAATGGCCAAGAAAAAATACGCGGGACGATCGAATCCTTCGCAAACCCGGCGCATCCTGAATGTGCTGCCGTCAAAGAACACGGAGAATGATTGGGGCTTCCTTAACGCAGTCGATTCCGGCGTCCTCGGGGCTCCGGCCGCCCTCCCGGCGACCAAGGACCTCAGAGAGTCCTGGTGGACGATCGGCGACCAGGGAAGCACGGGATCGTGCGTCGGATGGGCGACGGCCGACTCGGTCTTGCGATGGCATTTTGTGAAAACCGGTCGCCTTGCCAAGAACGACCTGCTGGCGATGCGCTTCATCTGGATGGCCGCGAAGGAAACCGACGAATTCGTCAGCCAGCCGACGACGTTCATTGAAGAGGACGGCACCAGTCTCAAGGCGGCGCTGGACATTGCGAGGAAATACGGCGCCGTGCTCGATAAAGTCCTCCCGTTCAAGACCGGAAAACTGTATCCCGATGCTGTAAAAACCTTCTACGCGCTCGCTGCTCAGCGGAAGATTGCCAGTTACTTCAATTTGCAACGAAATCTTGCGAACTGGCGGACATGGATCGCGACGCAAGGGCCGATTCTCACGCGGCTTGATGTGGACGAGACATGGGACGGCGCGCTTCAGAACAAGGGCAGGCTGGACACCTATTTCCCCGCGACCGCTCGCGGCGGCCACGCCGTCGCCATCGTCGGATACACAGCGGATCGCTTCATCATCCGCAACAGCTGGGGCGACAAAGCGTGGGGTGACAAGGGCTTTGGCTACGCCTCATATAGTTACGCCCAGGCCGCTTTCACCGAGGCCTACGGCGTCACGCTCTGACATCCAAGGCTGGGGCCATCGATTAAGATGCCGCCATGCGGGCGGTCGTGGTCGTGGGCGCCGGAAGTCTCGGAGCGTGGACGGCGCACCAGCTCGCGAGATCCGGACACCGTGTCACGTTGATCGACGCATTCGGGCCGGGGAACAGCCGCGCGAGCTCCGGCGGCGAGACCAGAGTGATCCGCATGGGCTACGGCGCGGAGGAAATCTACACACAGTGGTCGTGGCGATCTCTGGACCTCTGGAAGGATCTCTTCGAGCGGACCGATCCCACGCTGTTCCGCGAAACCGGCGTGCTCTGGATGGCGCGCGATCGAGATCCGCTCACCACTTCCACGCTCGCCACGCTGGGGCGTGTCGGGATTCCGCACGAGCGTCTGTCGCGCCTTGATCTCGAGTCGCGTTGGCCGCAAATCGACTTCGGGCCCGTCACGTGGGCCGTCTACGAGCCTGAGAGCGGCGTGCTCCTGGCACGTCGAGCGGTCGCTGCGGTCGTCCGCGACGCTGAACGAGAGTCGGTGCGGTACGTCACCGCCGCGGTGAGGCGACCCACCGGCCACGGAAGGCTTGACGCCGTCATCACGCAGGCGGACGAGACGATCGGCGGCGACACGTTCGTGTTCGCGTGCGGCCCCTGGCTCCCCAAGTTGTTCCCCGATCTGCTGCACGACCGGATCGTTTCGACGCGGCAGGAGGTCCTGTACTTCGGACCCCAGGCGGGCGATCTGCGGTTCGCCCCGCCCGCGCTGCCGGCGTGGATCGATTTCGGCGAAGAGATTTACGGCTTGCCGGACGTCGAGGCGCGGGGCTTCAAGATCGCGGTCGACCGCCACGGTCCGGTCTTTGACCCCGACACCGGCGAGCGGCGCGCCGGCGAGACCCTGCCTGAAGTCCGCGCGTACCTCGCGCGTCGCTTCCCTGGCCTGTCTGACGCGCCGCTCGTCGGGTCGGAGGTCTGCCAGTACGAGAACACCAGCAACGGCGACTTCCTGATCGACCGGCACCCCGAGTTCGGGAACGTGTGGCTGCTCGGGCGGCGGCTCTGGCCACGGCTTCAAACACGGACCGGTGGTCGGCGAGTACATGGCGCGCCTCGTCACCGAAGAAGGCACGTCTGACGAGCGCTTCCGGCTCTCAACAAAGCGACGCGTGCAGATGCGGGCGGTGTACTGAAGATCACGCCTGGTTGTCACAGTCCAAACGCGACCGGATAGCGAACCTGGCCGTGAATGCCGTCGAGCGCGCCTGGGGTGAGATCGAGCGCCATGAACACGTCTAGAGGGAAGGGGTGTTCGAGGGAACGTGCCAGCCCGGTCGAAAAACCGAAGCGCGGATAGTAAGCCGGATGGCCCACGACGATCACAATCCGCTCGCCCATACCGCGCAGCGCATCGAGGCCGTGTCGGATCAGGTTCCCGCCAATGCCCTGACGTTGGTATTGAGGCAACACCGCCACCGGAGCCAGCGCCACCACCGCGACCGCTCCGGCTGGCGTTTCGATCGACATCCGGCTGAACAGGATGTGCCCCACGATACGGTCGTCGACCTCGGCAACGAGGGAGAGCAGGACGACGCCTTCTGTTCGCAGCGCCTCGACAAGGTCGGCTTCTTCGGCGCCGCCAAATGCTGCTTCGTTCACGTGACGGATCGAGGAGTGGTCCGTCGCGGTCTCGGCGCGGATCATCACCAGCGCTCGAGCTGGCGCCGGTGTCGCAACAGGTGACAGACGGCATGCTCGAGAATCATCTCCGGGTCGTATCGCGGACCCCAGCGCACCGTGAACGAGAGCGCCTGGACTTCTTCCTCAGTCGCGCGCAGCAGCGGTTCGACCGTCGCCTCTGTAAAGACGATCGCTTCTGCAAGCAGCCCGCGCACCTGCTGCGGCGAGCCAAGCCGCGACTGTTCCAGCTCGTACCGGTCGATGAAATCCACGCCGCGCACCTTCCGGATGTAGTGCGCATACCGGTGCGCCGCGCTGCACGCGTGCGCGCAAATCGCGCGCGGAGATACCGTGTTCGGATTGTTCGAAGGGCGTTCCGCCGCAAATCGCGCGGAGTCGAAGCCCTCGACCACGCGGCAGAAATCCTCTGCAGCCCGCGCGTACTCATCCATGAGGGCGCCGAAGGGACCGGAGAGGCCTGGGTGACGGATGAATGGGGTAGGCATGGCCGTTGAAAATAGGCGGTCCGGGCCGTCCTAGTCAACTGACAAGCGCGGTTTCGAAGCTTGACAAGATCCGTTTCGGGGTAGAGACTCGCCCGACTCCCTTCACATCACGTTTTACACACTGCGAACCTCGGGGAGGCGCGGTGTTTCTCGCCTTCGTCGCGCGTTCGACCGATGCGACATTGCAGCCTTGGTGTGTCCTTGTTCCATCGAACCGAATTGGTCCCCGGAAGGAGACAGTCCATGAAGATGTCGACGTTTTTCGGCGGACCTTTGTCGGTCGGTAACCGCAGATCGTCGTGGTGGATCATTCGGCGATTGGTCGCCATCAGCTGGCGTGATCTCACAGGCGTTTCGGCGCTGGTGATTGCCGTGGCTGGTCCGACATGGATTGCGCTGGCCCAAACGCCCGTCGCAGAATTTGAATGGGTCCAGCAGTTCGGAACGTTAGGGCCGGTCATCGATATTGCGCAGACCGTTGATGCCGCAAACGGCAACGTCTATGTTGCCGGTTCCGTGGGCGGAGCATTACCGGGTGAAACCTCCTCTGGATCGAGAGATACGTTTGTGCGGAAGTATGACGCCGCCGGGGATGTGCTGTGGACGCGTCAATTTGGAACCGCCACTATTTCTGCGATTGCCGTTGATTCCGGCGCCGTGTACGTGACAGGAACTACGAGCGGCACGCTTGGGGATGTCAACGTCGGGGGCGTGGATGTCTTCGTGCGCAAGTATGACGACAACGGCAACGTGCTTTGGACGCGTCAGTTCGGAACAACGGCCTCTGATCAGGTGTCAGCGATCGCCGTAGATGCCAGTGGAGTGTACGTCGCTGGCCAAACGAGCGGCATCTTTCAGGGTCAAGTCGGCGCGGGCCCCGATGCTTTTGTGAGCAAGTTCGACGTCTCGGGCAACGAGCTGTGGACCCGCCAGTTCGGAACATTTGGCGGCGACTCCGCTGCGGGCGTCGCCGTCGCCGCCGGTGGAGTGTACGTCGCGGGGAGGATGTTCGACCCGAGCGTCGGAAATAGCATGGCTTTTGTTCGGAAGTATGACGCCTTCGGCGTCGAGCTCTGGACCCGTCAATTCGGAGCGCCAGGGTTTGCCCAACCCGCCGGCATCGCCGCCGATCTCAACGGCGCGTACGTTGTGGGACAGACAGGTCTCGCACTGCCAGGTCAAGTCAGCGCAGGCGGCCAGGACGTCTTTGTTCAAAAATACGACGCCGACGGTAATGAAATATGGACTCGCCAGTTCGGAACGGCATTCCAGGATCTCGGTTTCGGAGTTGCTGCCGATCCCAGCGGGGTCTACGTGGTGGGACAAACGTCCGGCGCGCCGGGTCAAATTGGTGGTGGGATCGACGCATTCGTACGCCAGTACGATGCGTCCGGCAACGAGCTCTGGACGCACTTATTCGGAAGCCCGTCCGCCGAGCGGGCCAACGCTGTCGCAGTCGATGCCGGTGGGGTGTTCGTCGCCGGACAAACGGATGGCACCCTGCCGAATCAGGTCAGCGCGGGATTCACCGATGCGTTCGTACGCCAGTACGACACCTTGGGGAGCGAACTGTGGACGCACCAGTTCGGGACGCTGGGGCCCGTCAATGACTTGGCTCAAGCCGTGCGCACGGACGGCAATGGGCACGTGTATGTTGGCGGGCTCCTGGGTGGTACGCTCGTAGGCGATTCGGCTGCGGATCCATTTGTGAGCAAGTACGACGCCGGCGGCAACGAGCTCTGGACCCGCAGCTTCGGAACAGCTGGCCGTGACCAGGCGTTTGGTATCGCAGTGGATCCCACCGGCGTCTATGTCGCCGGAAACACGGGCCCGAGCGTTATGGGCGTTGCACTACCGGGTCAAGAGAGCGCGGGTGGCCCGGATGCGTTCGTGCGCAAGTATGACGCCGATGGTAACGAGCTGTGGACGCGCCAGTTCGGAACCAGCGGATTGGACCAGGCCCTCGCGATTGCTGTGGATGTGAGTGGCGTGTATGTCGCCGGGCAGGCAGGCCCGGGCGCTGGAGACGTCGGCGTTGCATTCCTGGGTCAAGTCAGCGCGGGCAACGCGGATGCGTTTGTGCGCAAGTACGACGCCGATGGCAACGAGCTCTGGACACGCCAGTTCGGAACTGCCGGCTTTGACCAGGCTCTTGGTATCGATGTCGATTCCACTGGTGTGTACGTCGTGGGGCTGACGACTGGAGCCTTTCCGAATCAGATCAGCGCCGGAAGTAACGACGCCTTCGTGCGGAAATATGACACCGACGGCAACGAGCTGTGGACCGCGCAGTTTGGAACGGTGGCCTCTGACTTTGCCGCAGCTGTGGCCGTGGGTTCAAACGGCGTCTACATTGCCGGCCAGACAATCGGCGCCCTGCCGGGCCAAGCCAGCGCGGGATTCGACTGACGCCTTCTTGCGGCGGTACGACCACGCCGGCAACGAGCTCTGGACCCGCCAATTCGGAACCGATTCCTTCGATCAGGCCAATGCTGTCGCGGTCGATGCCACTAGGCGTGTACCTGGCTGGGCAAACATCCAGCATCTTGCCGGGTCAAGTCAGCGCGGGCCTCATGGACGCGTTTGCCCGCAAATACGACGGCGACGGCAACGAACTCTGGACGCGCCAGTTTGGGACCAGTGGCACCGATCGGGCCCTGGGTATTTCCGTGGATTCGGGAGGTGCCTACGTAGCTGGAGCTGTGAATCCACCGGGGAGCACTTCTGACGCCTTTCTGGCCAAGGTTGTTGAGGCGACCGACGCGGATGGCGACGGGATCGGCGACAACATCGATCCGGACGACGACAACGACGGGCAGACCGATGCCGACGAAGTGGCGTGCGGCTCGAACCCGCTCGACGGGAACATTAAGGCGCTCGATACCGACGGCGACCATCAGCCGAACTGCGTCGATCCGGATGACGACGGCGACGGCGTGATTGACGGCGTCGACAACTGCCCACTCTTTAACAATCCGCCCCAGTTCGACCTCGATGGTGATGGGATTGGGAATGCCTGCGATCCGAACAGCCTCGACGGCCCGACTGGAGACAGGGACGGCGACACGATTGTGAACAACCTGGACAACTGCCCCCTGAATTCGAATATCGACCAGCTTGATCGCGATCACGATGGACAAGGCGATGTCTGCGATCCCGATCCTGCTATCGAGTTGGTCTTCTCAAGCAGCCGGGATGGCAACCTTGAGATTTACGGCCGGAGGACAGACGGCTCCGAGGTGCGACTGACCAACAACCCCGCGAGCGATCTCGAGCCGGCGCTCTCGCCGGACAGGACGAAGATCGCGTTCACCAGTACCCGAAGCGGCAATGGAGACATCTACGTGATGAACGCCGACGGTTCGGCCGTCACGAGGCTCACCGCCCACCAGGCTATTGACGGCAGCCCGGATTGGTCCCCGGACGGCGGCAGGATCGCCTTTGGCAGCAGCCGGTCGGGCAATGGCGACATTTACATGATGAGGATGGACGGCAGCGACGTCGTCCGACTGACGAGCCATTCGGCGATCGACGCAAGCCCAGACTGGTCGCCGAACGGGACCCAGATCGCGTTTGTGAGCAGTCGCACCGGTAGTGGTGACATCTACGTCATGAACACGGACGGAACCGGAGTCGTCCGGCTCACCAACCATTCCGCTCCGGATCTCTTTCCGTCGTGGTCGCCGGACGGCAACAAGATCGCGTTCTCGAGCAGTCGAAGCAACATAGCGGACGTCTATGTCATGAACGCTAACGGCAGTGGAGTGGTACGACTCACCTACGAACTAGCGATTGACACCGAGCCCAGCTGGGGGCCAGGCGACCAGATCCTATTCAGCACCAGGCGAAACGGTAACTTCGACATCTACCGGATGACCCCCGAAGGGATGAACCAGACCAGGCTGACGAACAACAGGGCTGAGGAGATATCACCGCACTGGTAGCAGTCGGCGGCGTGGGGAAGTCAGGCAGCTCGGCGCACGGCGTCAGACCCGAAGTGCGTGGCAAGGCGCGGCCGTCGGTCTGGACGAGAGCTGTGGGGCGATGCGCAAATCGCGCGCGGAGATACCGTGTTCGGATTGTTTGAAGGCCGTTCCGCCACGAATCGCGCAGAGTCGAAGCCCTCGACCACGCGGCAGAAATCCTCGGCGGCCCGCGCGTACTCGTCCATAAGGGCTCCGAAGGGACCTGAGAGGCCTGGGTGATGGATGAATGGGGTAGGCATGGTGCCGTCGAAATTAGCGGTCCACGCCGCCCTAAGCGCGTTGGTTTGCATTCGGCCACACTGACGCGAATCGCCTTCTGACAGTCGTCTTCACGATCCGGGGCGCACGGCTTCGCGTGATTTCAGCACGGCCGATGAGTCGTCAAGAGAGAAAGCGGTATGACCAAGCGATCAGCTCGTAAAGCCATTCCAACGTTCAACTCCGAGGCTGAGGAACGGACATTCTGGGAGACGCACGACACGGCGCCATTCGTTGATTGGAGCAAGGCGCGCGTGGCGGTATTCCCCAATCTCAAGGCATCAACGGAGACGATCTCCTTGCGACTGCCAGCGGCACTCCTTGCGGAGTTAAAGGCGCTCGCCAACAAACGTGACGTGCCCTACCAGTCGCTGTTGAAAGTGTTTCTTGCTGAACGAGTCGATCGTGAAACGCGCGGCCCAAACGCGTTCTCAGCGACGCCCACAAAGGCTGCGAAAGCCCATCGGCGGTCGAGGAGACCAACGTCCAGGCGGAGCGGAGTCTAGCCATCCGAGGGAGTGGGTCAGAGCTGTGGGGCGATCGTCTGCGCCGCTTCTGCAGACGTCCGCACCTCAACGACCTCGAAATCCGTGAGATCGCTCCAAGCCTTCATCCACACGGCCAAGAGTGAGGGGTCTTTTGCCCGCATCAGCTGGTAACAGGTCGTGAACTCGAGGTCGACCCAGCTGGAAATGTATTCGAGACCGTCGGGCATCATCCGTCCCTTGTCTCGGGCGCGGCGATAGATTTCCGGTGCGGCGCCTTTCTTGAAACGCTCAACAACCATGTAAAGCATTTTTTGTCCTCGCCCTGTACGATGTATCCCGGTGGAGTACTTCAGATGACGCCAAATGACGAACGTGGGTCACGCTACCTCGTCGACATCATTCGCACGTTTCGCTACTACAAGGCGCTTGGCGATGGTGCACTGTCGCAGATATCAGACGCCGATCTCCACGCACTCGTCGATCCCGACGCCAACAGCATCGCCGTCATCGTCAAACACCTGGCCGGCAATCTGCGCTCGCGCTTCAGCGATTTCCTGACGACGGACGGAGAGAAGCCGGACAGAGACCGCGACGCCGAGTTTGACATGGCGGAACGTGTGTCGAGGGCCGAAATCAACGCGTGGTGGGAGGATGGCTGGGCGATTGCTCTCGCGTCGCTCGAGTCCCTCACGCCTGAGGATCTCGAGCGAACCGTGACCATTCGAGGAGAGCCCTTTCTCGTTCTCGAAGCGCTCAACCGCCTCGCAGCGCACACCGCGTATCACGTCGGCCAGATCGTGCTGCTCGCGAAGCACTTTGCGGGACCGAATTGGAAGACGCTGACTATTCCGAAGGGCCAGTCCCGGCAGTACGCAACAGGGACGTTCAAGCAGGGGACCGTGCCGAGACGTCCCATGTGAACGCGTCGTCCTGGGTGCCCTGCTGCCATTTTCGGTTTGGTGTAGTACTCGGTCCTCAGTCGCTGGTTCCTGGTCCGTCCTTTGTTCCTGGTTCTGGGTGCGCACCAAGGACAAGGGACCAAGGCCGGACCAAGGACCAAGGCCGAGGGACGAAGTACTGACAACTACACGCAACTGGAGACCGCTCTAGTCGCAGCGGAGCGCCACGATCGGGTCAACCTTCGTCGCTCGGCGGGCCGGGATGTAGCACGCCAGGAGGGCGACAAAGACCAGGAGCGCAGGCACGGCCACAAACGTGCGGGCGTCTGTTGTCGAAACTGAAAAAAGCAGACTCCGCATGACGCGCGTCAGCCAGAACGCTCCAAAGACACCGATCAGTGCGCCGGTGGCCGCCAGCGCGAGGCCACGTCCGAGGATCAACCGGAAGATATCGCGCGGATCGGCCCCGAGTGCGAGTCGCACGCCGATCTCGCGGGTTCGCTGAGAGACAAGATAGGCCGTGAGGCCGAAGAGCCCGATCGCCGCCAGGAGAAGGGCGACGCCCGCGAAGACGCCGAGCAGGTACATGTTGAACCTGCGAGGCGCGAAGGAGCTGGCTACCAGATCGTCGAGCGACTGGATGCCGTAGATCGGCACTGTCGGATCGATGCGCCGGATGAGGTCGCGCACGGCGGCGACATGCGATGCAGGATCTCCAGAGCTGCGCCAGACGAGACCCATTGCGTCGAATGCAGCAATCTCGACGGTCGAGTAATACACCATCGATCGGGGCTCGCTATCGAGACCGACGTGGCGCACATCACCCGCCACGCCGATAATCGTGCGGGGCCGATTTCCCCCGCTCGCCGAGAACGTATCCAGAGTGACGGTCTGCCCGATCGGGTCTTGATTCGGCCAATACTGGCGCGCCATCGCTTCGCTGATGATGATGGTTGGCAGCGGATTCTCGCGATCGCGCCACGAGAGTTCTCTCCCTCGCAGTGGAATCCCCATTGCGGCGAAGTAGCCCGGGCTCACCAGACGCCAGCCGGCCGAGGCCTGTCCACCGGCAAGAGGTTCTGCGCCCGGCACCTGAAACTCGGTCGAGGTATTGCAGCAGCCGGCCAGTGGGACACCACTTGAAGCGGCCGCTGCGACGATGCCGGGCAATGCCTGTATCTCAGCCACAATCCGCTCGTAGTACGCTCGCCTTGCCTGGATCGGATAGGTCGCCCCGGGCAACGCCACGCGCGCCATCATCAACGGTGACGGGTCGAAACCTGGATCGACTTGCTGGAGCCGCCCCATGCTGCGCAGCAGCAATCCGGCGCCAATCAAGAGGACAACCGACAGCGCCACTTCGCTCACGGTCAGGATCGAGCGCATTCGCTGCCGGCCGGCGCCACTCGATCCACGAACGGCGTCACGCAACGTCGTGGCTGGCGACTGGCCCGACACCTGGACCGCCGGCACCATGCCGAAGACGAGTGTCGACGCGACCGAGACTGCGAGCGCGAACAGGAGCACGCCGAGATCGAACGACGTCTCGTCGAGCCGTGGAATGCTTGTCGGTCCATAGATGACCAGCAGTCGCGTGACGAGGGTGGCGAGGGCAACGCCCACGATCCCGGCTACCAGTGACAGCAGAAGCGACTCCGTGAACAACTGGCGAACGATACGCGAGCGTCCTGCACCAAGTGCGACGCGAATCGAAAGCTCCTTCTGCCGCGTTGCAGCCCGGGCCAGGAGAAGATTCGCCACATTGGCGCACGCGATGAGCAACACGACGCCGATGGCGGCGAGCAGGATGACCAGCGAGTCCCGAATCGCGCCTGGAATGAGCCAGTCGTAGAACGACACCATCCGTACCGACCACCCGTTGTCGGCGACTGGATACTGTTCGGCAAGTGCCGACGCGATGGCGGCGAGCTCGTTGCGGGCGCGCTCGATCGTCGCGCCTTCTGTAAGGCGCCCGATCACAGCCAGTCGACGATCCCCGCGCGAGGCAGCGGGATCAGGAGCCAGCGGGACCAACACGTCCACGCCAGTTTCCCAACGAAATGACGGCGGGAGCACGCCGACGACGGTGTGCTGGACGCCACCGAGAACAATCTGACGGCCGAGAATCGAGGGGTCCGCCGCGAAGTGCCGTTTCCAGAAGCCGTCGCTGAGGATGGTCACTTGCACATCCCCGCCGGGTCGATCTTCGTCCGTCAGGAAGTTTCGGCCGAGCGCAGGCGACACGCCCAGGACCGACAGGAACTCCGCCGTCACTCTTTCGCCGTTGATAATCTCCGCGCCCTGACCGGAGGTCACCGTAAAGGTCATCCCGGACGCGGCGGCAAGCGCGCTGAACGCCCTCGCCCGCGCGCGCCAGTCGAGAAAGTTCGGATGGGAGACCGAAGCGGTCAGCCTGCCCAGCTCGGGACTGCTTTCCCAGATACGAACGAGCCGCTCGGCGCCGCCATAAGGGAGTGGCCGCAGCATCGCGGCGTTGACGACGGAAAACATGGCGGTGTTGGCGCCGATACCGAGCGAAAGCGTCAGTACCGCGACAAGCGTGAAGCCGGGGTTTCGCGACAGGGTTCGGACTGCGTACTGGACATCCTGCCGGAATTGATCGAGCCAGATGAACGAGCGCGCGTCACGTTGGAGTTCCTTTACGTATTCGACGCCGCCGAACTGACGTCTTGCGGCGAGTCTGGCGTCTTCATCCGTCATCCCCCGACGCCGGAGCTCGTCCTCGATCAACGCGAGGTGGGATGCGACCTCCCGAGCGAGCTCCTGGTCCGCCCGCTCGTGTCGGAAAAACGTGTAGAGCCTGGCCAGGAATCGCCTGAGCTCGGTCACGGCTACGACTCACCTGTGAGCAGCTTGTCGACAAGGCCGACGAACCGGCGCCAGCGCTCGATCTGTTTGTCGAGCGCACGGATGCCAGCGCGGGTGATCGAGTAGTACTTCGCTTCGCGACTGTTCTCCGTCGTCTGCCAGGCGCCTTTGATCCAGCCCTTCTGTTCGAGCCGTACGAGCGCCGGGTACAAGGTGCCCTGGTTCAGCGTCAAGGGGTGCTCGGCCACCTGTTCGAGACGCGCGGCCAGCCCGTATGCGTGCTGCGGCCCCATCGTGGAAAGGGCCCGCAGGACGATCAGGTCGAGCGTGCCCTGTACCGAGTTCGACCGGCTCTTTGCGCTCACCACTAGTCATTCAAGTAGACCGTGAAAGCGACGTTGCCACAGTCTGCACTTGTCTGTCAAGTGGAACAGGGAGCCGTCACCAGCGTTCAGGCGTGACGCCTACGGCTCGGTCTCCACCTCGAGCGTCGTCATCTCGCCGGCGAGCGTCTGCCCGCCGATGTTCGGTTTGAGGCGGCCGGCCAAGGGCGGGACCCAGAACGACGCGACAAGCGCGAGACCCGCCGCGACAGCGCCGGTGGCAAACGCACGCTGGAGAGACACGATCAAATGCTGCCGCAGCTCGGGGGTGAGGCCGGCGAGGCCCGCCCCTTCGAGGGCGCCTGGCGCGAGCCCCGGAGCCCCGCTCAGGCCCGTTGCGAGGATCGCGCCCATAATCGCCACGCCGACGGCGCCCCCGATGCTGCGTGCGAACAGATTGAGTGACGTGGCTACCCCGAGCTCGGTCGACGAGACCGAATGCTGTACGGACAGCAGGAGGGAGATAAATGCGAAACCCAGTCCCGCTCCCATCAGCCCCATGTCGGCAAAAACCGCAGCACGCGAAGAGCCCACGGCGAGCCAGGGCAGCGCGGTCAATGAGGCGAACACAGCCGCCGTGCCTGCAACCGTCGGCACGCGCGCACCGACGCGCAGCAGCAACCGCGCACCCACGATCGACGCGAGCACCCACGTGAGGTAGATCGGCGTCAGGATCTGCCCGGCGCTCGTGGCCGATCCTCCGGTCGTCGCCTGGATGAGAAGCGGGATGAACGAGATCGCCCCGAACAGCGCCATGCCCGCGAGGAATCCAACTGTTGTTGCCACTGTCACGGTACGGTTCCTGAAGAGTGCGAAGGGCAGCATTGGGTCGACGGCCGATCGCTCCACGTACGCGAACGCGCCGGTCGACACCAGCGCGATCGCAGCCCACCCCAGACTCGCTTCCGTCAGTGCGACGAGCAGGAGAGTGGTCGAGAGAAACAGCAGGACGCCGCCCTGCCAATCGAGCGTCACAGTCTGAGCGCGTCCACGTTCGGGCAGCGTGCGGTGAATAATGAGGCCGGCAATCAGACCGATCGGCAGGTTGATGTAGAAAACCCAGCGCCACGAGATGAAATCCGTGATGAAGCCCCCGACCAACGGACCCGCAATCGACGAGACGCCCCAGACGCTGCTGAACACCGCCTGCATCCGCGTGCGCTCCGCCAGCGTGTAGAGCTCCCCGATCACAGTAAGCGCGAGTGGAATCAGGCCCCCCGCGCCCAGACCCTGCACGGCCCGGAACAGCACGAGCTGCAGCATCGACTGCGACGCGCCGGCGAGCATCGACCCGACGAGGAAGAGCCCGATCGCCGCGAGGTAAACACGCCGGCGGCCGTACAGATCGGACAACCGGCCCCACAGCGGAACTGATGCCGTCGATGTCAGGAGGTAGGCAGAAAAGACCCAGCTGTACCGATCGAGCCCGCCGAGGCTGGCGACCACGGTGGGCATCGCCGTACTGACCACCGTGGCTTCGAGCGCGGCCAGAAAGATTCCGAGAAGAAGGCCCGCGGTGATGGCCCAGCGCCGCCGCTTCGTGAGCACCACGCTCGGCCGTGCGGCATCATCGGAGACCATTCCATGATTCTATCCGGCAATGGCCAGGCACGAATTGCGCGACGGTGGACCCGTTCGGTCAGACGATGGCGAGTCGCGACCGCGCGTCCGTCGCGTCGGACGCCTCGGCCAATGTGTCGACCCGGCCGCACACGACGGCGCCGTCAGCGATCGCGATGCGCGGAGCGCTCAGGTCTCCCTCGACACGGCCAGTCTCGCTGACATCGACCTTCGCGTCCGCGCGAATGTTACCGACGACCGTGCCGTGAATCGTGACGCTGCTGGCCACGATTTCCGCGCGGATGTCCGCATTGGGTCCGACCGTCAGGTCCTGGTCCCGCACTTCAATGGTTCCCTCGACGCGGCCGTCGATCATCAACTCCTCAGAGCTGATGAGCGTGCCTTTGAAGATGACCGACTTGCCGACCCAGGCCACCGGTCTGCGCTGCTCGGCCGGCAGCCCGAAGCTCGTCGGCTGAACCATCCCCGGCTCTCTGGTCAGGTCGCGTTTGACGGCGCTTTCTCGATTCCACATAGGCGAATCCTTTTTTTGGCTATTGGACAGCGCATGGGCTCGCAAGCCACAACCCGGTTATCGGCTGGTGCGGGCCCCCGCAACTGTGCAAAGCTCATTCCCGCCGAAAACTCGCGGCCAGCCACGGCTGAGATTGCTTCTTGACCTACTTATTGTGAGATTTGGAGGCGAAAGCTGAAAGGCCGGCGAACCTATTTGACCGAGGACACGTATTTTCCAACAGTGGTGAAATTCCTGCTCTGGTGCATCCTCTTCGTGCTCTGCTGGCCGCTGGCCTTGTTGGCCCTGGTCATTTACCCGCTCGTGTGGATCCTGCTGATTCCATTCCGGCTCCTGGGCATTGCCGTCGACGGCGTGCTCGGCCTGTTGCGCGGGATCGTGATGCTTCCGGTCCGGCTGCTTACCCCTTGACGCTGAAATGCGGGTTCTGAATCAGGCCGATCACGTTGCCGAACGGGTCAGCCACGGTCGCCACCTTGATGTCACCGCCGACATCCTTCACCGGATCGCGAGGCCGGGCGCCGCGGGCAAGCAGGCGCTTGTAGGCATCACCGATATCCGCGACGCCCCAGTATGCGACGGCATTGTTCCCGACGTTGACGCCGCTGGTGTCGGGATCGAGGCCGAGCTCGAACCCGCCGATCTCGAATCCGACATAGAACGGTTCGTCGAAATAGGGCGCCACGCCGAAGGCGGCGGCGTACCACGCCTTCGCGGCGGCGAGATCGGGGACGTGATAGATGACGGTTCGCAGTCCGAGGAACATGGGGGCTTCTTATAGCACGTGCCACGCGGCTTGACGAGCCTATACGTCGCACCATAACATGTCGTCATGCGACATGTCGCCGCTAGAGTTCCGCCCGCGCACGTCAAGCCGCTGACCGAGCCGGTGGTCTGGATCCTGATCAGCCTGGCGGAGCAACCTCGTCATGGCTACGCCCTGATGAAAGACGTCGAGCGCATCAGCGCCGGCCGCGTCCGGCTGAGCACAGGCACTCTGTACGGCGCGCTCCGCAGGCTGCTCGAGGACGCGTGGATCGAGCGTTGTGACTTGGGCGATACGTCCAGGGAGAAGCAGGCGTATCGATTGACGAGCGCAGGTCGCGCCCAGCTGAAACACGAGTTGAACCGCGTCGCGCAGCTGACCGACGCCGTCGCGACGCGGCTCAAACCAAGAGGGGCCTGAGATGCGCATCGAACGGGCCTACGAATTCGCGCTCCGCTTGTATCCAGCGGACTACCGGGCTCGGTTTGCCGCGGAGATGCGGACAGCGTTTGGGGAGGCGGCTACCGATCATCGCCGGGCGGGCACCGCTCGGTCGGTTCGATTCGCTGTGGCCGAGTTGGCAGCCCTGGTGTCGGGCATCGGCGCTGAGTGGCTCGCCAAGCTCACGTCGGACCACACGTCAAGAGGCCGTTGCTTGCCCGACTGCAGGATGATGCGCCCGGCTGGCGTCACGCGCGACGAGTGGGCAGCGGGCCTCGACGCCACCGACATCTGGAGCGGATCTGGAGATGCCGAGCCAACTGCACCTTGATGCGGCTCATTCGGCGGTGCTGAGCATGGACATGCAGTCGGGCGTGGTGTCCGTGTATGTCAAGGACGATACGTTCATCCCGCGCGCCGCCCGCCTGCTGCAGCAGGCGCGACGGGCGCATGTGCCCGTCGTTCACGTAAGGGTCGGATTCCGCCCCGATGTTCCAGAAGCGAGTCCTCGGAACCTTTTCCTGAGTGCGGTCAAGGCTTCGCCCATGCACCAGCGCTTTTTTCAGAACGAGAGTGGCGCCATCCATCCCGGCGTCGCGCCTGACGGCAACGAGCCAATCGTCACCAAGAGCCGCGTGAGCGCGTTTGCCGGTACTGATCTCGACTTGCTCCTGCGTGCGAAGGACATCAACACGCTCGTTCTATTCGGGATCGCCACGAGTGGCGTCGTTCTTTCGACGGTGCTCGTGGGAGCCGACATGGACTACCGTCTGGTCGTCGTCAAGGACTGCTGTGCCGACATGGATCAGGACCTGCACACGTGCCTCGTCGAGAAGGTCTTCCCCAGGCAGGCGACTGTCGTTTCGGCAGACGAACTAGTGGAAGCCCTCGCCCCCAGTCCCTAGCCCCGCCGCTTTGGTGACTCCTTAAAAGTCGCTTTGCTGGATGTCGCGCGGGCGGCCACGCGAACCGACGCGCGAGCCCAGACCGCCAGCTCGTCACGGTCTTCGATGACGTTGACCGGGACCTGGAAGTAGCGCATGGTCGTGGGCTTGTCGGAGTACGGCTTGAACGCCGTCATGCCCGCGGCTTCGTACAGGCCGCGGTTGCTGTCGTCCACTTTCAGATACAGGGTATCGGCGGCCAGGATCCCGAAGAAGACATCGTCGGCATAGAGTCCGACGCCCCCAAACATCGCGCGCGCCTGGATGGACTCCACACCTGCCAGTTGCTCGAGGACGAACGCGCGGAATCCGTCAGTGACGCGCATCGACGTCAAGCGACCCCGTGATGAGGTCGAAGACCTCCGCGCGCGCGATTTTCCGACCATCTCCGCCGGAGTCTACTGCGCGATTGCCGAGGATCTCAAGCACTCGCAGGTTCCGCGTTGGGATAGTCTTGGAATATGCCCTTGAAGTCGATTCGCGCCTGGCTGGGCGTTGATGCCCCCGAGAAGCAGGAGCTTCGCGCCGCTCCGGGAGACGCTCGAGGCGCTGGATCATCTCGAACCGGACCGTGCGCGTTACCTCGCCGCCTTCGCGTACCTGCTCGGGCGCGTCGCTCATGCCGACCAGCACGTGTCACCGGAAGAAACGCTCGCCATGGAGGCGCTCGTGCGGGAACAGGGACAGCTGTCGCAGGATCAGGCGATGGTCGTCGTGCAGCTGGCGAAGACGAGCAACCTCCTGTTCGGCGGAACGGCCAACTTTCTTGTCGCGAGGGAATTCTCGGAGCTGGCGTCATACGACCAGAAACTTGCGCTGATGCGGTGTCTGTTCGCGCTGTCAGCGACAGACGAGGCGATCTCGACGGCCGAAGAAGGTGAGATCCACCGCATCGCGAAGGAGCTTCGCATCGATCAGTCGGATCTCGTCGCGCTGCGCGTCGCACACCAACGGCACCTCCCGGGGATGTCACGCGAGTGATGACCGATTCGCGCTCGTCGAAACTCCCCGCGGCGTTCGCACCGATTGCGGGAGGCTGGTTCACCATGGGCACCGCGCTCGGCCTCGAGGACGAGCGGCCGCCGCACAAAGTCTTCGTCGACCCGTTCGAGCTGGGGGTCTGTCCGGTCACGCGCGCGGAGTACGAATGCTTCCTGGACGCCACACGCTACGAGCCGCCCCGCGACTGGTCGTATCCGCTATTTGCCCAGGGGGATCTCCCCGTCGTGAGCGTGAGCTGGTTCGATGCGGTCGCGTATTGCGCATGGCGGTCCGAGCAGGACGGGCGCCCGGTCCGGCTGCCGACCGAAGCCGAGTGGGAATTCGCCGCGCGCGGGCGGCAAGAGGCGCTCTTCCCGTGGGGTGACGTGATGCCGGCCTGGATTCCGAACGGCGGACGCGGTCCGTTAGAGGCACCGTGGCCGGTGACGCTCGGCGAGCCGACCGACTTTGGCCTGTTCGGCATCGCGACGAACGTGCACGAGTGGTGCGCCGACTGGCACGACAACGATTATTACGGCCGATCGCCGGAGCGGAATCCCGCGGGCCCCGACCAGGGTGTGCGGCGCGCCGCGCGCGGCGGGGCATGGCGCCACGCGCGCACCATGTGCCGCGTCACGCTGCGCAGCAAGCTCGATCCGTCCATCAGGTACAACGACTTTGGATTCCGCCTGGCACGAAGCCACGCCTGAGCCGGTCGAAGGGCCTCTGATCCAGTCCACGAAACTATCGGCGGTCTTCTTATCCGCACGGATATAATCGGCTGGTCCCGGGAAGTGCAAAATGGGATCTAAGTGTCTGTCCGGTGCGGTCGCGGTAGCCGTTTTGGTGTCGCTTCTGTCGACACCCGCAGCCGCGCAGTGGATCAACTACCCCGCTCCTGGAATCCCGCGCCTGCCCGACGGCAAGGCCAATCTTTTCGCACCTGCGCCTCGAACAGCGGACGGCAAGCCGGACCTGACGGGCGTCTGGAGAGGCGCCGGCCCTCTCTACCGCTTTAACATCGCGCAGGATCTCAAACCCGAGGACATTCAGCCCTGGGCCGAGGCGCTGTTCCTGCAGCGCGTGCGGGATTCCCGGAAGGACAGCCCCCTCGCGCGATGCCTGCCGGTCAGCGTCCCGTTCCACAATTTCTTCAACCTGACCCAGATCGTCCAGACCCCGGCGCTCATGGTCATGCTGTACGAGTCTCCCAACAGCCCGCATCGAACGGTGTTCACCGATGGTCGCGATCTTCTCGATCTTCCCAGGGACCCCAATCCCACCTGGCTGGGTTACTCGGTCGGGCGATGGGAGGGCGACACGCTGGTCGTGACCACCGCGGGGTTCAACGACAGGGCCTGGCTCGACAGCGCCGGACATCCACAAACCGAATCCCTTCGCCTCACGGAACGCATGCGGCGTCGCGACTTTGGTCACATGGACTTCGAAATGACCATCGACGATCCGAGAGTGTTTACCAGGCCGTTCACGATCAAAACGGAGCGGCTGCTGGCACCGGATACCGACCTCCTGGAGGATGTTTGCGAAAACGAGCGCGATCGACCCCTCATGTCCGGTGACAGCGGCATCAGATTGAGCGCGGAACTTCTCGCGACCTACGCTGGGGTGTACGAGCTCGCGCCCGGACGCGAGGCGGTCGTCACGGTCGTCGGGGATCTGCTATTCGTGCAGGGTCTCAATGAACCCAAGCTTCCGCTGCTGGTGCAATCGGAAACACAATTCATGTCGACCGCGACCCCGACTGGTTTTGAGTTCGTCAAGGACGCCCAAGGCAAAGTCACGCATCTCGTCGTGCGCGGCGCCGACGGAGATCAAAAAGCGGTCCGCAAAGGCGCCTCCGTCCCGGCCCCGCGACGGTGACGGAATAATCACGACCGGAGGTCTGCGGGAGGCCGAAGGGGTCTACGGCGCCGAGGTGGCTTGTCCCTTGAACACGGCGTCGATCGCCGCCTGGGCGCATTTCTCGCCGTCGGCGCCGGATACGCCCATCGCGCCTATGACTTGGCCGTTGACAAAGACGGGAAGGGCGCCCGGTTGCGGGAAGTCGTTCATGAAGGTCGGCGCCAGATTTTCGCCGCTTCGCACCATCCTGTTGGTCTCCGAGGTCGCGCGCCGCCAGCGCAAGGCGGACTTCGCCTTCAGCAGCGCCGTGTCGATGGCGTTCGTCGGCGCGCCTTCCATGGCGTGGAACTCGATGAGATTGCCGCCCCAATCGAGAATCGCCATGGCCACGACTTGCTTGTTCCGCTCGGCGTAGGCAATACAGGCGTCCGCCATCGCGCGAGCGCCGGCACTCGAGATGACCTTGATGTCCCTCGTCGCCTGCATCGCGGGAGCATCGGCGGCGAAAGGAGCCGTGACCAACAGGGAAAGCGAAAGCAGACAAGGTCGAATGCGCATGTCATTTCTCCCTCGGTAAGATCGTTGTTCTCCGGATCCCGGATGCAGGCCCTTCGGATAACAGCATTGCGGAGTTTAGTCAAGGGCCAAGGGCTGGGAGGTGTTCCTCGATCCCGTGACGGCGTTGCGGTACGAATAGTCGCGCTCGGGTCGTGACGCGGTTCGCCTTGCTGACATGGATCGAACAGTCAAACAGCGGATTCTTGCCTGTCTAAAAGGGATCGCGACCGGTGACGCTGTCGGAAAGCAGACCGAGACGCTGTCCCGTGAGGGCGTTCTTCGATGGTATCCGGGCGGGGTCCGTGGATTCGAGGGATCACCAGGAACACCCATCCCACGGTACGTCGGCAATGCGAAGCGCGAGTGGCGCATCGGCGAGACGACTGACGACACCGAGAGGACGATCGCCGTGGCGCGGGCCATTCTCCAGGACGGCGACGTACGTCACGCCAGCGTCGGTCGCGAACTGCTCAAATGCATCAAGAGCGTTCATCCGGGTGTCAAATCGCTCTGGGAGTTCCATCAAGCGGGCGATCCTGCACGAGTGACCGAGCGCCACGATGGATGTGGCGCGGCCATTCGGGTCGCGCCCGTTGGCATCCTGTACAGCTCAGACCGGTTGGAAAAGATTATCGCGGCTGCCCGAGAGGCCTCGATTCCGACGCATGGAGGGGCGCTGGCGATTGCAGCGGCCGCCGCCACTGCAGCCGCCGTATCCGCGGCGATCGACGGAGCGTCGCCGGCCGTGATCATCGAGATCGTGCAACGTGCGGCGGCCCAGGCCGAACGCCAACGGTCAGGTTCAGCGGCCTTTACGGAGGCGGTGCGCACCATCCACGCCGACTTGCACCAATGGAGTGAGCTCCACCCCGGGGAAGTGGCAGCCAGGTACTTTCCCAAGGACCCGTTAACGATCGTGCCGCTCGCCGTCACGCTCGGGACGGTGATGGAGTCCGCTCAGGCGGCCATCCTGCTCGCAACAAATATCGGCGGCGATAGCGACTCGGTTGCGTCCATAGCCGGCGCGATCCTCGGGGCGAGGTGCCCAGAGACCGTGAACGACGAGTGGTATGCCGCGGTCGAAATGGTCAACGGCCACGATCTCATCCCCATCGCGGAGGCTCTGAGTGGACTGCGTTGCTGAGCAGCGCCGCGGGGGCAACGGCCGCTCTACTTGGCCCGGCAAAACGCCAGCCGCTTCGCGCGCTTTGCCGGCGGATCGACCGCAGAGAGCTTCAAGTCGCCAAGCTGCTGACGGATGAAGCGACCGGTATCGGCCGCCGCGTCGGCGACGCGCCGCCGAAGTGCGGGGTTGGAACTCCAGAGCCGCGTGACCACCGCTTCGGCCTCCGGATCGTACTCCCACACCCCGACAACCTCGCCGCCGCAAAGGATCGTGTGGTGATTCAGGCTGTCTACGCTGGCAATGCGCGTCCGCGTCAGCATGCCGTCGAGAACCGGCGCATCGGCGCTCCGTGCAAGGACCGCCGGACCACGACGCGCGCGGATGAATGGATCGCGATTCGGGAGCAGTGTCACGCGCTCGCCCGCATCGCCCTTGAGCGCGCGCCATGCAGGCGCATCCTCAGGCAAGAGCCACGCCTCTTTGGCCCACCCCGGCACCGCCACGCTTTCAGCTCCGAGCGTGCGCAGCGCCGTGCGCGCCGCGCCCGTGGTCAGCTCGCCCCACCACGTGAGCTCCTCCAGAGTGGCAGGGCCATAGCGCCGAAGAAAGCACCTCGCGGCAGCTGCCACGACAGCGGCGGCGTCGCCTTCCGCGTCGAGATCGGGCCGATCTTCAGGATGCCGCAGCTCGTACAGGTACTTCAGTGAATCGAGGCGGCCGTCGACAGGGAACCGGCGCACGATGCCTCGAACCGTGAGGCCAACCAGAGCCCCCACCAGTAATTCGTCGGCATCGGGATGCGTGATCGACCGGCGAATGTCCACGCTGGGAAGCGGGCCCTCGTCGAGCACCCGGCAGACCTGTGCGGCGACGGCACGGATTGCGGCCTCGCTGATTCGCCCGCTCGTGAACAGTGGTGCGGCATGTTTCTCGAAGCTCGCCAGGTGCAGGCGAAGCGCGAGCGCCATCTCCTCCCGAGGCACGAGGACCGGAGGCCGCGCGTGTGCACCGGGTACTTCAATCAGCGACAGGCCGTCGATGGCTGCGCGATCGATGGCTTCGCGCGAAGCGCCGGGCATGCGCGCGCGCACGGACAGGTAGATGCCGGCCGAGCCCGCGGTCGTGAGCCAGCCGGTCTGCCTTACGCAGGCTTCAATTGTCCTGGGCGCCGTTGCGGGAATGAGCCCCTGGCGGCGCAGCCACCAGGCGCGAAGGCGTGCACGCGGATCGGTTGCCCGCCCGGACTTTGACATCGGCGAGGTAGATTCTATCCATCTCGGAGTGTCGGCTGTCGGGCGGGCGCGATCGAATTAGAACTTCACCGCCAGCCCGAAGGCGGCGCGCCAGAAATCGAAGCGGTCAAGTGCCAGTCCGGTGGTCGCGACATCCTCGAACTTGAAGCCGAAGGCGCGGTAATAGCGCAGGTCGCCGCGCACGCCCAGGTGTGAGTTGAAGAACCCCATCACGCCTCCGCCCACGTTGAACGTGAAGTAGTTTGACGAGATGCTCGTTGGATTGGGAATCACCACGCTCTTCAGCGACGTCACGTTGAGGTTCAAACTGCCGGCGCCTAACGCGCCATACGCCTTGACCGGACCGATCATGGGGCCGATGAGCGTGTTGCCGGAAAACGTGTACACCCGGCTCTTGTCGAGATTGTTGGCGGTCGTATCCAGGAGCTCTGGATAGTAGGCAAACTCGGTTTCGCCTCCGATGATCTTTCCGATTCCACCGAAGGCAACACCAAATCCTGCTTTCGAGCTGCCGCCCTTTGCTGACGGCGAGCTGAGCGTCGTACCGACGAATGGATTGATAAATCCTTGCGCGGCTCCGTCGCGCGCTAACGACAGAAGTAGAAGCGTGGACGCAATGATAGCGAGTCGTTTCATCAGGGCAGGTCTCCTCAAAGGCACTTGAAAAGCAGGTGCAGGTGGATTTTGGAAGTGTACACCCAGTCAGGCAGGGGTCGTATGTGCTGAAGTGCACACCAGCTGCTAATGACCGGCAACCAGCAAAGCTCATCTTTAGTACGCCGCATCGCGCCGCGTGTAACGTCACTAGCGACCCGCGAATCGCTACTAGTAGACACACTCCTGGAGTACTGGTAGAGTCTCTACCTATATGCGCAACCGGGAACGGATGCCGCTCCTGCAGGGCACGCTGGATCTTCTGGTTCTTCAAACGCTGGTCCTCGGGCCTCGGCACGGCCATGCTATCGCCACCGAGATCCAGCGCTCGTCCGACGACGTCCTGCTCATCGATCACGGGTCGCTCTATCCGTCGCTTCAGCGCCTGGAGCGCGCCGGGCTGATTTCATCGGGGTGGGGCACCTCGGAGAACAATCGCCGCGCGCGTTTCTACAAGCTCACCCGTTCGGGCCGGGCCCGGCTCACAACCGAAACAGGCAAATGGGAGTCGATGGTCCGTGCCGTCGGCCGGATCCTCAAACCGCAAGGACAGGAGCCATGAGTCTGCTTCGTTGGCTGCGCTGGCGCACGGACCGGGACTTCGACGAGGAGATCGACGCCCACCTCGCCCTGGACATCCAGGAGCAACATCGACCGCGGGCTTGCGCCGGAAGAGGCTCGCGCGCTGGCGCTGCGCCGGTTCGGGAACCGCACGCACGTCAAGGAATGCGCGCGTGAGGCCGACCTCCTTTTCGGCGTCGAGACGTTTGCCCGGGACGTCGCTCTACGGGCTGCGCAGCCTGGGTCGTCACCCGGGGTTCACCGCGGCGGCCATCGTGTCGCTGGCCTTGGGCATCGCGGCCAATACCGTGATTTTCAGCCTGCTGGATTCGGCTCTGCTGAAGCCGCTGGCCCTGCCGGACCCCGATCGGCTCGTCGTCATCTGGAACGTTCCCGATGCCAACGTTCCCGATCGGCTTGGAACGTCGAGCATTCCCCGGTATTTCGCATTCCGCGATCAGGCTCAGTCGTTCGACGCGGTCGGCGCGTACAACGGCATCGCGTGCGGCGTGCGGACGCTCGGCTTCGAACAGAACGGCGCACCCGCGGAACGCATCCTGGGCCAGACCGTTTCGCCGTCCGCTGTTCCGTGCGCTCGGCGTCATGCCGGCGATCGGCCGCACCTTCACGGAAGAGGAAGATCGGGTCGACCAGGTGGCGCCAGTGGCGCTCATCAGCCATCGCACCTGGCAGCGCCGCTTCGGCGGCGACGCGCAGATTCTCGGCAAGACGATGATGCTGAACCGCGTGCGGACGGAAATCATCGGCGTCCTGCCTGAAGGCTTCGACTTCTTCGGGGATCAGCTCGAGTTCGTGGCGCCACTGTGTCTGACGAAGGGACAGGTGGACAGCCGCGTCGGGGGCAACACGCTGATCGGGCGGCTCAAGCCGGGGGTCACCGTTCAGCAGGCGCAACTCGAAGCGGATGTTCTCGGCGCGCGATTGGCCGCCACCGATCCGCAGCGGCACCAGGGTGTGGGCACGAAGATCGAGCCGCTTCAGCGAGCGCAGGCGCGGCTGCTCGACGGAATCGGCCAGCCGTCAGGTGACTACGCGATGTCGCTGATGATTCTGCAGGGCGCCGTCGTGCTGGTGTTGCTCATCGCGTGCGCCAACGTGGCCGGCTTGCTTCTCGCGCGTACCGCCGGCCGCCGCCATGAGGTGTCTCTCCGGCTTGCGCTCGGCGCGGGCCGGCGGCGCATCGTCCGCCAGTTTCTCGCGGAGAGTCTCCCGCTGGCCGCTATCGGCGGCGCCGCAGGCCTGGCGCTGTCGTGGGCGGCGCTCCGGGTGTTTGTGGCCACCGCTCCTCCGGATTTCCCGCGGCTCAATCACATCGCCCTGGACCTGCGCGTGATCGGATTCACGGCACTCGTGGTCGTGATGACCAGCGTGCTGTTTGCCCTCGGGCCGGCGTTGCACGCCACGCGAAGGACGCTCGCCGATCCGCTGAAGGACTCCGGCAGGACTGCGACCGGCGGCATCGACCGGCAGCGCCTGCGCAATGTGCTGGTGGCGGGGCAGATTGCCTTCGCGCTGATTCTGCTTATCGGTGCCGGCCTCCTGATCCATAGCTTCGTTCGCGCCCTCAACGCCGACCTCGGGGCCGATCCGCGAAATCTGCTGACGTTCGACTTTCGATTGCCGCCGGGTGAGACGTTCAAACCTGCCGGGCGATATCGAGGATCGAATTTGTACGAAGTCAATCCGGCCGCGGCGCAGGCGTTCGAGCGGGTGTACGAGCGGCTGCAGTCGCTGCCAGGGGTGTCGGCGGTAGGCGCCGCCAGCGTGGCGCCGTTCGGCGGAGCGATATCGATGCCGTTCGTGATCGAAGGGCGGGTGGCGCCCGCGTTCTCCGGTGGGGCCGGGGATGGCTCGCAGCCCTCGTCGCAGATGGCCAACTACTTCGCTGTGACCCGGGGGTTCTTCGCGACCATGCGCATCCCGGTGCTTCAAGGCCGCGACTTCGATGCGCACGACGACGCCGGCGGTGCGCTGGTGATGATCATCAACCAGGCGATGGCCCGGCAGTATTTTCCGAATGAAGATCCCATCGGCAAACGTGTGAGGCTCGATACCGTACCGGACGAGCGTCCGCGAGAAATCGTCGGTGTCGCGGGCGACACCTCTGTCGGCCGTCTCGTCGACGGACATGCACCGGCCGTTTACCTGCCGCAGATGCAGCAGCCGTCGCTTTTTGCCGGACCGGCGGTGTACTCCCGCATCGGTATGTTCTTCGTGCTGCGCACCGCCGGCGAACCCCTGCAACTGCTGCCATCGGTGCGGCGGGCGGTGGCCGAAGTGGATCCCAACACCCCGGTGGCGGGCGTCAACACCGTGGAGCAAACGCTCGATTCGCAGGTACGCCATCTCCGGCTGTACATGCTGCTGCTCGGCGCGTTCGGCGCAGTGGCGGCCGTCCTCGCGGCCACCGGCCTCTACGGTGTGATGGCGTATTCGGTCGCGGAACGCACGCGCGAGATCGGCGTACGCATCGCGCTCGGCGCGCGCACGACGGATGTCCTGGCGATGGTGTGCCGCCAGGCAACCAACGTCATCGTGGCGGGGGCGGCGCTTGGCCTTGCCGGTGCGTGGGCGCTCACGCGGCTGATGCAGTCGACGCTGTTTGGAGTGACCCCGACCGATCCAGCGACCTATGCCGGCGGATCACTGCTGCTGCTGTTCATTGCCGCCGTCGCCTGCCTCATTCCTGCGCGGCGCGCCGCGTCCGTGGATCCGACCGTTGCCCTGAGGCAAGAATAGCGTAGTTCACCCTTCGTATTGCAGCACGTGCATGCCGCCGTTCCAGTCGCTGACGTACATCAGTCCTTCGGTCGTGACGTAGACATCGCAGGTCTTCGCGGCGAGCCCGACGTTGGGCCGCGGGTCGATCAGTTTCGCCGGAACCGGCGGTACCCAGAAGGCGATTTCTTTCGGCGCGAAGGCGTCCCTGATATCGAACACGCGCACGCCGGCATTGTTGTACGTCGCGAAGAGCGTGTCCTCGCTGCGGAACGCGCCGGGCCGATTCTCGAGCAGGTTGTGCGGGCCAAACACGCCCGCCGAGCAGAAGTCCCGCTCCCTCGGTGTCGGCAGCGTGGAGATCGGCACCGGATTCTCCGGCACGCGGACATCGACAATAAACGTGTAGAAGTTGCCCTTGGCGCATTTTTCCGCGTTCGCTTCGTCGAGCACGACGGCCAGACCACGGCCCGGCAACGGCAGCGGCGTGTGCGTGCCACCCGGGAACGGCGGCGACCAGTTGATGTGCGAGAGCAGCCTGGGCTTTGCAGGGTCGCTGATGTCGTGGATGGTGAACCCGCCGTCGCGCCACGCCGCATAACCGCGATCGCCGGCGGTGATCATGTGATGCAGCGCGGCCCGACGCCCCGCGGGCAGCGTCGGTGTCTCGCCGGCCGCCCGATTCATGCCCGGCAGCCACCAGCGCGACACGATCTCCGGCTTCGTGATGTCCTTCAGGTCGACGATGCACAGGATGTGGTCGATGAAGCCGTCGAAATGCGCGGATACGTAGGCGTAGCGCCCGCCCGGCCACCACAGACGATTGATGCCGAACCCGGGTATTTCGAGGAACGCGATCTCTTTCATCTCCGCCGGGCGGGAGATGTCGTGAATGCTCAGGCCCGAGCGAAACTTCTTGCGATTGGTGATGCTGTCGGCCAGGTTGTTCTCGAAGTAGCCGCGCATGTTGTCGTAGGATTGCATCGCGACGATGTTGGCGCCGTTGGCGAGCAGCATCACATCGTCGGCGACCTGCAGATGATGCGTGCGGGTGCCGGCGCCCGCGGTGAAGAAGCCGACCGGCTTCAAGCGGCGCGGATCCGCGGCGTCGAGAATCGTCACCCCGTCGTTGAACATGTGGCCGACGTAGACATGGCGGCGGTTGACCATGATCTGCACGCCGTCGGGGCGGCCGCCCTGATCGCTGTACGACAGGTGCCGGATCCGGCGTCCGATGCCGTCCGGCGGAATGGGCGACGGCGAAGCCTGTGAGGCTTGTGACGCTTGTCCGGCAGCGCGCGCTCCGAGCGGCGTCCCCAGCGCGGTGGCCGTCAAACCCAGTAAACCTTTCATGTGCTCGCGGCGGTTCATGGTGTCAGACTATACGGGAATCGAGGCGGTCATGATGTTCAAAATCACGTTCGCGTTCCTGAGTGTGGTCCTGCTCGTGGCCTGCGCCGCCGCGCCAGGCGTTGCGCCTGCCGTCCGCTCCGACCTCGCCCCCACGGGTACGCTGCGCGCGGCCATCAATTATTCGAACGTGGTCCTCGCGCAGGGGAGCCCGGCCACGGGAGATCTTCGCGGCATCACCGTCGACCTGTCTCGAGAGCTCGCCCGGCGGATCGGCGTGCCGGTCGAGCTCGTGCCGTACGATGCGGCCGGAAAAATGACGGACGCGGTCAAAACAGGGGCCTGGGATATCGCGTTTCTGGCGGTCGATCCGGCGCGCGCGGCCGACATCAGTTTCACCGCCCCGTACCTGGAAATCGAAGGCGCGTACCTCGTGCCGGCCGGGTCGCCGCTTCGCACGATTGAGGACGTGGACCACGACGGCGTGCGTGTCGCCGTAACGGCCAAGAGCGCCTACGATCTATTCCTTGGCCGAAACCTGCAGCATGCGCAAATCGTGCGCGCATCGTCGCCCCCCGAATCGCTCGACACGTTCACGTCGGACAAGCTGGAAGCGATGGCCGGTGTCAGACAGGCACTCGTTGCGGCCGCCGCGAAGATTCCCGGATCCCGCGTGCTCGATGGGCGGTTCATGGTGATCGCGCAGGCGGCAGGCGTGCCGAAAGGCCGCGACGCCGGCGCCCAGTACCTGCGCGAGTTCATCGAAGATGCGAAAGCGTCCGGTTTTGTCGCGGAGGCGCTGAAAAAGAGCGGCGTTGACGGCGCCACGATCGCGCCCCCGGCACCATAACCATGCGGGTCGCCGCCATCTACGACATTCACGCGAACCTTCCAGCACTCGAGGCTGTACTCGAAGACATTCGTCAGGCACAAGTGGACCGCGTCGTCGTCGGGGGCGATGTCCTGCCGGGCCCGATGCCGCGCGAAACCATCGAGTGCTTACTGAACCTCGACGTCCCGGTGCAGTTCATCCAGGGAAACGGCGAGCGCATCGTGCTTGCACAAATGGCAGGCAAGGACATCAGCGAGGTTCCGGAACAGCACCGAGAGGTCATACGCTGGACGGCGCAGCAACTTGATCCTGAACACGGGTGGTCGTTGGCCAGCTGGCCGGCAACATGCCGTGTCGAGATTCGCGGGTTAGGCGAGGTGCTGTTCTGCCACGCCACGCCGCGAAACGACAGCGAGTTGTTTACTCGTTTGACGCCTGAAGACCGTCTCTTACCGGTCTTTGAAGGAGTCAACGTTCCTCTGGTCGTCTGCGGCCACACCCATATGCAGTTCGATCGAAGGATTGGAAGCGTGCGAGTTGTGAATGCCGGCAGCGTGGGAATGCCGTTTGCGCCGCCACCAGGCGCCTATTGGCTCCTGCTTGGACCCGACGTGCAGCTGCGACATACGGCCTACGATCTCATGAAAGCGGCTGGGCGCATTCGAGACACGACGTATCCACAAGTTGAAGATTTGGCAGTCCGCTACGTCCTGCAGCCTCCGTCGGAGAGAGAAATGCTTGAAGCCTTCAGCAAGGCCGAATTGGGAAGCGCTACGGCGCCAGCACGCTAGCTGCGGCCGGCTTGGGACGTGCCGCCAGAAACGCGCGAACATCCGTCAATTCCTGGTCGGACATCACCATGGCGGTGTAGGGCGGCATCTGGTTCTTCGGGGCCCGGACGTACTTGATGAACGCGGCGAGCGGAAGCGGGTTCGGACCGATGCGCGGGCCGCTCGTCGGCGCGCCCTGCCCCTCGAGCCCGTGGCAGCTCGCACACCCGTTCTTCCCGTACAGCTTCTTGCCGTTTTCAACGTTGCCGGCCGGCCCGGCAGCAGGCGCCTGGCTCGCCGCGGCAACGGTACCGGCGAGAACCGCCATCACGATCGTCTTCAAAAAGGTCTTCAACATCGCTGACATCGTCAACCTCGTCTACCGCGGCTGCGTGACGACATCGACGAGCGCGGGCGCACCGCTCTTCACGGTGGCAATCGCGCGTCTGATGGCCGGCGCGAGGTCGTTGGGATTGGTGATCGGGCCTTCGGCATGCACGCCCATTCCCTCGGCGATCTTCGTGAAATCGATCGCGGGATCGTTGATCGCCGTCCCGATGTGCGCGCGGTCGATGCCGCGCTCCCGCCGACCGGCCATGCGCTGCAGGTGCATGACTTCCTCGTGGTACGCGCGGTTGTTGTTCATGACGAACAGAATCGGAATCTTGTGGTGCGCCGCCGTCCACAGCACGCCCGGCCCGTACATCAGGTCGCCGTCGTTCTGGAGGCTGACCGACAACCGGCCGTACTTCCGGTTCGCGAGCGCGGCGCCCACCGCCGCCGGCGCGCCGTAGCCGATGCCGGATCCGCCCGAGACGCCGACGTACTGATAGTACTTCTCGAAATTCCACAGGCGCTGCGCCCACCCGCTGAGGGCGCCATTCACCAGCGACCAGTCCTCGTTCCGGACCTGCGCCCAGACTTCCGCCGCCAGTCGCGCACTGCTGATCGGGACGGCGTCCCACGCATAGGTCGCGTCGGCGCGCGCGCGTTCCCGGGCCGCCTGGCTCGCGGTCGGCCAGCCTGGCGCCGCGCTCCGCGAACGCGCGTTTGCGATCGTCGGTGACGAGGCGCTTCACCGCGTCGATGAGCGAGGGCAGCGTGGCTTCGGCGTCGCCCGCCAGCGCGAGATCGACTTCCGAGTAACGCTGGAAATCCTGGTAGTTCGCCTTGGTGTTGAGCTCGCCCGCGGTAATCGTGATGAGCTTGGCGCCGGTCTTCGTGGCCGGCGCGCGAGCTGCGCTCGATCTGGTCGCGATACGTATTGGTCGCGCCGAAGAAGTTCGAAATTTCGAGGCCGACGATGACGTCGCCCTCGGCGATGGCGGCGCCGCTGCGCAAGGTCTGGTTGAGCGGGTGGCGCGACGGGAAATTCATCCGGCCGGGACCGATCGGCGGCATCGTGTTCGGCAGCGTGCTGATGACCGCGGCCTGCAGCGAGTTCGGCGAGCTCGACGAGCCGCTCCATGCCGGCCTGCGAGCGGGCGGCGCGGTCGGCGATGAGCACCGGGTTGGTCGCGCCGACCAGCAGCCGCGCGACTTCCGCGACGGCGCCCGAATCGGCCTGCGGCGGCGCGGCGAGCGTCAGCTTCGGGATGCGCAGCGGGTGGTTTTCCTGGATCGGGCGTTCCTGCAGCTCGGAGTCCGCCACGAGCACGACCGGCCCGGCCTGCGGCGTCAGCGAAACCTTGTACGCGCGCACCGCCGATTCAGCGAAATGTTGCAGCGAGACCGGCGAATCGTCCCACTTCACGTAGTCGCGGACCATCGCCGCGGCATCCTGCACGCTGTGCACCCATTCGACACCCGGGTACCGCATGACCGCGTCGAGCGTGTTGCCGAGGATGATGTAGACAGGAACGCGATCGCACCAGGCGTTGTAGATCGCCATCGACGCATGCTGCAGGCCCACGGTGCCGTGCGCGAGGACGATGAGCGGCTTGCCTTCGATTTTGGCGTAGCCGTGCGCCATCGCCACGGATGATTCTTCGTGGAGGCACGTCAGGAACTCGGGCCGCTCGTTGCCGCCGTAGTTGACGATCGATTCCTGCAAGCCGCGGAAGCTCGAGCCCGGGTTGGCGCAGACGTAGGGAACGCCCAGCGACTTGATGATGTCGACCATGAAGTCCGAGCCGCTGCGGCCGCCGGTGAGGACTTCGACCGCTTCGACCGCTGGTTCAGAGGCAGGTGGTGTGGGAGCGGCCGCCTGGCCGGCGGGCGTTTGCGCTTCGACGAGCCCAGGCGTGGCCATGGCCGCGGCGCCGGCCGCCGCGCGCTTCATGAACTCCCGACGATCGACCGGGATTTTCTTTTCCATCCTGGAGCAAGGAGCGAACCGATCCTAGCATGTGTAGGGCACGGTCTCTGATGTAGGGCACGGTCTTTAGACCGTGCCGATTGTGGTGGGATGTGTGGCACGGCCGTTAGACCGTGCCGATTGTGGTGCGATGTAGGGCACGGTCTTTAGACCGTGCCGACTAGGGTCTTGTCGTGGCGCCGCGACGGAGCATTCCTATCTGGTTCAACACGACGATGGCGCCCCAGACGAGGGCGACGATCATGGTCAGTGCGCCAATCGCCTGGACGACGGCCGCAATCGCGTGGTCTTTGTGAGCGAGACCCATCGCATTCAGCAGGTATTCCCAGTCGTGCCCTTCGACCTCGGCGCCGGTCTTGCCGCCGAGCAGCACCAGTTGCAGGGCGCGCGCGTCGTTGATGTACGGGGCCACGTCGATCAGGCTCTCGCCGGCCCACCAGATGGCGACGGCCGCGCCGAACGCGTCGCGCGTCTGCCAGAGGAACGTGCCGGCGCACACGAGCGGTACAAGCACCTGCGTGAGCGAGCCGCCCAGCACGGTCATGAAACGGCCGAGTGGCACGAACAGGATGTGGCCGGCCTCATGGAACACGAGATTCGGCAGGTGCATGAAAGAGCTGTTCATGCGCTCGGCGCTGACGCCGCCCGGGACCAGCATCATCGTCCAGACAACGAGCAGCACGAGGAAGATCGCTCGTCCGACGACCGCCGGCATCGACGTTTCCGGCTCGGACGTTTCAGGCTGTATCTGGCGCGGGAGCGGCTCCTCCCGCTCCAGGTACTTGGCGACGATGATGCCGCAGCGCGGGCATTCCGCGGCGGTGTCCGGCAGATCCGCGCCGCACTTCGGGCAGTGCACCGATCGTTTACTTCAGCTTGGCGGCGCTGAACACGACGAGCTTTTCGAGATGCATCATTCTTGAGATCCTCGGAAGCTGAACGAGCAGATGCTATACGAGCTCGGCCGCGCAGGCAATTTCTAGGCTTGAACTCGGTCGCACATGTTGGTACTCTCGCGCTTGAAGGTTTCTTAACCCTCGCCGCACGGGGCCGCCTCGCCCGAGGCTGCGCGGTGACTGTCCCTCACGGGTTTTGGACCGCGCGGAATTTTCCTGATTCATTCAATGTGATGTGCCGGGCGACGTTCTTCGTGGCCCGCGAGGTGTCCCGCATGCCTGAGAGTTTCGGCGCTCGACTGCGCCAGCGCCGTGAACAACAACAGATGGCCCTCATCACGATCGCGGAGCAGACCAAGATCAAGCTTGCGCTGCTCGAAGCGCTCGAGCTGGATGACCTGTCGCACTGGCCCGCGGGTATTTTTCGTCGCGCCTTCATCCGCGCCTACGCGGCGGCCATCGGCCTCGAGCCGGACGTCGTCGTCAACGAGTTCCTGGAGCATCACCCCGATCCGGTTGAAGTGGTCACAACGGTCCAGGATGTCCTGCCGCATGCGGGTGGTGCGAGCGCGGGGCCGCCGATTCGGCTTCGATATCTTGTGGCCTCGGCCAGAAGTTTTCTTTCCCGCCTTCGTCTCGAGGTGTCCCGGAGGCTCGGATCCGGCCCCGAGAGTGTGCCGGCCGAGGCTAGCCGTCCCGCGAGCGCGCCGCCCCGGCCGGAGCCCGACTTTTCGGCCGCGGCGCGTCTGTGTACCGAACTGGGCCGCCTTTATGAGACGCGCGACGCGGCGCCGGCGCTCGAGGGCGCCGCGCGAATTCTCGATGCGATCGGCCTCATCGTCTGGGCCTGGGACCCGCAGCGCGCCGAACTGAAGCCCGAGCTGTCGCACGGATACTCGGAGAAGGTGCTCGTGCAGTTGCCGAAAGTCCGGCGCGACGCGAACAATGCGACCGCCGCGGCGTTTCGATCGGCCCGAACGTGCATTGTCAACGGCAGCGATCTGGCCAGTGGCGCCGTCGTGGTTCCCCTGATGACGCCGGTGGGGTGTGTGGGTGTGCTCGCCGTCGAACTGCCGCATGGCAGCGAGCAGCGGGAATCGGTGCGCGCGCTCGCCACCATTTTCGCGGCGCAGCTGGCGACGCTGGTTCCCAGCGCGCGGCTGGCCAATGCGGTGAATGCCTGAGTGCTGACCTGAAGTCTCCGCCGGGGCGGAATACTTCACGGTGGACTAAAGCCTTTTTTCTCTACGTCTTCGAGGCGGACATCTGCCATCATCCTCTCCTTACAAAGCCGTTTTCACGGGCGTAGCGTCCGCCTTCAGGCGGACCGTTGCAGGCCGGCTGCGAGTACCTTGGAGGAGATGCACATGAAGCTAGTGCCTGGAAGGATGCCGACGAATTCAGAGCTTCTGGCCCGGCTGGAGGCGTGCGAACGCCAGAGCAAAGGTTTGGCGAGAACGCTCGGCGTCAGCATTTTCGCTCTGGGTGTCGTCGCGGCGATCGGTTGGCCTTCGCGCGCCATGCCTGCCACTGCGGCGCAGGGTCCGGCAGCGCCTCTCAGGGTTTCGGAACTCGTGGTTGTTGATGCCAAGGGTTTCGAGCGCGTTCGGATCGGCGGCCAGCTGCCGCCTGCCGTCGTTGACGGGAAACCCAGTCAACGCGGTGGCCAAGCCGCCGGCATCGTGCTGTATGACGAGACCGGCCGGACCGCTTTCTTTGTGGCCGGGCCCGACGGAGAGAGCGCGTTGCGCCTCTCGCGCGGCAAGGACTGGGTCGAGCTTCGAGCCGACGAGGAAGGCGCGCGCACGAGCGCGGTCCGCTCGGGCGAGCTGGTTGCTCGCCAGCCGGTGGCGGCGCCTTCGGAGGTGGCGGCCTCCTGTGTGGATCTGAAGGCCGAAGCGGAAAAATCGCAGCTTTCCAGCGCCCAACTACTCAACGCGTGCAAACAGCGGCTCGGAGACGCGGACTGTCGCGTCTGCCTTGGAACGACACAGTAGGGCACGGTCTTTATTGCGCCACGGTAGGCACGGTCTGTATTGCGACCCGGTAGGGCACGGTCTTTAGACCGTGCCTATTTGTGCGCGCAGCAGCAGGACCGGAATCTTGACGAGATGGCGGACGCGGTCGGCGGTGGCGCCGTGCAGGACGTCCGAAATGAAGCGATGGCCGTGCGTGGACATCGCGATCAGATCCGCGCTCTGATTCGTCGCGGCCTTGATCAGTTCCGTCGCCGGATCGCCGTGGGCGAGGTATGTTTCCACGGTGAGCCCCTGACCGGTCAGATCGCGCTTCAGTTCTTCAAGGTACGCGCGGTCGGCTTTCATCTCTTCCGACTCGCGCAGCTTCAGATCGTCGAAGTGCCGCGCCGCAAAGCCGTCCGCCACGTGCACGAGCAGCAGCGTCGCCCCCGTCAGCCGCGCCAGCTTCGCGACGTGCTCGAGGATGGTGCGGTCCGCCTCGGAATTTTCGACCGCCACGAGAATGCGCTGATACATGAGCCGTACCTTGAGCCCTGAGCCTTAAGCCCTGAGCGCCTACTGAAGCAGCCGATCCAGCGTGGGCAGCGGCACCGCGCTTTCCTTCAACGCGCGCTCGTGGAATTCGCGAAGCGAGAACGCGTTGCCCTGGCGCTGCCGATACTGGTCGCGGACCTGCAGCCATCCTTTCCAGCCGGCGAAGTACATCGCCAGCTGGCACGACGAGAGTTGCGCCCGCTGGAGCTTGGCGGTCGCCTCTTCCTTCTCCTGGTACGTGTCGTTGATCATCAAGTCGAGCGCCTGCTGATCGGTCATCCCCATTGTCTGCAGCCGGACGTCCAATATCGTATTCGCCTCGACGCGCAGCAACTGCTTCAGCAGCGTGAACCGGAGACCCGGGTCGTTGCCCAGATACCCCTCGTCCGTCATGAGCTGCTGCGTGTAGACGCCCCAGCCTTCGACGTACGGTCCGTTGCCGAACACATTGCGCAGCAGGCGCCGCGATTTCGGCTGGACGTCATTCGCGTACTCGAGCTGCACGTAGTGGCCCGGCATCGCTTCGTGAATGGTGAGATGTTGAACGCCGTACTTGTTGTACTCGCGTAATTTTGATTCCACGCGATCCTTCGGCCACGTTTTCGGAATCGGCGTCAGCCAGTAGAACGCCCCCAGCTCCGGCTCGAGCGGCGGCGCGGCGTTGAAGCCGCCGACCGCGTAGATGCCCCGCAGGAATTCCGGCGTGTCGATGACGTCCAGATTGGCGCGCGACGGAAGCGTGAGCAGGGCTTTTTCTCTAACGAACGCCGTCGCCTGCGTGAGCGCCTGCCTGGCTTCGGCCATGTACGTCTCCGGCGTCGCGTGCTGCTTCGCGATGTCGTCGAGCGCCTGCCGCGCCGTTTTGGGCCGGGCGAGCGTGTCCAGTTCGTCGCGGGTGGTCTTGAGCGCCGCCTCGGCCTCGGCCAGCAGCTGTTCCGGCGTCTTCCCGGTGGCCAGAACGTAATCGCATTTGGCGGCGTACTTCTCCCTGCCCAGGCGCCAGTCGCTTGTCCTCTTCGAGAGATCCTTCTCGAGGATACGCGCTGAAATCCTTCAGCGCCGCCAGCGCGCCCTCGGCCGCGCGGGCGTAGTCCGCCTTCTGCGCCTCCGGGACTTCGGCGCGAAGCGTCTTGTCGATCAGACCGATCGTGCCGTCGTTCTCCTCGCGCGCGACGCGATTCCAGACCTCGGGCGCGTCGGTCAGATTCGCTTTGGCCTGATCGAACAGCGCGGGAACCTTTTCCAACCGCCTGGTGATCTGCTGGAAGCGCCGTTCCTTCGGCGCGTAATTCAGCATGTAGGGCGTGAAGAGCGCATTTCCGGCGAGCTCCACGTAGATGGTGGGATTGTGCTTGTAGCTCTGGATCGAGGTCAGCTCGAGCATCGCCAGATTGATCTGGTTCTTCATGATGTCGAGATCCGCCAGTTGCTCCTTGTCGAGGGAAGAAGGGCTCAACGCATCGATGCGCATCTTCAGCCCTGCCCAGAACCGGCGCTGCACCTCGATTCCGGTCGCGCTGAAATCGTCGAGCTGCTCGTCCAGCTGCACGCCGTTGTGCACGTGGTATCCCACCTGCGTGGCGTTGACCGGCGCCAACCCAAGGCTGCCGTACAGCAGGTCGTCGGTCAGCCTCTCGAAGTCCGCAGTGGTGCTCGAGGCGGCGGTGTCATTCGTGGTGGCCGGGGGAGCGCTGCAGCCCACGCATCCGGCTAGTAGAACGACTGTCAGGTAGCGACGCATCTGAACTCCGTAAGCCCTAAGCCCTGAGCCCTAAGCCTTAAGCCAACGCCGTTTGATACAGCAAGATGACGTTGAGCAGCAGGATGATAACCGCGATCGTCCACGCGAGCGCGCGCAGCCACACCGGCGCTGACGAAGGCGCCCATCTTGTGCCGATTGCCCGTGAACGCCACGAGCGGGAAGACCGCGAACGGAAGCTGCAGGCTGAGGATCACCTGGCTGAGGATCAGGAGCGGCCCGGTGCCGGATTCGCCGTACAGCGCGATGACGATGACCGCCGGGATGATGGCGAGGAGCCGGGTGATGAGGCGCCGCAGCCAGGGGCGCAGCCGCAGGTTGATGAAGCCTTCCATCACGATCTGGCCGGCGAGCGTACCGGTGAGCGTCGCGTTCTGCCCGGAGCAGAGCAGCGCCACGGCAAACAGCACGCTCGCCATCGTCGTCCCCAGGAGCGGGGAGAGCAGCTGGTACGCGTCGCCGATCTCCGCGACGTTCTCGTACGTCGTGCCATGAAATGTGGCGGCGGCCATCACGAGGATGGCGGCGTTGATGAAGAGCGCGAACATCAGCGCGAAGGACGAGTCGATGGTGGCGAAGCGGATCGCTTCCCTGCGGCTCTCGTGCGTGTCGGTGTACTTCCGCGTCTGCACGATCGACGAGTGGAGGTACAGGTTGTGCGGCATCACCGTGGCGCCGAGGATGCCGATGGCGATGTAGAGCATGTTGCCGTTCCGCACGATCTCCAGATCGCGGGACGAAGCCGGCGGCGACGCCCGCCAGGTCGGGGCGCGCCAGCCACAGCTCCACGGCGAACGATCCGGCGATCATCAGGATGAGGCCGACGACGAGCGCTTCGACGTAGCGGAAGCCGCGGTGCTGGAGGAAGAGGATGACGAGCACGTCGAGGGCGGTGAGGCACACGCCCCAGATGAGCGGGAGGCCGAAGAGGAGGTTGAGGGCGATGGCGGAGCCGATGACTTCGGCGAGGTCGCAGGCGGCGATGGCGATTTCGCAGAGGATCCAGAGGGCGATCGTGACCGGCCACGAGTAGCTGTCGCGGCAGGCCTGGGCGAGGTCGCGTCCGCTGGCGATGCCGAGGCGGGCGGCGAGCGCCTGGAGGACGATGGCCATGATGTTGGAGATGAGGATGACGCTGAGGAGGGTGTAGCCGTAGCGGGCGCCGCCGGCGAGGTCGGTGGCCCAGTTGCCGGGGTCCATGTAGCCGACGGCGACGAGGTAGCCCGGGCCGGCGAAGGCGAGCATTTTTCTCCAGAAGCCGGCGCCGTGGGGGATGGGGATGGAGGCGTAGACCTCGGGGAGGCTGACGGAGGGGGAGTCGGCGCGCCAGCCTTTGGCGGTGGCGGAGGGGACCTCAGTGGCCATGACACCCAGTTTGACCGATCCAACAAGCCAGCTGACTTCGGGAACGCAATTCCCATTGGGTATCCGCTACCCGCGCGGACCAGCTGGGAAACGTCGTCCGATGACGATTTCGACCGAGTTTCCTTTGAAATCCTGGTTTCCCAGCTGGTATCAAGGTTGCCAATGCGGATCGCATGTTCGACGGTCTCGCGTGTCCTTCAGCGTCGAGACGCAGCATGTTCGTCGAAGACGCAGCCACGCGCCTCGGCGTATCGCGCCGGACCGTCTACTATCGCATTCGCGAAGGAAAGCTCCGCACGATCCGCACTCGGTGTGGGTCGCAGCGCGTTCTGCTGGACTCCATCGAGGCGCTGTTGCGCGAGAACGCCGCGAAGCGCGCTGCGCGATCCGTCCGTTCAGAGGCCGAGCCGCTGGCGCTTCAGATAGAGTCCCTTTCGTGAGATGCCGAGCGCTCTCGCGGTGGCTTCCACCTTGCCGTGATGATCACGGAGCGCCGCTTTAATCATCTCTCGTTCGACCCGTGACAGGGCTGGATTCAGCTTCTCGCCCTGCGGCACACCGATTTCATTCGGTTTCGGCGTTGACCCAGAACCTACGCCTGAAGTGGTCTTCAAAATGTCGGGGGACAGGACATTCGGTCGAAGGACCTCGTCAGGTTCGGCCAGAGCCACAATGCGGCGAATTTCGTTCTGAAGTTGCCGCACGTTGCCAGGCCACGCGTACAAGGCGAGCTGTTCGATTGTTTCTTCAGCCATCCGGATGTGGCTCTTCCGGAATTCCCCGGCAGCTCGCATCAGGAAGTGGTTGATGAGCGTGGGGATTTCATCTCTTCGTTCGCGAAGCGGCTTGATGGAAAGGCGGATCACGTTCAGGCGGTAGAACAGGTCCTCACGGAACCTGCCGTCCTTGACCAGACTCTCGAGGTTCGAGTTTGTTGCGGCAACGACACGCACATTCACCACGAAGGGCGCGGACTCGCCCAGCGGGCAGATCTCACCCGATTCGAGAAATCGCAGCAGTTTCGGCTGCAGCTCGACGTTCATCTCGCCGATTTCGTCGAGAAAGAGCGTGCCGTCGCGCGCGCTTCGAATGACACCAGGGTTGTCGCGGTCAGCGCCGGTAAAGGCGCCGCGGCGGTGACCGAACAGCTGGCTTTCGAGCAGTTCGCGTGGGACGGCGGTGCAGTTGAACGGGATGAACGGTTTCTGTGCGCGGCTCGAATGTGCATGGATGGCACGAGCCACCACTTCCTTGCCGGTTCCGCTCTCGCCGGTAATGAGGACGCTGACGTTCGCGTTGGCAACCCTCTTGGCGAGCGCCATGACGTCTCTCATGTGCCCAACAGTGACCGCGCCGTCGTCTCCGGGAGGAAGCTCGTCAACCGGCCAGAGCGTCGCGCGTTCCTCGCGCTCGGCCCGGGCGCACTCGAGGTCCCGAAGGGTCGCGAGCATCAGCGAGACAGAGTGGATCGTGGCGATCGATTCGAGGTCCTGTTTTGGAGCGACGCGAATCTCGATCGCTCGATCGCCTGCCGTGCCAACAACCAAGGCTTGTTCTCCGGCTGACACACGATCGTGTCTTTCGCCGATGTGTAACAGCGTCTCGGTGGATCCATCGGCCGCACGCGCGACGACCGTAGCGGATTTGACGCTGGCGGTGACATCGAGCAGATCAACGATCTCGCGAGCAACGAGCTCAGGTCTCCCGGCATGAAGCATGATCGAAGCGATGTCCCCCACAATTACCGCAGCAGGTTTGACGCGCGCCATATCCTTAGCTATTGAGGACTTACGTTGCTGTGACGTAGCGTTGTTCCAGCAGCGAGAGAGTTCCAGTTGTCCAGCCTCGTGTTTGAGACCTGTGTAGATCCTCGCCGCGCGTTTTCGGTGTTGCTCTGCGACTTCAAGTTGGCCCGTGCGGGCAATTGCACATGCGAGCGTGCGTTCATACTGCGCCAAGAAATCGGGAGACCGATTCGGAATCACGGACACAAGGGTTCGCAATAGCGATACGGATTCAGCGATCTTGTCCGCTTCTTGTAGAAGTTCGGCCTTTGTCAAGAGGATCAGATCGTTAAGTAGGTGATCGCGTGACCGATCTGCGAGCGTGACGACAAAATTGACATGGCGAAGTGCATCATCCAGCTTGTTCATCCGAGCCAATAGCTGCACGCGAGTAAGCTGTGTGTGACGATAGACATATCGTGAACGATCATTGGAGGCAGTTACGATATCGTCAATCTCGTCGAGCAATTTCTTGCAGTCAGTCAGACGACCTTGCGCAAGATGAATCCTGGCCAACGTATCCACACATGCGGTCCAATTGTCTGAACCTTTCCGAGCAGAGGTGGCACGCTCCAGGCAACTGGCAGCTTCGTCAAACTGCGATGCCAAGAACGAGAGGTTACCTAAGTTGCCCAAGGCGCTCTCGCGTACGCTAGCCGCTCCAGCATCCTGGGCAAGCTCTAGGCACTTCCAGGCGTGCGCAAGAGCGGCACCGAAGTCCGAGCGCATTGTCTCGATGGCAGATTCCACGTTCTCCGCTAACGCTTCCAACCAGCGATTTGAAAAACCTGAAAGCCCCTTCCTCGCAATGTCCAAATGTCGACTGGCGTTTCTTAGTAGGCCTCTCTTGGCCTCAGTTTCGGCTAAGTGAATGTGAAGCGCGGCCATGATGACCGGATCTCCAGATCGCATTACGTGTGCGCGGAGTTCCGCCAACATTGGCGCGACTGAATCCGGACCCGAGCGATCGGAGAGCACGAGTAAGAGCCGCAGCTGAGCCCAGCACAAGCGGGCCAAGTCGTGGCAGTCAGATGCGAGGGTGATGGACCGTTGCAGATGCGAGATGCCTTGGTCTACGTTTCCGAGTTCCAGTTCAAGTCTGGCAAGCACCATTTCGCATGTGCTTCGATCTGTCGCCAAAAGGTGGCTCCTTTTCAAGAGCGCTTCGGTCAGATTTCTACTGTTTGCGTAGTCTCCCGTCCGTTCGAGGAGCTCTGCCCGTAGCACATCTGCGGCAGTTCGTTCTTGCACGCTTATCTGGATCGCATCGAGGGCTTTCCGTGCGCTGGCAAATTGACCGGCTTCCCTCAACACTGCTACTGGCGTCAGATTACCCATGTGTTTTACCTGAGCATGCGAATCTTCCACAATGCGCATTCGTTTGGAAGCCCAGACCACTGGAAACCACAAGATCTGTGCAAATTGGGTTGCGTCGGACCGGCATCCAGCGACGGTCGGCTGTTTGCCAGAGAGCAGGGTCAAGGGCCGTCATTCCATTACCAGCTGACAGCGGTTTGACTCGGTCGAAAGTTGTTGCCGCTCCGAGACAGATTCTTAGCAATCCGCCTTGGCCGGCGATCGATGATGCTGTCGCTCACCTGTGAACGCTCGCTGTGCAAATAGTTCAATCGCCGATCGATCGGTGTCGGCAAATCCATCTGCTGCAGTGGAATACAAGGTCAAAACTCCGAGGGCGTGATCTTTCGACATCAGAGGTGTGCTCAGGCAGAACCGTAGACCAGCGGCATGCGCTATGTCACCGAGATCTAATACAGCGTCAGAATTCATTATGGTCTGATGGTTTACTGCGACCCATCCGCTTAACCGTTGACCGAGAGGTATTCTGAGTCCGCGGACGAATTCTGAACTGTCACCGAAGGCGTACGCAGCTTCAAGTTCGTTCGTTGCGACATCATTTAAGAACAGCACACCAAGAGAAAACCGAATGATTGCTCTGATACCTGCAACAATATCGCCCTCGTGCATACCGATGGTTGTCTCGAATACATTTCTCCTGATTGTGGATCGGTCCTGTTCAGATGGAAGAGTGGACGTCACATGAAGGGTGGCTGGACTCCGTAGATTGGCGGCTACTTGCGTTCCCGTCGTTATTTCGTTCAGGACATGTCGGGGCGGTCCGTCTGTCAATGCTGTGGGAGCTAGCTCGATGTGCACTCTGGTAAAGATGTCGACTACGAGCGGGTCGTACATTGAGCCGCGCCGGTCCCTAAGAACTTGCAGGGCAGCGTCATCGGAGAGCCGTGGACGATAGGGACGGTCAGAGGTAAGAGCATCAAAACAGTCGACCACTGAAAGAATTCGCGCGCCTATTGGTATGTCGGTGCCTTTGAGACCCTGAGGATAGCCGGTGCCGTCCCAGTTTTCGTGATGGTGCCTCACGATTGGTACCACCGGGTACGGAAAGTCGATGGCCGACAAGATGTCCGCACCGATGCTGGCGTGTTGCTTCATCTTCTCGAATTCGACTGGGCTGAGCTTGCCTGGCTTGTTCAAGATGTATTCGGGTATAGCAAGCTTGCCGGTGTCGTGCAAGAGCGCAGCGGCTTCAATGGCTTTAATCAGTTTGTCGTCACTCACTCCAATGCGTTTTGCTAGACCGACGGCATAGGTTTGGACGCGGCGGATATGCCCATGAGTAATCTGATCCTTGGCGTCAATCGCCATCGCTAGAGTTTCGATTGTGGACAGATAGAGAGTGTTGATTTGCTCCACGTGCTTGTACGCGTCTTCAACGCGTTCCATAGACGTCTTGAAAGTAAAGTACAAGACGAGAAGCAGAGGTACCACCACACCCACGAATCGAAGATCGATTGTGCGGTTATTCCCGACTAGCAGTATCGCTACGGAGGCCCCGCAGAAATAGTTCAACGAGAGCCACATGAAATTGCTGCGCCACACTTCATATGGGTTAGTCCGTCGGTCTAGGGCAATTCTGAAAGCGATGAGCCAACTGTTTAGTGCGAAGTACACAAGCGCAAACAACGCAAGGGAGGGAAGGATTTGGTTTAAGGACGCGGCACTCTCGGAGAGGGGAGCTATTCCAGATACCGCAAAAAAACAATTGCGGCTGAAAACCAGGCTGATAGTGCTGGAGCCGCAACATTGAATAGTGCTCTCTCGAGTTCAGGACGGCGTTTGGCAATCCAGAAGGAGATTACCAATCCGTCAAGGGCGACGGTCAATGTTCCTGCTGCTGGCCCGTATAGCAGCACCGCCGCAAAAACGAACGCTTCAGAAATTGAGATTGTGACGTTTGAATGAGGCAGTTCAACGGATGCTGAGCCGCTAATCAGCGTCAGCAAGGCCAGCAGAAGCCACTGCGCACCGATTGGCGCGCGGTAAAGCTGGAGGAGGGATTCCGCTATTACAAAGAATCCCACCACTATCACGATGGATACGAAGGCCCGGCCGAGGCGCGAAAGACCAGAATCCACAGGCACCTGTCTACGGAGTTATCGGTTGCTTAGTCCCAAACGATGATGCGGGCCATATGTCCTCCTAGTTCTTAAATAGATAACCAGGTGCTGCTAGTGGTTCACTGAGCGTAACCAGATGTTTGAGTGTGCAGCGAGCTCGGTGTTAGAGACTGGGCTCTCTGTAGCTGCACCAGACCAGACAATCGACGATGCGGAGCCGGACCGCGCGGTTGAATTCGCGGAGCCAGACCAAACGATCGAATCCGCTCTGACCGTCGAACCCGACCAGACGATCGAGCCTGACCAGACGATGATCGACCCACGATGAGCCGGACCAACGATTGAACTCGCGGAACCTGACCAGACGATTGATTTCGGAGCTAGCGTCGAACCTGACCACACAATTGAATCCGGGTTGACCTTCGAACCAGACCAGACTATCGAGCCGGACCACACGATCGAGCCGGACCAGACGATCGATCCCGACCAAACGATGGATCCAGACCAGACGATCGAATTTCCGCGAAGCAGAGAACCGGACCAAACTATGGAATTTCCGAAGAAGAGCTGCTGTTGGCCGTTAGCCGAGTAGTTGGAGAGGATTCCAGACGGCATTGACTGTTCACCAGCTATTTCCGTCGTTGGGAGCAGTCCTTTGAAATGATTCTCAACAAATTGTGCCGCTGCGAGGGCGTTGGCGCTGCCGGAGCCAGCGTCGAGTATTCCCAACGTTGAAGAGGAGGAGCTTGTTAGTTGAAGAACGGCCTTGATCTCGCCAGGACGCAGACTCGCTCGCTCATCCAGCAGCAGCGCCGCCGCGCCGCTGACGACCGCGCTCGACATGCTCGTCCCGGACAATTGGTGTACGCCCCGGAACCGCTCCCTGCCACGTGCCGCTGCGGATAGGTCTGCGACAGATACGACTCCTGTCGACTCCGCCCCCACCACGTGCGCCCCCGGCGCCGCCACGTCCGGCTTCAGCACCAGGTCGAACCGCGTCGGCCCCTTCGAGCTCCACGGCGCCAGCGTGTCGTCGCTCCGCTGCCCGGTGTAGTGCGTGTCGAGCGCCCCCACCGTCAGCGCATACGGGCTGTTCCCCGGCGACGTGATCAGCCCGAACTGCGGCGTCCCGTCCTCCGTCTGCCCGAAGTTCCCCGCCGCCGCCACCACCAGAATCCCCGCGCGCGTCGCCCGCTCCACCGCCTCGCACAGCGGATCGTCCCGGAACGGCTGCAGCACCGGCGCGCCGAGCGATAGGTTGATGACGCGGATGTTGTACTGATTCTTGTGCTCGATCGCCCAGTCCATCGCCTCGATCACATCGCTCACCGTCCCGGACCCATCGTCGCCGAGCGCGCGCAGGTTGACGAGATACGCGCCGTAGGCGATGCCGCGGTACGTCGCCGTGTCGGCGGTCTTCCCCGGCCGGCCCGCGATGAGCGACGCCACGTGCGTGCCGTGGCCGTAGCGGTCCATCCCGTCGCCGCCGGTGAAGTCCACGCTCGCAATCACCCGGTTGCCAAACGCGTTGTGCCTCGTGTCGATGCCGGTGTCGATCACGGCGACGGCGATGCCCTTGCCGGAGAGCGGCTTGATGTCGCCGGCGCCGTTCCAGAGCTGGTCGGCGCCAATCGAGACCGCGGTCACGTCGCCGGCGATCGCCTGCGACTGAATCCTGATGTCGCCGGAAAGATGGTCGAGGCTTTCCTCGTTCTGCACGACCGCGAGCTGGCTGGCGTTCATGCGCACGACGGCGCCGCTCCGCATCGTTTTCTTGATTTGCAGGTTGTATTTCTGCGCGAGCGTCGCCACTTCCTGCGCGCTGCCGTGGACGATGACGTCAATCGTCTGCGAGCCGTGGGCGAGATGGTCGGCCAGGTCTTCGCTGACCCGCGCCCGATGCTGCGCCGCCGCCGGCTGAATCGACGCGCCCAGCAGGAGCAAGGCGAGAACCAGCGTGGCGACGATGCCACTGGTGGTCTTGGTGGGCTTGTCGGCCTTGTCTTTCACATCGGTTTTATCGGTCTTGTCGCCCGTGCCCAACGGCGAATCGGGCCGGTGCCCGCCGAGGTGCGCGACCGAGTCAATCGTGACGCGCTGCGAGCCGCCGAGCGTGCGGACCGTCTGCAGCCGCCCGTCGCGGATCCTGTTGTAGATGGTCCGGCGCGACACGCCGAGCAACCGGGCCGCGTGGTCGATCGAGACGCTGCGGCCGATACGAGGTTCGAAGCTGCTCTCAGTTGCGCGGTCGGACATCGGCATGGGGACCCTCCGGTGCAGGTGGTAGTGGCACGCCGGGTGCCGTAATCCGGCGATGGCCGGACGCGGCACGGCAGGAGCCGTAACTGATTGCCGAGGCGGGAGTTGCTAGGCTAGGATGGCCCTGCGGGTCGATCGCGACTCGCCCGGGCCTCAGCCAAGAAGCTGGCCAGTTCTGCGTCGGCGGTGAACCACCTCGTGCGTTTTGCACGCAAAGTTGCGCGATGCACACTTTTTGAGCCGGTCAGTTTGTTGGCCGGCGGGGCAGCCATTGACCAGACTCATGCGCAGGAATGCGCTGTTCGGCGCGCTGCTGCTCACCACCATCGCCACCGGCGCGGCCTGCGGGAGATCCTCTCCAGCCGAAAACGCCGGCGCTCCGCCGCCGGGCATTCCGCGCGGCGGCAGTCTCGTCGCCTCCGTCCGCAACGAACCGCGCTCGTTCAACCGGCTCACCGCGCGCGAGACCACGACCGATCTGCTCTCGAACCTGACGCAGGCCAAGCTGGTTCGCATCAACAAAGTGACGCAGGACGTCGAGCCGTCGCTCGCCGAAAGCTGGACGCGATCCGACGATGGCCGGCGCTACACGCTGAAGCTGCGCCCCGGCGTCGTGTTTTCCGATGGCCAGCCGTTCACCTCCGCCGACGTCGTCTTCACCTTCAAGGCGATCTACGACGAGAAGACCGGCAGCAACCTGGCCGATTCGCTGACCGCGAACGGCAAGAGGCTGGAGGTGACCGCCGTCGATCCGCACACGGTCGAGATTGTCTTCGCCGAGCCGTTCGCCGCGGGCGTGCGTCTGCTCGACAACCTGCCGATTCTGCCGCAGGCACAAGCTCGAAGCGGCGCTCGAGGCCGGGAGAATGGGCGATGCCTGGAGCCTGTCGACGCCGCCGTCGGACATCGTCGGCCTCGGCCCGTTCGTGCTGTCGGCCTACATCCCCGGCCAGCGGCTGGTGTTCGATCGGAACCCGCGCTACTTCCGCAAGGGACCGGACGGCAGCGCGCTGCCCTACCTCGATCGCGTGACTCTCGAGATCATTCCGGACCAGAGCGCGGAGCTGCTCCGGCTTGAAGCGGGACAGATCGACACGACGCATTCCGAAATCCTGCCCGAGTCGTACGCGCCGCTCAAGCGCGCGGCCGACGCGGGGCGCATCAAGCTGGTCGACCTCGGCGTCGGCCTCGACGCGAACAGCCTCTGGTTCAACCTCAAGCCGGGCGCGTTCGCCGGCGATCCCCGCGCAGCCTGGCTGCAGCGCGACGAGCTGCGCCAGGCCATCTCGCTCGCCGTCGATCGCCAGGTGATGGCCGACACCGTGTACCTCGGCGCGGCCGCGCCGGTCTTTGGCCCGATCACGCCGGCGAACAGGAAATGGTACTGGGACGGCCTGCCGAAGACGCCGCACGATCCGGAAGCGGCGAAGCAGAAGCTCGCCGCCATCGGGCTGACCGATCGCAACGGCGACGGCGTGCTCGAAGACGCCGCCAACCGGCCGGCACAGTTCACGCTGCTCACCCGAACGGGACGGCCGGACCTCGAGCGCGGCGCCGCGGTGATTCGCGACGAGATGAAGAAGATTGGCGTCGTGGTGAATGTCGTCGCGCTCGAAGCCGGCGCGCTCATCGACCGCTTCGCCAACACGGGGAAGTACGAGGCGGTCTACTACAGCCCGATCGCGTCGGACACGGATCCGGCGCTCAATCCGGATTTCTGGTTCAGCTTCGGCAGCGCGCACCTCTGGAACATGGCGCAGAAGACACCGGCCACGGAGTGGGAGCGGCGCATCGACGAGCTGATGGCGAAGCAGATTGCGTCGCCGGACGACACCGAACGCAAGCGCCTGTTCAACGAAGTGCAGCAACTGTTCGCCGAGCATGCGCCGGTGGTCTATTTTGCCGCGCCGCGCGTGTACGTCGCGGTGTCGTCGCGCGTCACGAATCTCACGCCCGCGATCTCGCGGCCGCAGACGCTATGGGCGCCGGACACGCTTGCGGTGATCAAGTGAAGGTCCGGCTAGCCGCCTTCGTCGCAATCGCGGCTACGGCGCGCCAGGCGTACGAGACGCACGAGACGCACGATACGCACGAGACGCACGATACGTAAGAACTGCGATGGTCCTTTTTATCGCCCGGCGCCTGGCATTCGCGCTGTTCCTGGTGTTCGCCGTGTCGTCGGCGTCGCTCGTGCTGGCGCGGCTCGCGGGCGGCGACTTCGTCACCGGATCGCTCGGCATCGAGGCGCACCGCGAGACCATCGAACAGGCGCGCGCACGCTACGGCCTCGACAAGCCGATCGGCGCGCAGTACCGCGACTGGCTGGGACGCGTCGTCCGCCTGGATCTCGGACGCTCGCTGCTCTACGACCGGCCGGTCAGCGATCTCGTACCCGAGCGCGCGGCGAACACCGCGATTCTCGCCTTCACCGCGCTCCTGTTCGCCACGCTCATCGGTCTGCCGCTCGGCGTCGTCGCCGGCAGCCGCCGCGGTGGCATGCTCCCGACCGCCATCCGCGGCGACTTCGCTCATCCTGCTGTCGATGCCGCCGCTCCTCACCTCGCTCTTCCTGATCTTCGTCGCGGCGCGCACCGGCTGGATGCCGATCGCCGGCATGCGGTCGCCGGGCGAACCTGCGACCGGTCTGACGCTCGATCTGCTGCACCATCTCATCGTGCCGGCGGGGGCGCTCGCGCTGCCGCTGGCCGCGATGTTCGAGCGGCTGCAGGCGCAGGCCATGGCCGAGGCGATCGGCGCGCCGTTCGTGCTGGCCACGCTCGCCCGCGGCGTCCCGCGCTCGCGCGTCGTCTGGCGCGACGCGCTCAAGGCGTCGCTGCGGCCGGTCGCCGGTGTGTACGGGCTGGTCGTCGGCACGCTGCTGAGCGGATCGTTCGTGGTCGAAGTGATCACGGCGTGGCCCGGGCTCGGCCGCCTGATGCTCGACGCGCTCAGGGCCCGCGACGTGTTCCTGGTCGCCGGCTGCGCCGGCGCCGGCTCCATTTTTATCGCGCTCGGCACGCTCCTGTCCGACGCGGCGCTCGCGCTCGTCGATCCTCGCGCGGCCGAGTCGTAATGGGGCTCCGGACCTTCGGCGTCTTCCTGCTCGCCCTCAACATCGTCGCTGCCGTGGGCGCACCCGTGCTCGCGCCGCACGCCGGCGACGAGTCGTTTCGCGCGATGCTGAACGCGCCGCCCACGCGGCCGCACCTGCGGGACGACCTGGGCGGGTGGCACGCGCCTTTCATTTACCCCTGGGCGCTCGTCAATCAACTCGAGCAGCGGTACGAACAGGATCAGGTCCACGCGCGTGCCGCTCGCGTGGTTCAGCGGCGGGCGCCTGGTGCGGTCGACCGATGAGGGGCGCGCGCCGCTCTTTCTGCTGGGCACGGACAGCTACGGGCGCGACGTGTTCAGCCGGCTGCTGTTCGGCGCGCGCGTGTCGCTCGGCCTCGCGGTGGTCGCGGCGCTCGGCGCGCTCGTGCTTGGCGCGTCGGTCGGCGGGCTTGCCGGCTACACCGGAGGACCGGCCGACGATGTCCTGATGCGTGCGTCGGATTTCGTGCTGGTGCTGCCGGCGATGTACGTGGCGCTGGCGCTGCGGTCGGTGCTGCCGCTCGTCCTCGCGCCGCGCGACATTTTCCTGATTCTCGCCGGCATCTTCGCCATCGTCGGCGCGCCGTTCTTCGCGCGCGGCGTGCGCGCCATCGTGCGATCGGAGCGGCGGCAGGATTATGCGGTCGCCGCCACGTCGCTTGGCGCCAGCCACGCGCGCGTGCTCACGCGGCATCTGCTGCCGGCGGCGCGCGGCTTCATGGTGGTGCAGATCACGATGCTCGTGCCGGCGTTCATCATCGCCGAAGCGACCCTGTCGTACGTGGGCCTGGGATTTCCCGATCCGATGGCGAGCTGGGGCACGATGCTGCACGACGCCTCGAGCGTACGCGTGTTCGCGGACTTCCCCTGGCTGCTCAGTCCGGCTGCGGCGATGTTCCTCGTCGTGCTCGCGCTCAATCTCGTCCTCGAACGCACGGACATGAAGGTCCGGCTGCCGCCTGCGCCGCTTCGCGGCTACGGCGCGCCAGGAAAGCCGGACACGACGTATGGATCTTGATCGTCGTACAATCGAAGCCGTGAAGCTCGGAATCGACAGACGCAAGGCTTTCCGCTGGCTCGCGGCCGCCGCGGCCGCAGGCTTTGCCTGCCTCTGCTACATGTACCTGACGCTGCCGGATGTCCGGCCGCTCAGGACATCGAATCCAACCACGACGGCATTCATGGAGCTGCGCGCGCGCGAAGCGCGGGCCAGGGGCGCGAAGCCGCGGCACGTCCAGCAGTGGGTGAGCTACAGAAGCATGTCGCGGAACCTGACTCGCGCCGTGCTGGTCGCGGAAGACGCCGCGTTCTGGGAGCACGAAGGGCTGGACGTCGAACAGCTGCAGGAGTCGATCGAGGCGGATTGGGCGAGCGGCCGCTTCATCCGCGGCGGCAGCACCATCACGCAGCAGCTCGCCAAGAACCTGTATCTGTCCCCGTCGAAAAACCCGCTGCGGAAGCTGAAGGAGCTCATCATCGCGCGGCGGCTCGAAGCCGAGCTGGACAAATCGCGGATTCTCGAGCTGTACCTCAACGTGATCGAGTGGGGCGACGGGATCTACGGCGCCGAAGCGGCGGCCCGCACATATTTCCAGAGCAGCGCGGCCACGCTCAAGCCGTCGGAGTCGGCGCTTCTCGCCGGCGCGATCGTCAATCCACGCGTGCTGAACGTGGGACATCCCAGCGGGCGCCTTCTCCGGCGGCAGGCGCTCATCATGAAGCGCATGGGCTCGGTCGACCCGCCACCGACCGATCTGGATGTGGGTCCGCCGCGTATCCCTGTGGATACGGTTCCACCATCTGAAGAACCAGCCGACGACGATACGAATCCGGCTCAAGCGGACGAACCGCAGAACGAAGAGACAGATAAGCCGCAATCGACGAGTTCACCGCGCGAACTGTTACAGAATTGAATTTCGCTCCGCGCCGAAAATCCTTCGCAGAAATGCACGCCAGAGCTTGACAGCGTTTCGATCGGCCGGTACCATTTTCGAGCTCTCAACATAAAACCAGCGTGTCCACGAACGGGCCCTTCCCCCGGGCAACGTGTGCGCACCGGGGGCGATCGCGTCGGTAGTGGCTGCGCATGATCAACTACACGGAATCGCTCACCGTCCTGATGCACGACATCGTCGCGCGCGTGCCGACGCTGTCGTTCATTGATATCGGCGGACGTGCTCGTCTTCGCGCGGTTCGGGCGATCGCATGCCGAAGGCGCGTTTGCCACGTGCCACTCACTCAGCCTGCCGCCAAGCGAGCCGGGTCACTATTTCTGGCGCGACCGTGCGAGCGGCCGCATCACTCGCCGGTCCGAATGGTTCGTCACCAAGTCACCGGTCGTGACGCTCGGCACGCGGCAGATGAAATACCTGATGTCGTTCGCGCTGCCGCGCTTCTGCGATCAGTCGCTCGAGCGCTCGCGCAAGGGGCGTTTCTACCTGAACGCGGAGCCCTGGATGGCCAAGCTCGACACGGTCGTGCACGAGCTCTATCACATCGATCCCGACTACATGGGCATCCGGCGAATCGAACGCGAGGACGGCACCTACTCGGCCAACTGCCACAGCACACGGTTTTTCGAGCAGGTGTGCGGCATGGTCCAGACGTATCTCGACTCGCGGCCGGACCCGGCGGTCTACGATTTTCTACGCCACGATTTCGCGACGCTCGAGGGCCGGCACGGCGGCGTCGTGGGCGCGACCTTCCGGACGTTCCCGTCTTTTCCCCAGCGCTACATCGAGCGGCTCGCCGAGCAGCAGCCGTCCGAATCGGACGGCCCCCACGTCAGGATCGAGCCGCTGCCTGCGGTCCGGCGTCCGACGCAGTACACCGAAAACGACCTGCACATGCGCCAGTTTTCCCAGCGCGAGTCGCGGCGCCTGGTCCGCAAGGGACAGTTCAGGGCAGCGTAGGTTCGGAACGGCCTAGGTCGGAACGGCCTAAAGCCGTTCCTACGTGTACGGCACAGCGTAGCTTTGGAACGGCCTGAAGGCGTTCCTACCGTGTAGGGCACGGCTTTTAAGCCGTGCCTATTCGATTCGGCGTGCGCCGACGTACCGCGCCGACCAGTAGCTGGCGCTGACGCGCTCGACGCGGACGACGCCGGTCGAGCTCGGGGCGTGAACGAACTGATCGCTGCCGATGGCGATGCCCACGTGGCTGGGTCCGGGCGCGACGGTCGTGAAGAAGAGCAGATCGCCCGCGGTGACCTCGTCGGGCTTCACCGATTTCCCCTGCTCGAACTGCTCCCGGGCTTCGCGCGGCAGCGCGACGCCGTACTGCGCGAACACGTACTGCGTAAATCCGCTGCAGTCGAACCCCTCGGGGTCGCCGCCGCCGCTCCGGTAGGGCGCCCCGCGAAGCGCCAGCGCCGTGCCGACGAGGGCGTAGCTGCTCACGGCCAGCGTCTGGGGTTCCTGCACGGCGGGGGGTGGTGGCAGGGGCGGGGGCTCGACCCGGGCGCGACCTTGATCACCGGGCACGGGGAAAGGCCGCGGGACGGCGACCCGCGGGCCGCTGCTCGAGGCGCAGGCGCCCGCGGCGATGGACGTGGCCAGGGCCAGGGCTGCACGACGACACACGGTTCGACGCATGGTTCTCCGCATTATCGGTACGGTGTGTCCGCTAACTCTATTTTTCAGAGCAGTTACAGCATCGTCGTCTTGACAGCTCGACAACCTCGGGGCACAATTCTTAAGGAGTCGCGGCTTCGAATCGTACATGGAACAGACGCTCCTGCTGAACGCGTCGTACGAACCGCTCAAGATCGTCCACTGGCAAAAGGCGGTCACGCTCTGGTGCCAGGGGAAGGTCGAGGTCATCTCTGTGTACGACAGAGAGATCCGGGCTGTTTCGTTCAGCCTCAAGCTGCCCTCGGTCATCCGCCTGCTCCGCTACATCAAGATCAAGCGGCGCTTCGATTACGTGCCGTTTTCGCGGGCGAACATCTACGCGCGCGACGACCATCAGTGCCAGTACTGCGGCGACGAGTTTCCCACGAGCGAGTTGACCTTCGATCATGTCATGCCGGTCGCCCAGGGCGGCCGGAAGGACTGGGAGAACATCGTCAGCTGCTGCGTCACGTGCAACCGCCGGAAAGGGCGGCCGCACGCCGACCGAAGCGGGGATGCACCTGCGGCGTCACCCGAAGCGGCCCGCGTCGGCGCCGGCCATCCGCATTACCGTCGGTCTGCGCAACGCGCCGGAAAGCTGGCGCGACTACCTCTACTGGAACGTCGAGCTTGACGATACATAATACCTAGTTAATGCCCGCCTGCGTGGCCGCAGTTCGCCCTCCGTGGGCGATCGAAAGCGGTCGCATCACCATCGAAGGTTCCGGATTCCCGATCGACCAGCCGCACCTGCCGAACGTGCGCGTCGGCGACGCGCGCGCGCGCGTCGTGTATGCCTCGTCGACCCGAATCGCCGCGCTCGTCCCGCCGGGACTGGAGGGAGGGCGGACGCCCGTCCGCATCGACGGATTCGGGGCGAGACTCCGGTCGTCCCTGGCATCAGTGTCGTCGATATCGCGCCGCCCTTCGCGACCGGGCTGCACCAGGTCGACAACCCGGTGTTCGATCGCGACGGCAATCTGTATGTCACCTACAGCGGCACGCGCGGCCAGCAGGTGCCGGTGTCGATCTTCCGCGTCCGACCGAACGGCACCCGCGAGACGTTCTGCACCGGCCTCGTCAATCCGACGTCGATGGCGCTCGGGCCCGACGGCGAGCTCTACGTGTCGAGCCGGTTCGAAGGGACGGTGTATCGCGTCGCGGCGGACGGCTCGGCCGAGCCGTTTGCGACCGACCTCGGCGTCCCGTGCGGTCTGGCGTTCGATCGCGACGGCACGCTGTTTGTCGGCGATCGGTCCGGCACGATCTTCCGCGTCGATCGCGCGGGGCAGGCGACGACGCATGCGTCGCGTGCCGTCGAGCGTGGCCGCGTTCCACCTGGCGTTCGGTCCCGACGAGGCGCTGTACGTCACCGCGCCGACGCTTGTCGCCTTACGATTCGGTCTTCAGAATCGACCGCGACGGCGGCGTGGCCATTCGGTACACCGGGTTCGGCCGGCCGCAGGGGATCGCTTTCGATCTGCACGGCGATCTCTTTGTCGTCGAAGCGCTCGCGGGCGTCAGTGGACTCTACCGGCTGCCGCCTGGAGGTGGTGCCCCCGAGCTGATGCTCGCGGGCCCGAGCCTCGTGGGCGTGGCGTTCGGTTCGAATGGCAGCGTGGTCGTCTGCTCGAACGACACGGCGTATCGACTGTCACGGTCCGGCTAAAGCCGGACACGACGACAGCACCAGCTACACCTGCGATCTGCATGACGTCGCAACATGACGTACGTAGTGTCCGGCTTCAGCCGGACCGTCGCAATCCGCTTCTCTTCGATATCCGTACGCGAAATAGATCACCAGCCCGACGAGCAGCCACAGCGCGAAGCGCACCCAGGTGATCCACGGCAGGCCCAGCATCAGGTAGCCGCACGAGAGGACGCCAAGCACCGGCACGAGCGGGACGAACGGCGTCCTGAACGCTCGCCGCCGCCCCGGATCGCGCTTCCGCAGAATCAGGATGCCGATGCACACGAGGATGAACGCGAACAGCGTGCCGATGTTCGTCAGGTCGACCATCTCGTCGATGCTCGTGAACATCGCGCAGACGCCGACGGCGACGCCCGTGAGGATCGTCGTCACGTGCGGCGTTCGGAACCGCGGATGCACCCTCGCGAAGCTCGCCGGAAGCAGTCCGTCGCGGGCCATCGAGAAGAAGATTCTCGGCTGGCCGAGCTGAAAGACGAGCAGCACGGCGGTGTGCGCCACGACCGATCCGAACGCGACGATCCCGACGAACAGGTTGCTCCAGCGTCCGATGTTCGCGTACTGCAGCGCCATCGTCAGCGGCTCGGCCTGCTCGGTCGCGAGCTTCGTGACCAGCACGTCGTACGGAATGATGCCGGTGAACACGACGGCGACGACGATGTAGATGATCGTGCAGATGATGAGCGAGCCGATGATGCCGATCGGCAGATCGCGCTCGGGATTCCGGCATTCCTCGGCGACCGTCGACACGGCATCGAAGCCGATGTACGCGAAGAACACGATCGCCGCGCCCGCCTGGATGCCGGCCCACCCGTTCGGCGCGAACGGCTGCCAGTTCGGCGGCATGCGATGTAGCTCCAGCCGACGACGACGAAGAACCCGAGCACGATCAGCTTCAGCACCACCATCGCCGGTGTTGAGCGATCGCGCTTTCGCGGATGCCGATCACCAGCACGATCGTGAGGAGCGCGACGATGCCGAAGGCGAGGATGTTGAAGACGATCGGGACGCCGAACAGGTGCGGCGCGCTTTCGAAGAGGCCCGGGATCTTCGCGGCCGTGCGGTAGTCGGTGGACAGCCAGTCGGGAATGATGATGCCGAATCCCGAGACGCAGCGTCTTGAAGTAGTTGCCCCAGCTGATGGCGACGGCGACGTTGCCGACGGCGTACTCGATGATCAGATCCCAGCCGATGATCCAGGCGACGAGCTCGCCGAGCGTCGCGTAGGCGTAGGTGTAGGCGCTGCCGGAGATCGGCACCATCGCCGCGAACTCGGCGTAGCAGAGCGCCGCGAATCCGCAGGCGATGGCCGTGAGGACGAAGGAGAGGATCAGCGCCGGCCCGGCGCCCGGCCGCGTCGCGTCGCCGGCGGCCGCCGTGCCGATGGTCGCGAAGATGCCGGCGCCGACGATGGCGCCGATGCCGAGCATGACGACGTCGAAGGCGCCGAGCGTGCGCTTGAGCTGATGCTGCGGAGCCTCGGCTTCCGACACGAGCACGTCGAGGCTCTTGGTGCGGAAGATCTGGCTGCGCATGAAGTCGGGAAACAATAACATCAATAGCAGGGCGCGTGCTACGATGAAGGTTTCAACCCCCAGGCAGAAAGCTGACAGAGCGCATGGCTCACGACTGGATTGCGGTGCGCGGCGCCCGCGTCCACAACCTCAAGAACATCGACGTCGACATCCCGCGCCACAAGCTGGTCGTCATCACCGGCCTGTCCGGCTCGGGCAAGTCGTCGCTCGCCTTCGACACGATCTACGCCGAAGGGCAGCGGCGGTACGTCGAGTCGCTGTCCGCCTACGCCCGCCAGTTCCTCGAGCAGATGGAGAAGCCGGACGTCGATCTGATCGACGGCCTGTCGCCGGCCATCTCGATCGAGCAGAAGACGACCGGATCGAACCCGCGGTCGACGGTCGGCACCGTCACCGAGATCTACGACTACCTGCGGCTGCTGTTCGCGAACATCGGCGTGCCGCACTGCCCGAACTGCGGCAAGGAGATCACCAGCCAGTCGCTCGAGCGCATCGTCGACATGGTGATGCTGTATCCCGCAGGACGAGCGCATCAACGTGCTCGCGCCGATCGTCCGCGGCCGCAAGGGCGAGTTCAAGAAGGAGCTGGCGGGGCTGCGGGGCCGCGGGTTCACGAAGGCGCGCATCGACGGCCAGTTCCGCTCGCTCGAGGAGGACATCAAGCTCGATCGCCGGCGCAACCACACGATCGACGTGGTCGTCGATCGGCTGATCGTGCGCGGCGGCGTCGAGCGCGGCTCACCGAGTCGGTCGAGATCGCGCTCAATCTCGCCGACGACATCGTCGTCATCAACACGTACGACGGCGGCGACCGGCTGTTCTCGCGCCGGCTGGCGTGCGTCGACTGCGGCCTGAGCATGCCGGAGATGACGCCGCGGGCGTTTTCGTTCAACTCGCCGCACGGCGCCTGCCCCGACTGCCAGGGGCTCGGCGCCACGGTCGACTTCGATCCGCAGCGCGATCGTGCCCGACGAATCGAAGTCGCTGGCCGACGGCGCGATCGCGCCGTGGGCGCGCGGCGATCGCAAGCTGGTGCGCGAGGCGCTGCAGGCGCTGTCGCGCGATTTCGGCATCGACCTCGACGTGCCGTTCGCGAAGCTGCCGCGCAAGGCGCGCGAGATTCTGCTGTTCGGGTCGGCCAGAACCGCCGCCGGCCAGCGCGAGGGCGCCGTGCCGCGCGCGTGAAGTTCGAGGGCCTGCTGCCGAACCTCCGCCGGCGCTACGAGGACGGCAGCTGGGCCGAGCAGGAGGAGTTCGAGCCGTACCGATCGCTGCGCCCGTGCCCGACCTGCCGCGGCCAGCGGCTGAAGACGCAGAGCCTGTCGGTCAAGGTCAAGGGCCGGACGATCTCCGACTACGTGAACCTGCCGATTTCCGAAGCGCTCGAGGTGTTCGAAGGCCTGCAGCTGACCGACCGCGAAGCGATCATCGCCGAGCGGATCCTCAAGGAGATTCAGGAGCGGCTGCAGTTTCTGAACGACGTCGGCGTCGGCTACCTCACGCTCGGCCGCAGCGCGGCCACGTTGTCGGGCGGCGAAGGGCAGCGCATCCGGCTGGCGACGCAGATCGGCGCGAACCTCACCGGCGTGCTGTACGTGCTCGACGAGCCGTCGATCGGCCTGCACCAGCGCGACAACCGCAAGCTGCTGGCGACGCTGTCGCGTCTGCGCGACCTCGGCAACACCGTCATCGTCGTCGAGCACGACGAGGAGACGATCCGGACCGCCGACTACGTCATCGATCTCGGCCCCGGCGCCGGCGATCACGGCGGCCACGTGATCTTCCAGGGAACGCCGGCCGCGCTCATGGAAACGGCTGAGCTGGAAAAGGGGACGGGTCTCATTTCCGCGGCGAAACCGGAACAACGGAATGGACGGCCCGGGGGCGGAAAAGACTCCCGTCCCCTTTTCGCTGACCGGCGCGTATCTGACCGGGGCCCGCGCGATCCCGACGCCCAAGGGCGCGGCGGCCGGAGCTGAAGGGCGAGATCGTCATTCGCGGCGCGCGCGCGAACAATCTCAAGAATCTCGACGTCAGGATTCCGCTCGGCGTGCTGACGGCGGTGACCGGCGTCAGCGGCTCTGGGAAATCGACGCTCGTCAACGACATCCTGTACAAGTCGCTCGCGAAGACGCTGTACAAGGCCGGCGACGAGCCCGGCGCGCACGATCGGATCGACGGCATCGAGCTCATCGACAAGGTGATCGAGATCGATCAGTCGCCGATCGGCCGCACGCCGCGCAGCAATCCGGCGACCTACACCGGACTGTTCACCTTCATCCGCGATCTCTTCGCGATGATGCCCGATGCGAAGGCGCGCGGCTTCAGGCCCGGCCGGTTCTCGTTCAACGTCAAGGGCGGCCGCTGCGAGGCGTGCCAGGGCGACGGCGTGATCGCGATCGAGATGCACTTCCTGCCCGACGTGTACGTCACGTGCGAGCAGTGCAAGGGCCGACGCTACAACCGCGAGACGCTCGAGATCAAGTATCGCGGCAAATCGATCGCGGACGTGCTCGATCTGACCGTCGACCAGGCGCTGCCGCTGCTCGAGAACATTCCGCCGATCGCCAACAAGCTGCGGACGCTGCAGGACGTCGGTCTCGGCTACATCGAGCTCGGCCAGTCGGCGACGACGCTGTCGGGCGGAGAGGCGCAGCGCGTGAAGCTGTCGAAGGAGCTGTCGAAGCGCGGCACCGGCCGCACGCTCTACATCCTCGACGAGCCGACGACGGGGCTGCACTTCGAGGACACGCGGAAACTGCTCGACGTGCTCACCAAGCTGGTCGATCAGGGCAATACGATCGTCGTGATCGAGCACAATCTCGACGTGATCAAGTCGGCCGATTACGTCATCGACCTCGGTCCGGAGGGCGGCGCGGGCGGCGGTCGCATCGTGGCGGCGGGAACGCCGGAAGAGGTCGCGCGAACCGATCGGTCGGCCACCGGCGCGTTCCTTGTCGAACTTGTTATTTCCCTCACAGAGATTCGTCGATTCGGCCGGCCGCGTCGTAAATCCATTGTGGTAGAATCGCCACAACTGTGAACGGTCAGCCTGTGGTACCGGTACCACAAAACTGAGCTTGAGTGGCACCACTGCGAAGTGCTTATTCAGTCTAAGTACTCGATATATCAGCAAGTTAGCGATGCCGTCCCATGGAAGACCAGGCGGGCATTATCTTTGCTGAGACTACTCGCAGCACATCCCCCTGCGCGTGAGAGGCTGATGGACGCACAGCGTACGACTTCGTCGCCACATTTCCTGCGTCGGAATTGGGCTTCACTCCGGTAACAAGGTCAATCTGACGCTCAAGCCCGCCCCGGCGGACTTCGGCATCCGTTTTCGCCGGACCGACCTCGGCAATCTCGAGGTGCCGGCGACCGTGCACAATCTTGCCGGCATTCAGCTGGCGACCGGTCTCGCGCGCAACGAGGTGTCGGTCGAAACGGTCGAGCATCTGCTCGCCGCGCTCGTCAGCCTCGGCGTCGACAACGTCATCGTCGAGCTGAACTCGCCGGAAGTGCCGATCATGGACGGCAGCGCCGCGCCGTTCATCTATCTGATTCAGGAAGCGGGCGTGAAGAAGCTGCAGGCGCCGCGGAAGTACCTGAAGATCGTCCGGCCGATCATGATTTCGCGCGGGCGACAAGCGCATCGCGCTCTACCCGTCGGAGCACTTCAAGGTCACCTACAGCATCAGCTACGACCACCCGCTGCTGCGGCATCAGTCGCGGACGCTCCGGATCACCGAAGAATCGTTCATCGAAGAGCTGGCGCCGGCCCGCACCTTCACGTTCCTCAAGGACGTGGAGATGCTGCGGCAGAACGGCCTGGCGCTCGGCGGCTCGCTCGACAACGCGATCGTGCTCGGCGAGACCGGCGTGCTGAACAACGCGCTCCGCTTCGAGGACGAATTCGTCCGCCACAAGATCCTCGACGCGGTCGGCGATCTCGCGCTCGTCGGCTATCCGGTCATCGGCCATCTCTTCGCGCACCGCGCCGGGCACGCGCTGCATACGGAGTTCGCGGCGAAGATTCTCGAAGAGACCCACGCGTGGCGGTTCGTCGAGACGCCGGATGCCGTGTCGGCGCCTGCGGCCCTCGGCGCCAGGCAGCACGCGCCGCGGCTCGCGAATTAAGAGTCCGGCTAACCGCCTTCGCCAAGGCTATGGCGGGTCAACCCTTCGCTCACGCTCAGGCCAGGGAAGCCGGACACTACGTATCAACCCGGTTACAATAAACGCGTCTTGGCCGACGAGATCATTCGTGTCGAGCCGCTCATGCGCGAGATCGAGGATCGCGTACGCGACGACCTGCGGCGCCGCCTGCTAGCGCGCGGCGGCGCGCCGGAGTACCAGGACCCCGAGGTCTTCCGATCGGTCGATCGCCTCCTTCGTCGAGCGGCCGACAGGCCCGAAGAGCACGCGCTGCTGCCTGAGTTTCTCGGCCCCGAATCCGACTGGCGGATCGAGACGCACGTGCGGTTTGCCAGCCATCGGCAGGTCACCGGCCCGCTGGTGCTCTTCGTCAAGCGTCGCATCCTTCTGCCGCTCACGCGCTGGCTGTACGAGTACACCGTCGACAATTTCCAGCGGCAGGAGCGGGTCAACCGGATGCTCGTCGCCTGCATCGAAGAGCTCGCCATCGAGAACGCCAGACTCAGCCGCGAGCTGGAGCAGGTCCGTAGTGTCCGGCCCTTCGACGTTGCTCAGGGCCGCCCTGAGCATGCCGAAGGGCGGCTCTAGCCGGACGATTCGGCCGCGATGAAGCTGGCGTGCGTCGTTCAGCGCTACGGGGCCGAAGTCACGGGCGGCTCCGAGCGTCACTGCCGCGTCATCGCGGAGCACCTGGCAGCGCACCACGACGTCACCGTGCTGACCAGCTGCGCGCAGGACTACGTCACGTGGCGCAACGTCTATCCCGAAGGCGCCACCCGGGTCGGACCGGTGAACCTGCTGCGGTTTCCCGTGGCCCGTCAGCGCAATCTCGGCCGGCTCGCCGACATCAGCAAGATCGTCTTCACGACACGCTCGTCGCCAGAAGAACAGGAACGATGGTTCGTCGAGAACGGGCCAGAGGTGCCAGCGCTCGTCGAGCACCTGCGACGGCACGGCACCGAATACGACCGCATTCTGTTCTGGACGTACCGGTACTATCAGACCTTCTTCGGGCTGCCGCTCGTCGCCGATCGCGCGATTCTGCTGCCGACGGCCGAAGAGGATCCGCTCATCTGGGTCGACGTCATCGACCGGCTGTTCTCGCTGCCGATCGGATATCTGTTTCTGACGCCGGAGGAAGCGCAGCTCGTCCGCGGCCGGGCGTCGCGTCCGCTCGCGCCGTCGTCGGTCATCGGGTGCGGCGTCGATCCGGCGCCTCCTCACGCCGCAGAGGTCGACCTCTCGGCGGTTGGCATTTCCGACCCCTTCATTCTTTATCTCGGGCGCATCGAGCCGAACAAGGGATGCGGGACGCTGCTGGAATATTTCGACAAGTATCTCGATTCGGTCGGGACGGTTGGAGGGGCAGGAGGGGCGGGAGGCGGCAGGAGGGCAGGAGGGGCGGGAAAGGCCGGAGGGGACCTCAAGAATGTTCAGCTCGTGATGGCCGGGTTTCCCAACATGCCGATTCCGTCGCACCCGTCGATCAAATGCCTCGGCGTTGTCGACGATGCGATGCGGGAGACGCTGCTGGCGAAGGCGCGGCTGCTCGTCGTGCCGTCCCCGTTCGAGAGCCTCAGCATGGTGCTGCTCGAGGCGTGGAACCAGGGTCTGCCCGCGCTGGTGAACGGGCGCTGCGCCGTCCTGCACGGCCAAGTGGTGCGAGCCAACGGGGGATTGTCGTATCGCTACGCGAGCGAGTTCGCGGCGTCGCTCACGTATCTGCTGACCCATCCGGATGTGGCGCGGCGGCTGGGGCAGCAGGGGCTGGCCTACGTCGAGCAGGAGTATCGATGGCCGCACGTGACGCAGAAGGTGGAAGACTTCCTGAGGGACAGCGTGGCCCGATCGGGGACCGCGCCACAAGGGGTGTGATTGCCGGTTAGCGCAGGGTGTGCTTCAAGAATGAAATCACTTCCGGCCAAATCTGCGCTGCGACGTGTGCGTTCAACGTTCCCAACGCGTTGTGCGGCGCCATGAACGCGTGGCCGGTACCGGGGTGAACGGTCAACGTCACGTTCTTGCCCATTCCACGCAGCTTGGCTTCCAGCGCATGCGCCGCGGCGGGAGAGAAGAAACTATCGTGCTCTGCCATGTGCCCGCTGATCGACGCTGTGAGCTTGGACCAGTCCGGCTCCAAATCGCCCTGGGGAAATCCGTAGAAAGGCACAACCGCCTTGACCTTGTCGGGACGATTGGCGGCGATGATGAACGAGAGCATCCCGCCCATGCAGAACCCGACGACGCCAATGCCATCGCTGGTGACCGCGGTATGGCTGGAGAGATAGTCGACAGCGCCGCTCATGTCGCGCCCCGCCCGCTCGGGTGGGAGGCTCTTCATCAGGCGCGCGGCCTTGTCCATCTCGGTGTGGCCGGCCAGTTCCCCGTGGTAGAGATCCGGAGCGAGCGCCACGAACCCGGCGGCTCCGAGCCGATCGGTCATCTCCTTGATTCCGGAATCGAGGCCCCACCATTCCTGGATGACCAGGACCCCGGGACCTGAACCAGCTGCGGGCTTGACGAGATACCCCGACGCGGTCGTGCCATTGCTGCGGAATTCGACGGTTTCAGCCATGCGTAGAGAATAAGCCGCTGATAGAATTCTGTCCATGAAACGCGCAATCGCGATCGTCCTGGTGCTGGCCATGCCGGCGTCAGTCGCCGCGCAAACGCGGACACGCGAGCTTGTCCGACGGGACGGCGTCTCCATCGAAGTGATCACCGAAGGACGAGGACCATTAGTCCTGCTGCTGCCCTCATTGGGACGGGACGCGGACGAATTCGACCCGGTCGCCGAGCGCGTCGCCGCGGCCGGTTTCCGCGTGCTGCGCCCCCAGCCGAGGGGCTACGGCAAAAGCGTTGGCCCGATGCAGAACCTCACGCTGCACGATCTCGCACGCGACATCGCCGCCGTCATCGAGCACGAAAAATCCGGACCGGCGATCGTCGCCGGGCATGCCTTTGGGCATTTTGTCGCCAAGATGACGGCCGTCGACTTCCCCCAACTGGTGCGAGGCGTGATTTTGATCGGGGCCGCGCAGAAGAACCCGAATCCCGAAGTGCAGAAAGCGGTCGCCATCGCCACCGATCTTTCGCAGCCCGAGGCCGAGCGCCTCAAGAATCTGCAATTCGTGTTCTTCGCCCCCGGGAACGATCCACGAGCCTGGCTGACGGGATTCCACGCCAATGTGCGCGCGGCTGAGGTCATCGCGCGCGACAGCACTCCCCAGCGCGAGTACTGGCACGCGGGCACCGCCGCGCTTCTCGACATCCAGGGCGAAGACGACCCGTATCGCCCTCGGTCGAGCGCCAACGAGCTGGTGGAGGAATTCGGTGCGAAACGAGTCTCCGTCGTGGTCGTCCCGCGCGCCGCGCACGCGATCATGGTGGAGCAGCCACGCGCGGTGGCCGACGCGATCATCGCCTGGGTGCGGCGCCTCTAAGGTCTACCGCACGACGAGCGGCTTCATCGTCGTCTCCGAGCCGCAGCGCTCGAACCAGTCAATTCCTTCACACACCAGATCGAACTTCAAGGCATAGCGTCCGGGGCGGGCGGGAAGGGGAATCTCGATGGCGACGTTGGCGTGACGGCCCGGCGCCAGGTTGTCCGGCAGCCACGCGCGCGCGAAATCGCGATCGATGAGCGTGCCGCCGGTGTCCCAGAGCTGCGCACCCAGGCGTATCAGCCGGCGGCCCGACGCTGTGTGCGCCGCAAAGGCTCGATTCGACAGGTTGTGCACGCGCGTGCGCACGCGCATGGTCCGGCCCGCGCGTCCCATGAGCGGCACGCGCGGCACGAGCGTGCGGACGTCGATGCGCGCCCGCGGCGTCGCGCCTGGAATCGCGTTGCCCAGCCCGGTCTGATCCCAGATCTCCTGGTGGATGGACTGATAGGCCGGCGTGCCGGGGAGGAAGCGCCTCGAGTAGCTGTCCTCGGGATGATCGGTGATCTCCCAGCACAGCCGATCGACGCCGATGTCGGTGGCCAGCCGGCGCGCGATGTCCATCTCACTGTCGCTGTCGTTCCAGATGAACAGGATGTAGCGCCAGTTGAGAAACGGCGCCTCGCGGCCCGAGCGGCGCTTCTCGTCGGCCATCGCCCGCAGGTTGGCGATGGCGACGTCAAAACGGCCGCGCTGTCGGTATTTGACGTAGCTTTCCTGAGTCGCCCCATCGATGGAGAAGGTGACTTCGTCGATGCCGGAATGCACGAGACGGCGCGCCTGAGCCTCGTTGAAGGCCAGCCCGTTGGTGCTCGTATAGATATAGATGTGGGGAAAACGCGTCTTGATGTACTCGCACATCTCGATGGCGCGTTTGTGCAGGAACGCTTCACCGTAGTTGAAGAAATCGATGCGCTGGAGCGACGGACCGGCTTCGTCGATGACACGCCGGAACAGCTCGAAGTCGAGCATGCCAGCCTGGCGCGTCCGGGTAATGCCCGTTTCCGGGGCGCACACCGCCTGGGTGCACGAGATGTTGCAGGCCGCCGTGCACTCGATGTACATCCGCGACGGCAGTTCACCCGCGTCGACAGGCCTGACCGGCGGCGTCTCGCCTTTCTTGAGCGGCGTCTTCAGCGAGCAGTCACCGCAGAACTTCGAGCCGCCGGCGTTCAGGTCTTCCCTGAGCCGGCTGACGGTCCCGCCGCTCCACACGTCGCGAACCGAGGAGGTTCGGACGTCGCCAAGCACGCGGTGCGCGTACGGATCGGCGCAGCCGCACACTATGCGTCCGTCGCAGAGCATGACCAACGTGTCCCAGGGCCATGAGCACTGAAACCTGGTCGCGAGATAGTTCAGCGACATGCGCTCATTTCTTCGTCAGTCTCTTCATATACGCCTCGAGCTTGTCGTTCTCGTATTTCACCGTGTTGAGGAACAAGCTCTCGGACAGGTAGGAGCGTCGTTCGGCATCGTCCATCTGATCGATGAGATGGTGGATTTCCTTCACCATGTCTTCGAACGATCGCTCGAGGCCGCGGCTGGCCGTCACTTCGCGGTACAGTGCTTCCATGATGGCGAGAAGATCACCGTCGAGGGCGATAACGACGCCGGTAGTCGTTTTGATAGTGCGCATGGCTAGGCCCCGAAGCTCTTGACGGCGGTCGGCTCGTCAGGGTGGATTTCGATGAAGTTCTGGGCGCCTGTCAGCGTCAGCATGGTTTCGACCCGCTTCTGAACGCCGGACAGCTTGAACTGCCCGCCCGCCGCGCGGACCTGGCGATACAAGTCCATCAGGCAGCCGATCGTCGCACTGTCGACGTAGGTGACCGGCGTCAGGTCGATCAGGATGTCGCGCTGGCCTGATGCCACGAGGACATTCACGGCTGCGGAGAAATCCGCCAGCATCGGGTACATCAATCGCGCGTCTCCCACGCGGACGATGGCGACGCCTCCAGACTGTTCGGTGTGGACATTCATCAACATGCTCCCGTGTTCGCGGACTCGGTCCCCGAGGGACGAAAGTCGTCGCCGCGCATCTTGCGAATCTGCCGCGCGAGCTCGGTGCGCCCGCGGTTGATCCGCGACTTGACGGTGCCTTCCGGCAGCCGCAGCCGGTCGGCGATCTCCTGATACGTCAGCTCCTGGATGTCACGCAACAGCACGGCCGTTCGCAGCGACTCCGGGAGCGCCGCAAGCGCCTCCCTCAGCAGCACGACGCGATCCTGCTGCTCGATCGCCGCGATGGGCCCCGGTTCGTGCGACACCGGCGACAGTTCGTTGGGGTCGACCTGGCGGTCGATCGTCTGGCGCTCCTGACGGACGCTGCGGTAATGATCGATGCACAGATTGCGGCTCACGCTGATGAGCCAGGTCTGAAAATTCGCGCGCCGATCGAACGTCCCGAGCGACTTGAAGATCTTCAGGAAGATATCTTGCGTGAGATCTTCGGCTTCCTCATGGCGCCCGACGAACTTGTACGCGACGTGGAAGACCTTCCTCCGGTATTGCTGGACGATGGCGTCCCAGGCGAGCTGGTCGCCTTGAAGACAACGCTGAATGAGCGTTTCAATTTCCCCAGGTTCCCCGGGCGCTTCCGACGGTGGTGTGGCCGGCACATCCGCAGACATCAAAAAGCTGAGTGGGTTAGTATACGCTACACATCCTCGTGATCGGTTTCTCCCGTGCTGCCCAACAACTTGTGTGCGACGGCGTTCTGCTGTCGGCGATCGCTGAAGCGGAAGGGACACCGGTCTACGTCTACAGCGCCGCCGTGTTGCGCGAGCGCTATCGTGCGATCGACAGCGCCTTCGGCAGCTATCCGCACCGGCTCCATTACGCACTCAAGGCCAACTCCACGCTCGGTCTCGCGCGGACGCTCCGCGAGCTCGGCAGCGCCGCCGACGCCAACTCGATTTGGGAAATCGAGCTGGCCCGCAAAGCCGGATTTTCTGCCGCTGACATCGTCTTCACGGGCGTCGGCAAATCGCCCGCCGAGCTCGAATGCGCCGTACCGCTCGGTCTCAAGGCGATCAACGTCGAATCGGTGGGGGAGCTGGCACGCGTCGAAGCGATCGCGTCGCGGCTGGGACTTGTGGCGCGCGTGGCTCTGCGCGTCAACCCTGACATCGACGCGAAGAGCCATCCGCACATTTCCACCGGCCTCAAGATCAACAAGTTCGGGATACCGGTCGACGATGTGCGCGCGCTGTTCGCGACGATGGGGAACCGCCCGTCGCTCAACCTGGTCGCCCTTCACGTGCACATCGGCTCGCAGGTGACGACCACCGAGCCGCTGGCGCGCTCGGCGGCGCTCGTCGCCAAGCTGGTGACGGAGCTCCGCGAGGTTCATCACGCGCATTCCAGGAGCGCCGCGCTCGAGTACGTCGACCTCGGTGGCGGTCTCGGCATTTCGTACGATGGACGGCCGGTCGGGACCGTCGAAGAGTACGCGGCGGCGCTGCTGAACGCAGTGGCCCCGACCGGTCTCCCGATTGTCATCGAACCTGGCCGCGCGATCGTCGGGCCGTCCGGCACGCTCGTCGCCCGCGTCATCGATCTCAAACCGCGCAACGCGGACAGCCAGTTCGCGGTGCTCGATGCCGGCATGGCGGAGCTGATGCGGCCGGCGCTCTACAACGCCTACCACGGCGTCGAGCCGGTGTCGCCGCGATCGGGGAGCGAGACACAGTACGAGCTGGTCGGTCCGATCTGTGAAAGCGCCGACGTGATCGCCCGCGACCGCATGCTGACGCCGCTCGAAGTGGGAGACCTCGTGGCCATCCGCGACGCCGGGGCGTACGGATCCGCGATGGCCTCGAATTACAATCGTCACCCGCTGCCTGCCGAGGTCCTCGTCGACAACGGCCAGTGGCGCGTCATTCGAAGACGACAGACCATCGACGACATGACGGCGTGCGAAACGTAACGACTGACGAACAAAAGCACTACCACGGAGGGCACGGACACAACGGAGGACGCGGAGAAACCTAGAATTAGAGAAGCTCAGTGGCCTCTTGTTTTCTTCCGTGACCTCTGTGGTAGAGCTTTAAGCCTATGTCGGGTCACATCATCGCCTTCGAAGGCCTCGATCAGAGCGGCAAGCAGACGCAGGCCGAGCTGCTGCGCGATCGCCTGAAACAGGACGGCCACAAGGCCCGTCTCGTCTCGTTTCCCGACTACGGCACGTCGATCGGCGAGGAGCTCGCTCGCGCGCTGCAGGGTGAGCGCGACTACGGCCCGGACGTGATGCAGCTGCTCTATATTGCGAATCGGTACGAACGGAAACCGGACCTGCTGCGCTGGCTGGATGGCGGGCTGATTCTGGTGTGCGATCGCTACGTCGCCTCGAGCATCGCCTACGGCGAGGCGCAGGGACTGAGCCCCGAGTGGCTGGCGACGATTCAGACCTTCCTGCCCCCGCCGTCCCAGACCATCGTCCTGGACATCGCTCCGGAAACCGCTGTCGCGCGGAAGGCGGTCGATCGCGATCGGTACGAGCGCGACCTGTCGCTGCAGATCCGCGTGCGTCAAAGCTACCTCGCGCAGGCCGCCGCGGCGGGTTGGGTCGTGCTCGACGGCGAGCGCGCCAAGGATGTGATCGCCGCCGACGTGTTCAGCGCGGTGGCGTCACGACTCGCGCTGCCGTAAGCGCGCGCACCTCCCGCACAACCTCAGCTTTAACTCTTCACATTAGCTGCCCTGCCGTGCAGATCTGACATAGGGCGTCAAGACTGCAGTCAACCATATTGCGTTCGCATGAGCTCTTCACAAGAGGAGCAATCGCACGTTGTCCTCGGAAACCGCCTTCATGTCTTGTGGATCCGCAGTTGAGCTCACGCGTGGCCTGCTGGTTGCACCATGCGCAGCGTTCCACATTGCAAGGAGGAAGCATGAAGACAAGGACAGTAGTGAATGTATTCGGTGCGTGCGTCTGCACGGCATTGATGGCGACCCCGCTTTCCGCCCAGGCGCCGGCTTCGCCAGCCCCGGCTCAGCGACCGGCCAGCCCGGCCAGCAAGATCACCATGCAGGGCTGTCTGGAGCGGACGCAGGCGGCGACGAGCACGCCGGGCGCCACCGGAACTGCGGGCACGAACGCCTCGTTCATCCTGACCAAGGCTGAACGCGCTGGGGCCTCGGCTGCACCGGTCACGCCACCCGCAGCCGGAGCGGTATCGAGTGCAGGGGCCGGCGTGACGTATCGCCTCGACGCCGATGCCAGCAAGCTGACGCCGCACGTCAATCAAAAGGTCGAGATCTCCGGCACGCTCGAGCCGGCGACCAATACGGGCGGAGCGCAGAACCTAACGGGTGCGTCTGCTTCAGCGGGAACGCTGAAGGTGGACGAGGTGAAGATGCTGACGGCGAGCTGCACGAAGTAGACGCTCCTGCATTTGGTCATTGGGTCATCTGGCTATCGGGTCATTGGATGAGCGATCAACCAGCGACGCCGGGCCCGTGACCTAATGACCAACTGTTCGTCGGCCCGTATTTTCGTTTGACTGCTTCTCGGATTTCGGCGCAGGGCCGATCGTCGGAGCAATGGGTGGCGCGGCAACCACGCCCGGCACCTTTCGGAGCATTTCCCGCCTGAGCGGCAGGATGAACGAGAAGCGATAGTCGCCCTGCATCCGTCCGATCGGAATTCCGACAAGCGCTCCGCGCTGATCGAGTACGCCGCCGCCGGACGCACCTGGATGACCATCGGTGAGGCACGTCACCAGGCCGTCCGCTGTTCGCTGGCCGACGTATCCGGTTGAAACGACGATGCCCTTCGAGTAGTCGTTGCCGAGCCTGAAAATCGGATCGGCGAACGTGTACGAGAACTGCGTATCGACCGCAAGCGCGGGCAAATCGAGCGCACGCGTCTTGATGATTGCCCAGTCGCCCTGGTCGACTTCCGCGGTGGCCTTGCCCATATCGACGATCTTCGCAGCGATCTCCTTCCCCTTGAAGACCACCTTGATGGCATCGATCGTGCGGCCCGGTGTGGAGTCTCCTTCGTCGCGGCCATCGCGATTACCTTCGAGCGCGACCACCGCGTGCTTTACCGTGACGAAGTAGCCGCCTCCCAGGTAGCCGGCAGTGCCGTAGTTTTTCTGTCCGTGCTTGTCGTACGAATAAAGCTCCACGAAACTCGATCGCTTTTCGCGGAGGAGCGAAACCGGCAGCAGCCCCATCTCGTGCTGCAGCTGCTCCTTGATTTGCGCGATCAGCGCGTCGCGCGACACGTCACGTCGGCTTGATTCCTCGTCCGATGACTCGCCTGCCACCCCCGCGGTCGCCGTCGGACGATGCTCCTCAGCCAGCACGCGCTTGAATTCGGCGCGGAGAGCGTCGAGTCTCGCATCGTACGACGCGCGGTCCAGATCCCGATCTTGTCTCGTATAGATGACGCCGAGCGTAAAGCACGACGCGGCAACGGCAACAAGAGACGTGACGAAGGCAATGCGCCTGGTGACGATAGGCATATGGATGGGCAAGGGCAACGCAAAGTAGCAACGGCGCAGCGGACTGTCAAGCCGCTCGTACGCGAATCGTAATTGGATGAAACGGCTGAGTTCGACCTAACCCACTCGGCGTCGAAGGATGGGGACACCCGTCATTGGTGCGTGCGTCATGGGACCGGATGCGGCGCCCTCATCGGGTTCACCACAGGGTTCCTCCTGGGATTGGCGAGGCCCGCGGAAGACTTCGATGCGATGGGCTACGCGTTGATTTTCAGCGGTCCTATAGGCGCCGGCATTGGCGCGGCCGTCGGGTGGGGCATAGCGGAAGGAACGAAACCACAGCCGTGAGGACCAACTGATTCGGCACCACGCCTGCTGTGGCCTTACACTTGGGTCGGTCGCCGCTGAGCGCTCCAGACCGTCGCGTTAATCGGATCGACCGTGGAGGACATCATGAGAACCCGCATCGTGGTTGCAGCCCTCGGCGCGTTGCTGTTGTCCACCGCCGCCCACGCCGCCGAGATCAGGGTCCTCTCGACGCAAGCGGTCGAGGGAGCGTATCGCGAGCTGGTGCTGCAGTTCGAAAAGGCGTCGGGGCACAAGGTCACGACGACCTTCACGGGGACGCTCGACGCGCAGAGGCGGATTGCCGCGGGCGAAGCGTACGACCTGATCATCATGGCGGGCCCGGCGATCGACGACCTCATCAAGTCCGGCAAGGTCGCGCCAGGCAGCCGGGTCGATCTCGCCAAATCGGGTGTCGGGGTGGCCGTGCGCGCCGGCGCGCCGAGGCCGGATATTCACTCCACCGACGCCCTGAAGACGACGTTGCTCGCGGCCAAGTCGATCGGCTACTCGACCGGCCCAAGCGGCGTGTATCTCACCAGCCTCTTTCGCAGGCTGGGCATTGCGGACCGGATCAAGTCGAAGCTGAAGCAGACGCCGACCGGCGTGTTCGTCGGCAGCATTATCGCCAGTGGCGAGGTCGAGATCGGTTTCCAGCAGGTCAGCGAGCTGGCTCATTTTCCCGGCATCGACTACGTCGGGCCGCTGCCGGCCGACATCCAGAACGTGACGGTCTTCTCGAGCGGAATGCAGATTGGGGCGAAGTCGGTCGATGCCGCCAAGGCATGGATGACGTTCCTGATATCCCCGGCGGCGGCGGCGGTGTTCAGGAGCAAGAGCATGGAGCCGGCGTAGACGTGGCCGAGGGAGAGACATCCCGCTCACCGTTGGCGCGTTGGTTCGGGGGCGAAGCCCGGCTCGAAGCCGTTCGCGTGCTCACGACGCTGCAGTGGATCGGCTGCAGGAGCGGGAGGCAGGATGCCGAGCCTGACGAGCTGCGGGCGGAATTCGTAGCGGATGTTCACCGTCTGCGCGGGTGTGTCTTCGAGGTCCAGCCACACCTGCGTAACGGCGTGACCGGTCCGGCGGCCCATACCGGTGGCAGCGAAATCGTCGTCGGCCCTCTTGGCCTCGGCCGAGGCAGCGTCCTGCTCCGCCGGTGCCGATGACGGCGGGGCTGGCCTCTGGCGACGTCCTCATCCTTCGACATTTCTTGCATGATGGCAGGTACGCGCTCCTTGAAGAAGACAGCGGAGATCATGCCCAGGTTGGCGGTCTTGCCGAGCGCCTGACCGTACGAGCGCGCCTCGGTTGTGAATTCGAAGCGGCGCGCCTCGAACCGGCTCGTCTGCCAGCCGCTGATGGTGACGGTCTCGTACGGGCCGAGCACCCATTTGCGGGCCTCGGCCGCGGTCGTCTCGCGCGCATCGATGGTGTTGAGCCCGTCAACCGACAGAGCCACCGCCACTCGGACGGGGTAGGGATTGCGCAGCCGAATGGCGTACTCGCGCCCCTTTTGCGCTTCGACGTACCAGCGCCCGTGATGCGCGTAACGTGTTTGAGGGGCGCCGTCGACGATGATGTCGACATCTCCCACTGCAACGGGATGACGTTCGGGTGATGCTGAGGTCACGGCGTGCGGACCGGCGGCGAGCGCGAGGCCCGCAGCCATCAGATAGGCGAAGCGTTGGTTCATAAGTCCTCCTGCCCTTAGAACGAGCGAGGCTGGGAATCTTGCACTTGCAATTCTTGTATGTGCTGCCCCCCTCCCCCCGCGGCCTCCGAGGCTGCGTGACCGAATGGAGAACGAGTGTCTCGTTTGATGATCCTCGTTGCCCTGTGGACGTTGTCCGCCGCGGTCTCGCCGGCGCTGGGCCAGTCTGCCAACCACGATCAGGTCCGCACGCTGACGGCCGTTCGCGCGAGCGGCCCGATCCTGGTCGACGGCCGGCTCGAGGACGCGGCGTGGTCGCTCGGCACACCGATCGACGCGTTCGTGCAGCGCGATCCCGACGAAGGGCAACCCGCGACCGAGGACACGCGCCTGCGTGTGCTCTACGATGACGCGGCCCTGTATGTCGGGGTCGAACTGCTCGACCGGGACGCGACGAGGATCGAACGGCGCTTGTCTCGCCGCGACGAGTCCGCAGACGCCGACCGCTTCACGCTGTACCTCGACCCCCACCACGACCACTTGACGGGCGCGATGTTCGAGGTCAGCGCCGGGAACGTCCAACGCGACGCAGCGCTTTCGAACGACGAGAACCAGGACGACTCGTGGGATGCCGTGTGGGACTCCGCGGTGGTCGTCGGCGAAGGCGGCTGGACGCTCGAAATGCGCATCCCGTTCAGCCAGCTGCGCTTTCCGGCCGCGGCGGTGCAGGTCTTTGGTCTCAACGCCGTGCGCTTCATTCATCGCAGGAACGAATCCTCCTGGCTTCAGCTCGTGCCCAAGAGCGAGAACGGCCTCGCGTCGCGCATGGCGCACCTGGATGGCATACAGGGATTGCAGGCCAGGCCCCTTCTCGAAATCCTTCCTTACATCGTCGTTCGGCCCGAGTTCGTGGCCCCGTCATCGAGCCCCAACCCTTTCAACGACGGCTCGCGCATGTTCTCCGGCCTCGGCGTGGACCTCAAGTACGGTCTCACGTCGAGCTTCGTCGTGGACGCGACGATCAATCCCGACTTCGGCCAGGTTGAAGTCGATCCGGCGGTGGTCAACCTCGGTGAGTTCGAAACCGCGTTTCCGGAGAAGCGGCCGTTCTTCGTGACGGGCTCCGACATCTTTGGCAGCTTCGGTCACGGCGGCGCCAACAATCGCTTCGGGTTCAACCGCTCGGAGCCGGACATCTTCCGCTCGCGCCGCATCGGGCGGCCGCCGCAAGGCTCCGCTTCGGGCGAGTTCGTCGACGCCACGAGCTCGACGACCATTCTCGGCGCGGCCAAGCTCACCGGGCGAACCAGGAGCCGCTGGACCGTCGGGGTGCTCGAAGCGGTGACGGGGCGAGAGACCGCCGACATCCTCAATGCCGGCGTTCGAAGCAACGCAGTGGTCGAGCCGCTGACCAACTACCTGGTGGCTCGCATCCGCAAGGACCTGGGCCAGCGCGCGGGGTTTGGCGCCTTTGCCACGACCGTCAACCGGGAGGCGCCGTCGAGCGCGCTGCGCGATCTGCTTCCCCGGTCGGCCTACGTCGCCGGCGGCGACGGGTATTTCTTCCTGGACGGCAGGCGCGAGTGGGTCGTGGATGGCAGCGCGAGCCGGAGCTGGGTCGCCGGCAGCGCGTCGAGTATCACGCGGCTGCAGCGCGCGCCGCAGCGCTATTACCAGCGCCCCGATGCGACGCACGTCGAGCTCGATCCGCAGGCGACCGGCCTTCGAGGCTGGACCGGGCAGGCGAACCTGAATCGGAACAGCGGGAAATACTGGACGTTCAACGCGGCGCTCTGGGGCGTCAGCCCGGGATTCGAGGCCAACGACGCGGGTTTGATGTTTGCCGGAGACGTGTGGGGCGCCCACGGTGCCCTGGTGCTCCGCAAGCAGGATCCCGATCGCTGGACGCGCTCCCGGTCCGTGACGATCGCGAAGTCGTGGGTGCGCAACTTCGACAACCAGCCGACTCACGACGGCTCGTTCGTCTTCGGCAACATGACATTGCGGAACTACTGGGACGTGGGCGGCAACTTCGCGCTGTTTCGTCGAGTGCTCGACGACCGCCGGACGCGGGGTGGACCGGTGACGGTGAATCCGGGGGGCGGATTCGCGGGCGTCAACGCCAGCACGGACAGCCGCAAGATCCTGTCGGCCTCATTCTCCGCCAACTACGAGTGGAATGAGGCCGGGGGAAGGGAAAGGGGCGGCGAGGTGTCCATCACCCTCAAGCCCACGTCCTCGCTCACGGTCTCGACAGGCCCCAATATCAATCGCTCGAACTCCGTGGCGCAGTACGTGAGCACCGTCGCCGACACGACAGCCGGACACACCTTCGGCAACCGCTATATCTTCTCGGACCTCGATCAAACGAATGTCTCTCTCGTGACCCGGGTGAACTGGATCGCGTCGCCGCGGATGTCGCTGCAGGTGTACGCGCAGCCGTTCATCGCGGTCGGTGACTATCAGACCCTCAAAGAGCTTGCCGCGCCCCGCACCTTCGACTTCAGGTTTTATGGGCACGGTGGCAGCCGGCTCTTCTATTCGGACATCGACCGGACCTACACCGTCGATCCCGACGCCGACGGCCCGGCGGCAGCGTTTGATCTCGCCGACCCGAGCTTCAACTTCAAGTCGCTGCGGCTGAACGCCGTATTCCGGTGGGAATGGCGCCCCGGCTCCACGCTCTTCTTCGTCTGGACGCAGAACCGCGTGGATCTGTCCAACCCCGGGCACCTGTCGCTCGGACGCGATTCCCGGCGGCTCGTGACGGCGCCGGCCGACGACATCCTGCTCGTCAAGTTCGCTTATTGGTTTGGTCGGTAAGCCACGCTTGTGCCGCGTGTTCTCGCCTTCGATCGGTGCCATCGTCCGTGTTTACGGGTGCTAAGATCCAGGCGCTCACGACGACACGGACCTTCTAGAGTGACGCGAGTCACGCACTAAGGAGATACATGAGACACCACGCAACATTCGCCGGCATCGGCCTGACATTGCTTTACTCGGTCGTCGCGGTGTCCGGGCAAGGCGCCGCCCCTCAGCCCTATGTGCCGCCAGCCTGGGACACCTACACCCCCAACATTCCCGGGGTGGTCAACGCGGGAACCAGAGTCGCGCTGATCACGGACCGGCTCAATGGAACCGAGGGTCCCGTCGCTCTGACCGATGGAACGCTGGTCTTCACCGAAGGGGGAGCGAGGCGGCTGACGCGCATTGACAAAGACGGCAAGCTCTCGACGTTTATCGAGGGCATCCAGTCCGGCGGTCTTGGCTTCGACCCGAAGGGTCGAATGATTGCCAACGACAATACGGACGGAAAGCAGGGGATCTACATCGTCTACCCGAAGGGCGCTGAGGCGACTCTCGTCGACAGGAAGACGCAGGGTTTCATGGGTGCGAACGACCTGACTGTCGACAAGAAGGGCGGCGTCTACTTCACCCAGCCGGAGCAAGCGAACGTGGGATACATCCGCCCGGACGGGAAGGGCATCACCATCGTGGCCGAGAAGATCACGCGCCCCAATGGGATCACCATGAGTCCCGACGAGAAAATCCTGTACGTGAACGATTCGCGTGGCGAATACCTGCTGGCTTACGATGTGCAGGCCGACGGGTCCGTCACGAACCGCCGCAACTTCGCCAAGTACGATCAGATCAACAATTCAGCGGCAGGGGGCGACGTTGGCCCTGGCCTGCGCTATCCAGTGACCAGCTGCGCCGACGGTCTCGCAGTGGACAAGGAAGGCCGCGTATTTAACGCCGGGTGCAATGGCATCCAGGTCTACAGCCCACAGGGGCGACACCTGGGCACGATCCCCACGGCCCGGCAGGTCCAGAATCTCGCATTCGCCGGCCCGGACAAGAAGACGCTCTATCTCGTGGGGCGCAATGCCGCGTGGAAAATCGAGACGCTCACGCAGGGATATCAGGGCCGGGCCAAGTAAGGAACTCGCCCAGCAGCGCGGCGCGCGAAGTCGATAAGTCGTGGCGTTCGCGCGCCGCTAGATCACTCCTTCTGTCGCCTCAACCGCAAGGCGGGGCAGTGTCGCCAGCAACAGCTCAATCGCGTCGGCGAAGTGCTCGTCGGTGACGTGGTGGTCGCCGCGTTCAACCCGCAGCGCGTGGGCCTTCATCAGCACATCGACGGCGCGGAAGCCCTCGGGGGGTTCGAAGTTGTAGCACGCGAGCTCGAATGGGGACGTGCGGGCGCGTCCGAGAATCGGCGTTCACCGCCGCCAGGGGGTGATTGCACAAACGCCGACACGGCGGAGAGCAGGCATAATGCTGCGACCCCGCTGAACCGTTCATGGTGCTCACTATGCCAGTAAATGACTTCCCCGGAAATGGCAAAACGTCGATCCGGATGACGCTCGCACTCGGCGTGGCGCTCTTCACAACGGCCTGTGCCACACAGCCCGCGGCTCCCCCATTCCCTGCGGGCGAACTCGTCGACCTGTCACATGGCTACGACGAGAGCACCATCTACTGGCCGACCTCGGAAAGGTTCCGCCTGGACAAGGTTTCCGACGGCGTGACTCCGGCCGGTTACTACTACGCGGCCAACAACCTGTTCACCGCCGAGCATGGGGGCACGCACATCGATGCGCCGATCCATTTCGCGGCCGGACGCTCAAGCGTCGGCAGCATTTCATTGAACCGGTTCTTCGGCCCTGCCGTGCTCGTCGACGTCGTCGAGCAATCCGGCCAGAACGCCGACTATCAGGTGACCACCGACGACTTCATCCGCTGGGAAAGCGAGCATGGTCCGATCCCATCGGATGCGATCGTGCTCCTCCGGACCGGCTTTTCGCGCCGGTGGCCCGACGCCGCGCGGTATCTCGGCACCTCCAACCGTGGAGCCGAGGCGGTCGCCGAGCTGCGCTTTCCGGGGCTTCACCCCGACGCGGCACGATGGCTCGTCGCGAACCGGCCAATCAAGGCCATCGGCATCGATACGGCGAGCATCGACTACGGGCGGTCGACATTGTTCGAATCGCACCGTGCGCTGTTCGAGCGCGAGATTCCGGCCTTCGAGAACCTCACGGCGCTTGATCGGCTGCCACCCGTCGGCGCGTTCGTCGTCGCGCTGCCGATGAAGATCACGGCGGGAAGCGGCGCGCCGCTGAGAGCTGTGGCGATCCTGCCCGCCGGCCGTTAATGGCGCTAATTCCGCCTTCCCTCTCGGCTTGTTCAGTTAGAAAAAGTGGAAGCTCAATTTCACGCCGAACTCGTTGGTGACGTTCACGGGTTCATAGAAGCCGAGCTGCTCCTTGGCTGTTATGCCATTGACCGTAAACGTTGCGGTCTCGAAATTCACCGTCGAAGCGTCGATGTTCCAGCGGACGTAATAAGGCTCCACCGACCAGCCCCTGTTCACCTGATACTTCGCACTGGCGCGCAACGCCCATCCCCCGTGCTGTGCGAACGAGATGTCGGTAAAGCCCTCGATAGTGAAAGCGGGCGCGGTCGTCGTCGCTGGAACGTCACCACCGCCCAGTCGCGAGGTGCGAGTCGTTTGCCAACCACGAATCAGGCGGTCGTATTCCAGGTTGAAGCCGAGCGCGCTGTGCGACGAAACCCTGGTGCGTGCCGTAATGCCGAGGGGCAGGTAGAGATAATTGTCCGTCCGGAACCCGGCGACGCCGGCGATGCCATTCGACAGATGACGGACGCCCAGGCCGCTCTCGGGCGACCACGCCCATTTCTGACCGATGAAATCCTTGCCGACCAGGGCGCGGCCTTCCAGATACCAGTCCTTATCGCCGGTCTCGCTGCACGGTGAAAAATCGCCGAGATCCAGCTGATAGCCATTGGGCGAGGCACTGTTGGGCGTGATCAGCCAGGGTGCACACCAGCCGTCGTACGTGGTGTTCCCGATCGTCGCCCGCGCATTGGCCCGGGCAAACCAGCGCTGGCGTTGGTTGAGCGAGAACGTGCCCGTATATTCGCCACCGAACTTTGCGCCGTGGATCGATATGCGCAAGTCACCGGGCTCGATGTAGGTGTAGCCACCCAGGCCGACACTCACTTCATGCCCCGTCGGCGTGGCCAGGCCGGCATCAGCCGAAGCGCGGCCAGGCGTTTGCGCGAAAACCTGGCATGGAATCAATGCGATTGCACCGGCAAGTAAGAGTCTCTTCATGACGCCCTCACCCTCGGCACGCCGCTTCGACGTCCGCCACCGTCTTCGGAATCGGCGGGCCGAGCACGCGGCAGCCCGCCGGTGTCACCAGCACGTCGTCTTCGATGCGGTAGCCGCGCGCGTCGCGGAATTTGTCGATCTCCCTGAAATTGAGGAACGCCGCGTTCGTCTTCTTCGCTTTCCACTGATCGATGAGCGCCGGAATGAAATACAGACCCGGCTCGACCGTGAGCACGAAGCCCGGCTCGAGCGTGCGGGCGAGCCGCAGGTAGTTCAAGCCGAACTGCGGGCTGCGCTCGAAGCCGGGACCGTAGCCGACGATGTCCTCGCCGAGGTTTTCCATGTCGTGCACGTCCATGCCCATCATGTGGCCGAGGCCGTGCGGGAAGAACAACGCGTGCGCGCCCGCGGCGACCGCCTCGTCCGCGTGGCCTTTCATCAGGCCCAGCGCCGTGAGGTCCGTCACGAAGGACTTCGCCGCGCCGAGATGGACGTCGCGATACGGCACGCCCGGCTTGATCGCCGCGATGGCGCCCATCTGGGCGCGCAGCACCGCCTCGTAGATCGCGCGCTGCTGCGACGAGAACGCGCCGCCGACAGGAATCGTACGCGTGATGTCACTCGCGTTCCTTGACGGTGTCTCTGCGCCGGAGTCCAGCACCATCACGTCGCCCGCGCTCAGCGTGTTTCGGTAGAACGGGTTGTGCAGCGTCTCGCCGTGTACCGAGCAGATTGGCGGGAACGCGTCGCGGCAGCCGCGTGCCATCACGACCTTGGCGATCTCGGCGACGACCTGGTGCTCCTTGAGACCGGGCTTCGCGGCGCGCATTGCTGCTGCGTACATCTCCCGCGAGACGTCCACGGCCATTTCGATGTCCGCCACTTCCTCTGGAGTCTTGTAGAGACGCTGGGCCGCTACGGCCTTGTGGAACGCGACCGAGCGCTTGTCACCGAGCTTCGCTGGCTTGATGCCGGTGAGCGCGGCCAGCTTCACTTCATGCTCGGCGCGATACGGCGCCAGAAAATGCACTGGCCGCTTCTTCTTGACCGCCGCCTGCACGACGTCGGCGAGCTTGCCGGACGCGGCGGTCTTCTTCACGCCAGCCTCCGCCGCGCGCGATGCGATCGTCGGCTGTGGCCCGGACCAGACGACGTCGGCGACCGTGACGTCGTCGCCGAAGAGCGTCTCGGTCCGCGCCTCGATGTCGATGACGGCCGCGAGGCCGGGCTGGTCGAGTGCCCAGAAATACAGAAACGAGCTGTCCTGTCGGAACGGGTAGACGTTGGCGGAGTAGTTCATGCCCACTTCGTCGTTGCCGAGGAAGAGGACGATGCCCGATCCGATGGCCTTCGACAGGCGGGCACGGCGATCGCGGCAAATCGCGGGTGTCGACATGAGCGGATTGTGGAACAGATTCAGCGTGCAAGGAAGGGTCAGACGCGTCAACGACGTGATCTAGAATCGAGCCACAAATGCGGCGAGCCTCACATGTCAGTCGGAAAATCACTGTCCGGAATCGTGTTCTGTTGCCTCGTGGCTGGACTTGTCACCGAGGGCCGTCAAGCACCGGCCTGCTGCCGACCCGCTAAGAAATGAGAACGAAGAGGCCCCTGAGAGAACCCGTGCGCGAGGCGCCGGGGCCGAAGCTGAAGAACTACATCACGCCCGCCGGGTTGCAGCGCCTGAAAGACGAGCACCGGTTCCTGATGAACCGGGAACGGCCGGCGGTGACGCAGGTCGTGGCGTGGGCGGCCGGCAACGGCGACCGCAGCGAGAACGCCGACTACCTCTACGGCAAACGGCGGCTGCGCCAGATCGATTCGCGGATTCGCTTTCTGACGAAACGCATCGACGCGGCCGAAGTCGTCGATCCGGCCGCGCCGCGGCCGGGATCGGCCGCCACGCGCGTGTTCTTCGGGGCGACCGTCACCTACAAGGACGCCGCCGGCCACGAACACGTCGTCAGCATCGTCGGCATCGACGAAGTGGACCTGAACCGCCGCTACATCAGCTGGAGGTCGCCGCTGGCGCGCGCGCTGATGAAGTCGAGCCCGGGCGACCGCGTCGTCCTGCGCGCGCCGACGAAGACCGAACACCTCGAGATCCTCGACGTCGAGTACGCACCGATTCCGATGGACCCGTTCCGCGAACCGCCGGGCGCCGAGTCGGCGGCCAGGTGATGCAGCGGCTCGAGATAGAAACGCGACACGACAGCTCAATCGCCATGTCGTGGCGATTCGACTAGTCTTTCCCGCGGGCTTCCGGCGCGCCCCGATAGTTCTTGGAGAAGCCGTTCCGGCCGTTGGTCACATCGAACGAACCGTCCCGTTGCGCCGTCACCTTGATCCAATGGGCCTTTCCGTCATGAACTGGCGCTCGAGGGTCGACTCCTTTGACAAGAGGCGGCGGCATCGGAGCCACTGACACCGCGGCGGCGGGTTTGTCCGGAGCGTTGGCAATGAACAATCCGGGCGCGGAGTATTCCTGACCGCTCAGCTCCGAAAAGTGAAGCTGCCACAGATCTTCGAGTCCCGGAGCCGAGTAGAGCGCCTCCATCACCGCCGGCTGCCCGCCCTTGCGAATGCCGTTGTTCATGATTGCCGCCCTTGATTGGAGTCCGTGCACGAGCCATCTGGAGTTCGAGCTCGGCTGTCCATGGTGCGACACCATGAAGAGGTCCACGGTGCCCAGCAGATTGTTCGGACACATCAATTCGAATTCCTTGTCTGCTGTGAGATCGCTCAGATCGACAAGACGGAACTGACCGAATGTGACGTGGATTCCGATCGCGCGAGCGTTTTCAGTCGTATCGGGGGCCGGCTGAGAAAGGCCGGCGCAGGAGCGACTTGGCTCGCCAGCCCCGGGTAGTTCCCTCGAAATGACCTCTCCACCAGAGGAGACGACGCGTACCTCGAGTCCTGCCAGGGGAATTGGGTCGCCCGCCTTCGCCACGGTGTGTTGAGCCTTTCCGTACAGAAGGGGATACGTCTGCTGGAGGAAACGATCGACTGGCGCATCAGGCTGGACGTTCGCACCGTGATCGATGAAGTCGCGAATGGGAACACGTTGGGCCACCAACGCCATGGCTCCGAAATGATCGCGGTGCCAGTGTGTCGTCACCAGATGGTCGATCCGTTGGAGGCCGGCGTCTTCGATGGCCGCGATGATGCGCGCGGCATCGCGCGCGGCACCATCGCCGATGTTTCCGGTGTCGACGAGCAGCGACTCCCGGAACGGAGAGACAAGAAGCGTGGCTTTGCCTCCTTCGACATCGATGACGTAGATCTCCATCGCGTTTGTCCGGTCCGACGTGGGCGGTGGAGCGCTCAGGAAGATGAAGGCCAGAAGAAGAGCAGGGAAGAACCGCATGTCATCGCTTCTTGGTGCGCAACTGAAGGCGAGAGAAGTAGTCAAGCGCGCGGCGGGTTTTGGTGTGCTGGTCACCGATCAGACTGAGGCCATGGAGCGCCAGCTGGGCGCGCGTCTGCCCAACACACTGAAACACATCGTCACGCGTGCACTTGGTGGAGAGCTCGAGAATCCGGGATCCATCGGGGTAGAACCACATCTCTGCCGCCGCGACACGCCTGTCGAGCGCGTGGGCCGTGAACTTCAATTTCGCAACGGTAATGGGACCGAGAGGCCTCAGAGCATCCAGGTCGAGGCTCTTCGGCGCATACTGCTTGTAGAGTGCGCGTTGTTCCGGCAGGAAGAGTTTCCGGACGGGCCATTTTCCGGCGAGGACCTTCTTGACGTCGGCGTTGGCGACTTTACCTTTGAGCGAGCCCGAGCAGACAAAGTTGCCAGGCATCACGTCGACTTCAATCTTGAAGCCATCGGTACGACGGAGCTTGCGTGGAAGACTGCCCGGCACCACCGGCCGAAGCTTGATGACGGTGTCGCCGCCTTTGCTGATACGACGAGCCCGGAGAACCACACCAGCGCGATTCAGCTTCAAGTCGGGTGTATCGAAGAAAACCACCTGTCGAAACTCAGCGTTCAGGATGTCGATGTCCAGAGCCATCAAGGCCGAATACCGGTCGTTTTCCGGCACGGTAAATTTCAGCTCGACGCTGTCCGAGTCCTTCAGCAACTTCAGCGCCTCCGCCATTCGCGCGTCACTCACTTTCGGTGGCTGCCCGTTCATGGGTCCACGTGCCCCATCACCTCGGTCCGCAACTCACTCAACGCCTGGTGGTTCCTCAGAAACTGCCGCGATTGCGGAATATCCGCCGCGGCGATCATCACGATGACCGCTGCAAAGGCCATCGCATAGGCCACCGCCGCAAGCGACCGGCGGGTGCCGGCAAGTCCCGAGAGGTAACCCGCGGAGGCTACGGACAGGACCATCATTCCGTAAAGGGCACACCACACGACTGCCGGGATCCTGGACTGAATTCCCGCCAGCGCACGCTCACCATGGACGTCGACCACCTCGGTCAGCGACTGGACGAGCGGTGCGAGCGACGGTCCAGTCTCTTTTTTTCCGGCCTCCACAGCCTGGGCCCAGATGTCGTCCTGCAGATGTCGAAGCGATCCCAAGACCTCGTCGAGGTTCCCTGACCGACCGACCTCCAGGCGCAGATCGACGTACTGCCGAAGCAGCCGCCGTATGTTCGTTCGTTCCGCATCCGGCAGGAAATCGGCGCGATGGTAGGCCATCCTGAGGGCGATCGCCTCGTCGAGGATCGATTGGCTCCGCGAGTCGTAATGAGACGATGCGAGGTCGAAGGTGAATCCAAGAATGAAGGCGAGCAAGCCCAAGATGCTTGCCACCAGAGTCCGCACCGGCAGCTGCGCTTCAGGGTCCGGCCGTTGACTTCTCCAGCGGCCAATCCAAAGGCCGCCCTCAAACGCCACCAACGCGATGATGACCGTCGCGACGAGGATGGCGAGCAGGAATCCGGTTGACATGTCGAGCATGGTGGTATTCGCGAAGACGAGAACGACACTGCAAGCGCCCGGCCATTTGATGTCTTGCGACTTGAGGGAGATCTCATCACGGGCCGTCATGAGATCACGAACGTCACGATACGTTGTGACCGACTCCGATCGATGCGGTCAGCCACCGCGACGCCGTGCACCGATGTTTTGGCGGCGCACGGATTGCTGAACAGGGCAGAACAGCTGCGTAGAGCGGCTTGTCTCCATGCGAAGACGAATTGCGATTCTGACATTGTGGATTGCTTCCGTTTCGGCTGCCGCCCTGGCGCAATCAGCCGGAGACGCGACCGAGGATCCAGCAGCGGCACACGATACGCCCACCTGGTCGGTTCGCTCTTCCACCGCCACATATCTCTTTCCGGCCGATGACAACTATGTCCAGCCAACCGTGACCAGCGATCGCGGCGCGATGCACCTTGAAGCGCGCTACAACTACGAGGATCGACGATCGGTGTCGGGTTTTATCGGCCGGAATTTCGACGTCGGAGATGCAGTCACGCTACAGCTGACGCCGATGTTCGGCGCCGTTGTCGGGCAGACCAACGGCATCGTGCCGGCGCTGGAATTGAATTTGTCCTGGCGACGCCTCGAGGTCTATTCGGAGGGTGAACTGGTCCTCGGTTTCGACCGCGGGAACCGCTTCCTCTACAACTGGTCGGAATTCAGCGTGTGGGCCGCCGAGTGGCTCCGGGGTGGAATCGTGACCCAGCGGACCCGCGTCCATCGGACGCCGCTCGACATCCAGCGGGGCTTCATGCTGGGCATGGCCATATCACGGTTCGAGCCGGTGTTCTACTACTTCAATCCCGGATCGAGCGACCACTTTTTCGTCGTGTCGTTCGGCGTCGAGTTCTGAAGGCATTCGCCACATCATTGTAACCCGCTGGCCATCGGCGGTGACATCGTAGGCACGGGCGGGAGCGTTCATTTCGTAGCGTCCGGCAAACAACTGACTGGGTCGTCAGTCGTCTCGATCGCGCGAAGGAGATCGACGGGGATGTCGACGTTCACGCGCTGGACCTCGCGTCAGGCGTTAGAAGGGGACCTGAAGACAGGGGCGTCCGTCGGCTCAACAGTTCCTGCCGGCAGTCGGAGCACGAATAGTGAGCCACGGTCGATCTTGCTCTCCACGCTGAGACTTGCTCCGTGCTGTTCTGCAATCTGCCTGGCGATCGGCAGGCCGAGGCCGGTGCCGCCGGCTTCGCGAGCCCTCACTTTGTCCGCCCGCCAGAAGCGCTCGAAGATATGTGGCTGGTCATCTGGAGCAATGCCAGCACCGGTATCCGCGACCGAGATGGTCACGTGGGTCGCGTCCCTGCCGCCCCTTACGATGACAGTGCCCCCGCGTGGCGTGAACTTGACTGCGTTATCCACCAAGATCCAGAGCAGCCGTCGCAGGTTGGCCTCGTCGGCCCGTACGGGAAGCGGATCCCTCTCGACGTGCAGTTCTACATCGATGGCCTTGTCGGCAGCCATAGTTCTCCCTTGCTCGGCGACGTCGCGCAGAAGCGGCTCCGTATCCATTGGCAGCAGCGGGGCTGTCTCCTTGGCGGCGTCGCCCCTTGCCAGCCGCAGAAGGTCATCGATCAACGACGTGGTTCGCTGCGACTCCCGCTGGATCTGCTGCATACTGGCCAACAACTCGTCCCGGCTCCGCTCTCGACGGAGCGAGTATTGAGCGGCCGTGTAGATCAACGTCATGGGCGCCCGCAGTTCGTGAGACGCATCCGCTGTGAATTGCTTCATCCGCGCAAACCATTCCTCGATGCGGTCGAGCATCGAGTTCAGTGTTTCGGACAGCTGCTGCAGCTCGTCTCTCGAGTCCGGCACGGCCAGTCGTGCGGACAGGTTTTGCTCGGTGATGGCACGGGCATCCTCGGTAATCCTGGCGACCGGTGCGAGGGCGCGACGCCCAAGCCACAGGCCGCAGAGGGTTGCGAACGTCAGGATGATCGGCGTTGAAAGCAGCAGAACCGACGCGAATGCGCTGAGCACACCCTCGTACTTGTTTTGGGGATCGGCCGCACCCACGATGAGCGGCTGTCCGGCAATCGTCACCTTCTGCCACGCAAGCCGCAGTGGGAAATCGGGAGGTCCGCCCGTTTCGTAACGAATCTCGGACCCAAGGTCGCGCGGCGGTTGTCCGCGAACCTTGCGGCGCGCCAGGTTGTACGACTGCGCAATCAAGCTCCCGTCCCCATCGAACACTTGGTACAGCTCGCCGAGCTGGTCGATCTGTTCGAGCCTCGATGCAATCTCCTGTCGTCCGTGGGAGTCCACGGCCTCCATATACTTTCCCAGTCCGATGACCCGAAAGCGAAGGTGCTGATCCAACGCGCTGTTCAGCGCAGAGCGAACGGCGAGCCAGTACCCGCCGGCCGCGAGCGCAAAGATTGACGCCACGGTGCAGAAGTACCAAACCGCCAGCCTGAACCTCAGCGAGCGTACGTTCACCATTCAGCACCCCGAAGGCTGTAGCCCACTCCGCGATCGGTTTGGATGAGCCGACGCTCTCCGTCGCGATCGACTTTTGCCCGAAGGAAGCGGATAAATACCTCCAGGTTGTTGGGCGTTACCTCGCGGTCCCCCCAGACCTGTTCGATCAAGGCTTCGCGGGATACGACGCGACCTGCGGCGCGGATCAGGGACTCGAGCAGCGCGAACTCCGTGCGCGTGAGCGCAATCTGCCGCTTGCCACGCCAGACTTCACGCGTGTCTGGGTCGAGGAGGAGATCGGCAAACCGCAGCCGTTGCCCGTCGTGCGGAGCGCTGCGAGTGCGAGCTCGAACACGCGCGAGCAGGACATCGAACGAGAACGGCTTCGTCAGGTAATCGTCGGCACCAGAGTCCAACCCGCGGACCACCTCTTCAGGGGCATCGCGCGCGGTCAACAGCAGAATCGGGGTTCGGATGCTCTCGCGGCGCAGCCGGCGAGTGACTTCCAACCCGTCCATGAAGGGCATCATCACATCCAGGATGACAATCTCGAACGCGTGGAGCTGCCCCGCACGCAAGGCCGCGGCGCCGTCATGGCACACGAAGACCGAGTGGCCCTCGTCCTCGAGCTCCTTGCGGATGTAGTCCGCGACTTCCTGATCGTCATCCGCCAGCAGAATTCGCATCTCCGCAGCCGCCAATCAAGGTTTTACCGTCCTCATCATGCACTGAAAGCCATGCGCCCTTGGTGCGGCGCAAACAAATACCGGTCGAGCTGGCTCCCGGCGCGACTTTCAGGAATCTTTCAGGTGGGCGTGCGAAGCTCTCGCCAACCCTACCGTTACGTAAGACACGTGCGCATACAGTCACGCAACGGCTCGGCTCAAGTGAGGAGGAGGACTTCTATGCGCGTGTTCACGAGACTGCTATTCGGCCTCACCTGTGTGGTGTTGCTCCCGGTGTCGGCATACGCCCAGGCATCGATCACAGGCGTCGTGAAAGATACGTCGGGTGCCGTGCTGCCGGGAGTGACCGTTGAAGCGTCGAGCCCGGTACTGATCGAAAAAGTCCGCACCGCCGTGACGGACGGCTCCGGGCAGTATCGCATCGTCGATCTGCTCCCGGGCACGTACGCGGTGGCGTTCACGTTGCCGGGGTTTTCGACGGTGCGGCGCGAAGGCGTCGAGTTGACCGGCTCCTTCGCGGCCAGCATCAATGCCGACTTGAAGGTGGGCAGCCTCGAGGAAACGATTACGGTCACCGGCGAGTCGCCGGTCGTGGACGTTCAGAACACGCTGCGGCAGACGGTGCTCAGCAAGGACCTGATCCAGACGCTGCCGGCAACGCGCGCGGCTGGCGCGCTGCTGAACGCGACGCCTGGCCTCAGCACCACCGACGGGGCCGCCCAGGCCGCAACGCCGACGATGACGTTCTTCACTGCGCATGGCGGCAGGCTCAACGAAGGACGCATGTTAATCAACGGCATGACCGTGGCGGGCCCGTTCAACGGCGGTGGCATGTCGTCGCTGACGTACGACACGAACAACGTCGAGGAAATCTCCGTGCTCGTCTCGGGCAGCCTTGGCGAGAGCGAGACTGGCGGTCCGTCCATGAACATCGTGCCGCGATCGGGGGGCAACACGTTTGGCGGGCAGGCGTTCTATAACACGGCCGGCAAGTGGTCGACCGGCGATAACGTCGACGACGCTCTACGCGCGGTGGGGATCGAGAAAAGTCAGGGTCTGATCAACGCATATGATGCGAGCGGGGCGTTCGGCGGCGCGATCAAGCGCGACCGGCTGTGGTTTTACGGCAGCTACCGGAAGTTTTCAACCACGGCGCCCGGCGCAGGGAACGTGCGCCTCAACGCCTACGCCGGGGACTTTTCGCACTGGGACTATCTGGCGGACAGCAGTGTCGAGCCCCGGTCGGTGCAGGGCCGTGACATCTGGTCCGGGCGGTTGACCGGGCAGGTCACGACGAAGGACCGTGTGACGTTCTCTCGAGAGCAGCAGCAGCGATGCGAGGGCTCGACCCTCACGACCTCTGGGAAGGGCTGCCGTCAACGCGCAGCCGACTGGGTCGCACTTGGCTCGAATGCCCTTTCTCCAGAAGCCCATCTGGGGTACTTCGACCTGCCGTACGCGGTGACGCAGGCCACGTGGTCGAATCCGCTGACCAACCGGGTCCTGCTCGAAGCCGGCTATTCCCGGTTCGCCTACACGACCAACGGCGGAACGGGTACGGCCTCGCCGGACGGCATCTTCGACCAGACCCCTGTGACGGAGCAGTCGGCGATCGACGGCCATAATGCCAATTTCGCCTACCGCGGCGTGAACGGCTTTCGTGTGCAGGACGTCACGCTGAACGCCTATCGGGGCTCCCTCTCCTACGTGACCGGCGCCCACAGCGTGAAGGTCGGGTACCAGGGGCAATACACGACGTCTGACAACGTGTTTCATAGCAACTCGACCCTGCTCGCTTACCGCTTCCAAAACCGGACGCCGAACCAGTTTACGTTCCGGCTTCCTGAGTGGGAGACGGCCGATCGCACGATTCCCAACGCTTTTTACGCACAGGACACCTGGACGCGTAATCGTCTCAGCGTGCAGGGCGCGCTCCGGTACGATCAGGCGCGGAGCTACAGCCCGGCCGAAGGCAACGGCACGCAGGTCACCTCGCGCTTCAACGCCGCGCCGATTACGCTCGAGCGGACGGAGGGGGTCAACACCTATCGGGATATTTCGCCACGCGTCGGAGCCGCGTACGACGTCTTCGGCAACGGCAAGACGGCCGTGAAGTTCAATCTCGGGCGCTACCTGGCGCCTGCGACAAACGATACGATCTACACCGCCAACAACCCGAGCACGCGAACCGTGGATAGCGCCTCGCGGAGCTGGGCCGACAACAACAAGAACTTTATCGTGGATTGCGACATCCTCAACCCGGCGGCGCAGACGGTCCCGGGGGGGGACACCTGCGGCGCGCTGACCGGCGATGCCCTCAACTTCGGCAAGGCCGTCGGCTCGACGACGGTGAACCCGGCCCTGTTGACCGGCTGGGGCGTGCGGCCGGTCGACTGGCAGTGGGGCATCAACCTGGCGCAGGAGCTCGCCCCTCGCGTCTCGCTGGAGGTCGGCTACAACAGGCGCTGGTGGGGGAACTACACCGTCACCGACAACACGTTGATCGGGCCGGCGGACTATCAGAAGTGGACGATTGCCGCGCCGACCGACGCCCGGCTGCCGAACGGCGGCGGCTACCCGATCGACGTCTACACCCTGACGGCGGCGGCGGCGGCCCGGGGCGCGGCCAATTACGTGACGCTCGAAACCGACTACGGCCCGGCCCGGACCCACTTCTGGCACGGCGTCGACATCACGCTGAACGCGCGGACGAGGCAGGGTCTGAACCTCCAGGCCGGCACCACGACCGGGCGCGCCACGATCGACACGTGCGCATCGGTGGTGAACATCGACAGCCCGGACCCGCGGAACTGCCGGTTGGTCGATCCGTTCGAAACGACGTTCCGCGGCTCGGCGTCGTACACCATCCCGAAGGTGAACGTGCTGATCAGCACCACCCTGCGGTCGCAGCCGTCGATGCAGCTCCTGGGCTCCACGAACCCGACGAACACCGGGGCGGCCCCGAGCGGGGCGACACCGAGCGGCGCGAACATGAACGTGCCGAACACGGTCGTGCAGGGCTTGCTGGGCCGCCTGCCGCCAGGCGGGCTGGCGACCGGCACGACGGTGGTCGCGCTGCTCGACGCCACCAACAAGCTCTATGCGGACACCCGTCGCAACCAGATCGACATGCGCTTCGCCAAAGTCTTCCGATTCAGTGCGCGTCGTTTCGACGTCGGCGTCGACCTCCAGAACCTGCTGAACACGAATTACGCCACGGCGTACGAGTCGCAGTATTCCTACACCGCCGCGAAGGGCGGGACGTGGAACAACCCGACCACGATCCTTGGGCCTCGGTTCATGCGGCTCAATTTCACGCTGAACTACTGACCCGCCCACGCGGCAAGAAAGGCCCGTTCCCGGTATGGGACGGGCCCTTTTTTTGACGTAGGATCCGGCCCGTCGCGCCACTCCGATGAATCGGCGTGCGCGGGCTCCATATGGCTCCGAAGCGCTTGATCCGATCCCGTGGACGGTCTGACTAGACAATATGGCTGCGCCCGCCGTTCGAAGGCCGCGGCCCAGGGCTGGGTTGTCCTCGACGGCGAGCGCGCCAAGGATGTGATTGCCGCCGACGTGTTCAGTGTGGCGTCACGACTCGCGCTGCCGTCAGCGCGCGCACTTCCAGGCCTTCCTTTCACGGTGGAGGCTGGAGCAACGAGGCGCTGCGTACGGCGTTAGTTCAGAGTCGCCGGAACCCTGTTCGCGGCCACCTTCTGACGCTGCGGATAGGCGTACACGTACTTCTTGAACTCCGGATGCAGGAAGTCCATTCCGAAGTCGAAGCGCTTCATTTCGGCGAAGGCCTGGGCGGGCGTCCATCCGTCCATGGTCATGCGGTACACGGCTGTCATGACGCCTGTTCGATGCTTCCCGCCCTTGCAATGCACATATACCGGCTGTGAGGCGGGATCGTTCACGAGCTTGAGGAATTGATCGACCTGCTCCTCGGTAGGTTGCACGTGGGTCGTCATCGGGATGCGAACGAACTCCATTCCTGCCGTTCGAACCAACTGCTCTTCGTTCCCCGAGTGGTCGAAGTCGGCTTGTAAATCAATCACCGTCTTGACGCCGAGGCTTGCCAGGTCCGCATAGTCGCGGCTTTCCGGCTGCGCACCTCTGTAGTAGCTTGCATTGATGCGTCCGAAGTTGTCGATGCGCACGCGCGAAACATCGGCGCTGGTTGCGGGATTGGTCTGTGCTGCGACGGAACCGACGAACGAGACCGCCAGGAGCATCGTGGCGGCGCGAGTGGACAGGAATTGAGCGTTCAAACGCATAGTTGGACCCTCGAAGTGTGGAGATACAGTTTGTCTGGTGTTGAGCGCCGTTTTGGCCGGCGGACAGTTCTTTAGACTCCGGTGCCGGCTGGACGGCCGGGTTGCGGTATGCGGACGCGCCCGCGCGTCCCGGCCGCCACAGCTATCTGGTGATGCTCGGAGAATCCCCAGAGGGCAGAGCGACCTCGAGCGGGCCGCGGCCCAGGACTGGGTTGTCCTCGACGCGAGCGCGCCAAGGAGGTGATTGCCGCCGACGTGTTCAGTGTGGCGTCACGACTCGCGCTGCCGTCAGCGCGCGCACTTCCAGCACGCCCGCGGCTTCCTTCAAAACCCGAGCACACGCATCGAGCGTCGCGCCCGTTGTACTGACGTCGTCGACCAACACGACAATCGACCCTTCCAGCCCACCTTTTTGCACTGGCGCTGGGGCCCCACCCCGGGCCCCACGCGCGGCTGCCGCGCGTGGGAGCCCGCCCCCAGCGCGAACTGACGCTGATGCGTCGCCGATGGCTTCCCCGGCCATCGGCGCCGCATGGCCGCGGGCGCTCCCGAGAGCAACCGCAAAAGCTCCGCGCACGTTCTGATGCCGCCTCGCCGCCGGCAGTTGCATCTGCGTCGCCGTCGCCCTTGTGCGACAGAGCGCATCCAGGGTCGGCACGCCAAGATGTCGCGCGAGGTCGGCGGCCTGATTGAACCCGCGCTGACGCCGCCGCGACGCGTGGAGCGGCACGGGAACCGCCCAGTCGGCGCCCGTCAGCATGTCCGCGCCGCGGACGCGCATCAATGCGGCGAGCGGCTGCGCCAGCGATCGTCGTCCTTCGTATTTCAGCGCGTGCACGATCGCTCGCAGGGCACCGTCGTACGCGCCGACAGCACGCGCGCGGTCCACGTGCCGGTGACCGCGCCGGCAGCGCGGACAGCGCGCCAGGGGAACGCTGATCGCCCTCCAGGTCGGCAGGGGATCGCCGCAGCGGTCGCAGACCGGCGGCGTCAGCGGAAGGATCGATCGCCAGCAGGATTCACAGACTGGCCCCTCTGTGGGATGTTCGAGAAGCTGCGCGCAGGCGGCGCAGGCCGGGGCGAGGAGGACGGAAAGGACGGGATCGAATGCAGCTTGAAATGCAGATTGCAGATTGCAGATTGCAGATTGGATCAGCCTGCCGTGATCTCGATGCGTTCGGCGTTCCCCCATAGGCGCTCGAGGCCGTAGAACAGACGCGTCTCCGGCGCGAAGACGTGGACAACGAAATCGAAGTAATCGAGCAACACCCATTCGGACCGGTCGTAGCCCTCGACGTGGGCCGGTTTCACGCCGTCGTCGGCAAGCGCCGCCATGACCGAGTCGGCGATCGCGCGGATCTGCCGCGTGTTGGTCCCCGACACGATGACGAAGAAGTCGGTGAAGCCGGCGGCCTTGCGAAGATCCAGCACGACGAGCTCTATCGCCTTCTTGTCTTCCGCGGCGCGCAGCGCGTGCACGACCTGCTCGGGGAGACGAATGGACTTTCGGCGTTTGTCAGTCTTGACCATGCAACCTGCCTGCCGCAGGCATCCGATGCGCATCGGCGCCGGCTTCGTCTGTCATCGACGCCGTCGAGTAAAGGGCATGCCGCTCAATATGTTGGCGAACGGCCGGCGGCACGAAATCCGCGATCGACGCGGCCATCGCGCACCGCTGACGGATCGCAGTGGCTGACACATCCGCGGTGGGCGCGTCGATCAGAAATATCGACGGCGCGACGCGCGTGGCGACCTCGGAAGGTCCGGTCATGCGGCGCGCAAGCGCCGGCAACCGGGCGGGCAGGTTGACGATCGGAAAGCCCGGCCTCGACACGACGGCGAAGTGCGCCCGATCGAGGATGGCCGGGAAGTCCTTCCAGCTCTCAATCTCCGCGAACGCATCCGCACCGATCAGGAAGAACAGCTCGCCGGCCGCGAAACCCTGATCGTGAAAGTGTTGAAGGGTGCCTGTCGTGAACGACGTTGAACCGATGCCGAGCTCGAGGTCGGACGCGCGCCAGCGCTCGTGTCCGCCGATCGCGAGGGCGACCATCGCGAACCGGTGATAGCTCGACGCCACCGGTTGCGGCCGATGCGGGGGAATGTTGGCGGGTATCACGACGATCTGGGTGAGGCCCAGCGCTGATTCCGCCGCACTGCCGACGTCGAGATGCCCGCAGTGAATCGGATCGAAGGTGCCACCGAGGATGCCGATCCGCCGCGTCGTCATGCCGCCGATTGGCGCGAGGCGGCCAGCCGCTGCCACATCGCTTCGAGCAGATCCGGAACGCCGGCTCCGGTCACGCCGGAGATGCGGAAGAAGGGCAGACCAAGCTCCGCTGCACGCCGTTCGAGCGCGGCGATTCTCGGCGCGTCTTCGACGGGATCCGCCGCATCGATCTTGTTCGCGACGACGATCTGCGGCTTGGCCGCGAGAGTGGCGTCGAACAGCTGCAACTCGCGACGCAAGGTATCGAGATCCTCGACAGGGTCGCGACCGGTCGCGCCAGGGATATCGACCAGGTGGACCAGGACCTTCGTGCGTTCAAGATGGCGGAGGAACTGATGCCCGAGTCCGAGGCCCCGATGTGCGCCTTCGATCAACCCGGGCACGTCGGCGACCACAAAGCTGCGGCCGTCGCTGAGGCCCACGACGCCGAGGTTCGGCGTGAGCGTCGTGAAGGGGTAGTCGGCGATCTTCGGACGGGCCGCCGACACACGGGCGATGAGCGTCGACTTGCCGGCGTTCGGGAAGCCGACGAGGCCGACGTCGGCGAGCAGCTTCAGCTCGAGGCGGAGATCCTTCTCCTCGCCCGGTTCACCAGGCTGCACTTTGCGCGGCGCCCGATTCGTCGACGTGGCGAAGTGTGCGTTCCCCATGCCGCCGCGGCCGCCGCGCGCGACGAGCACCCGCTGACCTTCGGTGGCCAGATCCGCGAGCAGCTTGCGGGGTTCTTCGGGGTGGCCGGTCATCTCGTAGACCAGCGTGCCGATTGGCACGGCCAGATCGAGATCCTCTCCGCTCTGGCCGGTGCAGTTCGATCCCTGACCGTGCTCGCCGCGCCTCGCCGTCAGCTCGGGATGGAACCGGTAGTTGATGAGCGTGTTGGTGTGCGGACTGGCGACGACGAAGACCGAGCCGCCGTGGCCGCCGTCGCCACCGCTCGGGCCGCCGCGAGGCACAAACTTTTCGCGGCGGAACGCCAGACATCCCCGTCCGCCATTGCCAGCCGCGACATGAATGTCGACTTCGTCAACGAACATAGGGAAATTGGTGAATTGGCGAGTTGGTGAATTGGTGATTTCCATTCACCAGGTCACCAGACTTACCCAATTCACCAATTAGTGAATCACTGTTCGAGAGGCTGAATGCTGATGACGCGCCCGCGCGCGCCGTGGTTTTCGAACCGCACGCGGCCGGCGACCTTCGCGAAAATCGTGTCGTCCTTCCCAAGCCCCGCGTTCAGTCCCGCGCGGAACCGTCGTCCGCGCTGGCGAACGATGATCGTTCCGCCGGTGACCAGATTGCCGTCGTGCGCTTTCACACCGAGCCGCTGCGAGTTGCTGTCGCGGCCGTTGCGTGAGCTGCCTTGTCCTTTTTTGTGAGCCATAGCTGCAATTCCCTAGAGGTTGGAGGTGAGCCCGAACCTCTAAACAAGAATATCCGTAATGCGGACGCGCGTGTAAAAGGCGCGGTGCCCGTTGGTCCGCCGCATGCCCTTCCGGCGCTTTTTCTTGAAGACCCGGATCTTCGGTCCGCGTGTTTCGCCTTCGACGACCGCCAGGACGCGAGCGTTGGCGACGAACGGCGCACCCGTAAACACTTCTCCGTTGTCGTTCTCGACGAGCAGCACGCTTTCGAGCGTCAACTTCTCGCCCGGCTCGCCCGCCGTCCCGTCGATCGTGGAGAACCCGCCGGGAGTGACCCTGACCTGCCGTCCTGTCGTCTGAATGATCGCGTACATAATCGGCACCTGCGCAAAGGGGAAAGTGTACAACCGAAGTGGCTTATTTTGCAACGGTTAGCGGGCTTGGGACATTTGGGCCATGTGGTCCCGCCATTGCAGAGACCTGACGCATGAGCTTACCGGCGATTCACGTTGACGGGGTCGACTTCAGGACGAGCGACAGCCACATCTTCAAAGCTGTTGGCTCGACGGAGTTTGCGTTATTCAAGCGCTGGCTCATGCGCGATGGGCCTTTGGCGCTCGTGGCACCGATCCTCGAGGAACGCAAACGGATCGCGCATGAGGGTGGGTATGACGGCCCGCTCGTCGCGCGCGTGATGCGCTTCGCCGCGCCGCCCAATGCGTTCGCGCTCGATCCCTGGTCGTATCCGATGTCACAAGTCACCGCGTTTACCCAGTTTTGCGAGGCGCGTGGCTGGTACGTCGATTGGACGTGCGGCGATGCGCAGATCGTGCTGCCGAACCCGGACGGGCCGCGGGGCCAGCAGCAGCATCTGAACGAGTTCTGTGCCGCGCTGGTGCCCTGCAACAACGCCATCGTGCAGACCTGCAACGAGCCGTTCAAGAACGGCATCGACGTCGAGCGCGTGAAGCCGGCGAGGTGGGGCACCTATCTGCGGTACTCCGGCGCGTACGGCGAATCGGGGAACTGGCCGTTCGCCGCGGACCTCGATTTCCGCGGTTATCACGGCCGGCGTGACGACGGGGGATTGTCGCCGTGGCCGAAGTGGCTGATCGATATGAACGACCAGGGGGCGGTGCTCAGTTCCATGAGCCCGCGGTTGCCGGCCGTGCTGGACGAGCCGATCGGGGCCGACGAGCAGGACATCCCCGGCCGTCGAAGTAACCGACCGGAGCACTTTGGACGCATGGGCTTTACAATCGCCTACTGCGCGGGTGTGTATTTTCATTCGACGCCGGGGCAGTCGAGCGACGGTTTCGGACCGACTGTGACGCAATGCTTCCGTGCTTTCTGTCGCGGGATCGCCGCTGGTCTGAGTGTGTGACTGGATGAGATCTGCTGCGGCGCGCCAGGCGATCAAGATCACGGCGATAGTCATCCTGGTGCCGTTGTTCCTGTTCGTGGTCGGCGCGCTGCTCGGACAGATTTTCCGAAGTGCGATTTTCGGGCTCTAGGACTACCGAACCTCGGAGGCCGAATCGTGGGCCGGACCGGCGTGGAAACTAGTTGAGGAGAACCCGCGTGCCGCGGATTTTCTGGCTGCTGAGCGCGCTGAGGAAGTTCGGCACGAGCCGGTCCATCAGCTCGAAGTAGGACGAAAGCGCAGGCGTGTTCTGCTGCGCGTTGTACAGGATCTCTTCGCGATACCCTTCCGAGTACATCGTCGCCCCGGTCCGGCCGTCGATGAAGACGAACTTCGGCCGAAGGGTGAACCCTCTTCGTTCCTGGAACGTGCGCGTCGGTACGGTGCTGCGGCGTCCGAAGCTGTCGAAGATTTCCTGCTCGCGCTGCACGATCGAGTTGGACGTTTTCGGAGCGAAGAGCACGGTGCCGGTGACGATGAGCGGGTTCTGATATTCCTCGCCGATGGTCTTCCAGTACGCGGTGTTCGCGAAGAGCCGCTCGTACGGCTCGAGGTCCTTTTCTTCCTTGATGGTCTTCGGAAGCGCCATCGCGTCGGCGGCGCCCGAGCTCCCGCCGTTCGCGACATTTCCCCCAGGGCCGGCGGTCTGGCCTGCGGCGGCGGCCGTCGCCGAGTCGTCGACCGGGGCCGGCTTGCTCTGATCCTGCGCGATGTCAATGAGCGGCATGACGTCGGCGTCGATGACCTTCAGCGACGATTTCGAGCGCAGCTGGCTGCGCAGCAACCTGACCGTTTCGAGATTCGTGTCGACATCGTCGGTGCCGCCGGCCACGAAGCCGGCCACCAGGACGCGCTGGAACGGCGAGACGTCCATCTTCGGCCGGATCGGCGTCTCGATGGGGATCTCGAAGTACGAAGGGCCGCACGCGACCGCCGCCGCGGCCAGCATCGCGGCCACGCCGACGAACGCAAGACTATTGGCTCTTCGCATTCCCCGGGCTCGTGCGGTCATTGATTTCCTTGAAGAGCTCAAAGTTCTGACGGATCTGAACGTTGTTGGGCTCGAGGTCGAGCGCCTTTTCGTACGCCTTGCGGGCCTTGTCGAGCTGGCCTTCGTGTTCGTAAGCAATCGCGAGGTCGTTGTGGGCGGCGGCGTAGGTGGGGTCGATCTCGATCGCCTTCTCCCACCTGTAGATGGCTTCCCGCCACAGACCACGCTGCGCGACGTTGATGCCGAACGCGACTTGCTCTTTCGCGTCGCTGCGCGCGTCGGCGACGGCTGGAGAAGCCGAGAGGAACGCGACTGCCGCACAGGCTGCTATGCGAAGGACCATCACAGAGTTACGTCCACTATAGCGACTGGACTCGCGGGCATGCAAGGCAATTAGGTCGGCTCCTCGGCGGAATTCGAGCAAGCCATATGCCATGGCAAGTATGACGAATCGCCCGCGTTTCGCACGGTTTGTCGATCCGCTGTTACGAAATGTGGTCGATCTTTGCTACCTGCGTATAATCGAGGGCAGGAGGTCAGGCCCCGCACGCTCGCGCGCGGTGTGTCATGACTTCCGTTCCCGACCCTTCCGATCTCATCAGCCTGTCACTATTGCCACCGTGGACCTGGCGCGGCGCCGCGGAACGCCTCCGCGCCGGCGACACACCGAAGACCGTATTAGCCGACCTTCTTGAACGCCGCGCGTGCAGGCCGCCGGAAGGCGCCGCGATCGATCGACGGGTGCTCGCAGCGAGGTGTCGCGCGAAGGAGGGCGGCATCAGCGCCGTGCCCTGGAGCGCCCCGTCGTATCCGGCGGCGCTCGCCGCCATCGCCGACCCGCCCTTCGTGCTCTGGATGCGCGGCGTGGTGGCCGCCCTCGAGCGTCCCGCGGTTGCCCTGGTCGGCTCGCGCGCGGCGTCGCCGCACGGACTCGCCGTTGCCGAACGCCTCGCTGCGGATCTCGCCGCGCGAGGCGTCGTCGTGGTCAGCGGGCTCGCGCGCGGCGTCGATTCCGCGGCGCATCGCGGTGCCCTCGCCGGCGGCGGATCCACGATCGCCGTGCTCGGGTCGGGCGCGGACATTATCTATCCGCCCGAACATGCGACGCTCGCGCGCGACATCGAAGCCGAGGGCGTCGTGATGAGCGAGCTCGTGCCGGGCACGCCGCCCCTGCCGTTGTTCTTTCCGCTGCGCAATCGCATCATCAGCGGCCTCTCCCGCGCGGTCGTGGTGATCGAGGCTGGGGAGAAGAGCGGCTCGCTCATCACCGCGCGGCTGGCGCTCGACCAGGGCCGCGATGTGCTGGCCGTGCCGGGGAACGTCCTGAGCGGACGAAACCGCGGCGCACATGGGCTTTTGCGCGATGGTGCAAAGATTGTGGAGGACGCGGACGATATCTTAGAAGAACTCGGCCTGCGGGCCGGGGCGGCCGTTCGAGCGGCTCCGTCGAACGATCCGGTGCTGGCAAGCCTGATACCGGGTGAACCGGCCGATCTCGACGCGATTGCCGAGCGATCGGGCGTGGCGCCGGCGCGCCTTTTGCCGCGCTTGTTCGAGCTGGAATTGAGGGGCCTCGTGGCCCGGGCGGGCGGCGGCCGATTCGTACGAAGTTGACAGTTCGTGCTACGGTGAAAAGGAAAGGTGACTCGCGGCCGGCCGCCAGGCACCAGGATGATATGGGAAAAGCACTGGTCGTGGTCGAATCGCCCGCCAAGGCGAAGACGATCAACAAGTACCTCGGGCGCGACTACAAAGTCGTCGCGTCGATGGGACACATCCGCGATCTCCCCAAGAGCAAGCTGGGTGTCGACGTCGACAACGATTTCGAGGAGACGTACGAATCGCTCGACTCGCGCAAGAAGGTCATCAAGGAACTGAAGGACGCCGCCAAGGACGCCTCGGATATCTACGTCGCGACCGACCCTGACCGCGAAGGCGAAGCCATCGGCTGGCACATCACCCAGGAGCTCAAAGGCAACAAGCGGAAGTTCCATCGCCTCACGTTCAACGAGATCACCAAGAAGGCGGTGCAGGAGGCGCTCAATCATCCGCGCGCCATCGACACCAAGATGGTGGCCGCCCAGCGCGCGCGGCGCGTGCTCGATCGCCTCGTCGGCTACAAGATCAGTCCGCTGCTGTGGGACAAGGTCCGCCGCGGTCTGAGCGCCGGGCGCGTGCAGTCGGTCGCGCTGAAGCTGGTGTGCGACCGCGAGCGCGCGATCGAAGCGTTCGTGCCCGAGGAGTACTGGAACCTGTTCGCGCGCCTCGCCGGACCGCAACCGCCCGAGTTCGACGCGAAGCTGTTCAAGAAGAACGGGGAGTCGATCAAGGTCGGGACCGAGGCAGAGTCAAACGCGATCCTCGCCGATCTCGAGGGCGCGAGCTGGATCGTGTCATCCGTCACGACGAAGGAGCGCAAGCGCAATCCATCGCCGCCCTTCATCACGAGCAAGCTGCAGCAGACGGCGCGCTTCCCGGTCAAGAAGACGATGATGCTGGCGCAGCAGCTCTACGAAGGAGGCATCGAGATCCCCGAGTTGACCGGCGGGCTCATCACGTACATGCGCACCGACTCGGTCCGCGTGGCCGACGAGGCGGTCGCCGGCGTCCGCGAGTACGTGAAGGCGACGTTCGGTGAGGACTTCCTGCCGGAAAAGCCGAACGTCTACAAGACGAAATCGGACGCGCAGGATGCGCACGAGGCGATTCGTCCGACGTCGCTGCAACACGATCCGGAAACCGTGCGGCAGTACCTCACCCCGGATCAGTATTCACTCTACCGCCTGATCTGGAACCGGTTCGTCGCCTCGCAGATGCAGCCGGCCACGTTCGACGAGACGACGGTCGACATCGCCGCGGGACCCTACGTGTTCCGCGTCAAGGGCACGGTGCCGAAGTTTGCGGGCTGGATGGCGACCTACGGCCTGACGCCCGGAGAACCAGAGCAGAAGGATTCAGCCGCCGAAGGCCGGGAGCCTGCGCTCGAACGCGAGGGAGACGACGACGCGGTATCCGGAGTGCTTCCGCCCCTGGCAGAAGGCGATCGCCTGGAGATGAAGGCGCTTCGTCCTGAACAGAAGTTCACGCCGCCGCCGCCGCGCTTTTCGGAAGCGACGCTCGTCAAGGAACTCGAGGAAAACGGCATCGGGCGTCCAAGCACCTACGCCTCGATCATCAGCGTGCTGCAGGACCGCGAGTATGTAAACAAGAATGACGGCCGGTTCAAGCCGACCCTGCTCGGCACGATGATCACAGAGCTCCTGACCAAGAGCTTCGACGACATCCTCGACGTCGAGTACACGCGGAATCTCGAAGACGATCTCGACAAGATCGAAGAGGGCAAGACCGACTACGTGAAGACGCTCACGAGCTTCTACAAGAAGTTCAAGAAGGATCTCTCGCGGGCGGGCAAGGAGATGATCGATCTCAAGAAGGGGATCGAAATCGGCGAGGCGTGCGACAAGTGCGGATCGCCGATGCTCAAGCGGGTCGGCAAGTTCGGTCCCTTCATCGCCTGCAGCGGCTATCCGGACTGCACGAACACGCGCGAGCTCGAAACGAGCGAGCCCGAATCCGAGACGGGCGAGGAAGAGATCGAGCCGTGCGAGAACTGCGGCAAGCCGATGGTGATGAAGCGCGGACGCTTCGGCCAGTTCCTCGCCTGCACCGGCTATCCCGAGTGCAAGACGACGCGCAAGCTGATCGCCACCAAGCAGGGCGGGCTGCGGGCGGCCAAAGCGGATCAGATTCTCGACGAGAAGTGCCCGCGGTGCGAGGCCAACCTCGTCGTCAAGCAGGGCCGGTTCGGCGAGTTCACCGCGTGCACGAAGTATCCCGAGTGCAAATACATCAAGCACAAGTCGACCGGCGTCAAGTGTCCGAAGGACGGCGACAAGGCCGGCGAGGTCGTCGAGCGGAAATCGAAGCGCGGGAAGACGTTCTTCGGCTGCTCGAATTATCCCGACTGCGACTTCGTGCTGTGGAATCGGCCCGATCAACGAGCCCTGCCCGAAATGCGGCGCGCCGTATCTCGTCGAGAAGACCACGAAAAAGCTCGGACGCCAGATCCTCTGCAACAACGAGGAGTGCGACTACGCGCGCTCCGAAGCGCTGCCGGAAACCGCCGCGTAGGCAAATGCAACCACGAAGACACGAAAACACGAAGAAGAACAAAATCCATTCGCGTCTTCGTGTTTTCGTGGTTGCATTTGACTCATGATCACGATCATCGGCGGTGGGCTGGCCGGCTCCGAGGCCGCCTGGCAGGCAGCCTCACAGGGCGTGCCGGTCACGCTGCACGAAATGCGGCCCGTGCGGTCGACCGCCGTTCACAAGACCGACCGCCTCGCCGAGCTGGTCTGCAGCAACTCCCTGCGCGGCGACAAGCTCGATAACGCGGTCGGGCTCCTGAAGGAAGAGATGCGGCGGCTCGGGTCGCTCGTCATGCGCGCGGCCGAGGCCAGCCGCGTGCCGGCCGGCGCCGCGCTCGCCGTGGACCGCGAGCGCTTTGCCGAAGAGATCACACGCACGCTCGAGACGCACCCCCTCGTGACGATCGTCCGCGGGGAGGTTCTCGCGATTCCGCCGGCGACCGAGCCGATCCGGTCATCGTCGCCACCGGCCCGCTGACCTCGGAGGCGCTTTCGGCCGACGTCGCGCGCCTGGTGGGCGCCGAACATCTGTACTTCTACGACGCGATCAGCCCGATCGTCCTCGCCGAGAGCATCGATCGCAAGCAAAGTCTTCCGCGCGTCGCGATGGAATCGCAGCCTGTCCGCTACGACGGTCCGGCTGAAGCCGGACACTACGTCTGAAACGGCTGACGTCCGTCGTGTCCGGCTTCAGCCGGACCGTGCCTGCGGGGTCGACGACGGCGAGGGCGATTACCTGAACTGCCCGTTGACGCGCGAGGAATACGAGCGCTTCTACGACGCGCTGATTCACGCCGAATCGGCGACGATCCACGACTTCGACAAGGAGAAATTCTTCGAAGGGTGTCTGCCGATCGAAGTGATGGCTCATCGCGGCGCCGACACGCTGCGGTTCGGACCGATGAAGCCGGTCGGCCTGACCGATCCGCGGACAGGCCGGCCGCCGTACGCGGTGGTGCAGTTGCGGCAGGACACCCTGGCGGGCGATCACTACAGCCTCGTCGGGTTTCAGACGCAACTCAAATGGAGCGAGCAGGCGCGTGTGCTGCGCCTGATTCCCGGGCTCGAGGCGGCCGAGTTCGTGCGCTTCGGTCTGGTGCACCGGAACACGTACGTCAACGGCCCCACGGTGCTCGCGGAGACCTGGCAGGTGCGAGCGGCACCCGGCGCTGTTTTTCGCCGGGCAGATGTCCGGGCGTCGAGGGGTACGTCGAGTCGGCGGCGTCGGGTCTGCTCGCCGGGCTCAATGCCGCCAGGATGGCCAAAGGCGAGCCATTGTCGTCGCCGCCGCGCACGACCGCGATCGGCGCGCTGGCGTATTACGTGTCGCACGCCAATCCCGCGCACTACGATCCGTCGAACATCACCTTCGGCATCATGGAGCCGATCACCTTCCCGTCGCGCAACAAGCTCGCGCGAAAGCTCGCGATTTCCGAGCGCGCGCTCGCCGACCTCGAACGGTGGCGGGACGGCTTGTCGGATGCGCAGGACGCGCGGGACGGCCTAAAGGCCGTCCCCTACATGGCCCCCAGGGATGCCACGGACGTCAACCGCATCGCGGCTCACGCGGATTCCGGTGTAGGGCACGGTCTTCAGACCGTGCCGAGCCCTCCCGAGATCGTACCGAGCCGATGACCGCGCATCTCAAAGCGTTTCTGCAGTTCCTGCGGCTGAATCGCAACGCGTCGGTGCATACCGTGCGCGCGTACGAGAGCGATCTCACGCAGTTTCTCGCGAACGTCGCAGCGGCCGAGGGGCTGAAGGTGGGCGCGCTTCGGCCCGCCGCGCTTGATCGCGACGCGATCCGGCGTTTCGTCGGCGAGCTCCACCAGCGTGGCCAGTCGCGGGCGACCGCCGCGCGCAAGCTCGCGGCCGTGCGCACGTTTCTGCGGTACCTGCGCCGCGAGTCGATCATCGATGACGACCCCGGCGCCCTGGTGCCCACGCCGAAGCGGGAAGTCCGCATGCCGGCCCATCTGTCCGAGGACGAGATGACCGCGCTCATCGCCGCGGCCGGCCGAAAACACACCGCTCGGGCGCCGCGACCGCGCGATTCTGGAGCTGTTCTATGCCTCGGGCCTGCGGCTGAGCGAGGTGGCGGGACTCGATCTCGAGGACGTCAACCTTGGCGCGAGAATGGCGCGAGTGCTCGGCAAAGGCGGCAAGCAGCGACTGGTCCCGTTCAACACCAGTACGGCGACGGCTATTCGCGCCTATTTGAAAGATCGGGAGGCGCTGGTGCGGCAGCGGGCGACGGCGGAAGGGCGGGGCTGCCGGAAGCGGCGTCCGTTCAGCCGCCCGCATCCCGCCGTCCGCTGATCCGTTATTCGTGAATTATCGCGGGGGCAGGCTGACCGTGCGGAGCATCGATCGGCTGGTGCGGCGCTACGTCGCGGCGTCGAGCGCGCGCGCCGGCATCAGTCCGCACGCGCTCAGACACTCCTTCGCCACGCATCTCCTGCAGCGCGGCGCGGACCTTCGCGCGATTCAGGAGCTGCTCGGCCACGCGCGCCTGAGCACCACCGAGCGGTACACGCACGTCAACGCGGCGCAGCTCCTCGATGTCTACCGGCGGTCACATCCCCGTGCACGCTCCACCGACAGCTAACTACCAAGACACGACATTCAACGCAGAACTCGCAGAAACCGCAGAGAAAAATTGCTCTGCGTGTTCAGCGATTTCTGCGTTGATCGTTGGGACGATCCGCTAGGCCGTCGCCTCAGCCGGCGTCAGCGGCGCCGCGCGGCGCCCCCGCGGAAACTCGATGCCGAGCGTCTTGATCTTGTAGTTCATCACCCGCGGGCTGATCGACAGCAGCTCCGCGGCGTCCTTCTGCACCCAGTTCGACATCTTCAGGGCCTCGACGAGCGCGTGCCGTTCGATGTCGTCGAGCGGGATGCCGGTCGGCGGGATCTTGACGACCGGCGCCTGATCGCGGCCGCCCCCGCCCATCGACACTTCGCCGAGGCGCAGGTCGCTTCCGCCGATCGCGCGTCCCTCGGTCAGCAGCATGGCGCGCTCGATCGTGTTCTCGAGCTCGCGGATGTTGCCCGGCCAGTTGTAGCGGATGAGCAGCTTCTGCGCGTCGGTGTCCAGTCCTTCGATCTTCTTCTTGAGCTCGCCCGAGAACCGGCGGATGAACGTGTTGGCGAGCGGGACGATGTCGTCCTTCCGCTCGCGGAGCGGCGGCATCTCGATCGACACGACGTTGAGCCGGTAGTAGAGATCCTCGCGGAACTGGCCGGACTGACACCATTCCCGCGAGATCGCGGTTGGTCGCGGCGACCAGGCGCACGTCGACCCGCAGCGTTCTCGTGCCCCCGAGCCGTTCGAACTCGTGCTCCTGCAGCACGCGCAGGATCTTGGCCTGCGTGCTGGGGCTCATGTCCCCGATTTCGTCGAGGAACAGCGTGCCGCCGTCGGCCTGCTCGAACCGGCCGATCCGCTGCTTGTCGGCGCTCGTGAACGCGCCCTTCTCGTGGCCGAACAGCTCCGATTCGAGGAGGTTCTCCTGCAGCGCGGCGCAGTTCACCTTCACGAAGTTGCGCGAATTGCGGAGCGAGTTGTGGTGGATCGCGCCGGCGATGAGCTCCTTGCCGGTGCCCGTTTCGCCGCGAATGAGCACCGTCGTGTTGCTCTTCGCGACCTTCTTGACGATGTCGAGCACGTGCCGGAGCCCCGGGCTCGATCCGACGATCTTGTCGAAGTCGTAGATGTCCTGCTGGGTCCCGCGCAGGTACTCGAGGTCGTTCTTGACGCGCCGCAGCTCGAGCGCCTTCTCGATCTTGACCTCCATCTCCTCGATCTCGAACGGCTTCTGCACGTAGTCGAAGGCCCCGATCTTCATCGCCTCGACGGCCGTGTTCACCGAGCCGAACGCCGTCATCAGGATGACGGCCGTCGTCGGGTGCAGCGCGCGCGTCGTGCGCAGGACGTCCATGCCGTCGCTCCCGCCCATCTTGAGGTCGCTCAGCACGACGTCGAAGTAGCTGTCGTGGAGCCGTTCGATGGCGGCGTTGCCGTTCGACGCTTCCTCGACCTCGTGCTTGGCTTCCGTGAGGCCCCGGGCGAGCCCGCGCCTCAGGGCGTCGTGATCGTCGGCGATGAGAATGCGGCCCATAAGACTCCTGTCCCCCTATTTGAACCATCCGCCGGTGCTCGATACCGGCAGCGTGACGCGAAAGCGCGTGCCGGCCGTGCTGCTGGTCACGTCGATCCGTCCGTCGTGTGCGTCGACGATCTTGCTGACGATCGCGAGTCCGAGCCCCGATCCCTGAGGCTTCGTGGTGAAGAACGGATCGAAGATCCTGTCCGCCAGATCCGACGGAATCCCCGGCCCATCGTCGGCGACATCGACCAGCACGAGCGGCATCGGCGGCTGCGGGCCCGGAAACGCCGGATCGTCGTCGGGGACGATGATGGCCGCGGTAATCGTGAGATGGCCTTTGCCGTTGAGCGCCTCGAACGCGTTGGCCACAAGATTGGTGAACACCTGAATCAGCTGATGCTGGTCGCCGGCGATCAGCGGCAGCTCGCGCGGCATGTTGATGGCGACCACGACGCCGCCTCGCGGCGCCTTCGATTCGGCCAGCGTGACCGCCTGGTGCAGAACCTGCGCGAGGTCGGTCTGCTCGACCTGAAGCCGCACCGGCCGCACGAACTCCAGCATCTGTACGACGATCGAGTTCGCGAGCTTCGCTTCGCTGATGATGTCGGCGAGCAGCGATTGCGCATCGACCGATTCGGATACCTGACGGCGCAGCAGGCCGGCCATGACCTCGATGCCGGCGAGCGGATTCTTGAGCTCGTGCGCGATGCCGGCCGCCATCTCGCCGAGCGACGCCAGCCGATCGCGCAGCCGCTCGCGCTCCTCGAGCTGCTCGACCTGCGTGAGGTCCTTGAAGAACATGACCGCCCCGAGCGCCACGCCGCTGCTGTCCTTGACCTGCGACAGGGTGTAGCCGATGACGCGGTTGAGATCCTTCAGCCGCAGCTCGGCGCGATTCGGCAGATGGCTCAGCTCGAACGCGCCCGAGAGCACGCGAATGACCGCCGGACGCTCGTGCAGCACGTCGGTGAACAGCCGGCCGATGTCGCCAGCCCGGCGCGTGAGCGCAAAAATCCGGTACGCCTCGTCGTTCATCAGCGCGAGCGTGCCGTCGCGGTGGAACGCGATGACGCCGTTGCGCAGGCTGCCGACGATGTGCCGGAAAAAGGGATCTTCGGCCGTGGTCGCGCGGCGGGCGGCGCGGCGCGAGGGCGCGGGCCTCAGCGAACCGGCTCGCCGGGCGGTGCGGGAGCGACGAGGGATGTCGGACATTTCGGAGTACACGGTCAGTCAGCTCGACACGGAGGGGCAAATGACGTGCCCGCGCCGGGCGAAGCAAACGGACCAAAAAACCGCGTGGTTCAACGACTTACAGGATCGCGCGGCCCCAAGATGATAACAGTTTTGTAATCAGATCACGATTCTGTCCGGCCCGGCGAGGTCCTTGGCGGCCTGCAGTTTTTCCCAGCGGTGCATCAGATCACCGACCTGCCACATGAGTGCCTGATGGCGCTCGATGGTCGGTTGCGCGGCTTCCCGATTGTCATAGAACCCCGGCGATGCCATCGTCTGTTCGATCTCGCGCAGCGCCGCCTCGCACTCAGCGATCTGTTTTTCGAGCGCCTCGATCTCGGCCTGCCGCGCTTCGGCGGCGCGCTGGCGCTTCCGTGCCGCGGCATCGACGCGTTTCTTTTCTTCGTGCGACTGCAGGCGCTCTGTGGCTCCTTCTGGCTTGCTTTTCTTCACTGGCGCTGGGGCCCCAGCGCGAACTGTCGGTGATGCGTCGCCGCTGGCTTTCCTGGCCATCGGCGCCGCATGGCCGCGGGCGCCCCGTTGCTGCCCTTCCTGCCTTTCCCGCCCTTCCCGCCCGTCCCTTCCATCCGGATGCTCCTTGTGCCACAGGAACTCCTTGTAGGTGCCCGGGTAGACAAGCGCGTCGCCGCCGGCGATTTCAATGATCTTCGTCGCGAGCCGCTCGACGAAGTACCGGTCGTGCGAGACGAACACGAGCGTACCGCCGTAGTCGACCAGCGCGTCGAGCAGCACTTCCTTCGAGTCGAGGTCGAGATGATTCGTCGGCTCGTCGAGCAGGAGGACATTCGAGGGACGCAGCAGCATCCGCGCGACCGCCAGCCGTGTGCGCTCGCCGCCCGACAGCACGCGCACGTGCTTGTACACGTCGTCTCCGGAGAACAGGAAACCGCCGAGGATGTTCCGGATGGCCGGTACCATGTGCAGCGGCGAACCGGACGCGAGCGTTTCGTACACGGTCGGGTCCGGATCCATCCGCGTGGCTTCGTCCTGCGCGAAATACTGCATGACGACGTTGTGGCCTTCGACGCGTTCGCCGGCATCGGGCGCTTCTTCGCCTGAGAGCATGCGCATCAGCGTCGACTTACCCGTGCCGTTGGGACCAACGAGCGCGATCCGATCGCCCCGCTCGATATGCACGTTGGCGCTCCGGAAGACGACGTGTTCGCCGTAGGCCTTTCGCGCGTTCTTCAGCTCGAGCACCGTGCGGCCGCTTTTCCCGCACGTCGGGAAGTCGAAATGAATCTTCTTTCGCTCGGGCGGCACTTCGATCGGCACGACTTTCTCGAGCATCTTGATGCGGCTCTGCACCTGGGACGCCTTGGTCGCCTGGTAGCGGAACCGATCGATGAACATCTTGACGCGCGCGACTTCCTCGTCCTGCTCGCGTTTGGCCTTTCTGAGCGCCTCGATTCGCGCGTGATGCTCGACGAGATAGTCGCTGTAGTTGCCGACATAGTCGGTCAGCGTCCGGAGCGTGAGGTCGGCGATGCGCGTGACGACGGAGTCGAGAAAGAAGCGATCGTGGCTGACGAGGATCACCGCGTGCGGATACGCGTTCAGGTAGGTTTCGAGCCAGTTGCGCGCTTCGAGGTCGAGGTGGTTCGTCGGCTCGTCGAGCAGCAGCAGATTCGGCTGGCCGAGCAGCAGCTTCGCCAGCGCGATGCGCATCTGCCATCCGCCCGAGAAGGTCTCGGTGGGCCGCTCGAATTGATCGGGAGTGAAGCCGAGGCCCTGGAGCACGGTCGCCGTCTTGAGCTCGATGGAGTAGCCGTCGTGCAGCCGGAAGCGATCCTGCAGATCGCTGTAGCTCGCCAGCATCTCGTCGTGCTCCGCGGCGGGAATCGCGGGATCGCCGAGGCGCTCTTCGAGCGCGTGCATCTCTGCCTTGATGCCGAGCAGCAGTTCGAGCGCGCTGGACGTTTCTTCGAAGACCGTGCGGCCCGCGTGGGTGAGACCGTCCTGCGGCAGGTAGCCGACCGTCAGCGCGGGCGGCTTGAGGACGCCGCCCGAATCGGGCTCGTCGAGGCCCGCCATCATGCGCAGCAGCGTCGTCTTACCGGAGCCGTTCGGCCCGCAGAGACCGACACGCTCGCGGTCCGTAATCTGCCACGTGACGTGGTCGAACAGTACCCGATCGCCGAAAGACTTGGTCAGGGCTGAGAGCTGGATCACGCCATCTATTCGCCCAACGCCTTCGCGGCGGCTGCGAGGACCTGCGGCACGCGGAACGGCTTGGTGAGGTAGCCGGCGACGCCGAGGTTGACGGCTTCGATCGCGCTCGATTCGGTGGAGAAGCCGGTGATGATGATGACCGGGAGATCCACCTTGTAGCGCTTGGCCTCGCGGATGACGGTGAGCCCGTCCATCCCCGGCATCTTGAGATCCGCAATCAGCAGGTCGTACGGATACATCCGCATGCGTTCGAGGGCGGACCGTCCGTCGGGGGCGACGTCCACGTCGTACTCGGCGAGCGCCAGCGTTTTCGCCAGCAGGTCGCGGATGCTCGCCTCGTCGTCGACCACGAGCACGCGCGGTCGGGTGCTGCCGGTCGTCGGACGCGAGGGCGCGGGCGCTGACGAAGCCGCGCGCGCCCCTCCTCGGAGGCGCTGGCTGTCGAGCCAGGCGTCGATGTCGCGCTTGCGGAAGCGCCACTGGCGGCCGACGCGGACCGCGGGAATCTTGCCGGCCTTGATCAGCCGGTACACCGTCCGAAGGTTGACCTGAAGGTACTCCAGGACTTCTTCGGTTGTGAGAAACGTTTCGTCAATCATCGATTCGTGTCCAGCCCTGCATTCTTTAACATTCTTTACAGGGGCTTCATCGGTAGTTCGACGGTGAGCATGGCGCCGCCGTCGGGATGGTTGGCGGCGATGATCTGCCCGCCGTGATCCTGGACGATCCCGTATGCGATCGCCAGGCCCAGCCCGGTGCCCTTGCCGACCTCTTTCGTCGTGTAGAACGGCTCGAAGATGCGCGACAGCACTTCGGGCGCGAAGCCGCTGCCGGTGTCGCGCACCGTCGCCACGATCATCTTTCGCGCCGGCGAGGCCGCGGTCGTGATCTCGATCCGGCCGCCGCCACCGGCCGCTTCGATCGCGTGCTCGGCGTTCATGACCATATTGAGGAACACCTGATGAAGCAGCAGCGGATCGCTCAGGACGCGCGGCAGCTTGTCGTCATAGTGTCGCACGACTTCAATGTTCGCGGCACGGCACGCCGCCGCTCTCAGTGCAACGACTTTCTGCAGCACGGCGTTCAGGCTGACCGCCCGGCGGGCCAGCCGCCGGGCGCCGGCAAACACGAGCAGGTTGCGCACGATTTTCGCGGCCCGATCCGCTTCGCGGTAGATCGTCTGTACTTCGCGCCGCAGCTGCTTGGGGAACGCACCGGTGACCCGCAGCAGCTCCAGGTGGCCGAGGACGCCCTGGAGCGGGTTGTTCAGCTCGTGCGCGATCCCGGCCACGAACTGGCCGAGCGCCGCGAGCTTTTCCGACTGGGTCAGCCGCTTCCGCAGCTCTTCGCGCTCGGCTTCGAGCTTGGTCTGCGGCGTCAGATCGCGCGCCACGATGACGCTGCCCACGCGTTCGCGTTCGGGGTTGAGGAGGTCCGTGACCGTCACCATGAAGGGCCCCTTCAGCACAGGGTCCACGATCTCGCGCATGGCGGGCGCCCGACCCTCGGACCGCGTCGGCTCCTTGGCGAGCTCGGCGAGCCAGGCGGCCAGCTCCGGTCCGATGAGGTCAGTGAGCGGCCGCTCGATCAGCTGCTCTCGCGTGCGTCCGACCCGCGCCGCGAACGCATTGTTGACGTGGACGATCCGTCCGAGCCGATCGAATACGGCGACCAGGTGCGCGATGGAATCGAAGGTGTCCTCGAGCTCCCGCTGCGACCGCATGACATCGTCGAGCAGGGAGAGGTTTTCGACCGCGTTCGACAGCTGACGTCCGAGTTCGTCGGCGCGGTCGAGCAGGTCCATCTCACCGCCGGGCTCGACGCGCACGCCTTCGAAGACCACGGTCCCGAGCGCGCGTCGCGTGCCCCGAAGGGGCACCGTCACCGTGACCGTCGCCTCCTCCTCGATCGCCAAGCCAGAGCCGCCCGTCGAGAATCTCAGCGCGGGCGCGCCGCATGGCGACCGCCGCCGGCGACAGCGGATCGTCGGCCGGGATCTGCACGTCGTTCGCCCCCTGCTCGGGGTCGGTCGACGCCCGCAGCACGAGCGATCGCGCGCGGCGATCGTAGATCCAGACCGACGTCCGGTCGGCGCCGAACAGCCGGTTGGCGCCGTGGCAGAAGATGTCGAGCCCGGCGGCGAGCTGCAACGTCGCCGAAAGGCTCTGCGAGAACTCGTCGAGCAGCAGCCGCAGATCGCGTTGCAGCTGGTCGCGCTGACGCAGGCGGGTGAGCTCGATCGCCATCAGAAACGCGTCGGCGATGGCCGCGACGTCGTTTCGCAGCGAAGACGGCGCCACGCCGCTGAAGCCGATGGCGACCATCCCGATGCGATCGTCGCCCCGCGCGAGCGGCAGCAGAAGCGCTGCGCGCGCGCGCAGGCGCGACGCGAGCGCGGGCATGACCCGATCCGCGTCCGCGACGACGAGCGGCGCACCGCGCGCAAACGCGTCGGAGACGATCGCCGCCTCGTCTGGCGCTGGCACCCACGGTTCAGTGGGAAGGGCATCGAGGCCGAAGCCCGACGTCGCCTGCATCACGCCATTGCGGGGGTTGTGTTCGAACAGCAGCAGCCGACTGCCGCCCGACACATCGAGCGCATGCTGGTGCAGCGGCGGCAGCAGGTCGACCAGTCGGCTCGTGTGGGCCAGGAGAGAAACCAGCGCAGGCGGAGCGACTCCCGTCCCGCCGCTTCTCTCGTCGTCGGAGGACGGACCGGTCATTCGCCTCGTTCGGGCGTCTCGTGGCATCTAGGTCGTATTGCGAAAGCTCGGGGCCAGTGCCCGGGAATTGTATGCGATTGGTAAACGGTGCGCCACCACGCGACACCAACCGTCAAATGAGCCGTAAATGGCCGTGAAATAGGTTGTTATCCCTAGCGGCGCCTATAATGGTGTGCACGGAAAATCGTTCCGGCCGATCACAGGCCCTGGCCGTCTAATTAATCAGAAAAGAGGGCCTTCCGGCTCCGCATGACGTCGACTGACGAAGAGCTGGTGGCGCGCTCGATTGGCGGCGACGCCGACAGCTTCAACCAACTCATTTTGCGGTGGGAGCGGCCCATCTATGCCCTCGCGTACCGGACGATCGGTCGCGAAGAGGATGCGCGCGATGTGTGTCAGGAGACGTTTCTCCGCGCCTTTCGCGCGCTGCCCGGCTTCCGCGGCCAGGCCAAGTTCTCGTCCTGGCTCTATCGGATCGCGTTGAACTTGTGCCGCGACTGGATTCGCCGCGAGCGGCGAACCGGCTTCGTGCAGCCGCCCGAGGATGTCGATCTGATGGATTTGGTGGCGGCTGCCGAGCCATCGGAGTCGATCGAAGATCTGGTCGCGCGGAAGGATCAGATCCGGGTCGTCGAGCGCGCGATGGCGCTGCTGCCCGAAGACCAGCGGACCGCTATTGTTCTCAAGGAGTATCACGGCCTTACCTTTCAGGAGATCGCGGATCTGCTGGGGTGCCCGTTGAGCACGGTCAAGACGCGCTTGTATCAGGGACTCTCGGTGCTGCGCCGGGAGCTTGGAAACACACCGGCAGGTCCGAAAGGACCCGCCCCACGGAAGTAGGCCGGGTCTTGCGGACCCGGCATGAGAAACGTTATGACTGAAAACATCTGTCGGTACTCAGGCGATCGCGATCAGGCCATCGTGTCCTATCTCTACAGCGATGATGGCGGTTTCGATCCGGCGGAACGTGCGGCCTTCGACGCGCACCTCGCCACCTGCGATCGCTGCCGCACTGAGCTGGCCGCGTTCGAGGGGGTGCGCGTGTCGCTCGGACGCTGGTCGCCGCCCAGCCTTCGCTCGGAGAATTCTCTGAGCTTCGGCGTGGCAGGAAGCCACCAGCCGGCAGCAGCCAGCCGCCCATCGTGGCGCGAGATTCCCGCGTGGGCGCAGGTCGCCGCCGCGCTGCTGTGTCTGGGAGTCGGGGCCGGGATAGCGAATCTGAATGTGCGGTACGACGCCGATGGCGTTCAGGTGCGGACCGGCTGGTTGGCAGTGCCGCCTGCGACTGTGGCCCAGGGCGGCCAGTCTGCTGCAGGAAGCGTTGGAAGCCCTGGAAGCCCTGGAAGCGAAGCCCCATGGCAGGCGGAGCTCGCCGCGCTCGAGCAGCGGCTCCGCGCGGAGCTGCGCCAGAGGTCGCCGGCTGTCGTGACCGCGACAAGCCCCGGGGCCTCAATCGACAACGAAGCGCTCCGTCGTGTCCGGACGCTCGTCGAGGAAAGCGAGCGGCGCCAGCAGCGTGAGCTCGCGTTGCGTCTCGCCGAAGCCGTGCGCGAGATCAACGCGCAGCGGCAGGCCGATCTGGTGAGAATCGACCGCAACATCGGCGCGATGCAGAACAATACGGGCCGCGAGATGCTGAGACAGCGCAATGAGATGCTGAATTACGTCTCAATTCGCACCGCTTCGAGACCGTAATAAGGGAGGGTGATCGTGAAGAGGATCGCATTGGCGGTGCTTGGCGCCGTCGTCATGAACGCGGGCGCGGCGGCCGCACAGGCGCCGCAGTCCGTGGCCGACCAGAAGCAGACGCGGCAGTCCGTAGCCGACCAGAAGCAGGCGCGCTACGAGATCGCCCAGATGGAACGCGTGCTCGAAGGCGCGGTCGAGCACGGTGTCGCGAATATTCGCGATCGGCTGCAGGCGTTTGGGCCGACCGAGCTTCTGATCAGCGACAACGCGCGGGCGCGCGGCTTCCGCCTCGACGGCTACGGCGTGTTCTTCGACGTCGTGGTTCCGTCGCTCGACAGCTCGGTCCTCTGGAGCATGCGCACGCTCGACCAGAACCTGTCTGGGCCTGCAGAGCGCGCTCAAGGTGCTCGAGGCGCACGTCAAGCAGTCCGGGGACGTGAACCTCGAACAGGCCCTCAGGCGCATCGAGCTGCAGGTGGACCCGATGCTGATCGCCCGGTCAGCGACGCCGGCCACCCCGGTCGCATCTGGCACGCGCAACGCGACCGGGTCGGTGTCCGCCGCCACGGTGGACGTGCCCCAGCAGGCTGCGGATCCCATCTTTGCCAATCCAAACGAGGCCTATCGGGCGGAGGTGACGCGCGCGCTGATGGAGGCGCTGCTCGATCACAGCAGCTCGCTTGGGATCGAACCAACCGACTGGCTGACGATTGCGGCGAGGCGCAACGACGAACGTCCACGGCTCGCCCCGGCCGACACCGACGCCCTCACGTTCTTCATTCGCCTGCGGGGATCGGATCTGGCGGCGTTTCTGGCCCGCCAAATCTCACGGGAAGAAGCCCTGAAGCGGATCGAGGTGCGAGTGTTCTAGAATAGCGCGGATGCGCGCCTCAGCCCGCGGCCTGACTCTGGCCCTGGTGTTCGCCCTGCTCGGTTCCAGCTGCGGCGGGCCCGCCGTCGATCTCAAGCAAGGTCTGCAAATCGACGTCGTCGACACCGGTTGGTTCGATGCGGGGATCGTCGACGGCAAGAACAAGCTCGTTCCCACCGTCTCCTTCACGGTCAAGAACGTCTCCGACCAGAAACTCGTCAGCCTTCAGATGATGGCGAGTTTTTTTCGTGTCAGCGACACCTCGTCCGAGTGGGGCAACGGCCTCCTCAACGTGGCGGGGTCCGATGGACTCGCGCCGGGCGCGACGACGCCGATGCTGACGATGAAGTCGCCGCTCGGTTATACCGGCACGGACCCGCGGGCCGATATGCTCAAGAACGCCCAATTCGTCGACGCGACGGTGAAACTCGTGGCAAAGTACGCGGCAACCCAGTGGACGCACGTCCGCGAAGTGCCCATCGAGCGGAAGCTGATTGCGCAATGACGCCGGCACGGCGCGCGTGAGCGCTCCGCCCCCTCCATCCCTCGATCGCCGCCTCGGCCCCATCGACGCGGCCGCCATCGTTGTCTCCAACGTCATCGGCGGCGGCATTTTCTTCGTGCCGATTCTCGTCGCCACGCTCGTCTCTGACGCGCGGGCGATTCTGTTCGTGTGGGCGCTCGGCGGCGCATTGGCGTTTGCCGGCGCGATGGCGTACGCCGAGCTCGCGGCGCTGCGGCCGCACGCCGGCGGCGAGTACGTGTACCTGCGCGACGCGTACGGACCGGCCGCGGGGTTCCTGAGCGGATGGACGTCGTTCGTCGCCGGCTTCTCGGGCGCCATCGCGGCGAGCGCGATCGCGCTCGCGGATTACACCGGCCGTTTTCTGCCGGCCGCGGCGGATGCCACGCCGCTGCTGATCTTGCCGCTGCCCGGGATTCCACTGGTGGTCTCGCGAAAGACGCTCGTGGCGCTGGCGGCCATCGGCGCGCTGACGATCATTCACGTCCGCGGCCTCCGGCTCGGGCGAATGGTGCAGAACGGGTTGACCGTGCTCAAGGTCGGCGCCCTCGTGTTGTTCGTGGCGCTCGGGTTCAGCATCGGGCACGGCGTGCCGGCCCAGTTGGTGGCCCCAGGCACGGCCGGGATCGCGCCGATGCTCCTCGCGCTCATCCCCATCATGTTCACCTACTCGGGATGGAACGCGGGTGCGTATGTGGCTGAAGAGGTGCGCGATCCCGAACGGAACGTGCCGCTCGCGCTCGGTCTGGGGACGCTCGCCGTCATCGTGATTTATCTGAGCCTCAACGCGCTGTATCTGTACGCGCTGCCGCCTTCTGAACTTGCGGGCCTGCTGACGGCGCCCGGCGGCGCGCGACTCACCGACACGGTGGCCGAACGGCTGTTCGGCTTCGTCGCCGGCGGCCTCCTCGCGGCGTTTTCCATCGTGAGTCTCGCGGCGAGCATGAGCGCGATGATGATCGCCGGACCTCGCGTGTACTTCGCGATGGCGCGCGACGGCGTGTTCGCGGCGCCCGCGAGAGAAATCCATCCGAAGTTCCGCGCTCCGGCACAGGCGATCATCGCCCAGGCGATCTGGAGCGGCGTCCTCGTGCTGTCGGGCACTTTGTCGCAGCTTGTGAGCTACACAGGATTTGCCGTCGTGCTGTTTGCAGCCATTGCGGTGGCCGCGGTGTTCGTGCTGCGGCGGCGCGTACCGTCCGAGCCGCGGCCGTTCCGCGCGCTGGGGTATCCATGGGCGCCGGCCACCTTCGTCGTGGCCAGCGCGCTGATGCTGGTGAATGAGGTCTACAGGAGCCCGCAGACGTCCGCCGCGGGTCTTGCCGTCATCGCCGCGGGCGTGCCGATGTACTGGTGTATGCGACGGGGCTCACGGGCACGGTGAATTGCAGATTGATGATTTCAGATTGTTGATTTTGGGGGTCCGGCAACAACGAAGAACTGGTCGACGGTCACGAAGATCGTCGACCAGCTGCGCTCAGGGAAATCATCAATCAGCAATCAACCATCGGCAATTACGGAGTCCGCCGCAGGTCGCCCTCGATACTTCGTCGTCTCGTCGAACCGGATCTGGACGTCGAAGGTGAGCGGCTCGTAGCCCGGCGCTCGCACTTCGATCCGATGCGGACCCGACGGGAGGTGAAGGCGCTGGAACACACCGTCGAAGTCGTCGACGATGCCGACGTAGTAGCCGTCGACGAACACCTGGGCGTCACGTGGCCTGATCTTCAGGCGCAACTCGCCGTCCGCAGGATACGAGTAGACGGATGGATATCCGTATCCATAAGGCGGATATCCGTACCCGCCGTACCTCCCATAACTTCCGTACCAGGGCGAATACGGATCGTAGAAGACGTACGGATCGTAGAAGCTGCCGTAGTAGCTACCGAAGCCCACACCACCGAACCCCCACGGCGAGTAGCCGCGGTAGTACCGAACGGGCGGCGCGACGGTCACTCGCCGCGGCACCGACCCGCGCGGCACGGCGGTGCCGACGGTCGGTCTCCCGTCGCGCGGCCTGGCGCCTTGACTCGGCTGGGAGGTTGGCGTCGAACGCGAACCTGTCGCCTCTCCGGTCCTCGGCGCCGTTCGTCGCACGGCCTGGTTCGATTCGCTGGCGGGTGCGGCTGCGGGTGCCGGAGCGGGCGCGGCGGCCGGAGCCGGCGCCGGCGCTGGCGTGGGCGCCTCGTTCCGCGGAATGGCCCGAGAGCCGCCGGTGGACTCGTCGCCCGCATCGCGGTTTCGAACCTGCGCGGCGGAGGTCATCGGAAGGGCCAGCGACAGGACAAATGACACGAAAAGGGGATATCGCATAAAAGGCTCCGGTAGACCTTCAGCAACCAGGCTGCCAGCCCGACCGCGCTGGATCGCCCCAGTATCGGCCTAAATCCTTCTCAGGTCACGCATTTGTGACCCCGCCCTGTCCCCCGGCGAGTGCAGGGCGTCCCGATTTCTTGACACTCTTCGAAGGCGACCGATAGACTCGAAAAACCCGCCTCCATGTTCAAGAGCACCACAATCCTGGCCGTCCGACATCGTGACCGGGCCGTTCTGGCCGGCGACGGGCAGGTGACGTTCGGGCAGACGGTGGTGAAACAGCGTGCGCGCAAGATCCGACGTCTCTACAACGATCGCATCCTGGCGGGTTTTGCCGGGTCGGCGGCCGATTCGTTCGCGCTGTTCGCGCGCTTTGAGTCGAAGCTCGAGCAGTACCGAGGTAATCTCGAACGATCCGCCGTGGAGCTGGCGAAAGACTGGCGCAGCGATCGGATCCTCCGCCGTCTCGAGGCGATGCTCGTCGTGCTGGACAAATCGGCGACGTTTCTCCTGTCCGGCACCGGCGATCTGATCGAGCCTGACGATGGCATCGTGGCGATCGGATCGGGCGGACCGTACGCGCTGGCGGCCGCAAAGGCGCTGGCGAACAACACCGATCTCGACGCCCGGGCGATCGCCGAAAAGGCGATGGCGATTGCCGGCGAGATCTGCATCTACACGAACGCGAACATCGTCGTCGAAGAACTGTAGAGTGGAGTTGTAGTGCCAATTTATCTGCCCGAGGCTACGCGCACGGCGGCCGACACGCTCACGCCCAGGCAGATCGTCGCCGAGCTGGACAAGTACGTGATCGGCCAGACGGCCGCCAAGCGCGCCGTCGCGATCGCGCTGCGCAACCGCATGCGTCGGCAGAAGCTCGCGCCCGAGCTGGCCGAGGAGATCGCGCCGAAGAACATCCTGATGATCGGGCCGACCGGTGTCGGCAAGACCGAGATCGCGCGGCGGCTGGCGCGGCTCGCGCAGTCGCCCTTCATCAAGGTCGAGGCGTCGAAATTCACCGAGGTGGGCTACGTCGGGCGCGACGTCGAGTCGATGGTGCGCGACCTCGTGGAGCTTGGCGTCGACATGGTCCGCGGCGAGCGCCTCGAGGAAGTGCACGCGAAGGCCGGACAGAACGCGGAAGAGCGGCTGCTCGACATCCTGCTGCCGCCGCCGCGTCCGACGGCGCCGGATGAAGACGGCACGACTGCCCGCGATCAGCAGCAGCAGACGCGCGAACGGTTCCGCGAGCAGCTCCGCGCCGGCCGGCTCGACGCGCGCATCGTCGAAATGGATGTCCGCGAGAAGTCGTTTCCCTCGTTCGAGATCATCGCCGGCTCGTCGATCGAGGAAGTGGACGTCAACCTCAAGGACATGATGCCGGGCCTCTTCCAGGGCAAGACGAAGAAGCGGCGGATGAAAGTTCCCGAGGCGCTGGAGTACCTGACGCAGGACGAGGAACAGAAGCTCATCGACATGGACAGCGTGGCGCGGACGGCGGTCGAGCGGGTCGAGCAGGCGGGCATCATCTTCGTCGACGAGATCGACAAGATTGCGGGCCGGGAGGGGGCGCAGGGGCCCGACGTCAGCCGCGAGGGCGTCCAGCGCGACATCCTGCCGATCGTCGAAGGCACGACGGTGAACACGAAATACGGAATGGTGCGCACCGATCACATTCTGTTCATTGCCGCGGGCGCGTTCCACGTTTCGAAGCCGTCGGATCTCATTCCGGAGCTCCAGGGCCGCTTTCCGATCCGGGTGGAGCTCGAGGCGCTCGGCAAAGAGGAGTTCATTCGCATCCTGACCGAGCCGCGCAGCGCGCTGGTCAAGCAGTACATGGCGCTGATGGAGACCGAGGGCATCGTAGCTGACGTTCACCGCCGGCGCCGTCGATCGAATCGCCGACTTCGCGACGCAGGTCAACGAGCGCACGGAAAACATCGGCGCGCGACGGCTGCATACGGTGATGGAGAAGCTGCTCGACGAGATTTCGTTCGAGGGCCCCGATCTCGTCGAGAAAATCGTGACGATCGACGAGGCCTACGTCACGAAGATGCTGGCCGACATCGTGAAGAACGAGGACCTGTCGCGGTACATTCTGTGAGCCATGGGCGACATTCCGGTAGAGGGACGGCCTCAAGGCCGTCCCCTACAGCGCTGGCTTTCTCGGCGGTGATCGTCATGTCCTTGTTGGTGGTGGCGTGCGGCAAGAAGGGCCCTCCGCTGCCACCGCTCGTGAAGCTGCCGGTGGCCCCGTCCGATTTGACCGCCGTGCGCCGCGCCGACACCGTTGATCTCCAGCTGACCGTACCCAACACCAATACCGACAGCTCGCGTCCGGCCAACGTGGCGCGCGTGGAGGTGTACGCGCTCACCGGCCCGGCGACCGTGTCTGCGGCGGAGGTTCTGAAGCAGGGGACCATGGTTGCGAGCATCGCGGTGAAGGCGCCGCGGGATCCCAATGCCACCTTCGATCCCGGCGACCCGGAACAATTCGAAGCGGACGTCGAGCCGCCCGAGGGCAAGGGGCTGGATCAAGGCACCGTCGCCCACGTCCAGGAAGCGTTGGCGGCGCCCGCCGTACCAGCGGCCGCTCCCGCCACGGCGGCCGTCCGAACTTACGTCGGCGTCGGCATCACGACCAGGGGGCGCCGCGGTCCTTCGTCGGGACGCGTGGCGGTGCCGCTCGTGCCGTCGCCGCCGCCACCGTCGAAGCCGGACGTCACATACACGGAGACGGCCGTGACCGTGAGATGGGACGCATCGGCGCCGAACGTCACGTACAGCGTATATGAGGTGCCAGCGTCAATCCCTGTGAAGCCGGACACCGCACCAGATCCACGCGACGCTCGTCCGGCACAACAACTCACCAAGACGCCGATTGCGGAAACGCAGTACGCCGACGCGCGGCTCACGTGGGGCGCGACCCGTTGTTACGCCGTGCGATCCGTCGAGACGGTCGATGCGCTCACCGTCGAGAGCGAGGCGACACCGCCGTCCTGCGTCACGCTCGCCGATACGTTTCCACCGGCGGCGCCGAAAGGACTGCAGGCGGTCGCCACAGAGGGCGTCATCAACCTGATCTGGGACCCGAACGCCGAGACGGATCTCGACGGGTACATCCTGCTGCGCGCGGTCTCACCTGGCGACGAACTGGTCCCGATCACGCCCAAGCCGATCCGAGAGACGTCGTTTCAGGATCCTGTGCCGGCCGGCGTGCGGTACGTTTACGCGCTCAAGGCGGTCGACAACGCCGGAAACACCAGCGCGACCTCGGAGCGGATCGAGGAAACGGCGCGATAAGTTAGAATCTGCAATCTGAAGTCTGCAATCTGCAATTCCAGGAGTCGCTCCCATGAAGCTCTTCGTCGACACCGGCAGCATCAAGGAAATCGAAGCGGTCGCCGCGCTCGGCATTATCGACGGCGTGACGACGAACCCGTCGTTGCTGGCGAAGGAACCGGGCGACTTTCGCCAGAACCTGAAGCGCATCTGCGAGATCGTCAACGGGCCCGTAAGCGGCGAGGTGACGGCCACCGACACCGCCGGCATGCTGCAGCAAGGCCATGACATCGCGAGGATTCATCAGCACATGGTCGTCAAGGTGCCGTTGACCAGGGAGGGCATCAAGGCGTGCAAGGCCTTGTCTGGTGAAGGCATCCGCGTCAACGTGACGCTCTGTTTCTCGGCGGCTCAGGCTCTGCTGGCGGCCAAGGCGGGCGCCACCTTCGTCAGCCCGTTTGTCGGACGCCTCGACGACATCGCGACGAACGGGATGGAGCTCATTCGCGACATCGTCGAGATCTTCGACAACTACGAGTTTCCGACCGAAGTGCTCGTCGCCAGCTGCCGCCATCCGATTCACATCGTCGAGGCCGCGCGGATGGGCGCCGACATCTGCACGTGCCCCCCCGCGGTCATCGACCAGCTGTTCAACCACCCCCTCACCAATATCGGGCTCGAGAAATTCCTGAAGGATTGGGAAAAGGCCCAGGCGGTGAAGGCCTGAATCCCGAAGACACTCTCGCGGATCTCGAGCGCCGGGCGGAACTCGGCGGCGGCGAGGCCCGCGTCGAGCGTCAGCATGCCGCCGGCAAGCTGACCGCGCGCGAGCGGATCGCGCTGCTGTTCGATCCTGGTTCGTTCGAGGAAGTCGACAAGCTGGTCACACACCGGTGCCGCGACTTCGGGATGGAGAATCAGATCATCCCGGGCGATGGAGTCGTCGCCGGCCACGGGTTGATTGACGGCCGCCAGGTGTTCGCCTTCGCGCAGGACTTCACGGTCGTCGGCGGATCGCTCTCGGAGACCAACGCCGCCAAGATCGTGAAGATCATGGACCTGGCCGTGAAGCTGGGATCGCCCATCGTCGGCTTGAACGATTCAGGCGGCGCGCGGATTCAGGAAGGCGTTCTCTCGCTCGCCGGGTACGCGGATATTTTTCTGCGGAATACACTCGCATCAGGCGTCGTGCCGCAGATTTCCGCGATCATGGGCCCTTGCGCCGGCGGCGCCGTCTACTCCCCGGCGATCACCGACTTCACCATCATGGTGAGGAACACGAGTTACATGTTCGTCACCGGGCCGGACGTGCTGAAGACCGTGACGCACGAGGAGGTCACCAAAGAAGAGCTGGGAGGCGCGACGACCCATAACGCCACGAGCGGCGTCGCGCATTTCGCCGTCGAGGACGACCGCGAATGCCTCGCACTGGTTCGCGAGCTGCTGTCGTTCCTGCCGTCGAACAACCTCGATGATGCCCCCAGGGCGCCACGATTGCCATCCAGTGATTCGCCGGATCGGGAAGATGCGGCTCTGGATCGGCTCGTGCCGGCGGCGCCGAATCAGCCGTACGACATGCTCGAGCTGATTCACTCGGTGGCCGATGACGGGGACTTCCTGGAAGTGCATCATTCCTATGCGCGGAACATCATCGTCGGCTTCGCGCGGCTCGACGGACGTCCGGTGGGCATCGTCGCCAATCAGCCCGCGGTGCTCGCCGGCACGCTCGACATCGACGCGTCGGTCAAAGGCGCACGGTTCGTCCGGTTCTGCGACGCGTTCAATATTCCGCTCGTCACCTTTGAAGACGTCCCCGGATTCCTGCCGGGGACCGTGCAGGAGTACGGCGGCATCATCAGGCACGGCGCGAAGCTGCTCTATGCGTACGCGGAGGCGACGGTCCCGAAGGTCACCGTGATCACGCGCAAGGCGTACGGCGGCGCCTACTGCGTCATGTCCAGCAAGCATATCCGCACCGATCTCAACTACGCGTGGCCGACGGCCGAGCTCGCCGTGATGGGGCCTGAAGGCGCGGTGAACATTCTGTACAAGCGCGAGCTCGATGCGGCAGTCGACCCGGTGCGGGTGCGCGCGGAGAAGGTCGAGGAGTTCCGCGAGAAGTTCGCCAATCCGTTCGTGGCCGCGAGCCATGGCTTCATCGACGAGGTGATCCGTCCGCGCGAGACGCGGCGGAGGCTCGTGGCGGCCCTCAGGAATCTGCAGAACAAGCGCGACAAGAACCCCCCGAAGAAGCACGGGAATATCCCGCTCTAGCCGACTACAATAGAAGTCTCCGTGAAGAAGATTCTGATCGCCAACCGCGGCGAAATTGCCGTCCGGATCAGCCGTGCGTGCCGCGAAATGGGTCTCTCGCCCGTTGCGGTGTACTCGGAGTGCGATCGGACCGCGCTGCATGTGCGGCACGCGGACGAAGCGTACGCGATTGGCGGGAGCGCGCCGCGCGACAGTTACCTTCGCATCGATCGGATGCTCGACGCGGCGAAACGATCGGGCGCCGACGCCGTGCATCCGGGCTACGGCTTTCTCGCCGAGCAGGAATCGTTCGCCCGCGCCGTCCGGGACGCGGGTCTGACGTTCATCGGCCCGACGCCCGAAGCCATCGCGCTGATGGGAAGCAAGACGGCCGCTCGCGCGGCCGCCGTTCGTGCGCGCGTCCCCGTCGTTCCCGGCACGCCCGATCCGATTCCCGCGGACATCGCGGACGGGGCGCTCGAGGATCTCGCGCGCTCGATCGGATATCCACTGCTCGTGAAAGCCGTGTCGGGCGGCGGCGGCAAGGGCATGCGCACCGTCGTGGACCCGGCCGGTCTCGCTGGCGCCGTACGCGCTGCGCGATCGGAAGCCGATACGGCATTTGGCGACGCCGCCGTGTACCTCGAGCGACGTCTGACGCGGCCGCGTCACATTGAAGTTCAGCTGCTCGGCGACGAGCACGGCACGGTTCTGCCTTTCGTTGAACGTGAATGCTCGATCCAGCGACGGCATCAGAAAGTCGTCGAAGAGACGCCGTCGGTTGCCGTCACGCCGGACCTGCGACACGCCCTCGCTGCGGCAGCCGCCGCGGTTGCGCGCGCGGTCGGATACACCAACGCGGGCACCGTCGAGTTCCTGCTCGACGAAGATGGGCGGTTCTTCTTCCTCGAGATGAACACGCGACTGCAGGTCGAGCATCCGATTACGGAAATGGTGACCGGGCTCGATCTCGTGCAGTGGCAGATCCGCATTGCGCGCGGCGAGCGGCTCGATCTCGATCCGGATGCGCTCGTCGTGCCGAAGGGGCACGCGATTGAGTGCCGAATCTACGCTGAAGATCCGGACAATGGATTTCTGCCGTCGCCGGGCCGGATTCGCGCGCTGCGAACACCGGCGGGACCTGGGATCCGCGACGACAGCGGCGCTACCGCCGGATTCGACGTCCCGATCTTCTACGATCCGATGATCTCCAAGCTTGCCGTGTGGGCGGAGGATCGCCCGCGCGCGATCGCACGCATGCGGCGGGCGCTCGGCGAGTATGTCGTCGCCGGTATCAGGACCACTCTGCCGTTCTTCGCGTGGCTCGTCGAACAGCCGGACTTCGCCGCCGGACGCTTCCACACGACGTTTCTCGACGAGCTTCTGGCGTCGCGGAACGGGCGGCCGTTCGTCGAAGTGACGCCGGAGGTCGAGGAGATCGCGGTGATGGGCGCCGCCCTGCAGGCGATGCTCTCGACGGAGGCGGTCGCGGCCAGCACCACGGGAGCGGCGATCGATGCGGGCATGGCCCGCTGGAAGGACCAAGCGCGCCTCGAGGGCCTGGAGGGCCTGGGGGGATTGTCCAGACGTGCAGTACGAGATTGAAGCGGGTGGGCGCCCGCGGCACGTCACGATCCGTCGCGCGGGCGACGGTTTTGCAATCAGCGTCGATGGACGCCCCCATTACGTCGATTTTGCGCGTATTGACGCGTACGCCCTGTCGCTGATCGTGGACAGGGGTGTCTGACGAGACGACCATCGCCCCGGAGCCGGGCACTGGACCGCTCGTTGCCCTGGTCGGAACGGTTCCGGTGACCGTCAGGCTGACCGGTCGCAGCGGCAGGCGGCATAAGGGCGCCGCCGCATCCGGATCCGCGAGGGTCGTCGCCCCGATGCCCGGCAAAGTCGTTCGGGTCCTCGTGGAGGCCGGCGAGACCGTTCGCGCCCGTCAGGCCGTCGTTGTTGTCGAAGCCATGAAGATGGAGAACGAGCTGCGCGCAGACCGCGACGGCACTGTTGCCGAAATCCACGCCCGCGAGGGGATGCTGGTCGACGCGGGCGCGCTGCTGATCGTCATTCAGTGAAGGTCATCAATCGACCCACCGTCCGAAAAAGCGCCCGCTACGTCAGCGTGTGCCTGATGCTCGTGGCGGCGATGCTCGCCGTCGTCATCGTGGCATCGCTGACGGTCGATCTCGGGCCGGCCGCGCGGCGCGCCGCCGAGACGCAAGGGTCGAAGTATCTCGAGCGGCCGATGCGGATCGGCCGCCTCTCCATTCACGTCCTCACCGGCAAGTACGTCATCGAGGACATGATTATCGACGGTCTGCATCCAGGCGACAGGCCCTTCTTCACCGCGGAGCGTATTTCGCTCGCGATGGACTGGGCGGCGGCGATGCGGCGGCATCCCGAGTTCCTGTTTACGTCGGTCGAACTGACCGGGTGGCAAATGCTCGTCGAGAAATGGGAGAACGGGCACAACATGCCGCGGTTCACCCGGGACGACCAGCCGCAGGGCCCGAGGCGGTTCACCACCACCGTCCAATACGTGCGCGCCTCGCACGGCCAGTTTACCTACGAGGATCACCAGATGCCGTGGAGCATCGTGTGCCCCAATCTGGACTTCACGCTTGGGAACCTGCCGAACTACCACGGCCAGGCGGTGTTCAAGGGCGGCACGGTACAGATTCAGAACTACAAGCCCATGTGGGCCAACTTCCGCGCGCGTTTCGTGCTGGACGGCCCGCACGTGGAGCTCGATCGGATCGAAATCGACACCGACGGGGCAAAAACCGTCGCGCGCGGCAGCGTCGAGCTCGGCAAGGGCTGGCCGGAGCAGAGCTACAACTTCGAGTCGCGCGTGCAGTTCCCGCGGATGGGCGACATTTTCTTCTCCGACCAGAACTGGAACCTGACGGGCGTCGGGGACTTCACCGGCAAATTCCATCTCTTCAAGGGCGGACACGACTTGGGCGGCACGTTCAGGAGCGATGTGCTCGGTTGGAAGGACTACCGGTTCCCTGAGCTGGCTGGCTCGCTGCACTGGACGCCGACCGCGTTCGACGTGTGGGACGCCGGCGCAAAATTCTTCGACGGCGACGCGCAGTTCACGTATTCGATCAAACCGCTCGGCCGCAAGAACGTCCGGTCCACGTCGCGCTTCGAGGCCACCTATGAGAACGCCGACCTCGCGGCGTTCACCGATTTTCAGAACTGGCGCGGTCTTCGGTTTGCGGGCGCGATGTCCGGGCACAACATCCTCGAATGGCCGACCGGACGGTTCGTCGAGCGTCGCGACGAGGGGTCGGCCATCGTGGTCCCGCCGGCTGGCGTGCAGCCGATGACGGCGCGCGCGATCGGCTCCGGCGAAGGATCGAAGTACGCATGGGGACCATTTGCACCGGTGCCCCTTCCCACGCATGTGCCGGTCTCCGCGGAGTTTGCGTATCGGTTCACCGCCGACGACCTCGAGCTCGACCCGAGCTATTTCGCCACCGATCGCACGCACGTGGCGTTTCAGGGCGCCACGGCATGGGGTGAGCAGTCGCGCTTCACGTTTCATGTGACGAGCCGTGACTGGCAGGAAAGCGATCAGGTGCTGGCGGGCCTCATCAAAGACTTCGGGTCTTCGAGCGACGCCGTGGTTGCGATCGGCGGGCGCGGCGAATTCGATGGCGTGATGACCGGCCCGTTCCGCCGCGCGCGTGTCGAAGGCACCTTTGTCGGGGAGGATCTGCGCGCCTGGGACACGAGGTGGGGCGCCGCGAGCGCCCACATTACGTACGAAGACGACTACATCACCGTGGCCAACGGCATCGTGCGTCTCGGTGACTCGGAAATCCGAACCGGCGGCCTGTTTTCGATCGTGACGCCGCGGCCGGACGGCCGTGACGAGATTGACGCGGAGTTTCGCGTCACGCGCCGCGATCTCGAGAGCCTGCGCCACGCGTTTCAAGTCGACGAGTACCCGCTGTCGGGCCGCATGTCCGGCGAGTTTCGCCTGAAGGGCGAACGGCGACGGCCGATGGGCGTCGGCACGATGCGGATCGACGAGGGCGTGGCCTATGGCGAGCCGGTTCAGAACGCCACCGCGTCACTGCGCTTCGACGGCACCGGTGTTCGCCTCGACGCCATCGAGATCGCGAAGGGCACCGGCTCGGTCACCGGCGCCGCATACATCGGGTGGGATTCGACGTACTCGTTCAACGCCGACGGCCGGCGGATACCAGCCGGGCAACTGGCGTTTCTCACGTATCCAGGCGTTCCGTTGTCGGGCACCGTCGAGCTGTCGGCGAGCGGCAACGGCACGTTCGATGTCCCGCGGAACGATTTCAAGTTCCGCATCAACGACCTGGCTATTGACAAGGAAGTGGTCGGGCAAGTCACGGGCGACCTTGCGTTGCGCGGCACAGATCTGAGCGGCCGGATCGATGCCGCCTCGTCGCGCCTCTCCGTGACCGGCGCCGGGCGAATCTCTCTGTCGCCGGACGCCGACTCCGAAATCAGCCTGAGATTTCTCGACAGTTCCATCGACCAGTACGTCCGGTTGTTCGTGCCCAGTATTCCCGCCTCGACGACCGCCGTCGCCAGCGGATCGATGCATCTTGTGGGAACCCTGACTGATTTCGACCGTCTCGCCGTCGACGGCACGGTCGATGCGCTCGATATGCGCCTGTTCGATTTCGCCGTGAAGAACGCGGCGCCGATCCGGGTCGCGCTGGATCACGGCCAGGTGAAGGTTCAGGATCTGCAGCTCGTCGGCGAGGACACCAGCCTGCGTGTGACCGGTTCGATCGGCGTGCGCGACGATCGTGTCGGTCTGAAAGTCTCAGGAGACGCCAACCTCGGCATCCTGCAAGGTTTCTTCCGCGACGTCCGGGGGTCGGGGCGCGCCCAGCTGATGGCGGCGGTCGACGGCCCGCTCGGCAAACCGGTATTTTCGGGCAGCGCGATGATTGCCGAGGGCCGCATCCGCCACTTCTCGCTGCCGAACGCGCTCGATTCGATCAACGGCACGGTCTCCTTCGACGCGCGCGGCATCCGGCTCGACGATGTGACGGCGACGATGGGGGGAGGGCAGGTGCAGTTTGGCGGCCGCATCGGATTCGACGGCTACCAGCCCGGGGATCTCAATGTGACCGTGAGCGGTCAGGACATGCAGCTGCGCCTGTTCGAAGGGGTCCGCTCGACCTTCGACGCCGATCTCGCGCTCGTCGGCACCTTCCGATCGCCGACGCTGGGCGGCACGGTGATGGTGAAGAGCGCGCTGTGGACGCGGCGCATCGACGCGCCGGGGAGCATCTTCGATTTCGCGCGCCGCGCCTCAGCCGGCGGGTCGCTGATCGTCGGCGAGGCGCCGCCGACCTTCCCGCTCCGCTACGACGTGAGAATCGAAGTGCCCTCGACCCTCCGGGTCGACACGAACCTGCTGCGTCTGGTGGCCAGCGCCGATCTGACGCTGCAGGGCTCGTACGACCGGCCGGTGATCGAGGGCCATGCTGACATCGAGCGCGGTGACGTGAATTTCGAGGGCCGGCGGTATCGCATCACGCGCGGCGCGATCGATTTTAACAACCCGACCCGCACCGAACCGTTCTTCGACATCGAGGCGGAGACCAACGTCCGCGTCCCGGGGCCGCCGGTCCAGACCTATCACATCAACGTCGGATTCGCCGGCACGCCGGAACGGCTGCAGCCGACGGTGAGCTCGGATCCCGCACTGCCGACCGCGGACGTGCTCGCGCTCCTCTTCAGCGACGTGCGCCGCAACAACCAGCAGGACGTCGAACTGCGCGCGCTGCAGAATCCGAATCAGGCGGAAACCGACATTCTGGCGGCCCGCGCCACGCAGGCGCTGACTGCTCCGATTTCGGCGGAGGTGGGTAAAGTCGTCGAGGAAACATTCGGCGTCGATACCTTTCAGCTCACACCGTCATTTGTGGACCCCTCGGGCCAGCAGACGACGGGCCTCAATCCGACGGCGCGCCTCACGATCGGCAAGCGCGTGTCGGACCGCGTCTACCTGACCTTTTCGCGCAGCCTGGGTACGTCGATCAACGATCAGATCGTGCTGCTCGAATACGAAGAAAGTGACAGGCTCTCGTGGATTCTCTCGCGCAACGAGGACCAGCAAACCTACGCCCTTGAATTCCGCGTGAGGCACACCTTCTGACGCGATCGACATCGATGCACGGCTACAGGTATTCACGAACCGAACAACGGCCCTCACGAACCGCGCGGGCATTGGTGCACGCCTGCATCTTGGCCCTCGTGTGCGCCGCTCCGGCCAGCGCGTCGGTCGCCGACTATCTGGGAAAACCCATTGCCTCGGTCCGGCTTGTGCTCGACGGCCGCGAGACGACCGATCCCGCGCTCGTGCAGATCGTGGAAACGCGGGCCGGAAGCCCGTTGTCGATGCTCGAAGTCCGTGAGAGTGTGACGCACCTCTTCAGCCTGGGACGGTTCGACGACGTACGCGTCGATGCGAGCCCCGAAGGCGCTGGCGTCGCACTGCGGTACGAGCTCAGCCCCATTCACATCGTGTCGAAAATCGAGTTCGCCGGTACGTTCCCAGTGCCCGGCATCGACATCGGCGAGCTCAGGCGCGGGCTCGTCGATCGGTTTGGCGCGTCGCCGCCGCTCGGCCGCGTCGACCAGTTGTCGATCGCCATTGGCGAGACGTTGCGCGAGCGCGGGTATCGACATCCCGGGGTCAGCCCGAAGGTCGACGTCGATCCGAAGTCGGACCGCGCTGCGCTCGTGTTCACCATCAATCCCGGGCCGCGCACGACCCTCGGCACGATCACCGTCGCCGGCACGCCGATGATCCCGCAGCAGGACTTTCTCGAGCGGCTCGGCGTGGCGGCCGGCGTGCCGTTTGAACCGGATGCTCTCAGCACGCGCATCACGAGCTACATCGATACTCGACGTGCCCGCGGGTACTACCAGGCGCGTGTCACGCCGGCCGTCAGCTTCGCCGACGACGACCGCGTGGCCAACCTGACGCTGACCGTGGCGCCCGGCCCTCATGTCAGCGTGGTGTTCAGCGGCGATCTGCTGCCCGGTGCGACACGGACTGCGCTGGTGCCGATCGAGCGCGAGGGGTCGGCCGACGAGGACTTGCTGGAAGACTCGAGCAACCGGATCGAAGAGTTTCTGCGCGCGCAGGGCTACCGTGAGGCGAAGGCGCCCCACACGCGTCAGGAAATGGAAGGCGAGCTGCTCATTACGTTCGACGTGCACAAGGGGCCGCAGTATCGCGTGGGCAGCGTTGAAATATCGGGCGGCGCGTCGCTTCAGCTGCCCGACCTTCGATCGAGCCTGCGGACCCGGGTGGGCGAGGCCTATTCGGATGCGAATCTCGATGCGGATGTGACCGCCCTCGAGAGCGTCTATCGCGGGCGCGGGTTCGCGGCGGCGAGGGTGCAGGCCGATCCCCGCCCGGGAGCGGCGACCTCTGACGGCACGCAGATTCCGGTGGCCGTCAGCATCCTTATTACAGAAGGGGTCCGCACGGTGGTCGGCGCCGTACGCATCGAGGGCAACGCGTCAGTTCCGGAAGCCGATCTCAGAGGAATCCTCAGCCTCCAGCCGGGCGCGCCGTACTTCGACGCGCAGCTCCGACGCGATATCGACGCCATTCAGCTGCAGTACGCGAATCTGGGGTACCGGTCGGCGACGGTGCAGGCGCAGCCGGGGTTTACCGGGGATCGCGCGCAGGCGAATCTCGTGTTTACCGTCCGCGAGGGTCCACGGATTTTCGTCGATCACGTTCTGATCGCCGGCAACGTGCGGACGAGCGCGCAGACGATCGAGCGTGAGCTTCAGCTGAAGCCGGGCGATCCGCTCAGCCTCGAAGCCGAGTACGAGAGTCAGCGCCGGCTTGCGGCCCTGCAGCTCTTTCGCCGCGCGCCCCAACTCACGGAATTGCGCCACGGCGACGAGACGCGGCGCGATCTGCTCGTGACCGTCGAGGAAGCGGCGTCGACGACGCTCGGGGTCGGTGGCGGCGTCGAGGGGCGGTTGCGCGTGGTGAACAACGAGGCCGGCTTCGCCACGCAGAAGTTCGAATTGGCGCCGCGCGCCTCCGTCAACGTGGGACGCCGGAATCTGTTCGGCAAGAACCGGTCGGTCAATTTCTTCGCGAGCCTCAGTCTTCACCCGGAGGGCCCAGACTCAACCGTTGGCTATGGCTTCACGGAATACCGCGCGCTGGCCACCTTCCACGAGCCACGCGTCCTGGGCTCGGCCGTCGATGGTGTCTTGAGTGGGGAAATCGGGCAGCAGATCCGATCCAGCTTCAACCTGGCGCGTCAGATTGCCACCGTTCAGGTGTCGCGGCGGTTGACGCGTCGGGTCAGCGTGGGCGGCGCGTACCAGCTCCAGCATACAAATCTACTCGACGTGAAGGTCGCTGAGGGCGACCAGCCGTTCATCGACCGCGCGTTCACCGAGCTCCGCCTGTCGTCGTTCACCGTGCAGGGCTTTTACGATACCCGCAACGATCCAGTCGATTCGACCGGCGGTGAGTACCTGAGCGCGAGCGGGCAGATCGCCGCCCGAGCGATCGGGTCGGAGGTTGGATTTGCCAAGGCGTTTTTCACCGGGCAAGCCTTTCGTTCGTTGCCACACGGTCGCGGAACCGTCTTCGCGGCTCAAGCCCGGCTGGGTATTGCAACGGGCTTTCCACGCGACGTCGCACAGACCATAGGTAGCACGATCGTCCAGGTCGGCTTCAAAGAACTGCCCGAGCCGGAACGCTTCTTCGCCGGCGGCGCCACGACGGTGCGCGGGTTTGCGCTCGACACGCTCGGCCGGCCCGACACGATCAAGGACGGATTCCCGATCGGTGGAAATGCAGAGACGATTTTCAATGTCGAGCTCCGCAGTCCGGTCCGAAAAGGGCTCCAGGGCGTCGGGTTCGTCGATACCGGCAACGTGTTCGCCCACGCCGGCGACCTCGATCTGCTCGAGCTTCGGACCGCGGTCGGGTTCGGGCTCCGCTACAAATCACCCGTCGGCCCGATCCGGTTCGACATGGGTTTCAAGGTCAAGCCCGAGACGGGCGAGAGACGCTCGGCATGGTTCATTACGTTCGGACAGGCGTTCTAGCCAGGAGACCGGTGAAATTGCAGAGTGCAGAATTCAGATTGCAGATTGCCTTGCAGGTTGGAGCGGTCATGCTGGCCTCGGTGCTCCTGCCGACGCCACCGGCGCGCGCAGAGGTGATCGATCGCGTGCTCGCTGTGGTGAGCGGCAGTCTCATCACGTTGAGCGACGTGAACGGCGCGTACGAACTGGGACTCGTGAAGCCGCGCGATTCCGGCGATCGCGTGCGTGACGTGCTGGTTCAGCTGATCGATCGTGAGCTGCAACTGACCGAAGTCGATCGGTATGCGCCGCCCGAGCCATCGGCGGCCGATGTCGACCGCGAAGTGGTGACGGTGAGGTCGCGGTTCCCTTCGCCGGAGGCCTTCGAGGCGGTCCTCGCCCGATCGGGCATCGATTTGGCCCACCTGCGCGAAACCCTGCGGGAGAACTTGCGCATCCGCGCGTATCTCGATCAGCGTTTCTCGGTCAGCGACGAGCGCCGGCAGCAGGTGGTCGAGGATTGGATTGCCGGGCTGCGCCGCCGCGCGGACATCATCGATCTGTATCTGGTCGGACGATAGCGGGCAGGCTCCTGGCTCCTGGCTCCTGGCTCCAGGCTCCGGGCCTGGCTTGAATTGAAGCAGGTCACGAAGCCTAAAGCCTAAAGCCCAGAGTCCGCGTCGTGACGAATTGAAGGATCTGCAGCAGGTCGAATCCAGCGTGGCTGACCATGGGCGCGACCGCCGATCGCCGCCGCAGGTAGATGACGCCCCAGAACGCGCCCAGCAGCCCCGTGACGATCGCGGCGTCGTAACCCTGCAGCAGATGTCCGGCGCCGAACGCCGCGCTGGTGACGATCACGCCCACGGTACCGCCTCCCAGCCAGACCTCGAAGCGATGCAGCAGAAACGCGCGCTGTATCTCTTCGCGCACGCCACCGGCCACGAGCACGACGAGCCCGAACAGCCACGCGTCGCGTCGTGAGCGGAGGAGCCCTTCCAACGGATTCTGCTGCACACTGTGCAACCACGGTACCCAGTACTGAATCGCGAGCAGCACGCCGACGCCGGCGGCCAGGGCAATCAGCGTGAGGGGAATACCGTACGCGATCTCGTCGGCAATTCGGCGTCTCCCGAAGATCACCGCGCGTGGACTCTCCCCGTGCGAGTACAGGAACAGCACGATGAGCCCGACGAGCACGACGGCGTCGACGAGGGACAGCCCGACGACATACGCGACCTGCAGCTGTCCGGTGGCTCCAAACGGCCGGTAGCCGAGTGCGGCGAATGTGGAACCGAACGCCAGTTGAGTGGGGAAATCGGAGCAGATGAGGACTTCGAGAAGTGCGACCAGCCTCCCGATCGCCGTCCGTGGCCGGTGGCTTGTGGCTGGTGGCTGGATGAAAGGCTCGACTGGTGGCTCGACCGGACCTGGAATCACTCGTTCAGCAGTGTATTACCAGACCGTGGTCGCTGGCCACCAGCCCCCGAGTAGCCTCTTACTTGTGACTTCTTACTTGTGACTTCTTACTTCTGACTTCTTACTTCTGACTTCTTCTTTAACCTCTCACCCTGACCGTGAGCGGCGCTGTAAGCCGGAGTCGCAATGCGCTGCCGACGGGCAGGCTTGTTTCCTTGCCGCTCGTCGACAAGACGACGGCCGTTCCCGCGCCGCCGCCCGCCGCCGCGCCGATAGCCGCGCCTTTGCCGCCTCCGACGATGGCGCCGATGATCGCGCCGCCCGCGGCCGGTCCGCCTATCTTGGCGGCGTCTTTCTTCTTCGTCGCAGGCGCCGTGCGTCCGATGGCCGCGGTCTCAATCCGATACCGCTCGTCCCCGCCGCGCGGCGTAATCGAGTCGAACCGGACGGCGAGATGCGCGCGTCCCTTGATCTTGGCTGCGGGCGTCGCGTCGGTCACGACGCCGCTGACCAGGCTTCCGACCGCCAATACTGGTTGGCCGTGGACAGAAATCGCCGTCGACAGATGCGCGCGCACCGGTTCTTCGACGCGGCTGGTCTTCGATCCGACGCTCGTGTCGAGGACGATAGGCAGCTCGGTGCCGGCCGGAATCGTGACCTCGCGCACAACGGTCTTTGCCACCGCCGTTTCGAGTGGTGTCCTGAGGTCGCGTGCCGCCTCTCCCGCTCCGTTCGTCGCCACTACAGTTGTTCCTGGCTGAGGTGCCTCAGCTGCAATGGCGGTCGCCGTCGAGTCTGGTGCGCGGTTACAGGCTCCGACCGCAAAACCAGCCAGAAAGAGCCCGATAACGAGTCCTCGCATATGTCCTCCTGATATTTCGCACAGGTCTGTGCAAGGTCCTCGCCAGCCGCGAGGTTCTTCCAAGAAAATCAATGGTTGGGCTTGCGTGGACCCGCAACCGCGCTCAAACTGTAGGCAGACTGTAAAAATGACACGGTAGGGGGACGCGTGAACGTAATACGAGGTGCCGGTGATACGGCTGTGGCGGTCGATGACGCGCCCCGGGTTGTACAGGAACGCGTCCTCATCGTCGAAGACGATGCAGCCGCGCGGGTGGGCCTTGAGCAACTCGTCAAGTCGTGGGGCTTCATCGCAGAGTCGGCGGGCGACGGCGAAGAGGCGATGGAGAAAGTGACGAGCTTCCGGCCGGCGATCGTCATCACCGACATGGTGATGCCGCGGATGGACGGGCTCGCCCTTCTGCGCGCGCTGCAGCAGCAGGGCGCCGACGTCACCACGCTGTTGTTGACGGCGCAGGGCACGGTCGAAACCGCCGTTGAAGCGATGAAGGAAGGCGCCTACGACTACCTGACCAAGCCTGTGGATCTCAAGCGGCTGAAGATTCTGCTCGACAAGATTGTCGAGCGTCTCGAGACGGTTCGCGAAGTGAAGTCGCTGCGCCGGCAGCTTCGCGAGCACGGGACGTTCGGATCGCTCATCGGCAGCAGCCCCGAGATGCGCAAGCTGTATCAGACCATCGAGCAGGCCGCGCCGACGAGCGCATCGGTGCTCATCATGGGCGAGTCGGGTACCGGCAAAGAGCTCGTCGCGCAAACCATCCATCACTTGAGCCCGCGTGCCGCCTTTCCCTTTATCGCAATCAACTGCGCGGCGATTCCCGAGACGCTGCTCGAGAGCGAAATCTTCGGCCACGAGAAAGGCGCGTTCACCGGCGCTGCCGATCGGCGCCAGGGCTGCTTCGAGATGGCCGACCACGGGACGCTGTTCCTCGATGAGATCGGTGAAATGGCGCCGGCCACGCAGGTGAAGCTGCTGCGGGTGCTCCAGGAGCGCACGTTCCGGCGCCTCGGCGGGCGCCAGGAGCAATCCGTGGACGTCCGCGTCATCGCCGCGACGAACATCAACCCGGCCGAGGCGGTGCTGAAAGGCACGCTGCGCGAAGACTTGTACTATCGCCTGAACGTCTTTGCCCTGAAGCTGCCGCCGCTCAGAAACCGCAAGGAAGATCTCCCGCTGCTCGTCCAGTCGTTCATCAACGAGTTCAATGCGCGGAATCAGCGGTCAATCGCCGGCGTCGATCACGAGGCGATGCGCATGCTCGAACACTACCAGTGGCCCGGCAACGTGCGCGAGCTGCGCAATGTCATCGAGCGCGCGACGATTCTGGCGCCGGGGCCGTTCATCGAAATAGCACACCTGCCACCAGTGGTGACCAACGAGCCAGGTCCCGAGCCTCAGGCGCAGGTGGCTCTGGGACCGGGGACGACGGTCGAGGAGGCGGAGCGCCGGTTGATCATGATGACGCTCCAGCACACTCGCGATAACAAGACACGTGCAGCCGAAATTCTCGGCATCAGCCTCAAGACGCTGCACAACAAGTTGAACAAGCTGCGGCTGCGACCGAAGAAAACGGAGTGAGGCTTAGGCTTAGGCTTAAGGCTTACGGCTCAGGGCTCATGCAGACTTAAGCCTTGAGCCATGAGCCCTAAGCCATTTTGAGCCACCCATGCGATTAGGCATCAAAGGCAAGCAGGTCCTCGGCGTCAGCTCGATCGTCGGCGCGGTCGTCGTCCTGCTGAGCCTCCTGTATCTCGGGGATCTGGCGCGCGTGAGCCTCGAGGAGAGCCGCGCGCGCGCGGAGCTCGTCGCCAACGCGATCTATCATCGCGCGCAGAAAGTCGTCAGCGCGGACACAGACCTCACCGCCGCGTACCACGCGCTGCACGAAGACCCGGGTCTCAGGTCGATTCTCGAATCAAGCCTCTACTCCAAGAACGTCACCTTCGCCGCGATCGTGGACGTCAAAGGGATAGCGATTGCGCACGCCGATCCGGCGCGGGAAGGCGTGGTGTTGCCGGTCGGAGGCAGCCTTGCCGAGCTCGAGGCTCGCGCGTCGCTCTTGCAGCTGAAGGCCATCTATACGGGGCAGGGACAAAACCTCGACTTCAGGCAGCCGCTGCGGCTCGGCGACACCGATTTCGGATCGATCCGCATCGGCGTGTCGACGCTGCTCGTCCGGCAGGATCTGGACGCGTCGCTCGGCCCCGCGGTCGTGACGGCCGGCGTCGCGCTCGCGGTGGCGGTCATCGGCGCGATGCTCCTCGCGCAGCTCGTACTCAGGCCGATTCACGTCATTCGCAGTGGTCTCACGCGCCTCGGCCGCGGCGAGCTGGGCGTGCGTCTCGATTTGAGCCAGGACGACGAGTTCGGCGAGCTCGGCACCTTCTTCAACACGGTCAGCGCGCAGCTGTCGGCCGATCGATCGCACATGGCCGGCCAGGTGGCGAACCTCGAGTCGGCCGTTCAGCACCTGGAGGACGCGGTGGCCATCGTCAACCCGCGCGGCGAGCTGCTGTTCGCCAATCCCGCGATGCGCGGGCTGCTGCCCAACGCCACGCCGGGGACCTCGCTCGAACATCTGGTCGGCAGCGACCACCCGCTTCGCAGCCTGTCCGAGCAGACGCTCGTGAGCCGCGGCTCGAGCGGACCGGTATCGGCGACGTTTCCTGATTCGAAAGGGGAATCGCGGGAGCGTTTGATCATGACGCACGCGATCAACGACCCTGCGGGCGACCTGGTGGCGGTCATGCTGATCGCACGGGACTTGAACTACCTCAGCCAGGTGCAGTCGACGATCCGGTATTCGCGAAAGCTGGCGGCTCTCGGCCGGCTTTCAGCCGGCGTCGCGCACGAAGTCAAGAACCCGCTGAACGCGATGATGATTCATCTCGAGTTGTTGCGCCAGCAGTTCGCTGCCCGTGTAGGCGGGCGCTCTGCTGCCGGCGCGGGCCGCGCGGCGGTCGGCGCCGCGGTGGCTGCGAAAGTGCCCGTCACAGTCGATACGGTCGGTACACTGAGTACAAGCCAGGCGCTCGAGCACATCGACGTGATCGCAAACGAGATCCACCGGCTTGACGACGTCGTGCAGGGTTTTCTCAAGTTCAGCCGGCCCGAGGATCTGAAGCTCCAGCCGGTGGACCTGGCCACATTGCTCGAAGAAGTCGTGCCGATCGTCCGGCCCGAGGCCGAGCGCGCCGGCGTCACCCTCATCGTCGAGCCGGTTCACGTGCCCGACGTCAACGGCGATCCTTCGATGCTGCGTCAGGCCTTTCTGAATCTGGCGTTGAATGCCTGCCAGGCGATGCCTTCGGGCGGCACGCTGCGGATTCGCTGCGAGTCGCTGCGCGGCCACCTCGTGGCGATCTCGTTTGCCGACACGGGCGTCGGCATCAAGCCTGAGCATCTCGAGCGCATCTTCGATCTGTATTTCACAACGAAAGAAAAGGGGAGCGGCATCGGTCTGTCGATGGTGTACCGCACGATCCAAATGCACGACGGTGAGATTGAAGTACAGTCGACACCAGGGGTCGGCACGACATTTCGTGTGCTCTTGCCGCAAGCCTGACCATGAACAACAAGCGCTACTTGTTGTCCGTGTCCTCCGTGGTGGCTGCTTTTGTTCGTGATCGCAGCGACAGCACCTGGATGCACGCGAGCGCGAGCCAATATCTTGCCGAGCGCCCCGCCCCTCGACGTGCCGGCGCCGCCGCCGCGCGTCGTGCTGCCGGTCGAGACCGAGGCCGAGGCGCCGCCACCGCAGCCGGAGCCCCGGTCCGATGAACCGCGCCCGGCGCCGGCGCCGGTGCGTCCGCGTCCGGCTGTCCCGACCGATGCGCCCAGAGCAGCCGAAGAGCCACCGCGCTCGGCCCCTGCGGCGCCGCCCGCAACGACAACGCCGTCGGCACCGACCCTGCAGACGACGACGGCTGCGGAACGCGGGCAAGTCGAGCGGGCGATTCGCGCGACGATGGCGCGCGCCAGCTCCGATCTGAACCGGATCGACTACCGGGCGCTCGATGCCGATGCGCGGATGCAGTACGACACGGCCAAGCGATTCATCGAGCAGGCCGACGATGCCATTCGCATGAAGAACATTCCGTTCGCGAAGAACCTTGCCGACAAAGCGGCCACGCTTGCGGCTCAGTTAGGTGGACAGTAGATAGGTGACACAGGCGCTACCTATTGCGAGTGACCTAAAAGAAAGCCACAATATGTGGTGTGTACAGGCTTGACAAACAAGTGAGCTGGGCTCATATTGGTCCGCCGTAGAAGGAACACAAGGCGAGGACACGAGGCCCCCCAGCTTCTCGTTCTTTCGCTCGATTCAAGGGTTCCAGACACGGCCTGCATATTCCAAACAAGCCTCGACGTGACCTTCCCGGGGCGGGGAGCGCCGGGCAACAACGTCACGATTCCGGGGAGAAGACCCTCGGAGTGAATGGAGCGGGGGACATGAAAGATAGTGCTGCCTACCAAGCAAGTGCTGGCGAGCAGACAGTAGAGACGGCTGGCACACACGTTCCGGCGGGAACCGGTGCGGACCAGCCACGCTCGAAAGCGAAGGCAGCTTCGGCGGCGCCGGGACTGACGTTCGCCCGGTTCTTCACGGAAGCGGGCGTCGATCCGTTCGACGAGGTGGAGTGGGAACTGCGCGCGGCGCTCATCGGCAACGAGCGCGGCGAGCTGGTCTTCGAGCAGCGCGACGTCGAGATCCCCAGATTCTGGTCGCAGCAGGCCACCAACATCGTCGTGTCGAAGTATTTCCGCGGGCAGATCGGATCGCCCGAGCGCGAGCACAGCGTCAAGCAGCTGATTGGCCGCGTCGTCGACACGATTACGGCGTGGGCGAAGTCGAACAAGTACTTCGCGAGCGACGAGGACCTGCAGGCCTTCAGCGACGATCTGAAGCACATCCTCGTGTATCAGAAGGCGGCATTCAACAGCCCGGTCTGGTTCAACTGCGGATTCGAGAAGGCGCCGCAGTGCTCCGCGTGCTTCATCAACTCGGTCCAGGACACGATGGATTCGATCCTGTCGCTGGCGCGCACCGAGGGCATGCTGTTCAAGTTCGGCTCGGGCACGGGGACGAATCTGTCGCCGATCCGGTCCTCGAGAGAATTGCTGGCCGGCGGCGGCACGGCGTCGGGGCCTGTGTCGTTCATGAAGGGGTACGACGCATTTGCGGGCGTCATCAAGTCGGGCGGCAAGACGCGGCGCGCGGCGAAGATGGTCATCCTCAACGCCGACCATCCCGACATCGTCGAGTTCATCAACTGCAAGGTCGAGGAAGAGAAGAAGGCCTGGGCGCTCATCGACGCGGGCTACGACGGATCTTTTACCGGACCGGCCTATTCATCGGTGTTCTTTCAAAACTCGAACAACAGCGTGCGCGTGACCGACGAGTTCATGCGCGGGGTGCTCGACGACAGCACGTGGGACACGCACGCCGTGCGCGACGGGTCGGTGCTCGATACCTACAAGGCGCGCGATCTGATGCGTCTCATCGCCGAAGGTACGCATGTCTGCGGCGATCCGGGCATGCAGTTCGATACGACGGTCAACGAGTGGCACACCTGCCCTGAGACCGACCGCATCCATGCGAGCAACCCGTGCTCCGAGTACATGTTCCTCAACGACTCGGCGTGCAACCTGGCCTCGATCAACCTGATGAAGTTCGTCAAGGTTGTTGGTGATGATCCCAACAACGTCGAGTTCGACGTGATCAGCTACAAGGCCGCCATCCGGACGCTCATCACCGCGCAGGAAATCATCGTCGACAACGCGAGCTATCCGACGCCGTCGATTGAGAAGAACAGCCACGCGTACCGGCCGCTCGGACTCGGGTATGCGAATCTGGGTGCGCTCCTGATGTCGCGCGGCCTGCCGTACGACAGCGATGGCGGCCGCGACTACGCCGCGGCGTTGACGGCGTTGATGACCGGCGAGGCCTATGCACAGTCAGCGCGGATTGCCCGCGACTGCGGCGGGCCGTTCTCCGGTTATGAAAAGAACCGGGAGCCGTTCCTCCGCGTGATGCGCAAGCATCGCGAGTCGATGCGCGACGTCAATGGACGGAACGTTCCCTCGGATCTCTATCAGACCGCCAGGGCCTCGTGGGACGATGCCGTCGAACTTGGCGAGCAGTTCGGCTTCAGGAACGCGCAGGCGACGGTCCTGGCGCCGACCGGCACGATCGGCTTCATGATGGACTGCGATACGACCGGCGTCGAGCCGGACATCGCGCTCGTCAAGTACAAGAAGCTCGTCGGCGGCGGGTTGATGAAAATCGTCAACCAGACGGTGCCGATGGCGCTCAAGAAGCTCGGCTACACGCCGCAGCAGGTCACCGCCGTCATCGATTACATCAACCAGAACGAGACGATCGAAGGGGCGCCGGAGCTGAAGGAATCGCACTTGCCGGTGTTCGACTGCGCCTTCAAGGCGGCGAAGGGCAGCCGGTCGATTCATTACATGGGGCACATCAAGATGATGGGCGCGACGCAGCCCTTCATCTCGGGCGCGATCAGCAAGACGGTCAACGTGCCGAAGGACGCGACCGTCGAAGAGATCATGCAGGCCTACATCCAGTCGTGGAAGCTGGGGGCAAAGGCGATCTCGATCTACCGCGACGGCAGCAAGCGGACGCAGCCGCTCAATACCTCGAAGGACAAGACGGCGGAGGAGATTGCGCAAGCGGCCGCCGCGTCGCTCGTGACGGCACCGGTCCGGCGCAAGCTGCCGGACGAACGGCACGCCATCACGCACAAGTTCGACATCGCCGGACACGAGGGTTACATCACCGTCGGGCTGTTCGAGAACGGCCAGCCGGGCGAGATCTTCCTCGTCATGGCAAAGGAAGGGTCCACGATTTCGGGCTTTGCGGACGCCTTTGCGCAGGCGATCTCGTACGCGCTGCAGTACGGCGTGCCGCTCCAGGTGCTGGTCGACAAGTTCAGCCACGTCCGTTTCGAGCCGTCGGGCATGACGCGGAATCCGGAGATCCGCTTCGCGAAGTCGATTGTCGACTACATCTTCCGGTGGCTGGCGACGAAGTTCCTGTCGCCCGAGGCGCAGTTCCACGCCGGCGTCAACGGCCGTGAGGAGAAGGTCGAGCAGTTGACGCTGACCTCGCCTGGGGACGTGCCGGCGGCCGCGACCGGCGCGTCGCAGCAGCCGGCGGCCCCATCGATGCCAGGGAGTCCGTTCTCGACGATTCAGAACCAGGAAGACGCGCCGCCGTGCTCGACCTGCGGGGCGATCATGATCCGCAGCGGCGCCTGCTACAAGTGCGTCAACTGCGGCAATACCAGCGGCTGCGCGTAGACACAACGGTCAACGCTAGAAATCGCAGCGCGGGATGAACTTCGGTAGGGGCGGGCCTTCAGGCCCGCCCTTTTTCGATCTAACCGCCGAATTCTGGCGGAGCACCGAGCAGCAATCGATTCTTGGGCGTGATTTCAGCGGGAATGGCCTGCGTCCAGATGCGATAGCCGTGCTGCTGCAGACCGACGGCCCGCCCGATGTCGATTGCGAGCGCGCGGTCCAGCCACGCCGACAGCGCACCGGCGTTGTTGCCAGTGAGATGGTGACAGCACGGCAGGACCGCCACGCGCGCTCGTGCGGAGACGGCGCGTTCGAGCACTCGATCGGTGAGCGCGCCGCAGGCGTGGCTCGAGACGACGAGGTCGGTTGGAAGAATTTCCACGTCGTCCAGTGCCGCAGCGACCAACGCGACCCGGCCCGAGAGTCGCGGCCACGCCTGAAGCAGCGCATCGTGCAGCGTTGCGCTCGAAGGCGGCAGCGCCTTGTCCACGACGAGAGCGCTCGGCGATGAATCGTCGAGCAGCAGCATCACATGTGCGAGCAGGCCGTGTCCGCCGCCCAGGTCGACGATGCGCCCGCCGCGAAAACGCCGCCGCACCCGGCGCGCCATCTCCCACGCTTCGTACAGCTCTTTGCGCGGCAGACAGCCAGCGTGGCAGGTCGCCCGGGCGACGCGATGAAACAGCGTATTGTCAGGAAAGCGCTCGAGGTCCCTGGCGGTCAGGCGTCCGCGCGACGATGGTGAGAACACCACTCAGACAGTACACCGTCTGCCTCATCGGAACACCACTTCGAATCTGATGCCCAGGAACGTTGGCGCAGCCGCCGCGCCACTCGTCGCCTACAATCTGTCCATGCCAAACGTCGGTAGGTTGAGGTACCTCGAAGCCCCTCCGCAGGGCCCCGGTCGACTGCGCGGGACACTCGTGCTGCTGCACGCCTTTCCCCTGAACGCCCGCATGTGGGAGCCGCAGCTCGTGCTGGCGGCACACGGCTGGCGCGTCATCATGCCCCACCTGCGTGGCTTCGACGGCGGCACCACCGATCCGCCGACGTCCACGGTCGACGATTATGCGGGCGACGTCATCGATCTGCTCGACGCGCTGCACATCGAGGAGGCGGTCATCGCCGGACTCTCGATGGGAGGGTACACGGCCTTTGCCATCCTTCGTCACGCACCTCGTTACGTGCGGGGACTGATTCTGGCAGACACGAGATCGCAGGCCGATACGCCCGAGGGCGTGGCGGGCCGCACGCGCATGCTGCAGCTCCTCTCGGAGAAGGGACCGTCGTCTGTCGTGGACGAGATGATTCCGAAACTTCTGGGCGCCTCCACGCGGCTGAGCCGGCCGGAGCTGGCCGATCGCGTGCGGGCCCTCGCGCTGTCGAGTCCCGCGGAAGCGATCGCAGGCGCCATCCGCGCCCTGATGACGCGGCCTGATTCGACCCCGCTTCTGCGCACGATTCATTGTCCGACGCTGATCATTGTCGGAGAAGAAGACACCTTGACGCCTCCGGCGCTTTCCGAAGAGATGCACCGAGCGATTGCCGGCTCGGAGCTGGTCGTGGTGCCCGGCGCCGGACACCTGTCGAGCTGTGAACAACCTGATGCATTCAATGCCGCGCTCGCGGCGTTCCTGACGCATCGGGTATAGTCGTCTTTCGACGAGCTCAGGACGACCTGAGCGACGTCGAAGCTTATGCGAACCATTCTGATCGCGGCGCTCGTGCTGCTGACGCCGACGGCCCCGCTGGCGCAAGAGCCAACCGTCGTTCTCGGGCCGCTCGACCTGATTCTCGATACGTACGTCCGGGACGGCTTCGTCTACTACCGCGCGCTCAGGGGCGAGCGTCGGCGGCTCGACGAGTACATCAGGTCGATCGCCGCGACCGACGTGGACAAGCTGACCAGGAACGAGCAGATGGCATTCTGGCTGAACGCCTACAATACGGTCGTCCTGCGGACGGTCATCGACAACTATCCCGCTCCGCGCCGTTCAACCGCCTACCCGCCGGGCAGCATCCGCCAGACGCCGGGCGCCTTCGAGCGGCTGCCCCATCGCCTCGCCGGCCGGATGCTGACGCTCGATCAGATCGAGCAGACCATTCTGCCGATGTTTGGCGATCCGCGCCTGTACTTCGCGCTCGGCCGCGGCGCGGTCGGGGGCGGCCGGCTTCGCAGCGAGTCCTTCGCGGCCGACACCGTCGAAAAGCAGCTGGCCGAGGCGGCCAGCGAGTGCGTCACCAGGGCCGAGTGCATTCACGTCGACGCCGCGACGAACAAGTTGATGACCAGCGCGATCTTTTCGTGGCACGAGAAGGAGTTCGTGGCCGCCTACGCCGAGAAAGCGGCGCCGGCGTACGCAAACCGCAGCCCGATCGAGCGCGCGATCCTCGCCTTCGTCCAGCCGAAGCTGCTGCAGACGGAACGGGATTTCCTCGAGAAGAACACCTTCGAGGTCGCCTTCAAGGCCTTCGACTGGTCCCTCAATGACCTCACCGGCAGGGGAGACCGTTGAATCTGAGGATCTGAGGATTTGAGAATCTGAGGATTTGAGGATCAAACTCCCTCATGGATCTTGGTCTCGCCGACAAAATCGCCATCGTGACCGGCTCGAGCCGCGGTCTGGGTCTGGCCAGCGCGGGCGCGCTCGTGCGGGAAGGCTGCCGAGTGACAATTTGTGCACGCGGCGAGCCGCGCCTGAACGAGGCGGCCGCTGAGCTTCAGCAGCTCGCGCGTGCGCCGAACGCCGCGAACGTGGCGAACCGTGTCCTTCCGGTTGTCGCGGACCTGGCGACCGCCGAAGGGGTTGTATCGGTCGTGACACACACCGTCGAGGCCTTCGGCGGCGTCGACATCCTCGTCAACAACGTCGGGCTGGCTCGAGGGGCCGGTATTGCGGACACGGGCGACCCCGAATGGGCAGAGGCATTCGATCAGACCCTGTTTCCAGCCATCCGCGCCTCCCGTCTCGTGGTGCCGCACATGCGACGACGTGGCGGGGGAGCCATCGTGATGATTGCGTCGATCTGGGGCCGCGAATCAGGCGGCCGTATGACCTACAACGCCGTCAAGGCCGCCGAGATCAGCCTCGCCAAGTCGATGGCGCGGGAGCTGGCGCCCGACAACATCCGCGTCAACAGCGTGGCGCCCGGGTCGATTTCGTTTCCTGGAGGAAGCTGGCACCGCCGTCAGCAGGAAGATCCGGCGGGGATGGCCGAGTTCATCGGTCGGGAGCTGCCGTTTGGGCGCTTCGGCCGCCCCGAAGAAGTCGGGGCGGTCGTCGCGTTCCTCGTGTCACCGTGCGCGAGCTGGATCAGCGGGGCAAGTGTGCCCGTTGACGGCTGCCAGTCACGCTCCCAGATCTAATCTGCGGACGGCTTTCGCTGGTGCCGGCTTCGGCCCGCCTTCGGCGGGCGCTGGCGAACTGTCTGGGAGCTTCTGAACGGTTGGTACGGGTGCGGGTGGCAACGCCCTCGGCGGTTTCGTGCTCGCCTGTGTCGGGCTCGCCCGTTTCTGAATGAAGGAAGAATCCTCGGCGCCGCTTCTGCGGCTCGCGTACATCCATCTCCTCGCCTCCTTAAGAAAGCAACCTCTCGGTCGTTGATCGACAGAGTAACAGCGGTGTCGCGCAGCGTCAACGAAAACTGCGACGTCGAACAAAAAATTTACATCGCGTCGGCGATGAGCGAGCGATGAAGGACGGAGCGCGCAACGATGCGCACTTGCTCGTCACCATTTTTGTGATCGGTCGGTTCACTTTTTTCCAGATCGATCGGTCCACGCGTTTGATCTTCCGGACCTAGCGCCGCGTGTTGCGCTCGTTGCAACGAGCGCAACGGCGGCGGCGACTTCACGGCCAGCGCGCATCGTCGATCCAATCAGCACGAGCAGTCAGTTCGGCATCCACATCCACCGGTCGGCAACCAACGAATCGACACGCGGCAATCAGCAATCAAGCAATCAGGAATCAAGCAATCAGCAATCAAGGTTCCACAATCAACAATCAGCAATGAGATCGACTTTCACCTCTTGATCGCCCCCCGATCGCCTGCTACGATCGGGCACCATGGCCGAGCCCGTAAAGCCTGAAACCAGAGCCCTTGCTACAAGATCCGGCCTCCCGGCGAGCTCACGGGACCGGGCGCTGGAGGCCGCGCTCGAGCGGTTCGCCCCCGACCGCGGGATCGAGCGGCCGGATACACCGGACCTGCACGTCACGGCGGTCCGTCGGCTTCCAGCGGCGCCGGCGCAGTACGCGCCGTTCCCGGCAGGCCTTGATGCGCGTCTGTTGCGAGCGTTCGAGGCGCGCGGAATTTCCGAGCTCTACACGCATCAAGCCGAAGCGATCGAACATGCGCTCGCCGGCCGTCACGTCGTGGTGATCACCCCGACGGCGTCGGGCAAGACGCTCTGCTACAACGCGCCGGTGCTGAATGCGATGCTGCAGGATCCGCCGAGCCGCGCTCTGTATCTGTTTCCAACGAAGGCGCTCGCTCAGGATCAGCTTGCCGAGCTGCAGGCGATGGCCGACGCCATCGCCACGAGCTCTGGCGAGGAGATTGGCGTCTTCACCTACGATGGCGACACGCCGCAGGATGCCCGGCGGACGATTCGGTCGCGTGCGCACCTGGTTCTGAGCAATCCCGACATGGTGCATTCGGGGATCCTGCCGCACCATCCGCGCTGGGCGAAGTTGTTCGAGAACCTCCGCTACGTGATCATCGACGAGCTGCACGCTTACCGAGGCGTTTTCGGCAGTCACTTGTGCAACGTGCTCCGGCGGCTGAGGCGGATTTGCCGGCATTACGGGTCCAACCCGGTGTTTCTCTGCTCGTCGGCCACCATTGCGAATCCGCGCGAGCTGGCCGAGCGGTTGACCGAGCAACCCTTTGAGGTGGTGGACCGGAACGGCGCGCCGCGTGGTGAAAAGCTGTTCGTCTTCGTCAACCCGCCCGTGGTGAACCATCAGCTGGGCATCCGGCGGTCGTATCTCAGCGAGACCCGCCGCATCGCGTCCGAGTTCCTCAAGCGGAACCTCCAGCTGATCGTCTTCGCGCAGAGCCGGTTGACGACCGAGATCCTCACCACCTACCTCAAGGACGACTTCGAGGACCATCCGGGGGCGCCGGAACGTATCCGCGGCTACCGGGGTGGCTACCTGCCGACCCGTCGTCGCGAAATCGAAAAGGGGCTGAGGGAGGGCCAAGTGCGCGCCGTCGTGTCCACGAATGCGCTCGAGCTCGGTATCGACATCGGCGCGCTCGATGTCGCCGTCATGGCGGGTTATCCCGGAACGATTGCGGCGACGTGGCAGCGTGCGGGCCGTGCGGGACGGCGGGCCGGCAAGTCGGCCGCGGTCATGGTGGCGAGCAGCGCGCCCCTCGACCAGTTCGTGGTCCGGCATCCAGCCTATTTCTTTGATCGCTCGCCGGAGCGGGCGCTCATCGATCCCGACAATCTGCACATCCTCGTCGATCACATCAAGTGCGCGACCTTCGAGTTGCCGTTCACCAGCGCGGAGACCTTCGGCGTCCACAACCTGCAGGAGATTCTTGGCGTTCTGGCTGAGCAAGGGCTTGTGCACCGGGTAGATAAGGCGGGTCCCTTTGGATCCGCCAGCGAGGACGCGGACGAATCGTCCGCCGACGCCGAGTGGACCTGGACGAACGAATCGTATCCGGCCGATGCGGTCAGCCTGCGGTCGGTATCCTCGGATAACTTCGTGATCGTCGATACCACCATGGAGGCGCGCGTGATCGGCGAGACCGATTTCACGAGCGGTCCCGCCACACTGCATCCAAAGGCCATCTACATCGTTGAAGGCGCGCTGTACCAGGTGGAACGGCTGGATTTCGAGGGACGCAAGGCGTTCGTGCGCGCGATCGATTGCGACTACTACACCGATGCGATCACATACACGAGAGTGACCATCATCGACACGTTTGCGGAAAAGGGGTCGGGAGTCTTTTCGGACCCGGCACCCGCGGAAAAGACTCCCGACTCCTTTTCCGCCCTGCAGGCTCACGGCGAAGTCCACGTGGTGTCTCGCGTGGTGGGTTTCAAAAAGATCAAGTTCTATACGAACGAAAACGTCGGCTCCGGCGAGCTGGATCTGCCTGAGCAGCAGATGCACACGACGTCCTATTGGCTGACGATTCCCGCGGCGGTCATGGGGGCTCTGCCATACGCGTCCGACGATCGCCGTGACGGCATCGTGGGACTTGCCTTTGCGATGCGGCAAGTGGCCCAGCTGCTGCTCATGTGCGACCGCCATGACATCGGCATTTCGATCGACTCGGAAAAGGGGTCGGGAGCCCTTTCCGACCCGGCACCCGCGGAAAAGACTCCCGACCCCTTTTCCGCAAAGATCTTCGTCTACGACAACTATCCCGGCGGCATCGGATTCAGCGAGCCGCTGTATCGCATGCACCACGAGCTCCTCGAGGGCACCAGGAAGCTCGTCGGCTCATGCGAATGCGAGAACGGATGCCCTGGATGCGTCGGCCCTGCCGGGAATACCGGGCCGATGGCGAAGACCGTGGCGCTCGGCATCCTCGATCGTCTTCTGGCAGAGGCGGTCGCGGCCTGACATGGAGTCGTCAAAACTCGTCGATCGACTGCGCGCCATCGTGAAAGCGCCAGGTTCAAAACTGGATCAGCCGGATCCACCGGGGCCCGGTCTGCACGAAAGCGCTGAAACGATTCTTGGCGGCGACTGGTGTCGGCTTGACGGGCTCTCTTGCTTCGTCGTCGAACGGCGCTACCGTCCGGACGCCACCTATGGTCGCGATCGATTGGCGACCGTTGCAGCGCGCCTGGCCGACGCGTCGGCGGAAGCCCCGCTCATGATGGGCGGCGCTCCGGCGCGGCCACCGTTCGTCTTCTTCGATTTGGAGACGACCGGCTTGAGCGGTGGCGCCGGCACGTGCGCCTTTCTCGTGGGATGCGGCGCGTTCACCGATGACGGCGGGTTCCTGACGCGTCAGTTCGTGCTGCTGCATCACACCGGCGAACGTCCCCTTCTGCAGATGGTTGGCGCCGAACTCGCGCACGCCGGCGCGCTCGTGACCTTCAACGGGAAATCGTTCGATGCCCCTCTGATCGAGACGCGGTATCTGTTTCACCGGCTCGCGTGGACAGGCGGGGACCTGCCGCATCTGGATGTCCTCCATCCGGCCCGCCGCTTCTGGAGCGATGGTGGCGTCGGAGAGACGTCCTGCTCGCTTCAGGCCCTGGAGCACCTGGTGCTCGGCGCGCGCCGGGCGGCTGACGTGCCAGGGTCCGAGATCCCCGCTCGGTACTTCCAGTTCATTCGCTCGGGCGATGCCCGGCCGCTCCGGGCCGTGCTCGAACACAACCGGCTCGACCTGCTGTCGCTGGCTGGCCTGACCGCACGGTTGCTCGATCTGGTCCGGAGGGGACCGGGCGCCGTCCGGCATGCTCGTGAAGCGCTCGCCCTCGGGCGCGTGTATGCACGCGGGGGACTGGATAGTCGCGCACGGGAGTCGTACCAGGTTGCGTGCGCGCACGCCTCAATGGCCTGCAGCGAGGCCTCAATGGCCTGCAGCGAGGCCTCAATGGCCTCGATCAAGATCGACGCGCTCAAGTCTCTCGCACTGCTGTGCCGACGTTCCCGTCGATACGACGATGCCGCGACGTACTGGCGCCAGCTCCTCGAGGTTCCCGCCTGTCCGTCGCATCTCGCGCGCGAGGCGAGCGAGGCGCTCGCCGTTCATCACGAGCATCGGGCGCGCGATCTGCCCGCGGCGAGAGCGTTTGCGTTGCTGAGTCTTGACGCGCGCAAGCCCGCCTGGAATCAGGCGGTGCAGCATCGACTGGCGAGGATTGAACGAAAGATGAACGGCGGATCCGAAAGGACCCGCCCTACCGAGCTGCGGAGGTTGTTTCCTTCTTAGCAGCCTTGGCGGCTTTCTTACGGCTCTCCGACGTCTGCGCGCCGTACTTTTTCGTGAAGCGTTCCACGCGACCTTCCGTATCGAGCAGTTTCTGCTTGCCCGTAAAGAACGGATGGCAGCTCGAGCAGATTTCGAGGTGGAGCTCGGGTTTGGTGGAATGCGTCTTCCACGTCGCGCCACAGGCGCACCGCGCCTCAACGGCGTGATACTTGGGATGGATGCCCTCTTTCACAGCAGACTCCTTAGCCTCTAACGTAAACCTCTATTATATAACAGGATGAGCGATCGACTTGGGTTGGCGCGCCGAACGGCCGCGACCATCGACGGCTGGCTCACCGACCGGGAAGGCGAGCTGCTGTTCCGCCTGGCCGACCTCCGTCCGCGCCGCGGCGTCGCGGGCGCTTAGCCTTTGCCGTTGGACATCGACGCCAGGAAATCCTGGTTCGTCTTCGTCTTGGACATCTTCGAGAGCAGCAGCTCCATCGCCTCGACGGGCGACAACGGCGTCAGCACCTTGCGAAGCACCCAGACGCGATTGAGATCTTCCTTCGGTATGAGGAGCTCTTCCTTCCGCGTGCCGCTCTTCGTGATGTCGATCGACGGAAACACCCGGCGGTCCGTGAGCTTGCGATCGAGATGGATTTCGAGGTTGCCGGTGCCTTTGAATTCCTCGAAGATGACTTCGTCCATGCGCGAGCCGGTGTCGACTAGCGCGGTCGAGATGATCGTCAGCGATCCGCCTTCTTCGATGTTGCGCGCCGCGCCGAAAAACCGCTTCGGCCGCTGCAGGGCGTTACTGTCCACGCCGCCCGACAGCACCTTGCCAGACGGCGGCACGATCGTGTTGTAAGCGCGCGCGAGTCGCGTAATCGAGTCGAGCAGAATGACCACGTCCTTCCGATGCTCGACCAGTCGCTTCGCCTTTTCAATCACCATCTCGGCGACCTGCACGTGGCGCTGGGCCGGCTCGTCGAAAGTCGACGAAATGACTTCGCCGCGCACCGAGCGCTGCATGTCGGTGACTTCCTCAGGCCGCTCGTCGATGAGCAGCACGATCAGGTACACCTCGGGGTGGTTGTGCGTGATGCTGTTCGCGATGTTCTGCAGCAGCATCGTCTTGCCGGTGCGCGGCGGCGCGACGATGAGACCGCGCTGGCCTTTGCCGATCGGCACCATCATGTCGAGCACGCGCGCCGACAGGTTCTCGGCTTCCGTCTCGAGCGAAATCTTCTGCTGCGGATAGAGCGGCGTGAGATTCTCGAAGAACACCTTCTCGCGCGCCCGTTCGGGCGGTTCGAAGTTGACGGCTTCGACCTTGATCAGGGCGAAGTAGCGCTCACCGTCCTTTGGCGGCCGAATCTGGCCGGACACCGTGTCCCCGGTGTGCAGATCGAATTTGCGAATCTGCGAGGGGGAGACGTAAATGTCGTCCGGGCCAGGCAGGTAGTTGTAGTCCGGCGCCCGCAGGAACCCGAAGCCGTCCGGCAGCACCTCGAGCACGCCTTCCGAGAAGATCAGGCCGCTTTTTTCGGCGCGGGCTTTCAGGATCTCGAAGATCAGCTCCTGTTTCCGCATGCCGGTGGCGCCCGGCACATCGAGCTGTTTGGCGATCTTGGTGAGCGCACCTACGCTCATGTCCTTGAGCGTGGCCAGGTCGATGCGTTCTATTTTCTCGGGGGCTGCAGCGCTCTTCTCGGGAGCCGCGCCGCCGTTGCCTTTGGGGGCCGGTTGGGCCGGCTGTTGCGCGGTGGCTTGAGGCGGCTGCTGCTGTTCGTCAGCTTGTCTATCAGTGTCCACAGTTCGTCCAGTCCTTCGCCCGTGACTGCCGAAACCGGCAGCACAGGATGTTCAAATACGGATTCGAATTCCCTCATCGCGCGGATCCGCTGACCGCTCGCGAGCTTGTCGATCTTGGTGGCGACGATCCCGCAGCGCTCGACCGTCGACAGAAGCCAGCCCCAGGCCTCTATGTCGCTCTGCAGGCCTGGGTGTCGACTGTCGACGAGCAGGAGCGCTGCGATATTGGCGGGAAGGGCAGGAGGGGCTGGAAGGGCAGGAGAGTGTGTCCTTTCCCGCCTTTCCCGCCCTTCCCGCCCGTCCAGCCCAAAAAACGCCCGCGTCACCGTCTTGAGCTCGTCGCGATCACCGCGGGCGTATCCATACCCCGGAAGATCCACGAAGTAGACCGGCTCGCGGCTGACTCGCGCGACGCGGTAGAGGTTCGCGAGCCGGGTCTTGCCGGGTGCCGCGCTGGTTCGCGCGATCCGCTGCCTGACCAGCGAATTGATCAGGCTCGACTTGCCCACGTTCGACCGACCCACGAGCACAATCTCCGCCAGACCATCTCGCGGGAGATCGTTCGCGCCCGCGGCACTCGTGACAAAGGAGGCGTCGACTCTCAATGAAATTGCAGATTTCAGATTGCAGATGGCAGATTGAAATCGAGCGCTTCAATCAGCCATCTACAATCAACAATCTGCAATTTCAACCTAGTGAGTGATGGTGTCGTCGATGATGGCGCTGTCGACCGGCGCCGCCTGCGCCTCGGGTGAAAGGGCGGTCAGCGGCCCGGCCAGCGCGATCTTCAGGACCTCGTCCATCGTCTGGACCATGTAGACGTTCAGCGTGTCCAGCACGTTTTTCGGAATGTCCGCCAGGTCTTTCTCGTTGTCCTTCGGCAGCACGATATTCTTCAGGCCGGCGCGGTGCGCGGCCAACACCTTCTCCTTCACGCCGCCAATCGGCAGCACTTTGCCGCGCAGCGTGATTTCGCCGGTCATGCAGACGTCTTTCCGGATCGGCACGCGGGCCAGCGCGGAGACCAGCGCCGTCGCGAGCGTGATGCCGGCCGACGGACCGTCCTTCGGAATCGCGCCTTCGGGCACGTGGATGTGGACGTCGGTCTTCCGGTTGAAGTCCTTCGGGATGCCGAACTCCTCGGCCTTCGAGCGCACGTAGCTCATCGCCGCCTGCGCCGATTCCTGCATGACGTCGCCCAGCTTGCCGGTGAGCGTGAGGTGGCCCTTGCCCGGCATGAGCGTCGCTTCGGTCACGAGGATTTCGCCGCCGACTTCGGTCCAGGCAAGGCCGGTCGCGATGCCGATTTCGTTCGTCTCCTCGGCCATCGTGTTGCGGAAGCGCGGCACGCCAAGATACTGGGTGACTTTGTCCGCGGTGATCTCTTCGAAGAACGAGCTGCCCTCGACGACCACCTTGCGGGCGACCTTGCGGCAGATCGAGGAAATCTCCCGCTCGAGGTTCCTCACGCCGGCTTCGCGCGTGTAGCGCTGAATGATCGTTTGGAAGGCGTCCTCGGCGAAGACGATGTTGTCCTTCGTGAGGCCCGCGCCCTCAATCGCCTTCGGCGACAGGAACTTCTGGGCGATCTGGACCTTCTCGAGCTCGGTGTAGCCGGCGAGCTGCAGCACTTCCATGCGGTCGCGCAGCGCCTGCGGGATCGTGTGGAGCACGTTCGCCGTGCAGATGAACATCACGTGCGACAGGTCGTACTCGACGTCGAGGTAGTGATCGAGGAACGTATGGTTCTGCTCGGGATCGAGCACCTCGAGCAGCGCGGCGGACGGGTCGCCGCGGAAGTCCATCGACATCTTGTCGACTTCGTCGAGCAGGAACACCGGGTTCATCGATCCGGCCTTCTTCATCATCTGGATGATCTGGCCTGGGAACGCGCCGATGTAGGTGCGGCGATGGCCGCGGATTTCGGCTTCGTCGCGCACGCCGCCGAGCGACAGGCGGACGAACTTGCGGTTCATCGCGCGGGCGATCGACTTGGCCAGCGACGTCTTGCCGACTCCCGGAGGTCCGGAGAAGGTGAGGATGGTCGCCTTGGGCTTCTTGACGAGCGCGCGCACGGCGAGGAACTCGAGGATGCGCTCCTTGATTTTTTCCAGGCCGTAATGATCCTCGTGCAGGATTTCCTCGGCGCGCTTCAGGTCGCGGCTCTCGCGCGTCTTCTTGTGCCAGGGCACGGCGACGAGCCAGTCGATGTAGTTGCGGGAGACGGTCGCTTCGGCGGACATCGGCGGCATCGCTTCCAGGCGCTTCAGCTCCTGGATGGCCTTCTCCTCGACGTCCTTGGGCATCTTCGACTGTTCGATCTTCTTCTTGAGCTCGTCGACTTCGTTGCCCTTCTCGTCCTTGCGGCCCAGTTCCTTCTGGATCGCCTTCATCTTCTCGTTGAGGTAGTACTCCTTCTGCGCCTTCTCCATCTGCTTCTTCACGCGAGACTGGATGCGGCGATCGACCTGGAGTTTGTCGACTTCGATCTCGAGAATCCCGGCGATGCGGTTCAACCGCTCGAGCGGCGAGATGATTTCGAGCAGGTTCTGTTTCTCGTCGACGCCCACGAGCAGGTGGGCGGCGATGGTATCGGCGAGCTTGCCCGGATCGTCCACGCGCACGGCGGCAATCATCGCGTCGAAGTTCAGGTTGTTCGACAGCTTCACGTACTGCTCGAACAACGACACGACGCGGCTCATCGTGCTTTCGGCGTCCGCGTTCGTCTCGCGCTGCTTGGCCAGCACCTTGACGACGACGCGGTAGAAGCCCTTGTCTTCCTTCCACTCCACGGCGCGGGCGCGATCGACGCCCTCGACGAGCACCTTGATGTTGCCGTCAGGGAGCTTGAGGCTCTGCACGACGTTGGCGACGCACCCCATCGTGTAGATGTCCTCGGGCCTCGGGTCGTCCACCGACGCGTCGTGCTGCGCCGCGAGGAAGATGCGCTTGTCCTTGAGCAGCGCGTGCTCGAGCGCGCGCGTCGAGGACGGCCGTCCGATGACGAACGGCATCATCATGTGCGGGAAGACCACCACGTCGCGCAGAGGGACGATCGGCAGGGTCTCGTAAACTTCCAAAGGGGTGTCCAAGGGGTTATCCGGCCTTTTCAATGAGCGTGATGGGCTTGTCCTTTGCCATCACGACTTCGCGGGTGATCGTGACCTCACGCAGCTTCTTCTGATTCGGCACCTGATACATGAGGTCGAGCATGAGCTCCTCGATGATCATCCGGAGGCCGCGCGCGCCGATCTTGCGCTCGAGGGCCGATTCGGCAATCGCCTCGAGGGCGTCGTCCGTGAAGCGAAGCTTCACGTTCTCGTACTCGAACAACTTCATGTACTGCCGCGTGATGGCGTTGCGCGGCTGCGTGAGGATCTGGATGAGGGCCGGCTTGTCGAGCTCGTGCAGCGTGCCGACGACCGGCAGGCGGCCGACGAACTCTGGAATCAGGCCGTACTTGATCAGATCCTGCGGCTCGAGCTGCTCGAGCGTGGCGCCGATGTCGCGCCCGCGCAGCGATTTGACGTCCGCCTTGAAGCCGAGCGTTTTCTTGCCGACGCGGCGCTCGATCTGCTTGTCGAGACCGACGAAGGCGCCGCCGCAGATAAACAGGATGTTGCTCGTGTCGACCTGGAAAAATTCCTGGTGCGGGTGCTTGCGTCCGCCCTGCGGCGGCACGTTCGCGACCGTCCCTTCGAGGATCTTCAGGAGCGCCTGCTGGACGCCTTCACCCGACACGTCGCGCGTGATCGAGGGGTTTTCGTCCTTGCGGCAGATCTTGTCGACCTCGTCGATGTAGATGATGCCCTGCTGGCACTTCTCGATGTCGCCACCGGCCGCCTGCAGCAGCTTCAGGATGATGTTCTCGACATCCTCGCCGACGTAGCCTGCTTCGGTGAGCGTGGTGGCGTCGACGATCGTGAAGGGGACCGAGAGCAGCTTGGCGAGCGTCTGCGCAAGCAGCGTCTTGCCGGTGCCGGTCGGGCCGATGAGCAGGATATTGCTCTTCGTGAGCTCGATGTCGTTGCGGCTGCGCGGTTGCTTCTGAATCTCGATGCGCTTGTAGTGGTTGTAGACGGCGACGGCGAGCTTCTTCTTGGTCCGCTCCTGGCCGATGACGTACTCGTCGAGGAACTTCTTGATTTCCTGCGGCGTGGGCAGCGACGACCGGGTGCCGCGATTCTCGAAGCGGTTGTCGTCCGCGATGATGTCGTTGCAGACCTCGACGCACTCGTCACAGATGAAAACGGTCGGGCCCGCAATCAGCTTGCGGACGTCGTTCTGGTCCTTGTTGCAGAAGGAACACCGCAGGACCTCGGTTTCCCCGCCCTTTTTCACCATATCGTTTCCCGTGCAGCGAAGGACTAGTCCCGCCCGGGGCTAAAGACCTGCGCTACAGCTGGTTACCTACGCTCTCTTCCGGATGACATCATCAATAATACCGTATTCCTTACCCTGGTCCGCAGACATGATGTAGTCGCGTTCTGTGTCGTCCTGGATACGCTTGACCGACTGCCCTGTGTGGTGGACCAGGATTTCGTTGATGCGCTCACGCATTCGAAGGATTTCACGGGCTGCAATATCAATATCGGTCGCTTGGCCGGCCAGGCCAGACATGAGGGGCTGATGTATGACAATTCGTGAATTTGGCAGCGAAAAGCGCTTGCCCTTGGCCCCCGCCGCCAGCAGGACCGCCGCCATCGACGCCGCCTGCCCGATGCAGATGGTCTGCACGTCCGGCTTGATGAACTGCATCGTGTCGTAGATCGCCATCCCGGCGGTAATCGACCCGCCCGGGCTGTTGAGGTACAGCTGGATGTCTTTATCGGGGTCCTCCGCCTCGAGGAAGAGCATCTGCGCGATCGTGAGGTTCGCCACAGTGTCGTCGATCGGCGTCCCGATGAAGATGATGCTGTCTTTCAGAAGGCGCGAGAAGATGTCGTACGCGCGTTCGCCCCGATTGGTCTGTTCGACGACCATCGGCACGAGTTGCAGACGAGAATCCGGAAGGTTCGGCATATACAGTCGCGTTGTTGAAGGGGAAGTTCGAAGCGGGAAGTCTTACTGTTCTCCAGAAATAGTAGCACGCGCCATGAGGAAGTCAATTGACTTCTCGCGGCGCAGACCCGAGTGGATGCGCGACAGGCCGCCCTCTTTTTCGAGGCGCGCGCGCACGGCCGCGGCCGTCCGACCGGTCCGCTCCCCGAAGCGGGCGACTTCGCGCTCGACCTCGTCCTCGCTGACCTGGAGGCCTTCGCGCCGCGCCACTTCGTCAAGCGCGAGCGCGCCGCCGACCGCTTCGCGCGCGACCTCGCGCTGGCTGTCGCGGAACGCGTTCCAGTCGATGCCCGCCTCGCGCGGGTCGACCTGCTGTTCCATCAGCCGTCGCGCGAAGTCCTCGATGCGCCGGTCGATTTCGCGCTCGACCAGCGAACCAGGCACGTCGAACGGCACGCGCGCGGCGAGCTGCTTCATGAGCTCGGCGCGCATCTCGCGCTCGGCGCCGTGGCGCGCCTCGTGCTCGAGATCCTCCCGCACGCGCGCGCGCAGGGCGTCCAGGGTTTCGAATTCACCGAGGTCCTTTGCGAATTCGTCGTCGAGCGCCGGCAGGACGCGCTTCTTGATGCCGTGCACGGTCACCGTATAGGTCATGTCGGTCCCGGCGAGCTCGGCGGCCGGGTAGTCGGAAGGGAAATGAATCGTGAACGTCTTGCTCGCACCCGGCTCGAGGCCGACGAGTTCCTGATCGAACCCCGGCGGGTTGGCCGTTGAACCCAGTTCCACGCTGACGCCGCGATGAAGGTCCGACTGGCCGCTCGGCTCGCGCCGGTCGAGATCGACGAGCGCCGTATCGCCGTGCTCGAGACCGCGACCTTCGACCGGCTCGAAGCGGGCCGCCCGCTGCCGCAGCCGCTCGAGCGCGTCGGCGACCGCCTCGTCCTTGACCGTGCTCGACGGTCGCCGCAGCGCGATCGTGGAATAGTCGCCCGGCTCGAACGCGGGCACCGTGTCGAACGACGCGGTGAAGGTCAATGGCTGTCCGGCTTCGATCGTGACGTCGCGGACATCCGGCGTGTCGACCGGCTCGACGCCGCGCTCCCTGAGGACATCGCCGACGACTCGGGGAATCAGATCGTGGGCGACCTCGTGGAGGATCTGATCCTTGAAACGTTGCTTGATGACGCGCGGCGGCGTCTTCCCGGGGCGGAAGCCCGGCACTTTTGCCGTGCGCGAGTAGCCGAGCGCCACGCGCTCGATCTCGGCATCCACGACATCGCTTGGAATTTCAACGCGCACGTTCTTGCGCGTCTCGTTGACATCGACGAACTCAGTCTTCATCTTTGACGTTGGCGAGTTGATGAGTTGGTGACTTGGTGAATGCGAAAGGGGGGACTCGAACCCCCATAGCCTTTCGGCTACCGGCTCCTAAGGCCGGCGCGTCTGCCAGTTCCGCCACTTTCGCACAACTCTCCCCTATGCTACCATCCGCCGCGAAAATGGCTTCAGACACTGATTTCTTCAATGGTCTCTTCCGCTGGCATACCGGAGCGGACGGCGAACCTCGCGTGTCGCGGCACCATGCCAGCCCCGACACCATTCCGTGCCCGACCACCGGGCGCCCGCTGCGCGTGGCGACCATTGAAGCCGTAGCGCCCGCGATCTGCCCCTCGTGCGCGAATCAGGGGACGGGCGGGTTCGTCTCCTTCGTGGGCGATCTGCGCATGGTGTACGCCTGCCCGCTGTGCTGTCAGCTCATCTGGCTCGCAGGCGCCTGAATATTCGTAATCAGATATTCGTCAACGGCTCCGCGCCGCGAGGCGTTGCTGTTGATGGCGCGCCGCGCGGGCACGCGGAAGGTGCGCAGGTCCGCCGCGCGCGCGTCCGGGCTATGTTCGTAGAGCGCGGCGATCTCTGACGCCGTGGAGTTGCTGACCAGCACCTGGCACCCGCGCCGCGCGAGGTCGATCACGAGCTGCTGCAGACGCGCCTGATCCTCCTCGCCGAAGCGCGACGCCGTGTACGAGGTGAAGTTCGCGGTCCGGCTCAGGGGCGCGTAAGGCGGATCGACATAGAGAAAATCGCCCGCCTCCGCCAGGTCGCGGGCCGATTCGAACGATCCGAACATCAGCCGCACGCCCGGGCACGACAGGGCATCCGCCACGCGGAAGAGCTTTTCGCGATTGACGATGGCCGGACGCGCGTAGCGTCCCGCCGGCACGTTGAAGCCGCCGCTCGCATTCAGGCGGAACAATCCGTTGAATCCCGTCCGATTGAGATAGATGAGCATCGCGGCCAGCTCTGGTGTGTACGCGATCCGGCCGTCGGCCTGGCGCCGTTCGTCCCGCAGCGGGTTGAAGTGCGTGTCGCGGACCGTGTAGTAGTGGGCGTGTCCCCCGGTGGCGTGGGCCGCGGCCAGCCGCTCCAGCGCGCACGCCACCCCATCGCACCGGTCGCGCACCGTTTCGTAGCACCCGATGAGATCCGCGTTCGAATCGATGAGGACGACGTCATGACCGCGCAGCCGGCCCTGCAGCGTGCAGGTCGAAAAACACCGCGCCGCTGCCGAAGAACGGCTCGATGTAGCGGTTGAAGGTCGGTGGATAAAACCGGCGGAGGTGGGGAAGGAGCTGTCGTTTTCCGCCCGCCCACTTCAGTAACGGGCCAAATTGGCGACTTGGTGACTTGGCGACTTGGTGAGTGCGCGAGCTTCCCCATCGCGTTAGCAAATCACCAATTCACCAATTCACCAATTCGTGCCGTCTCGTTCTGCCCACCACCAGATGCCGACTGTTGCCGCGAGGAGCGCGGTCGCCGCGGCGTATAACGGCAGCTCCGGCGCGATCCGGCGGACGACCGCCAGGATGAACATCTCGATCAAGCCGACGGCGTCATTGCTCACTGTCACGATCCCGCTCTGGTTCATGACCAGCCACACGGCGGCGATGGCCGCCAGGACGAGGCCGGCCACGGCGGTGTTGAATCCCGCGTCCAGCAGCTGATCGCGTCGCCAGCGATCCCGGCGGATCCGCGCGAGCGTGCGGGACGTGAAGTGCGCCGGTGCGACGGGCGCCGAGCGCGACTGCAGCATCCGCTCGATCCCGCGGGCGCGCTCGAGCGCCGCGCGGCAGTTGGCGCACGAGCCCAGATGCGCTGCGAGCCGCGCGTCGAGGGCCAGATCGCCGCCGGCAATGGCCTCGAGCGCTTCGAGCACGTCGTCACAGAACATCAGCGTCATTTCAGTTCTGTCTCCAGCAGCCGTCGAAGCTGTCGCTTGGCGCGGTACAGGTGCGTTTTCACCGTGCCAAGCGGGAGTCCCAGGGCGTCGGCCAGATCCTCGGTACTGCACGCCCTGAAGGTAATGCGCTGCAACCAGCAGACGCTGTTGATCCGGAAGCCGCGCGATGGCTTTCTCGAGCCGATCTCGCAGTTCGATATCGGCAAATTGCGGATCCGCGGCCGACGGCGTCATGGCGGCGGAACGTTCGTCGTCGAGCGACATCGGAACGGGCGTACGGGTACGCGCCTGCGCGCAGACGTTGGCGACGATGCGGTAGATCCAGGTGGAGAGCTGCGCTTCTCCACGGAAATAGGGCAACCCGCGATGCACGCGCAGGAAGACGTCTTGCGCAAGATCTTCGACCCGGGAGCGATCCTGTACCGTGCGGGCGATCATGGCGAACACCAGGTTCTTGTACCGGTCCACCAGCTCCTGAAAAGCTCCCTCATCGTCCTGCCGGCAACGCTCGACGAGCTCGCGCTCGTTGACGGGCTCCATTCGGACACCGTATTAGAGCACGCGTACTGGCCATTTGTTTCATCCCGTCAGGCGTGCCCGAGAGACCAGTGAAACAAATCTGCCGGGGATCCGGTCTAATCAATTCAGCAAGGGACGTCTGGAGGACCGATGGATCCCGGAAGTGTTTTTTTCATCGTTCTTGTGGTCGCGATCATCGGCGGGATCAGCATCGCCATCACAGGCATTATTTCGAATACGAAGCTTCGAGAGCTCAAGATTCGTGAACGCATCGCGATGATTGAAAAGGGACTTGTGCCGCCCCCCGAGGTGGATCCGGCCGGGTTCGATCGAGCCATGGACCGGGTCGAACGCCGTGGCGGTCAAGGACGCGGGAAGCTCCGGCGCGCTGGAGTCACCCTCATAGGCGTCGGATTTGGATTGATGTTCCTGATCGCGTTTACCGGCTCCACTCGGATCGGGATCGGTCTGGGCGGTTTTCTCATCAGCATTGGCGTGGCCTTCCTCATTAACGGCCTGTTCGAATCCTCCGACCGACACCTGCCCGTTCCGCCGGCTGACCCCCACGCCTCCACCGGGATAAGGACCCCGTTCTGTTTCCGCCGCGATACATCCCGCCACTCCATACCGATACAACTCGCCGACGCCGATAAATATGAACAGCGGACGCCGGGCTCGACAAGCCGTAAGCTACTGATAATACATAGGTTGTTGAAGAAGCAGAAATACGGAGAGGGCGTGTCGTCGTCCGCCCGTCGTATCTCGCGCGATCTGTTAAGGTGTCAGTATTGACACTGACGGACTGATAAGTCATATTAAGTCGCTCTATGTCGTTAATCATGGGCGCCTCAATCTTGACCGTGGCCTCCGAGGTTGTGTGACTGACGGGGCGGAGCTCCATAAGCGGCTTAGGGCTCATGGCTTAGGGCTTAAGCCCGACGAAAACCTCAAGCGTTGAGCACCCTAAGCCCTAAGCCCTGAGCCCTAAGCCTTTTCGAGTGCATTTCCTATGGCAGACACATTAGTACAGCCCGGCGTCCGGCCTCCTGCTTTTGGACGGGCAGCGACGGCAATTCCCGGTGCACTCGAGCTTGCCGGCCATTCGCCGGCGATCACGCGCGTCAAGGAGCTGGTTCGCCGAGCCGCGCCGCTCGACGTCGGCGTGCTGCTCACGGCCGAACGCGGCGCCGAAGTCGACTCCGTCGCGCGTGAGCTTCACGGACGAAGTCGTCGAGCCGCTTCGCCGTACGTGGTCGTCGAGTGTGATTGCGCCGACCCGTCGCACCTGGGGCAGTTATTGTTCGGGACAGCGTCGACCGTGTCGACTGGGCCTTCGAGTCCGCCGGTGCCGACAGATCTCGAACCAATCGCACGCGACAGCCGCATCGCGGTTGCGCGCGGCGGCACCTTGTTCCTTCAGGACGTGACCGAATTGCCCGCGGCGATCCAGGCGCGCCTGGCGCGCATTGCGCGCGACGGCGAAGTGTCGCTCGACGGCGAGCCGGTGACGACCGAAGTCCGCCTGGTCGCCAGTGCGTCGCCGGCTGTCGACGCCGATGTCCACGCCCACCGCCTGCGGGCCGATCTGTTCCGGCGGCTGGCCGCGGTGCGGATCGATCTGCCGCCGCTCAGGGATCGTCAGGAGGACGTGCCTGTGATTGCCACACGCGTTCTCGAGGAAGCACTCGCCGAGCGGGGACTGAAGCTCCGCGCGTTCACACAAGCGGCGCTGGCCCTGGTGGCCGCCGTCACGTGGCCGGGGAACCTCAGCGAGCTTCGGGCGGCCATCACGCGGGTCGTCGGAGAGCCCGGCGATCACGACATTCAGGTGGAGCACATCCTGCCGGCGCTGCATCTGCAGCGCGCGCCCGCGCGGTTTGTCCCGACCGGAAATCTACGCGAAGCCCGGTTGCGGTTTGAGCGCGATTACATTTCTGCAGTCCTTCAGCATCATGCGTGGCGGATGGCCGATGCCGCCCAGACCCTCGGTATCCAACGGCCTAACCTCTATAGAAAAGCGCGCCAGCTCGGCATTCCGGTCACACGGATGTCCGAGTAGCGGTGGCGTAAAATGGAGACGAACGTGATAACCCTTCTTCTGCTGGCCCTGACCGCGGCACCTCAGCCGCTCGGTGCGCAGGCAACTGCGGCTCAGGCGCCCGCGTCCAAACGCAACCCGCGACCCCGCGCCGTATAAGCCGGAGTTTGTCATTCCCAAAGCCTGAGAGCGCGTCCGGACAGACACCCACGACGGGGACGGCGACGACGGCAGTCAATCCGACCAGCTACAAGATCGGGCTGAACGACGAGGTGAAAATCACGGTGTTCGACGAGCCCGATCTGTCGACGATGTATCGCGTCGACGCCGACGGGTCCATCTCGTTCCCGCTCATAGGCCGCGTGACGGCCGCCGGGGCGACGCTGTCCGAGCTTCAGCAGCGGATTACGACGATGTTGGCGGCCGGCTACATCAGGAACCCGCAGGTGCGGGTTGAAGTCAACCAATATAAGAGCCAGTTTGTGTACGTGATCGGAGAGGTGCGCGCGCCGGGCAAGATCCCCATGACCGGCAGCATGACGCTGCTCGAGGCGCTCGCCTTGGCCGGCTCACCGACCCCGGGCGCCAGCAACGAAGTCATCGTGGTCCATCCGAATCGTCCCAACGCCACGACCGCGCCGACCGCCACCGACATCGAAGGCGCGCGGATCACGGTCAACCGCAAGGACCTCGAGCTTGGCAAGGCGGGCCAGGATGTCGTGCTGCAGGACGGCGACATCATCAATGTGCCGTCGGCGCAGCACTTTTACATCACCGGCATGGTGCGCAATCCGGGAACACACGTGCTCGACCCCGGCATGACCGTTCAACAGGCGATTGCATTGGCCGGCGGCCTGAACGAGCGCGGATCGGATCGCCGGATCAAAGTCAGCCGTCTCGTGAACGGGAAGCTCACCGAACTCGGCGTCAACCTCGAAGACAAGATCCAGCCTGGCGACACGATCACCATCAGCGGACGGTTCTTTCTAAGGCGTAACGGCTCACGGCTGAAGACGCAGAACACGCCGAGCCTTAATCCCTGAGGTCCTGCGAGCCCTAAGCCTATCCTCGTGACGCTATGCGCGTCATGTACCTCAATCCAACCGGCCAGCTTGGCGGAGCGGAATCGAGTCTCGTCGATATCCTCGCGAGCATTCGACACGCCGAGCCGTCCTGGCCGCTGCACCTGCTCGCCGCGTCCGACGGGCCGCTGATTGGCCGTGTCCGGTCGCTCGGCGTGACCGCTGAAGTCTTGCCCTTTTCCCCTGCGATCGCACGGCTTGGCGAACACAGCGCGGCGGCGTCAGGCGGGCTTGGGCACATGGTCCGTTTCGCCTCGGAGATCGCGCTGGCTTCAGCGGCCGCCGTCCGCTATCGCGCCGCTCTCAGCCGCGCGATTGCCGCGTTCGACCCCGCGATCGTCCATACCAACGGACTCAAGATGCACGTTCTGGGGGCCTGGGGAATCGGTCCGGGCCGACGACCAGGTCTCGTGTGGCACCTTCACGACTACCTCGGCCCACGCCGAATGACGACGAGGCTCCTGCGTTGGCGACAGTGGCGCTCAGGGCGTACGGCCACGGTCGTCACCAATTCGGCCAGCGTCGCCGCCGATGCGACACGCGCGCTGGCCAACGACACTCGCGTCGTCACGGTCCGGAACGGCGTCGACCTCGACCGCTTTTCGATGACCGGCGCCCGCGCGAATCTCGATGCGATGTCGGGGCTGCCGCAAGCATCGGCGAACACCATTCGTGTCGGCCTCGTGGCGACGCTGGCGCGCTGGAAGGGCCACGCGACGTTCCTCGAAGCCATCGCGCGGCTGCCGGCCCATCTCCCCGTGCGCGCCTACATCGTCGGCGACGCGGTCTATCAGACCGAGGGCAGCCAGTATTCGCTCGACGAGCTCCGGCAGCGTGCGCGCTCGCTGGGTATCGCCGATCGTGTCGGATTCACCGGTTTCGTTCACACACCCGAAGCCACGTTCCGAGCCCTCCACGTCGTCGTGCACGCGAGCACGGCGCCCGAGCCCTTCGGGCTCGTCATCGCCGAAGCGATGGCCTGCGGCCGACCCGTCGTTGTCAGCAACGCCGGCGGTGCGGCGGAGATCATCACGCCCGGCGTGGATGCGCTCGTTCATGCGCCGGGCGATGCTGGCGATTTGGCGGCGCAAATCGCCGCGCTGGCCGCCAATCCGGAACTACGCGCGCAAATCGGCCGCGCAGCGCGACGGACGGCCGAGCGATCGTTCGATCGAGCACGCCTTGCGGCCGAGCTGATTCCGATTTACCGATCGATTGACGCCGCATGATCGACATGACGGATACGACGTGACAGGCAGATGCAGAACACGCCGTGGTGGGTCGATCCGGCCGTCGGACTCATCCAGCGACTCCCGGCGGGCAGATATCGCGTCATGAACTGGATTGGGCGTCGCGACGCCGATCCATTCTGGGCGCGCCTGCCGGCGGAGCTGGGCTCGCTATTCTTCCGGTGCGATCTCCGCGACGCGATCATGCGCGAAGTCTGTCTCACCGGCCGCTACGAGCCGCAGGAAACCGCGCTGCTGCAACAGATTCTCCGGCCGGGTATGACCTTCGTCGACGTCGGGGCCAACTGGGGCTACTTCACTTTGTGCGCCGCGCATCTGGTCGGCCGCACCGGCCGGGTCGTCAGCATCGAAGTCGACCCGCGCGCCTGCCGAACGCTGAAGGCCAACATCGAGCGGAACATGCTCGAGTCGGTGACCGTCCTGGAGATGGCTGCGAGCGACACGTCCGGAGGCCTGCGGCTGCACGAATACGAGCGCGCTGCGAACGACTCCGGCAACTTCGGTCTGATCGGACGCGGAGGGCGTCGGGAACTCACACCGTCAGTTCGACGTGGCCGCTTCTCCGATCGACGATGTTCTCGACCGGGCGGGAATCGAGCAGGTCGATCTGTTGAAGATGGATATCGAAGGGGCTGAAGGGCGAGCGCTGGCCGGACTTCGGCGCGCGCTGACCGATCGGCGGATCAAGTTCCTGGTTCTCGAACTGCATCCTGAATATCTTCGGCGTCAAGGGACATCGGCCGACACAGATCGTCGCCGACCTTCGCGGTTACGGATATCGCGCCTGGAAGATCGATCACTCGCCGTCGGCCCATCGGCGCGTCGCCTCAGGAGCAGATGGACGTCACCTCGGCGCTGACGCCCTTCGGTGAAACGGAAGACCTCGGGCCGTGGCCCCATCTCCTTTGGACATGATGCGGGTCTCCACTAGTGCGCGTCCTGCACGTCTACAGCGGCAACCTTTACGGCGGCATCGAAACGCTGCTCGAAACCATGGCTCGCCTGCGTGCGCTCTGTCCGGCCATCGAGCCGGAAGTGGCGTTGTGCTTCGAGGGCCGCCTCAGCGCCGAGCTTGCCGCGACCGGCGTGTCCGTGCATCGCCTTCCGGAAGCGCGTGCGAGTCGTCCGCAGACGATTCTCCGCGCCCGGCGTCGCCTGGCCGAGGTCATCGAAGCCGGGCGGTTCGATCGTGTCCTTTGCCATGCCGTCTGGTCCCAGGCGCTGTTCGGCGGCGTCGTCAAGCGCGCGAATGTGCCGCTGGTGTTCTGGGCGCACGATGTCGCAACCGGCACGCATTGGACCGAGCGCCTCGCGCGACGCGTCCGTCCCGATCTGGTGATCTGCAACAGCCGCTATACCGCCGAGTCACTGACACGACTGTACGGCGACGTGCCGGCGATCGTGCTGACGTCTCCGATCGACACGAACGCGGCTGTCCTGACGGCGGCGGAGCGCGCCGCGCTGCGGCAGGCACTCGACACGCCGGCCGATGCGACGGTCCTCATTCAGGTCAGCCGTATGGAGGCGTGGAAAGGCCACGCGGTCGTGGTCGACGCGCTCGCGCAATTGCGCGCCCGCTCGGGGTGGGTGTGGTGGGTCGTCGGTGGGGCGCAACGTCCGGAAGAAGTCGGCGTACGTCAGCGAGCTCGCCGCTGCCACCCGTCGTCTCGGCATCGCCGACCGCGTGAGATGGCTGGGCGAGCGCCGCGACGTCCGGCGACTGCTTGCGGCCGCCGATGTGCACTGTCAGGCCAATATCGCGCCGGAACCTTTCGGCATCGCCTACGTGGAAGCGCTCGCCGCCGGCTTGCCGGTCGTCGCGTCCCGTTCGGGTGGTGCGATCGAGATTGTGGACGAGTCCTGCGGTGTGCTCGTGCCACCAGGTGACTCGAAGGCGCTCGCGGCCGCGCTCGAGCGCCTCATCATCGATCGTCCGTTTCGCGCGAAGCTCGCCGCCGGCGCGCCGGCGCGAGCGCGGCGCCTGTCCGACCCTGCGACGCAGATGGCCCGGCTCGCCGAGGCCTTGACGGCAATGTCACCAGCGGGAGTTGGCGTCTGATGTTGTCGTCGAATGCGCTGCACGCTCGAGGCGCGAGCGCGGCAAAGCCTGGGCTCGAGCCACGACGCGATCTACCGCATGGTCGATCGGGCGCTCTCCGCGCGAGGCGTCTCCGGCGGCCGACTCGTCGACGTCGGATGCGGCAGCGCCGGACTTTGGCGTCTGCTGGCGCCTCGCTTCACCACGTACTGCGGCCTCGACGCGGTGCGGTACCAGGGGTTTCCGATCGACGCGGAATTCCACCAGATCGATCTCGACGGCCTCGCCAGGGCGCCATGGCCCATCGCCCCGCGCGAAGCCGACGTCGTCACGGCCGTGGAGACGATCGAACATCTCGAGAATCCGTGGGCGTTCATGCGCGCGCTCGTCGAGCTGGCGAGGCCAGGCGGCTGGGTGGTGGTGACGACGCCAAATCAGTTGAGCGCGCTGAGCCTGGCGACGCTCATCACCAAGCGTCGCTTTTCGGCCTTCCAGGACGCGCACTATCCCGCCCACCGTACGGCACTGCTCGAAATCGATCTGCGACGCGCCGCCGGCGAGTGTGGCCTTGAGCTGGTGGAGGTGCTCTACAGCCACGCCGGACGGGTCCCGTTCACGCCGTGGCATTACCCGTTGGGGCTTGCTCGGCAATTTCCACGCGCGCTGTCAGACAACCTGTTGATCATCGGCAGGAGACCAGCGACGTGAGGGGAGCCCGCTCGGGATGACTCGCGCGCTCTTCATCAATTCCGGAATGGCCGGCCATCGCACGTTCGCGGCGCTGATGCGGCGCATCGTGGGCCAGATGCCGCGAATCGACGCGGAGTTCATCGATCTGAGCCGCGATCTGACGGAGCATCGATCGCGTCATCCGACGGCTCTGCAGCCTCTCGTTCGCGCCGCGAACTGGTCCGATGGCCAACCTGGATCTGCGTCGATGGCGGGAAGAAATGAATGTCGGGTGGCTTGCCGCCCGGCGAATTGCGAAGGCCAAACGTCGCGCTCCTTTCGACGTGCTGCACTTCTATACGCAACCGGCGGCGTACGCCAGCATCTCGTTGATGAAACAAGTACCCGCGATTGTCTGCCTCGATTGCACGCAGCGCCAGGCCAGCCTCGAAGCCGCGTCCCGGCTCGGCCGCGCCAGTTACTACGCGAACATCGCGCACGACGGGCGAGTGTTCCGCGCCGCATCGGCCATCGTCGCAACCTCGGCATGGGCCGCGCGCGACCTGGCCGCGCTGTATCCCGACTGTGCGCTCAAAGGTGACTGTGCTGCCCTGCCCGGTCGACGTGGACGCGTTCGCGGCCGATTGGATCCCCGAACGCGCGCGGCGGGCCGCTGCAATCAATCACCGTCCGCGCTTGTTGTTTATTGGCGGCGAGTTTCCCCGCAAAGGTGGCGCGGAGCTGTTCGAGGCCTGGCACGAAGGGGGATTTGCGGACGCGGCCGACCTCGACGTTGTGACCGATTGGCCCCTTGCGCCCGACGCACTGCCACGCGGCGTCACCGTGACCGGCGGCGTCACGCCGTACAGCGAACGCTGGCGCGAGCTGTGGCGGCGGGCAGACGCGTTCGTCATGCCTGCGCGCCACGAGGCGTTTGGCATCGTGTACGAGGAGGCGGCCGCGAGCGGTATTCCGGCCATCGGCAGCGATATCAACGCGGTGCCTGAAATCATCCAGCATGGCGTGACCGGCTTTGTCGTGCGTCCAGGCGATCGCGCCGCGCTCGTGCAGGCCCTTCGCGCGCTCGTCGAGTCTTCCACGCTGCGGCAGCAGATGGGGCGGGCGGCCCGCCAACATCTGAGTCAGCGCGCGGCGTTGCCCGTTCATGCGGCGAAGCTCGAGTCAATCATGGCAAAGGTGATGAGAAACGATGTACGGCGACCCGCCTGACACGATCCCCTGGGAAGACACGGAAGCGGACGAGACGGCGCTCTTCCACGATGTCGAAGACGAATACGACGAGTATGGCCGCGCCCGCACGCCGCGCTGGAGGCCGAGCGGCTTCGTTGAATGGTTCGCGGTGGGACAGACGCTGTTGCCCGCGCTGCTGTTTCTCCCTGGCAGCCAGGCGTACCGGCTTCCCATTCGCACCGGCGCGTACGCCGTGAGCCTTTGCGCGTTCGTCGTGTGGTGGTTCGACCGCGGCGGGCAGGGACGCGGCAAGCATCCGGCGGCAGGATGGATCATGCTCACGTTGCTCTGGCTTGGGCTCATGATGCTCCACCCGGAGACAGCGCCGCTCGCCGGCGTGGCGCAGATTTGTCTGTATTTCGCGATCCTGTGTCCCGTGTTCTGGGCGCCGCGTGTATGTCTTCAACCGGCAGCAGCTGATGCGGGCGCTCGTCGTGCTGCTCGTCTGCAACGGCATCAACTCGATGGTCGGCGTCATGCAGGTGTACAACCCGGACCGTTGGATGCCGCGTCAGCTCTCGTCGGTGTACTCACTGGCAGGCGGAGATGCGGCCCTGGCGGCGTCGACGTTTGTTGGCTTGAACGGCCGCCTCATGATCCGCCCCCCCGGCCTGTTCGATGCGGCCGGCGCCGTGGCTGGCGCCGCCATGGTCGCCACGATTCTTGGCCTCATCTTCTGCCTGGAACCGATCGGCTGGTGGAAACGGTTGGCGGCTCTTGGATTTGCGCTGGCCGGCATGTCCGCGCTCTATCTCAGCCACGTGCGCGCTGCGTTCGTCATGACTCTGGGGATGATGGTCGCGTATCTCGCGCTGCTCGCCGTCCAGAATCAGAAGAAACGCGCGATTGGGTTCGGCGCGCTGGGAATCGGTCTGGTGGTCGTCGGCCTGTCGGTCGCGACAGCGCTGGCTGGCGATTCCGTGGCCGAGCGGTTTCAGACGCTGCTCGAAGACGACCCACGTCGAGCTGTACTACCAGAGCCGCGGCATCCAGGTGGAATCCGCGATGACGGAACTGGTGGACGAGTATCCGTTCGGTGCCGGCCTTGGACGAGGGGCATGCTGGCTTCTACTTTGGCGACAGCGGTGCGAAATCGCGGGCCTGTTTGCGGAAGTGCAGCCGCAACGCGTGGATGCTGGACGGCGGTGTGCCGCTCGTCGTGCTCTACGGGCTGGTGCTCGTTGGTCGACTCTTTTCGGCGATCTCGCCTTGATACGGTCGCTCGCCGACCCCGAAGACCGCCTGGTGGCCACGATCGTCGTCGCCGCCAACGTCGGGGACCATCGGGCTCGTGTTCACGTTCGTCCCGTTCGGCACCGCCGTCGGCATGCAGTTCTGGTTCCTCGAAGGCATGCTTCGCGGCGCGATGGCCGACCGCCCGCGCATCGACTGAATGAGCTGGTTAATCGTCGCCGGCGATCTCACTCCGCTTGGCGGCATGGATGCAGCGAACTACGCGCTCGCCCGTTACCTGGCTGCGCGCGACGAAGTTCACCTGGTCACGCACCGCGCCTGGCCCGACCTGGCGGCGCTGCCAACCGTGAAAGTGCACGAGGTGTGGCGGCCTCTCAACCGGCATCTGCTGGGCAGCCCGCTTCTGTCGCAGACTGGCCAGCGCGTCTGGCGGCGCCTCCGTGCCTCCGAGCGTGCACGTCGTCGTCAACGGCGGGAACTGCCGCATTGGACGCGCGAACTGGGTCCACTATCTCCACGCGGCCAACCCGCTTCTCACCGCCGGCTCCGCTGCGCGACGGGCGAAGGCGGCGCTGGCGCATCGCCGCGATCTGGCGGCGGAGCGCTCGGCGCTCCGCGTCGCTCGCGTCGTCATCTGCAACAGCCGGCGGACGCGTGACGATGTGATCGAGCGGATCGGCGTCGATCCGTCTCGTGTTCAGCGTTGTCTATTACGGTGGTGATCCGATTCGGCTGTCGTTAGCGACCGCCGGGGAACGGGCGGCCGCCAGGGCGGCATTGTCGCAGCCAGCCGATCGCCCGCTCGTTGGTTTCGTCGGCGCGCTCGGCGATCGGCGGAAGGGGTTCGACACGGTGTTCAGCGCGTGGCGCGACCTCTGTCGCGGCCGCGACTGGGATGCGGACTTGATTGTGATCGGCGAAGGCGCCGAGCGGCCCGCGTGGGAACGCCGGGCGTGTGAAGAAGGTATCGCGAATCGGATACGATTCGCCGGCTTTCGAACCGATGTGCCGGAGATTGTGGCGGCCCTCGACGCACTGGTTCATCCGGCCCGCTACGAAGCGTACGGGTTGTCCGTCCGCGAGGCGCTGTGCCGCGGAGTCCCGGCTATCGTCAGCGCATCCGCCGGCATCGCCGAACAGTATCCGTCTCAGCTCGGGGATCTGTTGATCGCCGACCCCGGCGATCCCGGGGAGCTTCGCGAGAAGTTGTTGACCTGGCGGCGCGACATCGAGCGGGTTCGGTCGGCGGTTCTGCCGCTCTCAGACGCGCTCCGGGGCCACACCTGGGATGCGATGTCAGAGCAAATCGCACGGTGCGTGCTCGAGCAGTCGTGATGGCGGTCGCCCGCGCAGCGTATCGATTCGCGGCGAGCTCCTGTGCGGGGCTGGTCGGTCGATGGTCCGTGCTCGAGCGGCCGCTCGTACGATTGGGTGCGGCCGTCTGGCACCGCCCGTTCGCCGGCCGGTTCGCTCGCAGTGTGGCGGGACGTTATGCGGACCGCGTACGGCAATCCGGATCGCCGCTTCAGACGCGTCATGGTCGGCGATACTCCATTGATCCTCGATGTCACTGAGTTCACGACCTCGGGGTTGTATTTCGGGAACAGTCCTTACGAGCCGAAAACGACGAGTTACATAGGGCAGCGTCTTCGCCCAGGGCACATCTTCGTTGATGTTGGCGCGAACCATGGCTATTTCACGATCCTGGCTGCTGCTCTCGTCGGGGAGCGGGGTCGTGTCTTTGCGTTCGAGCCCAATCCGCCGGTTTTCCGGCAGCTCGAGCAGCATGTTCGACTGAACGGCTTCGAACACCGTGTCGTTCTGGTGCAGCAAGCCTTGTCGGACACCTCACGCGACGGGGCGCGACTCTTCGTCTCCCAATGCAGCGGGAACAGCGGCCTGTCGTCGCTCGTCCCGGCGGCCTCAACCATTGCCATGGGAGGCCTTTCTCCAGACCACACGATCCCGGTTCAGACAATGACCTTCGATCGCTGGCTCGAGGGAAGCGGCGTGGAACACGTGGATCTGGTGAAGATCGATACCGAAGGCGCCGAGGCCGAGGTAATCAGAGGCATGAAAGACGCGTTGCGAAACGGGCGTATCGGGGTGGTCGTGTGCGAAACCCAGTGGGGCAGCGATGCCCATCGGCTTCTATGCGGATTCGATCTGGTGCCCCAGGCGATTGAGAACATCGGTCACTTGACGAACATCGCGTATGCGCGACCTCAGTAGCGGCGCCGCGCGCCCTTCCCCCAGCCTGGCACCAGAACTCTTTCGTCCGGTGGCCCGGTGCTGGGTCTGCGACGGCCCGGCGCTCGATCGCTACGCTCGGTGTCGGCTGGAATTTCGTGAATACGCGGCTCAGGATCCGGAACTGCATCGGTACACGGGCGAGCATGTCTGGCTCGTACGGTGCCGCGCCTGCGGGTTCGGGCAGCCGGAGGTTCTACCGACGCTGCCCGACTTCTTCGATCGCATGTACGATCAGCGATGGTCTGACTCGTGGGTCGACGATGAATTCACCGCAACCTACAAAGACCTCATCTTTAACGGGGAATCCTGAATCAGCTCGGCCGCCGCGTCCCGAACCGCCCAGCGTCGTCTTCTCGACGTGGGCGCGCACGCCGGGCGATTCATGCACCTGGCGCAAGGCCGCGACTGGCAGGTCGAAGGTATCGAGCTGAACCCGAAGACCGCTGCGTTTGCCGCCCGTCGCACCGGCGCCGTTGTTCATCGTGTCAATGCGCAGGCACTAACGGTCGGTGGACGCCGCTTCGACGCCGTCACCCTGACAGATGTGCTCGAGCACATTCCCGAACCGGTGGCGCTGCTGGCCTCGATTGCACGACTGGTCAAACCAGGCGGCTGGGTGGCGGTGAAAGTGCCGTGCGGTCCGGGTCAGTGGAGAAAGGAACAGGTGCGCTCGCTGTTGACACCATCTTACAGGGCGTCGCTTGGAGACAATCTGGTTCACGTCAATCACTTCTCTCGGCGGTCGCTTGCGCTTGGCCTTGGAGCGTGCCGGGTTTGGGAACGTCACCATTCGAGCGGGAGCACCGGAGCTGTTGCCGCCCGGCGCCTCCAGACTGCGGTCCGCTGCGTCGAACCTCGTGCGGCTCGTCGTCTTCGGCGCCGCGAACCTTCCAGGCGCGATTCACACTCCGCTGACTCTCAATCTCCAGGCGTACGCGCAGCTGCCGCCGGTATCCTGATGACCTCACGGGCCGGAAGCGTGGGAGGAGACGATGCGGTGGTCGCCTGCCAGGCGTGCGGCGGCCGCCAGTTGGCGACGAGCGAAACGATTCGCGCCGACAGCTCTCGCGGAGGCGTGGAGGCGCGAAGACGAAGCGGTCGGGGCCACGGACGTCATGGATCGGCGGACCAGTGAACTGCTGACAACACTCCCTGATCATCGTGCGCTTCAAGAGTTGCGCAGATTGCGGCCTGCAGGTCGCGGAGCCGGCTATCGTGTGGTCGGCCGCCTCCTACCCACGCGATCAGAGCTATCCGATTCGATGGGAATTCGAGCGCTGCCTCGACGATTTGGGGACGTCGCCGGTCGACGTTCTCGAGCTCGGCTGCGGAACTGGCCAGTTTCTGGCTTCCGCAGCGGTGCGCGGGCATCGTCCAATCGGCATCGATTTCAGCGACACGGCGATCGCCGAGGCCCAGGAGCGCGGTCAGCGCGCGCTCTGCGGCGGCTTCGACGAGCTTGAGCGGCACGTTGGGAACGCCAGGTTCGACGCCGTCGCGTTCTTCCATGTGATTGAGCATCTTGCGGAGCCGAGCGGGCTGATGCGCCAGCTATCCGCGTGGACGCGGCCGGGCGCCCGGCTGTTTCTCTCGTGCCCGAATCCGAAACGGTTTACGCGCTTGATCCATGAGCAACAGGCCGGCGCCAGCGACTTCTGGGACTATCCTCCGCAACACGTCGCGCGCTGGACGTTGCCCGCTTTGAGGGCATTCCTGGCCCGCCACGGCTGGCGCGTCGACACGGCGATGGAAGAGCCCTTTTCCTGGATAGCCGCCGGGTCGCAGATCGGGATCGCCCGCGCGACCTACCGGGGTCAGCTCGCCCGACCGCTTCGACGGCGGACCAGCATCGCGCTCGGCTGGCTTCGTTTGCTGCGAGCGCCCAAGCACCGCGCGGGTGTCTCGCTGTACGTCGCTGCGACGAGAGAGGGAGACGGCGAGTGAGCCGGACGCGCAAGGCCACCGTCGCGGCGGGGTTTGGCTACGTCCAGTTCGCCCTTGCATTGATCACCGGCATCGTTCTGGTGCCGCTGATGCTGGACCGTCTCGGCGCACGCACCTGGGGACTATGGCTGGCGACGGGTGAACTGCTTGGCTATGCGGGCGTGGTCGACCTTGGCGTTCTCGGGGTCCTGCCGTGGATCCTCGCTGAAGCTGACGGGCGGCAGGATCGCCGTTCCCTTCGCAAGCTGCTGTCGAGTGGCGTCGCCGCAGGGGCGATCATCGGATTCGCCTACGCGCTGATTGCGCTGACGCTGTGGCAGGCGCTGCCCTCGGTGCTGCGCTTCACTGCTGTTGACCGCGCTGCTGTTGGACCAGCGCTCGCGATCGTCGTCGCGGTGAACGCGCTCACGTATCCGCTTCGGGTCTTTCCTGCGGCCCTGATCGGACTTCAGGACATGACGTTCTATGGCGTGCTTCGCATCGTGCAAGGCGTCCTCAACGCCCTCGTCACCCTCGTCCTTCTCTTGAACGGGTACGGGCTGTACGCATTGGCCTGGGCGTCAGTCGTGCCAACGCTCGTCAACGTCATCGCGTCGGCCATCCGGCTGAAGATCCTCGCCCCTGACTTGATGGCCGGCTGGACGCGCCCGACGACCGATGACCTGTCGCCCCTTTTCGTGAGCGGATTTGGCTCCTGGCTCGCCAGCTTCGGCTGGCTGCTGATGTCGTCGAGCAACGCGCTGGTCATCACATTTCTCGGGCACCCAGAGTGGGTCCCGATCTTGAGCTGCACAATGAAGGTCAGCGTGATGTTCACACAACTCGTGTGGCTCATGCCGGACAGCGGTCTGGTCGGCCTGGCTCAGTTGTTTGGAGAAGTCAAAGCGACATCCCGGGTGCGCGACGTCGTGGGCCTCCTTCAGCAGGTCCATCTGCTGCTGTCTGGTGCGGCCGCGTGTGTCGTGGTCGCTTTCAATCCAACCTTCGTCGCGCGCTGGGTTGGGACTCCGCTGTATGCGGGTCTGACTGTCAACCTGTTGGTCGCTTGCGGCATCGTGTTGTATTCGCTGGTCCACGGCCTGGCGAGCGCGGCATCGGTCCTGGGCAAGCGGGTGGAGGTAGGCGTTGTCACGCTGGTGAACGGCGCCGTCCAGGTCGTCGCGGCGATCGGGCTGGGACTCTGGCTGGGGTTGCCCGGGATTGCGCTGGCCGGGCTCATCGCTGCGTGCGTCACGTCGATCCCCGCATGCGCCTTGCTACTCAGACGCGCGATCGGTTTGAGCACGTGGGGTCTTGTGGCTGAGCGCATCTGGCCCTGGACGGCGAGAATGGCACCAATCGCCGTTGCAGCGCTCCTCGTGGCGGTGCTCCGTGAATGGCTCGGTTTCTGGCTGACGGGCACATTCACGGCCCTCGTCCTCCTGGCGTATGTCTGGCACATGCGTCCGCTGTACAGCGCAGTGCTGGCGCTCGATCCACGGTGGACTCCCTGGCTCGCAGCCGTCAAGCTGGCTCCGCCTCTTGATGCGGGCGCTGACGCGAGCGCGACCCATGTCGCGCTCGCGAATCGCTCGTGAAAACCTGGCACGTCATTACGGGAGAATACCCCCCGCAACCGGGCGGCGTCAGTGACTACACTCGGCAACTGGTGCGCGGCCTCGCTGAGGCAGGTGATCAGCTCGAAGTCTGGGCGCCTCGCAGCGAAGTGCGCGAAGGATCGGCGACTGGCGATCCCGGCGTCACCGTGCATCGGTTGCCGGATCGGTTCGGCCCGAGGTCGCTCTGGCGCCTTGCCCGGGATCTCAAGCGATGGCCAGCGCCCCGGCGGATTCTGGTCCAGTACGTCCCTCGCGCGTTCGGCTTGAAGGGCGCCAACCTCCCGTTTTGTCTCTGGCTGCGGTGCCGGCGGCGCGATTCGACATGGGTGATGTTCCACGAGGTGATGTTTCTCGCGGACGGTGATCCGCGGGTTTCGCGCAAGGCGCTCGCCTTCGCGAATCAATTGATGGCGACGCTGGTCGCGGGAGCGGCTGAGCGCGTATTCATCTCGATTCCCGGTTGGCGCCCGATGCTCGAGCCGCTGCTTCGGCCGGGCACGAGCGTAACGTGGCTGCCCGTGTCCAGCTCGGTGCCCGTCCTCAAGGATGCGGCGGCGACGGCGGCCATCCGCACCCGCTATGGCAACGGGCGTCCGCTTGTCGGCCACTTCGGAACGTACGGCCGCGCGGTCGGCGCGCTCCTCGGGCGCACGCTTCAGGATCTCTTGGGGCTGTCGGACTGTCATGTCTTGCTGCTCGGCGACGGCAGCGACGTCGCCTGCCGCGCACTGACGGCCACGTACCCCTCGCTCGCCGGACGCCTTTTTGCCACGGGGCGGCTCGATGAGCACGACCTCTCGCACCATGTCGCGGCGTGCGACCTCATGCTGCAGCCGTACCCCGACGGCATCAGCAGCAGGCGGACGAGCGCGATGGTGGCCCTCGCGCACGGCCGTGCCGTTGTCACCACAGCCGGCTGGCTGACCGAGCCGATGTGGGCGGAGGAGGGCGCCGCCGTACTGGTGCCCGTCAACGATCCGCAGGCGCTCGCCGCCGCGGCCGCCATGATTCTCTTCGACGTCAGCCAGCGGGAAGCGATCGGTCGCCGGGCGGCCGCGCTCTACGAAGCGCGATTCGACGCACGTCACACCATCGCCGCGCTGCGCGCGTGCGACGACATGCCGACGACGCTGCCGGCGGCATCATGACGGAAGTGCCGAACCAAACCGCCAGTCCCGTCTCCGCTCCGGCCCTCTCAGTGATTATTCCGACGTTCGACAACGTCGAGGTGCTCGCGAAGTGCCTAGAGGCGTGGCAGACCTTCGCGGGCAATCAGCCAATCGAGATCGTGGTGATCGAGGATGGGTGTCACGATTCCACGCCCGATTATCTGCGCACGCTTGCGGCTTCGCCCTGGGGGCAGTGCCATTTGCGCTGGCATCATCAGGACGACCTGCACGAGCTGCGATGCACCAACTACGGCTTCCGCCAGGCGAAGGCACCGCTCCTGCTCGCCTGGCAGGACGACATGTTTCTGCGGAGCGCGTGGCTTGTCCCGGAGCTGCTGAGGACGTTTGCTGCCTACGCCGAACTCGGGCTTCTCAGTCTGAGCCGAGGGCTGAACTGCTCGGCGGTCGACGAGCCGATCGTACGCTGGGAGGATTTGATCGACTGGCGGCGCCTGCAGAGCACGATCGGCCGGCCGCCCATGAACTGGTTTCGCCTGCAGGAAGTCGATCTGGTGATCCGTCCCGTGGGTTGTCCGGCGCCAGTGTCTCGACGCCGTCGGCTTTCTCGACGAAGCGTTCGTGCCGACCGAATGGGACGAGGCCGATCTCAGCTTCCGGATCCACCGGCCGGCTGGAAGGTCGGCGACGCACGGATACGAGCGCGCCGGCGCCTACTATCATCTGGGCAGCACGACGGTCGGCGTACTTTCCGACAGTTACAAGCAGCGCGTGCTGCGGAACGGCCGCCTCTTCCACGAACGATGGGATGAAGCGATTCACCGCGATTCGAATCGAACCCGCCGGACCTGGTGGAGGCGCGCGCCGGCCGCGGGTTGGTGGTGGACGGCGCGGCGCGCCGCGCAGGCGCTGGCGTCACTGACCGCCGCAGTCACCCGTTCCGGCAGACAGGCCTGATGTGCCGGGACCAGCAGCATTCTCTTGAAGATCATCGCCGAGCTTCAGCATGAGCCATGGCGAGGCGATCTCCTTCTGGCGTAGCGCCATGTCCAGTCATTTCATCAATCGGCGCCGCTTCAAGTCGCTCGGTGCGCGGGTCCTGCCGGAAGCGCTGAAACGGCAGGTACGGGGCGTCCTGCACGGCTACCGGGATTCGCGTGTGCATCTGCCGGTGGCGTTCGCGTCGGACCAGGAGGGTCCCTTCGTGACGATTGACGGCCGTATCCGGCTCCGCTTCGCGGAGGCCGATCGGCTCGGTGTCCGCACTCACCTGACAGACCATGGCGCCGCGGTCGAGGAGATGGCCGGCTTCATCGAGATCGCCGCCCACGCGACGACGTTCTTCGACGTAGGCGCCGATCGGGGGATCTTCTCGCTGATCTTCTGCGCGACGGGCGAGGGCAGGCGTGCCGTGGCCTACGAGCCGTCGGCAGGCCGCTTCGCGGCCGCGGTGGCCCTGGCCGCGCTGAACGGCGTTGGTCCGCGGTTGATGCTTCGTCAGGCGGCGCTCAGCATGGCTGGAGGCCGCGCCAGCGGCACCGTCTTTACGGACGGCACCTTCGTGGTCGACTCGCACGACCCGGAAGGCGAGGCGGCGGAGATGGAAATGAGCACCATCGATGACGAGGTGGAGAGGCTCGGTCTTGTGCCAGACGTCATGAAGATCGACGTCGAGGGCCACGAGTACGAAGTGCTGCGAGGCGCGAAACGGCTGCTTCGGAATCACAAGCCTGTCCTCTGTCTCGAACTGCACCTCGACGTGCTCGAACGCCGCGGGATCGCGCCAGCCGGGATCGTCGCCGATCTGCAGGCGCACGGATACCGGTTTCGATCGTGCGTCGGCCATCCGTTGAGCCCGGCCGACATCTCCGACTCGGTCCACGCTGTTCTCCGGTGCGTCGCGTTCTGACCTGGTATCTCGCGTCCATCCCCACATGAACCGGCAGCCATTTCCGACCGCACGCTCCGCCCGGTTCCGCGAGCAGGGGCTTGTCGAGCGCGCGGGCGAACGCTTTCGATCCGTGCGGTTCGGGTCGCGCGCACGCGGCTGGGCGAAGCGCGCGTACCACGCCGCGCTGATGCTCCAGACCGGCGGTCGCGGGCTGTCGAGTACGCTTCCAGGCGGCGAAAGAATCCGCGTGTTGCCCGAGCATCGCTATCTCTCCTGGAATCCACAGGAGTACGCAGCCTTCAAGCGGGTTGTGTCGCCCCGAATGGTCGCGCTCGACGTGGGCGCGAACGTGGGCGCTTACTCGATGCTGCTCGGGCAATGGGTCGGTCCCGCCGGCCGGGTGTACGCGTTCGAGCCGGCCCCTCACGCATTCAGCGGGCTGGTCCGGCATATTCATCTGAACGATCTCGACGACGTCGTTCGACCGCTCGCTGAGGCTGTCGGCGATCGCGAGACGCGGGCCGAGTTCCTAGTCATGGAGACGGCGGGGGAGAGCCGTCTGGCCGCGCGCGACGATCGTCCCGACGGGCGGCTGACGGTACCGGTCGTCACCATTGACGGTTTCTGCGCCCGCGAGGGGCTCGATCCCGACTTCATCAAGATCGACGTTGAGGGGTGGGAGCTGGCGGTGCTGCGCGGCGCTCGCGAAACGATTCGTCGCCGCGGCCGCGATCTGGCGCTGTTCGTCGAGATGCATCCTTCCGCATGGCCCCACCTTGGGGCCAGCCGAGAAAGCCTCCTGGACGAACTTCGGGCGCAGCGTCTGGAGCCGGTTTCTCTGACCGGGGCGGACGACATGTGGACGATCGAGGGCGTGGCCGTGCAGCTCCGGTGTTTCTGATGCGTATCCTCATCGCCAACGACGGACTTGGTGACGCCGGTGGCGTCAACAACTATCTGCAGGCCATTACTGGTGGACTCGCGTCGAGAGGGCACGAGCTGGCCACCCTGCATCGTGACGCGACGCCGGACCAGACTGCGGCGGTGGTGGCTGGCGGCCTTCCGCATTTCACGGTTGCAGACGAAGGGATCGAGCCAACACTCGATCGAATCTCGCGCTGGACGCCCGACGTCTGTTTTTCGCACAACATGAACGTACTGGCGGTCGACCGGGCGCTCAGCGCGCGCTGGCCGCTCGTGAAGTTCATGCACGGCTACTTCGGCACCTGCATTGGCGGGCAGAAGCGGTTCGGGTTTCCAGTCGTTCAACCGTGCCACCGCCGGTTCGGCGTCGCGTGTCTCGCCCTTTACGGCCCGCGTCATTGCGGACAACTGAGGCCGGCCGCGTTTCTCCGGCATTACCGCTGGGCGAACGAGCAGCACGGCCTTTTCTCCCACTATCGCGCCATCGTTGTCGCCAGCGAACACATGAAACGCGAGTTCGCCCGGAATGGCGTTGAGCCGTCCCGAATTCACGTCAACCCGCTGTTTCCCACGCACAATCGATATCCGACTGGTCAGGCGGCCCTCGGCGATGAATGGTCAGTCGCGTTTCTTGGACGCATGACGGTGCTGAAAGGTGGCGCGCTTCTCGTGGATGCGCTTGCGGAAGCCTCTGGCCGGCTGGGCCGCGCGATTCGGCTGCTGCTGATTGGGGACGGCCCCGAGCGCGCGGCGTGGGAGCGGCGCGCATCGGATCGAAACGTGCCCTGTACCGCCACGGGATGGTTGATCGGGGACGATCGGTGGACGGCACTGCGGTCGGCGTCGCTGCTGGCGCTGCCGAGCACCTGGCCCGAGCCATTCGGCCTTGTCGGACTTGAAGCCGCCGCGCTTGGCATTCCCGCCGTCGCATTCGACGTCGGTGGCGTACGCGAATGGCTTCGACCGGGTGTCAATGGCTATCTGGCACCCGCCGATCCTCCCTGCGCTTCGACGCTCGCAAACGCGCTGGTCGAAGCCCTTGCCAACCGGGAGGTGTTGAAGACGATGGGCTGCCGCGCCGTTGGCGTGGCGCGCGAGATGTCCCTCGACCGCCACCTCGATCGCCTCGAGACCATTTTTGCCGCGCATGCGCATTCTTCTGGTCGGTGACTACGCTCGCGACCCTCGCCTGGGCTCGACGAAGGTGCTGGTCAAGCTGCAGGAGGAGTTCCGCGCTCTCGGTCATGTTTGCGATCTCATCCTGGCTGACGATATCGGCGCGCGTCCTCGCAGCGCGCATCTGCGGCGCGCGGTGGCCCCGGTCAGCGCGCTGGTCGCGATTCGCCGGGCGTTTCGAGTCAACGGCCCCTACGACGTGGTCGATGTGGCGAGTGCCGAGGCGTTGTGGGTTGCCGCCGCCCGGCACGTTGGCGGGTTCCCTGGCACGGCTGTGGTCGCTCGATCGAACGGTCTCGAGCATCTCGATTATCAGCGCATGCTCGACGACCACGACCATGGGCTGTTGCACAAACCCTGGTCGCGCCGGCTCCTGTATCCGGTGGTGCGCTTGTCGCAGGTCGCTGCCGCTGCGCGCGCGGCCGATCGTTTGATCCTGCTGAACGATACCGATCGCGAGTTCGCGCTGAGCCGCCAATGGAAGCCAGACGACCGCATCGACGTGGTGCCCCACGGCATCTCGTCGGCCTTCTTGGACACCGCCCCGCCGCGCGAGGCGCCGCGGGGCCGAGGGATCCTCTTCTGTGGAAGCTGGGCCGCTGTCAAGGGCGTCACCTACCTCGCCGCCGCATTTTCGACGATGGTGGCCGGCGGAGTACGCGCCAACCTGACTGTGGTCGGCGGCAGCATCGCGGAAGAAACCACCATCCGATCGAGTTTCGCGCCTCAGGCACGCGAGTACGTGACGATCGTCGGCCGGGTCCCCGAAGCGGAGGTCATGGAGGCCTATCGGACACACGACGTCCTTGCGTGGCCGTCGACTTATGAAGGCTTCGGCATGGTCGTCATCGAGGCGATGAGCCAGCGTTTGCCGGTGGTTGCCACGCCGGTAGGCTGCGCGCGCACTCTCGTCGTCGACGGCCACACCGGTCTCAGCGTCCCGCCGCGCGATGCAGCGGCGTTGGCCGCCGGGCTCACGCGGGCTCTGGGCGATGCCAACCTGCGCACGCGGCTCGCGGACGCGGCATTCGAGGCGGTGCGTCAGATGACCTGGAGCCGTACGGCCCGGGCCACACTCGCCGTTTACGAGAGAGCTCGAGCAAATGGGCACGTCTGAGCAGCCTGGCCCGCCCAGCACGGTCAAGGTGACGGTCGGCGTCACCACAAGGAACCGTCAGCTCTCACTGCTCAGGTGCCTCGTCTCGTTGAACCTGCTCGACGACTGGCTCCAGGAAGTGATTGTCGTCGACGATTCGAGCGACGTACCGGTGGCCGGCGCACTCGCTGATCTATCGTCGGCGGTCGCGACGAAGATCCGCGTGATCCGGCAGAACGCGTCCGAGGGCAACATCGTGGCGCGCAATACGATCATGCGCATCGCATCGAGCGACTACGTTCTGCTGATGGATGACGATGCGTATCTGGTCGACGCGGCGGGATTGAAGGCGGCGCTGGCGGTGATGGAGGGCCATGCCGAAATCGCCGCCATCGGGTGTGCGCAGGCCGAAGCGGACGGAAGGCCGTGGCCGGCGCGGATGCAGCCTGCGCCGGTCTCGTACCGCTGCCGCGTGCCAGCCTTCATTGGCTTCGCGCACCTGTTGCGTCGCCGCGCCTTTCATGAGGTCGGGGGATATTCCGAGCAGCTGCATTTCTACGGTGAAGAAAAAGTGCTCTGCGCCCGTTTTCTGACGGCGGGCTATCAGGTGGTCTACATGCCGGACGTGCTCGTCGCGCACGTACCGGATCCGGCGGGCCGCAGCCGCGATCGCTACGTCCGTTACGTCATCCGAAACGACTGCTTGTTCGCCCTCTACACGCTCCCGTGGCCCGCGGTCTGCGTGGATCTTCCCGTGCGCCTCTTGCGCTACTTCCGGATGAAGAGCATAGAAGGCGTCAAGGATCTGGCCGGCTTCTTTTGGGTCGTGTCCCAGGTTGTCTCCGCGTTCCCTGGCGCCCTTCGAACGCGAACGCCGATGACCTGGGCCGATCTTGCCGAGTGGCGGCGGCTCCGCCGCAATTCGCCGGCGTGGCCGGGATGACCAGAGTCCTGTTCGTAAACCTCGGGATCCTGGGCATGGCCTCGTTTTCACAGTTCATCCGAGAGGCCATGAGCGGCGACCCCGTGATCGCGGCCTCGCACATCAACCTGAGCGAAAACTTGAGTGTCGACGAGCGGGTCACTCGTCGGCTGATGTGCGCACGCCTGTGGCGTGATGGTCTACTCGGTTTGAAAAACCTGGATGTCGAGCGGCTGCGCAGCGATTTCCACGCGGGGTTCCAGGCCGGCCGTCGCATCCGCAAGACTCTGGCGAAAGGTCCGGTTGACGTCATCCACTTTCACCGCCAGGGGACCGCGTACGGCAACTTGCGCATAATGGCGCGGGTACCGAGCATCGTATCGATCGACGCAACGCAGGACATCATGATCGAGGCTGCCGCATCACGACTCGAGCAGTCGAGTTATCGGCCGAGCGCGGCGATGGATGGGAGAGTATTTCAAGCCGCCTCCGCGATTGTGTCGACATCGCACTGGGCGGCGGGCTGCCTTCGCCGGAGCTATCCGAAATGCCGGACCCCCGTGCACGTTCTTCCGCCTCCCGTCCGGCTGCGATTCTTCGATCGATCGTGGATCGATGAGCGATGCGTCCGCGCCCGTGCTCCTGGCTATGTTCCGAAAGTTGTCTTCATCGGCGACGACTTCTTGCGGAAGGGCGGCAACGATCTGTTGGGCGCGTGGCGGGAAGGTCGCCTGCACGAATCGGCAGCGCTCGACATCGTCACGAACTGGCCGGTTCCGCCGCCGGATCTGCCTGGCGTGCGGGTCTTGCGGTCTGTTGCCGCGTACTCGCGTGACTGGTCCGATGTCTGGAAATCGGCCGACGTGTTCGTGTTGCCAACCAGACACGAGGCGTTCGCGACAGTCTTTCGGGAGGCTGCCGCGGCCGGTCTGCCGCGCATCGGCACGCGCATTACCGCGATTCCGGAAACAGTCCGCGACGGTGAGGACGGCCTTCTGGTGAGGGTGGGTGATCGGGCTGAGCTTATCGATGCATTGAGGCGTCTCATCGCATCCGCCGAAGTGCGGTGTCAGTTTGGTCGTGCGGGCCGAGACGCCCTCGAGCAATCTGGACCGGACGGTTATGTTTCCAGCTTGCGCGAAATCGTCCAATCGATTGTTCCACGATCCACATGATCGGAAAGCGTAGGCGCCGACTTCTCACAATCGCCCATTCGTACTGCGTGGCGCTCAACCGGCGGCTGCCGAATGAGATCGCGCGCGTGGGCGACTGGGACGTGACAGCGGTTGGCCCCGCGCGGTTTCGCGGCGACTTCGGCTGGCACACGCTCGAGGCCGCACCCGGCGAGCTGTGCCATGTCGTCCCTGTGTCCGTTCGGTTCGGCCGCCAGGTTCACGTCATGCTTTACGGAAGGGCGCTGTCGTCGCTGCTCGCCGAACCGTGGGACCTTGTGCACTGCTGGGAAGAACCATATGTGGCTGCGGCCGCTCAGATTGCCAGGCGGGTTGCGCCGAACGTGCCGCTCGTGCTGGCCACTTTCCAGAACATCGCGAAGCGTTATCCGCCGCCGTTCAGCTGGATCGAACGCTATTCGATGTCACGCGCGAACGCCGTGATCGCCTTCGGTCGCACGGCGGCGGAAGTCGTGGCCTCACGCAGATTCGACAGTCGCGCCGCCCAAAACATGGCGGTCATTCCTCCCGGAGTCGATCTTACGCAGTTCAGGCCCGACGAGGCGCGCCGCGCCGCGACGCTGGCCAGGTTCGGATGGTCCGACGGCATTCCTGTTGTCGGCTTTCTCGGCCGGTTGGTGCCTGAAAAGGGCATCGAGCTGTTGACGGCGACTCTCGATCGGATGACAACGCCCTGGCGGGCGCTCATTATCGGATCCGGCCCGCTCGCAGACATCGTCTCCGCTTGGGGCCGTCGTCACCCCAAGCAAGTGCGTGTCATCACGAATGTGCAGCACGACGAAGTGCCGGCATACTTGAACGCGATGGACGTGCTGTGCGCGCCGAGCCAGACAACGCCGCGCTGGCGCGAGCAGTTCGGCCGCATGCTGATCGAAGCCTTTGCGTCCGGTGTTGCCGTGATTGCGTCCACCAGCGGAGAGATTCCGTACGTCGTCGCCGACGCCGGCGTGCTCGTACCAGAGGACGACCCGTCCCGGTGGCAGCAGGCCATCGAAATGTTGACGATGGACCGGGTCCGCCGCTGCGAGCTCGCACGTCGCGGGCGTGCACGGGCGGAGTCGGTCTTCGGCTGGCCGGTCGTGGCCCGGCAGCACCTCGATTTCTTTGAGCGTGTGATCGAGTGCCCACACTCATGACTGCGCTGCGCGTCGCTCTCTGCGCCGACTTTCCGGAAGAGCGGTGGCCGAGCATGGATCGCGTGGCGAACGAGCTCGTCGCCGAGCTGCAACAGAGCCACGCCGACGTGGTCGATCTCGCGGCAGTGTGCCCGCCCTTCGCCAGTCGGGCGATGCGGATCGTGCGCTCGGGGCCGACGTTCACGGTCGATCGCGCACTCAACCGCTGGTGGGACTATCCGCGTCATCTCGACAGGATGGCGTCCGCTTTCGACGTCTTTCATGTCGTCGATCACAGCTATGCCCACCTCGTTCACCATCTGCCCGCGGACCGGACTGTGGTCACCTGCCATGACCTCGACACATTTCGCTCGGTGCTGAGGCCGGAGGACGAGCCGCGATCGGCGCTCTTCCGGAAGGCGACGCACCGGATTCTGACCGGACTTCAAAAGGCCGCCCGGATTACATGCGACAGCAGCGCCGTCCGCGACGAGTTGCTCGGCTTTGGCGTCGTTTCTCCGGAGCGGGTCAGTGTGGCGCCCGTGGGAGTCGGTGAGGGGTTTTCGCCAGCCGCAGACGAGGCCGCGGATCGTGCCGCCGCGCGTCTCGTCCGTTCCAAGGCCGGCGCGATTGAGATGCTCCACGTCGGCAGCACCATTGCGAGAAAACGCATCGACGCCCTGCTTGCCGTGTGCGCGGCGCTGGTCCCGCGCGTGCCCGACCTGCACCTGGTGCGCGTGGGAGGGCCCTTCACCGGTCGACAGCAGCGGATGATCCACGAGTTCGGCCTTGCCGACCGCATCTCGGTCGTTGGCTTCCTCGACGAGCGCACGCTGGCGGCCATGTATCGTCGCGCCACGCTGGTGCTCCAGCCATCGGAGCGCGAAGGCTTTGGCCTGCCGCTGCTCGAAGCGATGGCGTGCGGCACGCCCGTGGTGGCCAGCGATCTTCCCGTGCTGAGAGAAGTCGGAGGCGCGGCCGTTGAGTACTGTCCCGTCGGTGACACAGACGACTGGGGCCGCGTCGTCAGCGCGCTCGTCGACGAGCGCCGACGAGACCCGGCACGCTGGTCCGCGCGCCAGACAGCCGGCCGCGCGCGTGCCCGCTGCTTTTCCTGGTCGCAGTTCGCGATGCGACTCGCCAACATCTATCAGGAGCTCGCGCCGTAGCGGTCATGCGTACGACCGTCGTGCATGCCGCGAAACTTTATCCGCCGGCGGGTGGCGGCATGGAGACCGTCCTCCGCGATCTCTGCGACGGAACGGCGGCGGACTGGAACGTCCGCGTCGTGGCCGCCAACGTTCGGAGCGAGACCCTGCGTGAGCGGTGCGGCGAAGTTGATGTTTCGCGGGTCGCGGCGTTCGGCCAGGCGGCTTCCGTGCCGATTTGTCCGTCGCTTCCGCTCGAGCTCTGGCGGCACCGCGCCGATTGCGTCGTGCTGCACGAGCCGAATCCGATCGCCGGAACGTCGCTTTTTCTTCACACTCCAGCGCCGCGGCTTGTCGTCTGGCACCACAGTGACCTCGTGCGGCCGTGGTGGGCGCCGCCGACCTACGGCCGGATCGTCCAGCGCGCGCTGTACCGGCGCGCCGACTGTGTGATCGTATCCAGTCCGGCGCTCGCCGCCGGGTCCGCGCTCGTCCAGCACGCGAGGCGCGTGGCCGTGATTCCATTCGGCATCACCCTCGAGCGGTACGAGCAGGTGGACGTCGCGAGCCGATCGAAGGCCGATCGCGTGGTGGCCGCCGTTCCGGGACCGCGCATGCTGTTTGTCGGCCGCCTTGTGTACTACAAGGGGCTCGAAGTGCTTCTCGACGCGATGGGCCGCTCGGAAGGATCGCTCGTGATCGTCGGGGAGGGACCGCTCGAAGGAGCACTGCGAGCGCTGGTGACGGAGAAGCGGCTCGGTGAGCGCGTGTTGTTTGCGGGCCGTGTGTCCGATGCCGATCTCCCCGCGTTCTATCAGGCTTGCGACCTGTTCGTCCTGCCGTCGATCGCTCGCACGGAGGCCTTCGGGGTCGTACAGATCGAGGCGATGGCGGCGGGACGGCCGGTCGTCAGTACCAACCTCCCGACCGGCGTGCCGTGGGTGAATCAGGACGGCGTCAGCGGCCTCGTTGTCACGCCAGGCGATCACGTGGCGCTCGGCGATGCCCTGCAACGGGTGCTCGTCGATGGTGCGCTCAGGCGGCGTCTTGGCGAAGGCGCGCGCCGGCGGGCGCAGACGATGTTTTCGCGCGAGCGGATGGTTGCCGCGTTCAAGAGCCTTATCGACACCGTGGTTCAAGAGCCCGACCGGCTCGACGAGCGTCTGGCGCGCGAGGTGGTGGTGTGAATCGCGTCGGAAAGCGGGCACTCGACATCGCACTCTCCGGCCTCGGCGTGCTGATCTCGGCGCCCCTCTGGGCGCTGATCGCCGCGGCGATCAAGTTCGACACGCGTGGGCCGGTGTTCTTCGGACAGGCCCGCGTCGGCGAAGGCGGACGGATCTTCCGCGTGCTGAAGTTTCGCTCGATGATTGTGGATGCCGAAAAGGACACCGGACCGATGCCGGCCGGGGCAGGCGACCCGCGTGTGACGCGCGTGGGCCGCCTGCTTCGCGCCACGGCGATGGACGAGCTGCCGCAGTTGTGGAACATCTTCCGCGGGGACATGAGCTTTGTCGGTCCCCGCGCGCTGCGCCCGGAAGAAATCGATGTCGATACCGCCGGTCGCCCGGTGCCGCTGCAGGCGATTCCGGGCTTTGCCGTCCGGTCGGCCATCCCGCCCGGCCTGACCGGGATCGCGCAAATCTACGCGCGCCGCGACGTGTCGCGGCGGCAGAAATTCCGTTTCGATCGGCTCTACGTCCGCCGGCAGTCGATGCTCCTCGATCTCCGGCTGATTCTTCTTTCGTTCTGGATTACTGCGCGCGGCACCTGGGAAGCACGGGAGAAGAAGTTCTGACGGCTTTAGGCTTGGGCTTTTGACTTCGGGCCTGACTTGACCTAGAGCCTAGAGCCGAAAGCCCAGAGCCAGACTCTTGTTATGAAGCCTGATGTCGCCCTTCGGGACGGCCATTACGCCGCCAAGCAGATCTTCTGCAGAGACCGGCTGATTGCATGGAGCCATCGCCGCCGGTTCGCCGCCGGACTCGAGCTGGCGCGCGTCTTTCGGGGCCGTCGCCTGCTCGATTACGGCTGCGGCGACGGGACGTTTCTCGCGATGCTCCTCGCGACCACCGACCGCCCTGCGGAAGCGGTCGGGGCCGAGCTGGACGACTATCAAGTGACCGACTGCCGGACGCGTCTTGGCGATCGCGCGGGCCTTTCGTTCCTCACCATCGACAGCCTGGACGAGCCGGCACATCGCGGGCGATACGACGCGGTCGTTTGCATGGAGGTCCTCGAGCATGTCGTCGACGTCGACGTGGTGATCGATCGCCTCTGCCGGTTACTCGCGGCGAACGGCACGCTGCTGGTCAGCGTGCCCGTCGAAACAGGAGTGCCGCTCCTCGTGAAGCAGGCGGCGCGACGGATTGCGGGCTGGCGCGGCATCGGCGACTACCCGGGCACGAGTCCCTACAACTGGCGCGAATACTGCGCGAGCGTGTTCGCTGGTTCGACGCCGCATCTCACGAGGCCGGTCTACGGCGGCGAAACGCCGTTTCACGATCACAAGGGCTTCAACTGGATGGCGTTGCGCGACCGGCTCGCGCGGCGCTTTGAAATCGATCGCGTCGTCGCGTCGCCGTTACCGTGGCTGGGACCGTACTTCGCGACGCAGGTCTGGTTCGTCGCGGGGAAATCAAGTTCCGCCGGCGATCTGCGCGACGCCTCGGAGCGGGATACGGCACCAGTCGTCCAGGTGTAAATGGAGTCGCGTAGGTTCGCTGCGGCGGAGTGCGCGTTCTCCCGGGCTCGCGACGTCCGACTCATGCTGAAGATCATGCGTTGGTTGACGAACGGCCGCGAGGTCTGGACCGAGTATCGGCGCGGCCGGACCATTCCGCCGCTGGAATTTCGATCCGGTCTGGTCCTTAATCATCGTGAAGAGGACAGCCCGGTCTTCCTGCTTCTGGAGATTTTCGCGAATGGCTGCTATCGACACGGTGGCCGGCCGGCGCGCGGACACGTGACCGATATTGGCGCCAACATCGGTGCCTTCGCGCTTTACTGTGCGTGGCAGCACCCCGATGTTCGTGTCCACGCGTTCGAGCCGAACCCGCGGGCCTATGACACGCTTCGCTACAACGTGCACGAAAACCATCTCGATGACATCGTGACCACACACAATGTGGCGGTGGCAGGACATACGGGTGAGCTCAAGTTGGCTGTGAATGGTCCAAGTCTTGTCGCCAGCGCCTACACGCCCGTACAAGACGGAGGGACGACGAATCCTTTGAGCGTGCCGGCAATCTCACTCGCCGATGCCCTCTCTTGCGCCGATGGCGGTGTAGAGCTGCTCAAAATCGACGCAGAGGGGGCTGAGGTGGCTATCCTCGAGGAGGCGACAGCCGACACGCTTCGTCGCGCCCGCCGCGTTGCCCTCGAATGCCACGATTGGCTGGTCCCCGACGCCTTGGCCCGATCGAGGCGCGCGCTGGAGACTGCCGGGTTCCAGTGTCGCGCGCGGGGCGATGGGCGATGCGGCAGCATGTTGTACGCCCGGCGGAACCCTTGACCGTTTCGTCGCGGAAATCGCAGCACGCGGGCGATTCTCCCCTATAATCAGGGCCATCCTGCCATCACATCCATGTCTCTGATTGACGCCATCGTAGTTGGCGGCGGTCCTGCGGGACTGTACGCCGGACTAAAACTGGCGCAGGCGGGCTTCAGCGTGGCGCTTTTCGAGGAACATCAGAGCATCGGCGAGCCGGTCCACTGCACAGGCGTTCTGGCGCGCGAGGCGTTCGAGGAATTCGGTCTCTCGACCGGCTCGATTCTCAACGAGCTCTCCACGGTGACGTTTTACGCGCCATCCGGCGACGAAGTCGAATATTCCACGCCGGCGGTCGAGGCGGTCGTCGTCGATCGCATGCGTTTCGATCAATCGCTGGCGAGGAAGGCTGTCGGCGCCGGGGTCCGCGTGTGCTCCGGGCAGCGCGTGACGTCGGTTGATGTGGATCGGGACGGCGTGCGCGTCACCGCCGGCACGACCGTCGCACGCGGCCGCGTGTGTCTGCTGGCGTGCGGCGCCAGCTACGCGCTCCAACGCAAGCTCGGGCTCGGCATGCCGCGCCTGCTTCTGCATTCGGCTCAGGTCGAGCTGCCCGTCAGACGTCTTCGTGATGTGGAAGTTCATTTCGGCCGCGATGTGGCGCCGCAGGGCTTCGCGTGGGCGGTTCCCGTGCAGCGCGATCGGCCGTACGTGCGCATCGGCGTCATGTGCGAGCGCGGCGCCGGCCGTCATTTTGGCGACATGGTGGCGCGCCTGTCGGCACGATGGGGAATCAGTCCGTCGGACGTCCTCCAGCCGCGGCAGAAGATCCTGCCGCTCGGGCCGATCGAGCGAACCTACAGCGACCGCGTGATGGTGCTTGGCGACGCTGCCGGTCTCGTGAAGCCGACAACGGGCGGCGGTATCTATTACAGCTTGGTCAGCGCCGACCTTGCGGCCGAGACCCTGGAGGAGCTCCTGCCGTCCGATGAACTCGAGGCGGAGAGTCTCGCCATTTACGAACGGCGGTGGCGCAAGCGGCTGGGCTCCGAGCTGCGCTGGCAACTGCTGCTGCGTCGCATCGCTCATCGTCTGAGCGACGATGACATCGACGCCCTGTTCGAGCTGGCGCGAACCGATGGCATCATGCCGCTCGTTCGCCGGACGGCCGCCTTCAATCACCACCGGGAATTCATCACCGCGCTCTTCAATCATCCGCCGGCGCGGCGCGTCCTCCTGCGCGCTGTCCTCGCTTAGTCCCGACAGACCGCCTTGAACGTCGCTGCATGCCACGCGAGCGCCGCACAGTTCAGAGCGGCGACGATGACGGTCGCATCGATCCCCGTCAGGGTTCGTGGCATCGCGTAGCCGACTTCCTCACCGAAGCCATAGACGAGATTGAGATTCAGTCCGGCGATCGCTGTCACGGCGAGAAACAGAGTCCTGTACTGCGGCCGCGCGGCGGCCACAATGGCCAGGAGCGGAAGGGCGAGAAAAAGGTGGTTCTCATGCACCTGCAGAGCCAATACCGCATACGCATGTACGGTAAAGGCCGCGAGCGCCGACAGTCGGGGCAGATCGGCGGCATCCCTGGCTTGCCTCATTGCCCATGCAACCACCGCCACCACGACCGTCCAGGAACCCAACCCCAGAGCCGTGAACATGCCTACCGAGGCATTTACACCCGCGCGCGCGAAGAAATCCGGAATACTGATGTCGCTTACAGGCTGCGTGAGCGCAGTTGCCAGGGTGGTTCCCTGTGACAGATCGTGAGCGGCCTGTCCGAAGAACGTCACGAGCCACCAGGCGTTGAGCGCCGTGCCCGACAGGAGTCCATCGGTCAGCAGATGTGCCAATGCCGTGCACATGTTCCCGAAGGCCCCGGCGGCGACGATTGGCGCAGTGCATACCGCCACCGTCAATGCTCCGGCGAGAGCGGCCCGGCCAATCGCGCGCCGTCCGCCGGTACGGCGGGGAGACAATGCCAGTACGAGCGCGGGCAGCACCAGAAGCCCCTGGGGCTTTATCAAACAGGAGATCGCCAGCAACACGCCAGCGGTTGCCGCCCACTGCCGCGATGCGGCAATCAGCGCGGCGACGGCCGGCAGTGCGCTCACGGCATCGAGATAGCCCAGCACGGCACCGTGAAGAATCACCGCCGGATTGGCCCAAAACGCAAGCGCGGCCCAGCGGCCGGCGACCCATCCGTCCGAGGACGTGACGGCGGACATGAGCAGGATCGTCAGGCCAACGCCGGCAAGCACCACGAGCAGCTTGATCGCGATCGTCAGCGCGATGCTCGCCGGAAACGTCGGAAACGCCGCCTGATAGAGCCAGCCGACGATGGCGAGCGCGTAGAGCGCTACGGGTGGATAGTCGACTCTGGTGACCTCGCCATCAAACGTCAACCAGCGCCGGCGTGACGTGTCGCCCTGTTCCGTTGGGAGGATGCGATCTTGCGTTATCTCGCGCCATGTCGGCAGGCTGCCACCCGTTCCATAGACCTGGGTTGGCCCGACGGTTGCGGCGCCGTAGGTCCATATCCGGAAAACCCGCATGTCTGAACTGCCGGGCAGCGGCAGCGCAGCAATCTGGATCAGCGTTGCCACCGTGATCAGCCCAATCAGAATTCTCGTGGTGTGGTCTGTTGCGGACATCGATGGGTGCAGGTCATTGTCAGCGGTTCTCTGTGACCGGTCAATTTAGCCAAGAAGACATGAGCGCGACCAAGCCGGGCTCGGCGACGATCGTGCTATGGCTGTTTGCTCTTGCAGCCCTGGTCCGCCTGATTTTTCTGTTCGTGGTTCGTCCGCAGTTTGAGACGCTCTACTGGGACCTCTCGACCAGCCTGCTCCGCGACGGCACGCTGGCGATAGACGGCACGAGAACGACCGACTTCGAGCCCCTCTACCCTCTCTTTCTCGCCGCGCTGCGCCTTGTATCGAGGGATCACGTGCTGATCGTTCAGGTGTTGCAGACGATCATCGCGTCGCTCGGGACCATTTACCTGTACCGGCTTGCGCAGGCGCTGACGGGCCAGGGGCAGATCGCGGCAATCGCTGCCGCGCTGTATGCCATCCACCCGCTGCTCGTCCGGCAGGCAGCGGCGCCCGCCGATTTGACGCTCGCCACGACACTCCTCATCGTGTTTGCGTACTACTTTGTCGCCGGCGTGACCACGGCCGGCATGGCGCTGGCGGGATCCGTGCTGGGGCTCGTGGTGTTGACCCGCGCAATGACGGTACCGATCGTGGCGTTCGCCGTGGCGCTTGTTGTGGTCGAGCGACGTTTTCGCGCGGCGCTGGCGCTGACGGCAGCCGTTGTCGCGCTCCTGCTTCCGTCTCTTGCTCGAAATCAGTCAGTGAATGGCTCGTGGTGGCCGACCCGCAGCGGCTTGAACCTGTATGTCGGCAACTCGCCCTATACTGCTGCAGGTACTGCCGCACGACGACCCCGACATCCTCGATGCGCAGGCGTCGGCCCTCGTCGATGGTGAACTGTCCCATATCCCGGGCGACTCGGCGGAGTTCGAGCGAGCTGTGGACCGACTGCTCACGAGGCACGCCGTGGAGTACATGGCGGAGCATCCTTTGGGGACGTTGAGGCAGAAAGCGCTGAACGCTCTGTATTTCCTTTCGCCCTGGCTCGTTCCTTTTGATGTGGCAACTCCTGAGACTCGCACCGTGATCGACCCATCGGGTCGCGTTGTCGTACAAAACGCTCAGCCACGGCCCCTGGTCGAGGTCATCTCGTACGCCGCGTTCTTCACGCCGCTCCTGGCTGCCGCCCTCGGTGGCGTCTATCTACGCAGGAGGGACTTGCGGCGGGATGCGATGCTCTGGTGCATCGCGGCCAACTTCATCGCGATCCACGCGGTGTACGTCCCCGCCACTCGATACCGCGCGCCGATGGAGTTCGTTCTGCTATTTTATGCCGCCGTTGCATTTCAGCATTGGCTGGCCAGGAGCCGGACGGCCACGATTGAGCGACAGTCAGCACGCGAGCGGAACGTGGAAACATGACGAGCGCCGCACCGGGCCTGGTATCGACGATCATTCCGGTCTACAACCGCCCCGTCCTGCTCGCGGAGGCTGCGGCGAGCGTCCTTGCACAAACCTATCGCCCGATCGAGATCATCATCGTGGACGATGGGTCTACGGACGATACGTCACAGATCGGGATGGGATTGTCGACGACCCATCCCGATGAAGTGACGTACATACGACAGCAGAATACAGGAGTGGGGCTGGCACGAAACGCGGGCCTTCATGCGGCAAGAGGCGAGTTCATCCAGTTTCTCGACTCGGACGATCTGCTGATCCCCGACAAGTTCTCCCGTCAGGTTGCGGGCCTGCGTACTGATACGGCTGCGGGTATTTCCTACTGTTACACGCGCTCGTACCTCCTTGGAGGCGAACGGAGGGATATCGCAGTCAGGAGAACCGCGCACGCGTTTCGCTTGATGTTCCCGCATATTCTCGCCGGAAGATTGTGGCCGACGCCCACGCCCCTGTACAGAAGGAGCGTGATTGACGCGGTCGGGCTCTTTCGCAATTTCTCGATTTTCGAAGACTGGGATTACGAGTGTCGTGCGGCAGCGCTCGGGGTCAAGCTTCATCATTGCCGGGAATTCCTCGCTGACGTGCGCAACGTGCGCGGGCAGGAGGGTCGGCCTACACGCGGGGTTCCAGAGTCAAAGCTCAAGGACTACGCTCGGGTTCACGAACTGCTGTTTGGCTATGCGAGGAAGAGCGAAGTTGGAGACGTGGACATTGACAGGTTCTCGAAGAAGCTCTTCCGTGTCGCAAGAGAATGCGCGGCCGCCGGTTTTGAGGACGAGGCGAAACGGTGCGCGGAGTTGGCGATGGACGCGGCGCAACGGCGAGCCTGGATTCGCATGTACATGGCCGCGTCACAGATGTGTGGATGGCAAGTGCTGGGCAGGTGTTGCGAATCGGCGAGCCGCGGCCTGGCGAGCGGCAGCGCGCTCATCTCGCGCGTGCGATGTGCGCTTCCGCAGCCGATCAGGAAGCCGCTCGGTCGCGCCTGGCGACAAAGCACGGACAAGCTGCACTATGTGCAGGGCAAGAATATCCTGCGCAGTTACACGGCGCACCATCGCCAGGCTCGGCGCATCTTCGCACGTGAAGGCAATCGTTCAGAGCTGGTGGTTGGTTCCGTGCGCGACGTCGGTGTCAGGCGTGTTCTGCCGGGCGCACCCGAGAACCTGTTCACGCTGCCTGACGACTATCCTGCCCTCGTGGCGCGCGTGTCCGGGGCCGTGAAAACACGCTTCGAGCAGTCGGCAGATTGTCGGTTCTTTCCGGACCGGCCTGAAGGCCCAGTGCCCCAACGCACCGAGGACGTGGTGGCGGTCAGGGCCGGCGAGGTCATCGCCATCCAGTGCCTGAAGCCCTTCGACATCGATGGCGTCAAAGAACTATGCGTGCCGATCATGAAGGAGCTGGAGCGGAAAGTCTTCGGATCCTACGCGATCGTCGACAAGGTCTACGTCTATCGCAGTCCGGTGAGCCGACAGGCGCCCCGCGCGTCATGGTTGTGGCACTACGACAACCATCCGCGCGAAGTGCTGAAGGTGATGATCTACCTGACCGATGTGACCGGGGGCACGGCGCCGTTCGAGTATCTTCGTCGAGCGGGGTCGTCAAAGGCGCTTTGCGGCTCGCCCGTTGCGCCGTTCTACCAACGTAGCCGAGTCGAGGATCGGCAAGTCCAGCGATGGCTGAGTCGTGGTTACGAGAGCCACACGGTGACCGGGCCCGCAGGCACGATGATTCTCTTCGACGACAACGTCATTCACCGCGGGACCCTGGCGCGCGACGCTCATCGTGACGTGCTCGTGCTCCAGGTTCGTCCCGCCGCATTTCGAGCCGACCCGTACATCAGCGATCGCTGGACCGGGTCGTTTCAACACCTCGATGTCAACCGAGATCCCCGCGACGTCACGCCTCGCGCAAGATTCTGAGAATGTCCGGCCCATCTCACACGATCGGCGGTCACACCGACCATCGATTCAACGTCGAGTAGAAGAACAATCTCTGATTCAGCGTTCTGAGCGGGTGCCCGGAGAATTTGCGGAGTCGCTGGAGGATCGAATACACGCGGTCGCGCGGCGTCTCGAGTCGGCCCTTCACTTTCTGGCGGACGGCGCGAGCGTCCTGGCGCCGCTGCTTCCTCAAGTGAAGGCACCCGGTGATTGACGCGGTGTGCAGCCGATAGACCGCCAGAAACTCGTCGAAGGCATGAAATCGGGCACCGGCAAGGGCCAGGTCCGCCCACAGCTCCATGTCCCACGCTGTCTGATTGCCTTCGTTGAAACCCTCGACCTGTTGAAACCGGCTCCTGCGAAAGAACGTAGCGGCTTGCACTAGAACGCACGCGTCGTACGCAAATTTCGTGAGATTCCACCGATCGCTGATGAAGGGCGCTCCCACGTGACCCGAGGCGTTCGCCAGGTACCCGTGGCCGGAAACGACATCGGCCCAGGCGTGCGTGCGGAACTCCTGGACCACTTTCGCAAGGCTTCCCGGAAGCAGGAAGTCGTCGGCGTTGAGGAATCCAAGAATCTCGCCGGTGGCAAGCCTGAAGCCCTTGTTCAAGGCGTTCGCCGGCCCTGCATCGCGCTCGCAAATCGAACGAGCCAGGTATCCTCTGTACCGCCCGATCGTTTCGACCGTGCCATCGGTCGATCCGCCGTCGGCGACAATGAGCTCGACGGCGGGATAGTCCTGAAGCAGCACGGAGCGAATGGCTTCTTCGACGAATGCTCCCTGGTTGAGCGACGGCATGACGATGCTGATGAGTGGCCAGGAAAGGCCAGGCAGCGCTTCGGACGACGACGGTGGTTCCTCAATCCACGGCCATCCGCCTCTGCCCGGCAGCGCAGGTGGGAGTCGTTTCACTGTCGGACTTCGCATACCCGTTCCAGTTTTCAATGATAGTCCGATACCACGCGAGATAGGACTCGACTTGCCGGTTCAGATCGAAGCGCGTCGCGAACATCCCTCACCGCATTTTCACCGAGCACGTGTCGTGGCACATCGTGGCCGAGCAACGCGACCACGGCGTCGGCCATCGCGTCTGCGTCTCCGGCCGGCACGAGCATGCCGGTCGCGTGTTCGAGCCCCGCCGTTCGGTTTGAGCGGACGTCGCCTGCCTGCGCCGGCCTGATTTGCTCAGGAATCCCGCCGACCGCTGTTGCCACGACGGGCGTGCCGCACGCCAGCGCTTCAAGAATCGAGACTGGAAACGTGTCGGCCCGAGCCGCGTGCACATAAACGTCCGCCGCCTGATAGTGCTGAGCCATCGCCTTCGGATCCAGATCGGTGACGAATCGCACGGATACTCCGGCGAGTCCAAGCGCCGCGGCTTCGTCGCCGACCGCGACGACGAGCACTCTCTGTCCGGACAGGCGCGCGGCGCTCGCCTGGATCGCGGCTCGCAACGTCCGCTGATCTCTCCACGGGTTGGTTCGATGCCCGGCTGTCAGCAAGCACGACGGCATCGTCTGGCGCGATCCCCAACCTGGCCCGTATGGACCGTTTGTCAGCAGGCCGGAACACCGACAGGTCCACTCCGTTTGGAATCACCTGGGCCTGCTTGACAGCGGGCGCGAGCATCGACTGCTCGACTTTCCCCATCAGCCACATCGACGGCGTCGTCACGTACAGCCGGCTGTTCACATAGATGTCACGCTTGCGGATCCAGTTGGCCGCCGTGGCGTCGCGCGATAGCGCGGGGTAGATCGTGAGATCCGGGCACTCCCCACACCCCGTCATCCATCGCTCGCAGTCGAACGAGTGCGCGCAATGTCCGCTGAGCAGCCAGGCATCGTGGAGCGTCAGGACGGTCGGCACGCGGCGGCTGAGCCACTCGCAACGCCCGCAGGTCGAAGTAGCCGCCGTGCAGGTTGTGACAGTGAACAATGTCCGGTCGCGCCGGCGTGAGATCGAGGAGGCTGTAAGTCGCGGGAAACTCGAAGTCCTCTTTTCCGCCGGCCCGTTCCACGAACGCGCGCGGATGCGTGGCCAGCCGAAGCGACCTGCTGAGCCATCCCCATCCGCTGCCAGAAGACCGCCCCGCCATTCCCCGGAGCCGCCTTTGAAGGGCCACATAGCCGGTCATGCGGTAGACGGCGCGGCTGATCATCCGGGCAGCATGAAGACAGCGGGATCGCCGCTCGTCTTTCGTCCCACCGCCATCCACGCCTCGACAGCCGCGCGCCCGGTAGCCTCGCATGAGATTGCCGGCGACCGATGCGGCGCCGCCTCCCGTTTCGACGGTCCCAACCTGCAGGACGCGCAACGGCCTGACATTCACTCCAGGCTCTTCAGGCACCAAGCCGTTTCCTTCGCCAGGCTTATTTCAGCAGTCCGACTCAGGTGCCGAGCCACTATCTCGTTGCCCGGATCGTAGAGGTGCACCTCGTCGACAAACACCGTCTCGTCAGTGATATCGCCGATCCATGACAGGTACGGTCGCGTAGTACCTGGTCGAAGACACTCCCCAAGTCGTGAAACTCGAAGTCGTGCGTGTATCTCGCCATGACGGCCTCGTGAAATCGAGCAGTCACTCCGTCGTCCTCGAACGGACGCTTCGACCCGAAATGCTGATGCAGCTGGACAACCGGCTGGAAGACGGCGATGAACCGGGCGCCTGCCTGCCGTTGTCAAGTCGCGCATGCGAGCAAGGTTGGACAGATACCTGGCGGCGCCGGCTTGTAACCGTGCTGTCGGGGAGCCGCGGCAAGTTTGCCGCGCACCATCGACCGAGGTGCGTCCGATCCAATCGAGCATTGATGCGAACCGCCAACTCCGGGAACAGATCCGTCAGGAGCTCGCGGCCGTCGCCTGGCGAGCGTCGCCTAGATCTCTGCCTCGAACAAGAGCGGAAAGAGCATCGAAATACTCGGGAGTTCCGGCGGGATAGGCGCCACCGGCCTCGTTGTACTCCTCCAGTATCGCGGCGTCGTTCGCGCCGTCGTATGTCATGACGAGAGCCGGGTGATACTCGAGAATCTGGAACGCGAGGCGGAACATCTCCTGCGTGGAATTCCAGGATGGCACACCGGCGCTCACGAAGAAGTACTGATCCTGCAGCCGATTCAGATAGCTGGTGATCGTCGTGGCGTCCGAACTGGCATAGCACCCAAACGCCGCGGATCCACCCAGCAGGAATGCCAGTCGCCGGCCACCCGCGTGGGCGGGTCCGGGGCCGCGGAAGCCATCGGCATCGATACTGCACGTCTCATTGGAAATGGCCACTCTCTCGCCGGGGTCGAGCGGGAAAAAGAAGAGATACTGCGGGATGCAGGTGCTGAATTCCGAAGGGCTCGTATCCTTGGTCGAGCCTGGTGAACCTGGGGGTAAGAGTCGTCTGGGCCTGCTCCTGCCAGCGGGATCGGATCTTCAAGAGGAATTCCAGACCAGTGGCACCGGCCGTCACGAAAGCCAGCAGCCAGGCCACGCCGAGCAGGATCGTGCCGACGATGGTCACCATCCGCCTGTTCACGAACATGAAACCTCCTCATCGCCGAGCCACTCGCGCATTTGACCGGCAAACGTCTCGGGGTCCCAGTTTCTGACCAGCATGCGCGGCAACCGGAATTGGTCACTCCGCGGCCCGACGAGACCGCGATGGGTGGAACAGGCCGAGGTGAATCCAGCCTCGCGGACCAGGGCGACCGTCGCTGCCGTGTAGTCGGAGCGGCCCCCGAACGGATACGCAAAACCGGCCACTTCACGCCCCGCGATCTCCTGCAGTCGCGCCTTGCTACCGGCGATCTCGGACCGTTGCAGGGTGAGTGGCAGCGCTGAAAGCGCGGAATGCGTGGCTGTATGAGCGCCAACGTCGATCGTGCCGCCCTCCGTCAGATGGACAACCTCGTCTGGCGCGAGGACTCTGTGGGTGATCCGGGCGCATGCCGTTACCCCTGCAGCGTCGCACAGCTCACGAAGTGTGGCGTTGCGTTCCTCGCTCGACACCGTGCGCAGCATCCCGCAGAGACATCGATAAACGTGATGGCGCGGGGTTGGGTCCTTGGGGTTTTCGACGTTCCAATCCACGTGACGCTTACAGTCCTCGATCGTCGTACGTGCTCGCGCTCGCCAAGTCCCAATGGTGCACGGAGCCTCTGACGCGCAACCGCAATATCCTGGGCAGTTCGCCCGGCAACAGGAGCAGCCGTTCGAGATCGTCCCACCAGAACTCGCGCCCGCCGTCGAGGTATGACGTGGTCACGAAGACCGTCGCGGGCACTTCGGAGCGCTCCAGCAATGGTCTGCCGTTCTCGAGATTGTCCGCATACCCATCGTCCAAGGTGACCGCGACGGCGCGATCCGGCAGCGTTCCGTCCCGGGCGCCTTTGATCAATTCCCGCAGCGGCATGGGGTGGCAGCGCAACCTCAAGATCTCCAGGTGCCGTGCGAAGTGTTCCGGCGTCACGGCGAGCCGCTGGGGGTCGGAGTCCAGCCCCGCGATGCGGTGGTAGAGGAGCACGAGCCCCATCGGTTTGTTCAGCAAGAAGTTCAACAAGAAGTTCAATCAGTGTACTGCGGCAAGTACCAGCGCCGTACTGGTTCGACGTCAAAGGGCAACTGGCGCGGGATGCGCCGTGCTCCGTAGTACAGTTCGTTTTCGCTGTGTCGCGTCTGATGTGGACTCGCGAGACGTTCCGCCGGGGACTCAACCGGGCGCGCCAGCTGGCAAGTTCACGCTGGTCTGCGATGCTGGGCATCCCGATCGTTCGGCGCCTGCGCGGTCACCAGTTGCGCCGATTGCGCCCGCTGGCGAACGGCCGCCAGCGCGGCCGGCCCGTTGTCCGCTACTACTGGGAACGCTTTCTGGAGGCAAACCGTTCCGACATTCGAGGCCGCTGCCTGGAGATCGGGTCCACGGTGGCCATTCGCCGCCACGGTGGGCAGGCTGTGAGCCAGGCAGACGCTCTCGATGTCACGCGGCACAGCGAGGCGATCACCGTGGTCGCCGATCTCAGCCGCGCCGACAGCTTGCCTGGCGACACATACGACTGTTTCATCAATCCGTTCACCATGCACCTCATCTACGACGTCGAGGCCGCGCTCTATCACAGCATCCGTGTTTTGAAACCGGGAGGCGTGCTGCTGGTGAACTTTCCCTGCGTAGACTATTACTTCGCCCGGGGGCTCGACATGGGAACCGGGAGGCCGCTCTTCGTGTACTGGTGGTTCACGCCGATCCAGGTGGAGAACCTGTTCAGACGCGTTGGCTTCAAGAGCGGTGAGTTCCAGGCGCGAATCGACGGCAACCTCTTCACGCGGGTGGCGTATCAGATGAACATGCCGTCGGAGGAATTGTCTCGTGAAGAGCTCGATTATGTCGACGAGGGTCATCCCTTGCTCATCAGCGTGCGTGCCGTGAAGCCCATGAACTGGCAGGTGGCGCGGCCAGAATACCGGGATCCGTGGATCCCAAGCGTCACTCCAGCTCGGTGGAACCCCTCGACGGGGCACTATCCGGCGGGGAATTCTGACTTCTGAATTCTCAATTCTGAATTTCCCGTTTCACCATGCCGTCCTGCCACCGTCAACGATCAGGTTGGCGCCAGTCATGTACGAGGAGGCCGCCGACACCAGGAAGAGCACGGCTCCTTGATATTCGTCCGCACGAGCCATTCTGCCGAGCGGAATGCGTTCGATGAGATTCTTGACAAACTGCGGGTCGTGGCCGGCGTAGACACTGCCTGGCGAGAGGCAATTGACACGGATGCCCTGCGGCGCCCAATACGTCGCCAGGTACCGCGTCAGGTTGATCAGAGCGGCCTTCGTCGTGGCATACGCCACGGGCGTGTTGAAGGCCTTGCCCGTGGAAGGGTGTGACGCGCCCTCGTAGATCCGGTGATCCGGACTGATCGTGCCGACATCGGACGCGACGTTCAGGACGACGCCTGACCGTTGCGCGACCATGACCTTTCCGACCGCCTGACAGCAAAGGAACACGCCGGTCAGGTTCACTTGCAACGCCTTTTCCCACAGCTCGAGAGGGTAGTCTTCGAACGGAGCGAAATAGTTTTCCGCTTGTTCGCCGCCGCCTTTGACCGTCAGCGCGGCGTTGTTGATGAGAATGTCGACCCGACCGAATTTCTGCACGACGGAAGCGACCATGGCTTCGACCTGGGCCTTTGCCGTGACGTCCGCCTGCACGCCAAGGGCTTCCACCTGGTACGTGCTCGTAATCTCACGGGCCGAACGGGTGACGGCCTCGAGCGAGAGGTCGACGATCACGGCGTGACCGCCCGCCCCCGCAATCGCGGCCGCGTGCTGCATGCCCAGCATCCCGGCGCCGCCGGTGATGATGGCGACCTGACCGGTCAGGTCGAAGAGATTCGCTCATACCGGGTGCCGCTTGCTCGCGCTATCCGCGCTCGGCCACGTTCCCTGCTGAAGGTTCGTGAGCGCCGCCTCGACTCTGGGGAACGCTGTCCGGGTAGTCGATTTCGAAGATCGGCTCGTCGATCACGAACGGCACGATGGTGCGCCCGCACATCAGCGCGTCGTCGAGGATGACCCGGGGCCGCACGATGTCGACATAGCCGTTCTGCCAATAGACGTCGGGCAGGCTCTGGCGCGGGGCACAATACGGCTCGCGCGTGCCGGGGATCTCCAGAAGAGGTTCGAGATAGTTGTCGACGATCCTCCACATCTTGTAAGGGGTTTCGGTCGGCGAACTCACCGAGCGCAGCGAATCCGCCTCGGGCCGGTCGAGCATGACCTCGATGGCGCGGTCGATCACCTCCACGCGCCTGACGGGGCCGGTCGGGCGCAGATGGACCACCAACTCGCAGAAATAACCCTGCCGGTCGCGAAGCCATGTGAGCGCGTGCCGGAATACGTCGATGTCCGGAGAGAGATCCTGTGCGAGCTCCGAGGGTCGCACGAACGGCACCTCGGCGCCGAAATCCCGCGCCACGCGGGCGATCTCTTCGTCGTCGGTCGAGACAATCGTTCGCGTCACATAGCGCGATCCGAGCGCGTGTTCGATCGAGTACGCGATCAAGCGGCTTGCCGGCGATCCTCAGCAGGTTCTTGCGCGGGATGCTCTTCGAACCACCTCGCGCCGGAATCAGCGCCACGATCTCAGGTCGACCGTCTGTCCTGGTCATGTCAGTTCGACGACCTGGCCTGTCTCGATCGATTGCCGGATGGCCAGCGCCATCCGCAGGCTTTGTGCACCGTCGCGCAGGGTCACGCCCGGCGTGTCTTCCCCGCGGACACACGCCAGAAAGTGCATCAACTCGTTCACGAACATCTGATTCCGCTCGAAGCCGTCGAACGTGCGGCAATCGGCGAGCTCGCCCCGGCCGTCAAAGACCTCGATGGTGAGCGCCCGAAAGTCGATGCGGATCTTCCCGTCATCGCCGACGATCTGACACGTCCGGCTCGGCGGACGCTGCACGAAGTCCTGAGACACATGAACAGGCACCGGGTGGCCATCGACGACGCACTCCATCAGGATGCTCGCCGTGTCCTCGACGTCGATGTCCAGGCGGCTCAGATGGCCGCCCAGCGCAAAAATCCTCCGCGGAAACCCGAACAACCAGTAGATGTAATCGAGCTCGTGGCTCTGCGAAAGGACGACACCGCCTCCGAGGTCGGACCGTGCCGCATACCCGCCGCGGTAGTCTTCATAAGGATGTGCCGACGGAAGGTACTCTCCGACTTCGACGTGCACGGCCAGCACCTGTCCGATCGCCCGTTGCTCGAGCAGCGACCGGGCACGCTGAAGCGCTGGATGGAAGCGCATCTGATAGCCCACAAGGCCGACAAGTTTTTTTTCGTCGACGCGCTCGATCAAATCGTCGACGCCGTCATACCTGTCGGAGAGAGGCTTCTCGACCAGCAGATGACAGCCCGCCTGCGCGGCCGGAATCGCAACCGCCAGGTGATGAGCGCTCGGGTTGCACACAAGAGCGGCTCGTGGCTGCAGCGCCAGCGCTTGATCCAGTTGTCCGAAGGCGCGAAGGTCGTACTTCTCTTCAACGCTCCTTCCAGTTTCGATCTCCAGTCCCTCGGTGAGCACATGTGTCAGCCCGCGGACCCGATAGGCGATGATCTCCACTTCCGACCCGAGGAGACTTCTGAGGTTTCTGACGTGACGCTGTCCCACGCTCCCCAGACCCGCCACCAGGACTCTCATCCGTCGACTTCGCTCAGGGCCCGGTTGTCGCCATAACACCCGACCTCCGCTGGTGTCGAGTGCCGTCTCAGAAATGCGAGATGCGCCGCGGCCATATTGACAGGTTCGTCGCCCACAGGTGTTTCAAGGATCAACGGGCCCTGGTATCCGATTTCAGAGGCGACTCTGAAGAATGTCCCAAAGTCCGCGTCGCCATGACCCAGCTGAACGGAGGGGCCGTTCCGCTTTCGATCTTTGATGTGAACTTCACACAGATACGGTCCGAGCAGCCGAACATCGGCGGCGACATCGTATCCTCTCGCTGCGGCATTGCCGGTGTCGTAGCAGACACCAAGAGCGGGATGACGGCTCTGCTCGACGAGCGCTCGATACTCGGGCCCGGGCAGCTCCGTTTCGAGTCCCAGGCGGACACCATGCGCTGCGGCCAGCGCGAGCGGCTCGTTCAGGCTGTCGAGCAGTTGTGCCATTTCTGCGGCCGTTCGAATTTCGCTCGCCTCGAGCGCCGGCACGACGAGGATGCGGACGCCCACACGGGCGCTTGCCACAATCAGGCGATTGAGGACGTTCACACTCTGCCGCCGCGCGTCCTCGGACACCCGGAAAAACGGATGAACGATGAAATAGTCGGCACAGAGGGTACGGACCTCGGTCCCGGTGTCGGCGATCTGTCCGAGAATCTCATCCGGTCCTGCATCGATCCACAGGGGGTTGTGCTCGTAGTCATGGGCGCCAAACAGCCACTCGATGGTTTCGAAGCCCAACGTTCGCGCGCGGGCGAACTCGTCTTTCCATGAGCGCCACGGAAAGTGTTGGGTCTGCTCCGGCGACAGCGGGCGAGAGGCGGCCTTGCCTGATCCCGATCTCACGCATCGTTCACCGCCATTGTACCGTCGCGCTGGTCGCGAGACGCCGAGTACGCGCATGATAAAATCCCGCGCACGATGGCTTTGTCCACTGCGCCCCATCTGGTGAAGCCGTCCTGAAGCTGAGCCCGATCCGCGCGGCGGCGTGGTGGTACCGGTCCTTCATTCGGATCCCCTTCGATCCGGTCTTTCGCCGGCGGGAATTCGCCCTGTGGCGGGAGTGCCGGCGCTGGAAGAGGGAACACGGTCAGGCTCTGCGGGCCCGTCTGAATGGCGGCGGTCGTCTGCCGAAAGCGCTGATTGTCGGGAAGGAAACGATCAACGGCGCAAAAATCGAGCTCGGCCTGATCAAGGGGTTGGAGATGGCGGGGTACGACCCCGTCGTGCTCACCGACCGCAGCTTCGCCAAGTTCTACAAGCTCGCAGGCGTGACGGAGTTCCTCTACTGGGAGGACTTCACCGATCGGCTCGATCGCGACGGAGCCGATCGGGCCGTGGGGCGCTTCGAATCGCTCGAGGACCTCCTCACCTTTGATCACGTAGGAACTCGCGTCGGTCGATTTGCCGCGTCGTCGGCATTTCGGTTCCTTCGGGTTGGCCATCTCGACCTCGCCAATCCGAACACGCGTCAAGTTCTGGCCGAGCATCTCGCGCTTGGAATGATGCGCGCGCGCGCTGCCCGGCGACTTCTCGAGGAGGTGCAGCCGCGTCTCGCGCTGTTTCTGGGCAACAGGTACACGGGGCAGAGCGAGTTGATGGACTTGTGCGTGGCAGGCGGCGTCAGCGTCATCACCTGGTTCGAAGCTCACCGCAGCAACACACTGATGCTGAAGCGCTACAGCCGTGATAACGCCGACGAGCATCATGCGTCGCTTTCCGAGGAGTCCTGGCGCTTGGTCCGGAAAATGGAGTGGACTGCCGCCCGGCGAGAGGAACTGAGGCGGGAAATCACTCACAACTACGCCATCGGCGACTGGTACTGCCGGGGAGGCACGCAGTTCGACAAACACATCGTCGACGCGGCGCACATGCGCGAGCGGCTGGGGTTGGACCCGCGCAAGAAGACAGCCGTCGTGTTCCCGCACATCGTCTGGGATGCGACGCTGTTCTGGGGCCGTGACCTGTTCAAGGACTATGAGGACTGGCTCATCGAGACGGTTCGCGCGGCCTGTGCGAACAGTCAGGTCAACTGGGTGATCAAGATTCATCCGGCGCATGTGGTCAAGAACGCGTGGGAGCGCTGCACCAGTGAGCCGGCCGAAGAGGTTTCGATCCGCGAGCACATTGGTCAGCTTCCGCCGCACGTGGTCGTGATCCCGGCCTCGAGCGACGTGAACACGTTCTCGCTGTTCGATCTGATGGATTACTGCGTCACTGTCCGGGGGACGATTGGCATCGAAGCCGCGACTTTTGGGATTGCGGTGCTGACAGCGGGAACGGGACGGTACGATCAGAGAGGGTTTACCGTGGACTCGGAGACTCGGCAGGAGTACCTCGCCCGACTGGCGTGCATCCAGAACATTCCGCCGCCCTCGGCGGCGCAGCGTGAACTGGCGGAGCGATTCGCCTACGGGGCGTTCATTCTGCGCCCGCTCCGGCTTGAACGTCATGACCATCGAGTACGAGCGCGACGCGGAAGCGACGATGAAAGTGCAGCTTCATGCCAGGAGCCGGGAGGATTTGCTGAACGCCCCGGACCTCAGGGCTTTTGCAGACTGGGTCGCGAATTCAGCAAGCGAGGATTTCCTCAACCTGCCGTCGCTGGTAAGCCAGGCGTGACCGACTGGCCCGGCCGACTTCGCCTCCGTCTCGCCCGCGAATGGGCCGAGCATCGACTGGAACGAGAGTTTGCGGCGCTCATGGACACGGCGTCACCGGCCTATCCGACGCGCAGCGCGCCGGGCGGACCGAGAATCGGCATCGCCACCTTCGGCAGCGGCAACTGGCATCTCGTGCTCGAGGTGTTGCTGGCTCACGCGCTGGCGCTGAGAGGCGCTTCGCCTGAGCTGCTGATGTGCGATCTGCCGGCGTTGTCCGCGTGTGACGAACGGACCAGTCTGCTGCGTCAGCCAGGTCAGTGCCCTGGCTGCCTGCCGGCGAAGCGCACCCTTCTTGACGCCTGCCGTATCCCCTGGCGCGGCATCAGCGCGTTCATCGGCGACAACGCGTTGGACGAAGCGAGGACCATCGTGGATGGCCTGCCGGACAAGGATGTCGACAACTACGTGCATGGTCCTTGGCCGCTCGGGCGGTGGACCTACGTGTCGACCTGTCATTTTCTGCGCCGTGATGCGCGCGGCAACGAGCCTGACGCGATCGCCGCGCGGCGTCTGTTCCTCAAGGCGGCCATCGTGGTGGTCCAGGCGGTCCAGAGGTGGCTGGACGAAGTGCAACCGGACATTCTCATCGCTGAGAGCGGCGCCCACTTCATGTGGCGCATTGCATTCGAGCTCGCTCGCGCCAGAGGAATTCGCGTAGTGTGCCGTGAAATCGGGAAGGGCGGTTGGGACAGCCACATTTATTCGCTGAACGCCGAGTGCATGTTTCCGAATCTGGCCGACATCTGGGAACGAGCCAGAGAGGTGCCGTTGTCAGCGCAGCAGGTCGAGGACGTGAACGCCTACCTGCGGAGCCTGCCGGCGAAGAACATATGCACCAGCAGAGCAGCAGACACCGCTGGACCTGAGCCGCCTGAGGCAGGACGCTGGGGTTGCTTCCCGGCAGGCGAGTGGTCGTCTTGTTCACGGGCGTGACGTGGGACCTGGCGACCGCGGGACGAGACGTCGGTTTTGACGGGATGTTCGATTGGATTTTCGAGACGCTGCGGCTGGCGGTCGATCTTCCAGACGTGCAGTTCGTGATTCGCGCCCATCCGGCCGAGAGCACCCTGTTGACCCGGGAGCGCGCGCTCGATCGAATCAGGGAGGCGTGGCCGGACCTGCCGCCAAATGTCACGGTGATTGGCCCCGAGAAGGCCATCTCCGTTCGAAGCCTTTGCGACGATCGCCGATCTCGTGCTGGCCTACTGCAGCACGACGGGAATAGAGGCCGCGATTTACCAGAAGCCGGTGATGGTGTGCGGCGCTCCCCATTACCGGGGCAAAGGCTTCACGATCGATATCCTTTCCCGCTCCGAGTACGTCGAAGTATTCCGAGCAGTGGGCGAGGGGAGAGCTTCACACATCGTCCCCTGCGAGGCGTTCGGAAACAGCGAAGCGCTACTTCCATTTGTTCTTCCTTCGGTACCACATCGGTATGGGATGGACGACAAGCCCTCTGGAGCCGCCGTACAGACTGACAATCACCCAGCTGTCCGAGCTTCTTCCTGGACGGAATCAATCGGTCGATGTGGTGTGTTCGGGGATTCTGGACGGACGTGAGATCCTGCTGCCGGCGGCGTAAGTCTGTCAGACTCTGCAGGCCGCGTTCGTCGCAGCTTGTCACGAGCGGAAAACTCGCTCTCGTGCACTCGCTTGACGCCGTCGCCCAGCGCGTGCGTGATCGCCCTGATGTCCCTCACCAGTCTTGCAAAGCCTTGAGGTTCCACAGAGGCGGCCTGGTCGCTTCCCCACATCGCGCGGTCCAGCGTGAGATGCCGCTCGACCAGGCACGCCCCCAGCGCCACCGCGGCCAGCGTGGTGGAGAGACCGACCTCGTGACCCGAGTAGCCCACCGGTACGTCGTAGTGCCCAGCGAGCCACGGAATGACTCGGAGGTTGAGATCCTCGACACCGGCCGGATAGGCGCTCGTGCAATGCAACAGCACCAGCGCCTCGTCACCGAGCACGTCCACCGCATGGTCGATCTGCTCCCGCGAGCTCATGCCGGTCGAGAGAAGAATCGGCCGCCGCTTCGCTCTGGTGTGAGCGAAGCAGGTCGTCATCAGTGAGACACGCCGACGCGATCTTGTAGCACGGCGGATCGAAGGCTTCGATGAAGTCCACGGCCCGTTGATTCCAGCACGAGGCGAACCACGGGATTCCCAGTCGCCGGCAGTGGCGATCGATGGTCACGTACTCGTCATAACCCAGTTCGAGCCCGCGCTTCAGATCTCCGTTGGTCGGCCCGAACGGGCTCTCGCGCGGTCGCGCCAGTTCCTCGGGCGTGTAGACCAGCTCGATCGTGCGCTTTTGGAATTTGACGGCGTCACACCCCGCCCGGACCGCCGCCTCGACAAGTTCTCTTCGCCAGATCGACGTCACCGTTATGGTTGATGCCGATTTCGGCGACGATGAAGATCGGGTGTCCCGGCCCGACATGGCGTGCGCCGATGCGAACCGCGTTCATCCAGCGAGTATACTGCGCGCCAAGATCCCGATCGTCGGGGATGCACTCGACAACCATGCGTGACGCGGGGCCGTCCGGGCGCGGCCCAGGACCAACGTTCGGGGCGACACCATGGTCCGACATATTGCCCGCCACACCTCGACAATCCCTGCTTGTCGCCTGGGCCTTGATGGCCGTCCTGAATCTGTCGGCCGGTCTCGTCATCACCTCCTGGACTGAACGGCAAGCCGATCTCGCGCACGATAGCCCGATGGGGAGGGCAGTGGCTTGTCGCGGGGATGAATCTTTACGCGACCGACGAGATGCCCAACTATCCACCGCACGCCATCGTGGCTCTTTCGCCACTGGGCATCTTGCCGCACACATGGGCTGTTCGTGCCTGGGGGATCCTCAATCTCGGCCTCGCGCTCCTGGCGCCAGTCCTCGCAGTCCGCATCGTCCGACCGCGATCCACGTGGCCCACCGTCGCTCTGCCGATCCTGATGTTCCTCTGTTGGGGCGGCTTCAGGACGCTGCTGCAGTTCAGTCTTGTCACGCTCGTGTTCGGTCTGCTCTCGATGAAACTCGCTGATCGCCGTCCCGTCTGGAGCGGCCTCTGCCTGGGTCTTGCGCTGATGAAGCCCCAAATGGCGGCGCCGTTCGTTCTCTGGGCCGTCTTCACGCGACGAGTGCGTGTCGTGGCCACCGGTGTGGCAGTGGTCATCGCGGGGCTCCTTCTCTTCTGCTGTCAGAGTCAACGCCGATCCCCTCGCGGTCGCGCGGAGCTACGGCGCAATCCTTCGCACGTTCTACATGGCGGATGAAGATCGTGATGGCTGGGCTCGCGCAACTTCGCCCCTTGCTTGCGCTGGCGATCCCTGATCCCAACGTCGTGGATGCCACCTCCGTCACGATCGTGGTTGGCTTGTTGATATTCATCTGCCTCCTGGGATTTGCCGAAGGCAGGCAGCGAGACGTCCTCATGATCAGCGCGCCGCCGCTCGTCGGCGTCTGGTCCCTTCTCACGTTCTACCACCTCACGTACGGCTTCATCCTGCTCATGCCGGTCGCCACGCTGCTCATCTTCGCAAACGATCCTGCGACGCGAACGTTCAGGCGCACAGTGTTCTGGGCGATGCAGTTCGCGCTGATGGTGGATGTGCCCGGCATGTGGAGCCGCTTCGCGTCGCGGTTACCCGGTCAAGCCGTGCAGGCGTGGGCATTCCCGTCACATGTGGACCGGGTTCTCATGGTGGCTCTGTTCGGATGCCTTTCGGTCCTCGCCATCAAGCGTCGTCACGCATAAACGTGCGAGTCGGTGGCCTCGGCGGCCCTCAGCGCAATGGTACGATACCGGGAATGTCTCCACATGCCGGCTCCGGGACATCATGATCCGGCGGAGCGACCTCCGGAGCCTTCGCGTGATCCTGGGCCGCTTCGTGCGGCCCTACTTCGGGCTCGATTGTTGTCGCCTCTTGCCTGGGCGTCCTTGTTGCCGCGCTGAACACGCTGCAGCCGCTGGTGCTCGCGCCCATCGTCGACGCGGCAACAGGCGCAGCGCCGCGGGCCGCCGGGTCGTGGCGAGAGATCACGCTCAACAACGTGGGGGCCACGTTGCTGGCCTGGACGGGGCAGGGACAAGCGCCCTGGCGGGTGGTCGTCACGGCCGCGCTGGTCTACATCGGGCTGGTGGCCATGACCAGTCTGGTTGGCTTCCTCAATCTCCTGCTCGTGTCGCACGTGAGGACCCACCTGTTCCGCGACCTGCAGGAAACGGGCTACCGGCACGTGCTCGGCCTGGCCATGTCGTACTTCGTGCGCGAGCGCACGGGCGATCTCGGGACGCGACTGAACAACGATGCCCTGAAGACGGCCCAGACCGTGGAGCCGGTCATCCGAGGGTTCATCCAGGCTGGAGTCCAGCTCGCCCTGTCCGCGATGCTTCTCATTCGGACCAGTGCCAGCCTTACGGCCGGCGTCCTGGTCGCCTTCCTCATCCACCTGGCGATTACGCGCGTTCTCCGCGATCGGATCCGCAGGCTGGTCGTGGATCAATTGAATCTTGTCGGCGAACTGGCCAGCCGCATCCATGAGACGGTGCTCAGCATCCGGATCGTCAAATCGTTCGGCGCCGAGCGATTCGAGCTCGCGCGATTTGTCGATCGCGCGCGACATCTCGGGCGCGTGATGCGGTGGGAGGGCCTATACAGGTACCTCGAGCCACCTCTGCGCGACATTGCCGATGCCGCCGGGCTGGTCGTCGTGGTGCTCATGGCGTTCTCCGCCCTGGTGGACGGTCGCCTGAGCATCAGCGGGTTTGTCCTGTTCGTTGCGCTGACGAGACGGGCTCTCGTCCCGGCCTCACTGCTGGCCGAGGCTGTCCTGCTGCTGCAGACGGCCCTCGGATCGGCCGACCGGCTCTTCGCGCTGTTGAATGAGAAGCCTGAAGTGGTCGACGGACTGCGCGAGGCTGCTTCGCTCCGAGAGAGCATCCGACTGGAGCACGTCAGTTTCGCCTACGAAGGCCACGCGCCTGTGCTGCATGACATCTCACTCGAAATCCGTCGCGGTGAGATTGTGGCGCTCGTTGGTCCGAGCGGCGCCGGTAAGTCGACCCTCGCCGATCTGATCCTGCGACTCTACGATCCGTCGCAGGGGCAGATCAGCTGGGACGGCCAGCCGGTGCGGGACTTCAGGCAGGAGAGCTACAGGCGGCACTTCGGTGTCGTCTCGCAGGAAGCGCTGATCTTCAATGCCACGGTCGCTGAAAACATCGCGTACGGTCGACCCCTCGATCGGGCTGCTGTCGCCGCGGTTGCCCGCGTCGCCCACGCCGAGGCGTTCATCCGCGCCCTTCCGCACGGGTACGACTCGATGGTGGGGGACCGCGGGATTGGTCTCTCAGGGGGGCAACGGCAGCGCCTGGCGATTGCGCGAGCCCTGTACGGCAATCCGGACGTGCTGGTGCTCGACGAGGCGACGAGTGCGCTCGATGCAGAATCCGAGGCCACCGTACAGGAGGCGATTGAGACGGTCGTCAAGAATCTGACCGCACTCGTCATTGCTCACCGGCTTTCGACGGTGATTCGAGCCGACCGGATCGTCGTGTTGAATGGCGGGCGGATCGAAGCGGTCGGCACGCACCGCGCGCTCCTCACAAAGAGCCCCCTCTACGAGCGTTTGTGCAGGCATCAGCTCTACGGCGTGCCTGAAGCGGTCGTCTAGACTAGGGGGTCTGCCGCGTCGTGTCGCGCGTGCCCTCATGAACCGCGATCGCGGCGAGAATCGCGAACAGCACCGCGTTCGCGGGGACGCGCAGCGTCATCTCGACCATGTTCTGCGTGACGAGCGCCACGATGCCTGCCGTGGCACCCGCGCGCAGCCAGTAGATCGCCGTGCGATCCTCGCGCAGCCTCCTGGCTGCGAGCCACGCGCCCGCCACGATCGCCGAGGCGGCCGGCACGCCGAGCAGCAGGCCGCCTTCCGTCAGGATCTGAAGAAACTCGTTGTCCGCGTGGCTGACGTAGAAAAACCGCGACATCGTTTGATAGAGGACCATCACCGCCTGATACGTACCGGCGCCCGTGCCCAGAGGCCAGAAGTCACGTACGACCGGCCAGGTCTGGCGCCAGATGGAGAGTCGACTGGCCACGCCTTCGGAAAACGAGCCCTCGAGGCGCGTCGCGAGCGCGCCCATATCGGCGTATGTCGCGGCGACCGCCAGTAACACCGCCAGGCCGATGACGGCCAGGCCCGCCCGTCTGGCCGTGAAGCGGCGGTGTGCGATCCCGGCGAAGAACACGAGCCCGGCGAAGGCGCCGAGCAGGCCGGATCGCGAGAGCGAGCCGAGCAGTCCCGCCAGCATGAGGCACGTGGCCATCGCGAGCCAGATCGATGTGCTATCGAGGGCGACCTCGGAATCGAGCGATTCATCGTCATGCTGTCGCGACTGCATCCGCGCGACCGCGTACCCGAGCGTCAGTGGAATCGCCATGATCAGCCAGCCGGCGAAATCGTTGCGGTTGACGAACGGACCGTACGGGCGAAGCCCCCGACCCGTAAGGCCCCACGCGGCATCGACGATCGGGATCGGCATGATGTGCTGCACGATCGCAAGCGGACTGAGAAACAGACCCAGCCAGGCCACGGCGCGAACGATGACGCGGACGCCGCCGCGGTGGAACATGGTCCGCAGACACCAGAACAGCAGCACAATCGATGCGACGACAATCAAGGCGAGCAGCGTCTCACCTGGTTCGATCGACAACGGCCGTGCGGTCGCGGTCGTCGTCTCCAGGCGCATCGCGCGGTCGTAGGCGACGGCCGCAGGCGCGAGCCGGCTCCGGAGACCAGGCGACAGCGGCACGAGCTGAAGCGCGATGGCGGCAAGCGTGAGGATCAGCGCGAGATCCAGGAGCCGAGCCGGACGACGCCAGACGACGGGGGGCCGAAGGACCGCGAGCAGCACGATGCCGCACGCGAGGGGCACGACAGTCAGACGATAGAAATGGGCGAATACGAAGAGCGTCCAGCCGGCGAGCAGGACCAGGAGGCGCGAAGCAAGCGACGGATTAGACGGCCGCTTCGGCGTAGTAGTTCTTGTACTGGTGGCCGTAGTACCGCGAATAATAGTACTTGTTGCGTGCGAAATCGACCTTGTTCAGCACGACCGCCGCGTACTTCGGCCGCGTCTGCATGATGGTTTCGATCGCGCGCTCGGCCAGACGTCGTCTGGTCATTTCCGCGCCAATCACGATCGTGACACCTGAGACCACCGGCGCCAGGATGACGGCATCGGTGACCGCGAGTACCGGCGGCGTGTCGATGAGGATCCAGTCAAACGGCCCGTGCGACAGGTTCGTCAGCAGCGTTTTCATGCGTTCCGACGCGAGGAGCTCTGATGGATTGGGCGGCGTCTTGCCGGCCGTGATCGCCAGCAGGTTCGGATCGACCGTTCGCTGAATGACGTCGCGCACCCGCGCCTGGCCGGTCAGTACCTGCGACAGACCGCGCTCGTTCGTGAGCCGGAGCGGGCGGTGCAAACCGGGCCGTCGCATGTCGGCGTCGACCAGCAGCACGCGCGCACCGCCGTAGGCCAGCGCCATGGCGATGTTCGCAGCCGTCGTCGTCTTTCCTTCGAGCGGCTGCGCGCTGGTGACGAGGACGATCTTGGTGCCTTCGCCGGTGTACTTCGAAATCAGCGACGTTCGCAGCGCCCGGAACGACTCGCCGAAATCGTGAGGCACGTGCGAGGAGGCGAGCGTGGGGTGCTTGTCTCCGCGTACTGACGGTACGAGGCCGAGGAAGGGCAGCTTGAGGCGCCGCGTCACGTCCTCGGGCGTCTTGATCGTGTCGTTCATATAGTCGAGGCCGTACGCCACGCCGATCGCCAGCACAAGCCCGACACCGAATGAGAGCAGCCAGGTCCGGCGTCCGGTCGGCGCCATGGGTCCTTTTGGCACTTCGGCGTGATCGACCACGCGGACGTTGTTCTGGCGGCTGTTGCTCGACACGCGCAATTCATTCGCACGCTGGAGCAGCGACTCGTACACCTGCCGGTTACTGTTCGCTTCCCGCTCCATCACGTTGTAGTTCACGCTCTTCTTGCTCAGGTCCTGCGCGTCGGCCTTCGCCGCGTCGAGCGCCCGGGTCATGGTCTGCTCTTCGAGCAGGGCTGTGTCGTAGTCGTTCTTGATCTGCTGAACGGCTCGGCTGATGTCGACCTCGTACTGCCGCTGCGCCTCCTGAAGGTCGCCGTTGGCCTTGACCAGGTTCGGATGTTTCTCTCCGTACTTTGAGGCCATGGCTTCGCGCGTCCGCTGGGCCTCGATGACGCGGCCCTTGGCCGTTTGCACCGCCGCCGATTGCCCGATTGCCGGAATGGTTTCCGGGGACTGGCCGCTCGCGATCGCTTTGATCTGGTTGTAGAGGACTTCTTTTTGCGCTTTCTTCGTCCGCGACGTCATGACGTCGTCGTTCAGTTTGTTGAGGCGAGAGAGCACGATGTTCTGCTTGTCGTCGAGCGACAGCGCGTTCTGCTTGTCGCGGTACTCCGCGAGCGCACGCTCGCTGTCCTGAACTTTCGCCTGCTGCTTGATGACTTCCTGCTCCAGCCAGTCGATCATGTTCTGCGTGCCCTGGAGCTTGAGGGCCAGGTTCTGGTCCACATACTCGTCAACCAGCGTGTTGACGGCGAGAGCCGCGAACTTCGGATCGAGCGAGTTGAAGGTGATGTCCACGAGCCGGCTGCCCGTGACCGGATTCACGGCCACCTTCCCGACGAATGCACTGACAAGCGCGGATTCGTCCGGCGTCTCGTCAATCTTTGGCGCCTCGGCCGGGTCCCCGACAGCCGAACGGCTGAGGAGCTGCCCGACACGCTGTTTCAAGTTGCTCACGAACGGCACGCCGGCCGGCGCGACAGCGGTTCCGTTGTATTCGGGCACGTTCTCGAGATGCAATTTCTTGATGACGCGGCGCGTCAGGTCGCGCCCCGTGAGGATTTTGTACTGGGTCTTGTAGTACGGCTCGGGATCCTCATAGTACGTATTGTCAGTGGAGGTGATACCCGGCACCGCGGTCGAGCGCTCGTCTTCGATCAGAATCTGCGCCCTGGCCTGATAGACCTGGATGTTCGAATATCCCTGAATCATCATCGCGGCGGTCGCGAGTACGAACACCGTGACGACGATGCGGCGGTAGCGGTAGATGACCGCGAGCCGATCGAGAATGTGGATTTCGTCGTTCGGGCCGTTGTACATCAAGGCGGGCGATGTTCCGCCGCCGGAGGCCGTGGGTGCCGACTTTGCGGGCGCGCCCGGTCGCGACTGAGGAGGGGTTGGCTCTTTCATCGCGTCTACGAGTTACCGCTGCAGGGTGTCACAGGTCGCGGCGCCCGAGACCTGCGTCGCCAGGACTCCCGCCGATGCCGCCTGCGAGGTGACGGCGGCGGCGGACGGTGCCGAGTTGCCCAGGATGCCGGCAAAGGGTGGAATCTTGAACGGCAGCTTGACGACCGCCGACACGGATTCCCCTGGACCGACGTTCAGAATCTGGCTCGCGGCGAGAACCGAGTACTGATCCTGACCCATGATTTCCACGATGTAGCTGCCCGGATCGACCGAGGGAAACCCGAAGAGTCCGGACTGATCGGTGACCTGCGTTTCAATGATTTGGCCAGCCCGCGCGTCCCGCAGACGAACCGACACATTGGCCAGGGCGCCGTTGGTTGAGGTGAGGGCGTTCCCCTGAATGGCGCTGAACACGTTGGAACGGGTGCCCGGTAGTATTCTCGGCGTGGCAATCCGCCCGGGCGTCGCGCGGGCGACAGTCGATCGCGGCGCCGTGGGGCCGACGCGGCCCGGCTGTTGTGCCGAAACCTGAATGGTCGCGACAACCAGAAGTCCCACCGTGGTGGCGATGTACAAGGATCGAGGCATAAAAACCTTTGATCAACCTATCGGTTTAGCCGGCGCGGAACTATAGTCGCTATAGATGACTATATATGACACAAGATACATTTATATGTCAAATGTAGGTCAAGTGCTGGCTGGCGGGCGTGTCTTCAGCCAGGTCCGCCGGCTGGGATTTCCTGGACCCCAGGCGTTGACGCCTACCTATCATTTTATGGCATTCACCCCATGCTTCGAGCCGACTGGCATGGCTCGGAGCCAAAGGCCTGAGCATGGGTAGGCGCGCGGCGCTCGTCGCGCTCGCGGCTGCCGCCGCATGGGTTCCGACGCCGTCCGGTCTCGTCGAGCGCTTCTATTCGCTCGGCGCCTATGTGACGGTCCAGCGGCTGCTGACTACGCTGTCCAACAGGGTGCCGTTCGCACTACTGGACGCGCTGCTCCTCGTCGTCATCGGCGCCTGGCTTGTGCTCGCGTTTCGGGATCTCGCCCGGCGATCGCGGACCGGTCTGCTTTGGGCCGCGGCGACGATAGCGGTCCGCGCAGTCGTCTGGGCAGCGGCCTTGTACGTGGTCTTCCTTCTGGTATGGGGCCTGAACTACCGGCGCACACCCCTTCGGGAGAAGCTTTCCTTCGATGCGCACGCGGTCACGCCGGACGCCGCACGATCGCTCGCGCTCACGAGCGTTGATCGGCTGAACGCGCTCCATGACGCGGCCCACGCGGCGGGCTGGCCGACAGCCGGCTCCATCGATTCCGCGCTCGCGGAGTCGCTCGCGCGGGCCGATCGTGAGATCGGCGGGCACGGTCTCGTCACCGTGGGACGGCCAAAGGCGACGCTGCTCGATTGGTACTTCCGCCGGGCGGCAGTCGACGGCATGACCAACCCGTATTTTCTCGAGACGCTGGTGTCGACCTCCCTGCTGCCGTTCGAACGTCCGTTCGTCGACGCGCACGAGTGGAGTCATCTCGCGGGAGTGGCCGACGAAGGTGATGCCAACTTTCTAGCCTGGCTCACGTGCGTGCAGGCGTCGCCGCCCGCACAGTACAGCGGGTGGTTGTTCCTGTACACAGAGGTGGCGGGCGGGCTGCGTGGACCGGCGCGCGCCGACGTCGCGGCCCGTCTCGGGCCCGGTCCTCGCGCCGACATGACGGCGATCCGGGATCGTCTCGCCCAACAGGTCGACCGGCGCCTGTCCGCCGTCGGGCAGCGCGTCTACGACAAGTATCTCAAGGCGAACCGCGTCGAATCCGGTGTCGCGAGCTACGGTCACGTCGTGGAGCTCGTGCTCGGCACGCGCTTCGATTCAGCGTGGGTTCCGCAGTTGCGCTGATTCAACTTGGTACCGATACGACTCGGCGATCTATTGCGCCATAGCAGAGCTGGGGCTGCTCGGCGACAGGCCCCGGCCGGTTGTGGAGTTGTCTCATTCAATCCGTGTAACTGAGCGAAGCGCAGGGGCCGGCGCGTCGTCCTCATAGCGCACCCGCTCGAGAAAGAGACCTGAAGGAGGCGCGGTCAGGCGCGCGGGTGTCGTCGACCCGGTCGTCAGGAGCTCGGCCGCCGCCCTGGGCTCGAGCGCCCCGCGTCCGATTTCGACGAGCACGCCGACGATCCGCCGCACCATCTTCCATAGGAAGTGCGACCCCTCGATGCCGACGAGAATCAGGTCGCCGTCCTCCGCGATCTCGAGCCGTTCGAGCAGGACCAGCGTTGACCGGTCGCCCTTCGCTATCTCGGCGTCTTCGTCGGGCGCAAGGTCCGGAGTAAAGGCCCGGAAGTCCTTCATGCCGACGAAGGCCTGTGCTGCCAGTTGCATCGGCTGCACGTCGAGCGGCTCCTTCACCCACCACACGTACGCCTTCGCGAAGGCGGTCCGCCGCCGGGATATCTGATAGAGGTAGCGCCGCGAGACCGCGTGGTGGCGGGCGTGGAAGCGGTGCGGCACGACGAGGGCCGATAGGATATTGATGTCGCTCGGCAACTCGTCATTCACCCGGCGTCTCAGCGTGTCGGGCGGGAGGGTCGTGCTGACGTCGAGGTGCGCCACTTGCGCCAGCGCGTGCACACCGGCATCGGTCCGGCCCGATCCGTACAGCTCGAAGTCTTTCCGGCCCGTCACGGTGCGGACGGCGCGATCGATCTCGCCCTGGATTGTCCTGGCGTTCTTCTGAATCTGCCAGCCGCTGTATCGTGTCCCGGCGTACTCGATGGTCAACTTGAATCTAGGCATTGCGGATAGGCTGAGGATACATTGGGAGCTTGCGGGGGGGTTCACGGCCGCTCGAGCGTGCCCGGTTAACATTGCCAAACCAAAGCGCTTGTAATATAAAAATCTCGAATTGACTCAACGGAGCAGCAGGAGAAGAAGGTACTCATGGTCAAAAGACGCGTGACGGTCCTTGCATTCATCACTCTGTCGGCCGCCCTTGCTGCGATCCCTGTGGTCATCGTCGCGCAGGAACCCAGGCCCGCCCCTGCCGCACAACCGGCGCAGCCGGCGGCGCCCAAGGACGCGAAGACGGTCCTCGCGACCGTGGCGAAGGCGATGGGCGCGGACAGTCTCAAGACGATCCAGTACTCGGGTGCCGGAACCAACGCCGGCATCGGACAGAACAGAAGGCCTGATGCCGATTGGCCTCTGGTCAGAGTGAAGTCATACACACGACAGATCGACTTCGCGGGCCCCTCGTCGCGGACCGAGGTCGTTCGTCTTCAGAACGGCAGCGAAGCGACTCAGGAGCAAGTCGTGCTGCCCGCCTCGCCCTGGGGGGCGCAGTACGATGTCTGGCTCAATCCGTTCATGTTTCTCAAGGGCGCCGTGGCGGCGAACGCCACTGTTGAATCGAAATCGGTGATGGGCCTGCCCTACACCGTCGTCACCTTCATGGCGCAGAACAAGTACAAAGTGAGCGGGTACATCGACGACAAGAACATGGTCTACAAGGTCGAGACCTGGGTCGACAATGCCGTTCTGGGCGACATGCTGGTCGAAGCGATCTACACCGACTACAAGGATTTCACCGGCGCGAAGGTTCCGACGACGATCATCAACAAGCAGGACGGACGCAACACGCTCCTGCTGGTCGTCGACGAGGTGAAGCCGAACGCGCCCGTGAACATCCAGGCGCCGCAGCCGGCGCCGGCTCCCGCGGCGGCGCCCGCGGTCACGGTTCAGACGCAGAAAATCGCCAACGGCGTGTACTACCTGACCGGTGGCTCGCACCACAGCGTCGTCGTGGAATTTGCGGATCATCTCGCCGTGATCGAGGCTCCGCAAAACGAAGCGCGCTCGCTCGCCGTGATCAGGGAAATCCGGAAATCGGTCGGCAGGAAGCCGATCCGCTACATCATCAATACCCATCATCACTTCGATCATTCGGGCGGGTTGCGGACCTACGTCGAGGAGGGCGCGACTGTTATCACGCAGGACATCAACAAGGCGTTTTACGAGAGGGTGCTGTCTCCCACTGCGCCGCGGACGTTGAACCCCGACAGCCTCGCCCTCGAGAAGAAGAAGATTCCGACGCTCACTATCGAAACGGTCGGCGACAAGAAGGTCCTGATGGACAAGGCCCGTACGCTCGAGCTTCACCTGATCAAGGACAGCCCGCACAACGATGGCATCCTGATGGCGTACCTGCCGGCGGAGAAAATCCTGGTGGAGGTCGACGTCTACACACCGCCGGCGGCCAATGCGCCACCGGCGACCGCGGTGAGCCCCCTCACGACGAATCTGGTCGCGAACATCGAGCGGCTCAAGTTGGACGTCGACAAAATTCTGCCGCTTCACGGGCCCGGAATGGCCACGAAGGCGGACTTGTACAAGGCTGCCGGCAAGCCGGTTCCGGCAGCGGTCGCCGGAAATTAGGGACTGGAACGGTTTTTCGCAAAGATCTATTGACCCTGCTGACCGGCGAGCCGCGGTCGGTGTCGTGGCTCGCGCGGGAGCTCGGGTTGAAGCGGGGTGACGTGGAGGACGATCTGCGTCACGCGCTTCGGTCCGCCAGAGCGGCCGGCCACGACATTGTGGTCGTTCCCGCCCGCTGTCGACGCTGTGGATTCACCTTTGACGACGAGAAGCTGTCGAAGCCGGGGAAGTGCCCGGCGTGCAGGGGCACACAGCTCTACGAACCGCAGATCAGCATCAGATAACAGCGGGCCTTACGCCGATTGCTGATTGAAATTGATGATGCGGTGACAACCCTCGCACCGCACGGTCGGCGTCAGTTCGTGGCCGAGAACCGTCTGTGCGTGCGCCACCATATTCCGCTTACCGCAGTGCGGACAGCGCATGGCCGACAGCTGTTCCGTCTCCACGCCGAGCGCCGTGCTCCCCAGTCGCGGTAACGCCACATATTTGCCGGTGCCGGTTTCACGGAGAAATCCTTCGGCGAGCAACGCGTCGAGTGCCGCGGTGCATGTCTCGTGGCCGACGCCCCAGAGTCGGCAAGCCTGCTCTCGTGTGAGTTTCAGTCCAGGCAAGGCCACATACTCCTCGCGAATCCGTTCGACGAGTCGTGTGGTCGAGGACATGTGCACCTCCCTGGATCTTCTGAGGTGGCGGACTGCGGAGGAACAAATTATAACGCAGGACGTCACTCGCGCGACGCCGATTTTTTCTGCCGACGACTTGTTCAGATCCTACTGAGGCCATGTCGCTGCAGGATCCAGGTTGACGATCGTCTGGGGAAGCGTTTTTGGAATCTGTGGTCGCAAGTACGGCCTGCCCACAGACTTGTGACACGAATAGCAGGACTCGAGCGCCGCCTTGTAGACGACAGGAAACTGCGCGCTGTCTTTCTTGTCGATGGCCGCCTTGACCGCGGCGAACGTCGTGGTGTCGATGGCGTCAAAAATTCCCTTCAGATCGACCGGCATGCCGTCGGGCCCTTTGGGCATGGGATTGATGCGAATGAGCCATCGCACGTGATTGCGTGCTTCGCTGTAGTAGTAGTTGGCGAGCGGCCAGTTCCTGGCCTGTCCGGCGAACCAGAGGTTGGACCAGTGGAACGACACGTCGGCCATCGCCACTGACGCGGACGGCGCCTTGTCCTTGAGCACCTGAATGTCGGCCTTCATCGCGGCAAGCTCCTTCGCCGATGCGTCGTCGGCCGGGGCGGCTGCCCCCGGGGTCGGTTGCGCCTGCTGGCAGGCCAGGGCGCCGCCAAGGGCGACTGCGCAGGTGAAAAGACGGAGAAAGCCGAAGCGCAGGATCCTCATAGTCAGAACTCCTGTGAAAGTTGGTGGGCTGCCCGCGAAGGATGCGACCGGCGAGGTGCTTTGTCAATCAGTCAAATGACTGGATCCGTCAGTTGCCAACTTCAAGGCCTCTAGTCGCGGCGACTGACGGTGCCGATAAAAACGTCACAACCTAACGCGAGCAGGGGCCCCCCGCCCTCGTCTCCGACAGGGCAGGAACTACTGTGCAGATCGTCGCCGAAGAATTGGTCCTTCTCGCAGCCGGGATTGGTTGCGGCACGCTGATCGCCCGCTTTGCCCTTGCGCAGCTCTTTCGGGCTACCGGCATCGTCCGCCGAAACACCAAGGATCCGGCTGGCTAGATTCGACCGACCCCGCCAGAGCTTCTGATAAAATCGCAGATCTTGTGCCCCGTCCGGCGCAGATGATCTAAGGTATGTCCATGGTGTCGCGGTGCCTCTCCCTAGCCTTGGCCGTCTTCATATTGGTCTGGTTGCCGGCGAGCCCGGGCGTACCGGCGCTCGCTGCACAAGCCGGCGCGGCGACCGCCCGATCGGGAACGTCGCTCCCGCGGACGGCGGACGGCAAACCCAACCTGCAGGGCATCTGGCAGATCCGTAACACGGCGGCCTCCGACCTGCAGGATCATGCAGCCCGTTACGGGATGCCCGCCGGCAAGGGCGTCGTCGAGGGCGGGGAGATTCCCTATCAGCCGTGGGCCCTGGCCAAAAAGGCGGAGAACTTCGCGAATCGGGCGACAGCCGATCCCCTGGCGAAGTGCTACCTGCCCGGCGTCCCGCGGATCATGTACCTGGAGTTTCCGTTTCAGATCTTTCAGACTCGCGACCACGTCGCGATTACCTTCGAATTTTCCCAGGTCTACCGTCTGATCTACACCACCGGCAAGCCCACGCGTCATCCTGGCATCGATGGCTGGATGGGTGACTCACGCGGCCGATGGGAAGGCGATACGCTGGTCGTGAGCGTTGTCGGTCATAACGATCGCACCTGGTTCGACAAGGCGGGCAATTTCCACAGCGAGGCCATGCGCCTGATCGAGCGCTACACGATGCTCGACGCCGACACCATCCAGTACGAGGTGACAATCGAGGATCCGAAGGTGTTTACCAGGGCGTGGAAGATTGCCATGCCGATCTATCGGGACAAGCAGAGGGACCGGATTCTCGAATATCAGTGCCTGGCGGAAGCTGAAGAGGCAAACGGACTCTTCGAGCGCGACCCTCGACTTTGGTATCCTGAACCTGGAAAACCTGCAGTCCCTGGCGGGGAGAACAGATGAACACGCGCGTCACTCGTACTCAGGCCTTCGTCCGCGCCACGCTCGCGGTCACCCTGTGTGTTCCGCTGCTGACTCTGGAGCTAGCGGCCCAGGACGGGGGCGCCCAGGCGGCCTCAAAGACGCCACCGGGTCCCATCCGCCGGACGGCCGACGGCAAACCCGACCTGACTGGTTTCTACGGGTCGGATGCGGGCGGTGCCAACTACGGCCTCGAACGCCACGATCGCGATTTTCTGACGCCGGGCACGAGAGGTGTCGTCGTCGATCCGCCGGACGGCAAACTGCCGACGCGCCCTTGGGCCCGAGCCGAGCGGATCGAGCGGGAGCTTCCTTATCGCGGATACGACGATCCGACCGCGCATTGTTTCGTCGCGGGAGTCCCGCGGTCGATGTACACCCCATCTCCGTACCAGATTCTTCAGCCGCCGGGGTACCTCGTGATCTTGTTCGAGCGCATGTCCTGGCGGCAGATCCGGATCGATGGAAGCCCTCACATTCCCGATAACGTCCGCTTGTGGCAAGGCGACTCGGTGGGACACTGGGAAGGCGACACGCTCGTTGTCGAGACAAAGAATCTGAACGGGAAGACGTGGCTGAATGAGGTCGGCGAAGTGGTCAGCCATGCCGAGACTGTGGTGGAGCGGTTCACTCCGGTCAACGCCGACCGTATTGTGTACCGGGCGACCGTGACGGATCTGATCCCGTACACGGGACCGTGGACGATTGAGATCCCCTTGAACAGGCAGGATGACGAGCTCCTCGAAGTCGCGTGCAAAGAGGACGACCAGGACTTGCCGCATCTGAAGGATGTCAGGGACGAGTATCGGGCCAAGCAGAAGAAGGAGAAGTCAGTGCCATGAGTCCAAGCATGAAGAGGGCTGGAGTTGTCGGCGGCCTCACTGCGGCCGTCGTCGTTATCGCTGGGTTAGCGGCCGGGCCGGTTGGCGCGCATCACTCGTTCACGGCCGAGTTCGATCCGAACAAACCCATCAAGATGACGGGCAAGCTCACCGAGATGAAGTGGGCCAATCCGCATGGCTGGATCTACGTCGACGTCGTCGGTCCTGACGGAAAGGTCGTGAACTGGGCCTTCGAGACTGGTTCGGGGAATGCCTTGATCCGGCGCGGATGGCGAAAGGAAGACATGCCGATCGGCGTCACGCTCACCATCGAGGGCTGGGCCGCCCGGAACGGCAAACCGTTCGCGAATGCCAACAGCGTCCTGATGCCCGATGGAAAGCGGCTGATGGCCGGCACGTCCAACACCGCCGCGACGGCGCCCTAAGACTCTGCGAGCTGGTCGGCCCTATTTCTTGCGGGTTTGCAGCGTGTGGTAGCCGTGCTGCGTACGCGCCTCCACGAGCGTCAGGCCGCTCTTCACCGCGTCGCGGATGCGTTGTTCGATCGTGTCGATTTCTTCGGCGACCGTCAGCACTTCCTCTTCGTGAGCTTTCGGGATCACCACCACGCCGTCTGAATCGCCGCGCACAAGGTCGCCGGCCTCGCATCGCGCGTCGCCGATGTTGACGACGCCGCCCATCGCTTCCACCTGCACGCGGTCTTTCCCGGTCCGCATCGAGTAACTGCGGCTGAAAACAGGATAGCGGAGCTCCACGGCGAGCGCGGTGTCGCGGCACGCGCCGTCAATCACGGTACCGCCAAGCCCGCGCTGGTTCGCGACCCACGTCAGGATGTCGCCCCAGACGGTCGCATGTTCGCGGCCGCCGTTGTGAACGCGCGGCCAGCCAGGCGCACCCTGTGGTCGAGGACGGCGCCGTGTCGTACCAGCTGGCGTGGGACCACGATCTGTGCCGGGCCGTGGTCGGCGTGACGATGCGGGTCGTGCTGGGCTGGCTGCGGCGTCGCGCCCGGTTGGACGGGGTGATGGACGGCCGCGGGGCGCCGTCGCGATCGTCCAACGGTTCGGCGGGGCACTCAATCTCAACGTGCATGTCCACGCGCTCGTGATGGACGGCGTCTTCGCGCGAGACGAGACGGGCGCCCTGGTGTTCCATCCGGTGCCACGCCTCACGAATCTGGATGTGGCGGAGGTGCTGGCGGTGGGCGACCGACGCGCCGATGCTGGCCGGGCTGGCGGCGGCGTCGGTGCAAGGGATCGTCGCGTTCGGCCGCCATCGCGGCGGCCGCACCCGGCGTCTGGGCGAGCCGCCCGAGACGATCGAGCCGCCCGCGCCCGGCCGGTGCCACGCGCGATGGAACGGCTTCGACCTCCACGCGGGGCTGCTCGTGCCGGCCGGGCAGCGGGAACGACTCGAAGGCGTGTGCCGGTATGCGTTGCGTCCGCCGGTGGCGCGGGAGCGGCTGAGCGTGACCGGCGACGGTCGCGTGCGGCTGCAGCTCCGGCATCAGTGGGCCGATGGCACGACGCACCTGGAGTGGGATCCGGTGGATTTTCTCGGGCGGCTGGCGGTGCTCGTGCCGCGGCCGCGGATCAATCTGGTGCTCTATCACGGCGTCCTGGCGCCGCGGGCGGCCTGGCGGTCGGCGGTGGTCAGCCACACGATCGGTCGGGACGCCGGGGCGATCGAGCCGCTTCCGGCGCGGTGCGGCCCGCGCGAAGAAACGCCGACGGCAGGTCGGGGCGACGGGCGAAACCGGCAGTGGGTCGACCTGATGCGCCGGACGTTCGGATTCGACGTCCTGGCCTGTTCGCGGTGCGGCGGCCGCTTGCGCCTGGTGGCGCTCATCGAGCAGGCCGCGGTGATCGAGCGGATCCTCCATCATCTGGATCTGCCCGCCGAGATCCCCGCCCCGCGTCCCGCGCGTGCGCCGCCCGTTTCCGCGTGGGACGTCAACCTCGCGCTCGCGGAGCCGGGCGACGAGACCTCGATGTGCGACCCGTGTTGCTGACGATGGCCGACGGCTCGGCGCCCGGAGGTGTGTCCGCGGGCTCCGCCACACCCTGCATGACGCTTCTGGTCGTTGGCGATCCGTCGCCGGAGCCCCACAATCGGTGCGTCGACGACAGCTAATCCGCGCTGTCGAAGGGGGATCTGAGAACGAACCTTCCGTTAACCCGACGGGGCTTTAATATTGGCTATCATCCTGTACTAGGAATTGCGAGCAATAATGAAGGTCGGCAACGACATCCGGAGACAGCTGTCTTGATACCTGCGCGATTTGTGTGTTAGCGTCCGCGCTATCGAACGACGAACTATGACGATCACGATGCCAGATTGGTGCCGCCGCGCGCGGGTAGCCGCTGTGGCGGCAGTCTGTGCAGCGCTCCTCTTGTCACGTGGAGGTGGCCTCGCACCTCTGAAGGCCGCGGCGCCGCAGGCCGCCATGGCGCCGTCAAAGAGTTTGGAAATTCTGGAGGTTCGCCCCTCTTTCTACGTGATTGCCGCCGCAGGCGCGAACATCGGCGTGCAGGTGGGAGAAGACGGCGTTGTTGTCGTTGACGCGGGGTCTGCCGCCGACGCGCCGAATGTACTGGCCGCGATCAAGAGCATCTCACCCAAACCGATTCGGTACATCATCAATACGGGACCCGATCCCGATCATGTCGGCGGCAACGAAGCGCTCTCGAAGGCTGGTGAAAAATTCTTTGCCGGAGGACGGAACCGCAGGGGACGCCGTGACGCCAATCGTCTCGGTCGAGGGTGTCCTCAGGCACATGACGAACAAGTTTCCGGAGGCCGCGTTGCCGACCGAAATGTTCCACTATTCGCGCAAATACATGTACCTGAACGGCGAGGCCATCGAAGTGCTGAGCCAGCCTGCCGCGCACACCGATGCCGATGCGGTCGTGTTCTTCAGGCGATCCGATGTTGTCGTTGCCGGCGACGTGCTCGACACGCGGCAGTTTCCCGTGATCGACATTGCCCGCGGCGGGAGCATTCAGGGCGAGATCGCAGCGCTCAATCGTCTCGTCGACCTGGCCGTACCTTCAGTGCCCCTCGTAACGCGCGAGGCTGGCACGATCGTCGTCCCCGGGCACGGCCGCCTCTGCGATCAGTACGACGTCGTCGAGTACAGGGACATGGTGACGATCATTCGTGACCGGGTCGCCGATCTCATCAAAGCGGGACGATCGCTTGCCGAAGTAAAGGCGGCCCAGCCGGCAAAGGGATATGTGGGACGCTATGGGAACGCGGGAGGAGCCTGGACTGAGGCTCAATTCATCGAGGCTGTCTACCAGAGCCTCGTCAGGGAGAAGCCTTGAGAACGTTCCTTGATGGCTGCGCCCTGGCGGGTTCGCATTCGCACCGCTCATCTGCGGCCGCCGCTGTGGCGGTGATTTTCCTGGTGCTCGCCGGACCGGCAGACGTGGGCGCACAACAAGGCGGTGGCGCTGCCGCGAGGTCGGCGCGAGACGCGGCGCCGATTGATCTCACCGGCTACTGGGTGTCGTACGTGACCGAAAACTGGCGTTACCGAATGGTGACTCCCGCCAAGGGCGAGTACCGCCGTATTCCCGCCTCGACGTCGGCGGTGCCGCTCATCAACGCCTGGGATCCGGCTGCCGACGAGCGCGCGGGCAACCAGTGCAAGTCCTACGGCGCAGGCGCCATCATGAACGTGCCCGGACGGCTGCACATCACGTGGCAGGATGACAATACGCTGCGCATTGACACAGATGCGGGCACGCAGACGCGTCTCTTCCGCTTCACGCCCTCCGCTTCTTCATCGGCGCCTCCCAGCTGGCAGGGTGAATCCGTAGCCACATGGGAACGCGCAACCGGACCTGACGGCGGGGGCAGCCTGCGCGTCGTCACTACGAATTTGCGCGCCGGCTACCTGCGAAAAAACGGTGTGCCGTACAGCGAGCGCACAACGGTGACGGAGAATCTCGATGTCACGACGCTCCCCGACGGCAGCAGACTTCTGCTCGTCACGACCACGATTGAAGACCCTGTGTACCTGACCGGGCCTTACATCACCAGCCCGCACTTCAAGAAAGAACCGGACGGATCCAAATGGGAGCTCACGCCATGCTCATCCACCTGGTAGTCCACCGCGCGGCCCTCGCGCTGTTGTTCGTCGTTCTTGCGGCGAGCGAGGCGTGGGCACAATTCGACTTCGTCGGCTCGTGGGCACCCCTGGCAACAGAAGACGTCCAGAATGACTCCGTGCCCGTGGACTATCTGGGGCTCGCACTCACCGAGGAGGGCCGCGCCCGGGCGCTCTCCTACAAAGAGGCGCAAAAGGCGATGTTCGAGCGGCAATGCGCGAGCTGGGGAGCGGCGTACATGGTGCTCGGGCCATTTGGCCTCCGCCTGTCGAGCCAGACTGATCCCGTGACGAAGCGCGTCGTGTCGTTCACAATCGGGGCTTGGGAAGACTGGCACGAGATGGTCATTTGGATGGATGACCGCCCTCGGCCCTCCGAGCACGCGCTTCACACGCAAGCGGGCTTCACACTGGGTCGTTGGGAAGGTGGGGCTCTCGCCGCACGGACTACGCACGTGAAGGCGGGCTTCATTCGCAAGCAAGGCGTGCCGTTGACCGATCAGGCGACTATCGACTGGCGCTTTTTCCGCCATGGGGACGTCCTGACTGTCCTCATGGTGGCGACGGATCCGGTGTACCTCGTCGAGCCGGAAATCGTCTCGAAAAACTTTCGCCTGTCGCGCACGCCGCTGGACTACCGGTCCGAGTGCGTGACAATCTACGAAGGGGTTGAACCGGGCAGCAGCGTGCCCCATTACCTGCCAGATAAGAATCCGTCTGTCGACGAGTTCGTGAACCTCTATCACCTTCCGCGAGAGGCCGTGCTCGGCTATCGCGAGACGCTGTATCCGGAGTACCGGAAAAAGATCAGAGGCACCTACGTCCCTCCGCCACCGTGCCCCCAATCCTGCGGGCAGGCCGGCAGGCGGCCGTAGGCTGACGGGAGAAACTCTCGGACTGTGGCGAATTTGGGCCAGTCGGTTGGCCAACGCGCTCGCAAGTTGAGTCCCGTCCATGAGGCTTACCGAGATGTGAGGCGGCTTCACGGTTCGACGAAGCTCGGGTACCGATCGTGTACGTCAGCTCACTGCTCGGTCTTGATTGGCGTATCGTCAGCGCCGCCGGAGAAACGATCAAGACGTCGCTGCAGGGTCCAGGCGCGGGCAAGCCCAATCGCTATTGCGCGGATTTTAAGCCGATGGAGGCCGACAATGGGATTGAGAACGCCATGTCTGTCGGCAGCGTTGTCACGTTGGGGAGGTTCCGAGTGGTGCACCTCGGAGACCTGACCCGCAACAAGGAATTCAACTTGATGTGCCCCATGAACCGTGTCGGCACGATTGAGCTGTCAATTGTTTCTCATCGTGGGCAGATAGTCTCGAACTCAGAGGCGCTCGTGCATGCGCTCCAGGCGCGAGTGCAACTCCTGAACAACGGGACTCGCAAGGGTGGACAACCGGAGACGATGAAGGCCCTCCATTCGGCTCCCGGTCTCGAAGACCTGTGGCAGCTGCATTTTTCGGTCCTCAGCGGGCAGGAATACACCGTCGAGCATGTTCATCGCCAACGACATCGACGATCACCCGCTGGAACTCCCAAGAGCGGCGATCGATCCTCCGCCGGCTGGCCCCGGTGCGCCTCCCGCGCCGCTTCACAACGGACCCGCGTTCTACATTAAGGTGTCTGCGCAGCGGGACGGAACCTTCACAGTGACGAACACGCGCAACGGTTTCAGCAAGAGTTATGGGCCGGTCATCCGGTCGGTCGCCAACTAAGAATCACAGTCTGGGTGCGTCTTACGGTCGTCACGGGCGATTGACTCGGAGGCATAGAGGCGCCCCGCACTCCACGATGCTGGCAGTGGCCGCAACACGGTCGGGAGAATGACACATGTCACTACGGATTAGGCGCGCGACGGGCTTGACGACTGCGGCCATCGTGGCCGCCACAGTCGTCAGCCGAGGCCAGGCCCCAGTCACCGCGCCGGCGGCGCCCGCGGTCGGGGAAGTGGCCGTCAACACTGGCTACGTCCTCCGGATGATTCTTCAGGATCAGGACAAGGCGATCGGGTTTTACGGGGATCTCCTCAAGCTGACGATGCCACCGCCGCCACCCACGCCGCGTGTTCCGGCCAACAACGCGAACATCTCGGCGATGATCGGCATCCCCGAGACCGCGAAGGTACGGTTCGTCACGCCGAGAATCCCGGGCTCGGATTTCGGTGTCGAGCTCGAGGAGTTTACAGAGATTGATCGGACAGTGATGAATCCTCGGCCTCAGGATCCCGGCGGCGTGACCCTGGTTCTACTTGTTCGCGATGTAGCCGCGGCGTTTGCGCCTCTCAAACAGGCGGGTGTGCGCGTCGTCACACCGGGCGGCGCACCGGCCGCGTTGGGAAAGACGAAAGCGCGCGGCGTCCTGGTCTCGGACGGTCAGGGTCATTTGGTCGAGTTGCTACAGCCGGATCCGCTGCCGGCGACCACTGCGCCCGCCGAAAGCAACGTCATCGGTGCTCGGGTGCGATTGACCGTTACTGACACCGATCAGTCGGTTCGTTTCTATCGTGACGCGCTCAGAATTCCGGTGGAGCCAGGTGCCTTCGGCAGCGATCAAGCCGCCGTGCTCGGCTTCAAGCCGGAACAGGTCCGCATCAGCATCGGCCAGTTTCCCGGCTCGCCAACCGCACTCGAACTGCTCGAAGTAACGGGGGTCACGAGAACACCGATCAAGCCACACCCTCAGGATCCGGGCGCGATTAGGTTGTCGATGAGAGTTCGGGACCTGGATACGGCGATCGGTAAGGTCAAAGCCGCAGGAGCTACGGTCGTGTCCTCCGGCGACATAACCGCGACGGTCAACGGCGCGCGCCGTCGGGTCGTCGTATCTGATCCGAATGGTGTTTTTGTGCAGTTCGATCCGCTCCCAGCTCCAAGCGCCGCACAGGGGCAAGGGGGAGGCGGCGGCGGCGGCGCGAGCCCGAGCCGGCCAACGAGCAACGACGATCTGCTTCTTGCGCAGGTCTACCAGGCCATCCAGGCCGCGCCTCGCACCACGCTCGACGAACAGCCGTATCTCTGTTACGTTGAAGCCAGTGCCAAAGACGGCTGGTATGCGCAAAACATTCTGAAGCAGTCAGATTTCACGGCGCTGCAGGACAGGTCTGCGCGGAACCCGTCACTCGTCATCCCGATTTTTCCCACCGTTTATTCGCCTGGAGATCAAGAGCACTTCGGGCCGGACGCCGCGTACTACAACTACATTCTGAAGAGCAGTCGAATCAAGAAACTCGACAAGGTACTCGTCGTCGGCAGCGGCTCCGGGGCCGACTCGTGGGTCGCCTGGCTGAAATCGCAAGCCAGGATTTTCGCCATCGACATAAACCCGGTCGCGGTCGCGAATACCAGAGCGGCTGCCAAAATTGGAACCTTCCCAATCCGTGCGATTCAGGGCGACATGGGGACGATGGAGTTGCCGCAAGACTTTTCTGGTTTCGACGAAGTGTTGTGGAACATGCCGTTTCTGGACGAAGGCAATTATGCAGAGAACCTGTTCCACGACCACGACTGGGGCGACGTTCTCGACAGGTTTCTCGCCAGGTTGCCGACACTCTTGAACACGGGAGGCGAAGCGATTTTGCTGAACACCCAGCAGGCGGTTGACCGGATACATTGGTCGAAACGGGAGGTAATCAAGGTTCCAGGAAAGTCGACCACGAATAGCGCGCTCTTCATCATCGTGCTGAAGAAGTAGATGCCTGGCCCGGCGGCGTGGAAGAGAATCTCTTTTACGACGTGGTCGGCATGATGCGCCAAATCGGTCTCAGCTGACCGGAGCCAGCGATGCCGGGGGTGGGTCCCTGGCGAGATTCGATTGCCGGAAGTGCCCCGGGTGACCTCCAAGAGGCTGTGGGGGATTTCGTGGAGGGGCACCATCGGAAACAGTACGAAGAAATGGTGTGACTTCCCGACATGCCCAGATCGCGGGTTCGCCTTGAAATGACGGCGCCAAATGAAGGAGTACGTCATGAGGTGATGCCCGGTGAAGCCACTGTGAACCGGAGGGTTGCTGGCGACGCGTGCATCGGTTTACCGATTGACAACTCAGCCGGCTTGGCCGATGCTAGAGGCGTCGTATAAGCGCTACAGGGGGGCCTCCGTTCACGTTTTGGGGTTGAAGGAGAAGGCGATGAGAATGCGACTGTTTTGGATGTTGAGTGGTGTCTGGCTGTTGGCCGCGCCTGCCGGCGCGCAGGGTACGCAGGCTGTGGCGGGGACACCGACGTTTAATAAGGACGTGGCGCCGATCTTATACGCCAACTGTATTGCGTGTCACCGGGCAGGTGAGATAGCGCCGATGTCGCTCATCACCTATCAGGAGGTGCGGCCGTGGGCGAGGGGGATCAAGGCGAAAGTGGTTGCGCGGGAGATGCCACCCTGGTTCGCCAACCCGGCCCACGGGAAGTTCCGGAATTCGCGCAGTCTGTCGCAGGCGCAGATTGACACCCTCGTGGCCTGGGTCGATGCGGGCGCGCCGCAAGGGACGGGGTCGGCGCCGCCGGCGCCGGGCGTTGCGGATTCAGCGGCGGGGACGCTCAAAGGGTTTATGGAGCGGCCGGCGGACGCCGTGATTGACGGCCCGTTCGACGCGCAGATTCCGGCTGTGGGCGACTTCACCGGCATCGACGTCTGGCAGAAGCACCCGTTCGTGGAAGACAAGAATATTGAAGCGGCGGAAATCCGGCCGCGCAATCGCGCGGTGACGCACCATATGCAAGCCGGGGCGGCGCCGCTGCCGAAGGGCGCGACGCACATCGGCATGGGGCCGGCGTGGCGCGGCGGCCCGATGGTGAATGCCACTCCGGTGCGGGAGGACGGGACACCGCTGCTCGATCCGAATGCCAACCTGACGCGGGAGGAGTTTTTGAGGTCCCAGCAGGAAGTTGGGCAAGAGTCGGAAGAAGCGACGGCCAATACCGAGGGCTTCAATTTCGCGACCCGGTTGTTGTTCTACGCACCGGGGGCCGGAGCCATCCGGTATGCGCCGGGCCTGGTGAAGACGATCCGCAAGGACGACTACATTACGTGGAACATTCACTACAACGCGACGGGCCGGCCCGAGTCGGATCGTCCGCAGCTGCGCCTCTGGTTCTCGCAGGTGGAGCCGACCCACATTCTCAAGTCGGCGACCATCAACCACGTGAACCTCTACGAAGGCAAAGAGATCGTCGGGCGGCGCGTGCAGCGGGCGAACATTCCCGCCCACGCGGAGAACTATCGCGTCGCGAGCGTGTTCTCCGTCGGCTTCGATTCGACGCTGAACAGCCTATGGCCCCACATGCACATGCGGGGGAAGGACATGACGTTCTCGGTGACGTATCCGGACGGCCGGGAAGAGATTCTCCTCGACGTCCCGAAATACAGCTTCAATTGGCAGGTCATCTACGCGTTGGAAGAACCGAAAAATATCCCGGCCGGCAGCGTGCTGCGCGCCGTCGCCCATTTCGACAACTCGGCGAACAACAAGTTCAATCCAACGCCGGATCAGGAACTGCCGTGGGGCGGGCAGAGCTGGCACGAAATGTACTTCCCGTACTTCGACCTTGCGATTAGCAAGGAAGTCGACAAGATAAGGGGAGACAGGAACGATTGCGAAAACGAGGCGCGGACGGCTTGCCTGTCCGATCGCTTCAACGCAGCAAACCCCGTCAATCGGTGATCCGCTAAGACGTCTCGAGTCTCAGAGAAAGGGCCGAACCCTGCAGGGTTCGGCCCTTTCTGTTTGTGCGGCCGGTGTCTAGGTGACTGTCGGCTGTCCTCCTTGACACTTCTCAATTTCTCTTGCCATGATGCCTTAGTCTCGAGCGGCACAGCGTCCCGGCGAACAGCAGGACGTGAATTGCAGACGATTTCTTCAGCAGGCGGCGAGTGGGTTTCCTCTCGCCGCGGCCGCCGCGCGTGGCCCGAGCAGACAGGTCCCGCACGATGATTGTCGCCCTGCTTATTGTTCACGGGTTGCTGGCGGTCGCCCTGCTCGGGGCGATTACGCATCAGGCGCTCAGCGTGCTCGCTATCGCGCCGTCGGCAAACGGCCGGTGGACATTTGTCGAACGATTCAGAGGCGTCGACGGCACGGCGTACACGATGCCCATCGTCGTGCTGTTTGCCGTCACCGCCATCGGCGGCGCGTTGCTCTATCCTCAGTACCGCATCGACGTGCGGCCGGTGCTGGAGGACACGCAGAACGTCGCCGCGAACGGGGTGTTCGAAATCAAGGAGCACCTCGTGGCCATCGGGTTGGGATTGCTGCCCGCGTACTCGCTATTCTGGCGGAAGCCGCAAACACCCGAAACGACTGCAGTACGCCGCTACCTGACGTGGCTCCTCGCGTTCTTCGTCTGGTGGAGCTTCATCGTCGGCCATGTGCTCAACAACATCAGAGGACTGCTGCCATGATGGATTCGAGGCTGACAATCTTCTCCATCATGTTCAGCGGGCTCTATCTCCTCGCCTTTTACTACGATTTGGCGCTGTTCCGGTATTACCCGGAGGTCGGGGAATTCCATTGGCTGCGCAATGACGGCCTCGGCCCGGTAATACTATGGTACGGCTGGATCGCCACCGCAACGCTTGCCAGCGCGGCCATCGCGTTGGCGGTGCCCAGAAATATGGCGGAGCGTCTCCGGCCTGGATGGGCATGGATCATCCCGACGGCTGTGGTGGTTGGGATGCTGATTTACGAGCGCCGGTGGTTTGTGTCGTAGCAGAGAGGAAACATGAACAAACAGCAGCCGATCTCATCCGCCGTCCTTGCGACGGTTGCGGCTTTCGTCCTTGCGAGCGCAGGAACGCTCCTGGCAAACGGTCAGGCCTTCTTCATTCCGGCGGCCAGAGGGCCAGTGGACCTCGTCTACTTTGCGCGCGTCAAGGACGCGCGAACGGGCAGGCCAATCCAGAAACCACCGTACGTCAACATCGTCGATCCGTTCAGCGGGATCTACATTCCTTTCCAGGGCGACGGCCCAGGACATTTCAGGAGCCCGGATATCGGCGCCGCAATCAAGGAAGTCACGACTGAGCCCATCGATCCCAGTCGGCTGGAGATCATGATCAGCGCCGCGGGCTACCAGACGGTAAAGGTGACGAACATCCCTCGACAGGCGAAGGGCGCCGTCGAGCTCAACGTGAGGATGGAGCCGACAGCGAACGGCGACAGCACAGACGCCAGCCCATCCACGACGGTTGCGAGTCAGCCCGGAGCGGTGGGCGGCGGCAACGCGCCCACGGACTCGTCAAAGCCGACGTTCTTGTTGTTGGCGGCGTGCTTCGGTCTGGCGGCTATCTCAGCGGTGGTGCGAACAGTAGGCCGCCCCGAGTCCACAGGGCGTTGAGCCCGCGCTCCAGGGCGATGGGTGTAGCCATTCCGAGGTTGCGTTCGAACACTTCGCCGTAGTTGCCGACGTCTGTGATGACATGCCGGGCCCACGCCTCGTCGAGCCCTAGCGCGGCGCCATTCCCAGAACTCACGCCGAGCAGTCGCGCGATCTGGGGATCGTCCCGCGCCGCCATCTCTGAGACGTTGGCCGAGGTGACGCCGAGCTCTTCCGCGGCGATCATCGCGAAGACGGTCCAGCGTAGGACGTTGAACAGGTCGACGTCCTCCTGGCGTACGAGCTGCGCAAGTGGTTCGTGCGAAATCCGATCCGCGACAATGCGGAAGCCTCGCGGGTTTTCCATCGTACTGCGGACTGAGGCCAACTCGGAGACGTCGGCGCTGAATGCCTGACAACGCCCTTCCGCCAGCGCACGTCCACCGGCCGAGCCGTCCACGACGCCGACCTTGTCGAGTGCGATCTGGTGTCGTCGGAAGTATGCGGTCAGCGTGAGATCGTGTTCCGAACCCTCGGCGACGCACACTGGGACGCCTGCCAGTTCCGCCGCGTGATCGACCTCGAGGCGCTCGGGCACGAGAAATCCCTGACCGTCGTAGAACGTGACCGGACCAAACAGGACGCGCAGCCCTTCACGCCGCAACGACCATGTCAGGCGGCGCGACACGATGTCAATGTCGCTGGAGCGCTGAAAGAGATCAAGTGAAGCCACCCGCTGGTACCGAATCCGCTCGGCGGACCCGACGATCGCGGCCGCCACGGCGCGGCAGATGTCGACGTCGAAGCCGGTATAGTGACCCTGGCGGTCCACCACGGCGAACCCGGCGATCCCAGGGGAGACACCGCAGACGAGGAAACCGCGCTGACGGATGCGCGCTACGCGCGATCGCGGATCAGCGCCGTCGCATGATGCCGACAGCACGGCGGCGATGAGGAGCGTCGAGACGGACCGCCACATGATGGTGAAGGTGGACATCGAGTCTACAGCGAGGGACCAATGCCAGTATCGAACGCAGTCTTACGGGTCATCATTCCCGCGATCATCGGCGGGCTGATTGGCGGAGGTGCGGTCGCGTACCTCGATCGGGACGATGTTACGGTGGCGACTGGTTCGAGGGCAACCAGTGCCGCCGGCGCCGGCGGAGCGAGCGACGATCGCGACGCGCTGCGCGCGGACGTCGCCCGCCTAAAGACCAACGCGCCGTCTCAGTCGCACACGATGTCCGACGTCGGAGCTCACTGGAGCAATCTCTGGTTCGCCGCCGAAAAAAAGAACTGGCCGCTCGCCATGTTCTACCTCGAGGAAACACGCCAGCACATCCTCTGGACGATCCGATTGAGGCCCGTGCGGAAGGGGCCAGACGGAAACGACGTGAACCTGGTACCGATCTTCGAAGGCATCGACACGAGCGCGTTCAAGGCGGTGGCCGATGCCATCCAGACCCAGAATTCAGCCGCGTTCTCTGCGGCGTACCGCGTGACACTGGAATCCTGTTACGCCTGTCACAAAGCATCCGGCATGCCCTATCTGCGTCCGATGGTTCCGACGACGCCAGCGCAGTCGATCATCAACTTCGACGGTGCGGCTACCTGGCCGCAGTAGGAGCTCGTGCCGATTCTGCGTATTCACTCGACGATCGTCTTGAAGCCTCCGTGCGCCATGCGCTTCATTCATCCACGCCTTCTTGCTCAGCGCCGCCATCCGTCGGTAGGCCTTGAGGTGCTTCTTCGGGATGGCCAACACGTATCCGTCCACGTAACTCATGTGAGGACTCCTTCTTGGAGCACTAAGAATATCGTGAACGTTTCGACCGGAAACATCACGAACTTGCAACGTTCACCGAATCACCCGAACCGACAGCAGTGAAGGCCGTGATTTTTGCAGTCTCTGGGGGATGATCGCGAGCACAGCTGTGACGAGTGACGCCGCGAAGAACGGTGTCGTGAAGCAGAGCGTCGCGTACCCGCAGGAAAGGAGTCCGAGGTGTATATGAACCGAATAGCCCTCTTGTCAGTTCCGATGGTGTGTGTCGCCGCGTTGGCGTTCGCGCAGGCGCCGGGCATCGTGCTGCCGCCCGGCGCCAGTCCGCAGGCACCGCAGGATCCGGGGTACCAGGCGCTGATCGCCACGTGCCAGACGCCCCCGCCAGCTCGCGGCGGCGGTCCTGGCGGGGCGCGAGGCGGCGCGCCGCAGGGAGGGGGTCCCGCAGCGGCCGCCGCACCGGCGACGTTCCCTCCGCCGCCCGCCGAGTACACGGTGCCAGAGATTCCAGGCGTGATCGCCGCGGGCCAGAAGTGGACGAAGGTGTGGGAGGTCAGCGGCAACAACGCGGACGGGATCCTCGCCGACAAGAATGGCGACCTGCTGATTGCGCAGAACCACAACAGCGCCGTCGTGAAGCTCGATAAGAGCGGCAAGGTCTCGACGGTGTACAAGGACACGCATACTGGCGGCGCGCTCTCGCAAAACAGGAAAGGCGCCCTCTTCATCGTCGAGCGTGGCCTGCGGCAGAACGTGAGCCAGCTCGCACCGCAGCGGAGAGTATTGGCCTCCAGGCTGCCGAACGGCGACCCGCTCGATTGCCTTGGTGGCGTCATCAACGACCTCACCATCGATAGCAACGGCGGTGTGTACTTCACGATGGGAGGTCTGTTCTACGCCGACCCGAAGGGGATCGTCACACGCTACGGCGAGAACCTCGCGACAAACGGCGTGGTCCTCAGCCCGGATGAGAAGACGCTCTACGTGACGAACGGCCGCACGGTGGCGGCATTTGACGTGCAGCCCGACGGCTCTCTGAAGAACCAGCGTCAGTTCGTCGAGCTACCCAGTGGTGGTGGCGACGGCATGACCATCGACGCACAGCGCCGGCTCTATGTCACCGCGGGCCCCGCGGTACATGTCGTCGCGCCAGACGGCAAGCTGCTCGGCAGCATTCCCGCGCCGTACGGCCTGATCACAGCCGCATTCGCCGGAAAGGACAAGAGAACGCTGTATGCCGTGGTCAGCCTCATCGACCCGATGCGTCTGCAGCACGCGTACGTCTATTCAATCCCGATGTCCGCGCAGGGGTATGAGGGACGCGCGAAGTAGCACGTGGCTGGGCGCGGGGCGCGCTGGCGACGGAGGCTGGCGCGTCTACTTTCCGCGCGAGCGCTGCAACCGCTCGTAGTCTTTTTCGCCCTCGAGGCAGAACTCGTCGACCAGCTCCGTGTCGGCCTCAAGGTTCTGCGTCAGGTTGACGGTAAACGGCCGCGTGTAGACCTTGGGATCGTCGATCGTCAGCTCGATCTCGAGGGTGCCGAAGTTCGGGCGGCGGAACTTTTCGGTCATCTTCCCGGCGTCGCTCATCGGGCTGCCCCACGTGTCGATCCACAGGTCGTCGCGGAAGCCCCGCGTCTCGACGACGAGCGTGTCGCCGTCCCAGTGCCCGACCGAGTAGCCGTTCCACGTCGGCGTGGGATCGTCGGGGAAGGGCCGCCCGTCGATGAAGATCTGTCGGTACATCGCGTTGACTTCGTAGAGCAGCACCAGGAGCTTCGGCGTGTGCACGGCCTTGGTCAAGTGCGGAAGCGTCCACGACCGCGGCGGGTTGTCCGGAAGACACCGCACGTGCGGATCGTCGACGCTCAGAACCGCATGGCGCTCCTGCATGAGCTTGGCGGCCCAGGGCTGATAGGGCAGCGCGCTGCCGGGCAGATTGCGTCCCAGATTGCCGCCGAGCGGCGAGCCGCCGATTTCGTTGCCGCACGGCACGGAGTCGCCGGCGCTGTTCACGCACTGCCTGGGCTGGGCGGCGTGCCAGATGCCCGACAGATCGGGATGACCGTCCGGTAGGCGCGGCGCCGGCGCCGTGAAGTCCGGTTTGCCGTCCGGCCTTCTCGGGATGCCTTCTGTCGGGTACCGCAGCCACTGCCCGAACAAAAGAGCGGGCGCGCCAGCCAGCGCAGCAAACACACAGAAGATCACAGCAGCACGCCGCATGGTCCACCCCTGTTAAGGATTGTTAAGGATATCGGAATCCCACTCAATGATCTCTAGTCCGTAGCTCTCCCCGGGCGTGAAGTCCTGGGGCAGGGCGTCACAAAATGGTCCTTGGCGGCGTTAATAGGGGTAGGCCGGGACTTTGGACCAGTTGACACTTATTTTAGTTTAATCTAAAGTATGTGCCGTGCTCCTTGAAGCGAACGTGCTGTCCGCGATTGCGTCACCTCGGCGCCGCGAAATCCTGCGGCTGCTGTGGGAGCAGGAGCTTCCAGCGGGCGCCATCCATGCCGCGATGCCCGATGTCACCTTCGGCGCGGTTTCGCTTCAGCTCCGAACGCTGATCGCGGCCGGTCTGGTTGATTTGCGCGTGGACGGCCGCCACCGCTTCTATCGTGCGCGCCCCAGCGTGCTGGGACCGGTGAGCCATCTGCTCGAGCAGATGTGGAGTGATGCCCTGTGGCGCCTCAAGCTTGCGGCGGAGCTCGAACAAACACGCCGGGGTCCGCGCAGGCAGAGCCGGAGGAAGGCGAGAAGGTCATGACGCTTTCCGACACGTTCTCGCATCGCCTGGATCGCACCGTCCTGATTGTGGCGGACGTGGACACGGTGTTCCGGTATTTCACCGACTCAGCTCGCTGGGCGGCGTGGTGGGGTGCGGGGTCGACCATCGACGCGCGACCTGGGGGCCACGTCCGCATCTCCCTCGCGGTCGTAATCGCTTCTCTCGGCTCTCTAGGCGCCCAAGCCCCGGCGAGTAAGGCCGTCGACTGGGAAAAGCTCTTCCCCGAAATCCTGGGGAGGTACCGCTCCCTGGTGCAGATCGACACCACGGCTGGCCGCGAAACGCTGGCGGTCGACTGTCGAAGGGGGATCTGAGAACGAACCTTCTGTTAACCCGACAGGGCCTTAATATCGGCTATCATCAACTGGGCGCTCGAGACGGGCGGGGCGAACACGTTGATCCGCCGCGGATGGAAGAAGGAAGGTCTCCCGGCCGGCACGGTGCTCGTCGTCGATGGCTGGGCGGCGCGCAACGGCACGCCGACGGCGAGTGTATCCAGCATTACGTTCACCGATGGGCGTCGCCTGTTTGCCGGCACGTCCAACACCGCAGCGACGGCGCCCTAAGACTCTGCGAACTGGTCGGCCCTATTTCTTGCGGGTTTGCAGCGTGTGGTAGCCGTGCTGTGTACGCGCCTCCACGAGCGTCAGGCCGCTCTTCACCGCGTCGCGGATGCGTTGTTCGATCGTGTCGATTTCTTCGGCGACCGTCAGCACTTCCTCTTCGTGAGCTTTCGGGATCACCACCACGCCGTCTGAATCGCCGCGCACAAGGTCGCCGGCCTCGCATCGCGCGTCGCCGATGTTGACGACGCCGCCCATCGCTTCCACTTGCACGCGGTCTTTTCCAGTGCGCATCGAGTAACTGCGGCTGAAAACAGGATAGCGGAGCTCCACGGCGAGCGCGGTGTCGCGGCACGCGCCGTCAATCACGGTACCGCCAAGCCCGCGCTGGTTCGCGACCCACGTCAGGATGTCGCCCCAGACGGTCGCATGTTCGCGGCCGCCGTTGTCCAGCACCACGATGCCACCTGCCGGGACGTCATCGATGTAGTCGCCGACGGTGCCGGAGGGCTTACCCGATGGCCCGTAGAGAATCGTGAACGCGCGGCCGGCCAGGCGCATGCCGTGGGCGAGCGGTTTGATGCCGAGGCATTGCCCGGCGATGCCGAGGCGATCCATCGCGTCGCTGAGGGCGGTGGTGTCGAGGCGCGACGCCCGCTCGACAGCGCGGTCTGATCTGGACATCCCGGGCGAAATATATGTATCACCCTTGCCGGTTCAGGAGATAGACTCTCTTTCCAAATTCCCGAGATTCGACATGGTTGGCGCGACCTTCGGCTGGCTCAGGGTCGTCCCGAGCTTCATCGAAGGGCGAAAGGAGATTCACGATGCGCGCGCGAAATTCGTCGCTCACGATGTTGTTGGCGGTCGTCGTGCTGGCGTCCGCGGCTCTTATAAGCTGTGCACCAGCGAACACGCCGGAGACCAAAACCGCTGCGCCCGCCGCTCCGCCGCAGGAGATAGGCGGCCAGGAAGAATTCGGTCCCTATGAAGTGGTCGCGAACTGGCCCCAGCCGCTGCCCGACGGACCGGACGGCGTCAAGCACGAAGGCTGGACCTGGGGTTCGAGCGGCGCGGTGTACGCGGAGACCCCGGATCGCATCTGGATTGCGATGCGCGGCGAGCTGCCGTTGCCGCCTGGCGCGAAACCGTGGACGCCGTACGGCATGCTCAATCCGACGCGCGGCAACGCCACCGGTAATGACGATGGGTCCAATGCCACGTGCGATCCGGAACCCAAACGCGGGTGGCAGCGCCGGTATCATCACGTGCTGTTCGTGGTGGATCGCGACGGCAAGCAGGTCGACTACTGGCCCGAGTACGACAAGCTGTTCGACATGAAGTGCGGGCGCGGGCCGCACAAGATCAAGATGAACCCGTACGATCCCGACAAGCACGTCTGGATCATCGACGACCAGCTGCACATGATCTACAAGTTCACGTACGACATGAAGCAGATCGTGCTGACGCTCGGCACGAAGGGTCAGAAGGGACGGGATGGCGGCAAGCTGTTCGACCGGCCGACCGACATCGACTGGCTGCCCGACGGGACTTTCTTTATCAGCGACGGGTACGGCGGAACGCGCGTGGCGAAGTTCGACAAGGACGGCAAGTTCCTGATGGACTGGGGCACGAAGCCCAAGGACACGGCGAACCCCGGGCCGAACGAGTTCAATACCGTCCACAGCATCGCCATCAGCAAGGACCGCCGGCTGTTCGTCGTCGATCGGGGCCACCGCCGGTTCCAGGTCTTCGACGAAAACGGCAAGTTCCTCACGATGTTTGCGACCGGCGCGAATTCATCGCCGTACTACCACTACATTTCGACCGATGGGTACCTCTGGGTGGGCGACGGCGGGACGAACCGAATCCTCAAGTACGACCTGGACGGACATTATTTGTACGGCTGGGGAGGACGGGGCGGCCAGCCCGGGCAATTCAATGGCCCGCACCAGCTGACGACCGACCAGGATGGCAATCTGTTCGTGGCCGAAGTATTCAACGGCCGAATCGTGAAGTTCCGACCAAAGCCCAACGCCGACCCGGCGAAAGTGGCCGGCCAGGAGGCGCGTTATAAGGCCGCGGCCAACTGAGGGCCGAAGGGTCGGCGGCGGAGGCGTTCGTCCTTGACAACGGCTCCGCCAGAACGATAATCGAGAGGAATTAGGGGGCCGTGTGTGATCACGGCCCCTTTCGTAAATCGGTCCACCATTCGGCGCGGAGGCAGCGATGAAATTCAGGACCCCGGCGTATGTCGGCCTGACACTGTTCGCGTTCGCCGGCGCACTCTACGTAGCTCGTACGCCGAGCGTCGCCGCCCAGAGCAAACCCGCAGTTCAGGCGCCTATTTTCGAAGTCGATCCATATTGGCCCAAGCCCCTCCCGAACCACTGGGTACAGGGCTCGACCATCGGTCTGTCCGTGGACGCCCAGGATCACGTCTGGGTCATCCACCGGCCGCAGACCGTTGAAGACAACTTCAAGGCGGCCGACTTGAAGATCGGCGACTTGAAGATCGGCGTGTGCTGCGCCGTCGCGCCTCCCGTGCTGGAGTTCGACGCCGCCGGGGCGCTGGTAGGCAGCTGGGGCGGTCCTGGCACCGGCTACGAATGGCCGGAGAGCAACCACGGCATCACGGTCGATTCCAAAGGGAATGTCTGGATTGGCGGAAACGGAAACACCGACACGCAGATCCTGAAGTTCGACAAGAAAGGGAAGTTCCTGCTGCAGCTTGGAAAGCAGGGCACGCATAACGGGAGCAACGACCTGGAAAACTTCTGGCGCCCCGCGAAGATCTACGAGGATCCGGGCGCGGGTGAGATGTATATCGCTGACGGGTACGGTAATCGCCGCGTCATCGTGGTCGACAGGGAAACCGGGAAGTACAAACGGCACTGGGGCGCGTTTGGCGCCAAACCCGACGACGTGAAGGTGCCGAATTACACGCCCACGGCGCCCGAGTCGAAGCATTTCAACACCGTGCACTGCGCCAACGTCTCGAAGGACGGCCTCGTGTATGTCTGCGACCGCGTGAACGATCGTGTTCAGGTCTTTCAAAAAGACGGCACGTACGTGAAGGAAATGTTCTTTGACAAGAACACGCTCCGGTCCGGCTCGGTCTGGGACATGACCTTCTCGCGAGACCCGCAGCAGAACTTCATCTACATGGCCAACGGCGTGGACGAGAAGATCTGCATCGTGAAGCGCGAGACGCTTGAAGTCCTGACCTGCTTCGGTGATGGCGGACGTCAGCCCGGCCAGTTCTTCGGTGTCCACAACCTGGATACCGATTCGAAGGGCAATCTCTACGCGACCGAGACGTACACTGGCGCGCGCGTTCAGCGGTTCCTTTACAAAGGAATGGGGCCCGTGACGAAGATGTCGCAGGGCGTGCTCTGGAACAAGTGATTGAAAGTGGCGCAGGTCTTTAGACCTGCCCTGGAGTATTGGAGGCGATATGAAGAATTTTGTGTTGGGATTTATCGTAGCAACCGGCACCATGACTGTGCTGATGGCCGCGCAGACGAAAATCAATCCCACCGATCCACAGCCGACCTGCAACATGTGCCCGGCCACGTACATTCCGGCCGAGGAGCTCCAGGCCTATACCAAGAAGGCGATCGATGAGAATCTCGTCGATCAGCAGGTGAGATCGATTGACATCGGCAAGTCCAACGTCGCCATCGGAATCGAATATCGAAAGAAACTGGACAAGCCGGGCGCCAACTCCGTGGCCGAGCACGACCATGTGAGCGAGGTCTATCGGATCATCGACGGCTCGGCGACGCTCGTCCTCGGCCCCGATATCGTGAACAGGCAACGTCGTCCGGCCACTCAGCGGACCGTTGTCGAGTACAACGGTCCGGGGAACAACGGTGAGAGCATTCGGAACCCGCTGACCGTCAATCTCAAGGCTGGCGACATGGTGGTCATTCCGGCGGGCACCGGCCACTGGTTCACCAAGATCGACGATCACATTTCCTATTTCATGGTTCGCATCGATCCCGACAAGAAGGCGCCGCTCAAGAGCGAGGCGCAGTCGAAGGAATACCTGAGCAAGCCGGCTCCGACCGGTCAGTAGTCTGTAGGTTGTGATGTGAATTCTCTGCGATGCCACGTGGCCGCCACGGTGGGCGCAGTAAGCGAGCGAAGCGAGCTAAGGAGAAAAGACATGTCGGGAAAGCGATTTCGATTAGGACCGGCCGCGCTTGGCCTCGTCGCGCTGTTGGGGTCCGTGGGCGTCGCCGGACAGCAGCAGGGCGCGACGGCCAACGGCGAATGGCGCCGGACCGGTGCCGACGGCAACACGAGGTACTCACCCCTCGATCAAATCAACGCCACCAACGTCAAGAACCTGAAAGTGGCCTGGGTGTGGACCGGCGACAATTACGGCAGCGGCGTGGAAATCAAGAATGAAAACACACCGCTGATGGTCAACGGCGTTCTCTATTTCACCGCGGGCGATCGGCGGGCCATCATCGCGGCCGATCCCGGCACCGGCGAGACGCTGTGGACGTATCGGTACGAAGAACCGGCGACGCGCACGGCCGGCGCCCGTAAGAACAGCCGCGGCGTCGCGTACTGGACCGACGGCCGTCAGGCCAAGATCCTCACCGTCACGCCGGGCTACAACCTGATCGCGCTTGATGCGAAGACTGGTCATCCCGATGTCGCCTTCGGATCCGACGGTGTCGTCGACATGACCAAGCAGGTTGAAAAGGACGCGAACTACGATACGTCCATCGGCCACCTGATGAACACGTCGCCACCGTTGGTGTTCGGCAACGTCGCCGTCATCCCGACTTCGATGGAAAACGCGCGCAATCCGAAATCGATGAAGTTCCCGAAGGCGGACATCATGGCCTTCGACGTGCGGACCGGAAGGAAGCTGTGGACCTTCCATACCACTCCACGCAAGGGCGAGTTCGGCGAAGACACGTGGGGGAACAACTCGAACATCTACACCGGACACACTGGAGCCTGGGCCCCGTTTACGGTTGATGAACAGCTCGGGTACATCTACATACCAGTAGAAGGCGCGACGGGCGATCAGTACGGCGGGCAGCGCCCGGGGAACAACCTGTTCTCGTCGTCGATTGTCTGCCTCGACATCAAGACCGGCAAACGCATCTGGCACTACCAGTTGACGCATCACGATGTCTGGGACTACGACATGCCGGCTGCGCCGATCCTGGCGGACATCAACGTCAATGGCAGACCGATCAAGGCGGTCGTCCAGTTGACGAAACAGTCGTTCGCCTTCGTCTTCGATCGGACCAATGGCCAGCCTGTGTGGCCGATCGAGGAGCGCCCCGTTCCACAGTCCGACGCGCCGGGCGAAAAGACCTCGCCGACCCAGCCGTTTCCAACCAAGCCGGCAGGAGTCGACAGAATGGGGTTGACCGAGGCCGACCTCATCGACTGGACGCCGCAGATCAAGCAGATGGCGCTCGATGCGATCAAGGGCTATCGAATCGGGCCGATGTTCACGCCTCCATCCCTCGTCGATCCGGCGAAGGGCCTGAAAGGTACGTTTACGTTCCCGGGTTCGGGCGGCATCGACTGGGAAGGCGGCGCGTTCGATCCCGAGACCGGGTACCTGTACATCGGGTCCGCCACGCGGAGCGACACCGCGGTATACGGGCTCCAATTTCCCAAACCGGGCGAGACGGACATCCAGATGGTCGGCACCGGCAGCGTCGGGCCGACGATCCAGCGGCTGCCCGTGGTCAAACCGCCATACACCCGGATCACCGCCATCAACCTCAATACGGGCGATCACGCGTGGCAGGTCCCGAACGGTGGCACGCCGGAGTGGATAAGGAATCACCCGCTGCTCAAAGGCGTCACCCTTCCGCCGACGGGAAGCGTGGGACGGGCGCCCCTCCTGATGGTGACCAAGACGCTGCTGTTCGCCGGTTCAGGTTACGAGACCGAGCCTGCCTTCCGTGCCTACGACAAGAAGACGGGCGCGGTCATCTGGGAGGTGCCGACCACACCGGGCCCGCCGACCGGCGTACCCATGACGTATCTGTACAAGGGCAAGCAGTACGTCGTCGTGGCGGTCGAGGGCAATGCCGCGTCGCGCACGGCGACACAGCTGATCGCGTATGCGATTCCGGATCCGCCGAAGACCGCGGCGCCGCCGGCCGAGCAGTAGCGCTAGAACAGATCCTGATACGGAGGATATATGCGAAGAATAGCGTGTGCAGGGCTGGCGGTCGTCGCAATCCTGACTGTGCCGTCGTTTGCGGTGGCTCAGGCGGCCCAGACGGCGCCGGCGGCGCAGCCGGCACAGCCGGCCCAGGAAGACGCGGAGGGTCAGCCGATACGGCCGGGCGTTCAAGTGGGCGTGCCAGCGGGCGCGCCTCAAGCCGCGCGGCCTGCACCGCCGAGACCGCCTTCCAAGCCGACGCCGCGCTGGCCGGACGGCAAGCCGGTCATGGGAGCGGTTCCAGGGGAAAAGATTGGCACCTGGGGCTCGTGCTGTGGCAGCTTGAGCAACGACAAGACGCCATTCCAGCCGTGGGCAAAGGGAGTGCTTGCCGATCGCCGGCAAAATCAGCTGGAACCTCACACGCGGTGCCATCCCTCTGGTGGGGCACGACAGTTCGTCACGCCCTATGGGACCGAGATGGTGGAATTCCGCGAGCTCCAGCAGATCATGGTCTTCGATATCGGGGGACCGCATACGTTCCGGATCATCTATCTCGATGGCCGGCAGCATCCGAAGAACCTGACGCCGAGCTACTACGGACACTCCATCGGCCATTGGGAGGGCGATACGCTGGTGGTGGATACCGTGGGTTTCAATGAGCGCGCCTGGATCGACCGGGCCGGCACACCGCATACCACACAGCTTCGCTTCATCGAGCGCTTCACCCGGACCGATCACGACACGATGAAGTACGAAGTCACGATTGATGATCCCGGTGCGTATACCTCAACCTGGTCGACGACCCCGTTCACGATGACCTGGGGTCCGGACCGGGAGCTTTTCGAGTACGTGTGCCAGCAGTCTAATTACGCGCACGAGCTCATGGTGGGAACGTTCGGGACGGTGTCCCGGTTCGAGGAGTACGTGCCGTAACAGTCAGCAGGCGGCAGTCTGCCGACTGCCGTCTTATTTCTTCTGCGTGATGCGAATCAGCTTGAGATGCTCGGCGTCGGTGTCCAGTTCGTCTTTGCCCGCAGGGATTTGGTTGGCGCGAAAGAAAAAACTGATCACGTCGGCATAGTCCTGCGGGTTCAGGCTGCCTGGGTTGTCCATCGGCATCGTTTTTTGGACAAGTTGGAAGAGATCCAGGACCGTGCTCGCCTCCCACCCCTGTAGAAACGAGGAGTTGCTGAAGTCCGCAACGTCGTGGCAGGCGGAGCAGACTGTGCGGAATGTGTTCTGTCCCCGGGCCGCTTGAGCGTCGGTGTATACGCCATCCCATACGGATCGTTCCGTCTGGGCGGCTACCGCAGCCCAGACGCACAGCAGGGTTAGCACGAGGACGAGTCCGGTTCCTGATTTCATCACGCTGGCCACAGTATAAGAGGAGGCTTCGAATGCGAAGTCATGGGATCAAAATTTATGTGACTGTGGCGGCTGCGGCCGTCGCGTCGTTGACGTTGTTACAGGGGATCTCCACCTTTGCGCAGGCACCAGCTCCGGCTCCAGCCAGAGCACAGGCCGCCAAGCCGCCGTCTAAACCGACGCCGCGTCTGGCGGATGGGAAGCCGAACCTGGGCCTTACCCCGAATGCGAAAGGGTATTGGGGCGGCGGAGACGGCCCTCTCGTGCAGGGCGCGAACTACGGCGACCTGAAGGCGATTCCGTTCCAGCCCTGGGCCAGAGGGCTGCACGAGTATCGGATGAAAACGCTGGCGAAGGACGATCCCTATCCGGCATGCGTCCCTCACGGCGGACCGCGGCAGTTCTCAGCGGCGGGCGGATTCCTGATCGTCCAGATGCACGAAGTCCAGCGGATCTACATTCTGTCCGGCGGCGCGGCGCGCAGCTGGCGCACCATCTACTTGGACGGGCGGCCGCTTCCCGACATCACCGCCGACGAATTCAATCCCACGCACATGGGGTACTCGGTCGGGCACTGGGAGGGCGACACGCTCGTCGTCGAGACGACCGGCTTCAATGAAAAGGAATGGCTGCTCGGCCGCGAGGGGATGCCGACGACCGAAGCGCTCCGCCTGACCGAGCGATTCTCGCGTCCCAACTTCGACACGCTGCGATACGAGCCGACGATCAACGATCCCGGCGCCTATACGAGGCCGTGGTCGGGCGGCTGGAACCTTCGCTGGATCCCGACGGACCCGGATGAATATTTCTGCCAGGACAACGAACGAGACTCGAAGAACCTCGTCGGCGATCAGTAAGACGATCACCGCAGAGGCCGTTGAGTAGGCCGGGTCTGACCCCGGAACCGGTCTACACAACGCCGTACGAGGACCCTTTCGTCCCGCCTTACCGCGTCGCCCGTATAATCCACACGAATTGGCTCTCATTCCCGGTACGCGCCTCGGCCCATATGAAGTCGCGGCCCAGATCGGCGTTGGTGGCATGGGTGAGGTCTACAAGGCCACCGACACCAACCTAAGGCGCGCCGTCGCCATCAAGGTATTGCCAGCGACTGTTGCTGCTGACGCCGATCGACTGGCGCGATTCCAGCGGGAAGCGGAAGTCCTCGCGGCGCTCAATCATCCAAACATCGCCGCGATCTATGGCCTGGAACGGTCAGGCGCCACCACCGCGCTCGTGATGGAACTGGTCGAGGGGCCGACGCTCGCCGATCGCATTGCGCAGGGCGCCATCCCGATCGACGAAGCCTTGCCGATCGCGAAGCAGATCGCGGAGGCGCTCGAAGCGGCGCACGAGCAGGGCATCATCCACCGCGATCTGAAGCCCGCGAACATCAAGCTGCGCCTTGATGGCACGGTCAAGGTCCTCGACTTCGGTCTCGCCAAAGCGATGGAGCCAGCCGGCGCGATGTCGGCGAACGCGTCGATGTCGCCGACGCTCGCCACTCCCGCGATGACGCAGGCGGGGATGATTCTCGGCACCGCGGCCTACATGTCGCCGGAACAGGCGAAGGGGCGGACCGTCGATCGGCGCGCGGATGTGTGGGCCTTCGGGGCGGTGCTGTTCGAGATGGTGTCGGGTCGGCAGCCTTTCTCGGGCGAGACCGTGTCAGAGACGCTGGCGGAGGTGATGAAGTCTGAACCGCCGTGGCAGGCTCTCCCGGCCAGTGTACCGGCGAATCTCGCGCGTCTCATTTCGCAATGTCTCGCGAAGGAGCCACGCCAGCGGATTCGCGACATCGGTGATGTGCGCCTGGCGCTGGAGGGCGCATTCGAGACGGCGGTTCCGCAGACACAGGATGGCGCCCAGCCTCACCGGCCTGCGCTGTGGCGCAGGCCGATCACGCTCGGCATCGCTGCCGCCGCCATGTTACTAGGGGCCACGATTGGCGGAGTCGTTGCGCGGATGTTGTTCAGTCCGGCGCCAGCGACCGTGCCACGCGTCGCGCGTTTGACGATGGTGCTTCCTGCGGGCGAGGAACTGGCCAGTCTGGGGAACCCGCCGGTGGCGATCTCGTCGGCGGGGACCCATGTGGCCTACGTGGCGACAAGCGGTGGCCGGCAGCAGCTTCACCTGCGAGCCGTTGACGGAAGCGAGACGAAGGTGCTCGCGGGGACTGAGCTGGCGACAAACCCCTTCTTTTCTCCAGACGGGCAGTGGATCGGGTTCTTTGCTCAGGGCAAACTCAGGAAGGTCTCGATCTCGGCCGGTACGATTCAGACGTTGTGCGACGCTCCGGATGCCAGGGGCGGGAATTGGGCGCCTGACGGGAGCATCTATTTCGCGGCGACCAATGCGGCCGGGCTGTCGAAGGTCTCTGCCAGTGGGGGAACGCCAACCGCGGTCACCACACTCGACCGCGCAAAGGGCGAGGTGAGCCATCGCTGGCCGCAGGTGCTGCCAGGTGGCAAGGCGGTCATCTTCACGGTTTGGACGGGTCCCGGCCGCGACGAAAGACATGTGCAGGTGCAGCGGCTGGACACTGGAGAACGCAGCGTCGTGGTCCAGGGCGGAGAGACCGGCTTCTACGTGCCCAGCGGTCACGTGTTCTACAACCGCGCGGATGAACTCTTTGCGGTGCCGTTCGATCTCGATCGTCTGCAGGCGTCTGGACAAGCCGTCCGCCTGGCTGATGTCGTACGAGGCAGCGCCGGCGCCGAGGGCGCCGACTACGCCGTGTCCGACACGGGAACCCTTATCTATCTGCCCGGCGACGCACAACGATACGAGCGCCGGCTGGTGTGGGTCGGCCGCGACGGTCGCGTCGAGCCGCTCTCGGCGCCTCCGCGTGAATACAACGGCAATGCAGTCATTTCGCCCGATGGCCGCCTGGCGGCTGTCGATATTGAAGCAGGCACCTTCGGCATCTGGCTGTATGACTTTGCCCGCGCGACACTGTCGCTGCTGACCACCGGAAACGGCAGCAGCCAGGCGCCGCGCTGGTCGGCCGACGGGAAGCGCATCGTCTACCGAGGAACGCGGTTGGGACTCCGCAGTCTGTGGTGGAAGACGGTGGACGACACCACGAGCGAAGAGCGTCTGACGACGGACGAGAGGCAGGAGACGCCCGGGTCGTGGTCGGCTGACGGCAAATGGTTGGTCTATTACGCGCTCGATCCGGCGACAGCCTCCGACGTGTGGGCGTTGCCGGCCGGCGGCGACCGCAAGCCGCGCGTCATCGTCAACACGCCTTTCGTGGAGTACCATCCTCGACTCTCGCCCGACGGTCGCTGGCTCGCGTACACGTCCAACGAGCCGGGTCGTGTCGAAGTCTTCGTGCAGCCGTTCCCCGGCCCCGGTGGCAGGTCGCAGATTTCAGTCGATGGTGGAACGGAACCGGTGTGGTCGCGCGATGGACGCGAGCTGTTCTACGTCAATGGCGACAAGATGATGGCGGTCGAGATCACGACGGCGCCTGCGTTCAAGGCCGGAAGGCCTCGGCTCCTCTTCGAAGGGCGATACCTGTTGAGCCCGAACAGCATCGCCGCCTATGACGTCTCGTCTGACGGCCAGCGCTTCCTTCGTGTCCAGCCGATGCACCCTGACCCGCCCGCGAACCAGATTCATGTTGTCCTGAACTGGACGGAAGAGCTGAAGCGCCTCGTGCCGACCAAGTAACCGAAGCGATTGATCACTCCGGCAGCGCGAACACGTAGATCGCGTTGCCAGTGGCCGGCGGATGCAACTCCGGCGCGATAGTGGCCGGCACTGCCCGGGGACTTCCGCCGCCATTCCCCGTCATCACCGCAAGATACTGCTTTCCGTCGACACTGAACGTCACTGGGAATCCCTGCACGGACGTCGAGAGCCGCGTTTCCCACAGAATCGCGCCGGTCCTCACGTCGAACGCTCTGAAGCGGCGATCCAGGTCACCGACAAACGCCACGCCGCCCGCCGTCGAGACCACCGCGGTCATGAACGGCGCCCGCTGGGTGTACGCCCACTTTTCCTGCATCGTCTTCACGTCGAACGCGGCCAGCTTGCCGATGTGGCCGTCGGTGCCCGGCATTTCATAAAAACGGCGGCCGGCGCCGCCGCCGCTGCCGCCGCCTTCCTTCAATTCGACCTTTTGCGCGCTGATGTCGATGCAGCTCTGGCTGAGCGGAATGATCAGCGCGTTGGTGAGCTGGTTATAACTCTCCGCGGGCCAGTTGTGGCCGCCCTCGGTGCTCGGGCAGCCTTGGATCCAGGCGCCGAACTGCTGCTCGAGAATGTCGGGCCGGTAAAAGGGCCGGCCGGTCTTCGCGTCGAAGCTTTCCCAGACATTCTGAAACACGGTTTCGTGGTGGTCCAGGTACTTGCCGGTCTTCCGATCCAGCTTCCAGAGGACGCCGTCTTTGCCCACCGTGAACAACAAGTTCTGACCGCCGTCATCGACGAGCACGCGCTCGAACACCACGTCGAGATCCAGCGCCTCGCCGGGCGCGTGTTGATAGTGCCAGGCCAGTTTGCCGGTATCGACATCGAGCGCCAGCGTTGAGCTGCTGTAGAGCGCGTCGTCATTGACCGACATGCCGCGGCTGATCGGCATCCATGGTTTTGCCTGCGCCGTTCCCCAGTACGTGAGATTCAGGACCGGATCGTAGCTGCCCGTAATCCACGACTCGGTGCCCGCCCGGAACATGTTCGGAAGCTTGCCCCAGCTCTCTCCGCCCGGCTCGCCGGTCTGGGCGATCGTATTGAAGCGCCAGACCTCCTTGCCGGTGGCGGCGTCGTACGCGCTGATGAAACACTTCTCGTCGCGGTAGGTCTGGCAGGCGCCGAGCCCCTGGATCACCTTGCCTTTGGCGACGAGCGGGCCGCTGCTCGTGGTGTAGTTTCCTTTCGACCGGTCGCCGACGACGGTTTCCCACACGGTCTTGCCGGTTCTGGCATCGAACGCAAAGAGATGCGCGTCGCTCGTGGCGGCGAAGATCTTGTCTTCATACATCGCGATGCCGCGCATGGCCGCTGCAGTGGGGCTGGTGCCGTACCGGTTTTCCCAGATCACATCGCCGGTCTTGCCGTCGAGCGCCTGGATGATGTTGCCCGGATTGTTCAGGTAGATGACACCGTTGTGGACGATCGGCGCGGGCTGATTCGTTCCGCCTTCGTTCATCGCCCACGACCAGACGAGGCGCAGATTCTTGACGTTGTCGCGCGTGATCTGATTGAGCGTGCTGTAATTCGACGCGCGGTAATCGCGCCGGATCATCAGCCAGTCGCCGGCGTCGGGACTGCGAAGCATCGCGTCGGTGACCGGGACGTAGTTTTTCACCTCTCCGGCGACGGTGATTCCGGCTGGCGCCGCCGGCGGGCCACCGCGGCCCTGTCCGGCGGGTTGGGGACCGCCGGCCGGTGGCGCACCACGCCCCGCCGCTGCAGTAGGCGCCTGCCCCGTCGCGACGGCGCTGATCACAACCTGAGTATTCGCGGTCAACGCTTGATTGCCGGCGCGTGCGCCGTTCGATTGGAGGATGAACGCCGTGATGTTCGCGTAGGTGTCGGCGCTGAGCGTGCCCGGACTGCCGGACGGCATCGTCAGCTGGATGAATGACAGCAGATTGCCCGCCGGGCGGCTTCCCCAGGATCCCATGAACGCGGAGCCCGCAAGCGGCGTGGCCGTTCCCTGGCCTCTCAAATCCGGCTGATGACAGGTTGCGCAGCTGGCCTGGTACGCCGTCGCGCCGGCAGACGCCTGGGCTGCGGTGAACGGGCCGGCGCCGCCGGCAGGCTGCTGACCGGCCGCTGGCGGCATGGCCGCGAAGACTGATCCGGCGCACGCGATCAACGCAAGCGCGAAGCGGTTTCTGAAGATCAACATCGGTCCTCCCTGGGAAAAGGGGGTCGGGAGTCTTTTTCCATATTGCACGACGGAAAAAGACTCCCGACCCCTTTTTCGACTAACGGACGAGCCAGCCCCACAGGTTGCCGTCCGGAGCTTTCTCGCTGGAGATTTGAATATAGAGCTGGCCCTTCCTGAGGGCCTGCAGCTGCTCGGGCGTCAAATCGATCGAACCGGAGAGCGTACCCTTCGGCGCCTTGGACACTGTAAGCGCGCCAAACGACGGGCCGCGGACACCCATCGCCGGCCCGCGGTGCACGTTGACTGCCGTAGCGGGCGAGAGCAGCCCGTCGAACGTTCCGTTCACGGTCAGCTTCGTGCCCGTCAGGACCGCCGTCGCTGCTCCGGTGCCCGCGACGGTGCTGCGCATGCCGCCGTCCATTGGCACCGTGGCCAGCCGAACCTTAAAGCGCTCCTGGGCTTGAGCCGAGCCAGCGAGCGCCTGCAAGATGAATAGAGCAGTGATTCCAACAACGGCAGCACTACGCTTCATTTCGCACCTCTGAATGGCTGCATTCTAGCTCGCTTGCCGCAACATTCAACGCAGAAACCGCAGAGCGCGTAGAGGATCCGAACCCTCGTCAGGTCCGGCTTCCCTGGCCTGAGCGACAGCGAAGGCAACCGAACACGGCGGCCCTTTCCACGACGCCGTGCTACCATCCCGCCGTTCCACGCCATCCAGGAGGTCCAGACAACGGTGTCGTGAACAGCACAATGCAGTACGGTCTCTCAGAGTAGAACGCCACGAGCAACCCATCTCCCACTCCAACTCCGAAAGCACACTTATGATCGGTCTCCTCCTGCTTGCCGTCTTCATCGGGTGCCTGTTGCCAGTGCAAACTGGCGTCAATGCCGAGCTCCGGACGTATCTGGGCCATCCCATCGCGACGGCGTTGGTTTCCTTTGGGGTGGGCAGCGTCGGCCTGCTCGCCGCCGTCCTGTGGCTCCGGATTCCCGTCCCGGTCGCCGCAGCGTGGTCGCAGTCGGCCTGGTGGCAGTGGAGCGGTGGCCTCCTGGGCGCGATCTACATTGTGATCGCCGTCGTTCTCGCCCCGCGTCTCGGCGCAGGGACGACCGTCGCTACTGTCGTCGGTGGCCAGATGGTTGCGTCACTGGTTTTGGATCATTTCGGTTGGGTGGGATTTCCCGAACACCCGATTAGTGCTTTTCGGCTGCTGGGCGCCGCCCTAGTGATGCTGGGCGTGGCGCTGATCCAGCGGTAGGCGATCGGCGGCGCGGCGCGGACAAACAACTGTCCGGCCGGCCGCAACAATGAACGCGTTGTGGACCTACTTCTTGTCGGTTCGCCAACCTTCCGCGTACGACACGCGTGCGAGCTCGCCGTAGGGGATGGGGCCGACAGTTGCCCGGATTTCAATCTGCTTGTGGCGCTCGACCGTCGGTTTCGACGACCCGCCGCCTTCTTCACCCCAGATAAACGTGACTTCATTGCCCACCTCGCTTTGTTCGACATCCAGGATGCCCAGCGAGAGCATGGACCGTTCGTTGTAGCTGTAGCTGCTGAAGGTCGATAGCCCGATCATCTTGCCGTTCTTCAACACCTTGTCGTAGGACAACGACGCGTAGTTCGTGAGGGGCAGATCGAGGGCCTTGAACACATCCCCCTTCTGGAACAAGGATCCGATCGCACGGGTCACATCGTCGCTATTCCACGCGAGCGTGACTTTCTTCCGCCTTGGGTTCTTAGCGATCTTCTCGAGAGCGGCTTTGCCGGTGAAGTCATGGTCGAACTTGACCATGAACCCATAGCCGAGGTCCCAGGGTGTGAGGTAATAGTCCTCGACGTTGTCGGAATAGAAGCTGCCCCCGAGTGATGCCGTGGCTTCATAACCGCGCGCCGGCAGCCACTGCCTGTAAGGCTTCATCTTTTCACCCGAATAAACGGCCGGCATGGGAGACGGAATCCATCCCGATTCAAGCGTATTGGTCGCGTAGGCTCTGGCGCCGACCTGCCGAAGCCCGAACTCCTCGCCGGCTTCGACAATGGCCGCCCGGATCTCCTCGCGTTCCTCGTGCGGCCCCCAAATCTCGAGTCCTGGTGCACCAGCCATCCCATGACGCAGCGCCCGGACTTTGCGTCCTGCGATCGTGATTTCTCCCAGGTTGAAGAACTTGATCTCCGGTATGACCCCGCCATTGAGCTTGTTCAGCACCTGAGGGGCATTGGGGCCCTGAATCTGATAGCGGTAGAGCCTGCGAACGATCGGGACGTCTCGGGCGATGGATCGCTCGTCCCGTTTCAGCGTGACTTTGTATCCGCCAGTCTCGGCATGGTACTGAACCCAGTTGTGAATGGAGGGTCGCCCGACGAGCAGCAGTTGATCTTTGTCCAGATGAAAGAGGATGGCATCGCCGATCACGTATCCATCGTAGTTACACCCGACGAATTGCTTGGCCTTGTTGACGGGGAACTTGTCAAAGCTGTTGATTCCGGTGGCGGACAGCAGTTTGATTGCGTCAGGGCCCTCAATCCACATGTCCGCCATATGGTAGGACTGGTTGAACAGGACGCAGGTCTCCTTCCAGGCACGCTGTTCATCCCTCCAGTTCGTGAACTCGGAAGGAACCACTGGGTAGACATAAGGGCCCAGTTGCGAATTGCGCAGCATCTTCACTGGGTTCCCGGCGGCTTGCAATACGTCTTCTAGATTCTTGTGGCTCACGGTTGTGACCTCCTCTAAAGGCGGCCCGTTGGGACCGCTTCGCGTGTGGACTCGCGGTGTTCCTTGGTCTGATCATCTCCCGCCGGGCGGCTGTCCCGGCCCAGAAAGTAATTGATCCACGAGCTCGTGCCCTTCAGGCTCCGATCGGGCGCCGGAATGTGAGTTTTCAATTCTCCGACGCGGTTCGCGGCCTCGGCGCGCTGATAGACGGATACCCAGATGCACTCCTGATCGATCACCTCGCACCGTGTGAAGAGTGTGCCTCCGCACGGACCGTTTCTCATCTGCTTGGGACACGTCTGTGGACAGACATATTCCATGTGGCCCAGCACGCAATTGCCGCACGCCTGACAGCCGAAGACCGGCCGCTTGATCGCATATTCGAACCGTTCAGTCCACTTGGCCAGCAGCGGGCGTCGGTCGACCCATGCAGAGAGGGACCGCAGCCGTCGCCGAAGCCAGGTGTCTCGCGTGACCGGCATCAGCTTCCCGGCACTATCCAGTGCGCGCGACACCATGGGCAACCGCCGTCGTGCGGGCGCCGGCGAATCATACAGGTAAAAACCGCCGGCCTGGCCAAACTGAAGGTCGGTCGCGCACTGCTGCCAGTCGGGCTCGAGCTCGCGCGCTCGGGCGATGATGCGCACCAGGTGCCCGGCGTCGTGGGTCCCTCCGATGTACGCGCCTGCGTACCCCAGCCCTTTGAGCACGGCCACCGTCTGAGCGGCGCGCTCGAGCCGAGCCTCCAATCCGCCATCCGGGCCCTCGGATTCCTTGCGGACCTTTTCGACGAGCTCGGGCGAGGCCCAGCATCCCGGCGGCGCCCCGCCGGCCATCTTCTCCGCAGCGCGCCGGCCGAGCACGTACACGTTACCGAGCACCGGCACGTCGACCCCTTGTTCGCCAAGATAACGCTTCAGCTCAGTAAACTTCCTCGCATCCCATCCGACCTGCGTAATAGCGAGATTCGCGCCCGCCGCGACTTTTTTCTCAAGCTTCAAGTACTGGTACAGGCAATCCTCCCGTGCGTACTTGAATGGCGACACCGCGACGGAGATATGAAAGGGGATGCCCTGTTCCTCGCGCAGCTTCGCGATCAACGCGACCAACTGCACAGAATCCAGGTCGAAGACAGGCTTGGCTTGCGCTTCGGTCGGATAATCTCCGGTCAGCGCGAACACGTTGAAGAGTTCGAGGGCATTGAGCGCCTTCAAGGTCTTCAGCACTCCTGTGCGGTCGTCGTAGACGCACGTGAGGTGCACGTTTGGCGTCAGGCCGCGCGCGCGCACCGCGGTGGCGACGCGCACCGGGTCCTGGCCGAAACGCCCGCCCGCATAACTGGTCACGCTGCCGCCGACGATCTCCGGCACCATCGCCAGCTTGGCGCCAATCTCCAGGACCTGCGCTTCGCGCTTCATCGCCGACGCCACGAGCTCGACGACGTAGCAGAACTGCCTGGCGCCAAGGGCCTGCGCGAGCGGGTTGAGCACAGTCACCTCGTGAGTTCCTGCCGCACGAGGCGCGTGCCTTCCACCATCGCGCACAGCTTCAAGAAGGCCACCTCGCGCGGCAGGTGCACCAGCCCGCAGTCAGGATTGATGGTGAGGTGTTCGGCCGGAAGAATCTTGAGCGCCCGTCGGATACGGTCGGCGACCACGGCGGGTGACTCGACGTCATGCGTCTTGACGTCAATGGTGCCGAGCCCGACCGTGAAGGGCACCTTGAACTGGTCGAACAGCTGCAGGTCCTCGTCCCCGCGCCGGGCGAACTCGAGCGAGATCGCCTGGACTTTCGCTTGACCGATGAGTGGAAACAGGTACCGATAGCTGCCCTCCCAGGACGGCTTTCCATACCGGTTGCCGTAGCAGATGTGCAGCGTGAGATGCGCATCGACACCATCAACCATCGCGTTGACCGCTTGGATCGCCCACGGCAGATCTTCGGGAAAGCCCGAGTAGTACGGCTCGTCTATCTGGAGATCCGTCACGCCCGCTCGTGCGAGCTCGCGCAACTCGAGGTTCAGTACGCGCCCCAGATCCAGCGCGAAGGCCTCCTCCGATGGGTAGTACTGGTTTTGAATGCGCTTGACCAGCGTGTGCGGGCCAGAAATCGTCACCTTGATGCGCCGGTCGGTGAAGCGGCGCAGGAATCGCGCTTCCTCCACCAGGCCGAGAGAACCCGTGGCCAGCTTCGAGCGGACGACGCTGTCGTAGTGGTCGTAATAGAAACGCTTCGAGCCCAGATCGATCTGCACGCCCGGCAGCCGCTCGGCGAAGTAGTCGATCATATTGTCCCGCTGCAGCTCACCGTCCGAGATGACGTCGATGCCCGCGACCTCCTGATCTTTGATCGCGCTCTTGCGAACGCTGTCGTACATCTCATCGAGATCGTGGCGGCTCACGCGCCGCTGCAGGTAATCGTTCTTCGCGCGCTTCAGCCACTCGGGCATCGAGTAGCTGCCGATCACGGTCGTAGGGAGTGGAGGCAGAGTCATGATCATCAGTCCCGTTGTGTCGTGAATAGAATCGTCGACTTCGATCCGGGGCGATAGCGGAACGGCGCGAAATGCACATCGTACCCCGCGCGCGCCCCAACGGTGCGCAGCAGGGCGCCGTTGACCCAGGTGACGAGCGAGCCGTCGAGTTTTCCCGGACCCTTGAAGCCTTGCCTGTATTCATCCATGGTGGGCACGAAGATATCCTGCACCTGCAGGTACCCGCGGGGATGGAGCAGTGGCAGCGTATTCGCGAAACTCTCGGCTGCTCCCCTCGAGAGATGAAACCTGATGTCATATGGCGCGGCGTCCAACAGGTCATCCAGGTGCTGGAGGGTGAGACCTGGAGGCACATGGCCATCATCGCCGTCATCGATCGCACGCAGACGCTCTTCGAGTCGGAACCCGGTCCAGACCGAGCGCCAGAACGCCATGCCCCGATCGTGATCGTCGAAGGCTTCGGGACCCATGCTGAGCAGGCGCCGCACGAGTCCGGGAAGCTCCGCGCAGGTGATGCCGAATTCCGTCACGAGGTGCCGCGCCGTTGCGGCGCTCAGGTACGGACGCGTCTCGACCACGTACAAGCGACCATCACGCCGCACGAGTTCGTCGAACGGCAGGTTGTCGTAGACGTTCGAGACGTGGACATACAGGGTCTTGAAACGTAGAAACGACAACGTTTTCAGCGGATTTAGTGCGTCCATCGCCAGAACGCTGACAATCGGCGCGTGCGGTCCCATGGTCGCCAGCGCCGTGTCGAGCGTCCGCGGTGAATAGTCGCCCAGCAGGAACTTGAGCCGCGAGTAATACGTGCTGCCGCACTGTTCGTCGAGCGCCTTGAACCGATCGAGCCAGAGCCGGGCGCGAGTACCCGAACCGACGCCAATCTCCACCGCGAAAATCTCAGCCGGGAGCTGATTGCGTGCTTCCAGTTCGCGCAGCAGCGTCCAGAAGTCGCCCACCGAGTCGGCAACCGCCTGCGGATGATTGACGTCAGAGTTGCCGCTCGGCAGCGCCTCCTCGAATCCTCGGCCGGATGCCGCCTCCCAATCGGCCAGCCGCTGCCAGAAGAGCCGGTTGAACTCCCAGAGCAGGCCGTCGCGCAGCGGACGGAAGTCGTCCAGGAACACTGGCCCGTTGTCGCCTGGAGTGGCCGGCCGGCTCCCGAGCGCGGGCCGCGCATGGGCCCCGAGTGCCTTCTGCGCCTCGGCCAGCAGCGGTGTCAGCCGTTCGGCCTCCACCTGGCGGAGGTCTATGGCGATCTCCGCCAGTGCCAGCATCTTCCCCTGGGCATCGATGGCGCGGCGGACGATCACCGGGTCGCGAAAGTTGGCGCGGTACTGAATCCAGTCGAGATGTATGCGTAGCGTCGACAGCGTGCGCACGTCGACCTGTCCTTGCTGCAGGAGCGTCGCCAGCGATTCAACGACGCGCCCGGCGAGCTCGGCGAACGTCTCGCGCGACCCCTCCCTTCCGGTGCGCGCGGTCTGAAGGCTCTGGTTGAAGTGGACGATCATAATCCTGGAGACCTGACTCCTCTTACCCGAAAAGCACCCAGCACAGCGCTGCGCCGACGATCGACATCGAGAATCCCCAGGCGAGCAGGCTGTTGAAGAGACGGCGCGTGTCGGTGCCGGCAGCCGCTCCCGCCATGAAGAGGGCGCCGACCGTCGAGAGCGACGAGAGATCGACGAGGCTCGAGCCGACGCTCATGGACCAGGCGATCGGCAGCGGCTCTATCCCGCCCATGCGCTGCGCGAGGTCTGGCACCATCGGCAGGAACGCCGGCAGCACCACGCCGCCCGTACTGCTGTAAACGGACACGACGCCGGTGCCGAAGGCGACGACCGGCGCGATCGTCGAGGGCGTCGAGACGCGCGCGATGCCGGATGTAAACAGGTCAAGGCCCTCCGTCTTTTCAAGCAGCGCGATCAACACAGTGACGCCCGTGACCATCAGAATCACGCCCCACGGCATCCCTTTGATCGCCTTCTGCTCGTCAACCGTGCGCAGCAGTATAAGGAAAGTCGCGATGATGATGGCCATCATGCCGACGTTCATGCCGAGTCCCGCCACGCTGATGATCAGCGCCGCGATCCCAGCCGTCGTCAGCCAGTGGCGCGTGTCCATGACCTCGATCGCCGGTTCCGCGGCCTGAATAGCGGCGGGATCGCGTCGCTTGAACAACCGCCATCCGCCCAGCAGAAAGAAGCCTCCAAAACCGACAATCGCGTGGGCGAGCGCGGTGTAGGCGAAGGTCTGCCATTCGACCCCGCCGAGACCCATGCGGCTCATCACGCCGTTGGCGACGATGCCGTTCGGCGCAAGCGGCGACAACGTCCCCGCCAGCACGCCGTGGCCCGCCATGATGGCCATCAGCAGGGCGGGCACGCCCGCCCGGCCCGCGACGGCCATCGCCGGCGGTGCGAGGAGCGCGCTCGCGGGCGTCGCGCCGGCGCCGATGGTAGCGAGGATGAAGCCGATCGTGAAAAACATGATCGGCAGGACGCCTGCGTGCCCACGGCAGAGGCGCACGGCACGGCTGGTCAGCCGTGCGAGCGTGCCGTTGCAATCGGCGATGCTGAAGAGCAGCGTCACCCCCAGAAGCGTGATGAACAGCGCGACGGGGAATCCCGCAAGCACCGCGTCGGCTGACATGCCGCCGAGGTAAACGCCGACGATCAGCGCGAGGGCGAGTGACAGCACGCCGACGTTGATCGTCGTGGTGCAGCTCAGGATCACCGCCAGCGCGAGCGCGGCGACCGAGATCCACGCAAGGCTCATCGAGCCGCACCGGTCACGGGTGTTGGGCGTCCTGATGGTGCGGGTATCAGACTGCGTACGAGAACGGTGATATCAGGGACCCGCTCGATCGATTCGACAATCGTCCACGTTTCCTCTATGCCCGACTGTGGAAGCACGAGCGCCGCGCAATCGGCGAACTTTTCGTGGAGCTCCTCGCGCGTAAACGGACGATCCGGACCGCCGCGGTAGCGCTCGTCAGCATGTTCGACCAGCCGCCGGCCGTCCTCCAGATCGACTTCGATGGTGCTGCGGATCTTGTCGAAGCCGCGCGCCTCGATCTCTTTGTCGAGAATCCGCTCGACTTTCCCCATCATCTGCTGCACCGGTTCGCTGCGCACGAACTCGTTGGTGAACTCGTGGATGCCGGCTTTTCGGCGCAGGGCGATGGCCGACACCATGAATGCCGGGCAGAACTTGGCCTCGAGCTCGTTGTGCGCGATCGGATAGCGCAGCGGATTGAGGATATTCGAGCCCGCGCGGACGCGAATCGCTTTGATCTCGTGCGGCTTCACATCGTGGTCGATCACCAGCTTGCGCATCGCGTCCATCATCGGGTGGCCCAGGACGCCGCACGGATACGGCTTGATCGACACGCCGGGGCTGACGATCGTATGCGGATTTCCGAGTTTCCCCACGATCCGATCCGCGTCGAAACCGTCGCCGAAACTGAAGGCCTGGAAAAATCCCCACGGCAGGTCGAGCGCGTCGTGGCCTCCCGTGAAACCCTTCTCCGCCAGCTCCGCGGCGATGATGCCGTTCTGCGACGCACGCCCCACATGCAGCGGCTTCGTCATCGTCCCGAAGTTGACGCGGATACCGGACGCCATGCTTGCCGCGATCGCAAGAGCGTGCGAGGTGGCCTCAGGGCCCAGGCGGAGCAGCTTTGCCGCCGCCACCGTGGCGCCAAACGTCCCGACCGTGCCTGATGAGTGGAAGCCCTTCTTGTAGTGATGCGGATGGATCGCCTCGGCGATCTTGCATTCCACCTCGAAGCCTGTGAGAAAGGCCTCGAGGAACTGTGCGCCTGACGCGCGCTGCCGTTCGCCCAGGGCGAGCGCCGCCGCGAGCGGCGGCATCGTCGGATGCGTCAGCAGGCCGAAGATCCGATCGGCACTCGTAGACAGCTGGGTGTCGTCCCAGTCCAACGCGTGGCCACTGGTGCCGTTCAGGAGCGCCGCGGAGGCCGCGCTGGTCCGGAACGGCTCAGGCCCGAACGCCGTGGCCGCGGCGGATCCGTCGCTTCCGCGGGTGTACTCGCGCAGGATCGCGCTGGCGGCGGTCGTGGACCCGGCGAGCATGACACCGAGGCCGTCGATGACGCATCGTTTGCCCAGCGCCACCACGTCGGACGGAAACTCCGGCCACCGCGTCCGGCTGATGTAGTCGACGACGGCGCTGGTGGCTCGCACTTGTTCGGTCATGCGACTCCTCGGAATCGGTCAAGGTAGAGAAGCGTCACATTATGGGCGGTCGGAGGGTGCACGGCAACTGCGTCTGGTGATCCAGACCGTGCCCTACAGGAAACCGGTAGAGGTCGGCCTGGTGATCCGGACCGTGCCCTACAGGAAACCGGTAGAGGTCGGTCTGGTGATCCGGACCGTGCCCTAACGGAAACCGGTAGGGGTCGGCCTTCAGGCCGACCCATCCCTGGGAATCTCCCTCGATCCGCGTGAGGTGCTCTAGTGGGTGAGCCCGTAGATCATGTAGTTGATCATGAACTTGTACGCTTCGTTCGTGGGCAGGAGGGAATAGATGTCGCGGTCCGACCACTCCACATAGTCGCCGAGGTCGATGTTGTAGTTGATGACGACCATCAGGCGCTTCAGGGGGTCGTTGTCCTCATGGATCCCGTAGAACTCGCCCATCAGTCCCTGCTCGCCGAGCCGGCCTGGGTACGGCACTCTCAGCGTGTCGATTTGGAAGAAGCTGTTGAAGATCGGATGCGTGATGTCCAGCGGCTTGATCTGGCCGTCCGGCAGCACGCGCCGCATCCCCTCCTCGAACACCGCCCACTCGTTCTGAAAGTGAAAGTCGTCGACGATGAGGAAGCCGCCCTTCATCAGGTAGTCCCGAAGTCCCACCACCTCCGATGCCGACGGGTACCAATAGCCCGGTTCGGTGAGGTATGAAAGCGGAATCTTCAGGAGCTCGGGGTCATCGAGGAAATGAACGTTGCTCCCCTCGACGTGGGTGTCGATCGCGGTGATGTTGTCCAGCATCTGGCTCAGGTGCTGCTCCATCGTCGGGTAGTCCGCGCTCCAGCTGTTGTTTCTCGCATAGCGAACCCGCACAACAGTGAAGCGGCCGTCGTATCCGACGTTCGGGAGCAGGCCGAATCGGCCGCCGCCCCCGAAAAAGCCCCCGCGCTGAGCCATCGCCGCAAGCGGCAGGGCGGCGACGATCAGACCGGCAACCCACAGGACGACGCGACGTCGGCGCATGCCTCAGCGTCTCACAAGTCGGGTACAATTCCTACGCCGCGCGCTCGGAATTCAAGTATTGTTGGGGGATCCAAAAGGGAGGATTCAACCGTGAAAACTCGTTTGATTGTGACGAACACGTCGCTCGTCGTGCTCGGCCTCCTGCTGGCGCAATTGCCTGGTGCGTCCCAGGGCCAGAAGCCCGCAGCCCAGAAGACCACGACGGAGTCGGGCTGGTACAAGTACGGACAGCCGATACCGGACCTGAAGGGACCGGCTCCCAAGCTTCCGAACGGTCACCCAAGCATGGCGGGACTCTGGTCGCAGACGCGCCGCGCGGACGTGACGAACCCCAAGGTTCAGCCCGGTAACGTCGATTCACTTCCGTTCACCGCATGGGGCAAACGGCAGTGGGACAACTACGACGTCGTGAAGAACGGTGACTACGCGGGGAGCTGCATGCCGTTTGGCTGGTCGCGCACGTTGTACGGTCCGCATCCGGTCCAGATCGTTCAAGACGACGACAAGATGATCTTCCTCGCCGAGCAGAACACCTGGTTCACCATCGTTCACACAGATGGGCGTCCGCACGACAAGGAACTGCCGCCCACGTGGTATGGCGACACGATCGGCCGTTGGGATGGAGACACGCTGACGCTCGAGACCGTGAATCTCAACGGCTACGCCAAGGTGGATACCATCGGGCATCCGTACAGCAGCAAGTTGAAGATTACGCAAACTTACCGCCGACCGAATTTCGGCACCATCGAGCACACGTGGACGGTCGACGATCCGAAGACTTACACGAAGCCCTGGACGGTGAAGAACACCTGGACGCTCGAGCCGTTCAACACCAAGATCCTCGAATACGCGTGTATGGAAAACAACATGCAGACTCTCCTCGAGGGCGCGATCACACCGTGGAAGGCGCCGGAAGGAGAAGACGCTCCCTAGTCACAGGGCGGGCCTAAGGACCTGCGCTACGACGACGGCAGCCGGAAGGCGACGAACTCGCCTGAGTACGCCCCGCCGCTGATCGGAACGACAATGTACTGCCGGCCGCTCAGACTGTAGGTCATCAACGACCCAGTCTGGGGGGCCGGCATGAAGACCTCGCCGACCTCTTTTCCCGTCGCCTTGTCATACGCGCGCAGCATCGCGCCCCGTTGCCCCGACGGCGTCGTGAAGAACCCGCCCTCGCCAGCTATCAGTAGCGTCTTCGTCACCAGTGTTCCGATGCGCCCCGCCCGCCCGGTACGCGGGATGGTCAATCCTTTGAGCGCGGCGTGATTCCGGACGTTATCCGCTGTTTCTCCGTGCGCGATCTGCCAGACGAGATCGCCCTTGTTCAGATCAATCGCCGTGATACGGCCATATGGGGGCTTGAGCAACGGAAGACCCTGCACGGTCACGCCGGCTCCACCGCCTTCACCTCCGCCCCCACCTGGAGCACCCGCAACCGGCGGAGGCGCGTTCGGATCAGGCGCCGTGCCGGAGATGAAGTCCATGTCCGATCGCTTCGGATCCTTGATGAGACCGAGCGCGGTGACCGACGAGTTCGTGAAGATGTAGAACATGCCGGTCTCGGGATCGAGGGACCCGCCCTGCCAGTTCGCGCCGCCGGTGGCCTGGGGCGACATGAGTGTGCCGAGCGGGCCCGGCCATTGGCTCACGACGGGCGGCGTGAAGATCGGACCGAGCTTGTAGCGCGACGCCACCGTGACGGCTTCCGCCCGGAGCTCCGGTGTAAAGTTGACCAGGTCGTCAATCGCGACACCCTGGCGCTCATATGCTGGCGGCTTGGTGGGGAACGGTTGCGTCGGCGAGTACCATTCGCCGGGTACGTCGCCCTTCGGCACCGGCCGTTCCTCGATGGGCCACACCGGCTGACCGTTCGTCCGATCGAAGACGTACAGAAAACCCTGCTTGCTTGGCTGTGCAAGCGCTTTAATCTGCCGGCCGTTGACCGTGATGTTGGCGAGGATCGGCGCCGCCGGAAAGTCCCAGTCCCACACGTCGTGGTGGATCCCCTGGAAATACCAGATCCGCTTACCCGTCTTGGCCTCGAGCGCCACGATGCTGTCCGCGAACAGGTTGTTACCCGGCCGATGCCCGCCGTAGTAGTCGCCGGTCGGCATCTCGGTCGCCAGATACACGTAGCCCAGTTCCTCGTCGCCGGACATCTGTCCCCAGTTGCCCGTGTTGCCGGTGTAAGCCCACGAATCCCTCAGCCACGTGTCGTTGCCGAACTCGCCGGCTTGCGGAATCGTGTGGAAGATCCAGAGGCGTCTGCCTGTGCGCGCGTCGTATCCGCGGACGTAGCCTTTCTCATTCCGCCGGCTCTTGGGCGTCCCGCCCGGGAGATGCGCCGCGCCGATGACGACGACGTCGTTGACGATGATCGGCGCGGCATGGAGCCCGATCTCGCCGGTGATGAGATCCATCGGCTGATCGTCTTCCAGCTTCAGATCGACGATGCCGGCTTTCCCGAACGTGGGTACAGGCCGCCCGGTCGCTGCACTGAGGGCAATCATCTGGTAGCCCGGGGTGACGAAGATGATGCGCTCGTCTTTACCACCAGGGCCATCGGTCCAGTACGACAGACCGCGTCCGGAGAGCCGCCGCGGGGCCGCTTCGCCGCGCTTGCCTTCGTCCAGGCTGAACACCCACTTCATCTCACCGGTCGCGGCATCGAGGGCAACCACCGCGCGCCGTGTGCCGGCCGTCGTGTAGAGGACGCCGTTCGCGACGAGCGGTGTGGACTGGAGGTTGAACTCCGGCCGTGGCCCGAGGTTGTCGGTCTTGAACCGCCATGCGACTTCGAGGTTCTTGAAGTTGCCGGCATTGATCTGATCGAGCGGCGAGTACCGCGTGTTGGCGAGGTCGGCGCCGTAGCTCCGCCACTCGCCGGACAATACTCGACCGGCTCCGGACTGCGCCGTCGCCGGCGACATGGTTGACAGGGCCCAAACAAGCAGACAAACGAATAGGCCAAGAGCCGCGAGCTGGTGACCGAGGTTTCGTATCATGACCGGCTCCTTTTAAGCCCGCAGTATAACTACAATGCGCACGGCCTTCTCAACTAATGGCTCACGGCTCAAGGCTCAGGGCTCAGGACCGACGATAACGACCAACGACCAATGACCAACGACCATGGTGACGACCTTCGCCGGGATCTTCAGAGCCAGACGACTGGCGAGGTCCGTTTCGACCAAATCTCCCGCGCGCTCTATTCCACTGACGCCAGCGTCTATCAGATACAGCCGCAGGGCGTTATTCTTCCGCGCTCGCGGGAAGACCTCATCCGCATCGTCCGACTCTGCGGCGAGCACGGCTGTTCCTTGACGATGCGGGGTGGAGGAACGTCTCAGGCAGGCCAAGCCATCGGCCCCGGTCTCATCGTCGACACGTCCAAGCATTTCAATCGCGTTCTGGAGCTGAACGTCGGCGAGCGGTGGGCGCGGGTCGAGCCGGGGATCGTGCTCGATGAGTTGAACGCCCAGCTCAAGACACACGGATTGCGATTCGCCCCGGACATCTCGACCGCCAGTCGGGCCACGATTGGCGGCATGATGGCCAACAATTCGAGCGGCGCGCGTTCCGTGCTGTACGGCAAGACCATCGACCACGTGCTCGAACAGGAGGTGGTGCTTTCCGATGGTTCGGTCGCGCAGCTGCGCCCGCTGGCGCGCGCCGAGCTCGACGCGAAATGCGCCGGCCAGGGACTCGAAGCCGAGTGCTACCGCGTCGTCCGCCGCCTCGCGGAGGAACACGCCGAAGAAGTGGACCGCCGGTTTCCCAAAGTGCTGCGGAGGGTTGGCGGCTACAACCTCGACGAGTTCGTCAGGCCGGACCGGCCGTTCAACCTGTCGAAGTTGATGGTCGGATTGGAAGGCACACTCGGCGTCGTGCTCGAGGCGAAGATCAATCTTGTCCCGCTGCCGGCCGCCAAGGCGGTGCTGGCGATTCAGTTTGCCGATCTGCTCGAGGCACTCGAAGCGGCGCCTCTGATCCTGCGCCATCGGCCGTCAGCCATCGAGGTCATGGACAAGTTCATCCTCAGTCACACAAGACAGAGTGCGCAGCTTGACGCGCTGCGCAACAGCTTCATCGAAGGCGAGCCCGGCGGGCTGCTGTGCGTGGAGGTCTACGGCGATCGGCAGGAGGACCTGCCGCCGCGACTTCAGGCCGTCGAGCAGGACCTGCGAGCGCGCGGGCTCGGCTATCGCTTTCACTATGCGTTTGATTTGCCCGGTCAGGCCCGGATCTGGAGCCTGCGCGAGGCCGCGCTCGGACTGTCGATGGCGATAAAAGAGGACGCCAAGTCGCTCTCTTTTGTCGAGGATACAGCGGTCGCGCCGGAAAAGCTGCGCGATTACATCGAAAAGTTTCTGCAGCTCATCGAGCGCCATGGCACGTCGGCGGGCGTGTACGCGCACGCATCGGTCGGCTGCCTTCATGTCCGTCCTGTCGTGAACCTCAAGACCGACGAGGGCGTGAAGAAGTTCGAGGCCATCGCCAATGCCGTCGCCGAGCTCGTACTCGAGTACGGTGGCGCCCTGTCTGGCGAACATGGCGACGGTCTCGTGCGGGGCCCGTTCATGCAGAAGATGTTCGGCCCGGTGCTGTACGAGGCTTTCCGCACGATTAAGCGCACTTTCGATCCGCGCGGGGTCTTCAATCCCGGCAAGATCGTCGATGCACCTCCGCTGACATCGAACCTGCGCTACGGTGGCGGATACAAGACACCGACGCCTGTCACCTTCTTCGACTATTCGGAATACGGCGGGTTGGGCGGAGCGGTCGAGATGTGCAGCGGCCTGGGCGCGTGCCGCAAGAAGCTCGACGGCACGATGTGCCCCTCCTACATGGTCACTCACGAGGAAGCCGACTCGACCCGTGGCCGCGCCAATGTCCTGCGTCTGGCGATGGCGGGGCGGTTAGGTGAGGCAGGCCTCGGCGACGACGGCGTGTACGAAGTGCTCGATCTCTGCCTCGAGTGCCGCGCGTGCAAGGCCGAATGCCCCGTCGGCGTGGACATGGCGCGATTCAAGAGCGAGTTTCTCGCCGACTACTGGTCCCGTCACGGCGTGTCCCGTCACGCGCGCCTTCTCGGGCACGCAGGAACCCTGGCGAAGTGGGGGAGCTATTTCGCACCGCTTTCCAACTGGATCATGAACAGCAGCGCGGGAAAGCTCGCCGGAGAAAAATGGCTCGGCATCGATCGCCGCCGTGCGCTTCCCGCATTCGCCCCGCGAACGCTCGCGCAGATGGCGCCGGCGAGCGATGCAAGCTGCGAGGCGGTCGTCTTCAACGACACCTTTACGAACTATTACGAGCCCGAGATCGGCATGGCCGTTCTTGAGGTGCTTCGCGCTGCCGGCATTCGTGCTGGACTGGCGAGGCACGATTGCTGTGGGCGTCCACAGATCTCGAAAGGTCTGCTCAGCGAGGCGCGGATGCTTGCGGAACGGAATGCCGAGGCGCTCCATCCGCACGCCGTCGCGGGCCGGAAGATCGTGTTCTGCGAGCCGAGCTGCCTTTCCGCCATGCGCGAGGATGCCCCCTCGTTGCTTCGCGGAGAGGCCCGGAAGAAGGCGCAGACCGTTGCGTCCGCATGTGTGCTGTTCGAGGAATACGCCCAGACGGCGGTCAAGAATCTGCCTCTGAGGTCAGGACCGGCTGAAATCTTGTTGCATGGCCACTGTCACCAGAAGTCGATGGGGCTGTTGGCTCCGGCCAGGTCGCTGCTCGCGCGCATCCCCGGTTCCGTCGTCGTCGACCTCGACGCGGGATGTTGCGGCATGGCGGGGTCGTTTGGCTATGCCGCCGGGCATTTCGACGTCTCGCGCGCGATCGGCGAGCGGAAGCTGCTCCCGGCGGTGCGCAACAAGAAACCGGGAACGGTCGTGGTGGCCGCAGGCACGTCGTGCCGCCACCAGGTGAAGGATTTCACGGGTGAACGCGCCGTCCATCCCGCCGTGCTGCTCCGTTCGCTGCTGGACGTCGTTGACTTCAAGAGGAACGAATGAATCTCGCCTACATATCACTGGGTGCACTCGTCATTGCGATTCTCGTGAGCTGTTTCACGGAGCTGAACGTCGGGATACTGTCGCTCGCCTTTGCCTGGATTGTCGGCGTCTACCTCGGCGGGATGACACTCAACCAGGTGATCGCCGGTTTCCCGGTTGCGCTGTTCCTGACGCTTGCCGGCGTGACTCTGTTGTTTTCGCAGGCGCAGCTGAACGGCACCCTCGACCGGATTGCGCACCGCGCCGTGCAACTCTGTCGTGGCAACGCCGGCCTGATTCCGGTGATGTTCTTCGTACTCGCCGCCGCGCTGGCCTCGCTCGGTCCCGGGAATGTGTCGACGGCCGCGCTGCTGGCGCCGATGGCGATGGCGGTGGCCGGGCGCGCCGCCATTCCGGCGTTCCTGATGATCATCATGGTGGGCAACGGCGCCCAGTCGGGGTCGCTCTCGCCGTTCGCGCCGACCGGCGTCATCGTGAACGGGCTGATGGACAAAATCGGTCTCCCCGGGCACCAATGGCACACCTACTGGACCAACCTTGCCGCGCACGCGCTCGTGGCGTTCAGCGCGTACTTCGCGTTCGGCGGGCTCAAGCTGTTCGGCTCCTCGCAAGTCGTCACCATCGAACAGAAGCCCGAAGACATGAAAATCGAAACGAAGCACTGGGCCACCATCGTGGTGATCGCCGCGCTGGTCATCGGCGTGTTGTTTTTCGACGTCAACGTCGGCATGGGCGGTCTCGCCGGGGCGGTGATCCTGGCGATGCTCGGCGCGGCCGATCACAAGGAAGCGCTGAGGAAGATGCCCTGGTCCGTCATCATGATGATGAGCGGCGTCACGGTGCTCATTGCGCTGCTCGAAAAGACCGGAGGCCTCGACTTGTTTACAGCGGCGTTGGCCGTGCTGGCGACGCCGAAGACCATTACCGGCGTCATCGCGTTCGTGACAGGGCTGATTTCCGTCTACAGCAGCACCTCGGGCGTCGTCCTGCCGGCATTCCTGCCCACTATTCCAGGACTGATCATGCGCCTTGGTGGCGGCGACCCCGTGTCCATTGCGACCTCGATGAACGTCGGCGCGCATCTCGTCGACCTGTCGCCGCTCTCGACGACCGGCGCGCTCTGCCTGGCGGGCGTCTCGCCGGCAGAGAACATACGCGGCGTGTTCAACAAGCTGCTCGCCTGGGGACTCTCGATGACCGTCGTCGGCGCGGTTATCTCGTATCTGTTCTTTTGAGATGCGGGACTACAGATGTAGGGGCGGGTCTTTAGACCCGCCCGAGGCCCCCCTACAGATGTAGGGGCGGGTCTTTAGACCCGCCCGAGTCCGGTGTATCCACGCGCCGCGACGGGCCAGACGCCGATGACGATGCCGTCCTCGAGCGCGTACACCACGTCGTGCAGATTCATCGTCGGATCGATATGCGAGGGCAGCAGCTGGATGCGGTCGCCAACCTTCAGCGTGCAGTCGGATGGAACCGCAATCGTCGCGTGCTCATCGTTGAGTGTGAGCACGGTGGCGCCAGGGATGTCCTTGACCGATGGATTGCCGTGGTCCTTCGTGCACGACTTGTGGCCGCTGTCGGCGACGCATCGTTCAGGAACCGGGCGGCTGATGACGGTGCCCAGCACGAACAACGCCTGTTCGAACGGCAGGCCGAGCTTCCCGTAATCGGTATCCATCAGCGCATAGGACCCGGCCTGTATTTCCGTAATACCTTCGAGAGCGCCGCTGATGTCGTAGCTGCCGGTGCCGCCTGCAGAAACAATCGGCGTCGGCAGTCCCGCATCGACAAACATGGCCGCTGTCGAGACGAGCCGTTCCATGGCCCGGCGGACGGCTGTCTCGCGTTCGGCGCGGCCGGCGATGCCGACGGCGTGCCCTTCATACCCCATCAATCCCTTCAGCTTCACGCCACCCGCATCGACAATGCGCTTCGCGAGAGCCACTGCCTCGCCCCCCGGAGAAACGCCGCATCTGTTCTGGCCGACGTTGACGTCGACCAGCGCTCCGACCTCGACGCCCGATTCGCGCGCGGCCTTGCTGATCTGGTCGAGCCCGGTCGTCGAGTCAATCGCGATGGTGACGGTGACGCGCCTGGCAAGCGCGGCGACGCGCAGACACGCGTCGGCCCCGACCACTTCGTTGGCGATGAGGAGGTCGTTGCTCAGGGGAGCGGCGATTTCCGCTTCGAAAAGCGTGGCACAGGTCAGCCCCGTACAAGAGCCCGCCGCGAGCTGTCTGCGGGCGATTTCCGGAGTCTTGTGAGCCTTGAAGTGCGGACGCAGCTTGCAGGCGCGCGACTCGAAGAACGCGGCCATCCGGCGGATGTTGCGCTCGAGCGCCCTGACGTCGACGACGAGCGCGGGCGTGGGGATTTCCGACAGCGTTTTCGCCACGCTACTTCTTCAACATGTGCTCGTAGTTGGCGCCCATGACCTCGCTCGCGGGCTTGCCGTCGCGGAGCGCCTGCGCCATCAACGATTCGCGCTGAACGATCAGTTCAGCAGCCTCGACGACGCGGCCGATTGCGGCCTGCGCGACGAAGACGACCGAGCTGGCGTCGGCGATGACGTAGTCGCCGGGATTGACGGTGACCTCGCCCACGAGGATCGGCCCGCCGGTGCCGACTTCGACGATTCGACCCCGCGCCGTCCGGCCCGTGATGCTGCGCGCGAAGACAGGGAAGTCGAGCTGACGGCTTTCGTCGATATCGCGGGCGGGGCCTTCGATGATGGCTCCCGCTACGCCGCGCATTTTCGCGCCGATGGTCAGGTTGCCGCCCCAGCAGGCGGCGTCGAGGCCGGTGCGCTGCTCGCAGACGATGATATCGCCGGGCGAGGCCCCTTCGATGGCGGCGGTGCACAGGTGACGCGTGGCGCTGCGGCCTTCTGCCCGATCGAGCTTGACGGTGAGGACGCGGCCGGCGATGCGTCGATCGGTCGAGACGCGGGGAATGCCCGTCACGGACCCGGGCAGCCCGAGCTTATCGAGCGCGTCCGAGACCGCACACGAATCCATCCGAAGAAGCCGCTCGCTGAACTCGTCCATACTTCTTCCCTAAGCCCTAAGCCTAAGCCGGGGCTGTCGGAGACATAGGTAACACATTCGTCGGAGGACATGGGTAACAGTTTGTTGACGACGCCGCCGGAGCAGGGCCTTCATGAGCGATGAGGTCCTGCGGAGGCGGCGGAAGCGGGACGGCGGGCAGCAGCCGCCGTTGTCGTTCGTCGAAGCGGGCCAGGGGTACCGCCGCGAAGCGCAGGAGCCAGAGGCCGTCGTCGAGGGGTTCGAAGGCGACATGTTCGCCGGCCAGTACTTCGGTGAGAAACACCGGATGCCCGCGCCAACTGATCGACCCCGTCGAACTGACGCGGCGCACGTCCCACGCGGCGGGATACGCCAGCGGCACCAAGCGCTCCGGATAGGTGCGCGGCGACGGACGATAGCGCGCGGCTGGGGGGAGACCCTCGAGCGCCTCATGGGGGCGCTCCTCGTTGTATTCGGTGACGAAGGCGGTAAACCGGCGTTGCTGCGCTCGGGCCGAGGCCGCGGGGGGCCGGGTGGTCTCGCGTTTGAGGACGGCATGGAACTGCTCATGCGAGCCGTTTTGCTCGGGATGCCGGGGCGTGATGCGCTCCGGCACAATGCCGAGGCGCAGCCACCAGACGGCGAGGCGCGACAGACGCCCGAGGCCTGGGGCGCCGAAGGGCGGGCCGTTGTCACTCCGGATGCGATCGGGGAGCCCGAAGGTCCGAAAGGCGTGGACGAATTCCGGCTGGGTCACGGCGCGCGTATGCGTCGACAGCGCCGTGCAGCGTAAGACGTACCGCGTGCAGCCGTCGCGCAACGTGAAGGGATAGCACCAGGCCCCATTGCCGGTGCGAAATTCGCCCTTGTAGTCGGTGGTCCACAGCAGATTGGGTCGGGTCGGCGGGGTGAGATGCACGGGAGGATGGAGAGTGGGGCGGCGACGCACGCGGTGACGCACGAGCCCGTGGCGGCGCAGCACTTCGTGGATCGTGTCGCGACAGGGCCAGGCGCTGCGGGGATCCTGGCGGCGCAGCCAGTCGCGGAGCTTGCCGGCGCCCCAGCTGGGATGCGCGGTGCGCGCGGTCCGGATGCGTTCCACGATCGCCGCCGCCGTGGCCCCCGGACTGGTATGCGGCCGGCGCGAGGCCGGCTCGAGATGGCCGTCACGCTGATAGCGATCGACCCAGTAGTAGCCAATGCGTCGACTGATCCCGTAGGAGGCGGCGAGTTCCGTCATGGAGTACAACCCGGTGAGATACTCGGCGACAAATTGCAGACGCTGTTCCATTGGTGACACCTTTGACCATGGCATGGTCCGAAAGTGTTACCCATGTCCTCCGACTGCGTTGTTACCCATGTCTCCCGCCTAACCCTGAAGCCCTAAGCCCTGAACCCTGAGCCTTGAGCCCTAAGCCCTACTCCCAGTACACAAACGCCATCGCATTCCCGGTGCCCGCTTCCGATCGGTAGCACGGCACGTAGTCCACCTGGTGGTAACGGCGGCCTTCGGCGTTCATGGCCGAGATGACGGGGAACCAGTTCTTGATCTCCGCCGTGCCGACCTTGAAGATGTTTTCGGGAATCTCCTTGAGGGCCCCCTCATCGCCGGTCGCCATCGCCTTCATGACTTTCTGATCGAGGTCCTCGTCGACGACGAAATGGGTCAGCCCGCCGGATGCCATCATCGCGACGCGCTTGTATCCGGTGAAGCTCTTGATGGCGCGCTGAAGGGCGCGGCCAAGCTCGAGGCAGCGTGCGGTTTTCGGCTGATTGTGCGGATAGTGGACGTTCAGAATGACCGGCACGCTCGGCGGCGGCGTGTCGCCGAGGATGGAGTGGTAGAGAAACCCGAAAGCGTGCGGGATGCCGTGGCGGATCGCGTTCTGCGGTGTCGTGCTCGATTGAGCGGGATCGAAGTCCTCCTCGCCGAGCGCCCTGAGGATGTGATCGGCCAGTTCCGGCGCGCCCGCGTATGTCGCGCTCTCTTCGGGCGCATTGCCCACTTCGGCGATGTTCAACCCGGTCGACTCTTCGTGGTGCTGCTGCACGTTGCGGATGTCCTTGCCGCGGTAGACGGTGATCGAAGGCGTCAGTTCCTCGGTGAAGAACTCGCGCTGATCGTTGCCGACGATGACGACGGCGTCGGGCGCGACCTGCTGGAATTTCGTGGTGAGCCGTTCCATCGCCGCGCGGCATTGCGCGTGGCGTTCGCGGCGGACCTCGATTGTGACTTCGCGCGCGAAGCCGGGGGCGCGCTCCTTGAGCAGGGCTTCGTAGTCGTACGACTTACCTCGAAACCAGTGCGATTTGTTCCTGCGGTCGGCTTCAGCCCGCTGGTCCCATTGTTCGGGGGGAGTGGAGAGAAGCGGTCCGTGCGACGCCCCCATGCCTAAGACGATGTCAGCCATTCTTGGTCCTTGGTTCCTGGTCCTTGGTTCTTAGTCCGTCCCTGGTCCCTGGTCGTCCTTGGTCCTCTTGTCCTTAGTTCGGTCGTCCCGGTCGCGAAAGGCCCAAGGCCCGGGGACCAAGGACGGACCAGGGACGAAGGCCCAGGAACCAAGGACCAAATCAGCGTTCCGGTCGCCATTGAGAAAAGCGGCGTTCCAGTCGCTCCGCAATCCACGTCAAGACGATCCCCGCCGTGGCGATGATGACGACGCCGACAAACAGTGTGTCGGTGGCGAACGTCTGTCCGCCGTAGGCCACCATGAAGCCGATCCCCTCGCTGCCGCCGAACATTTCGCCGACCACCACACCGATCAAGCCGAGCGCAACGCCTTGCCGGATGCCGGTCAGGATGAAAGGCACCGACCCGGGGATCGCGACGGTCTTGAAGATTTGCCAGTCGGAGGCGCAGAAGGCGCGCGCGGCGCGAAGGAGGTCGCGATCGATAGCGCGCATCCCGCCGACGGTATTCACAAGGATGGGGAAGAAGGCCGAGATGAACACGATGAACACCTTCGACCACATGCCGATGCCGAACCAGATGAGGATGAGCGGAATCATGGCCACGCGAGGCGTCGCATAGAGGGCGGTCAGCGTCGGGTCCAGCAGCATGCGCAGCTTCCGGTACCACCCGATCAGGATGCCGAGCGCGACGCCGGCCACCACGGCGCCGGCAAACCCCAGCAGGAAGTTGGTCCCGCTGTAGACGAGATCCGACTTGAGGTGTCCCTTCGTCCACGCGTAGACCATCTGCTTGGCAATGGCGGACGGTCCGCTGAAAAAGAGCGGAGAAATCAGTCTGGCCTGCCACGCCGCTTCCCAGAGGCCGAGGATCAGCAGGATTGATCCGCCGCCGAGGATGAGCGACTCGTGCTGCTCGTAGAAGGACTGATGGAGACGCGGGGCTGGCTCGCTCATGCGTCGGTCGTCTCCACCAGCATGCCGAGCCGATCCGCTTCCTCTTCGATGAGGCGCCAGATGTGGTCCTCGATCTCGACGAACTTGGGATCGCGCTTGAGCGTGAGCGTTCGCGGGCGGCCGAACGGGACGTCGAAGATCGCTTTCAGGCGTCCGGGGCGCGCGCTCATGACGGCGACGCGGTCGGCCAGGTAGACCGCCTCGTTGATCTGATGGGTGATGAACAGCACGGTCTTGCGGGCTTTGGTCCAGATTTTGAGCAGCTCGGACTGCATGAACTCGCGGGTCTGCGCGTCGAGCGCGGCGAACGGCTCGTCCATCAGCAGCACGACCGGATCGGCCGCGAGCGCGCGCGCGAGGTTGACGCGCTGCTGCATGCCGCCGGACAGCTCGCCGGGAAAGTGTTTCTCGAATCCGCTCAGGCCGACCAGCTTCAGAAAATGACCGGCCCGCTGCTGCATCGTCGACTCGTCGAAGCGCTTCTGCATCTCCATGCCGTATCGCACGTTGCCGGTGATGGTGCGCCACGGCAGGAGGCTCGGGTGTTGAAAGACGACGGCCCGGTCCGTGCCCGGGCCGTCAACGCGTGTGCCGTCGATGGCGACTTCGCCTTCGTCGTAGGGCAGCAGGCCTGCAACGATGCTCACCAGTGTCGTCTTGCCGCAGCCGCTCGGGCCGACGACCGCGAGGAATTCGCCGTCATTCACGGCCAGGCTGACGTCATGTAACGCCAGCGCCTGGCTCGATTCGCGTTCCAGCCGGTACCGTTTCGTCAGGTGTTCAATTTGAAGCTTGATGCCCACTTACGCTCTAGGCTCTAGGCTTCAGGCTTCAGGCTTCTGGCATGGGCCGACTCATGCCCAAAGCCCAGAGCCTAGAGCCCAAAGCCCTATTTCCCGAAGGCCTGGGAACTTTTCCGGTCCTGTTCCGCCTTGACGCTCTCGCCGAACACCTGCACGAAGAACCCGTCATTGACGAGCTTCTCGACGAGGCTGTTGTCGATGACCTGCTTCCAGTCGTACGTCTTCATCTGCTCCGCCAGCTGCGGGTCGGACTGCTGGTTCACCACGGAGTCCACGGCCGGCTTCAGGACGTACGGGACGCGCTCGAAGGCCTGTGGCTTTGCGTACAGGTCGTACGTCCGATCGACCTCCGCCGGCACGGCCTCCGGATCGTACTTGAGATACGCGGCGATGGCCGCCGGCTTGTCTTCGTAGAACTTCTTGATCGCTTCGGCGTGTGCCTTGATCAGCGCTTCGGCGAGCTTGGTGTCGGGCTGCAGATCGCGCTTGGCCATCGTGTAGGCGGTGGACGCGAAGATGTCCTCGCGCTCGGCAAGATTGGCCAGCGTGTTGTAGTCGGTCTCCAGTTTGAAGTACGCGGGCGCCGTGAGGATCGTGGCATCGGCGCGGCCGCTCGTCAGCGCGGCCGCTCGTCCCGCGACGCCCTGACCGACGGGAACCCACTGCACGTCGCGATCGGAGAGACCGGCCTTCGACAGAATGGCCACCACGTAGCCGTACGGCGCGTCGCCCACCTGGCTGACGGCCACCTTCTTCCCTTTCAGGCCCTTGATGTCTTTAATGGCTTTGTTCGCCATCAGCGCGAACGTCCCACGGTTGAGCGAGCTGCCGATAAGTGAAAATGTCCCGTCCTTGGACGCGGCCTGCATCATTTGCTCCAGCGAGGAGTTCACCATCTGGCCCTGGTTGCTCGCGAGCATGGCGATGCCGGCCGGGTGCACGCCGAAGCTCAGCTCGACGTCGAGGCCGTACTTCTCGTAGAAGCCGCCTTCCTTGGCGAGGAACAGAGGCCACTGCGAGCCGCTTCTGTTCGGATAGTTGATCGTGATTTTGCGGAGTTGCGCCGGTTGCTGCTGCGCGGGCTGCTCTTGTGGCGCGCAGCTGACGGCCCCGAAGACGGCGGCGATCATCACAAAGAAGGGGACGCGGGATGTCGTCATACTGAGGCTCCTTAGACGTCGAGTTTGAACACCTTCTTCGCGTTGTCTTCGAAGATCAGCTTCTTGTCCGCGTCGCTCAACCATTCGAAGTCTTCGATGATGTAGCGCGTTTCGTCAAGCCAGCGGTTGGTGCGCGGGTCCTTGACGGTGCCGACGCCCGGTCGCTCCGTGCCGAACATGCACCGGTCGGCGCCGACGGTCTTGATCAAGAGGGCAAGCGAGTCCTTCGAATAGAGGACGGTATCGTAATAGATGTTGCGCAGGCGCTCGGAGAACCGCTGGATGCCGCGGCGGATGGCGCTCGCTTCGAAGCGCGCCCATTGGTACGGAATCGCCCCGCCACCGTGCGAGCAGACGATCCGCAGCGTCGGGAAATCCTTGAACACCGTCGAGTTCAGAAGCGACACGACGGCGATGCTTTCTTCGTTGATGAAGTGCAGCGAATAGGTCAGGCGCTCGGAGCGGCAGCCGGCCGAGTGGATGTGGCCGGGAATGTCGAGCTCGACCAGTTTTTCGTAAAGCGGATACCAGAAGCGATCGCCGAGCGGCGGAATATCGGTGCGCGTGGCTTCGCCGGGATCCGGGTTCAGCAGGCAGCCGACAAACCCTTGTTCTTTCACGATCTTCTCGAGGTAGGGAAGGAACTCCTTCGGGCTGACGCCGGGGGTCTGCGGCAATCCACAGACGCCGCGGAAGGTCTTGGGAAACAGCTTCGTCTGGCGCGCAATGATGTTGTTGCACTCTTCGATGTACCACTGAACGACTTTGGCCTGCTCGCTGTGCATCATCTGGTAGGGACGCGGCGAGATGATCTGCATGTCGGTCCCCGCCTCCTGGAGTTGGGCCAGGTGCGAGGAGCCGCCGAAAACCGGTGCATTCAGGGCTTCCCGGATATCGTCGTCGGTCGCGTCCGGTGAGCCGCGGCCGTGCGCCCCACGGTGGGAGAGAATATTGGCTTTGTAGACGTATAGCTTGTCTGGGGCGGTGAGGTGACCGTGGATATCGATGATCATTGCGGGTTCCTATGATTGATCGGGTGGTGTAGGATCGTTGGGTATTTTATAGGGAGGTCAGCGTGCGAAAACGCTCGTCCCTCGTGTGCGTGAGGATCGCGGCCGCTTGCGCGGTGTTGTTGCTCGGTGCCGTACCGGTACTGGCACAGGACGACGAAGCCCCCGCGCCGCGTGGTGGCGCCCGGCGTCCGGCGGGACCACCGAAGCCGACGCCACGCTGGCCCGATGGCACCGTAAACTTCGGAGCGCCTCCTGGGCAAAAAGGCAATTGGGACGGGGGCGGACTGCTGGCCACCAACCCGAAAAATTATGAAGTCCTGCTGGGCCGCGCCCTTCGTACCGGTCCCATGGACGTCAAGGACATTCCCCTTCAGCCGTGGGCGCGCGCGCTCCTCGATTACCGCCATGCGAAGTTCATTGCCGACGAGCCGTACACCCGCTGCAAGCCGTCGCCCGGTCCGCGCTCGTTTGCGACGGCGTACGGCGTCGAGCTGCTGAACATCCCGGGAAGCGATCGGATCTACCTGTTCCTGCAGGGCGGCTCCCATACGTTCCGAACGATTTACATGGACGGACGGGCTCATCCGACAGGCAAGGATCTGGTGCCCAGCTATCTCGGTCACTCGGTTGGTCACTGGGAAGGCGACACGCTGGTGATCGACACGGTCGGTTTCAACGAGCGCGCCTGGATGAGCAGGGACGCACTGCCGCATACCGATCAGATGCATATGATCGAACGCCTGACGCGCCCGAATTTCGACACGTTGAGGTACGAGGTGACCTTCGACGATCCTGGTGCGTACACGGCACCTTGGACGAGTGGCTATACCAAGAACTGGTCGCCGACGAACGAACTGTTCGAGTACGTCTGTCAGGGCAACAACTACGCTCCGGAGCTGATGATCGGCGTCGAAGGCGGCGCGTCCCGCAGCAGCAGCATCGCGCCGTAGGGTCCGGATCGAGCACAATTCCTAGGCCCATCCCGCCGCGCCGATTTGCGGCCATGTGCAAGCGCGCGCCAAATTGCAGACGCGTTCCGCGTCTTCGACCACCCATTTCGGCCGATAACACGTTAGGCGGACGGCGCTTGAGCCGTATTCGAGCCGTTCTCGCATTCCCTGGTACGGTGTCGTAGCCGATTGAAAGAGAGGCTGAATATGACTCGCGTTCTTCGCCGAGCCAGAGTGATTTCGGCGCTACAGATCTCGGCAACGCTCCTCCTCATGGGTCCTCGTACAGCTGGCGCTCAGACCGTGGCCACTTCGTTTCCAGAGCTGCAGGGCCTTGTGAGGCCGGGCGATACCATTTACGTGACAGAGGCGAGCGGACGGACAACCAAGGGAAAGCTCAGGGAGATCTCCCAAGCGACACTGGAGCTGCTCGTTCGCAAAACGGCATCAGACGGGAGCCAGAGCTTCGTCCCCCAGGCGCGCCTGACCGAAAGCGATGTCAGACAGATCCTGGTCGCTCGGCGCGATCCGCCGTGGAAGGGCATGCTCATCGGCCTGGCCGCGGTGGGTGGGCCGTGGGCTTTTGTCTGCAGCCGCGGCTGTGAGTACAACGAGTATGGCGGCGAGGATCTCATCCGCATCACGGCACTCATCACGACGGGTATTGCGGCAGGCATCGGCACGTTGGTGGACGCCGCGATGGTGAAGCGGACGATGGTCTACTACAAGGCGCCGACCGCGCGATCCCCGGCCGTCGGGGTGTCGCCGTTGTTATCGAAATCAATGGCTGGCATCCAGATGTCTCTGCGCTTCTAGTCGGCGACGGTATGTCAACTTCTGAGTGCGGAAGAGCGCGACGCCCAATCCTGATTGCGTCGATGGCCCTCCTGCTGGGTGTGCCGGTTCGCGCACAAGACGTCGCCACTTCCTTTGAGGAGTTGCGCGATCGGATCAAGCCTGGCGAAACAATCTACATCACCGACATCCGTGGAGCGACCAGCAAGGGGAGGCTTGTGGGACTCTCCGCTTCATCCCTCCAGGTTCGGATTGGCAGCAATACATCCGCGCCGGTCGGTTTGCTTGAAGGGGATGTGAACAACATCGTCGTGGAACGTTTCGATTCGTTGCGGAATGGCATGCTCGCGGGATTCGTGGCGGGTGCCGCTCCCGTTGCGCTGATTGGTCTCGGCGCATCAGCGTCGGCCGGCGAGGTGGCTGGTGTCGCCGCCGGCTACGGCGGCATCGGCCTTTTGATCGGCCTGCTCGTCGACATCCTCAACAAGGACAAGACGACGATCTATGTCGGCGGCGCGAAGCCGCGATTGTCTCGCGTGCGAGTGAGCGCCACGCCGCTCAGAGGCGCTGCCGTCCAGATCGCTGTTGAATTCTGAAGAGACGGTGTCACCGTCCAAACACAAGGAGAAACTCAAACGGCGGTACCGGGTGTTGCGCGACCAATCGCAGATTGGCCGCTTCGGCTGCGGCAATGATGATTTCGGGGGCGACTCGTTCGTTGGCGTCAGGGCCAGGCCCCCCGCCACCGGCGGTGAAATCGATGACACCAAGGAGTCCGCGATCCTTGAGCGCTTGCCGAATATTGCTCAGGAGCGGCACCGGCGCGTCGATGTCGTTGAAGGCGTTCACGATCACGACGGCGTCGAGCGAGCCCCGTGGAAGACCCGGGTCGGCGGGAGTGCCAAGCACCGGCTTGATGTTCGTGAGGTTCTCCCTTCGCATGCGGAGAGAAATCGTCTCAATCATCGAGGGCTGGATTTCCTCCGCGTAGACGATCCCGGCGGGGCCGACGCGCCGCGCCAGGTGAACGGAGAACCACCCACCCCCGGCCGCAATGTCGGCGACCACCGATCCATCGGCAATCTTCAGGTTGTCAAGAATGTCGTCGGTTCTTTGCCACTGATCGCGATCGGGCGTCTCGAGCAAGCTGAGATCGAACGCGGAGAACAACTCATGTTTCCCCGTTTCAGGAGTGGTCAGCGGCGGCTTTGAAGCAGACGCCGATTGCTCAGCCGGCGCGACCGAGCAGCCACCGAAACACATGGCCCACGCTGCAAGCAGGCCGAGCCGTTTTCCCGTCGCCGACATGACGCCCCCTGTTGCCGACTGATTCTCTCGAGAATTCTACTCCCCCGGGGAGCGCCCAGCGCCAAGTGGGCGGGAAAGAAGCTGCAGCCATCACGGAAATCGGATCTAGACTTCTCAGATAAGCGGAGGTGGAAATGGCCAGCATCTCAAGCCGAAGACGTTTTGTGAAACACGCAGCCCTGCTGCTTGCGGGAGCGCAATCGACACCGTGGTTGAGGCTCCTAGCGGTGGAGGACACAGCCAGCGTGATCGCGGAAACATCAGCGGGCAGAGTCCGCGGGATGGTGGCCCAGGACGTCAAAATCTTCAAAGGCATTCCGTATGGTGGCACGACGGCTGGCGCGAACCGCTTCATGCCGCCGACCAGACCAGCCGCATGGACCGGTACGCGGGACGCCCTCGCCTATGGACCCAGCGCGCCGCAAACCACCGGGAATGGCGCGGCGCCGACGCGATCTCCAGGAGAGAGCGAAGACTGCCTGGTGCTGAATGTCTTTACGCCGGCCTTATCCGGCGGAAGAAACCGGCCCGTGATGGTGTGGCTGCACGGAGGCGGCTTTTCCACCGGTTCAGGGTCGCAGCCCATCCTCGACGGCACCAGCCTGGCGCATACCAGCGACGTCGTGGTCGTGAGCATCAACCACCGGCTGAACGTGCTCGGCTCCACCTACCTCGGTGAGGTGGCGGGCTCGGACTTCGCTCTCTCGGGCGCCGTGGGAATACTGGACATCGTCGCGGCGCTGCAGTGGGTGCGTGACAACATCGACCGCTTCGGCGGCGATCCGAACCTGGTCACGATCTTCGGACAGTCGGGCGGCGGACGAAAAGTCGCGACGTTGATGTCGATGCCCGCAGCCAAAGGGCTGTTTCACCGGGCCGTCATCGAGAGCGGAGCCGTGTTGCGGTTGACCACTCCGGCAGACGCCATTCACGCGACGGAACTGCTGCTCGCCGAACTGGGACTGAAGGCGGGCCAGGCACGTGAGCTGCAGAATGTTCCCATCGCGCGGCTGCTCGCAGCAAATGCCGCCGTGTCCAGCAAGATCACGTTGCGCGAACCCGGCATGACCGCAAACTCGCCGATGGTCGACGGCAAGGCTCTGCCAGGCCATCCCTGGGACCCGGCCGCGCCAGCTCTCTCTTCCAACATTCCACTGTTGATCGGGTACGCGCGGACCGAGGAGACACTCTACGATCGGCCCACTCCGGAGACGCTCGCACTGGATGAAGCCGGACTGAAGAAGCGCGCCGCCACGCGCGTGGGTGGCGATCCGGCCCGAGTGATCGAGGCCTTCCGCAAAGCGCATCCGGAGGCGACGCCGTGGGATTTGTGGATACTGATTGCCACCGATCATCCGCGGGGTACGTACTCGCGTGAGCTCGCCAGACGCAAGGCGGCTCAGGCGGTGGCACCGGCGTATGCCTATCGCTTCGACTGGGAGACGCCAGAGGGTGGCGGGCACATGCGGTCACCGCACACGATCGAGATTCCGTTCGTCTTCAACAACATCAAGATCGCGGGCCCGCTCATCTCCCAGATGGCGGAGGCCTACGCACTCGCGGAAAAAGTGAGTGCGGCGTGGGTGTCGTTCGCCCGTACAGGAAATCCCAACACGCCAAAACTGCCGAAGTGGCCGGCGTATTCCGCTGCGGTGCGCGACACGATGCTGTTCAACACCGAGAGCCGCGTGGAGAAGGATCCCGATCACGGTCCGCGCCTCGTGATGGAGCAAGTATTGAAGCTGTCGTAATCCGCTCGAAGGGACAGGCCTGGGACTAAGACTGGTCAACCGTTCTCGATCCTAAAGTCCCTGTGACAGGGGACATCGTCGCTGAACTCGCCCAGGCCTTCTTTGAAGAACCACGCTTAACCTCATTGAATGCCACGTTCATTGGGGACACGATCGCGCGCCGAATGGCGCAGATCATCGCCGCTGGCTTCGGACTCCCCATATCCTGGGGTCACAGCGAAGAGGCCCCCCAGGAATAGTTGAGTTCGACTTACGTTTTTGTTATCCTCCAGTTCCAGCCACCTCTAGCTAGTAACAACGTTGCCGCACGAAGGTTCGGTGGGGCCTCGCTCAGCGCGAGTGCCAGCTGACGAGCCCAGGGACCACCGACGTTCGAGAGCGAAAGGAGTGCCTGATGCGCACGATCGCTGTCGTCAACCAGAAGGGTGGATGTGGAAAGACCACCACCACCATCAACCTCGCGGCCTTCCTCGCGCTCGAACAACGCAGAACGTTAGTGGTCGACATGGACCCTCAGGGACACGCGACTCTGGGGTTGCTGCCCGGTGTCGTCGAGTTGCCCAAAACGATGTACGACGTGTTCGTGCAGCACGCCAACGGGCGCGAGACGCGCCTGCGCGACATCACGCGGTCGGTGCACAAGCATCTCGACGTGGCTCCGGCTGACATTCTGTTGAGTGCCGTGCCGGAACGACTGGCAGGGCAGCCCGGCCAGGAGAGCGTTCTCGCGGAAGTCCTCGACGAAGTTAGAAACGACTATGACTACGTGCTCGTGGACTGTCCGCCCCACGTCGGGCTCCTGACATTCAACGCACTGAGAGCCTGCTCGGAGGCCATCGTTCCCGTCGATCCCAGTTTCTTTTCCCTGCACGGTATCGGCAAGCTCCTTGAGACGTTTGACATCGTGACGAGGAGGACCGGACACGAAATCGCGATGCGCGCGCTCGTGACCCTGTATTGCGGTCGATCGCAGTTTGCCAGAGACGTCGTCGAGGAGATCCGTAAACACCTCGCAGGCCGGCACTTCAACACGGTGATCCGGCACAGTGTCAAACTCGCCGAGGCTGCGAGTCATGGTCTGCCGATCGCCGGGTACTGCAGCCGCTGTGCGGGGTTTGACGATTACGATGCTCTCGCCGCGGAAGTGCTTCAGATGGAGGCCGGCAGGCCCGCGAGCGAGGTGACGATCGGGGCGAGCGAAGGCGTGAGGCTTCCCATCCCCTCCGCTCCGAAAGTGACAGAGGAGGGAGTCGTCTTTGCGATTGAAGCGCCGGAGGCTCGACACGTTCAGCTCGTGGGCGACTTCAACGAGTGGATGCTGGATGGGAACGAGATGACTCCGTCGGACAAGATCTGGACCAAGGTCTTGAAGCTCGATCCGGGGCGATACCGGTATCGATATGTGGTCGATGGGATCTGGCAAAACGATCCGTTGAATACGGAGGTGGAACCCGCGCCCTACGGCGGATACAATTCCGTGCTGGTATTAGGTGACAACCTCGCCGGACAGGGGCAAGCAGAAAATTGATGCCGTACGACCCGGATTCTGAACACGTAGACGAGCCGACGGCGGACATCCCGGCGCACGGGTACAGCGCGAGTCGAGTCGGCAGACCGCTGGGACGGGGACTGGAAGATGTGTCTCGCCTTTTTGGTTCCGGTGCGTCGGAGGCCGGCGAGCGTGGCCCCTCGGGCGATCGAATGACTGAGCGGGACGATCCACGTCCACCTGTGCGGGCGGGCGCTGCCGTGCTTCGGCCTCGCGACGCGATCAGCACGGATCTGCTGGTCGCCACCCTACGGGAATGTCCGGGCGCGCTCGACGAGAACCTGCGGGTGATTGATGCGCGCCTCCCGTGTTATCCCTTCGGCGAAATCGATCTGCTTGCCCTGGATCGCGCCAACCTCCTCACTATCATCGATGTCGAGACCGTCCCCGGCGACGGGTTGCTGCTCCGGGGCATCAGCCATGTCGATTGGGTCGCGCGCAACCTGGCCCACATGCGACGCATGTACCAAGGGTTGCCCATCGATTTTTCGCGCCACCCCCGACTCGTGTTCGTGGCGCCCAGGTTCTCGCCGTTGCTCCCGGGCGCCGTGCGACAGATTGCCGGGCTGGATATCAGCTGCTTCAAATATCACGCCGTAGAGCTTTCCAGCGGCACGGGGATCCTGTTCGAGCGCGTCAGCCGCGAGGGCGATTAGGCCCACAGGATTCCGGTCGATCCAGATCCTTGGAGACGTGCGCACTAAATTTGCGATTCCGGCAATCCGCCGATTGACAGTCCGGAAACGCGTGGTCAGAATCGCGCCTTCCTAATCCGTCCCCCAGGTTCCGAATCCCCAAGGCAGGTCCCTTTCACGCGCGACACGGAACCGGTGGCCGGGTCAACAATCGGAAGGAGACATGCAGATGAAGACACGACGCATCGCTTTGGCATGGCTCATCGCCCTGTCCTTGCCCACTGTCACGGGCGCCGAAGGAGATGAACGATTACGAGCCACGCTGATCGGGTACCAGGAAGTTCCCGTGGTGTCCACCGTCGCCCGCGGGCGCTTCCGGGGCACGATCGCCGACGACGGGCTATCCATCGACTACAGGTTGACGTACAGCGGCCTGCAGGGGACGGTGCAGCAGTCGCACATCCATCTTGCGCAAAAGAGCGTGAACGGCGGCATCGTGATCTGGCTATGCCAGACCGCAGGGACACCGGCGCCAGCCGCTGTTGCTGCTCTGACCCCGTTCTGCCCCCAATCGGGCACCGTCGACGGGACAATTACGGCGGCCAACGTGCTGGCTATCACCGGGACGAACGCCGGTCAGCAGATCGCCGCCAATGAACTCGCCGAGGTGATTGCGGCCATCCGAGCGGGCGTGGCGTATGCCAATGTGCACACGAGTCTTTCGACAGGCGGCGAGATCCGCGGTCAGATTCGCGCGTCCGACGGCGGAGACGAGGACAGAGACAACCGGGAGGACGGAGACAACAGGGAGGACGGAGACAACACGGAGGACGGAGGTAACAGGGATTAACCGTCGCCAGAGCCTGTGAAGAAGTCGCTCCTGAAAGCCGGCGTGGCAGCGATTTCTACACAGGCTCTTTCAGCCGCGCGATCGCGATCCTCGTCGTTTATCGCGCGGGGACGAGCGGTTCGAGCCCGGCCTTTGTCAGCGCCGCACGGCCCTCGGCGCCGGCGAGCGTACGCAGGAAGGCGCGCGCCGTGTCGCCGTTCCCAGCTGTCGCGGCGACCGCCGCCGAATAGATCGTCGGCAACTGGATCGCGGCCGGCAGAGTGCCAGCCACTTTCACACCTTTGTTCGGCTGCAATTCGCTGGTGAAGGTGATGCCGAGTTCCGCCTCGCCTTTGGCGACGGCATCAGCCACTTCCGACCCTTGGGTCCGGTAGACGATTTTCGCTTTCATCGCATCGGCAATGCCCATGCGCTGCATCAGGCCTTCGAAATACGTTCCAGACGTCCCGCCCGCGGCCGGATTGACGTAGGAAACCGATCGGGCCTTGAGAAGAGCAGCCTTGAATGTGTCCGGCGTCGACAGATCGGGCGAGGCCGCGCCGGCGCGCACGCCGACACCGATTAATGCGCGCGCGAGATCGACCCGGCTCCCCGCCACCACGCGGTTTTCCTTCTGGAGCGTATCCATGGCTGGGCCGGTGACAACAACGACATCGGCCTTCTCGCCGGCCGCCAGCCGTTTTTGCAGCGCGCCGGTGGTGTCACTGACGTAGACGAGCGTGTTCCCCGAGCTGCGCGCGAAGGCGGCACCTGCCTCCTTGACCGGCTGGGTCATCGCTCCGCCGACGAACACCCTGACCTCGGCCTGGGCGAACGCGAGCGTGGGCAGCAGGATCAACGAGACGAATGAAATACAGACTCTGAGCTTCTCACGCATGAGCTTGTTCCCTCGCCGTCTCAAAACGTCGTCCGGCTTAGAATAACCAATCATGGCGCCAAAGACGTGTGTGGGGGTCGTGATTCTGGCGCTTCTGGTGCCGGCCGCGGCGAGTCCGACCGCTCAAAGCGTCCCGCTCGTGATTCCCTCACTGGCCGGACAGGATCTGTTCAGCTTCTACTGCGCGACCTGCCACGGTGTCGATGCGAGGGGCAACGGTCCGGTCGCGGCGGCGCTGAAGACGCCTCCTCCCGATCTGACGCGCCTCGCGCGTCGCAATGGCGGCAGTTTTCCGCGAGGTCGCGTCGTGCAGTTCATCGCGGGTGGCGGGACGACTCTGCGCGGCGCGCACGGGTCGGCCGAGATGCCAGTGTGGGGGCCAATCTTCAGGGCGCTCGATCCTTCGGACGACAGGCTGGTCCTCATCCGGATCGAAAACATCGTCCAGTATCTCGAATCGATTCAGGCAAAGTAGCGGATCAGCCGCTCGCTCACGCGTGGGCTGGCGTTCCCTTCACAGCAGCAATCGACCGCACTGCCTTCTTCGTTGGCAACGCCAGTAGGGCGAATCCCACGATGACGGCCAGAGCGGGTCCAAAAAGGCTGAGAATGAACAGCGCCGCAAAAAGGCTTTCTTCCATCTGGTCCTCCTCGTTGCCAAGCATCGCTTCTGCGTTTGAGGCCGAGTGATGCATATCGAGAGGCAACCCGTGTGCCAGGGGCGGTGTGGTGAATTCGCCAGCCGTCGTCAACAACCAGACCCGAAGGAGTGCGGATTTCTTCACCATGCGGGGAAATTTTCGGGTGACGATCGGATTGTTGCGTCACCGCCGAAAATCCGGCAGCGGTCGTAACCGGGCAGCAAACCCCACCAGTCGAGCCTATGTATCCGTGGCATCGCGCGTGCACCCTTGCTGTGCGGAGGTACAGATGCAACGCTCATTACTGAAGGTGGTGGTCTTGGCGGCGATGCCGTTGATTGCGGCCTGCGCCGGCGGGAATCAGCAGGCCAGCGCGCCCGCGGCGACCCAAGCGGCGCCCGCGGATTCCGAGAACGTACAGAAGGAGATTACGGCCCTTGAGCAGCAATGGGTGGCGGCGATCGTTGCCAAAGATGCCGCCGCGGTCGATCGACTACTCGTGGACGACTTCATCGGAACGACTTCCGACGCGCAATATGGGAAGCCCCAGGCAATCGACGATGTGAAAACGGGGACACACGAGATGCTCGAACTCAGCAACATCGTCGTGCGGGTGTATGGGGACGCGGCGGTTGCGACGATGGATCAGACCGAGAAGAGCCATCACGGCACCGAGGACTTCAGCGGCAAGTACCTGTTCACCGATGTGTGGGTCAAGCAGGGCGGACAGTGGCGCGCGGTCTCGTCTCACGGCTCGCGGATCCGGTAGGAGTGACACGGGTCGGATGTGCGGCACGAGCCCGCGACTCCACCGGATAGACACCCTCATACATCTGGTGGCAGAATCGGGCGGAGGTCCCGATGCCGATCCGACGTTACGGAACCTTACTGATCCTCCTGTCGCTTCCGCTGGCGGCAGGTGCCATTCAGCAAGATACAGCGCCACTCGCGTTCACGGTGGACCAGATTCTCGGCTTCCCATCGCCTGAGAATCTGATCGCATCGCCCGTCGGGTCCACGATTGCGTGGACGTTCAACGAGCGCGGCGTTCGCAACATCTACGTGGCAAACGCTCCAGCCTTTGAGCCGCGCCGGCTCACTCCCTATCGCGAAGACGACGGGCAGGAGTTGACCCAGCTCTCTTTTTCGAGGGACGGCACAACCATCGTGTACGTGCGGGGTGGCGATCACGGATCGAACCGCCAGGCCGAGCCGCCGAATCCAGCCGAGAGCCCGGTTCAACCGAGGATTCAGATCTGGTCGATCCGCGTCGCTGGTGGAGCGCCTCGATTCATTGGCGATGGCGACGATCCCGTCATTGCGCCAGACAGCGACTGGGTTGCCTTCGTGAGGAATCGCCAGATTTGGTTCGCGCCCCTCGATGGCTCGAAAGAGGCGAGGCAGGCCTTTTACACGCGCGGCACAAGCGAATCGCCTGTGTGGTCGCCTGATGGGCGGACGCTTGCGTTCGTGTCGAACCGGGGCGATCACAGCTTCATCGGGTTGTTCACCGCCGACCAGCCGATTCGCTTTATCGCTCCCTCGACTTCTCGGGATTCTCTGCCGGTCTGGTCATTGGACGGAAAGAAGATGGCTTTTCTCCGCCAGCCCGGGACCGGCGGCACGCCTCGGCCACCGCTGGCACGGCCCGAGCCGCCGCCGTGGTCGATTCTGGTCGCCGACGTTGAAGCGACCAGTCGCGACAGGTTCGACGACGCGCGTGTGGTCACGGTGGCCACGAGCGGTCACACGCCGGTTGATCCGATCCTGCAGAACCCCGGCGGTATCGGCTTGCAATGGGCGGCGGACGATTCCCTCGTCTACCTGTCGTATCGGGATGGTTTCCCGCACCTCTATTCGATTCAACATCCAGGCGTGAACAGCAAACCGACGCTCTTGACGCCCGGCTCGTTCATGGTCGAACAGGTCACGTTGACGCCCGATCGACGCTTCGCCATCTTCAACGCGAATACCGGCTCGGATCCGAGCGACATCGATCGCCGTCACCTTTTCAAGGTGCCGGTGAATGCAGCGACGCCGACGCCCGTGGCGAGCGCAGCGAGCCTGACGAGTTTGGCGAGCTTAACGAGCGGAACAGGCATCGAGTGGAGCCCCGTTGTCACTGGCGATAGTCAGATGGTGGCGTTTCTGAGATCCGACGCGCAGCGGCCACCGGCCCCCGCGATCATCCCCGTCTCAGGCGGAACGGTGCGCGCGATTGGCACCGGTCTCCTGCCAGCGGAGTTCCCGGCGGCGCGACTTGTCACGCCGAAGCTGGTGTCGTTCCGCGCCAGCGATGGGGTTGAAGCCCATGGACAATTGTTCGAGCCCGCCGGTGGTGAGGCACGGAAGCCGGCGATCGTGTATATCCACGGAGGCGGCCCGCGACAAATGTTGCTCGGCTGGCACTATCGATGGGAATACGCGAATGATTACGGCGCCAACCAGTATCTTGCGAGCCGCGGCTTCATCGTGCTCTCGGTGGACTACCGGCTGAGCGTCGGATACGGCCAGGCGTTTCAGTTCGCGGACAACACCGGCGCACGCGGCGCCGCCGAGTATCGCGACATTCTCGCCGGCGGGCGTTACCTTCAAACACGCGCTGACGTCGACCCGAAGCGTATCGGCGTCTGGGGCGCGTCGCTCGGCGGCTATCTCACGGCGCTGGCCCTTGGCCGGAATTCGGACGTGTTCGCTGCGGGCGTCGACATCCACGGCGTGCACGATCGCCTGCCTGCTCTCAACGCGATCCAACAGGCACGCGCCATAGCCGGGGACAGCATCACTGAGGCGGATTTGAGGCAGGCCCTGAAGGTCGCATTCGAATCGTCGCCAATCGCAGCGGTGCCCACGTGGAAATCACCGGTCTTGCTCATTCACGGCGACGACGACCGCACCGTGGATTTTCATCAGACCGTGGATCTCGAGCGACGGCTCCTCGAGAAGGGCGTGAAAGTCGAGACCCTCGTCCTCCCCGATGATGTCCACGATTCTCTCCTGTGGCGAAACTGGAGAACCGCCATCTCCGCGATGTCGCAGTTCTTCGAGCGAACGTTGCAGACAAAGCAGGTGCGCAACTGAAGTACCTTCCGGGCACGATGAAGCATCTGGCGCTGACGTTCGCCGTCGGCCTGGTCACGGCCAATGTCTGGGCTGCGGGCGTCGAGCGTGCCTGGCAGACCGGCACCTGGCGCGACGTCCAGGTCGTCCGTCCCAGAGTGGTCTTCGGGGTCGCCCGCGCCCCCCGCGTTGGTTCCCCGACGCCCTCGATCGTGGAGGTCCGCACCTACGTCATTGAAACGGATGCTCTCCGCCTCGAACTGAAAGTCAATACCACGGCCGATGCCAGGCGGATCGACGCGACGGTCGGTGCGCCGGTCACGTTCGCGCTGGAAAAGAACACCGTTTACATCAAAGAAGCCGACGGCACCGAGCACAGGCTCAGTGTCACCAAGAAGATCACAAAGACCAAGCCGTAACGTCTCGATCCCTCGACGGCGCATGGTCGACCTGGTTTCGAGTTATGCCCGCGGGATCCGCTTGCCGCCGAGCACGGTTCCGCTCGGGAAGAGCCGCTGGCGTCCCGTGATCGTGTTCTTGTAATTGTCGAGGAACTCGAACGTACCCTCCCGCAGTTCGAGGATCGCGATGTCGGCCGGTGCGCCCACATTGAGCGTGCCGCGATCGTTGAACAACGGAAACATGCGCGACGCGTTGACCGTCGCGCACGCGACCGCTTCACTGAGCGTCATGCCGTAGCCGAGCAGCTTCGACATGCAGTTGGGAAGGTCGATCACCCCCGTCGTGCGGCTGGTTGTATTCCAGTCGGTGGAGAAGCGTATCGGGCCAGAAACCTGCCTTCATGATCGCGTCGACGGTGTCCCATCTCATATGTCCGGTCTGTCCGTTGCCGATGTCGAACCAGACGCCGCGACGCCTTGCCGCAAGGACCGCCGGCAGGATGTGGCCGCTGTCGTCGATGATGCTGTTGGGCGGCGGCGCAAACATATGCGTGACGATGTCTCCGCGCTTCAGCAGATCCACAAGCCTGGAGAACGGCGACATCGTCTGCCCCATATGGATCATCACCGGCAGGCCGAACGAGGTGGCCACGTCCTGCGCGCGCCGAAGCACCTCGAAATCGTTCGCGCCGGCGACGTCCCGCGACAGCCGCGCCTTGACGCCGACGATGAAGTCGCGGTTCTTTGCGATCGCATCTCGCGCTGCGCCCACGTCGGCGCGGGCCAGGTCCATCGTGTCGCCTTCGGTCAGGATGCCGCCGCGCCCGATATTGATGAGAACACGGCCCTGCTGCGGCGCCGAACGCGCGACGGCAATGGGATCGGTGATGTGGTCGGCCCCTTGCGACCCTGCATCGATCCATCCCGTCACGCCGTCCTGGAGCACGAGCCCTGGCCCTTCGGCGGAGCGCGCGGTGTGGGTATGGATGTCGATCAGGCCCGGGACGACGAGTTTGCCGCGCGCGTCGATGGTGTCGGCCGCGTCGGCAGCGACCTTGGCCTCGACGGCGGCGATGCGGCCTCCCGAGATCGCCACGTCGCGAATCGCATCGAGCCGGACGGAGGGGTCGATGACGCGACCGCCCCTGATGATCAGGTCATATTTCGCGGCTTGCGCCGCGAATGCTCCGGGGGTGCGAGCGAACGTCGCCGCACCGGCGGCGGCTGCCGAAAGAAACTGGCGCCGATTCAACATCGTAACCTCCCTCTCCTGGGGGAGAGTGTTGGGTGCTTTGAACTATCTGTCAATGGAAGTTAGTGGCAGGGGCCACTGGCTGGGCGGCCTTCCATTCCGCCTCAGCTGGTAGAACGAGGCCTCCGGAGGAGCCCGGTATGTTTCTCGCAGGAGCCTGTGGCGACCGCGAGGAGCTTACCGAACCGCGCGGGGCTGTTCAGTTTCGTTCCGCCGGTTGACGAATTCAGGAAAGGGGAGGAGTCATGACCGCTAAGTGCATTGCAGGTGTTGGCTTCTGGATCGTGATGGCGTCTGCTGCCGCAACAGGGCAGCAGAGAGGCGACAGCCCCGGTCCGGGGCCGAACGCGCCGGCTGAGCGGGTAGTCGTGCGGACCTACCATGTCGGTGGCGTCTTGCCTTCACGGATTGTGGAGACCCGAAGCGATTCCGGCGCACGCGAGGTGGTGACCGAAACCATCGAAATGCCAGACCCCGACGGTAATCTCAGACCAGCTGAAGAAACCACCACCGAGACGATTCGTACAGGGCCCAATGCTGGGCAGACCCAACGTGACGTGTTCGGATTCAGCGCGCCTGGCCGACGCATGCTGCTCGAGACGACCCGGTCGGAGCAAGAGACCTTGCCGGGCGGAACCACCAGGACTGTCCAAAACACCTTGGCTCCTGACGTCAATGGCCGTCTCGGTTTGATCTCCCGGCAGCTCGAGCAAACACAATCGATCTCGCTTGATGTGAAACAGACCGACACTGCCGTCTTTCGACCGGGAATCAATGAAGCTCTTCGAGAGAGCGAGCGCATCCGGCAGACGGAACGCCAGGTCACGCCAGACTTGCTTCGGAGCGATAGCACGCTGTTTGTCCGTGACGCGAATGGGCGATTCCAACCAACGGAAACGCGGAGCCAGGAGGTTCGGACGACCGGACCATCGGAATACGTGGAGGAGGAGACGATCCGACGTCTCGATGTAAACGGGAAATTGACATTGAGTGAAAGGAACGTCACTCGCCGCTTCGAAGCCAACGGTCAGGATCAAACGGTCGTGGAGACCTTTTCCAGGAACCTGTCGGGATTGGTGCTCTCCGATAACCGCCTGGAGCTGAGCCAGCGCGTTCGCAGGACGACGACGTCGGCTGCCGATGGAGGCGGTCGCACTGTAGAAGAAGTGGAGGCGCGCGCTCCCGGTTCTCCGAGTGAGCCCCTTCGAATGGTCCAGCGGACTGTCGGAACAGTCCGCAAAGTCAGCGCTGAACAATGGGAAACGGAGCGGCGTGTCTACCTCCTGGATGTCAATGGCCAATGGGTGCTCGCCATCGAGGAAGCAGGAGAAGCGACAGGGAAGTAGGTACGTGACTTACTTCTTGAACCAGTGCGCCAGTTCTTCCGCCGCCTCCTGGGTGACCAGTTCGTCTGTTGTCAGGTGGCAGATTTTCGGCTGGTCCGGCTTCGGTAGGTCTTGCTTCGGTTGCGAATCGGCATTGATCCGCTCCAGAAACCGGCGGATGGCTTCTTCGTGCGGCAACTGACGATTGGTAAGAGGATTCGAATTCATCACATCGACGCGGTGTGTTATGTGGACAGCCGCGGGCCCGTGGAGTATGACTCGGCTTCGTCTGGTGCCCGAGAGGCCCACGCCGCCCCGAGCACAAAGCCTATCAACCCTCCCAGATAGCCGCAGATCAATAACACCATCATGAGTGTCTCTCCCAGACGAGCGACGATTCTGCCGAGTTCGCAAGAATCGGTCAATTCCATCAACGTGGTAACCCCGGTGAAGTAACCCAAAGGGATGACCCCGCTCACTCTCTGAGGCGGCTTCCGTCTACTTCAAGCCGAGCTTTTTTCCCGCCACCAGCAGTGCGATCGATTCGCGAACGCGCCTTTCGCGCGTTTCCGCTCGTTTAGCCGTATCAATCCAAACGACGAAGTCACGTCGGTAGGTGGGCGCCAGCTCCCGAAAGAACTCCCACGCTTTGGAATTTGCCTTCAGCGCTTTGGCAATGTAGACGGGCAGGTCGGGGATTACAGGTCGTGGCGCATAGGTGTTGTGCGTGGGTGCAGCCGCGAGACCGGCCGACGTGAGCAGGCCGGCCGCCTCGAGCTCCGCCCACCGTTTCCGATTGATGTCCGACCACTTGCTCGTGGGCTTGCGCGGCGTGATTTTGACTGCGTAGCGATGATCATCCAGGCGTTTGATCAGGCTATCGACCCATCCGAAGCAGAGCGCCTCGCGCACGAGGTCTTCATAGGGCATCGACTTGACGCCGGTGTGTTGCTTGTGGCGGACGAGCCAGATGCCTGGGCTCGACGCGTGGTGCTTCGCGAGCCACCGCCGCCACTGTTCCCGTGTTCTCACGTCGAGCGTGATCAGAGTCCCCGCCATGGTGACCACCTCACCTCACGGAGCGGTGAAGGTCTGTGCGATTGTGCACATCGTTTCGGGTACCGGCTGTGCTCGAGCGAGACTTGTGTCTCGCCGGCGCCAGCGCTACACTGCCGGGCTCTTCGCTCGCGCCTCGAAACAGGTCAGGATCCGCTGCAGGGGAAGCTACAGTTACGTAAGCAATCGAAATCCCACGGGAGGGAAACGAATGGCAGGTCGCAAGTCCGCGCAGAAAGACCCATCGCAAGCAGCGGCGAAACAGACAGCAACGTCTGCGACGCGCCTCAGCCGGGGACCAGTCGACGCCCCAGGGAAGCGACATCGGAAGCCGTTGCCTCAAGAGCCGATAGACAAACGATTGGGCGAACCGAGAGGCAAACAGATGGGCCAAAAGAGCGTCAAGACTGGCTTGCGCAGAGGGCGAGGCTAACACGCGGCCAACTCGCCCTGATCGCTGTCGAAGTGTATTGTGGGAATCGAGACCACGGACAAGTTGACCGATTCGCAGATCGTCACGAAGGTGAAGGAGCGCTACGGGATTCATCGCTGAGAAACGATTGTCCCGGTTGCGTACGACACGCGCACGACGTTTTGTCATCTACGAAGGCGAGCGACGTGAACAGTAATCAGGCCCGCCTCAACATTCTGGTGAGCCCGACGAGGATCACCGCGCCGACGAAGGACACGGCGATCGAGCCCACAATCCCGCCCCCCGGCCAGATGCCCAAAGAGCCAAAGACCCAGCCGCCAATAATGCCACCGAGCAGCCCGAGCACGATGTCCATCAGCACGCCGTAGCCACCACCCTTCATCACTTGCCCGGCGAGCCAGCCCGCGATGAGCCCGACGAGAATGGAATAGATCATTTCATCCTCCTTGAACGTCCCTGATCACGGGGGAAGTACACTCACACGCTGCAGGTCTGTCAACAGCACGACACCATCTGACCCCCCGTCCGGATCGAGGGCAAGCGGAGGTGGTCGCTGCGTGACCAACGCGTCGTATGTGGCGATGGCCGCCCCGGCCGCGCGCGGGCGGCAGAAAACAACTAAATCCCTTCGAACGAATGGTGAGCCGGGTGGGAATCGAACCCACAACCCGCAGATTAAGAGTCTGCTGCTCTGCCAATTGAGCTACCGGCCCTCTACGGAAGGAGCGCGCGACTGTTGACCGCAATCGCGCTTTGGCAAACGCCGATCTTAGCATAGCCGTCTTCGCCTGCTGGGCTCCCTGCGTTACACTCGACACTACGGCACTGCGTCCCGTTTTCCTGAGGAGAGTCCCGTGAACACATCGCTCAGAGCAGCACTGCTCGGTGTCACGCTCGTCGTCGGCGCGCTGTTCGTCTCGCCCGGCGCGCAGGCGCCGCCGCCAGCCCCTGGACTCGCCGCTATCGGCGGTGCGGCGGGTGAGCGGGTCGACCTCGATGCCATCTACAGAATCAAAGCCGAGGGTCTCGAGCGGTCGCAGGTCATGGACACGGTCTGGTACCTCACCGACGTGTACGGCCCGCGGCTGACCAACTCGCCGAACATCCGCGCGGCTGCCGCCTGGGCGACGAAACGGATGACTGAATGGGGTCTCAGTAACCCACGCCAGGAAGTGTGGGGCCCCTTCGGCCGCGGTTGGGTCAACGAGAAGATCACGGCCAACGTCCTGACGCCGCAGCCGTTCCCGCTCACCGCGTTTGCGCGGGCATGGACGCCCGGCACGAGCGGCGCCGTGACCGCCGAGGCCGTGCTGGCCGTCGTCGATCGCGAAGCAGACTTCAGCAAGTGGCAGGGCAAGCTGCGCGGAAAAATCGTCCTCGCCGCGAGGCCGACGACCGTGAATGCACTCTTCACCGCCCCCGGACGTCGTCTGACCGATCAGGATCTTGTCGACGTTCAGTCGCAGCCGGTGAACGCGGGACGCGGACGCGGCGGCGCGCCCGCCAATCCGCCCCCCAACCCGAATTTTCCGAGACAGCGGATGCAGTTCTACCTGCAGGAAGGGGCGATCGCCGTGCTCGAGCCGGGGGGCGATCACGGTGCCATTGTCGTGCAGGGACCGAACCAGAATCGCGATCCGAAGGAGCCGCCGACCGCGGCTCAAGTGGTCGTTGCGAGCGAGCACTACAACCGCATCGCGCGGCTGCTCGAACGCAGCATGCCGGTGACGATCGAGCTCAACGTGCAGAACCGGTTCGTCGATGACACGCTCGACGGCTTCAACGTCCTCGCCGAAATTCCCGGAACCGACAAGGCCGACGAAATCGTCATGCTGGGCGCGCACTTCGACTCGTGGCAGGCTGGTACCGGCGCCACCGACAACGCGGCCGGGTCGGCCGCGATGATGGAGGCGATGCGGATTCTCAAAGCGACGGGCGTTCGCATGCGTCGGACCGTGAAGCTGGGGCTGTGGTCAGGCGAGGAACAGGGATTCTTTGGGTCGCGGGCCCACGTCAAGCAGCAATTCGGCGATCGGGCCACGATGCAGCTCAGGCCGGGGCACGCGAAGCTGTCCGCGTACTTCAACCTCGACAACGGGACGGGGGCGATTCGCGGCGTGTATCTGCAGGGGAATGAAGCGGTCCGTCCGATCTTTGCGGCGTGGATGGAACCGTTCCGTAACCTGGGCATGACCACGCTGACAATCAGAGGCACCGGAGGGACGGATCACCTCGCGTTCGACGAGGTCGGTCTTCCGGGTTTCCAGTTCATTCAGGACCCGGTCGAATACAACACATACACGCATCACACCGACATGGATGTATACGACCGCATCCAGGCGCAGGACATGATGAAGAACGCCGTCATCATCGCGTCCTTTGCCTACCACGCGGCGAACCGTGACGCGCTGCTTCCCCGGAAGACGCTGCCGCGGCCCCAACCGCCGCAACCGCCGGCCGCACCGGCACCGTAGTATAGAATTGGGTAATCGGGTAAGTGGGTAATCGGGTAGTTGATTGTCGGATGGACACGTGCAATGGACCAATCAATTACTCAATGACCCGATTACTCGATTACCCAATTCAGGATCAAGAAGGCGCCCGTAGCTCAGATGGATAGAGCGACAGGCTTCGAACCTGTAGGCCGGGGGTTCGATTCCCTCCGGGCGCACCAATCCTTTCTTCCGAACGCCTGACCACGTCGAACATCGCGTCCTATACAGTTCGAACGCCGTTGCCTTCATCAAGCAGTTTCGAGTGCAGAAACGTCAAGATCTGTCTCACAACTGCGCGGGCAGTCGGGCCGTCGTCCTCAACGTCTGCGACCAAGAGACTGATGTGATCACCGCTTCGCGAGTCGCCGCTGGCGCGAATCGTCACGACAATTGATTGCGAAGAAACAGACTGGTAGTATCGGTACGTCTTCCCCGCGCGATCTGTCGTCTCATCAGCAGCGCCCTGCACCCTACGCCTGAGCTCGCCGTACACGGCAACTCGTTCTTCGTGCGATGAACCGGCCAAATGGTCTCCCTTGGGGTCCAATTGAGTGGGGCCATTGCACCTCATCAATGGCGAAGACACATGCTTAACGAATGGGACGACAAGGACCTTCTGAAAACCACGCCGGAGGCGGCCGCCCCGGTGCCGCTGCGCAGCCCGGCACACCAATGGGTCCCCGTGGCAATTCTCGTGGGTGCGGCCGCCATCGCTGTCTATGTGGCGTTCGGCAACTGGACGGGCGGCGGGCGCCCGACCACGGCCGTCGCCTCGTTGCCGCCGGCGGCGACCGAAGCCTCGCGGCCGCTTGGCGGCGATGCGATGTCCGTCGTCGTTCCTCCGCTCGACGAAAGTGACGCCCTCGTCGGCGAGCTGCTCAAGAAGCTTTCGATGCATCCACGCGTGACCGCCTGGCTGGCCACGAAGGGGCTGGTCCGAAACTTCACGGTGGTCGTGACGAACATCGCGGAAGGGATGGCGCCCGCTTCGCTCGTTCCGGCGCTGCGGCCTCCCTCGCGCTTCAACGTCATCGAGCGGGGCACCGCACTCTACATCGATCCCAAGAGTTACGAGCGCTACACCGGACTCGCCGACGCGGTGGCGTCCATGGATCCCGCCGCAAGCGCCCGGCTCTACGCCACGCTCAAACCGCGCATCGAAGAAGCGTACGCCGACCTCGGAAACGAGGAACCGCGTTTCGACCGCACGCTCGAACGCGCTATCGTGCTGCTGCTCAGGACGCCGGTGCCGAACGATCCCATCGCGCTGAAACCCAAAGGGATTGGCTACGGCTTCGCGGACGAGCGCCTCGAGCGTCTGACCGCCGCGCAGAAGCAGCTCCTGCGAACCGGACCGCAGAACGCTCGCGCGATTCAGCGAAGCCTCCGCGAGATCGCGCAGGCGCTCGGCATTCCTCCTGAGCGTTTGCGCGCCAACGATTGACGGACCGAGCGTCGCATTGCTGGCGCCGAAGCTCATCTGGACGAAGACACCTCGCACATGATGGTGGAGTCGTCGCAATTGATGGGCTTAAGCTCTGCCATCATTCGCGATCGGATCGCGCAGAGTGTAATCACCGCTGCAGTTTTTGTTGTCAGTTCAGTCCACCTGCCCGCTCTTCGTCGGAGTAATTCGTACTGACGCCGACGTCAACGTCCCGGCACAAGTCTTGTAACTTCACAGGCACACCGTTCGACGACTCGCTTTCTCACGACTGACGTGCCGCAAGGTCGTGCGTCGGTTCGGCAAACGTGTGCTCCGTGCTGACACCACCTGCTGCGTCCTCCGTGCTCGCCTTCGTCACCACCATCCATCTGGGGATGGCTGCGCTCCGCAGCCATCGCACACCCTCTCTTGCACTGCTGAGCCCGCTCACCCTGGTGTCGCTCGCGTTTGCATCGTTCCCATGGCTGTTCCCCAGTGCCATGGGCGTGGCCGTCGGCCTCCTCGCGCACGTCGCCTGGTTTGTGGTGTGCGAGCGGTTTGCCGGCACACCGCTCGCCAGGCCGGCCGCTCCTTCGGGCGCCCCCGCTCCGGCCGCAAGGCGCCCGGTCGCCGTGTCGTCGTCGCCTGGAATTTCAGGTGCGCCACGGACCGAGCGTCCTCACGGATTCGTGCAGGCGAGGGTCCTCGCAATCCTCGACGAAACACCCACGGTCAGAACGATTCGTCTGGCGCGTCCGGTCGGCTTTGACTTCCAGGCGGGCCAGTTCCTCACGGTCCGCATGCGCGTGGCCGGCCAGGAGTGCGCGCGCTGCTACTCGATCAGCTCGGCGCCGCACGCAACCGGTTACCTCGAAATCTCCGTCAAGCGACTGGGTCTGGTATCGAACGCGCTGCACGCAGCGATCAGGCCCGGAGCAGCGCTCTTCGTCAGGACGCCTGCAGGCGCGTTCACCTATCCCGCTGGCGACGATCGCCCGATTCTGATGCTGGCGGGCGGCGTCGGGATCACACCGCTCATCAGCATGCTGCGACACGCGATAGCCACCGAGCCCGCGCGTCCAGTCACTCTGCTATACGGCGCGCGAACCCAGGCGGAGCTGGCGTTCCGGGACGAGCTCAGGATCTCGACCCTGCGCCATCCCCAGGTGCAGGTCCATTTCGCAATCAGCGGCGAGGCGGCTGGACCGGACTGCTATCCAGGGCATGTGGACGAGAAGCTGCTCCGAGCGACGGTTTCCGACGTTCCGCATTCGATCTGTTTCATTTGCGGACCGTCTCAGATGATCGATTCCATGCGGTCGACCCTGGCGTCGCTCGGCGTGCCGCCCAAACAAATTCGTTACGAATTGTTTGAGGCCGCGATCGCCGCGGCCGCCGGCGCCGCTCCGCCGCCGGGCCGGCCCAAGGCGGGGCGGCCGGCCGTGCATCAGATGCAATGCAAGACGACAGGCCGTCGCGTCGCGGTCCAACCCGGACAGACGCTCCTCGAGGCGGCAGAAGCAGGAGACGTGTCGATTCCGTCGCTGTGCCGTGCAGGCGTGTGCGGGACCTGTCGGATTGCGGTGGCCGACGGTGACGTGTACTGCGAGTCGTCGGTGCTCACTCCAGAAGATCGGGAGCAGGGCTTTGTGTACGCGTGCGTCACCACGGCGCAAACCGACTGCGTGGTGGATGTATGAGCTTCGCGGCGACTTCCCAAGTCCGGACGCACGCGGCCGCGCGGCCGGCAAGCGTTGCACCAGGCTTGCTGCGGCGGCTCTCCACGAGCGGACTGGCGTGGGGCGCTCTCGTAGCGACGGCTGTTGGTGTTCTGGATTGTGTTCGTACTTGGCGGTGTTCAGGTACTACTTCACGCCGCTGGCTGTGCGCGGATACGAACCGCTGCATCGGTTGTTGCGGCCGTCGGGACCCATCGGTCAGACCCTCGGCGTCGTCGGTACGGCCTTGCTGCTGATGCCGTTCTTCTACATGGCGCGAAAACGAGTCCGAAGTCTTCGATCGGTCGGGACGCTCAAGACGTGGCTTGAAGTGCACCTGTTTTGCGGCATCCTCGGCCCGGTGCTGGTGACGTTTCATACCTCGTTCAAGTTCAACGGCATCATCTCCGCCGCCTACTGGTCCATGGTGCTCGTGATGCTCTCCGGATTTGTCGGCCGCTACCTCTACGTGCGGATTCCACGGTCGCTTCGGGGCCACGAGCTCACGCGTGCGGAGCTCGACGCGCAGGCCGAGGACCTGAAGGAAGAGCTGGCTCAGTCGATCGATTCTCAGCCGATGCTCGAAAGGATCCAGGCGGTCGAACGCGCCGCGGTGCCGGCGGAGGAGGAGCTGTCGATGTTCGATCTCATCTTCGGCGACCTCGCCTTTGGCCGGAGGTTGCGCGCCCTCGACGCCGAGCTGGAGCGCGGGAACCTGCCGCTCGAACAGCGAGCCGAGATCGTGCGGCTCACCACCGAGCGCGCGCTGCTGCTGCGGCGGACCGCGTATCTGCGCCGGACCAAGTGGTTGTTCGATCTCTGGCACGTCTTTCACCTGCCGCTCGTGTACGTGCTCCTCGTCATCGCCGCAGCGCACATCGGCGTGGCGTTGTATCTGGGCTACGTGCCGTTTCGCTGGTAGTGCGGGTCGTGTCTGGTGACAAGCGGCAGCGGTGGCTGGTTGTGGGGTTGTTTGTCGTGGCGTGCATCAGTTCGACCGGTCGCGCGGAAGCGCAACTCGGCGCGCTGATTTCACCGGGTCAGCTCGCCCGGCCGCACGCGAATCTGGAAGGGTTGGCCAACTGCCAGTCCTGCCACGAGCGCGGTCGGAAGGTGACCGTCGAAAAGTGTCTGGCGTGTCACAAGCCGGTGGCAGAACGCATCGCGAAGGGGAGCGGAGTGCATCGAAACGTGAAGAGCGACTGTGTGGCGTGCCACTCTGAGCATGCCGGTATCGACGCCGAGCTGCGGCCGTTCGATCAGCAGCATTTCGACCACGCGAAGGTGACGGGCTTCGCGCTCGACGGCAAGCACGCGCCGGTCGCCGCGCGGTGTGCGGCCTGCCACAAGGAACGCTCGTTTCTGACACTCAAGACCAGCTGCTCGTCCTGCCACATGGACGTCCACAAGGGCACGCTCGGCCCGAACTGTACGTCTTGCCATTCGACGAAGACCGCGTTCAAAGACCTCAGCGGCCAGTTCGATCACCGAAAGGCGGCGTTTCAGCTCGCAGGCGCGCATCGGTCCGTGGCCTGCGCGGCCTGCCACATCAACAACAAGTTCAAGGGCCTGAAGTTCGCTGAGTGCACGCGACTGCCACCGCGATCCGCATCGTCAGATCGCGGTGACCAGCGTGGCGGCACGCCAGCGTCAGGCTTTCGAACCGACGTGCACGACGTGCCATACGAGTGACACCTGGCGGACGAAGAAGCTGAACCACAACACCCAGACCGCATTTCCGCTGAATGGGCGCCACGCCGCTCTGGATTGCGTGTCGTGTCACAAACAGCCGGCGATGCGCGTGCACCCGAAAGCCGATACGTGCGCTGTCTGCCACATCGATCCCCACAAGGGAGCGTTCCGGCAGGACTGCAAGGCCTGCCACAACGAGACGAGTTTCAAGCAGGCCCCTTTCGATCACACCAAGACCCTGTTTGCTCTCACGGGCAAACATGAAACCGTGGCGTGCGGCGCCTGTCACAAGAACACCTCCGCCGTGCCCCCAGTCATTGCATCTCGAAGGAACGCCACACCGCCGCCCAGACCAGCACCGAGGCCGGCGACTGGGCCGACCGACAGGGCCCCCGTTGCGGTGGATTTTCGTGGCCTCAAGAGCACATGCGTGAGCTGCCATGCGGATGTGCACCAGACCGAACTCGGCGCAACCTGCGAAACGTGTCACACGACGTCCAGCTTTCGGGTGCCCGGCTACGCACATCCGCGCTTCCCGGCGTTCTTTGGTGGCCAGCACGCGGCCGTCACCTGCGACAAGTGCCACGTGCCCGAAGCGCCGACGCGCCCGATTCGCTCAGCCGCGCCGGTGCTCCGCGTGAAGTTCCGCGCTGCATCGACCACGTGCGCGAGCTGTCATCGGGACGTCCATCTCGGGCAGGTCGGGGCCGTTTGTGAGACCTGTCACAGCGTGCAGAAGGCCAGGTTCGGGCTGGATGGCTTTTCGCACGTGAAGACATCGTTCGCGTTGACCGGCCGTCACGAGACAGTGGCCTGCGCCCTCTGCCACAAGACGGACACCGCGACGTTCCCTTCAGGACGCGGCACGGCGGTGAAATGGAGTGGTGTGGCGACCGAGTGTCGCGCCTGCCACACCGATGTGCACCTTGGTCAGATCACCGGGCCGTGCGAGGCGTGCCACACGGCGCAGTCCTTCCACGTGCCCACGTACAGACATCGAAACCGATCGCTGTTCGACTTTTTTACCGGGAGGCACGTGACAGCGACGTGCGAGGCGTGCCACAAACCGGCGACTCGCCAATTTCCGGCCGGCCGCGGGACCGCCATTGTGTTTCAAGCGGACACGCGGTGCGTGGCGTGCCACAGGGACGTGCACCGCGGCGCGCTCGGGTCCAACTGCATCAGTTGTCACCGACCATGAAACGTCGCTTCTGGCTCATCGTGCTGGTGGCGCTCGTGGTCGCGGCGCTGTGGCCTCGCCTGGCCGAAACGCAGTTTGAGACGCCAAATCGAGCGTTTCATAACGCCACCGCATTCAAGCTGGAGGGCAAGCATCTCACGCTGCCGTGTGAATCGTGCCACCTGAACGGGCAGTACCGGGGGACGCCCACGACCTGCTACAGCTGCCACTGGGTGCGACGCAAAGACGACCGCTTCCAGACCCGGCTCGGTACGGAGTGCGAGTCGTGCCACCGGCCAATTTCATGGACAGCCGTTCGCTGGGACCACGGCGCGCAGGCCGGGATGCCGCTCAACGCCGACCACCGGCTGCTCGGCTGTGAGTCCTGCCATCGCACCGCGAACTTCAGGTCGGCGTCGCTCTCTTGCGTCTCCTGCCATCAGAAGGACTTCGACCGGACCCAGTCGCCCAACCATCGCACCGCCGGGTTCCCGGCGACGTGCGAATCCTGCCACCGGCCAAGCGATTCCACGTGGCAGGGAAGCGTCGCCGGCGGCTTCAGTCACGCGGCTGTCTTTCCGCTCGTGGGCAATCACGCAACCCTTGCCTGCCAGAGCTGTCACAAGAACAGTGTCTATCGCGGGACACCGCGCGACTGCGTCGGCTGCCATCTGCCCAACTACACCAGCGCTCAGAATCCGAACCACGTGGCCGCCAACTTTCCGACGACCTGCGAGAGTTGCCACCGGCCGACCGATCCGCAGTGGCGCGGGACCGCCTTCAATCACAACGCGGTGTTCGCCTTGGTCGGCGTTCATGCCACGCAGGCCTGCGCCACGTGCCACAAGAACAATGTGTTCCGCGGGACTCCGCGTGACTGCGTCGGCTGCCACTTGCCCAACTACAACAGCGCCCAGAACCCGAATCACGTCGCCGCCAACTTCCCGACGACTTGCGAAACATGCCACCGACCGACCGATCCGCAGTGGCGCGGCACCACCTTCAATCACAACGCGGTGTTCGCACTCGTCGGGGTTCACGCCACGCAAGCCTGCGCCACGTGCCACAAGAACAATGTGTACCGTGGGACGCCGCGCGACTGCGTGGGCTGCCACCTGCCCAACTACAACAGCGCGCAGAACCCGAATCACGTCGCCGCCAACTTCCCGACGACGTGCGATACGTGTCACCGGCCGACCGATCCGCAGTGGCGGGGCGCGACATTCAACCATAACGCGGTATTCGCCCTGGTAGGTGTCCACGCCACACAGGCCTGCGCCGCCTGTCACATCAACAACGTCTATCGGGGCACGCCGCGCGCCTGCGCCGGGTGCCACCTGCCGAGCTACAACGCGACGCGAAATCCGAATCATGTTTCAGCTGGATTTCCGACAACCTGCGAGTCGTGTCACCGGTCGACCGATCCGTCGTGGAACCAGGGTCAGTTCAACCATACGGGCTTCCCGTTGACAGGGCCACACAATCGTCCCTGTGCACAGTGCCACACGACGCCGAATAACTTCGCTCAATTCAGCTGCACGGTCTGCCATGCGCGCGGCGAAACCGATGGCCACCATCGTGGGGTCGGCGGATACCGGTACGACTCGGTGGCCTGCTATTCATGTCACCCCAACGGGCGGCATTAGGTGATGCCTGTGAGACACATGGTGCTCGTCGCAGCAGCGTTCGCGGCCTCGTCGGGAGCGGCCGGAACGGCGCTCGCTCAAGCGTCGATGGGCGGCTCGGCCGCTCCCCGGCCGTGGGGCCGCGTCTCCTTCTATACGAACACGTCGCGATCGGAGGCGAACGACGGCTCGTCGAGAACGTTCGGCGAAGTGACGACCTCCTTTGCGTACCACCTGCCGGAGACCGACACCAGCGGGCTCGAATATGGTATCGATGTCCGGCAATCGTCCTACCCAACACAGTCGCGGCCGAGGCGGATCTCGATCTACGAAGGCTTTGTCGGTGGACGGTTTGCCGAGGGGTCGGCCGTCGTGCGGCTTGGCCACGTCTGGGTCAGCGATCTGGGGTCGCTCGGGTCGCTGGCGGGAGGGCTCTTCGAATACCGCCAGGCGCGTCTGATACCTGAGGACGGCCGGTGGCGAGCCGGCGTGCTCGGCGGGCTCGAACCGAACGTGCTCGAAACCGGTTACGCCTCTCAGGTGAAGAAGTTTGGCGGCTACCTCGCCTATGACGGCGATGCCGCCCGCCGCCACGCGGTCGGCTACGTCGTCGTCCGGAATGCGTCGCTGACGGAGCGTGCCGTCATCACCGCAACCAACTTCGTGCCGGCTGGCCGGAAGGTCTTTCTGTACCAGGCATCCGAGTACGACGTACGCCCGCCTGCGGGACAGGCACATCGGGGTCTCGCGTACTTTTTCTCGACGGTGCGGGTGCTGCCTACCGAACGACTCGACCTGCAGGGCACCTACAACCGCGGCCGTTCCATCGACGCGCGCAGCCTCAGCGAGGATGCGCTGAACGGGCGGCCGATCGCGGCCAATGCCCTTGATGGCCTCCTCTACCAGTCGGTGGGAGGACGAGTGACGGTCGAAGTCGTCCGCCAGGTACGGATCTACGCCGGCTACGCTCGGGACAAGAACAACCAAAATGCCGATCCGACCGGCCGCACGATAGTCGGGGGCTACGCTTCGAACATCGGAGGCTCCGGTGTCGACATCACCGCATCCGATTCACTTCTCGATCGGCCGGAAGGAAGCTACCACTCACGCTATGCCTCTATCGGTCGCCAGATCGGCCGGCCCGTGTATGTGTCGGCGGACTACTCGACCTCTCTCTCGGTCGTTCGCTTTTCGCGCAGCGACGGCATCACCGTTGAAACCAGACCACACACGACCCGTCTGTCCGGAACGGCAACCATCAACGTCGGTCGATCCGTATCGCTGCTCCTGACTGCCGAGCGCACGGTCGACGACCAGTTTCGCGAGTTCCGCATGCTCTCGGGCATGTCGTACCGCATGAGATGAACCTGATGACGACAATGACGAAGCTCTGTGGCCTGACGGTCATCGCGATGGTGACGCTGGCCCCCTCCGCCGGTGCCCAGACGGCCGAGCCGCCGGTGCTCTCGACGGTCCCGACTCCGTCAGGAGCGCCCATGCATTCTGCGCAGATGTCCGGACTTCCGCTGCAGGTTGGCGATCTACCGCCCGGACTCGTGACCGTACGGGTGATTCGCGGCAACTTCGCGGAGAACATCGAGAATCAGAAAGTGGAACTTCAGCTCGTCACGTCCGGCCAGAGCCGTGAAGCGGTGACCAGCCGCGATGGCCGCGCGGAGTTCGGTGGACTTCAGGTCGGACAGACGGTCAAGGCGCGCGCCGTCGTCGAAGGGGAAGCGCTCGAATCGCAGCCGTTCGTCCTTCCTACCGAAGGCGGCGTTCGGCTTGTGCTGGTCGCAGACGCCGGGGTGACCACGTCAGCCTTGACGACTCCAGCCGTCTCTTCGGTCGACTCGTTCTCCACGCGTGACCAGCCCACCGCTCGATCGGGATCGGCGGATGTGACGGCTATTGTGCCCATCTTCTTCGCGCTCGTGACGATCGGCGTCGCGACGTTGTGGCTGTGGCCCGCGGGCCGTCGCTGAGCATCAGCGCCTCTTTACGACACCCTGTATACTTACCCTGACGAGTTGGTAACTTGGTGAGTTGGTAACTTGGTGAATTCAAATCGCCAAGTCACCCATTCAGCAAGTCGCCAATTTCATTCTCGTAGGCGCCCGTAGCTCAACTGGATAGAGCGTCGGCCTCCGGAGCCGAAGGCTACAGGTTCGACCCCTGTCGGGCGCACCAGACTTCGCTCGCCTTCGGCGAGCTTCGTCCCGGTAAACCAGCGAGAGGCTTACACGCGGAGTCTGTCGCGCCGTAGCCGCGAAGCGGCGAAGGCGGACCACCCATCCGGGTAGTGTTCTGTTCCGATCACACTCGTAGAATCGAGATGTGATCCCTGCCAGCGAAATCTCTCAGCCGGACGACAGCGAACTGCTCGACGCGTATTCAGAGGCGGTCATCCGCGCGGTCGACACCGTCGGCCCGGCGGTCGTGAAGATCGACGCCGAGCGCGCCGGCGGCTCTGGCGTCGTCTTCACTCCTGACGGTCTCATCCTGACGAACAGTCACGTCATCGACCGCGCCGCGAACCTGAGCGTGGTCCTCCCGGACGGCCGCTCGATGCGCGCGGATCTTGTCGGAAAGGATGCCGACACCGATCTGGCGGTCGTCCGCGTCAGTCCACCGACCAGCACGTCGTTACCGTGGGCAACGCTCGGCGACTCGCGCGGCGTACGGGTCGGGCAGATCGCGATCGCGATCGGGAACCCGTACGGTTTCCATCATTCCGTGACTGCAGGCGTCGTCAGCGCGCTGGGACGCTCACTGCGCGCACGATCGGGACGGCTGATGGATGACATCATCCAGACCGACGCGGCGCTCAATCCCGGTAACTCAGGTGGTCCGCTCGTGACGACGCGCGGCGAGGTGATTGGCGTCAACACCGCCATGATTCTGCCGGCGCAGGGTCTGTGCTTTGCCATCGCGTCGAATACCGCGCGGTTCGTCGCGTCGAGGCTGCTCCGCGATGGCCGCGTTCGGCGCAGTTATATCGGTGTCGCAGGGCAGAACGTGCCGATCCCGCGCGCGCTCGCGCGCGTCAACCAGCTGGCGGTGACGTCAGGTGTTCTCGTGGTGTCGGTGGAACCGGACAGTCCGGCGACAACGGCCGGTCTCGGCGAAGGCGACATTGTTCTGGCGTTCGGCGGCGGGGCGGTGACCGGCATCGACGATCTCCTTCGGTACCTCACCGACGATCGCATCGACGTGCCGACGGAGTTGACCATTCTCCGTGCCGGGCGCAAGCGGCAATTGACCATCGTGCCATCTGAGCGACCGAAGCTAGTCAGAGCGTGATCAACCCGCGGCGCACCGCGCGGCGGACCGCGTCGGTCCGGTTGGCGGCGCCCAGCTTTCCCGAAATCGCCGACACGTGAAACTTGACCGTCTGGTCGCTGATGCCGAGGCGGGCGGCGATCGCCTTGTTCGGGAGTCCTTCGGCGAGCAGTTCCAGCACCTGGATTTCCCGCTGTGTGAGTGGCTCGTCGAAAACCGGCTCGTCGCGGTTGTCTCCGTCGGTCTTCGTGGCCACCATGATGGCGTCGGCGTCGATGTCTGAAGCGCGCGCAGCCGAGAGCGTCGCGAATTCGCCCGCGACCTCCATCGACCCGTTCATCTGCGATCGAAGACGCGCGCGGTCAGACGACGAGCCGACCAGCAGAACGCGCATCGATCAGTGAGCCGGTCGTTCCCCAACGGCAACCGTCAGGTCGGCGGCCTTGCCGCCCCGCAGAACTCTCAGCGTGACTTTGCGACCCACGCGGTCACCGAGAAGCAGATCGAGCAGATCTTCGGGCGACTCGATCGGATGGCCGTCGAATTCGGTCAGCACATCGCCCACGAGGACGCCGGCAGCAGCCGCCGGACTGTCGCTCGTCACGCCCACGACGAGCAACGCCTGATCGCGTCCGCTCGAACCGCGCTGACCTTCCGGCAGTGCCACCGGCTGTCCCGCGAGCCCGAGATAGCCGCGCTTGATGCTGCCATGTTCGAGCACGGTCGCCGCGGTCTTCCAGGCGATTGACGCCGGGATGACGACGCCGAGGCCGCGAATCGCCGTGGCGGTCGCGATCCCGAGCAGCCCACCGGAGGTGTCGAGGAAGGCACCGCCTGCAAACCCGTCGTGCATCGGCGCGGTCGTGCGGAAGACCTGGTCGATCGCGCGACGCCGCCCGGTCGGCAAGCGGTCCGCCGATAACAGAAATGATGCCGGCGCTGGCCGTCGCGACGTTGCTCCACGATCGTGCGACGACGAGCGCGAGATGGCCGACGCGCGGAGTCAGGGTGGACGGCGCGATGGCCGGCGACTGAAGGTCCGCCACGCGCAGCACCGCGAGGCTCGTGGTCGGATCCCAGCCGGCCAGCTCCGCGTCGAACGTTCGGCCATCGTCGCGTTTGACGTGGAGACCGTCTTCGCGGCCGAGCGCGCGCACGGTCGTCAGCACCACGTTGTCAGCGTACACGAGTCCGCTTGCCGGTCGCCGGCGGCCCTGTACCTGTACGACCGATGGCACGGCGACCGCGACGGCGTCGGCAAGTTGATTGGAGAACGATGTGAGAAGGTCAGTGGTCATGCGGCCATCGTCGCAGAATCGACGGTGCGCAGGATCACCCAAACGGGTGAGCTTCAGGAACGACGTGATCCGCGGTTATCGAGGACTCTTCGTACGAACCGACTCCAACTCGAGCCTGTCGAAAATCTGAACGATGTCGACCGTCTCGCCCTGCGCGTTTGTGCCTTTTTGAATGTCGGTGAGTGTTTTCCCGTCTCTCGACACGGCGCGAGTGCGGATCCCGTTGAATGTGACTTTCCCGGTGTTGTCCTTGGGCGTCAGCGCCACGGTGTTGGGATCGATCACCCGGTACGCCTGCGTTCCAGGTTTCACGCCTGTGGCTGAAAAGAGTGGCAGGTTGGCCTGCGAGTAGACCGGATAATCCTTGCCGTCGTATTTGTACGTCGCCTGATTGAACGTCGGGCTTCCATGCGAGTCGACGCCGACGCTGATGTAGTTGATGAACCCGTCTTCGGTCACTTCGTACCGGCGCACGCCGCTTCTCGGCGCCGGGGCCCCGTTGTACTTGGATTTCTGCAGATTGAGGTTCCACGTGCCGATGATCGGATCCTTGCCGGGCGCGGGGTTCTGCGCCAGGGGCGCCACCGAACACACACTCAACAACAGGCCCACGCCGAGAAGCGAGCGTTTCATGGCGAACCTCCAGAGTTGATGGTATACCCGGCGGCCGGCGCCGTTTCGAAATCGTTGGGCCAGCGGATTATACGTGCTCATCGATATTGCTTTGAGACGCGCGACAGGTCGACCCCCTTTGAGCTTCGAAGGGCCGCCCACAGGTCTCCCACCTCCTTCACCCTGGCCGGCATCGTCTTGATCGTGAAATCCTCCCGACGCACCCGGCTGTCGACCTCCCGCCACGTCAGCGGCGTCGAGACGCCGGCGTAATCGCTCGCCCGCGCGCTGTACGCCGTGGCCAGCGTCTTGCCAAGAATGTTCTGCAGGTAGTCGACATAGACGCGAGGACCTCGCGCGCGCACGCTCCGTTCGATCGTGGCGATCTTCGGATGCTTGCGGGAGACAACCGTGGCGACGATCTGGCAGAAGAGCAGGCCTGCATCGTACGGTGTGCGGGGCGGAAGCGGGATGTAGATGTGCAGGCCGTCGGCGCCGGACGTCTTCGGCACACCGACCGCCCCCAACGCGTCGAGCTCGTCCCGAATCGCGCGCGCCACGTCCAGCACGCGGTCGAATTTCACGCCTTCGGACGGGTCCAGATCGAGCGCCACGTAGTCGGCGAACTGCACCGACTGGACGCGCGAGAACCACGGGTCCTGCGAGATAGCCGCCAGCTGCGTCATGTACAGCAGCGTCGTCAGGTCGCCGCCAACGATTTGCTGACGTTTCTCGGCCACCTCGACTATCTCGGCGCGTACTCCCTTGGGGACGTCCTCGGCGCGGTGCTGATAGAACGGCGCCGCGGCGATACCGTTTGGATATCGTTTCATCACCAACGGTCGGTCCGCGACGGCCGGCAGAATGCAGGGAGCGACTTCGACGTAGTAGCGAAAGAGGTCGCCCTTCGTCAGCTTTTGTTTCGGCCAGAAAATCTTGTGGAGATTGGTGACTTTGAGGCTGCTTCCGTCCGGCAGCGCGAGTACGCCGTCGCGCCGAGCGGCCTCGAGTTCGCGGAGCTGTTCGAGCAACACGGAGGTTCCAGGTTCAGGGTTCCGGGTTCCGCCTGAACCTCGAACCTTGAACGCCTGAACCCTGAACCGCTGTTGCTCGCAGCGTGCAGTCTGACCTTGGGCTCCCGCACGACGTCCTCGGGCTTCTTGTCATCGCGAAGCCCCAGATACACCGGATGGCGAAGGCTGCGGTCGGCCGTCCACTCGGTGAATTTGATCTGGGCAACGAGTTTCGGCTGGACCCAGTGCGCGGGCTGATTGGTACGAGGCCGCTCGCGAAACGGGCACTCTTTGATCTCGAGCGGCTTCAGCAATTTCATCAGCCGCGCCAGCTCGCGCTCGTCGAATCCAGTCCCAATGTGACCGACGTAGGTCAACTGGGGGCTCACGACTGCGGACTGCCGACTGCCGACTGCGGACTGGCCCCTCCGCTCATAGACGCCGAGCAGCAAGGCACCAAAGTACGAGCGCGTATGGCGCGGTTCGGTCCAGCCGCCGATGACGAACTCCTGCTCGTGGACGATTTTCAGCTTTCGCCAGTCAGGTGTGCGCTTGCCGGACTGATAGGTGGAGTTGGCCCGTTTCGCGATCAATCCTTCCCAGCCGCTCGCCAGCGCGCGTTTGTACAGCGCACGACCATCGCCGGGCATCATTTCGCTGATGCGAAGGATTCCAGATGCCGTTTTTTTCGGCGGCCGAACAGAAAAGACGCGCTCCAGGGTCGCGCGCCGTTCGATCAACGGGCGAGCCCGAAGGTCCGTGCGGCCGTTGCGCAGGATATCGAATGCGATGAAGGCGACGGAAGGGCTGCCCCTCTGCAGCTGCTGAAATCCTGTGGGTTCGCCTTTGGGATCGAGCGCCACCACTTCGCCGTCCAGGACGAGGTCGCGCGGCGGCTTGCGCGCACGCGCCCACGTCTCGATCGCGGCCGCGATCTTCGGGAACTGCTGGGTCTTTTCATTCCCAAGGCGCGACCACATGCGTGCGCGCCCCAAGGCGTCGATCTCGATGATCGCGCGAATACCGTCGTACTTCGGCTCGTAGACCAGCTGCGGATCAGCCAGCGGGGCGTCCGCCAGGGACGCCAGCATCGGACGAAGAATTGATGAGTGTTGACTACCGGCTATATTTGAGTTCCCTCTCCGCTTCCAGCCAGTCATCGAAGTCCTGACCGTCTGAGCCGCCGCGCTCCAGATACCGTCGGTACGCGCGCATCCGGATTTCTTCTTCACTGGGCTCCGACGCCATCGAGTCGTTGCGCGTCGCGTCGTTGCCAGGGCGCGCGACGGGTCCACCCCTGTCGGTGGCCCTGTCGACGACGCTCGCGGACCCGGCTGCGTATGCGGCCGAGTTGGTCGAGGGTTCGGAGGTGCCAGTGGTTGCTGTTCGTGTCGATCGTTTTGCCATGGCGTTCACCTAAATTCTTGAAGCGTGACTCGTCCGTAGAACACCGGGATCTACACCCACTCCGACCGATTATTCAGCTCGCCCGTCAATTCGTAAAGGGGTTTGTCACGCGTCAGGCATTCAATTGTCGGTCAGCGCTTGGTCTTCTGCCCTAGTCCGTCGCATACCGATCGTTGAACCACGGCTCCGCTGAGTTCGAGTATCCGCGCACTTCCCAGAATCCTTTGCGGTCCTCGGCCAGGAACTCAATCTTCCGAATCCACTTCGTGCCTTTCCACGCGTAGAGTTTCGGCGTGATCATCCGGCACGGCCCGCCGTGCTCGCGCGGCAGCGGACGCCCCTCCCACGTGTGCACCAGCAGCACGTCGTCTTCGATGGCCCGCTCGAGCGGGATGTTGGTGGTGTAGGGAATGTAAGTGCCCGGCGCGAAGTCGTAACCGGTGCAGAGCACGAACCGCGCGTGCTCCTGTGGCACGGCGAGCTCAGCAATCGTCTTGAAGCGGACACCCCGCCAGCGGTTGTCGTACCGGCTCCACGTCGTCACGCAGTGGAAGTCGCTCACGTCCTCGGCCTGCGGCAGCGCGAGGAATTGATCCCAGGTCAGCGTGAACGGATTCTCGACGAGGCCGCCGACTTCGAGCTTCCATTCGGCGGGGGAGACCTGCGGCTGTTCGCCGAGATCGAACACCGGCCAGTTCTTCACTTCGTGCTGGCCGACGGGGAGCCTGGGCATCCCGTGGCGATTGGCCGGTCCCTCTCCCTCAGGGGGCGTCCCGCGGAATCTGACGTTGACGGCGCCCTTGTCGAGCTCGATCTGTCGCTGGATGTACTTGAGGCGTCGCTCAACCAGGTCGGGTTTTTCGCATCGACGTTCGCTTCGATCTTAGCGCGACACGCGAACGATTCTATCGCTGAAGGCTCAGGGCTCAGGCTGCCGAGGCTAGGCTGTTGAGCCCTGAGCCTTGAGCCTCGCTGTCAGGACGCTTCGGGAAGCGGGAGACTCTCGGCTTCGCCGGGGCGGTCTCGAAGAGCTCCGGCGCGAGAAATTCCGCCGGCGCCGACGGACGCGCCTCGGGAATGTCTCCGCGCCGCACCGCCTTGTCGCGATACATGCGCTGATCGGCTTCGGCGAGAAGCGTCTCGTAGGTCGCGCCGTCGTGCGGAAAGACCGCGACGCCCGCGCTGACCGCGAGGCGCGTGACGCGGCCGGGCCTCACCACGAGCTCGATCTGGCAGAGCCGCGCCTGCAGTTCGCGCCGCTTGGTTTCGGCGGCCTCGCGCGAGCAGTCGGACAGCACGACGATGAATTCGTCGCCGGCGTACCGCACGCAGAGGTCGTAAGGCCGCAGCGCCAGCTGAAGCTCCTGCGCGATCGCACGCAGCGCCGAGTCGCCGACGTTGTGGCCGTAGGTGTCGTTGATCGCCTTGAATCCGTCGACGTCCATCACGATGAGCGCCACGTCGCTCTTCAGGCGCCCGGCGCGCGACAGCTCGCGCGACAGGTGGACGAACAGCGACCGCCGGTTCGGCAGCCCGGTGAGCGGATCGGTCAGCGAGTCTTCCTGCGTTTGCTCGAAGACGATCGAGTTGTGGATGACGGCGCCGGCCTGCTCGGCGACCCGCTCGAGCAGACGACGGTGATCCTCGGCGTAATAGTCCGGCGTCGTGTGATACAGCGCCAGGCAGCCGAGGAACCCATCGTCGAAATACAGCGGGCAGACGATGGCGGCTTTCAGGACGGTCGGCTCGGTGATCCCGGCCGCCCGGAACGCGACCTGCGGGTCGGCGTTGATGAGCGAGCGCCGGTTCTTCGCGACCCAGCCGGAGAGGCCCTCGCCGACCGCCACGGAGGCGTTCAGCAGCCGCGGCGCGTCGACGCCGGCCGCGAAGCGGCAGCTGCAGCCGCTCGGTTCCGGAATCGTAGAGAAACAGCGCGCAGCCCGACCAGGGCACGAGCTTCGAGAGCTTCGACGAGATGAGCGCCATCGTGTCCGAGACGCCGAGGCTCGTGCCCATCGCCTGCGCAATCTCGTAGAGCGCGTAGATTTCCCGATGGGCGAGCGCGATGTTCTGGAAGGCGTTCCCGCTCTTCGGCACGAGCCCGACCGCCGTCGAGCCGCTCTCGACGGTGATCGTTTCCGGCGGCGCTTCGGCGGGAGGCGCTTCGCTCGCGTACTGCGCGACGAGCGAGGGCAGCATCTCGACGAACGTCGCCACGAGCGTGGGATCCAGCGCGCGCCCCGCCTCGTGCTTCAGCATCGCGAGCGCGCTCTCCGGGTTGAGCGCCCGGTGGTACGGCCGCTCGGTCGTCACGGCGTCGTAGTAGTCGACGATCGTGAGGATGCGCGCGCCGATCGGAATGTCCGTCGCCCGCGAGACCCTGCGGATAGCCCTTGCCGTCCCATCGTTCGTGGTGGCTGAGGATCAGCGGCGCCACGGGATACGGGAACGGCACGGCCGCGATGATTTCCGCGCCGACCTGCGGGTGAATGCGGATCTTCTGGAACTCTTCCTGCGTCAGCGGCCCGGGCTTGGACAGGATGTGCTCGGGCACCGCGAGCTTCCCGATGTCGTGGAGCAGCGCCGCCGTCTTGACGCCCTGAATCTCGTCGGCCGAGAGGCCGGCGGCCGTCGCCAGGCCTGCCGCGTAGACCTGCACGCGCCGGATGTGCGATTGCGTCGGCTGATCCTTCGCGTCGATCGCGCGCGCCAGCGCTTCGATGGTCGCCAGGTGCAGATCGGAGGTCTGCCGGACGTGCCGCTGCTCGTCCTCGATGCGCCCCATGTAGACCTTGTAGGTGCGATAGGTCAGGTAGATCGGCGCGAAGGTCAGCGGCGCCATCCAGTAGCCGTACCGCGAGATGACCCACACGGCGAGCGCGGCGCTGCCGGCGCCGACGAAGTAGCTCGGCGCGCTCCAGAGGAAGTTCTGCCGCCATGTGGCGATCACGCTCTCGTCGGTCGACAGACGCGATGGCCGTCGCGACGAGCAGCGTGTTGATCAGGAAGTACACCATCGCCGCGCCGACGAGCGGCTGCGCCAGCGCGACGAAACCGGTGAGCGGGCCCGCCGCCGAGCAGATGAAACACGAACCCGGCGCCTTCCACGGCCAGCACGAGCGTGGCCATGCTGAACAGGGTTCGGTGCAGCGGAGTCCGCGTCCGTGTGTTCAAGTGACACTGGCTCAACGCGCTGGCGGCGGCGACGATGCATCGTCGCGTGCGGGCCGATGAGGAGGAGCGACGCAAAATCGACGGCGTAGGACACCGACATGGTCGAGCTGCTCGTGAGGAGCGGGAGCTGGACCTTGAGCGATGGCCGTCGCCGAGGACAGCACGAGGAGTACGGCGAACAGGATCGGCTGGTCGAACCGCGCGAGTGGGAGGCACGCCGCAAAGAGCACCGCGCCCGCGATGATGACCGCGGCGACGTATACGCGAGCTCCGAGCGACAGCGACTTTGTCAATGGACGCGGGGGACGGTGGAAATCCACTGCTCGCCCCAATCCTCCTTCAGCAGTGACCACAGCACCTGATCGGCGTACTCGCCGTTCCGGCGAATCGAGCGTCGCAGAATCCCTTCCTCGACGGCGCCGAGTTTCCGGAGCGCGGTGTTGCCGCGCCCGTTCTGGAGCAGGACCCGCGTTTCGAGCCGCCGCACGCCGACCGAACGGAACGCAAAGGATCCGACGAGGCGAACCGCTTCGACGAAGACGCCGGTGCCGCGCGCCGACGGCGCCACGGTGCATTCCCATTCGGCCACTTCGAACGCGGGATCCAGCTGGCGGACCTGGATGAGACCGACCGCGGGTCGTGTCGCGCCGGTGGTGATCACATAGGTGAAGGACCGGCCGGCGGCGCGTTCCCGTCGCGGCGCGCTCGATGAGCCGCTGCACGCCGACTTCGGTATCCTGTTCGTCCATGCCGAACCGCGTCGCGTCGGCTACGGACAACAGTTCGACGAGCGGGCCAAGATCCTGCGTGACCGGTTCGCGCAGCGTGACGAGGCGCGCCGTCAGTATCGGCAGCTCCGTTCGCCAGTTCTGGCACGTCAAGGTTCGAGGTTTCAGCGGTCATAGTTCTGATGACCACAAGCGACACCCGTGGCACAGGAGCAAGATGTAGCAACACAGGCGCCAAGCTGGTCTATTGACTCTAAGTGGTTACAGGGTAGATACTTGCAGTAAATAGTCGGTCGATGAGTCGAGCTACCATATTGTTCGTATATATGACAATAACGTCAATAATGACCGAGTAGCAGTAACGCGCGGCCCTTTTGGGCCAACGACTTGCAGCCGAGTGGATTGATCTGGAACAGGTTGTGCTGTTTTGAGCCAGGACCAAAAGCCTCCGTCGTTCTTGGACGATCCGCGCTTCCAGAAAAGCCTCGCGGATCTCGACGAAGGGCTCAACATCGAGCGCCGGCGGCCGCCAGCCAGCAGTCAGCAGTCGCCAGCCAGCAGTCGGCAGTCGCCAGTCGGCAGTCAGCCGTCGAGCACGCCGACGTCGGACCCGCCGTCGACTGCCGACCGCGGACTGCCGACTCCTGACCGCGGACTGCCGACTGCCGACCGCGGACTGCCGACTGCCGACCGCCAACTGCCGACTGTTCCCGCAGGGGGCTCAATTTTTCCCGAGTCCGCCTTCACGTCCGGGACGGCGTCGGCGCCACCGCTCTCCAGGTTTGCCAGGGCGGTCGAGGCGCGCGCTCGGTCTGGATCGCCCGAGTCGGCACCACCCACAACTGACGCTGCCCGTCCTTTGCTCGATCTCTTTCCCCCTCCGCCGGGGCGCGACCGTGGGCGCGCGCGCGCGCCGGCGATTGTCGGAGCGCCACCGCCGCGCGTCGCTCGCAGTCGGTTCGGCGCTGCAGGCCGAACCGGCTCCGCACATGCCCGCCGTACCGCTGACGTACGAGCCGTTCTACGGCCTGTCCGAAAAGCCCTTCAGCCTGTCCACGGATCCGAAGTTCATCTACCACAGCACATCGCACGATCGCGCGCTGCAGGACCTCATCGACGCGCTCGGCCGCGGCGATCGAATCATGCTGCTGACAGGGGAAGCGGGAATCGGAAAGACGACGCTGTGCCGATCGCTCGTCGATCAGCTGGGACGCCGCACGGTCACGTCGTTCATCACCGATCCCGTCGCTCTCGCTCGACGATGTGCTGAGGACAGTGCTCGTCGATTTCGGCGTTGTGGCGCGGGAGGATGCGACACGCGGCCCGTTGGCCGCCGCCACCGACCAGGAACTGGCGACCGCTGTCGGCGATTTCGCCGCCTCGCTCGCGCCGCTCCAGGCTTCGGCGGTCATCATCGTCGACGAGGCGCAGAACATGCCGTCCGACATCCTCGAGCCGCTGGCGGCCCTGTCGGAGGGGACGGCCGATCGGCGCGTGCAGATCATTCTCGTCGGGCAGCCCACGCTGCCTTCACTTCTTCACCACAGCAGCTGCGGACGCTCGAGCGAAGCGTCGCCGTCCGGTGTCGTCTCGAACCGCTCACCGCCGACGAGACGATCGGTTACGTCGTCCATCGACTGGCCGTCGCGGGGACGAGCGCGCGCGTGGAATTCGATGACGGCGCCTTTGCGGAGCTGCTACGCGGCGACGCGCGGCGTGCCGCGGCTGGTCAATCTCGTCTGCGACGCCGCCCTGACTCGCGGGTACGAGACGTCCGCCAGCGTGATCGACGATCAGTTGATAGCCGCAGCGGCGGCCACGCTGGA
>CAWBMO010000007.1:0-439246 GCA_963789965.1 uncultured Acidobacteriota bacterium
GGGCGTTCGCTCCGCAAATAGTCGCGAGTTAACCCAGCCGTTTTTCACGTGCGAATTCTCTTCCTCACGCATTACTTCCCTCCGGAAGTCAATGCACCTGCGAACCGGACGTACGAGCACTGCCGCGCATGGGCGGCCGCTGGCCACGAGGTACACGTCATTACGTGCGTGCCAAGCCATCCCGTTGGCGTGCCCTTTCCCGGCCACCGGCGCGGATGGTACCGCCGTGAGGAAATCGACGGTATTCAGGTGCATCGCGTGTGGACGCACCTGGCGCCAAATCGGGGCGTGTTTCGGAGAACTGTGAACTATCTTTCGTTTGTCCCTTCGGCCCTGTTCCGTTCCTGGCGACTGGGCCGATTCGATGTCCTGGTTGGAACCTCGCCCCAGTTCTTCTGTCCCGTGGCCACGTGGCTCGCCGCCGTGGTACGCCGCACGCCATGGGTGTTCGAGCTCCGGGACCTTTGGCCGGAATCGATCAGCGCCGTTGGCGCCATGCACAAGTCGCTACCGCTACGACTACTGGAGCGCCTCGAGTTGCGCATGTACAGAAACGCCAGCGCGGTCGTCTGCCTCACGCGGGCATTCATGGAGAATCTCGAGTCCCGCGGCATCAATTCCTCGAAGCTGAAATACGTGCCGAATGGGATCGTCCCCTCATTCTGGGACAGCGGCGCCCGCGACAGGGGCCGCGCACAGCTCGGCCTCACGGCGGACGAGATCGCCGTCAGCTACGTGGGAACGATAGGCATGGCGCACGGTCTCGGGACCATGCTTGACGCCGCGAGCGTGCTCAGAACATCACACCCGAACGTCCGCTTTTTTGTGGTTGGCGACGGAGCGGAACTTGCGGACCTCAAGACTCGTGCCGCGTCGCTCGGCCTGTCAAATGTGGCTTTCACGGGACTGCTTCCTCACGAGGATATTGCGGCAATTATGGCGGGGACTGACGTCGCGTTGGTCACGCTGAAGCCATCAGAGACCTTCAAGACCGTCCTCCCGTCGAAGATGTTCGAGGCCATGGCCGCGCGCAAGCCAATCGTGCTCGCAGTCGAGGGCGAAGCCAAACAGGTTTTGGAACGGGCCCGGGGGGGGCTGTGCGTGGCACCAGGGGACTCGCACGCTTTGGCGGCGGCGATTGACAGGTTAGCCGGGGATCCTGATCTCCGCCTGCAGCTCGGGACCTGCGGCGCCGAGTACGTGGCTCGAGAATTCAATCGAGCTCGGTGGGCCGCCCGGTATCTCGAGATTCTTGGCACCGTTTCGACAAAGCCGGTCGCGGGCTCGAAGTACTCGCTCGTTGAAGCCGCCCCTTCCGGCGCCTCGGTTTCACCTCCGAATTAGCCGATTTCTCTAGGAACGTCCGCTCGCCCCGATCATGAGGACAGCCCCAATGTTGGCCTACGCCCTGCCATTCACTCTGGCCTTTTTCGCTTGCCTGTGTCTGACGCCGCCTGTGCGCTCAGCGGCGCGATGGGCGGGTGTGATCGATGCACCCGACGGCCGGAGAAAGCGCCACTCGGGATCGATTCCAAGACTCGGAGGTGTGGCCGTTTTTGTCTCGTTCTATTCCTGTGTGTGGCTGATTTCCGGACGCGCAGAGTGGCCAATGGTCGAGGGAGCTTCGCGGCTCGCGTCCGCGATGTTCTTCCCGTCACTTGTCATCCTGATACTCGGAATCTCAGACGATATATGGTCGGTCAGCCCGTGGATCAAAATAGCGGTGCAATTGGCCGCTGGGTTGATGATCTACTACTACCTGGGTATTCGCATCGAGAACCTGACGAACCCATTCGTAGGGCGTTCTGCTCTCGCAGCCCTGAGCCTCCCCGTGACGCTCGGCTGGATCGTCCTCGTGACGAACGCCTTCAACATCGTGGATGGTATGGACGGCCTGGCGACTGGTGTGGCTTTTATCGCGCTCGGCTGCATGTTTCTCGTCTCAATGCAGATGGGAAACATGGCCCTCGCGTTCACGGTGGCACCTCTGGCCGGGGCAGTGCTGGGTTTTCTCAGGTACAACTTCAATCCCGCGTCCATCTTCCTGGGAGATAGCGGCAGTCTTTTTCTGGGATTCCAGCTGGCGGTCCTCTCGATCGTTGGTTCCCAGAAAAGCTCGACCGCGATTGCTGTTGCCGCTCCTCTCTTTATTCTTGCGCTGCCCCTGGTCGAAACCGCGATTTCGGCGATGAGGCGGTTTCTCAGCGGTCGGTCGATCCTTCAGGCCGATTCCGGCCACATTCATCATCGACTCATGCGGTTGGGTTTCACCCCGCGTAAGGCAGCCGGTCTGCTGTATTTGGGCTCCGCGACTTTCGGCCTGACCTCGATCTTCATTATTCAGAGTCGCGCAACCGTCGTGGGCCTGATTGCGTTGTTCCTCGCAGCCGTCACCTGGGTTGGCATCCAGCGCTTGGGGTACTCGGAGTTCGCGGAAATCAACAGCGCGTTGAAACGATTTGTCAATCAGCGGCGGATCATTCAAAACGGCATTGTGAGCCGGAAACTGGCGGACGAACTTCGCTTTGTCCATTCTCAGGATGAAGCGTGGCTCCTGCTGAAGAGCGCGGCGAGGCGGCTTGGCTTTTCGTACGTTGAGTTGAAAGTCAATTCACGAAACGGCGTCAATGACAATACTCCTGAGCGGGGCCGCTATGCGCAGCATTTGTGTCCCTCGTCACATTCTGGGTCAGCAAGTGACACCAGCTTTGCTGTGACTCTTGCGGACGCGAAAGGCGTACTCGGCGAGGTGATTTTCCGTCGATCGTCGAGTGCCGCACCGCTGCATTCCGAACTCCCGTTGCTCATCAGTGCTGTCGCGCATGGTCTGCCCCGTATTCTCGAAAACAACTATCGCGAAACAATCGCTGTCGACGCACACCCAACGCAAAATGGGCTCAGCTATCCGCAGAGCGGTGCGGCGGGCAGACTCAGGAATGTTATCTGTCCCTCATGCGAGTCTGCAGATATCCACCGCTCTCGATCGCGGTCGGTTCTGGAACGAGCTCGGAAGAACTTGACCGCCAAACGGCTTCACGAGTGTGGAGTGTGCCGCTGGCGGGGTTGGATACTTCCGACGATCCATGAGGAACAAGCCTTGGTCATCTCTTGGGAGCCGCCCGATCTTCAGGCTATTGACATGGCGATTCGGCTCGATTTTCGGCACGCTGCGGACCCGACGGAGCATGCGACCAACCAGACCCATGGGTTACGCATCTGATCGATTCGCGTTAGGTGTGGTGTGACTCCTTTTATTGTTCTCATTCTTTTGATCCTTGGATGGAGCGCGCTCGCGTTCGGGGCTGTGTATCCCTGGGCCTACATCCCGCTTCTCATCGGTTGCGCGATGGCTGGCGTCATCGGCTGGACCCGACAAGCGGGACGGCACAATCCGCCCCTGGTCGTCGCCACTGTCTTACTCATAGCCGTGGTTCTTGGGCAATTGGTGCCGCTCTCGAACCGGACGCTCGGGAAGTTCAGTCCGGCGACGGTCGCATTTCTTGACCGCTATGACGTCACAACTCTGGCTTCACGTTCTGCCGTGTTGTCTTCACTGCTGGGCCGCGAGACTCACGGCAGCGAAACCCGGGCGCACTCAATCTCGATCAATCCGTCTGACACCGCTGCGGCGCTTGTCGGCTTGCTCGCCTTTGTCGTGTTCCTCGTGGGCACTGCGAGTGCCCTCACCGCAAGAGAAATGCGGACGCTCGTCGTCGGCGTGATCGGGCTTGGACTTGGCCTCGGGCTCATTGCGATCGTGCAGCGGGCCGCGTCCCCACCCGGACTGATCTACGGCTTTTGGCAGCCTTATCGTGGCGGGAATGTTTTTGGCCCCTTTGTGAATCGCAATCACTTTGCCGGGTGGATGCTCATGGCTGTCCCACTGGCCTTGAGCGATGTGTGGCTCCACGTGCAGCGCAACGAAGGCGCTGGCTCGAGCTGGCGTGAACGGATCCTGACGCTCTCGTCAGCCGACGGAAGTCGTTCGATCCTCGTGAGTCTGGCCGTCTTCACAATGGCCCTGTCGCTCGTGCTGACAGTGTCCCGATCGGGCATTCTGTGCTTCGCCATCGGGCTCGGCTTGATGGGCTGGTTCGTCGTGCGATCTCAATCGAAGGGTAGCAGGCGTTCAGTGGTAATCGGCTACTTGTTGTGTCTCGGCATAGCCAGTGTCGGCTGGGCCGAAATCGATGTAATGACACGGCGCATGTCCGAGATCGTTCCCGCATCGACAGGAAGGTTGGCGATCTGGAGCGATACGCTTCGGGTTGTCAAAGATTTCCCACTGACGGGAACGGGCCTCAATACCTTCGACGATGCGATGGTCAAGTACGAAAACGTACCTCGGAGGTTATGCCCAGGATGCGCATAACGATTATCTGGAGCTTGCGAGTGACGGAGGATTGCTTGTCGGCATTCCGATATTGCTTCTGCTGGGTGTCTTGATTCTCCAGGCCAGAAGACGCCTTTCCGGCGATGCATCCACGCGTGGCAGCGTGTACTGGGCCCGGATTGGTGCGGTCGTCGGGCTCGTGGCAATCGGACTGCAGGAAACCGTTGAATTCAGTTTGCAGATACCCGCGAACGCCGCGCTCTTCACGGTGCTGTGTGCCATCGCCATTACCGACGCGAAAGCCGCGGGCGCCAAGGTGACCAGGCCCGAAAAGGGCACTCGGCACACAAGCCGGAGACTGGAGGCTTTCCTTGTGATGGGTGGCCTCCTCGTAGCAGCCGGATCTGGTGTCGTCGCGTACCAGGCGTACGGCCCTTACGGCGTCAAAGACTCGCAGGTTCATGTCGCTCGCGTGGTTGATTCAGACAAGCGCACCGAGGGTCGCATTTTCACGGAACTGTCGTACAACGCCGCAGGCAACGGCTCAATCGATCGATGGATCTATCTCGATGGCTCACGTGTAGTACGGCTGGAAGTCGACGAGGATGGCGATGAGGCGATCGATCGGTGGGAGTACTACGACGCACACGAACAACGGACAGAGATCGCGCTGTCGTTCGACCACGACGGGAGACAGGACACCTGGCAGTTTTACGGTGCGGACGGTCAGCTCGAGCGAATCGAGTACGGCGATGTCCATACTTACGAGGTGGTGCGAATCGAGTATTTCCAACAGGGCAAACTCGTATCGGCGAGCCCGCTGATTGGCGCTGAAGGGAACCATTAGTCTGAACGTCTCATTCAAAGGGAGGTTGGCAGCATGAAGAAGAAAACGAAGAACACGATCATGGCTCTGACGGGAGCGGGTGCGCTCGCATCGTTCGTGGTCGGCGTCGCGCCCGAGTTGAAGGGTTCACAAACGGAGCCCGACAGCACAAATGCGTACCTCGGAGGAGACGTACGCTCTGGACCGCAGCAGCAGGATCCGAGGACGAAAGGCGACAAAGGCGACAGAAGCGACAGAGGCGACAGAGGCGACAACGACGGGAAGGAGTCCAAGAAGTTCAAGCAGGTGAAGAAGGTCAAGAAGGTCAGAAGCCCCAAGAAATTCATAGCCTGACCTTATGCTGACGAACCCCACCCTGACACTGCGGTCGCGGCCTGCCGTGCCGGTCGCCGATGCGACCGTACGGCTGGACGTGGTCCACATCGTCAGTCCAGCCTACGACTGGGTCTTCTTCCTGCTGCCCCCGATGGTCGGCCTGACCCTCGGGATTCTGGTTTCAGGAACGATGCTCGATCGGCCGTTCAAGCTGTGGGACCAAGAGACCACGTGGGCGGGACTGGCCATCGGTGTGCTCATTCACGCGCATCTCGTGATCGTGTTCTTTCGGAGCCACGGAAATCCCGATATTTTCAAGCTCCACCGGTTCCGGTTCATCTGGATTCCGCCGCTCCTGTACCTCGCGCTCCTGTCTTCCCGCTGGATTCTCGTCTCGGCGGCCGTGCTGGTGACATTTTGGGACGTCTATCACTCAGCGCTCCAGACATTCGGCCTCGCTCGCATCTACGACCGGCGGCAGGGAAACGACCCCAACGTGGGCCGGCGTCTGGACTTTTGGCTCAACCTTGTCCTCTACGCGGGCCCAATCCTCGCCGGCGTCACGATGATCGATCACTTCGACGACTTCAAGCAGTTCGAGAGCGTCGGCGCGACCTTTTTTACAGCGGTGCCAGCGTTCATGACCGGCCACCAGCGGTACTTCACGTGGACAGTCGTGGTCGGGGGCACCCTGTTTCTCGCGTACTACGTTTTCGCCTACGCGAAGCTCAGTAAGCAGGGTTACTGCGTCTCGCCTCTCAAAACATTCCTGCTCGCGAGCACGGGGTTCTGCTCGATCTATACCTGGGGCTTCAACACGTGGGGAGAAGCCTTCTTCATCATGAACTTCTTCCACGCCTTCCAGTACTTCGGCGTCGTGTGGGCATTCGAAAACAGGAGAATGATCCGGCTGTTTCGTGTCGAAACGTTCCCCTTCGGCAAGCCATTGACCGTGTGCCTCTTCGTGGCGCTGGCGTTGGCCTACGGATTCTGGGTGCAGACGTTAGACTCAGGCATCGAGTGGCTGTGGGCCGTCACGCTGGTGGTTTCTATCCTCCACTTCTGGTACGACGGATTCATCTGGTCGGTCAGAAAGCAGCTAGTGTAGTCGTGGACATCAAGGTTTCGCTCCCGGCGGTGCGGCGAGTCCTGACGTGGGTTGTGGCGTCGCTCGTCCTGGCAGGCTTCCTCGCCGAGGCGTGGATTGCCTTCGTCAACGACGGGAACTCCGGGCCAGTCACCGAATTCTTCAGCCTGAGTTACGAGGCGAATCTTTCGACCTGGGCGTCTTCAAGCCTTCTTTTCAGTTGCGGGGTGCTTCTGACGCTGGTGGCAAGCGCGAGACGACGGGAAAGGCCTCCGTTCCAGGCTCACTGGTGGGGACTGGCGGCCGGGTTTTTCTACATTTCGCTCGACGAGCTCGTGCAAATCCACGAGACACTCAATACGTCATTGCGGTTTGGCCCGGGCGCCCTTCACTTTGGCTGGGTCGTCCCAGCCACCGGACTCGTGGTGGGCCTGGCAATCACGTACGCGCGCTTCCTGCGCGAGCTCCCGGGGAACGTGCGCCGGAGATTCATGCTGGCGGGGGCCATTTACGTCGGCGGGGCACTCGGCACTGAGTTCCTGCTGGGGTATTGGACCAGCATCGCAGGCGATCAGAATTTTACCTACGCGATGATTGACCTCGTTCAGGAATCGATGGAGCTCATCGGAGCATCTGTCTTCCTGCTGTCGCTCATCGGGTTCTTCGAGATTCTCACCAAAGCTCCGCAGGTCGCTCGTGCTCCCAGGCCATCCGTTCGGATGCAGGACCTCTCGCATATCCGGGTGAATGAAGTCGAAGCGATGAATAACTAGTTACCGACCGCCTTGGTCACAGACGGCGCGAGCCCTAGTCTCGCGCCGTTTTCGTTTGTACGGATAGAATGTGGCGGCGTAATGTCGAAAGTCCTCTATTTCGATTGCTTCTCCGGAATATCCGGCGACATGGCCCTCGGGGCGATGCTCGACGCGGGACTGCCGCTCGAGGACCTGAAGGGCGCGCTCGGCAGCCTCGCCGTGTCGGGATTCGACGTCAGCGCCGTGCGCGTCCTCCGCGCGGGCGTATCGGCGACCAAGTTCACCGTGCATGAGCACGGCGGCGCCCAGCACGACCATGGACATCACACTCACCGCCACCTGTCAGCCATCTTCGGGCTCATCGACAAGTCCGCCCTCTCGGCAGCCGGTCGCGACCGCGCGAAGGCGATGTTTCAACGGCTCGCGGAAGTCGAAGCCGGAATCCACCAGATGCCGGTGGAGAAGGTGCACCTTCACGAGGTCGGCGCCCTCGACTCGATCATCGACATCGTCGGCATCGTGTTCGCCCTCGAGTGGGCCGGCGCTGACCGCATCGTCTGCTCGCCGCTCAACGTCGGGGGCGGCATGGTGCAGTCGGCGCACGGATTGTTTCCGGTGCCGGCGCCGGCGACGGTCAAGCTGCTGGGCGGCGCGCCGGTCTATGCGGGAACCATACAGAAGGAGCTCGTGACACCGACCGGCGCGCTGATCGTCACCTCTTACGCCGAATCCTTCGGACCGGTTCCCGCAATGAGCATCGAGCAGGTCGGTTACGGAGCGGGCGAGCGCGACGATCCGACGACGCCGAATGTGCTGCGCGTTCTGATCGGACGGGCCTCGGCGGAAGCGCGGACCGAACGCGTCACCGTCGTCGAATGCGAGATCGACGACATGAATCCGCAGATCTTCGGCGTCGTGATGGAGCAGTTGTACGCTGCGGGTGCGCTCGAAGTGTTCTACGTACCGGTTCAGATGAAGAAGAATCGTCCGGGCACGTTGTTGACGGTAATCGCCGCCCCGGAGCGGCTCGGTCAGATCTCCGACATCATTTTTCGCGAGACGACAACCATCGGCCTGCGACACTCAGAGGTCGCGCGTGAGTGTCTGGACCGCGAGATCGTCACCGTCGAGACGCCGGCTGGCGCCGTCCGGTTCAAGATTGCGCGACGCGACGGCCGCGTCCTGAACGCTGTGCCCGAATTCGAGGATTGCGCGAAGCTGGCCGCCGCGAAGAATCTATCGGTCAAGGAAGTTCAGGCGCTGGCCGTCTCGGCGTACAGGGCCAGCCGCTCGTGAGCCGTTTCTACCTCACGACGGCCATCGACTACGTCAACAGCCGCCCGCACCTGGGCACGGCGTACGAGAAGATCGCGGCTGACGTCATCGCACGCTACAAGCGGCTCTGCGGCATCGACACCCGATTCCTGATGGGCAACGACGAGCACTCGCAGAACGTGTTCAAGAGGGCTTCCGAGGAAGGACTGAATCCGCTTGCGTACTGCGATCAGATGGAACAGGAGTTTCGTCGAACCTGGCAGCGTCTCGACGTGTCGTTCGACGATTTCATCCGCACGACGGAGCCACGACACAAGGCCGGCGTGACGGCGCTGGCCCAACGCATCTACGAGGCCGGGGATATCTACGAGGGGGTGTACGAGGGGTGGTACTGTGTTGGCTGCGAGGCGTTCAAACAGGAGAAGGATCTCGTTGACGGCAAGTGTCCCCTCCACCCGACGACGACGCCTCAGTGGATTCGGGAAAAGAATTTCTTCTTCCGCCTTTCAAAGTATCAGCAGCCGCTGCTGAACCACTTCGCTGACCATCCAGAGTTTTTGCAGCCTGAGGAGCGGCGAAACGAGATTCTGCGCCTGCTCGAAGGCGGTCTCGAGGACATCTCGGTCAGCCGCGCCGGTCAGTCCTGGGGCATCCCGTTGCCGTTCGATCCGTCGAGCGTCGTGTACGTCTGGTTCGACGCCCTGATCAACTACGCATCGGCGGTCGGGTTGGGAAAAGACGACGCGCTTTTCACAAAGTGGTGGCCGGCCGATTTGCACGTCATCGGCAAGGACATCACGCGATTTCATACGGTGATCTGGCCGGCGATGCTGATGAGCGCCGGGCTGCCGCTGCCACGTCAGGTATTTGGCCACGGATTCATGACCTTCCGTGGTCAGCGCATGAGCAAATCGCTCGGCACGGCCATCGATCCGATCGAGGCGGCCGATCGGTTGGGGACCGACCCGCTCCGCCTGTTTCTTGTAAAGGAAATTGCCTTCGGCGGTGATGGGGATTTCACATGGGAGCGCTACGACGAACGCTATAACACCGACCTGGCCAACAATCTCGGCAATCTTGTGAGCCGAGTGGTGACGATGGCGCACCGATATCGAGGCGGCAGGCTGGCGCCGGCCGCGGGACCGTCAGATCAATTAGCGCGACTTGCCGAGCAGGTCGTGGCCGACTACAAGCGCGCGATGGAGACCTTCGCCATCCACGAAGGCGCGGCCGCCGCGTATCGCCTGATTGACGCCACCAACGAGTTCATCGCGGCCACCTCGCCGTGGGCGCTCGCGAAGGATCCATCTGCCGCCGATCGCCTGTCGCAGGTGCTGTTCGATTCCGCGGAGGCCATCCGCCTCTCGGCCGTGTTGCTGTCGCCGGTCATGCCGGCCTCGGCGAAAGAGATTCTCCGGCGCGTCGGCGGCGCCGCCGACACTGGACAACCTCAACTTGGGACCGCGATGGCCACTGGCGGGCCGAGGGCGAGCGTGTGCTCGCTCTGGATGGACCGCTCTGGCCGCGCAAGGAGCAGACGATCGTGTCCGACAACTCGACGACTCCGCCGCCGGCACCTGCGCCGTAGCACCCGGCACTTCGGCACCCGGCACCGCGGCACCCGGCACGGCACCCGGCACTCCAGCACCCGGCACCGCGGCACCCGGCACGGCACCCGGCACTCCGGCACCCGGCACCGTGGCACCCGTTAGTCGCATCACCATCGACGACTTCATGAAGGTCGAGTTGCGCGTGGCGAAAGTGCTCGCCGCAGAACGTGTGCCGAAATCGAAGAAGCTGATCAAGGTCACGGTCGACGTCGGCACCGAGCACCGGACGCTTGTCGCCGGCATCGCCGAGGCGTACGAGCCCGAAGCCCTCGTCGGCCGCACGGTGGTGATCGTGTTCAATCTGCAGCCTGCGACGCTGATGGGCGTCGAGTCGAACGGGATGGTGCTCGCCGCGAGCCCCGAGGGCGGCAAACCGATGCTGCTGTCGTTCGAAGAGCCGCCGCCGCCGGGGACGCGCGTACGCTGAGCCAGCCACACGCGCTGATGTAGCGCAGGACTTTAGTCCTGCATGTCGCGTGGACCGGGCAGGTCTAAACGACCTGCGCTACATCGTGAATCAGCGATTCTTATGATCGACTCACACTGCCATCTCGCCGACGAAGTCTTCGCAGCCGATCTCGAGGCGGTCATCGCGCGCGCGAAAGAGGCCGAACTCGAGCGCGTCATGGTCATCCTCGAGGCGGGAAACCAGAAGGAAGCGGCACAGGCAGCGCAGGTCGAGCGCCTCTGGCCCGAGACCCGGTTTGCAATCGGCGTCCACCCGCACCAGGCACACCAGTTTGCCGACAATCCCGAGCAGGCAGCGGCCGTCGTGCAGGAGCAGTTTGAATCAACCCCCGCCGCCCGCGCCGTCGGCGAAATCGGCCTCGACTACCACTACGACTTTTCGCCGCCGCGACGTGCAGCAGGCGGTGTTTCGCGCCCAGGTCCGGATCGCCCGCGAGCACACACGGCCCATCGTCATCCACACGCGTGAGGCCGACGACGACACGCTGGCGATTCTCCGCGAGGAGGGCCGCGGGGAAGTGCGAGGCGTGTTGCACTGCTTCACCGGCACTGCCGCGCTGGCTCGCGCCGGGCTCGATCTCGGTTTCTACATCTCGCTGGCCGGCATCATTACGTTTCCGAAGGCGGGCGAGCTCCGCGACACGGTTCGGGCCGTCCCGATCGATCGCCTGCTGACGGAAACCGACAGTCCGTTTCTCGCGCCGGTGCCCCATCGCGGCAAACGCAACGAGCCAGCGCACGTTGTCCGGGTCGTGGCCGCACTGGCCGAGCTGTATGAAATCGACACGGGTGAACTGGCCAGGCGGACCACGGAAAATTTTCACACGCTGTTTCAACCGTGAGAAGGTGACCACGGTCCGGCTAGAGCCGGACACCACTTATGGGTGTTCTTTGGTGGGTGGTTCCCGCCATGATAAAGTCCTCCTGAAACCGTCGTGGAAAATGTAGAAAAATCGACGCCCGATCTCGCGCAGATCTTCGAGCCGATCCGTGCTGACCTCGATCAGGTCGATCGCGAATTCGAGCGGCATCTCCAGTCGCACGTCGATCTGATCCCGAAGATCGGGCAGTACATTCGCACGAGCGGCGGCAAGCGCATCCGTCCGGCCGTCCTGCTCATGGCCTCGCGCCTCGCGGGTTACGGCGGCGATCGCGGCGCCCTCTACGCGGCCGTCGTCGAATTCATTCACACGGCAACCCTGGTCCACGACGACATCATCGACGACTCGGATCTGCGTCGCGGACGTCTGGCCGTGCATTCGCGGTGGGGCAACGACATCACGGTCCTTCTGGGCGATTACCTGTACATCAAGTCGATGGCGCTGGCGCTCACGCACGATTCGCTCGACCTCGTTCGCGTGCTGTGCGACGTCACCCTCCACATGATCGAAGGGGAGCTGTACCAGCTGACCAAGAACGGCGACGCCAACATCACCGAGGATGAGCACTTCGACATCATCCGGCGCAAGACCGCGTACCTGTTCGGAGGCTGCGCCCAGATTGGCGGAATGCTCGGCAAGGTCCAGGTCGAGCGCGAGCAGGCGTTGCGCGAGTACGGCTTCAACCTCGGCGTGGCGTTTCAGCTCGTAGACGACCTGCTCGATTTCACGGGCGACGCGGGAGCCGTAGGCAAGCCGATTGGCAGCGACCTGCGGGAAGGAAAGGTCACGCTGCCGCTGATTCACCTGCAGCGGCAGTCGAACGACGGCGTGGCCGCGCGCATCGTCCGCGACATCATCGCCTCGCGCAGCGTCACCGACGCGCAGTGGGGCGAGTTGCTGCACAGCCTGAAGACGCACGCGTCAATCGATTATGCGTACCGACGCGCCGTCGAATACGCCGAGCGCGCCAAGAAGCCGCTGTATGCATTTCCGCCGAGCTCCGAACGGGACGCGTTGCTGGCCCTTCCCGATTACGTCCTCGCACGCGATCGCTAGCGCCTGCGCCCATACCGGGGCCCCCAGCGCGGCAGCCGCGCTGGGGTGGCGTGCCGGGGGCCCGGCGCCAGTGAAGAAATGTCTGCCTTCTCCATCCCTCCGCTGACGCTCGAAGTCGTCGACGACGACATCGCCGCGCAAACCACAGATGCCATCGTCAACGCCGCCAACAATGCCTTCTGGATGGGATCGGGTGTGGCTGGCGCGATCAAGTCACGCGGCGGGAAGAGCATCGAAGACGAGGCCATGGCGCAGGGCCCGGTCGAGCCGGGCCAGTGCGTGCTCACCTCGGCCGGCCGCCTCAAGGCCAAATACGTGATTCATGCGGCCGTGATGGGGCAGGACCTGCAGACCTCCGCGACGCTCATCGAGACGGCGACGCGGAACACCCTGCAGCTCGCCGAATCGGGCGGCCTCGCCTCGATCGCGTTCCCGGCATTCGGCACGGGCGTGGGGGGATTCCCGCTCGCTGGGTGCGCGCGCATCATGATCAGCGCCGTCCAGGCGCACGCGACAATGGTGCGCAAGCGCGCCACGGCCACCGGATCGCTTCGCCTGGTGCGCTTCGTGCTGTTTGGGCAGACTGCGTACGGCACATTCGAACAGGTGGCGCGTGAGGTTGTTGGGAAGTAGGTCCGACGGACCCGCCCTGCATCATGAAATCAGCTGAGAAACGCATCGGCGAGCTTCGTGAAGCGATCCGGCACCACGAAGAGCGCTACTACATTCATAGCGCACCGGAGATCTCGGACGAAGCATTCGACCAGTTGCTCCACGAGCTTGAGCGACTGGAGCAGGACCATCCGGAACTCGTCACGCCGGATTCGCCCACTCAGCGCGTCGCGGGCCAGCCGGTCGAAGGCTTCGAGACCGTGGAGCACATCGTCCCGATGCTCAGTCTCGATAACGCGTACAACGACGAAGAGCTCGAGGCGTTTGACGAGCGCGTGCGTAAGGGTGCCGGCCTTGGTGAGGTGCCGGTGACCTATGTCGCCGAGATGAAAATCGACGGCCTCAGCATCGCCCTGACCTACGAGGGCGGACGGCTGGTGCGAGGCGCCACGCGCGGCGACGGTGTACGCGGCGAGGAAGTGACCGCGAACGTTCGGACGATCCGGGCGGTTCCGCTCGCGCTCCGCGGTGGCCCGGCGGAACGTCTCGAGGTTCGCGGCGAGGTCTACCTGCCGCGTGCGTCGTTCGAGCGGATGAATCGCGAGCGCGAGGACGCCGGCGAGCCGCTCTTTGCGAACCCGCGCAACGCGGCCGCCGGCACGATGCGCAACCTCGAGCCGGCGCTGGTTTCGAAGCGCGGGCTGTCGGCGTTCATGTACCAGATTCTGATTTCTCGGGACTCCCGGGACGGCCTAAAGGCCGTCCCCTACGCGGAGCCCGAAGGGAACGCCCCGGCGAGGAACGCCCGGGACGGCCTAAAGGCCGTCCCCTACGCGGAGCCCGAAGGGAACGCCCCGGCGAGGAACGCCCGGGACGGCCTAAAGGCCGTCCCCTACGCGGAGTCCGAAGGGAACGCCTCGGCGAGGAACGCCCCGGCGAAGAACACCCCGGTAGGGAACGCCCTTCAGGGCGTTCCGGGGCCGCGCGACGTTCCGGAAACACACGCCGCGACCCTGACCGCGATGCGGGAATGGGGACTACCTGTCGAACCACACTGGCGGCGCTGCGAAGGCATCGAGGCCGTCATCGCGTTCTGTCAGGAATGGGCCGACAAGCGCCAGGCGCTCGAATTCGACACCGACGGCGTCGTCATCAAGGTCGACGACCTGGCCGTGCGTGAGCGGCTCGGGGCGACCGCCAAGTTTCCGCGATGGGCGACCGCGTTCAAGTTTCCCGCGCAGCAGGCGCACACCAGGCTCCTCCGGATTGACGTCAACGTCGGGCGGACCGGCGCCGTGACGCCGTTCGCCGTCCTGGAGCCGGTGCGCCTCGCCGGCTCAACGATCTCGATGGCCACCCTCCATAACGAACAGGAAGTCGCGCGCCGCGACATTCGCGAAGGCGATACGGTCGTGATCGAAAAAGGCGGCGACGTCATCCCGAAGGTCGTCGCGCCGATTCTCGGCTTGCGCCCGCCGAAGTCGCGACCGTGGGTGATGCCGTCCACCTGTAAGGAGTGCGGCAGCACCTTGAAGAAGGACGATGAAGAGGTCGTCTGGCGGTGCCCGAACGAATCGTGCCCCGCGAAGATCCGCCGCGGCCTCGAACATTTCGCCTCGCGCGGGGCTATGAATATCGAGGGGATGGGCGAGTCACTCGTCGATCAACTGGTCGAGCAGCAACTGGTGCGCGATTTCGCCGACCTGTATCGCCTCGAGGCGGCGCAACTCGAGGACCTCGTCGTGACGCCACGGGACCCGCGATCGGAACGGGCCCGGCCGCGCAAGCTGGGCAAAGTGGGCCGCAACGTGGTCGCCGAGATCGAGCGGAGCAAGAAGAACGACCTGTCGCGTCTCATCTACGCCCTGGGCATTCGTCACGTCGGCGAGAAAGCGGCGGCGACGCTCGCCCGCCAGTTCAGGACGATGGCGCGGGTGCTGGATGCGCCGATGGAGGCGCTGCAGTCGGTCGCCGACGTGGGGCCGGTGGTCGCGGCGTCGGTGCGGACGTTTGCCGACGAGCCGCGCAATCGCAAACTGATCGCGCGGCTGGAGAAAGCCGGCGTGAACATGACGAGCCAGGCCCCCGAACCTGCCGACGAAGTGGGTCCGCTCGCCGGAAAGGCGTTCGTTCTGACGGGCACGCTATCGGCCATGAGTCGCGACGAAGCGACGGCCGCACTGGAACGGCTGGGGGCCCGCGTCACCGGATCGGTCAGCAAGAAGACATCCGCCCTTGTCTTCGGCGAGGACGCGGGCAGCAAGCTGGAGAAGGCGCGCCAGCTGGGCGTCGAAACGCTGGACGAGAAAGCGTTTCTGGCTCTTATAATGAAGACAAGTGGGCCGGGTCTTTAGACCCGGCAAATCTATGCGCCGCTTTACCTTCGTCACCCTCGCGCTCACCGCCATCGTGGCCTTCCTGGTCGGGGCGATCTTCGCCGGCGGTGGCAGCGGGCAATCGTCGGTGGCCGCCGGCCCGGTCACCAAGAGCGCCGCCATCGGGCCCGCGTCGAAGGTCGCAAGTTCGGCGGCTGGCCCGCTGATCAATTTCGCCGATGTCGTCGAGCGCCTCAATCCGGCGGTCGTGAACATCGATGCCACGACGACGGGGCGGGATCCGCGGAGCCGAAGAAACCGCGCGCTGCCCGAGGCACCGGGTCAGCTCGACGGACCGAACGACCTCGGCCCGAGGTTTCAGCTCGACTCGCCGCGCCGCGGCGAAGGCAGCGGCTTCATCATCGACGCCGACGGCAGCATCCTGACGAACAACCACGTCATCGACCGGGCCGAGCGCATCACCGTCAAGCTCTCCGACGGACGGACCCTCCGGGCGCGCGTCGTGGGATCCGATCCGGACACGGACATCGCGCTGATCAAAGTCGACGGGCAGACCGGGCTGCCTGTGGCGCCGCTCGGCGACTCCTCGAAGCTCCGCATGGGCGAGTGGGTCGTGGCGATCGGCGATCCGCTCGGCTACGAGCACAGCGTCACCGTGGGCGTCGTGAGTTACATGGGCCGGAAGCTCTTCGACGCGAGCCTCGACAGCTACATCCAGACCGACGCGGCCATCAATTTCGGGAACAGCGGTGGACCGCTCATCAACACACGCGGCGAAGTCATCGGCATCAACGCCGCGATCAGCGCGCGCGGCAGCAGCATCGGCTTCGCCGTGCCGATCAACCTGGCCACGTCCATCCTGCCGCAGCTTCGCGCGCGCGGGCGCGTCAGCCGCGGCTACATTGGCGTCGCGCTTCGGGATATCGACGACGACCTGCACGGCTCCTTGAATCTCACGGTCAGCCACGGCGCCGTCGTTCAGGACGTCACGTCGGGTTCACCTGGCGAGCGCGCCGGGCTGCAGCCCTACGACGTCATCATCGCCCTCGACGGCAAAGCCGAGGCGAACGACGACGAACTGATCCGCGACATCGCCGCGCATGCGCCTGGCACCGCCGTGAAACTTCGCATCGTGCGGGATGGCCGCGAACAGGACGTCCTCGTGAAGCTCGCAGAGCGGCCAAGCCGCGACCGCGCGCCGGCCCAGTCCGCTCCATCGCCGGCTGCCCGCGACCGGAGCGATGCGGATTCGTTGTTCGGCCTGACCGTGCGCGAGCTGGACCGGCAGACGGTCGACAGGCTCGCGCTCGCGAGGGTCACGAAAGGCTTGCTGATCACGCGCGTCGAGCCGCTGAGCGCCGCTTTTGACGGCGGGCTCGCGCGCGGAACGATTCTGCTCGAAATCAACCGTCAGCCGGTCGACTCGGTCGCAGACTATCGACGTCTCGCCAGCGCGGCGCGCCAGGGCGACGTCCTGACGCTCTACGTGTACTCACCCGAGATTGACCAACGCCAGATCAAGACGGTGCGCGTCGAAGACCGCTAGTGCCCAAATCACGCATCCTGGTCATCGATGACGAAGCGGCCATCCGCGATTCGTTGCGGATGACACTCGAGTACGAAGGGTACGAGTTCATCGGCGCCGCGACCGGCCAGGAAGGGCTGGCGCTCGTCGAACGGGAAAACTTCGACCTCGTGCTGCTCGACGTGAAGATGCCGGGCATGGACGGGCTCGACGTGCTCGGGCGGCTGCACTCGATGAACGAAACGCTTCCGGTCGTCATGATCTCCGCCCACGGCACCCCGAGCACCGCCGTCGACGCGATCCGGCGGGGCGCGCTCGACTTCCTCGAAAAACCGTTCGAAAGCACCGAACGGCTGCGCGTCACCATCCAGAACGCCCTCGAGCAGGCGCGGCTGCGCGACGAGAACCGGTCGCTCAAGAAGGCGGTCGAAGTCCGCCATCAGATGATCGGCGAGAGCGGCGCGCTGAAACAGGTGATGGCAGCCATCGGCCGCGCGGCGCCCACCAACGCGACCGTCCTCATCCAGGGCGAGAGCGGCGTCGGCAAGGAGCTCGTCGCGCGGACCATCCACCGAAACAGCCTGCGCAGCCGCGAAAGATTTGTTCAGGTCAACTGCGCCGCGATTCCCGAGGACCTGATCGAGTCGGAGCTCTTCGGCCACGAAAAGGGGTCGTTCACCGGCGCCACGGAGAAGCAGGTCGGCAAGTTCGAACAAGCCGACCGCGGCACGATCTTTCTCGATGAAGTCGGCGACATGAGCGCGAAGACCCAGGCCAAGGTACTGCGTGTGCTGCAAGAAGGCGAAGTGGAGCGGCTCGGATCGGCGCGGACGATCAAGGTTGACGTCCGCGTCATTGCGGCGACGAACAAGAACCTCGAAGAGGAAATCGGGAAGGGCCAATTTCGAGAGGACCTCTACTTCCGTCTTGCTGTGATTCCGATCTCTGTCCCGCCGCTGCGGACACGGCCCGAGGACATTCCCACGCTCGTTCGTCACTACATGGAGTTCTTCAGCCGCGAGAACAACGTGAAGCCGAAGAAGATTTCCCCGGCGGCGCTCGAGGCGATGCAGCGGTATCGCTGGAAGGGCAACATCCGCGAGCTGCGAAACACCGTCGAGCGGCTGATCATCATGACCGCCGGGGACACGATCGACGTGGCGGATCTTCCCGATGTCATCCGCTCCCCGGGCGGCGGGCCTGCCGCGCCGAAGCCGGCGAGCGGCGAGCCGGCGAAGGTGGGCACGCTGCGCGAGTTCAAAGACGACGCCGAGCGCGCCTATCTGGTCGCGAAGCTGCGCGAGAACGGGTGGAATATTTCGAAGACCGCTGAGGTCATCGATACCCCGCGCAGCAACTTGTATAAGAAGCTGGAGCAGTATCAGATCAGTCAAGAAACAGACGGATAGCCGGCCGGGGTCGGGACCAATCCTGCGCGTCCAGCCCCCTCCTGCCCGTCGCCCCTCCTGCCCATCCAGCCCCTCCCGCCCGTCCAGCCCCTCCTGCCCGTCCAGCCCCTCCCGCCCGTCCAGCCCCTCCTGCCCATCCAGCCCCTCCTGCCCATCCAGCCCCTTCCTGCCCGTGGTGCTAACATGAAGAGTTCGTAGTAAGCCAGACGACCGCTCCGAGGGGGCACGGAAGTGCCGTACCGAGGAGAGGAAAGTCCGAACTCCGCAGGGCAGTGCGCCGGGTAACGCCCGGTCAGGGCAACCTGAAGGAAAGTGGCACAGAAAATATACCGCCCGCAGACGGTCCGGCCTTAAGGCCGGACCCTACATCTGTAGGGGCGGGTCTTTAGACCCGCCCGGACGCAGGTAAGGGTGAAAAGGTGCGGTAAGAGCGCACCGCGCCCGTGGTAACACGGGTGGCAGGCAAAACCCCGCACGGAGCAAGACCAAATAGGGAGGCGCCCAGCGTCAGGCGCGGAAACGCGCCGGCGGTGGCCGGACGGCCCGTCCGAGTCTCCGGGTCGGTCGCTTGATCCCGCCAGCAATGGCGGGGCTAGAGGAATGGTCGTCACGCCGACGCTTGTCGAAAGGCAAGCGAAGGTGGACAGAATTCGGCTTACGGCTTACTGCGACGTTTCTTGCATGGAACCACTCGCCATGGCTTCCTATCTCGTCACCGGCGGGGCCGGCTTCATCGGCTCCCATCTCGCGGAGGAACTAGTCCGTCGCGGCCATCGCGTCCGCGTCGTCGACAGTCTGATCACCGGCAAACGCCGCAATCTCGACCACATCAAGAGCGTCGAATTCCTTGAAGGCGACCTCGCTGACAAGGATGTGGCCAGCCGCGCCGTCGACGACATGGAGTACGTGCTTCATCAGGCTGCCATTCCCTCGGTGCCCCGATCGGTCAACGACCCGATCACCTCGAACCAGGCCAACGTGACTGCGACCCTGAATATCCTGGTGGCCGCGCGCGACGCCGGCGTCCGCCGGCTCGTGTTCGCCGGATCCTCCTCCGTGTATGGCGACACGCCGACGCTGCCCAAACACGAGGACATGCCGGCCAAACCGCTCTCGCCCTATGCGTTGCAGAAGCTGGTAGGGGAGCAATACTGCCAGATGTTCACTCAGCTCTACGGCTTCGAGACGGTGACGACTCGATACTTCAATGTCTTCGGTCCGCGACAGGATCCAAGCTCGCCGTACTCGGGGGTCATTTCATTGTTCTCGACGGCGATTCTCGAAGACCGCCAGCCGATCATCTACGGGGACGGCCAGCAAACGCGCGACTTCACCTACGTCGCCAACGTCGTCGACGGCGTGCTGCGCGCGTGCGAGGCGCCGAAGGCCTCTGGAGAAGTGATGAACGTGGCCACGGGCGGACGCATCTCCCTCAATGAGCTGCTGCGGGTGATGAACACGATCTGCGGGACAAAGGCGCAGCCGATCTACAAGGAGCCGCGAGCTGGGGACGTCCGAGATTCCCAGGCCGATATCTCAAAAGCCAGGACGCTCACAGGGTACCAACCGATCGTGGGCTTCGAGGAAGGCCTGCGGCTGACGCTCGAGTGGTGCCGCACGGAAAGCACCGCAGCGGCCGGATGAAGGTAGAAGGGCGTTAGCGCTACTCCATCGCGGCGAAGTTGACGGCTACCCGCGCGACCTCTTTTCCGTTCCACCGGAGGACCACCGGCTGGGTCGCCTGACCGACGTCCCGAACATCAAAGGCCGCTTCGACGAGCCCCCCGACTAGCCACGTCAGATCGCCACTCCGGCTGTAGATTCCGGAGCCGCTGAAACCAATCGCCAACGCAGGGTTGGGGCCCTCGAGCGTCACGTCCATTTCCGGCACACCTGGGATCACTTTCGTTTGATCGAATTGGAGATGGGCCACGACCGAAACCCGGTCGCGCCACGGCTGCAGGGCCTCTTCGGCGTCGTGCAGACCGCCACGCGCGAAGAGATCGTTCACCCGGGCGTGTTCCTCCGCGATCAACTCCATGCGGCGAAACGGCGTGATGATTTCGATTGTCTCGACCGCAAAATATCCAACGACCGGGCTGTTGACCGCGACGATGTAACGTTTGTGGAACTGCGCGCGGTCAGCATCGGTGTGCGGGAACCTCGCCAGGTCGGTGGCGCGCTGAATGTCTTCCTGGGTGAGCCGGACATCGATTGCGCTGATGCCGGTCTGGCCGAGCAGCGTCAGTAGCATTCCGATCGACGCCCACGACCGCCTCATGTCATCGCTCCCACTTCGTAAGAGTAACCCGAGGCGTCACTTTCCACATCTTCTGCGGCCGCAATTCGAGCTCGCGCTGCACCAGGACAACATGTCCATAGCATCTGGTCAGTTAGGGGCACGCGGGCGACATCCATCCGCCGGCCTGCGCCTTGCCTGGAGTGTTCGCGACCCTGGGCTGGCGCCGATTAACGCGGGAGCTTGACCTCCTCCAGCTCGATCGTGGCCGGTCCATGGGTCCTCCACATCCACGTGTGCGAATCATTTCAGAGAGGGAGGACCGCATGTTTCGAACGCTGTCGATTGTCGCGCTGTCTGCATTCGTCGTCGCCCACCCTTACGCCACTGTCGCGGCCCAAGCACCCTCAGGGGGTCGCCCGACGGCCAAGGCGGAAAGTCCCGCCATCGTGAACATCAATACGGCATCGGCAAAGGAGCTGGACGCGCTGCCGGGCATCGGCGCCAAAACCGCCGCACTCATCGTCGAATACCGCCAGAAGAACGGGCCCTTCAAGAAGGTCGAAGAACTGATGAACGTGCGCGGCGTGGGCGAGAAGAGCTTCCTGAAGCTGAAGCCACAGCTCACGGTCGGCACCCCTACCGCAGAGCGTCCGAAGCAGTAGGCCCATGACGACAACTGGCTACTCGCTGATTGAGCTGCTGTTCGTCATCTCGGCGGCAGCAACGGTGAGTGGAATGGCCATTCCACCTCTCTTATCGGCACTTGACGACTACCGGACGGCAGGCGCCGTCCGGTACATCTCGACACGGATCCAACGCACGCGGATGGAAGCCGTCGTCCGGTCGACGAACGCCGCGATGCAGTTCGTTCAAGCTGGCACCGGCTACTCGTACGGGATCTATGTCGACGGGAACGGAGATGGAGTCCGAACGACGGATATCACAAACGGGATCGATGGACGGCTCGGCGCCATCGAGCGCTTACCGGACAACTACGCTGGCGTGGACTTTGGCCTGCTGCCAGGATTGCCCCCGGTGGACCCGGGTAGTCCGGCGCCTGGGACCGATCCTATCAAGCTTGGAAGCGGCAACCTCTTGTCCTACTCCTCGATCGGAACTTCGTCGTCAGGCAGCGTGTATATCCGAGGCCGCAGCAGGGCCCAATACGTCATCCGCATCTTGGGGGACACTGGACGAACGCGCGTTCTCAAATTCGATCTGCGCACCCGCCAATGGAAGGCTCTATGACGTGCGGTCCCATTGACCGTCGAAACTCCCGCCGTTCTGGCATCAGTGAGCACGGGATCCTTTCGGCACGCGTGCGGCCCGGCCACTTCGTGGCCATCATCGATGTATCCGCCGGTGGAGCGGCGATTGAAATCTCACGGCGGCTACTTCCAGGCTCTGCGGTGGATCTTCAGATCAGCACGGCACGCCGTGGGGCCACTCTTCGTGGACGCGTGCTTCGGTGCGCCGTCATCGGCCTGCACTCGACGTCGGTGTCCTACCGTGCGGCCATTGCTTTCGATTGCCAGTGGCCCGGTTTCTTTGAAAACGATTTGAGCGAGTATCAAGTTCCCACGGGCGAGCTACGGCCAACGCCCGCTGAGCGGGTAGAGTCGACCCGGGGCAGGGTGTGAGATGGCGGCGTCTGTTGGGAATTTCGCGTGCGCGTTGATGGCACTCGATTTGGTTGTGGCCATGTCATGATCACCCCACGCCAGCGCGATCGACGACAGGCGCTGACGGATCTCTTCAGCGCATTGACTGGAGCGCTCGATCGTCAGGGCGACATCTCGCTGATGCGCGGCGCGTTCGAACAGATGATGCGCCGGCTCGTGCCGGTCCGCACCATCCAGTTGCGCGAAATGACCAGCCGTTGGAGCAGTCGGACAGATTCGGGTGGTGCAATTGAATCGATTGCGCTCGATGTGCCCAGCTCCGATCCGGCGATCAAGAGCGTGCTCGAGGCGAGCTTCGATCCGGCATGCCGCCTTGGTGAGTGGGATTTTCAGATGCTCGGGCTCGCCGCACACGTCGCCGCGTTGGTGCTCGAAATCGAGCGCAGCCGGCTCCAGTTGACGCGAGCCGGGTTGCTCGACGGAAACCGATCCAGGCGCGACATGTCCTCCAAAGTGGCGCCGCTCGTCGGCTCGACGCCGCCCATGCAGGCTCTTCGCGCCAGCATCGACCGAATCGCCGCCACGGATTTCACGGTGCTCCTGGAGGGGGAAAGCGGCGTCGGCAAGGAGCTTGTCGCCCGGCAGATCCACGAGTCGAGTCGCCGCCGCCAGGGGCCATTCGTGGCGGTCAACTGCGCGGCGCTTGTCGAGACGCTTCTCGAAGCCGAGCTCTTCGGCATCGAAGAACGAATCGCTACCGGCGTACGAGGTCGCCGCGGCAAGTTCGAGCACGCAGATGGAGGCACCTTGTTCCTCGATGAAGTCTCGGACCTGTCGCCGTCTGCGCAGGCCAAGCTGCTGAGGGCCCTCCAGGATCTGAGCGTCGAGCGGGTCGGCGCCACAGGCTCCCATCGCGTCGACATCCGTGTCGTCGCCGCCACGAACAGAAGCCTCGCGGGCATGGTCGATCGCCGCCTCTTTCGGGCGGACCTCTACTACCGTCTGAGTGGTGTGGACCTGCGGGTTCCGGCCTTGCGGGAGCGCCGCGCCGATGTGCCGGTGCTGGCGGAGCACTTTCTCGAAGGACACCGAGGGATGCGACGTCTCCGCCTGTCATCGTCCGCGATGGATGCGCTCACCATCTACGACTGGCCTGGGAATGTCAGGGAGCTCGAACGGCTGATCGAACGCGCCGTGACGCTGGCCGAAACCGACACGATCGAACTGGACGATCTGCCGCCGGCCGTCCGAGGCGACTACACGGAGGCGATTCTGCCGTCCGTGCAACGCAACGACTCGCTTCGGGTCTGGGCGAGTCGATACACGCGCCTCGTCCTCGAACGCTGCCAGGGCAACAAGCGGGAAGCCTGTCGCGTGCTCGGTATCAGCTATCACACACTGCAGGCGTATCTGCGGTTGCCCTGGCCCCGTGGCAGCGACGAGACTCCGGTCCCGGTGAGCGACGTCAACGAAGGCAATGACGTCAACGATGTTGCGGAGGCCACCGAGGTCACGACAGAGCCGATGGGTTGTTCGGAGAGCGTGGAGGTCGACGTCTGAATGGAGGGTGGCGTCTGACACGCCGCACAGGCCGGGCACCTCCGGCTGAACACGGGTAAACGAGGTAGGGCAGCGCAGTCTCGCTGCGAGGTCACACGTTTCCAACACTGCGGGCGTCCGGCTGGACGCCTTCGGAGGCTGAAATGAGTGTACCGCGCAAAAGACTGTTCGCAACCTTCGTCTTGCTCACGATACTGGCCGGATCGGCGGGATCCGTGTGGCGGGTTCGAGCACAGAATGCACCGGCGGGACGGCAAGTACCGGTTCAAATCCTCAATGGCCGCATCCCCCCGGTGCCGGTAACCAATGGCGATCGCGGAGCCACGTACCACTCGCTCGAACGCGAGGCCACCCGCGTCACGACGCGATTTGCCGATGCCGTCGCCGTCGCGGATCGCACGTTGGATGGCGAGCTATCGACGCGCCTGACAGACCTGGCTGGGAACGAGATGGTCGCATTTAAAGTGCATCACGTCGATGCCGGAAGTGATTCGCTGGAATTCACGCTCGCCGACAAGCCCGATAGACCGGCCAGGCACGCCGCGCGCCGCCAGGACTTGCGACCGACTCTCGACTGGACCAGTGAGCAGGCTTACAGCTTGTGGAAGGATCGCGACGCGCTCGACCGTTCATCGCTCGAATGGCAGGACACGCTCATGCGGCCAACTGGCGCGCAGAGAAGAAACGTCAGCGGGACGTTCTTACAGACCGACACCGAATGGCGTGGAGGCTTCTCCGCGACAGTCATCAGGAAAGTCGGAACGCACATCAGCTATGTCACAGGCCGCCAGACGACAGGTATCGTGTTCATCAGCAGCTTCAGAAAGGACGGCGTCGAAGTTGGGTCGAGCCAATGGTGGCCGGATGAACAGACACTTGCCTGGTCGTTCCCAGGACTGACCGCCGATAGCTATGTGACGGCGGCCCACTTGAAGAAGAACGGCGGCTGGAAATTCGCACCAGACATGGCCTGGCTGAATACGCAGAACTTGGCGTTCTACCAGTTTGGCACTCTGCTCAAGACAAAGGGTACTGTCTCGAAGAATCTGGCGGCTCCCGGGTGGTTAGGCCGGCTGGGCCAGCTCATTGCGCCGACCGTCGAGGCAAACGACCCGGGCTGCGACGGGCTCCACTGGATGGATGGCACGATCTTGCGGTGGTGCTGCGACGTCCACGATGCTTGCTACTTTAAAGAGGATCCGAATTGCACTCAGTCCTCGTGGTGGATGTGGTGGACGAGCTGGCAGTGCAACGCTTGCAATCTCGACACACTGTATTGTTTCGCGAGCGGCGGCGGCCACGTCTTTCAGCGATATCCGTAGGCCCGTGAGAACACCCATGAAGGAATCAGGGTTGGCTCAAACGCTCCCGCCGCTACTCGCTGGTCTGCTGATCCCCATCTATATGCAGACCATCACAGGGTGGTGGCTGAACTCCGGCCGGGGCGTCGCGTACACCGATGGCAGTCTGCTCGCGCTGGCCGTCATCTTTGGCATCGTCGGGGCGGGATCGCTGGTAGTGCGGCTGGTGGCGCTGTGGATCGGAGCGCAAGTGGGCTTGACGTCCTACCTGTTCCTACACGAGGGTGGTAGCACTATCTTCCCCATCGTGATCGTGTTTGGAGCGATTCTGTCCGCAGCCGCCGTGGCGGCGGGTGGGGGCGTCGCCTGGTTGGTCGCGCGCCTCAGAACGCGTTGGAACGGTTAGGGAATCGTTCTGAGCAACTTTCCGTGAGAGGCCAAGCCAGAGCGAGCCACGTCCTGGCTTGGCCTCCACGAAGTGCAGGTCACCGAAGCGATTCCGTCCGCGCCGCCCGTTCTTGACCGCGTTCGAAGGCCCATAGTACCGTTACCTGTTTCGGCCACGCGCCTCAGCCCTCACATGGAACAGGTCACCGTAGCTCCTCTCAAAAAGACGTCTCTCAACAGCCGCCATCGAGGCTCCGGCGCCAAGATGGTGTCCTTCAGCGGCTGGGAAATGCCGCTCGAGTACTCAGGCATCGCCGAGGAGCACATGGCGGTGCGCACGCGCGCCGGCCTGTTCGACGTCAGCCACATGGGAGAGATCGAGATTGCCGGCAAGGACGCGCTGGCCGCCGTGCAACGGATCTCATGTAATGACGCCTCCAGGCTGCAGGTGGGTCAGGCGCAGTATTCCGGCCTGCTCACGCCGCAAGGCACCTTCATTGACGACGTGCTCGTCTATCGCCTCGCGGCCGCTCACTTTCTCCTCGTCGTGAACGCCGGAAACATTCAGAAAGACTATGCCTGGATTGCCGAGCAGATCACGTCGGCCGGCGATGCCGTCGCCGTCGACGCGAGCTCGCGATACGCCCTGCTCGCGCTTCAGGGCCCCAGGGCGCTCGAAATCCTCCAACCGCTCATTGGCGTCGAACTTGGCGCGCTGAAGTACTACCGGTTTGTGCATGGGGAAGTGGCAAGCGTCCGCGCCACGGTTTCACGCACCGGCTACACAGGCGAGGACGGCTTTGAGATCCTGGTGCCGCCGCAATCGGCCGATCGCGTCTGGCAGGCGATCCTCCAAAGCGGGCAGGGCGTCGGCGTCGTTCCTTGCGGCTTGGGCGCGCGCGACACGCTGCGCCTTGAAGCCGCGATGCGCCTGTACGGCAACGACATCGACGAAACCACCACGCCGCTCGAAGCGGATCTGGGATGGACGATCGGCTGGCAGAAGGACGACTTCGTCGGCCGAGCGGCGCTCCTCGAGCAGAAGGCGGGCGGCGTACGCCGCAAGATCGTCGGGTTCGAAATGATCGACCCTGGCATCGCGCGGCACGGGTACGACGTGTGGATCGGCGACGCCGGCGCGCCTGTCGGGAAAGTCACGAGCGGCACGCAGACGCCGTTCCTGAAGAAAGCGATCGGCATGGCCTATCTACCGATCGAGCATGCCCTGCCAGGCGGCCAATTCGACGTTGATATTCGCGGACGACGGGCACGCGCGAGGATTGTCCCGATGCCGTTCTATAAACGACAGGCGTAGGGCGGGTCCCTCCAGGACCCGCGGAGACCGATTGATGACATACCCGGCCGGCTTCAAGTACACCAAGGATCACGAATGGGTGGAGCTGTCTGGCGACCGCGCCAAAGTCGGCATCACCGAGTATGCCCAGGAACAGCTTGGAGATGTGGTGTACGTTGAGCTTCCAGACGTCGGCGCGAAGCTGAAGCAAGGGCAGGCGTTCGGAACGATCGAGTCGGTCAAGGCCGTCTCCGAGCTGTATGCGCCCTTATCCGGCGAGGTCGTCGAGGTGAACACCGCGCTCAAAGACAAGCCGGAGACGGTCAACAAGGATCCTCACGGAAGCTGGATGATCGTCGTCAAGGTGGCCAGTCCCGCCGAGGCAGGCGCGCTCCTCGACCCGACACAATATGCCGAGCTCGTCAAGTAATCTGAAATCTGAACTCTCCAATCTGAAATCTCACGTGACCTTCGAGCGCTTTCAATCCCGCCATATCGGGCCCGATCCCGACGAGCGCGACGCGATGTTGAACATCATCGGCGCACCGTCGCTCGAGGCGCTGATGGACGAAGCCATTCCGGCGCACATCCGGCGCGCGACGCCGCTCAGCCTGCCTGAGGGATTGGGCGAGCACCAGTTCCTCCGCGAGCTGCGGCAGACCGCGTCGCGCAACCAGATCTTCCGATCGTTCCTCGGCTTCGGCTACTACGACTGCGAGACGCCGAGCGTGATCGTGCGGAACGTGCTGGAAAATCCCGGCTGGTACACGCCATACACGCCGTATCAAGCGGAAATCGCGCAGGGACGCCTCGAAGCGCTGCTCACGTTCCAGACCATGGTCAGCGATCTGACGGCGATGGAGGTCGCCAACGCCTCGCTGCTGGACGAAGCCACGGCGGCGGCCGAGGCGATGGCGATGCTCCACCGGGTGCAGGCCCGGCGGATCGAAGGCATGGCCGGCCCGGCGCAGTGTTTCGTCGCCGACTCGTGTTTCGCGCAGACGATCGACCTGCTGATCAGCCGTGCGGAGCCGCTCGGCATCGACCTGATCGTCGGCGACTTCAGAACAGCGGTGTTTGGCGAGCGCGTGTTCGGCGCGGTCGTGCAGACGCCGGACGAGGCCGGGCGGCTGCACGACCTGCGCGAGTTCATCGCCAAGGCGAAGGCCGCCGACGTGGCTGTGGCGGTCGGCACGGATCTCCTGAGCCTCGTCCTCCTGACTCCGCCAGGAGAAATGGGCGCCGAGGTCGCGTTCGGCAACTCGCAGCGGTTCGGCGTGCCTCTCGGTTTCGGCGGGCCGCATGCCGCATTCTTCGCCACCCGGCAGGAGCACATCAGACAAGTCCCCGGCCGCATTGTCGGCGTCTCGGTGGACGCGCACGGCCATGCGGCGTACCGTATGGCGCTGCAGACCCGCGAGCAGCACATCCGCCGCGAAAAGGCGACCTCGAACATCTGCACCGCTCAAGCGCTGCTCGCCAACATCGCCGCTCTGTATGCCGTCTATCACGGCCCCAAGGGCCTGACGGCCATCGCGCGACGCGTCCACGCGTACGCGCAACTGCTGGAACACGAGCTCTCCAGGCTCGGCATCCGACAGTTGAACGAGCACTACTTCGACACGGTCCGGTTCGAAGTGCCGGGCGGCGTGCAGGCGGTCGGGCAGATCGTGAAGGCAGCCCTCGCGGCGCGGCTGAATCTCGGCTACCGGCGCGACGGGACGATTCACGTCGCCCTCGACGAGACGGTCGATGATCACGATATCTCGGCCATCGTGGCCGCCTTTGCCGCGGGCGTCGGCAAGCCCGCCCCAAAGACGATTGAACCGTCGAACCCTGAACCGTTGAACCTTCCCGCTAACCTTTCTCGGACCTCGCCCTTTCTGACACACCCTGTTTTCAACTCGCATCATTCAGAAACAGAGATGATGCGTTACATCCGCAGCCTCGAGCGCAAGGACATCGGCCTCGACACCTCGATGATTCCGCTGGGGTCCTGCACGATGAAGCTGAACGCCGCCTCGGAAATGCTGCCGATTACGTGGCCGGAGTTCAGCGGGATCCATCCATTTGTGCCGGTGGACCAGACTGAAGGGTACCAGCAGATCTTCCGCGAGCTCGAGGCGATGCTTTGCGAGATCACAGGATTCGCGGCCGTGTCACTTCAACCCAACTCCGGGGCGCAAGGGGAGTTCGCCGGACTCATGGTGATCCGCGCGTACCTCCGCGATCGCGGCGAGCCAGCCCGCAACGTCGTGCTGATTCCCGCGTCGGCTCACGGCACCAATCCAGCAAGCGCCGTGATGGCCGGCATGCGCGTCGTGGTCGTCGCGAGCACGGCCGCGGGTGACATTGACGTTGATGACCTTCGGAAGAAAGCGGACGAACACCGCGATCGTCTTGCCGCGTTGATGGTCACGTATCCGTCCACGCACGGAGTGTTCGAGGAGGGCATCCAGGACATCTGCGAGATCGTCCACCGACGCGGCGGTCAGGTCTACATGGACGGGGCGAACATGAACGCGCAGGTCGGGCTCACCAGTCCCGCGGCCGTCGGCGCCGACGTCTGCCATCTGAACCTGCACAAGACGTTCAGCATCCCGCATGGCGGCGGGGGGCCGGGCATGGGGCCAATCGGCGTGGCCGCACATCTTGCACCGTACCTGCCCGGGCATCCGATCGTGAAGACCGGCGGCGAGCGCGCGATTCACGCGGTATCGGCCGCGCCGTGGGGCAGCCCGGGCATTCTGGTCATCTCCTACGCCTATATGAAAATGCTCGGCGGCGACGGGATGACCGACGCGACTCGCTATGCCATCCTCAACGCCAACTACATCAAGTCACGTCTTCAGACGCATTACCCTGTGCTGTACACGCGAAGGAACGGCCGGGTTGCGCACGAGATGATCTTCGACCTGCGTCCGCTGAAACAGGCGAGCGGCGCCGCCAACATCACCGAAACGGACGTCGCGAAACGACTCATGGACTACGGGTTTCACGCGCCGACAGTGTCGTTTCCCGTGGCGGGTACGTTGATGGTCGAGCCGACCGAGAGCGAGCCGAAAGCCGAGCTCGACCGGTTCTGCGATGCGATGATCGCGATCCGCGCGGAGATTCAGGCGGTCATTGACGGGGAGATCGATCCAACGGACAACGTGCTCAAGAACGCGCCACACACCGCAGCAGCGGTGTCAGCCGACAACTGGCCGCATCCATACTCACGCGAGCAGGCCGCGTATCCGCTTCCGTTCGTCCGCAGGCGCAAGTTCTGGCCGAGCGTCGGGCGCATCGACAATCCGTTCGGCGATCGGAACCTGATGTGCACGTGCCCGCCGATTGGGGCATATCGGTAGGCGAATTCTGAATTCAGAATTCTGAATTCAGAATTTCCAAGAGCTACGGCGTCCCGGTGCGTTCGAGATGCTGTGAGTCCCGCTCGTTGTCGATGCAGAAGTACTCGTGGATCTCGCCGTTCGGCGTGCCGTCGTAATTGGTCGACTGCCAGTTGATGTACCAACCGCCAGAGAACGGCCGCGTATAGGCACCCTTGTCGTCGATCGTCACTTCGTACTTGATGCGGTTCATATCGAGGCGGGTGTACCGCTCGACGAGGTGGAGAAACCGCGTGTGCGGCATCCCGTTTCTGAACGCCCAGAATTTCTCGTTGAACCCGACCGTGTCGACGACGAGCGTGTCGCCTTCCCAGTGGCCGATCGCATCGCCAAAATAGCTGGGATTCAGATCGTCCGTTGACGGGTGCTTGCGGCCCGGTTCCATCGCGATACGCTTCCAGTCGCGGTTCTCGCCATCGATCAGCAGGATTCGATTGTGGGCGGGATCCTGGATGAATTCGGTCCCGTTCGGAGCATTCCAAAATCGAAGTCCGCCGGCGGGCTGACACCGGGCATGGGGATCGTCCAGCCCGTTGCGGAACCTGCGGTACTCGTAGAGCGCTTTGGCCCAGGGCTGAAAGGGCACTTCGGAGATCTCGATATTCGTCGGCAGCGCGTTACCGGTTTTGCCGATGAACTGGCCGTTGAAGGCATTCCAGAATCCCTTTTGTCCGGGAACGGCGTCGAGGTTGATCGTTCCGTCTTTGAGGCGCGGAGCCGGTGCCGCCGGGGGTTCGGGCTTCGCCGTCGCGGCCGGGGCAGCACCGCGGCCTCGTCCCGCTGGAGCCTGGGCACGTGAGAGCGTGGGTACCGACAGAACGATCGTCAGTGCGATCCCGATCGCGACGACCCCTGCAGCGCCTGGCCAATGGTTTCGCATTCGCTAAGTCCTCTTCGTTACGGCCGATTCTCGTTCGCGTCCGGCATATGCTCCGAGTCGCGCTCGTTGTCGATGCAGAAGTACTCGTGGATTTCGCCGCCCGGCGTACCGTCGTAGTTGTTCGGCTGCCAGGGCATGGTCCAGCCGCCGCTCCACGGCCTCGTGTACGCGCCTTTGTCGTCGACCGTCACTTCGTATTTCATCGTGTTGAAATCAGTGCGCGTGAAACGTTCCGTCAGGTGCAGAAACCGCGTGTGCGGTAATCCGCCGCGGATCATCCAGAATTTCTCGCCGAACCCCACTGTATCGACGACCAGCGTGTCACCCTCCCAGTGGCCGATCGAATCACCGAAGTAGCTGGGATTCAGGTCGTCCAGCGAAGGATGCTTGCGACCTGGTTCCATGGCCACGCGCTTCCACTCGCGGTTTTCACCGGCGATCAGGAAGATGCGCTGGAGTTCAGGCTGTTCGATGAACTCCATCCCGTTCGGGACGGTAAAAAACCGCATGCCGCCTGGAGGCTGACAACGCACGTGCGGATCGTCGAGTCCGCCGCGCAATCGCCGGTACTCGGTACAGGGCTTTGGCCCACGGCCGGAAGGGGACATCTTCGAGGAGAGGATTCGTCTGCAGCGCGTTGCCATTTCGCCCGACAGGGTTTCCTGTGCCGTTGTTCCAGTATCCCTTTTCACCTGCAGGCGCACCGAAGTTCACTCGTCCGTCGGGCCAGCGCGGAGTCGGCTTCGATGGAGGGGCTGGGCGGGCCGCGCCACGCCCGCCGCGGCCGGCAACCGGGTTACCGTCATCGTCAACGGTCTGGGCCGGCGGTGCACCTCGTCCACGTCCTTGCGCCTGCGCCGCCGGTCCAGCGGCCGGGGCCTGTGCGTGTGGAAGGGCGGGGACCGACAAGACGAGCGCCAGCACACCCGCAGTGACACAACCGCTTTGCCAACGGTTTCGCATCATCGAACCTCTTTCGAAGACGGCAGGGCCGCCGGATACCGCGAAAACTACGGAGTGACGCCTTCGCTCGAGCCGGCCCCGAGCTTCTTGCCGGTGGCCTTCATGACGACCGACCGCGCGTTCGCGAGCGGCTTGCCGTTCTTCGCCTTGGTCCCGTCGACAATCACGATGTCGCCAATCTTCATCGAGTTGCGCGTCCAGCCGTTTCGCTGGATGACGGCCGGGGCGCCCATTTCGAGGGCCCAGTTGGTCACTTTGTCCGTCTGCGGATCTCTTACGTCGATGTAGAAGAAGACGTGCGGGTTCTGCCACTCGATCTTGGTCACGGCGCCTTCGAGGTGCGCGGGATCGTTCCCGTACTCGGCCGCGAAGGAGTGGTGCGCCAGCAGCGGGGCGGCCACCGTCAACGCAAAACCGAGCGCCAACAGACTCGTGCGAACTCTCATTGCTGTCCTCCTGGATGACTAGCGCGTATAGTCTCGATCTCTCGTAAGCTTGAAATCGCCCTTCGTCGTGCCCATGGTCCACGTGCCTTTTAGCGTCCGCTGGTCGTAACCGATCTGATCCAACTTGCCGTCGGCTACGTAGTGGGTGACCTTTCCGGCCTTGTCCTTCAAATCCACTTCGAATTTGAGGTTCCAATCGGTGGGCTTCGGTATCGTCAGGACGATGTTCTGGATCATCGCGTGGTCGTAACCCGGATTGACGAGGCCGGTGATCCCCGCGCCGTCAGGGGTGTAGTCGACGATGAGGGTCAAATCTTTGCGTTCGGTGGCGTTCAGGCCCCAGTTGCCGTGCCACGAGCCGACCAGCGGGTGGCCTTCCTGGGCCGACGATGCGGAGACGAGGAGCGCGAAAGAGGCCAAGAAACACAGGCTGCGAAACGTCCGGCGCATCGACCCTCCTCAGGTATGACTCACCCTGCCCGCCCGAAAAAGCGGGGAAGGGTTTTCGATGAGTTTACGCTTTTTATACGACTTCCGCAGCTGGTTTGTTACCGCGGGGACCTTCAGACGCGCCCGGCCAGCGCGCGCGTCAGTTCTTGAGCCCGGGAACGGAATCTCTCGAGCAGCGTGCAAGTTACAGGCCCTGGCCGACCGGTGCCAATGGGTCGATCGTCGACCTGGGAGATGGGCACAAGCTCGCGCGTGGAGCTGGTCAAGAACGCCTCGTCGGCGCCGAACAGGTCGGCGTCGTGCAGGACTTGATCCCGGACGGGGATCCCGGACTGAGCCCCGATCTCGATCACGAATTCGCGCGTGATGCCGGGCAGGAGGCCCGCGTCAAGCGGCGGCGTCAGCGCCGCACCGTCCTTGACGATGAACAGGTTGGATTGTGTGCACTCGGCCAGCTCGCCGCGATAGTTCCGCATCACGCCTTCGAACGCGCCCCGCCGAAACGCCTCCTGCATCGCCAGGGCGTTGTTCAGCAGGTTGTTCGACTTGATGAGGGGGCTTACCGTCCCGGGGTGATTGCGGATGATCGGCACGAGCGCCACCTTGACGCCACGCTCGTAGATCTCCGGCGGGGGGGCCACGTGCGGTTTCACGATCACGATGATCGACGGGGAGGGGCAGCCTGCCGGATCGTACGAGAGCTCACCGATGCCGCGCGTGATGAGCATCCGCACATACGCCTCGCCTCGGGGTGGCTCGCCCAGACCGGCGGCACGGATCGTCTCGCGGCACCGCGCGTCCAGTTGCTCATCCGTCAGCGGGACCGCCAGGGCGATCATGCCGGACGAGTTGCGCAGGCGCTTCATATGTCGATCGAAGAGGAACGGCTGACCGTTGTACGTCCGCCAGGTCTGGTACACCCCTTCGCCGTATAAGAACCCGTGATCGAAGACCGAGATCACGGCGTGCTCCTGGTCGAACACGCGACCGTTGACGTTGACGGTGGCTGCCATTACATAAAGGGTACCCCGGATGCGCGCGGCGATCTACTGAACTTACTTCAGCGCTTTGGACGGCGTGGCTTGTGGCCTCGAGTCGGACCGATGGGCTTACGACCGCTCCTGGCTTCGCCGAGCAGCGCGATGCGGGAGATGACTTCTTCGTGCAACACGCGCATGTGCGTGTTCGTTTCTTTGTTCAGCTCGTCCATCCTCTTGACAGTCTCAGTGTTCAGCTCGTCCATCCTCTTGACAGTCTCAGTGTTCAGCTCCTCCATCTTCTTGACAGTCTCAGTGTTCAGCTCCTCCATCTTCTTGACAGTCTCCGCGTTCAACTCGCGCATCTCGCGGCGAAGGCTGTCTTCCAGCGCGCGCATCTCGCGGCGTGTCTCCTCATCCCCGGACTTGATCTCCGCCCTGGTGGAAGAAAATCCATCCCGCATCTCGCTGCGGAGTTGCACAATCTGCGACTCCAGCGAGGCGACACGATCGGGAAGTTGTTCGAGGGACTCCACCCTGCGCTCCAGGCTATCTACACGATGAGCAAGCGTTTGCGGCATTTTTTCGTCTCCCGGCCTGCTGAAACGATCCGCTGATCGGAACGTCCGCGGTCGGAAGGCCGTTTGCGAGTCGCATGCCGGCCGACGACGGTAGCATCGTCGGCCGACGCGTGCAACTTCGCTGGTTCGTAGGCTAGTATCCTTTTGTGTCCTTCGTGTTTTTTGTGGCGGAGAAACCTTTCGACAACGCTCGATGCGCGTCCTGAACTCCGCACAAATGCGTGAGGCCGATCGGCGGACGATCGACGAGATCGGCATCCCGTCGCTCGTGCTGATGGAGAATGCCGGCCGCCAGGTCGTGGCCGCCATGGAAGCCATGCACGGCGAGCTGCTCGAGCGTCAGGTGGCGGTGCTCTGCGGCCACGGCAACAACGGCGGCGACGGATTTGTCGTCGCGCGCACGCTGATGCAGCGCGGGATCAGTGTGTCGGTCTTTCTGATGGGCCGCGTCGCCGACGTGCGGGGCGATGCCAGAATCAACCTCGAGATCCTCGGACGCCTCGGTGTGACCGTCGTCGAGATCGGCGACAGCCAGGCGTGGGAGCTGCACTTCTCGGAGGTCCGGGACTGCTCGATCATCGTCGACGCCATTTTCGGTACCGGCCTCAACGCACCTGTGTCGGGCCTCATCGAGTCGGTCATCGCCGACGTCAACGCGGCGGGGATCACGGTCGTGTCCATCGACGTACCCTCCGGACTCTCCGCCGATGCCGTCGAGCCGATTGGCGAATCGATCGAGGCGGACACCACCGTCACGCTCGGCGCTCCCAAGCTGCCGCTGGTTCTTCCGCCCGGCGAAACGCGCGCGGGCGACATCGTCATCGCCGACATCGGGATCCCGGCCGACGTCATCGAGAACCTCGAGGGGCCGCGCATCGCGCTGCTGACGCGTCACGGCATGCGCGAGCTCGTCACGCCGCGGGTGGCCGAGAGCCACAAGGGGGACTACGGCCGCGTGCTCATCGTCGCGGGCTCGCGCGGCAAGACCGGCGCCGCGCATCTGGCGGCGGTCGGCGCCCTCCGATCGGGCGCGGGGCTTGTCACCATCGCGACGCCGGCGAACTGCCAGGCGGTCCTCGCCACGATGGGACCCGAGTACATGACCGAGGCGCTCGACGAGGTCGCGGAGGGCCCCGGAGAAGGTGTCGGGATCGATCCTGCGTGCGTCGATCGCGTGCTGGACATGGCGCGCGACGTCATCGCACTCGGGCCGGGCCTGGGCCAGGCCGGCGCCACGCAGCAGTTCATCAGGTCGCTCGTCGATCGCGCCACGATGCCGCTGGTGATCGATGCGGACGGCCTGAACGCGTTCAGCGAGAATCCCGATCGACTGGCCGGCCGTGAAGGCCGCGACGTCATCATCACCCCGCATCCCGGTGAGATGGCACGGCTCGTCGGGATGTCGGCCGACGAAGTGCAGGCAAGCCGCCTGGAGATCGCGCGCAATTTCGCCGTCGCGCATCGCGTCTACGTGGTCCTCAAGGGTCACCGTACGCTCATCGCCACACCCGACGAGCGGATCTTCATCAATCCCACCGGTAACCCCGGCATGGCTACCGGCGGCACGGGCGACGTGCTGACCGGCATGATTGCCGCGTGGCTCGCGCAGTTGCTCGACGCCGAAGCGGCGTGCAAGCTCGCGGTGTATCTGCACGGCATGGCTGGCGATCTGGCGGAGGCCGACGAAGGGGAAGTGGCGATGACCTCGGCCGATCTGGCTGGGCACATCGGCGATGCGATCCTCGAGCTGACGGCGCGGCGGAAAATCGTCGAGCGCGACGACGACTGACACGACGATCACGCAGAGACTTTTCGTACGTCGTGTCCGGCTTTAGCCGGACTTTCCGGCAGGTCTAAAGACCTGCGCTACGACCGATGAGATGCTGTTGTAGCGCAGGACTTCAGTCCTGCTTGTATATGACGACTCACACACTCACCACACACTCAGAACTCGAAACGGCCGCCGCCGGGCGCGAGCTTGCGCGACAGATGTCGGCTGGATCGGTGGTTCTGCTGATGGGCGACCTTGGAGCAGGGAAAACGGCGTTCGTGCGCGGCCTCGCCGAGGGACTCGGCATCCCGGTTGAGAACGTCAGCAGTCCCACCTTCACGCTGATGCAGGAGTACCGGGGCGGCCGGCTGACGCTTTTTCACGTCGATTTGTACCGATTGAACGACGCGCGCGAGGTTGAGGACCTCGGCCTCGATGAGGTCGCGGCCGACGGCGTGCTGGCGATCGAATGGGCGGAAAAGCTGCGCGAAGTACCCGATGGCGCGATCGGCGTCCGAATCACTCACGGTGAAGGTGACATTCGAACGATCGAAATCACCAATTCACCAACGCATCAACTCCCCGACTATTCCGATCGATAGTTGGGCGCCTCTTTCGTGATGGCGACGTCGTGCACGTGGCTCTCGCGGACGCCCGCGGCCGTAATGCGAATCAGCCGCGCCTCTCGCTGGAGCGTCGGGATGTTCTTGCAGCCGCAATAGCCCATACCGGCGCGCAAACCACCGACAAGCTGATAGATGAGGCCGGCGACACTGCCCTTGTGCGCCACGCGGCCCTCGATGCCTTCGGGAACAAGTTTGTCCGTGCCGCCTGGCGCGTCGAGGTTGAACTCGTCCTGGAAGTACCGATCGCGGCTGCCGCGGCGCATCGCGCCAATCGACCCCATACCCCGGTACTCCTTGAAACTCCGGCCCTGATACAGGATCAGCTCGCCCGGGCTCTCGTCGGTTCCCGCGAAGAGATTCCCGATCATGACGGTGCTGGCACCGACGGCGATGGCTTTCGTCACGTCGCCCGAGAAGCGAATGCCGCCGTCGGCGATGACCGGTATGTCATGCGGAGCGGCCGCGCGCGCACATTCCATGACCGAGGTGATCATCGGCACGCCGATGCCGGCGATGATGCGTGTCGTGCAAATGGATCCCGCGCCAATCCCCACTTTTACCGCATCGACCCCAAGTGCGATCAGCGCTTCGGTCGCTTCCGCGGTGGCCACATTGCCCGCGATGAGATCGACGCTGGAGAACCGTCGACGGATCTGGCGCACCATGTCGAGAACGCCCTGCGCGTGACCGTGGGCCGTATCGACGACGAGTGCATCGACGTTGGCTGCCACGAGCGCGTCGGCGCGTTCCATCGTGTCTCGCGCGACGCCAATGGCCGCGCCGCAGCGCAGCCTGCCCAGCGAATCCTTCGACGCGTTCGGGTACTTCACCGCTTTCTGAATGTCCTTGACGGTGATCAGGCCTTTCAGCCGGTAGTCGCGATCGACCACCAGGAGCTTCTCGACCTTGTGCTTGTGCAGAATCTCGCGCGCGGCGTCGAGCGTCGTGCCGACCGGCACCGTGATGAGGTTGTCGCGCGTCATGACGTCGGCAATCGGCCGGCTGATATTCGTTTCGAACCGAAGGTCACGGTTCGTGAGAATGCCGACGAGCCGTCCTTCTTTGCTGCCGTCCTCGGTGATCGGGACGCCGGAGATGCTGAACTTCTTCATCAGATCGAGCGCTTCGTAGATGCGGTTGGTGGGGGAGAGCGTAATCGGGTTCACGATCATCCCGCTCTCCGACCGCTTCACGCGATCGACCTCTGAGGCCTGTTCCTCGATCGACAGATTCTTGTGAATGACGCCGATGCCGCCGTGCTGGGCCATGGCAATGGCCAGGCTCGACTCGGTGACCGTGTCCATGGCGGCGCTGGCGATCGGGACGTTCAGCCTGATGTTGCGTGTCAGGCGCGTACTGACGTCGACCTGATTCGGCAGCACGTCGGAATGTCTCGGCACCAGCAGCACGTCATCAAACGTCAGTGCGGTGGCGAGGCCCGCTCCGATCGACAAGAGCGAAGGCGTTTCAGTCTTGAGTTCCATGTCGATCACCTGCAGGTCTAAAGACCTGCGCTACACCCGATGCTGTTTGGCGCTATACCCGATGCTGTTTGGCGCTATACCCGATGCTGTTTGGCGCTATACCTGATGCTTGTGGCGCTATACCTGATGCTGTTGTGGCGCAGGACTTTAGTCCTGCCGTCACGCCGCCGCCCCGTGGCATTTCTTGTATTTCTTCCCGCTGCCGCACGGACATGGATCGTTTCTGCCGACCTTGGGTTCTTCGCGCCGTACCGTCTGAACCGGGGCATCGTCGCCACCCACGCGCGCGGGTTGCTTTGCGCGCCCGGCCGGGGCCGCCGCCGCCGCACCCGCAAATGCCGGCTGTACCTCACTCGCGCCGCCGCTCAATATCAGCGGTGCCCTGGGCCGCCGGACCGGGCGCGCCACCGGGGCTTCCTGGCCTTCGTTGATAATCGGCCGCAGCCACCAGAGATAGCGAACGATCTCTTCATCGATGCGTTCCTTCATCGCCTGAAAGAGATCGAAGCTTTCCCTTTTGTATTCGACGAGCGGATCGCGCTGGCCGTACCCGCGGAGCCCAATCCCTTCCTTCAGGTGATCGAGGCTGTAGAGGTGATCCTTCCACTGCTGGTCGACAATCTGCAGCATGATGTCGCGTTCGATGCGCTGCAGGATCTCGCGGCCGACCAGTTTTTCCTTGTCATCGTAGGACGCGAGAATGCGCTCCCACAACATCTCCCGAATCTCATCGGACGTACGATCGCTGAAGTCGAGCGGTCCCGCGTCTATCGCATACACGCGGTTGACCTCGCGCTTGAGCGCGTCCAGATCCCACTGCTCGAAGTCGGCTTTGCGCTCGGCATACGTGTCGATCATCGAATCGAGAATCTCTTCCGCGAGCGTCATCAGGTACTCGCGCGTGCCGACCAGATCTTCCTCCGCCTCACCCAGCCGGATCTTGCCGTCGAGGATTTCGCGCCGCAGCGCGTAGATGTTCTCGCGCTGCTTGTTCATCACATCGTCGTACTCGAGAAGGTGTTTTCGAACAGAGAAGTTCTGGCCTTCCACCTGCTTCTGGGCCCGCTCGATGGCCCTCGTGACCATGCCGTGCTCGATCGGCACGCCTTCTTCCATCCCGAGCTTCTGCATCAGGCCGGAAATGCGATCCGAGCCGAAGATGCGCATCAGGTCGTCCTGCAGTGACAGGTAGAACCGCGACGCCCCGGGGTCGCCCTGCCGGCCGGCGCGGCCGCGCAGCTGGTTGTCGATCCGCCGCGCCTCGTGGCGCTCGGTGGCGACGATGTGCAGGCCGTCCAGGGCGACGACCTCGTCATGCTCCTTCTCGCACTGCTTCTTGAAGTGCTCGAAGATGCGCTCGTACGCAACTTTCGGCACGCGGTAGAAGGCGTCGATGTGGAAGAAATAGACGAACTGTTCGTCCTCGACGAACCGTTCCTCGCCCTTGGGCAACCGCTCGGCGATCTCTTCCGCGAGACACTGCTGACGCGCCATGAACTCCGGGTTGCCGCCGAGCAGAATGTCCGTGCCGCGGCCGGCCATGTTCGTCGCGATCGTGACGGCGCCTTTTCGGCCTGCCTGCGCGACATACTCGGCTTCCTGTGCGTGGTACTTCGCGTTGAGCACAACGTGTTTGTCGGCGCCGCCACCGGTCGTCGTGCCGCGCTTCAAGCCGCGTCTGTCGAGAAGCGATGACAGTTTCTCGGATTTCTCGATTGAAACCGTGCCCACCAGGACCGGCCGGCCCTTCGAGTGCTCGTCGACGATTTCGGAGACGATCGCGTCCCACTTTTCTCCCTCGGTCCGGTACACCAGGTCGGGATTCTCGACGCGACGCAGCGGCCGGTTCGGCGGAATGACGACGACGTCGAGCTTGTAAATCTTCGCGAATTCTTCGGCTTCCGTATCGGCCGTGCCCGTCATGCCGGAGAGTTTCTTGTACTTGCGGAAGTAGTTCTGGAAGGTGACGGTCGCGAGCGTCTGATTCTCGCGCTCGATCTTGACCTTCTCCTTCGCCTCCACCGCCTGATGAAGACCGTCGCTCCATCGGCGACCCGGCATCAATCGGCCCGTGAACTCGTCGACGATGATGACTTCGCCGTCCTTCACCATGTAGTCCACGTCCCTGTGGAAGATGACGTGGGCGCGCAGCGCCTGATTGAGATGGTGGAGGACCTGCATGTTCTCGGGGTCGTACAGGCCGGCGGGAGTCTCGTGGTACTGTTGGAGACCCTTCACGAGGCGTTCGGCCTTCGCCATTCCGCTCTCGGTCAGCGTCACAGTCTTGTGCTTCTCGTCGACGATGTAGTCGCCCGTCGCCTCGAGAGCCTCGCGGTCCTCGGCTTTCGTGTCGCCCCGCACGACGGCGCCCTTCTTCAGTTGCGGGATGATTCGATCGATCTGGTAGTAGAGATCGGTCGATTCCTCCGCCGGGCCCGAGATGATGAGCGGGGTTCGCGCCTCGTCGATGAGAATGCTGTCCACTTCGTCGACGATCGCGAAGTTGTGCCCGCGCTGGACGTAATGCGCGAGCTCGAACTTCATGTTGTCGCGCAGGTAGTCGAACCCAAACTCGTTGTTCGTGCCGTAGGTGATGTCGGCGGCGTACGCGACCTGACGCTCGGCGTCGTTGAGCTCGTGCTGGATGACGCCGACGGTCATGCCGAGAAAGCGGTAGATGCGGCCCATCCACTCGGAGTCGCGACGGGCCAGGTAGTCGTTCACGGTCACGACGTGGACGCCTTTGCCCGCCGAGCGCGTTCAGATAGGCGGGGAGCGTGGCGACGAGCGTTTTGCCCTCGCCGGTCTTCATCTCCGCAATCTTGCCCTTGTGAAGCACCGCGCCGCCGATCAGCTGCACGTCGAAGTGGCGCATGTTCAGCACGCGCTTGCCGGCCTCGCGGACGACGGCGAACGCCTCGACGAGCAGGTCGTCGAGGGTTTCGCCCTGAGCAATCCGCGCGCGGAATTCCGCGGTCTTCCCGCGGAGCTGCTCGTCGGAGAGCGCCTGAATCGACGGCTCGAGCGCGCCGATTTCGGCGACGAGCGGGCGCAGACGCTTCAGTTCACGTTCGTTCTGGGTGCCGACGACTTTGGCGAGAAGGGTATCGAGCATCTACACAGCGTGGACGACCCGCTTGTGGGTATCTCGCGATTGTAGCACGCCCGGAGGGGACGCTTTACTTGGCCGCGGGCCGGGTGAGGAGCTGTAACGGGTTGATCAGTTTGCCGTTAGCGAGGATTTCGTAGTGCAGGTGCGCGCCGGTCGAGCGACCGGTCGAGCCGACATAGCCGATGACGTCGCCGCGGGTGACGCGCTGACCGAGCGTCACGTTGAAGCGGCTCAGATGTCCGTAACGGGTCGAGAGCCCAAACGCGTGCCTCAGGACGATCAGGTTGCCGTACTCGTCGGCGCGTCCGGCGGAGTCGACCGTGCCGTCCGCCGTCGCGTACACCGGGTTGCCCTTGTCGGTGGCGATATCGATGCCCTGATGGAAGTCTGGTTCGCCGGTGAACGGATCGGGACGGCCGCCGAAACTCCCGGTCAACCAGCCATGCGCCGGCCAGATGGACGGGGTGGCCGCGGCGAGGGCTTCGCGGCGCTCCACGTTGCGTCGGACGTAGTTCAAGCGATTCTCGAGCCCATCGAGCAGACCGCGGAGCACGCCGAAGGTATCCTCCGGAGACGAGAGGGAGGACACCACATCGGCGATCGCACGATTCGGCTCGCTGACGCCGCCCGCTGCGCGCGTTTTCACAACGGCGGGGAGCTTCTGCATGGCGCGCGCCTGTTCCGGGTCGAGGGTCGCACGCTCGCCGAGGTCGTTGATGACATCCTCGAGCGACTGAATCTGGCTCGTGAGCTCGCCGGTCGCCTGGCGGTAGTTTCCGTTTTCGACCTCGAGAAGGGAATTGGCCGACTTGAGCTGCGCGATTTCCGTCCGGGCGCTCCACTTTGCCCCGAGGCCCATCAGGACGGGCACCGCCAGGATGCCGACCACGGCCGCGATCGCCGGACGCAGGCTGACGCCCACAGCGGCGAACGACGCCGCTCGAACGGTCTGCGATCAGGACGGTATAGCGTCTGGCGCGCATAGCTCTAGTGAATTCTTTATCGGTCGATCGAACGTCTTCAATTAATGGGGAAGCCAACCGGACGGCGTGTCAGACGTCGGCACTCTATCACACGGAAACAGGTTCACCAAAGGTTGAATTCTGACGACGCGAAAATCGGACGAAAGATACCGATCTGATACAAGACGTCACGGCTATACTGCGCGCATGCTCGCTGCGATCTTTGACCGAGGGCGACGCGAGACCTGGTTCTTCACCACGCTCGCGGTGCTCCTGGTGCTCGTTCGCGCCGCGGTCTTCATACTCAAGGGATACGTCGACTTCAATTCCGACCAGGCCATCGTCGGGTTGATGGCCAAGCATCTGAGCGAATTTCGGACGTTTCCGCTGTTCTTCTACGGTCAGAACTACATGCTCGGCGTGCAGTCGTGGATCATCGCGCCCTTTTTCTGGGTCGCGCGGCCTTCGATTGCCGTTCTGAAGACTCCACTCGTGCTTCTCAACATCCTGGCCGCCGTGCTGCTGATGCGCGGCATCAGCAGCCAGGCTCCAGTTGAGGCCGGCCATCGGTTTCGTCGCGGCGCTCCCGTTCATCATGCCGACGCCGGTCATCGCCGGCAGCTTTCTCCAGACGCTTGGCAGCAGCGGGGTCGAACCGCTCCTGTATGTGCTGATCCTCTGGATGCTCCGACGCCGGCCATTCGCATTCGGCGCGTTGCTGGTCGTTCGGCTTCCTGCATCGTGAGTTCACGATGTACGCGGTTCCCGCGCTGGTCGCGCTCCATGCGGCCGACCGCTTCGTCGTGGACCGCCGCAAGCGCGCGCGCGGCCGCGCGGTGGACGATCAGGATGCTGGCGGGGTTCGCGCTCGTGTGGCTCGATCCTCGACGATCTCAGGCTCCACCTCGAGGGCGCCTCCCTCGTCTCGCAGGCGCAGATGTTCGTGCGTTTCTCATGCTTCGAGATCCTGGGACCCATCGACCGGATTCGTTATCTGATCACGATCTGCCTGCCGGTACTGATCGGCGGGACCACGATGCCGCTCGACCATTACGCCATGCGGAGTTCGGCGGTCACCGGCTCTCCCGTCGTCGGATGGATCGCGGCAGGGACCATGCTGGTGATGCTGGCGAGATTCGCCTGGCTGTGGAGGTTGCGACGCAGCGAATCCTCCATCGATTTTGCTGTATACCTCGCCCTTGTCGGCTGTTGCACGCTCGTGGGCTACGGGCTGACGTGCTCATTTGCGTACCCGGTCTTCCGCTACTTCAACCTGGCGATACTCTTGCCGATCGGATGCTTCGCGGCGTTCGTGGCCCGGGAACCGTCAGCGCGGTTGAGAAGCGCTGTAATCGTGATTTTCGTGTTGTGGGGAACCGCGAACTTCGTCGACAACGTGCGGGTGATCCGTGAAGCGTATGTCAACCCGCAGCCTGACCCGCATCGGGAGCTCACCGATTTCCTGCTCGGTCATCAGATCCGATATGCCCGCGCCAACTACTGGGATGCGTACGTCGTCGACTTCCTTTCGAGGGAGCGCGTGATCGTCGGTTCCTGGGGCCCCTCGCGCATTCCCGAGTACGAAGACCGCGTTGACGAGCACCGCGACGCGACGGTGAACATCGAGCGGCAACCGTGCGAAGGCCCGCTGCAGGTCGCCGGCTGGTGCATTCAGCTTCCGACCAATCGACCGGGGGAAGGGGCACGCTGAGAGAACGGATTGTGTATGATGCCGCGCATGGATTCGGCCGGAGCCGCGACTCACGGAAAGGAATACGCCGAGCGGCTGATCAGGCTGCAAACGGCCCCGTGGAAACGGTGGCTCGATGTCCAGGCCGCTGTATCGCTGGAACCTGCGGCGCCTCAACCCCGGGTCCACGCTCGACATCGGATGCGGGATCGGTCGCAACCTTCTGCATCTTCCGAGACACGAGCGTGGGAGTTGACGTCAACGAGCACTGCGTGCGCGCCGCCAGGGCGCGGGGGCTGACGGCGTTCACCCCCGGTGAATTTCAGCGGGCGCCGGAGTACAACCGCCCGGGCCGGTTCGACGACGATCCTGCTGGCGCATGTCGCCGAACACATGACCGAGGACCAGGTCGTCGCGCTCCTGCAGGAGTACGAGGCGCTGTTACGGTTCCGACGGCCGGCTCGATCCTGATTTCGCCTCAGGAAGCTGGCTTCACAAGCGATGCGACCCACGTTCAGCTGATGGACTTTACCCGGCTGGCCCGGATTTCCGACCGGCTCGGATTCCAGGTGGAACGGGCCTTCTCGTTTCCGTTTCCCCGCTGGGTCGGCAAGCTGTTCACCTACAACGAATTCGTCGTCGTGAGCAGAAAACGGACAGCCCCGATCGCCTCCAACGCGTGAGTACCCCGCTCGTGAGCGCTATCGTCGTCAACTGGAATGGCGGCGCGATGCTGCGGGACGCGCTCGCGTCCCTTTTCTCCCAGACGTGGCCCGCACTCGAAGTGATCCTGGTCGACAACGGCTCCACCGACGACTCGGTGGCACAGGTCGAACGGTGCTTCGGCGACAAGCTCGTCGTCATCCGGAACGCGAAGAACGAGGGATTCGCGCGCGGCAACAACATCGGCTTCCAGGCAGCAAAAGGGGAGTGGGTCTTCCTGCTCAACTCCGACGCGGTGTGCGAGCCCGACGTCATTTCGGAGCTTATGCGGTTCACCGAGGACAAGCCGGACGTCGGCCAGCTGGCGTGCCGAGTCGTGCGAGCCGACCAGCCGAACTTTTTCGACTCCACGGGCCTGCTCCTTTATCCGGATGGCGTCTGCCGCTCACGAGGGTGGCAGGAAAAGAACATGGGGCAGTACGATCGCGCCGAAGAGGTGCTCGCGCCGCACGGCTGCGCCTGCGCGCTGCGCAAGGCGATGCTCGATCGGGTTGGCGGATTCGACGAGGACTTCTTCTGCTACCTCGAAGACCTGGACCTTGGCGTGCGGGCACAACTCGCCGGCTGGAAATGCTGGTACGTCCCCTCAACGCTCGTCCGTCACAGGAAGTCGGCGACGGCGGGCAACTATTCCGTCTTCAAGGCCTATCACGTCGAGCGCAACCGTCTTTACTGTCTCTGGAAGTGGATGCCGCGCTTTCTCGTGTTCGTCTCGCCCCTCTTCACGATGAACCGCTACGCGATGCAGGCGTACGCGGTCCATACCCACCAGGGGCTGTCAGCGGAATTCGTGAAGGAGTACTCGGTGCCGCGGCTCTTCCTTCTGCTGATCCAGGCGCGGCTGGCCGCCTTGTACCGCTTGCCGCGCATGCTGGCCAAGCGGCGGCAGATCCGGAACATGCGCACGATCAGCGTCCGTGAGTGGTACGGCTTGATCTCGCGCTTCAAGCTCGACGCGATCGAGCTGGCGCTCAAGTTCTGAATGGGTCAGCGAACCGCGTCAGCGGCGAGTGGCTTCAGCAGCGAGTACACGCGGCCCGCGCCCTCGACGTGTTCAAGTCGCAGCCGCGACGAGAACGCCTTGAGGCGTTCCTCAACCTGGCTCCATTCCTCCGGCGGGTATAAGTCGGTGTGCACCACAATGTACGTCACGCCCAGATTGGAAAGGCTGGCAACGCTGGTCTCGTCGGGAAAGGATTGCATCTCCGCAAACAACTGCATGTGAAGCGCGGTTCGCCAGCCGCTGTAGCCGTGAACCGTCTTTTGCCAGTGGGCCGAGGAATGGAGCATGAACCTGGTCTCCTGGCGTTCGAAGGGGCCCGGAGTGTCGAGGCGATAGACTGGCACTTCAGCCACGACAAACGGCTTCGGCTGGCTATCGAGCCAGCGATCGATGACCGGCACCTCGAATTTGCTCGGCTGAACCCCTAGGTACGGCCGCGTACTCCGCGACCAGTAGAACGCCGACCATCGTGGCCAGCGCAACGCGCCACCGGCGTGCGAGTCGGCCGCTGATCCGGTCGAAACCAATCCCGGCGAGCACCGCGATTCCCAGAAGGCCGACAATCATGAAGCGGGACGACCCGCGAACCATGTTGAAGCCGGGCAGCCAGTAGACGAACTGCCAGAGACCGTACGGTGGTCCCAGGGCGAGTCCCACACAGGCAGCGGTCAGCAAGAAGTAGAACGCGGTCGGACTGCGGCGGTACGGCGCCAACGAGTGGATCCAGGTCTCGTGCCGGTGGATCGGCCAGGCGAGCACACACCAGACGGCCGCGAACACGACCAGAATCGTCGAGACCTCGCAGAAGCACCTCCACGATGCGCGCAGCCGATGACGGTGGCGGTGCCGAACGGTCGCCGCGACAGCGCCCAGCGCGGCACGACCTTGTAGGCCTTGTTGCTGTCGCCGTCGAACACCCATTCCCACTTCAGCGTCGGCGTGTCCGTCGACATGCACGTATTCGAGGACGACGCGATGCGGCCCACGGTCCAGTCGAATGCTTCCTGCCTGACCAGTGGTCGACCGCCCGGGTTGTCGACGACCATCTCGTTGTCGATATACAACCGCGAGCGATCCTCGGACGTGGTGGAGAAGAAGTACAGTCCCGGCCGAACGATGCTGAGATAGCCGTTCCACGCGGCGCTGAATGCCTGCGGTGGCTCGTTCTTCCAGCGGTCCATCAGCTGCGCCGTTGATGGCTGGGGGTCGACGACCGACATGACGGGCTGACCGTCCCATTTCGCGTTGGCGTAGTACTGTCCCGTGCAGTCCGGTGCCCGCGGGCAGTGCCTGACGCGCGGCGCTCAGAAGCGCCCACAGCAACGCCGGCCGCCAGCAGCCACAGCAGCGGGCGCAGGTATATCGCCTTGAACGCGGCGATCGGCCTCCACGCGGGATGGCTGCGGCAGCGTCATGCGTCGCGCCAGCGCCATGCCGCCCAGCACGACAGCCGGGATAGCGAGCAGAATCGGAAGATAACCTGGGAACAGAAACGCACCGGCCGTGGCGTTCACGTCCGTTTTCGTAACGAGTGAGAGCAGGAACTGGTGCACGTGCGACGGCGACGCGATAAACGAGGTGTAGTTCGATTCCCAGGTCCCAAGACCGCGTCTCAGCCCGACTTCCTGTTGCACGGCACGATAGGGCAGAAACACCAGAACGGTCGGGAGCAGCAGCACAACCCCCGCCACTCCGAGGTCCTGGAGGCGCTTGACGACCTGGAGAGGTTCGCCGAGCAGCAGGCGGTAAACGAGAAACACCAGCAGCGACACGCCCATGAAGACCGCACCGTGGCCGCTCGAAAGCGCCTGCAACGATACGAAGGCCGCAGCCAGACGCAGGTCACGTTTCCGTCCATCGTCGAAGTACGCGTGCATCGCAGCAAGCCCGAACGGGATCCATTGCACATTCGAAAGGTTGATCTGGCCGATGCGAAAGAACCGCGGGGGAGCGCATTCGAAGATGATTCCGCAGATGACCGCAGCGGCCACACTGAGACCGACGCGACGGGCCAGGATATAGGCGCCGACGCCGCAGAGCACGCACGACAGCAAGGACGCGAAGTTCGCCGCGAGGAGGAGGTCGCCGGTCAACCAGACGACCGGGGCCGTTAAGAACGCGATGCCGATGATGTTCTCGCCATAGGCGAGCGTCAGGCGCTCCGGATAATAGATGTTGGCGTCGAAAATCGCCCACGGTTTATGAAGAAACGCGTGCGCATCCCACCCCAGCAGATACCACCCGATCTCGCCGTCCGGGCCCGATGGAAACCGAAGGGTCGAGGGATGCAGGGAAAGGGGATAGGCCAGCACCACCGTGAGCGACGTGAAGAGCAGCACGGCCAGCCACGTCTCGCGGCTGGGGCCGCGAACCCGTGCTTGACCGGAGCCCGACATCATCCCTTTACCTCGAGGCCAGTGAGGAGAAAAAACATGCTGACAAACAGGGCCACGCTGGCCGTCGCCATTGTCCGAGGGGCCGATGTGAATAGATGAAAGGTCAAGTCGTGGGGTGTGCTCAAGTACACGATGTATAACCCGCCAAAGTACAGCGCCGACGTGATCCCCGCGATGAGCGCTCCCCGATGCAACGTCACGTTCTGGCGAACCGAAAAGATCAGAGTGACCACGACAAGTCCGATCAGAACCCAGATACTGGTCGCCCGCACGGTCAGGTAGTTGAGAACATACTGAGGTGAGAAGCCGTCGAACAGCCGATTGGAGAGCTGCGAGAACGCCGCCGATGGATCGCCGGCGAGGTCGTTTTGAAGGCCCCAGGCCTTCTTGCTAATCGTCCACATCACCGTCGGTGCAATCGAAAGGATCAGGACGGTCGCCAGCTGGCGGTCCGTTCGAATTCGCCGCGCAAACTGGCCGAAGCGCAATTCGGACTGCGCCGGGCTGAGGAAGAAAAGGGCGATGATGAGACACAGGCCGAAAAGCAATCCCTCGTTCTTGAGACTCGCGCCGATACCCAATGCGCACAGCCCCAAGTACAAGTCCGTGTCTCTCCCTTCGGAAAGATAGCGACCAAACGAAAGCAGCGCCACGCCACTGTACAGGGCCAGGTACCCGTCCATGAGGCCGTTTGAGAGCCAGGCCGCTCCCAGACTGAAGAAGAAACTCAGGACCAGCAGGACAAAGCTCACGCTCCTCTGACGAAAGCTGAACACCCACAAGGTCAAAGGAACCAGCATCACGAGGAGGCTGCCCTTTGGAAGGAACTCATTCCAATAGCCTTTGAGGTAGGCCAGTTGAGCCGCGATGGTCGGAACAAGCTTGGGATAATCAGGATGTGAAAATGCGAGCGAGGGATGGTTCCAGCCAGTCTGCTGACGGAGCGCACCTTCGATCCAAATCATCCTGGCGTGGAAGAACCAGATCGAGCGAGCATCCCAACGCTCCAGTGGCTCCGAGAAAATTGCGAGGTAGTAGACGACAAGGATATAGATGACGAAACAGATGGAAAACACGCTCGTCTTGTGCTCGACAGGGCCAATCGCCCAGCGATGTCTGAGATCCATGAAGAACTTCACGACGCCCCATAGCGCCAGAATGGTTCCAGCCATGAACACACGCGGCATGGTTTGCCCGGTCAACATCAAGCAGTAGTTGACGAGTATGCCAGCTGACAGAGCCAAAGCCACTTGCTCGAAACGACGGCCTTCGGCTCTCAAGAAGGGTGCCGCGACGTAGCCCAGCATGAACAGATAAAGCGTGAAGAGACTAAGGACAATAAACAAGAGACACTTCCCGCTGCTTATCAATCAACCGACATCCCGGCATGTCTGGCTCCCCATCCAGTACGAATCTTGCCCTCGCACCTTTCTCGAGCCTGCGCGGCCAGGCCGAAGCCACCATTTGCTGAAACACCCAGGAGTCGGCCACGATGGAATCTGAGAGCTGATACTCGTCCACCGCATGACCTCGAAGCAGACTCAACATCTCCTGGACCCTGGATGGAAGAATGGATTCGTCCGTTTGCGGTCTATTGATGTCAGCCTGAAAGGCCTCAAAGCGACCGACCATCGTGATGGCGGTCCCATTCAGAGTTTTGACGGTTCCTTCCACCGCCTTAAAGAAAGGGTAACGACCGGCCTCCTCCCAGGGCATGAACGGGATCGCGACAAAGATGAAAACTGAGAAGACGAGAGATGCGGTGTTTCGGTAGGATCCCGTCACCTGCAGTCGGCGGGCCACAGCCCACCGACCCACGTCCTCCCCGCTCAGGCCCCTGCGGATGTACCACGCCGCAACGGGCACGATCAGGATCGCGAAGCTCCACAACCCCCACTCGACGATCCGGGCGCTGAGCACAATCGCGTAGCTTGTTCGATGCTGCGACAACGCCCAGGCAGGGACAGCCGAGTAGTCACCATCGTCGCGTGCCCATGACAAGTCCAGCGCCGAGGTGGCGCCGTACTGCACGTACCGCAGCGCGATCGGGTACGACCCGCCATCCAAATGGACACTGCCGGACCGGGTCCGCAGACTGTGCGGTCCCGTATTGTCGACGACGAGATGGTTGTCGACAATGAGCTGCGACCCGTCGTCTGAGGTCGTGCTGAAGTTATACAGACCAGAGCCTCCAACGGTGAGGAAGCCGGACCAGCGCACACTGAACTGCTCTGGCGGGATACCATCCCAGCGCTGCCGCATTCCAGCGGTCGACGGTGTGCCGTCCACGACGGAGAATGCGGGTTCACCATTCCATTCCGGGTTCGAGAAGTACTCTCCGATGAGCCCGTCGGCCGCGCCAAGCATTGGGCGCACCACGGCCAGCGCACTCCAGATCACAGCGACGGCGAGAAGAACGATCAGCGGGCGCCTGTGACGCGAGACTGTGTCGGGCGGTATGCGGCGCCCCATGGCCATAGCGACACCTGCGAGGGACGCACAAAGCAACCAGGCCAGCGCGGCGTGTCGCGGGTCGAACAATCCAGCTGTTCCAGCCGCCGATTGGAAGAGGGTACCGGCCGTCAGGACACCGGCCACAGCCGCCGTGGCCGTGATCGTCAGTTCGAGCACAAGTGAGGTTTGCGTCCAGAATCTAGGTGGCTCGACGCCAGAGATCACGGGGCGGATTGTACCATCGCGGATCCTGTGTATCATCTCCCGTGGTCGAAACCGAGCAGGGCGTATGACAGCGCGACCGAGCTCGTGGGGTGCTGCCGCGTTATATGTTGGGCTGACCTTTCTGCTCACGTACCCGCTGTCGGTCACCGCGAATCGAAGCCTGCCATCCGACGATCCTGACGGCCACCTGTTTATGTGGACGCTCGCCTGGGACGCCCACGCCTTCGTGCACCAGCCGCTGTCGATCTTCGATGCGAACATCTTTTATCCCAATCGCAACTCTCTGGCGTACTCCGAGAACCTGATCGGCAGCGCGTTCTTTGCGGCGCCGGTGCTGTGGCTCACCGGAAATCCCGTACTCGCTGTGAACGTGGTCTCGCTGTTGTCGTGCGTCCTGTGTGGACTCGGCGCGTACGTGCTCGGTCGCCGCGTCGGATTGAGCGCGCCCGCGGCCGTGCTGACGGGCCTCGTCTTCGCGTTCTCCCCGCCGCGGTTCTTCCGCTTCAGCCAACTTCATCTCACGGCAGTTCAGTGGATTCCGTTCGCGCTGGCATCGCTTCACGCGTATTTCGAGCGTGGACAGAAGCGCGATCTCCGACTGGCGATCGCGTTTTTTACGCTCCAGGTGGTGACCAGTGGACACGGTGGGGTGTTTGCGGCGGTCGCCATCCTCCTCATGCTCGCCCACCGACTCGTACTCGGCGAACCAATTGCTTTTGTCAGACGCCTGAGCGACTTCGGCGTCGTGGGCGCGCTGCTGCTGGTCCCGGTGGTTCTGTTCGCGATTCCGTATCGCATCGCCCAGGTCGAAGTGGGACTCCGGCGTGTGCTCGACCCGTCGGGGACGCCGCTACAGAACTTTCTGGCATCGCCCACGCGCGTTGATACGTTCCTGCAGTCACTGATGACGGACAAGAACATCAACGGCGCTGCGACCGCGTGGCTGTTCCCCGGGTTCCTGCCCATTCTTCTGGCCCTGGTGGCGGTCGTGGTGGGTACTGCGACGATCATCACAAAGGACACTAAGGACACGGTGTCCTTTGTGTTGAAGACGGCCTCGCAGTACAGGGTTCCCCTTCTTGCCTTGCTGATTGGCGGGCTCTTGTGGGTGGTTCTCGGCGGGGCGCCGTCATTCTTGGGAGCCAGCGATGGGTTGACCTCACAGCAGTACGGCAACGAAAGAATCGTATGGACCGGCTACCTTCGCGTCGAGCAGGCTGGCAGCTACGACTTCGGCTTCACTTCAGACGATGACGCACGTCTGTCTCTCGATAACAACGTGATGCTCGATTTCCAGGCCGATCGACCCGGATCTCCAAAAAGCGGAACCGTGACGCTGGCCGCTGGGTCTCACCGTATTCTCGTGGAGCGCGCCAAGCCTGGCGAGGCGCCTGGTCTCGATCTGGTATGGGCGCGGCACGGCGAGGGGCAGGTGTACCAGCCGGTGCCGGTGCGGGCGCTATCGCGACGACCCCTGAGCGACCGAACGATAAGGCTTCTCAGCACCATGGAATGGGTGCGCATCGTGTCGGCGATTGTCACCGCCTTGGTGGCGCTCTGGTTTCTCGGTAACTCGCTTGCCAAGAGGCGCGACGCCTGGAGGGCGTGGGGCGCCCCCTATCGAAACAATCCTACGGCGTTCTTCCTGCTGCTCGCGCTTGTGTCGGCCGGACTCGCGCTTGGAGGGCGCTATGGGCTGTGGCAGTTCGTCTATTGGCTCCCTGGGTTCAATTTCATACGCGGATCGTCGCGGTTCATGGTGTTGGGGCTCCTCGGAGTCGCCGTTCTGGCAGGTGTCGGATTTGACTGGCTCACCGCGCGGCTTCCGTCCTCGCCTCGCCGTCTGGCTGCCATGGCGGTCGGCGGCCTGCTGGTGGCGGAATTTTCCGTAATCCCGTACAAAGGGGTTCCATATCGCCTCGATATTCCTGCCGTCGACCTGTGGGTGGCGCGGCAGCAGAAACCCTTCTCAGTGGCGGAGGTACCGGTTACGACATCCGAGCGATACCAGTCGAACTACATGCTGCATTCCCTGGCGCACTGGCAAAAGACAGTGCACGGATTCAGCGGAATCAGGCCCGCCCTTCATGAAGAGCTGTACGATCAGCTCAGAACATTCCCCAGTGAAGACAGCGTTCGACATCTTGCGCAGCTCGACGTGACTTATGTCATCGTGCACAGCAGCTGGTTCCCGGAGGAGGAACGACGTCTGGTCGAAGAACGTCTGCCCGCATTCGGATCATGGTTGACGCTGGAATACATGGATCCGGATTCGCGCGTTTATTCAATCCATCGCCTACAAAAGTAAGGAGTCCTGATGTCACTTCAAACACGCGTGATCGCGATCCTCACGAAGCCAGCCGACGAGTGGCGAACAATTGCGGCTGAGCCCGCAACAGTCGAGGGACTGATCCGCAACTACGCGGCACCCCTCGCCGCCATTTCAGCGGTTGCCCAGTTCATCGGATTCAGCCTGATAGGCGTCTCGGTACCGTTCGCCGGCACCATCCGGGTCGGCCTTGTGCGGAGCCTTGGCAACGCGGTCGTATCCTGGGCCTTTGCGCTCTTGGCCGCTTGGATCGCCGCGTTCGTGGTCGAAAAGCTGGCGCCTACGTTTCAGTCCAAAGGAGACACCACGCAGGCGCTCAAGCTGGTGGTGTACTCGATGACGCCCGTTTGGGTCGCAGGCGTCCTGAATCTGGTGCCGGTGCTTGCCGTTCTCACCATCTTCGCGGCGTTGTACGCGGTCTATCTCTTTTACCTGGGCCTGCCGCCCCTCATGAGTACACCGTCTGACAAGGTGATCCCTTACATGGTCGTTTCCGCACTCGTGATCATCGTCGTCTCGATCGTCCTGGGGGCGATCACCGGGGCGTTTTTTGGAATCGGAGCGAGCAGGACGTTGTGAGCATGTGGGGCCGGGCCCAAAAGGGCCGGCGTCACAGCATTCGAAACTGCAACGCTTCCGCGATGTGGTCGGCGCGGACTCCGTCCCCGCCGTCCAGATCGGCAATGGTTCGCGCGACCTTATGGACGCGGTCGTACGCTCGCGCGCTGAGCGTCAGCCGAGTCACCGCCGATCCAAGGAGATGTCGCCCGGCGGCGTCTGTTCCGCAGTGCCGGGCCATCAGCGCAGGCGTTAACTCGGCATTTGTGCGCAGGCGCTCGGAGGCGTACCGCGTGGACTGACGCTCGCGCGCCCTCACCACGCGCTCTCGAACCGTCACCGACGACTCTGCCACCGTTGTCCGGCCGAGGGAGCCAAGGACGTCCGGGGGCAGGGCGGGCACGTCCACCGTCAAATCCAGCCGATCCCGCAGCGGACCGGAAAGACGACTCCGATAACGCGCCACCTGCTGCGGCGTGCAGCGACACTCGCGCGCCGGATCGGTCGCGAAGCCGCACGGGCACGGATTCATCGCGCCCACGAGCACGAATCGCGCCGGGAATACCGCGGTCCGTGCCGCGCGTGCGATGACGACGCTGCCGTCCTCCAGCGGCTGCCGGAGCACCTCGAGCACGTGACGGCTGAACTCGAGCATCTCGTCGAGAAAAAGGACACCGTGATGGGCGAGGCTGACCTCGCCCGGCCGCGCCTGAGCGCCGCCGCCAATCAACGCGATGTCCGAAATGGTGTGATGCGGCGCACGAAAGGGACGATCGGCCAGCAGCCCGACGCCGCGCGGCAGCAGGCCGGCAACCGAATGCACCGCGGTGACTTCGAGCGCTTCCTCGAAGGTCAGCGGCGGCAAGATACCCGGCAGGCGTCTCGCCATCATGGTCTTCCCGGCTCCGGGCGGCCCGACGAGCAGCAGATTGTGTCCACCAGCAGAAGCGATCTCGAGCGCGCGTCGCGCCAAGAGTTGACCGCGGACGTCCGCGAGGTCCGGCTGGTCGCGTGATACAGCACACGGCGATGGCGGGGGCGGCGCCAAGCACCGCGACGCCGGATCGTTCAGCGCCTGGACGGCATCGGCGAGCGAGGAGACCGCATAGACCTTCAGCCCCGCGACCACCGCGGCCTCTCCGGCATTCGCCGAGGGGAGAAGAATCGACTCCAGGCCTTCGCGTTTCGCCGCCGCGGCGACGGGCAGTGCCCCTCGCGTGGGATGGATCGAACCGTCGAGCGAGAGCTCGCCGAGCATGACGCAATCGGAAATCTCGCGGCGTTCGACCACGCCCTGCGCCGCCAGAATGCCGAGGGCGATCGGCAAATCGAAGGAGGCGCCGGCCTTCCGCACGTCAGCCGGCGCGAGATTGACCGTGATGCGGTGGGCGGGGAAGTCGAACCCCGAATTGCGGATGGCGGCCCGGACACGGTCACGGCTTTCGCGGACGCTGGTGTCGGGCAGCCCGACCATGGTGAAGCCGGGAAATCCGAACGACACGTCGACCTCAACCTGAACAGGGCACGCCTCGATGCCCAGGACGGCGGCCGTTCGGAGGCTGGCAAGCATGGGCGGAGGGTTCGGACGTCGCTTCTCGATGCAAAAGCCGTGAGCACAGGACCAGCCCTCTGTTTTCAAGCAGTTGGCCGGATCGCACGGGCGGAGTACGCAGATTCGGCGATGTCATGAGACTGAACCCCTGTAGAGATTGCCAGGGCATCGGAGGGAGGGCTAACCGATACCGCTGTCGACGCCGATATCCTGACTGCACTAGGATTCGCCCAGCTCAGCTGGACCGAAGTCCGATGCGACGGACACGAGTAAGCCGCTGCAGCAAAGGCCTTTAGACCGGCTTACGGGAGATAAATATGTTGGATGCCTTCAGAACCATGACGGGCGGCAAGAACAAGCTGATCCAGCAGCAAACCGATGAGCTGCAGCTGCTCATTACGGCAGCCCGCGAGGAGCGCAGCGCGCTCAGCACGATGCTGACGACGCTGACCGCGCGGAGCGCCAAGCTGGCGCCGCTCGGCAAGACGATCGAGCAGGTGATGGAGAAGGCCGCCGGCGCCTCGTCGAAGCTCGATGAGCTCACGAAGAGAATCTCGACGCTCGACGATCGGTCGAACGAGCTCGATCAAATCGACAAGCGCATTCAGGCCCTCAAGGACGCCGCGAACCAGGCGGAGCTGACGACGCAGAGAGCGATCGGCCCGGACGGGGAGCTGCAAAAGCACCGCGAAGCGGTCCAGCACTTGTCCTCGCAGGCGCTGCAGACGCATGCCACGCTCGATACGCTGAAAAAAGAGCGCGCGATTCTCGAAGAGCTGCGCGGGCACCTGCGCACAGCTGAAGGCGAGGTCAAGCAGGCGACAACGCTCGCGGGCACCGTCAAGGGCGAGCTGGATCAGATCCGCGCGACCGCCGCCTCGTTGACTCAGAACTACGGGAAGATTCGCGAGACGTCCCGCGAAGCGCGCGAGGACGCCACCGCCGCGATGACGACGGTGAAGGACATCGAAAAGAAGCTGGTACCGCTCGCGCAGCTCCACGAGCTGAGCCAGAGCACCGAAAAGCGCCTCGCGGGATTGAACGCGCTCGCGGAACATGTCTCGCATAAAGCCAAGGCGCTCGAGAACCAGCAGCAGGCCGTCGAGCGAGCCGTCGTGGAGGCCAACCGCGTCAACGAGATGGTCTGGGCGATGGACGTGCAGATCACCAAGCTGAGCGAAGGGATGAAGCAGGCCGCGAAGGCCGAGGAGACAATCGGGCGCATCGACAAGCTCTCGTCCGACACCGCCGAGCGGATGGATGCCGCCACCAAGCTCAATCAGGAAGTTCAGCGCGAGACCTTCAAGCTGCAGCGCGATTCATCGGCACTCCTCGAGTCGCTCAAGTCGGAAGTGGGCACCCTGACGGTGAGAAAAAAAGAGTTCGAGGCGTTCGACGAGCGCGTGCGCGCGCTACTGGGTTCGGTGGGCGACGCGGAGACCCGCATGGAGGCACTGGCCGCGAAGGACAAGAACCTCGTCGTGTTGACACAGAAGGTCGACGGCCTCACCAAGCGCTTCGACTCGCTCTTCGTGCAGTGCGACGACCTCACGAAGAAACAGCTTGAGCTCGACTCGCTGCACGAGCAGCTCAGCCAGGTCGACGAGCTCTCCAAGACGACAGTCGGCCAGATGGACTCCCTCAGGCGCAGCCGACAGGATCTGGACTCGCTGCGGCAGGAGATCCTCGACTTTTACAAATCGCACGCCGAAATCGCCAAGCTGCGCGACAAGCTGGGCTCCGACCGCGTCGCGCTCGAGGCCTTCAACGAACGGATGATCGGGCTGGCCACGCGCGCTCCCGAGCTCGAGGCGAAGATGGACGCCATCCTCGGCAAGATGACGCTGGTCGAGGAAGGCACTCAGAAGGCCACGCGGCTGAACGAAGCCGTGGCCGAGCTCGATGCGCAGCTCTCTCGGGTGACAGCACGCGTCCCGTTCGTGGAAACGCTGGAGTCGCGCCTGAACGGCCTGAACGCCGTCAGCGCCGACGTCGATCGGAAGCTGGAAGATCAGCTCGCGCGGCGCACGGAGCTCGAGACTCTCAGAACGGCGTGCGACGGACTGGCCGAGCAGATGGTGGACACCCAGAACAAGCTGGTCGACGTCCGTGCGCTCCAGACCCGCCTGGTGCCGCTCGTCGCCGAGATCAACGTGCTCCGGACGCAAATCAAGACGGCGCACGAGCGCATCGGCAGCATCAAGCACGACGAAACGACCATCGCGGAGCAGCAGAAGTGGTTCACCGAGCTGGTGGCGACGAGCAAGGCGGTCGCAACGGAGGTCGCCGAACGCGCGAGCCAGATGCAGACCTTGTCAGAGGAGCTGGCACGATCCTCCGCCATCAAGGACGAGCTGCTCGCTGAACTCGACCGCGTGCAGAGCCGGCAGCGCGACGCCGTTGGCCAGATCACCGCCTCCGAGGATCAGCTCGCTCGCGCCGAAGGGATGTTCAAGCAGCTCGAGGGACGCCGCGCACAGGTGGCCTTTGGCGAAAAGAAACTCGCGGCAGTAGAGACCAGGCTAGGGGAAATCAAGCAGCTCGCCGAAGGGCTCGAAAGGAACATCCAGGCCATTGCCAGCCGCGAGCAGCTGATCAACGCGGTCAAGGCCGAAGTGGAGCAGGTCCACCAGATTGCCGCGCGGAGCAAGGCCGATCTCGCGCACGTCAACGACAGCCGGGCTGACGTCGCCGCGCTCAAGTCGCGGGTCGACGAGCTTCTGTCACGCATCGCCGAAACCGACGAGCGGATTATCGCGATCGATTCGCGCCGAAAGCTCGTGGACGACGTGCAGGCGAAGGCCAACGCCATTGCCCACCTGCTCGACGATGTCCGGATCAACCTCGAAACGCTGGGCGAGCAGAAGGCGGTCGTCGATCACGTCAGCGAGAAGGTGGCGCAGCTCGAATTTACGCTGCAGGAGGCGCGCAACACCCAGCGCACGTTGCAGCACGAACGTGAGCTGGCCGAACGCATCGAGCAGGGGATCAAGCAGTTGCGATCGAAGACTGGACCGGGTGAAGAAGGGAAGCGGACCGCCTAACGTGGTCGGTAAACCGTCAGACGCTGACCGGCCGCGATGCGATCCCCGGGGATCCGATTCCAGTTCTGGAGCGCCGTGACCGTCGTCTTGAAAAGTCGGGCGATGGAGGCGAGCGTGTCTCCCTGCTTCACCGAGTAGATCACCTTCACTCGATTTGATCCCGGCGTGCTCGCCAGGGCGCCAGTCTCTGGGACGGTCCGGCGCGCCGCGGCCACGGCCGGCGCCTTCTCCGGCTTCACGACCTGCGCCGACTCCTCCGCTGGTGTCGAGCGTGACGCCATCAGGACCGTCGCCTCGCGGGGAACCATCAATTTCTGGCCGGTTGAAATGCGCGCCGTGGTCGATAGGTAGTTGGCTTCAGCCAGGTCGTTCCTGCCGACCTTCAACTTCTTGGCAATCAGCGCGAGTGTGTCACCGCGCTTGACCGTGTACCAATTCAGTGAGGCGAGCTCTACGGCAGCCGCATCAGCCAATCGCGTCGACACCTGATCGCCGGTCCCGGCCGGCACTTTCAGTTCGTACTGCGCGTCGCCGACAGGGGTCGTCCAGCGCCGCAACTCGGGATTGAGGGCCTGAATCTCATCAATCGTGGTCTCGGCCCATTCAGCGATTCGTCGCAGGTCAACCGGCTTGGACAATGTGACCTGCTCGTACGACGACGCCGTTTCCGGCTCGAAATCGAATCCGTACTGAACCGGGTTCTTGGCGATCACGATCGCCGCGAGAATCATCGGGACGTATTCACGCGTTTCGCGCGGTAGAAGCTTGGTTCGGGCCGACAGCTTCCAGAAATCGTCCACTCCGCCGGCCTGCTTGATCGCACGCTGGAGTCGCGCCGGGCCGCCATTGTATGAGGCCAGAGCGAGATGCCAGTCTCCGTCGAACATCTTCACGAGCGTCTGGAGATACTTGGCCGCCGCCTGCGTGGCCTTCTCAGGATCTGAACGCTCGTCGATGTACCAGTCACGCCGGAGCCCGTTTTCTGCCGCAGTCCCGGCCATGAACTGCCAGACGCCCTTCGCCTTCGCGCGCGACAGGGCGTTCGGCTTGAACGCGCTCTCGACGAGCGGCACGTACGCCAGATCCAGCGGCAGTCCTTCGGCGCGGAAAACGTTCTGGATCATCGGCAGGTACTTGCCGCCGCGCTTCATGCCATCCTCGATGAAGTCGTGAAGCCGGCCCTGGAACAGCTCGATATACGCCAGAACGCGTTGATTGAGGGGGATCGGAATGTCATGGGCCGATGTCTCGAGGTCCGACTGAACGGTCTCGGTCAGCTCGGGCGGCGCCGCGGGAGGACCGAACGTCGTCGTCTCCGCCAACAGCTGGTCGATCGAGGCCGCCTCATATTTCTTTTCGGTGAAGCCGTCGCCTTCCCCTAGCGCTTTGACTTCGTAGGCGCTGATGCGGTCGACCAGGCGATCGAAATGTTCGCGGATCCGCGGTTCCGTTCGCGCCCCGAAGGGCGATTCGAGGAGCATGTCGACCGCTCGGTCGAATTCGACTTTCGCCGCATCGAAATGGCCCTGCTCGAGCTCGTGCTGGCCTGCCCGGAAGTGCCCATTCGATGCCGCAATCAGTGTCAGGACCGGATCCAGCACAGGTGCGGCCGCCGGAGCCTGGACGGCCCCCGACGCTGCGGGAGCGGCCGGCGTAACCTTCACCGACTGGGTTTTGAGGCTCGAGCCGCAGGCGAGAGCAAACGGCAGAAGCACGATAGGGAGATATCGCATTGAGCGCCGCCAAGGCTTCGAATGAAGTTGAACCATTTCGGGCGCTCCGCGATCGGCCTTCGGTGATCGATTGCTCAAGCACCGCACCATATCGTAAGTCGCCCCCACTGCGGGGGCTCCGTGTTCTTCAGACGCTGGGGAGGGTCATTCTATCAGAAGCGATGCGATGCGCAACCGTGTGCGAAAGTGGGTAGTAGTCGTCTAATGCCCCGTTCGAAACGTTGGGAACGTGATGACCCGATGCTCTTCAGCGAGATCACGAGCGGAGGGCGTGACAATGGCGCGCTCCGAGATCAACAGTTTTCGACCCGCCTGAATGGCCAGACGCACATCTTCTTCACAGACAAACTCGAGTGGGGTCTGTGTCGGAGAAATCGGCGCGTCGACAACCGGCTCCGGTGCGGGCAGGGCCGGCTCCGCCAACAAGGCAGGTTGCGGCGCGGCACCTGCCTCCCCGCGATAACCGCGGGAACCAAGAAACTGGTCGATCCGCTGAGAGAGCACTCGGGCATTGATGCCGGCGGCGACCACGCGGGCCGGACCCGATGGCCGAACCGCCGACGCCTCCCGCCCCGAACGGCTGATCGCTGGCGCGATCTCGTACGCCAGCCGCTTGATGTTCAGCAGATGTTTGGGTGAAATGTTGTCGGACGTGATGTTGCCGCCGTAGCCGCCGCATCCGAGCGTCATGGCCGGATCGAGTCCGGTGGTGAGACCGATTGAACCAAGTGTCGTCGGGGTGTTGACGCAGATGCGGAACGCCGGCTTCTTGAGACCGAACTCGAGGATGACCTGATCGTTCTGCGAATGGATGGACATGGTATGGCCCATCCCGCCGTATCGCAGAATCTCCTTGCACCGCTCGCAGCCCTCCCGCCAGTCGCTGACAACGTAAAAGGAAAGCACAGGACAGAGCTTTTCGATGGAGAGCGGATAGTCGCGGCCGACGCCCTGCAGCGGAGCGATGAGCACCCGCGTCCCCGGCGGCGCCTTGATCCCGCACTGTTCCGCGATGAACGTGGCGGTCTTGCCGACCAGCGCAGGGTTCGGCAGCCGCTGCGGCGTCACGAGCACGCGCGCCAGCGCGTCCATCTCCGACCCGTTCATGAAGTAGCCACCCTGCCCCTGGAACTCACGCTTGACGTCTTCGGCAATCGGCTGGTCGACAACGACGGAGTTTTCCGATGAGCAGAGGACGCCATTGTCGAACGTCTTGCCGGTGATGATGTCGCTGACGGCCTTCTTCACGTTCGCCGTGCGCTCGATGTACGCCGGCGCATTGCCCGGCCCCACGCCGTAAGCCGGCTTGCCCGCACTGTATGCCGCGCGCACGAGACCCATTCCGCCCGTCGCCAGAATGACAGCGACATCGCGGTGCTTCATCAGCTCATTGGTCCCTTCGAGTGTGACCGTCGTCATCCAATTGATGGCGCCCGCTGGAGCCCCGGCGCGCCGGGCCGCCTCATCCATCACTTCGGCGACGCGCGTGATGCACTTCACCGCCGCCGGGTGCGGACTGAGGACGATGGCGCATCTCGCCTTGATGGCAATCAGAATCTTGTAGATCGCGGTCGAGGTGGGGTTGGTCGACGGGACGACGGCGGCGACGACGCCGAACGGCTCGGCGATTTCGATCACGCGCTTGTCGTCGTCGCGCGCCACCACACCGACCGTTTTCATCGGGCGGATGAACTGGTAGACCTTCTGCGAACAAAAGAGGTTCTTCTGGATCTTGTCCGCGACGAGGCCGTAGCCCGTTTCGTCGACCGCCAGCCGTGCAAACGCCTCGGCCTGGGCGGTTGCGGCCTCGGCCATCGCGTCGACGATCGCGTCGATTCGCTCCTGGCTGAATTCCGCCAGCTCGAGCCACGCCTGTTTGGCGCGGCGCGCCATGGCGCGCGCTTCGGCGATGGAATTGAGATCGCGATCGGTTTGCGGAGCGGGCGAGTCTGCCATTGTGGAAAGCTCTACCACGGAGGGCACGGAGGTGAACGGGAGGTCACGGATTCATATAGTTGGTTGCCGTGTCCTCTGTTTGTTATGTTTCCCTTCCGTGTCCTCCGTGGTGGCGTTTTTTGTGTGGTGGTGTCTGGGTCTTATGGTCCCTTGGGCAGTATTTTTTCGACTTCGCTGTGCGGCCTCGGGATCACGTGGACCGACACGAGCTCGCCGACGCGTCGCGCGGCGGCGGCGCCGGCGTCAGTGGCAGCTTTGACGGCACCGACATCGCCTCGCACCATGACTGTGACGTACCCCGCACCGATGTACTCCTTGCCGATCAGCGTGACATTGGCGGCTTTCACCATCGCATCGGCCGCCTCGATCGAACCGATGAGTCCCTTTGTCTCCACCAATCCCAGCGCTTCAGACGACATTCGTGTGTGTGCTCATGTGTGTCGGGGGGTGTTCGCGCGGAACTCTAACAGATTGCGGGAGATGCGGCAACTGAACTATCATCACGCCGACGGATCAACCGCTCCGTTTCTGAAACCGCCATGACTACTTCCTTCCGCTGCAAATCTCGTTGGGTTTCCGCGACGGCGCTTGTCGTGGCGGGAATGTCGCTGGCTGCCTGCAGCAGCAAGGAGCCGCCGACGCCGCCGGTCGCGAAAGCCTCGGTCGCCGTCAGTCGCACGACGGCGCCGCTTGGCAGTCCGATCGACATCACCTACAAGTTTGTCGTGGCGAACGACGCGAAGTTCGACGAGAACTACCGCGTCATGCTGCATGTCGTCGATGCCGACGACGAACTGATGTGGACCGACGATCACGATCCGCCGATGCCGACGACCGAGTGGAAGCCCGGCCAGACTGTCGAATACACGCGCACGGTGTTCGTGCCGATCTATCCGTATGTCGGGGAAGCCGGCTTGCAGATCGGTCTGTATTCGCCGAAAACCCAGACGCGACTGACACTCGATGGCGAAGACGCCGGGCAGCGCGCGTACAAGGCGGCGAAGCTGCAGCTGCAGCCCCAGAGCGAGAATGTCTTCACAGTGTTCAAGGACGGCTGGCATCCGGCTGAGGTCGCCGAGCACAACCCATCGGTCGAGTGGCAGTGGACCAAGAAGCAGGCGACGCTGGCGTTCAAGAACCCGAAGAAGGACGCGACGTTTTACCTCGACGTCGATAACCCGGGCGGCGTTTTCAACGAAACCCAGAAGGTGACCGTGACCCTCAGTGGCATCGTCCTGGACCAGTTCGAGCTGACGCCCCAGAAGCAGGTCCTTCGGCGAGTTCAGATCAAAGCGGATCAGATGGGCGCCGCCGAGATGGCCGAGGTCCAGGTCACCGTCGACAAGACCTTCGTCCCCGCGCAAATCACCGGCGGGGCCAGCAAGGATCCGCGCGAGCTGGGCGTCCGCGTGTTCCATGCGTTCATCCAGCCGGTCGGATAACGCCCGCCGGCTTCTACAGCTTCTTCTGATCGCGGCGCTCGTCATCGTCGGCCGGGCGCCGTTTCTCCTCCACGGCGATCGCTTCTTCGACTCCGACGAAGCGGTCGAAGGGCTGATGGCCAGCCACGTGCTTCAGGGCGAGCATCCAGCGTTTCTCTGGGGACAGAACTACAAGGGCGTTCCGGAGGTGTACCTCGCGGCGGCGGTGTTCGCGGTCACCGGCCCGAGTGTGGTCGCACTCAAGAGCGTCACGCTCGCATGCTTCGCCTTGTTCGTCTGCCTTCAGTACGTGCTCGTGGAGCGGTTGTTTTCGCGCGGGATTGCGTGGATGGCGACGGCGTTCCTGATTCTCTGTCCGCCGTCGCTGGTACTGTGGAGCCTGAGCGCGAACGCGGAAGTCGTGATGACGATGCTGGCAGGCACGGTGATCTGTCTGGGCATCGACGTCTGGCGGCGAACTGGATCACGAGCGGCGTTCATGACGGCGTGTGCGGCCGCCGGCTTCGGCCTGTGGGTGCACCAGTACATCATTTACTACTGGATCGCCTTGGGGTTGGCCATCCTTCACTCGCTTCCACAGCGCCGCAAGATTCTGGAGTCCGTGGTCGCCGCGCGTGAGACGCCCGCGTGGCTGCGGATGCTGACCGCCTTCATCGCTGCCGTCGCCTTCGCGTATGCCGTGCTCGGTGCCACCGCATTTCTGACGGGCGGATTCGACCTGGCGCCGCTGGGGTTCCGCATCGGCGTGCACCATCCTCAGAAGCTCTGGAACATCGCCGTCGGACTGCTGATCATCGTTGGGGTGACGCGTATTTTCGCGCTGGCCGCGCGCCAGAGCAGCCCGGTATCGTCGCTCGTCTATGCGGCGGCGCTGGCCTTCGCCGTGGGCTATGCACCAGCGCTGGCCGCCGGCGGCGCCTCGCCACCCATCCCACGTACGGATCTCGCGGGCATTTCCGCCGCCGTCTCGCCGCTCGTGGGTCAGATCCTGCCCATTGTTGCTGGCTTGAGAAGTCCGTCGACCGGCTGGCTGCGTCTGCCTGTGTGGCTTGGCCTGCCGCCCGTGTTCGCGATCGTCGCGTCGTTTGTGGCGCTCAGGGAGCGGCCATTCACGCCGCTGTTTCATTTCCTCCTCGTTGTGACACCGCTCGTCGCTCTCTTGAGCGGGGCATTCGTCGACGCCCAATCGTATCGCTATCTGATGCCGATGTCCGGTGCACTGGCCGTTGTACTGGCGCTCGGAGTGTGGCGCATGTTCCGTTGGAGCCGCGTCGCAGGCGCGGTGTCTCTGGCGATGATCCTCACGCTCTTCGGGCTGGAGCAAGGCGCGTGGTACCGGCAGCTCGGGCCCGACGTGCAGTCGGCGGCGATCATCGATTGCCTCGATCGGAACGGCGTACGTGCGGCCTTCGCGGACTATTGGCTCAGCTACAAGCTGACGTTCCTGACGAGCGAGCGCATCGTCGTCGCACCCGAGAACGGTGTCGATCGATATCCGGCATATACGGCACACGTTCGCGCGCAGCGATCTCCGCCTCGAATTCCTGATATAATACGAAGCTCTTGCACACAAAATACATTCTTATCGCGCTGAGTTTACTCGGTGCTGCGGCGCCCGCTCGCGCCGAGCTCGTCTACTTCACGAGCGGCCGCAGTCTCAATGTGAAGAGCCACCGCAGCAACGGCGACTCGCTTGTGCTGACGCTGCGTGGTGGTGGGGAAGTGGTCTGCGAACCGGCCATCATCGTTCGGATTGCGCCTGACGAAGCGCCGTATCCGGAGCCGACTGCGGAACCGGCCAAGCAGGTCAGCCCTCCGGCGAGCTCAGGGCGTCCCGGGCCGGTACGACGGCTTCATGCGGATCTCGAAGCGGTCATCGATCGCGTATCCGCCAGAGAGGGCGTGGATGCGCGCCTGGTCCGGGCCGTGATCGAGGTGGAATCGGGGTACCGGCTGCGTGCCCGATCGCCGAAGGGCGCGATCGGTTTGATGCAGCTCATGCCCGCGACAGCCCGACAGTATGCGGTCGCCAATCCCTACGATCCGGCCGCGAACATCGAAGGCGGGATCAAGCACCTCAAGTCGCTGCTGGCGCGGTTCCCCCCGGCGCTGGCCCTGGCCGCATACAACGCCGGCGGCGCCGCCGTCGAGCGGTTCGGCGGGATTCCGCCCTACGCAGAAACGCGCAACTACGTCACACGCATTTTGCAAATCATCGGACGCTCCTAGGTTCGAACCACCGGCACCATTTCGCGGTCTAATCGTTCAAAGGAGTTCGGGCGCTTGGTATAATTTGATACCAACCGTGTCCCTACAGACCATCCGTTGAGCGTGGAATTTCGCTGCCGTATCGCCTCGCCCAACGGCGAAATCATCGAAGGCGTGTACGTCGCCGAGACCGAGGCGAAGCTTCGCCACGAGCTGGAAGAGAAGGGCTTGTACGTCCTCTCGATGCAGCCGAAGGGCGCCATCGCCGGCGTCTCGCTGCGGCTGCCGCAGGCGCGTTCGATCCACACCCGGGAATTTCTGATCTTCAACCAGGAACTCGCGACGCTGCTCAAGGCCGGCCTGCCCCTCGTTCAGTCGCTCGATCTGCTCAAGCGGCGCGTGACCTCGCCGGTCTTCCGCGCCGTCCTCGACGACGTGTACGACCGGGTCAAGTCCGGAACCGCGCTCTCCGACGCGTTTGCCGAGCAGGGCGACCTCTTTCCCCGCGTGTATACAGCGTCGCTGCTCGCGGGCGAGCGGAGCGGTAATCTCGACGCCGTTCTGCGCCGATATATCGAGTACGCGAAGGTCATCGCGACACTCAAGCGGAAGATCGTCTCGGCCCTGGTGTATCCGGCGATGCTGATTTCGCTGGCGCTCGTGCTCCTGTCGATCATCGTCCTCCTGGTGGTGCCCGCGTTCGCGGACTTCTACGCCGGCTTCGGGGCGCAACTGCCGCTCGCCACGCGGGTCATCATGAAGATCTCGGCGTTCGTGCGCGAACAGTTCCTCCTGGTCGCCGGTGCCGTCGTGCTGAGCGTGGCGGGGGTGATGCTCTGGCTCCGGCAGGCGGGACAGCAGGCCCGCATCGATCGCCTGATTCTCAGGATTCCAGGCGTCGGGCCAATGGCCCGAAAATTTGCGACCTCACAGATGGCGAGAACGCTCGCCACGCTGCTCGGCGGCGGCCTGCCGCTTGTCAATGCGCTCGACATCGCGGCCCGATCGGTGGGCAACCGGTACATGGCGGGGCAGCTCGACATCGTCGCCGCGCGCGTGCGCGAGGGCGAATCGTTCGCCGCAGCGCTCGACGCGCGCAAGACGTTTCCTGACGTCGCGGTGAAGATGGCTGAAGTCGGCGAGGCGACCGGCGCACTTCAGGAGATGCTCAATACCGCGGCCGACTTCTTCGACGAGGAACTCGCCACGTACATGGAGCGGTTCGTCACGCTGGTCGAGCCGGTGCTGCTCACGATGATGGGCATCGTGATCGCGAGTCTGCTCTTCGCGTTGTACATGCCGCTATTCCAGTTGAGCGCGGTGCTATCACAGTAGCGCAGGACTTTAGTCCTGCCCACACGGGCAGGTCTAAAGACCTGCGCCACGAGGACAGAGTGGACGCCAAAGCGACCGATTTTCACACTGAATCGCCGGAACTCGCGCAGGTCAGCGAGGTCGATCGCGGTGTCGAGATCGATCACGCCCGCCGGCTGGCCGAGCGGTACCGGATCGAGTTCGTGGACATGGACACGTTCCACATCGATCAGGAACTGTTCCGGTCGATACCCGCCGACCTGATGCTCCGGTACGGGTTCGTCCCGTTGCGGCGCATGGGCAAGACGCTGGAGATCGTGGTTTCCGATCCGACCGATTTGCCGATGATCGACGAGCTGGCGGTCGTGCTGTCGACCCCGATCAAAGTCGCCGTGGGCCCGCGTTCTGCCATCGAATCGATCCTCAAGAAGAGCGAAAGCTCGCAACGGGTCCTCGAAGAGGCGACCGAGACCTTTCATCTCCAACTCCTCAAGGACGACGACTCCGGGGACGACAACCTGACGGTCGAGCGGCTGACGAGCGACATCAACCCGGTCATCAAGCTCGTCGACTCGACGATCTACACGGCCATCCAGCGACGGGCGAGCGACATCCATATCGAAACGCAGGACGACGCCGTGCACGTGAAATACCGGATCGACGGCGTCCTGCAGCCGGCGATGCGGCCGATCGCCAAGCAGTTTCACAGCCCCATCATTTCGCGTATCAAGGTCATGGCCGAGCTCGACATCGCCGAGAAACGCGTTCCACAGGATGGCCGTTTCAGGCTGAAAATGCCGGGCAAAACGATCGACTTCCGCGTGTCGATCATGCCAAGCGTGCACGGCGAGGACGCGGTCATCCGCATCCTCGACAAGGAGTCGATCAGCGAACAGTTCACCGAGCTGCGCCTCGACATCCTCGGATTCCCGGACGCCGAGCTCAAACGGTTCCGCAAGTACATCGCCGAGCCGTACGGCATGGTGCTCGTCACTGGACCGACCGGCAGCGGCAAAACGACGACGCTGTACGCGGCGCTGTCGGAGATCCGATCGGCCGAGGACAAGATCATCACCATCGAAGATCCGGTCGAGTATCAGCTCAAGGGCATCACGCAGATCCCGATCAACGAAAAAAAGGGGCTCACGTTCGCGCGGGGCCTCCGGTCGATTCTTCGGCACGATCCGGACAAGATCATGGTGGGCGAAATCCGCGACGCAGAGACGGCGCAGATCGCGATCAACTCCGCGCTCACGGGTCACCTGGTGTTCACGACCGTCCACGCGAACAACGTGCTCGACGTGCTGGGCCGCTTTCTCAACATGGGCGTCGAGGCCTATCAGTTCGTGTCGGCGCTCAACTGCGTGCTGGCGCAACGGCTGGTTCGCAACATCTGCCACCACTGCAAACGTCCGGCGAAGGTGTCGCGCGCGTTCCTCGAGGAGTCGGGTCTCGATCCCTCGCTCGAGAAGACACACCCATTTTACGAAGGCATCGGCTGCATCGAGTGCGGCGGGACCGGCTATATGGGCCGGACCGCCATCTGCGAACTTCTTGACCTGAGCGACGCCATCCGGGAGATGATTCTCGAGAAACGGCCGACATCGGAAATCAAGAAAGCCGCGCGCGAAGAAGGCATGCGCTTCCTCCGCGAGTCGGCCGTTGAGCGCGTCATGCTCGGCATCACCACGCTGCGGGAAATCAACAAGGTGACCTTCGTCGAATGACAGTCTTCTCATCCTTCAGAGACACGTCGGGGCCAACCACCGCCATTGAGATCGCAGCCACACGCGTGTCCGGGGCGAGTCTCGAGTTCCGGGGCGGGCAGCCGGCCATCACGGCTCACGCCCTCGAGGCGCTGCCCGACGGCGCGCTTGTGTCGTCGCTGACCGCCGCCAACGTCGTCGATCGTGCCGCGGTGTCGGGCGCCCTCGGGCGGGTGCTCGAACACCTCGGACGGCCCCGGCGCATCGCCCTCGTCGTGCCGGATCCGGTCGCGAAGGTCTCCCTGATCAGGTTCGAGCGGGTGGCGGAGCGCGCCGAGGATCTCGACGAGCTCGTTCGCTGGCAGGTCCGCAAGGCGGCACCGTTTCCGATCGATGAGGCCCAGATCAGCTACGTCCCCGGGCAGCAGACGCCAGAAGGACAGGAATTTGTCGTCTCCCTGGCGCGGCGCGAGGTGATCGTCGAATACGAGCAGCTCGCCGCCGCCGAAGGCGCCCACGCAGGGATCGTCGACCTCGCGACGTTCAACGTGATCAACGCGGTCCTCGCAGCGCACACCCCGTCGGATGTGGGGTCCGCTTCAAGCCGGACCAAGTCAGAGACCGCAGCGCCCGACGATGACTGGCTGCTGGTGAACGTCGCGCCGGACTACGTCACGCTGGCGATCCTGAGGGGACCCCACGTGATCTTCTTCCGTAACCGCGCGGCGGAGACCGACGGCACGCTGGCCGATCTGGTTCATCAAACTGCGATGTACTACGAAGATCGGCTGAGTGGCGGCGGCTTCGCGCGCGTCTTTCTGGCGGGCGCTGGCGGCGGTGGCGCTCGTCATGCGGGCGAAGTCGAACTGGTACGCCGCAGCCTCCAGGACCGCCTCGCCGCGACGGTCGACATGGTCGACCCGCGCGCGGCAGTGACGCTGACCGATCGGATCTCGGCAGGGCCGGCGTTTCTGGACACCCTCGCGCCGCTGGTGGGCGTCCTTCTGCGCGGGGAGCCTCGGGAGCCTGGAGAACACGCCGCGTGATCCGCAGCAACCTCTCGACGCGGCCCTTCTACAACGAGCGCGCGGTGCAGCTCTGGCTGCTCGTGCTGGCCTTCATCGTGGCGGTCGCGACATTCCTCAACATCGTCCGCGTGATTCGCTATTCGCAGACCGACACGGAGCTGGCCGGCCAGGCCTCGCGCGACGAGGCGCGAGCGGCGGATCTTCGCGAGGAAGCCTTGCGTCTACGCGGCAGCGTGGACCTGCAGCAGGTCGAGCTCGCGTCGACCGAGGCGCGTCAGGCCAACGAGCTGATCGACCGCCGCACCTTCTCGTGGACCGATCTGTTCAATCAGTTCGAGACGACCTTTCCCGACAACGTCCGGATCATGGCCGTCAAGCCCACGCTTGATGAGAAAGGCGGCCTCGTGCTCACGATCAACGTCGCCGCCCGCTCGGTCGACGATGTCGATGAGCTGATCCGTAACCTCGAAGGCACGGGGTCTTTCACCAACCTTCTGTCCGTTGAAGAGCATTTCAACACTGACGGGATGCTCGAAGCGACGCTCGAAGGCAAATACATGCCGCGGCCGGCAGCACCCGCCGCCGAGGCGCGAAAGCCATGACGCTTCTGCAGCGGATTCTTCGCGAGAAGCGGCCAATCCTCGTGCCGCTCTTTGTCGCCCTGCTGGCGAACATCGCCGTCTATGCGCTCGTGGTGCGCCCGCTTGGCGTGCGATCGGCGACGGCGGCGGATCGCGCGCAGGTGGCAGCCACGAGCGTCAAGGCGGCTGAAGCCGATCGCGACGCCGCGCGCGCGCTCGTCGCGGGCACGACGCTGGCCGAGCAGGAACTGGCGACGTTCTACGGCAAAGTCCTCCCGGCCGATTTGTCCGCGGCGCGACGGATGACCTACGCCGCGCTCCCTGCGCTCGCGCGAAAGGCCAACGTCAAATATGACGCCAGTCGCACCGAGATCGAGGTGGTCAAGAATCAGCGAATCAGCCGGTTGCGCATCAGCATGGTGCTGGAGGGCGATTACGAAAATGTCCGCCAGTTTATCTACGAGCTCGAAACGACGCCGGCCTTCGTGATCATCGATGACGTGACGCTTGCGCAGAACGACCCCAACCAGCCGCTCGCGCTGTCGCTCGAGCTGTCGGCGTATTACCGGACGGGGCTGAATGGCAACTGAGCGCCAGCGCCGGATTGCCCTCGGTGCGGTCCTTGTGGTGCTGGCGGTTGTGCTGTACCGTGCAGTGACGTCCCTGGGAGCGCCGTCAGGGACGTCCACCGCCTCCAATTCATCGTCTAACGGAAGAGCCAGGACGGCGAGATCAGCCCGTGGCCCGGCGGCTCAGGCGACCGCGCCCGACGTGCATCTTCGCGCGCTCGACGACGAACGGCCGATACCAATCTCTGGGGAACGCAATCTGTTCCGGTTCAAACCGGCAGCGCCCCCCCCGGCGCCGCCGCGGACGACGCCGCCGCCGCCGGTCGTGCGGAATGTCCCGAGCGTGCCCGCTGGGCCAGCGCCGCCGCCACCGATTCCGCTCAAGTTCATCGGAATTGTCGAGGCGCCGCAGTCAAAACCGATCGCGGCGCTCGTCGATTCGACCGGGCGTTCGTTTCACGGCCGGGAGGGCGACATCGTGGCGGGGCAGTATCGCATCGTGAAGATCGGTGTGGAGTCCATTGAGATGACCTATCTGGACGGCCGCGGGCGGCAGACGATTCGCCTCACCGGATCGTGAAATTGCAGATTGCAGATTGCGGATTGCAGATTGCTGATTCATTGCGGATGGCAGATTTGAGGACACTTGTGACGAGACGGTTGAGAGCAGTCGGGATTCTCCTGGCCTTCGGCATTCTTGCCAGCGGGTGCGCGGCCGGCAGCGCGTTCCGGCAGGGCGAGAAGGCATCGCAGGCCGGGAATCTCGACGAAGCCGTCGCGGCGTACCGCAGGGCGGTGCAGGCCGATCCGAGGAACCCGAACTACGCGATCGCGCTGCAGCGCACGATGGTCGCCGCGTCCCGGGCGCATCTCGAGCGCGCAAAGGAGTTCGAAGATCGCGATCAGCTGGAAGCGGCCCTCGGCGAGTACCGCCTGGCGTCGGAGTACGACCCGAGCAACCGGACCGTCATCGTGAAGGTAGCCAGCCTCGAGCAGACGATCCGCGCTCGTATCGAGGCGTCCCGGCCGCGGCCCGCCATTGAGGCACTCCGTGCGCAGGCGCGCGCGGCATCGGCCGAACCGGCGCTCAATCCTGCGTCGCGCGACCCGTTGAGAGTCCAGTTCCCCAATGCCCAGGTCAGAGAGGTGCTCGGCTTCATCGCCAATCTGACGGGCATCAACATCACCTACGACCGTGATGTGGTCGACGGCCGCGCGATTTCCGTCCAACTCGACGGGGTCACGCTCGAGCAGGCGCTCAATCAGATCATGACGATTGGGCAGCTGTCGTACAAAGTCGTGAATCCGCAATCCATCTTCGTGTTTCCGGACACGACCCCCAAGCACCAGATCTACGACGAGCAGGTCATCCGCACGTTCTATATCTCGAACGCCGATCCCACCGAGCTTGCACAAACCGTGAGCCAGCTCATTCGAATTGCCGGCATCGCCGTTCAGCCGATGATTGCGCCCAACAAGATCGCCAACACGATCACCGTGCGCTCCACCGGCCCCATGATGCAGATCGTCGAGAAGATCATCGAGCAGAACGACAAGCCGCGCGCCGAGATCATCGTCGACGTCGAGATCCTCGAGGTCGATCGCACCCGGACGAAAAGCTACGGCCTGAATCTGAGCGAGTACGCCGTCGGGACGATCTTTTCGCCCGTAGTGGCACCAGGCGGGGTCACGGTCTCGACGCAGCAGGGCACAGTGACCGGCCCCGGAACGGGAACGGGAACGACAACGACCGCATCCGCGGGACAAGGGACAGCGCCGAGCGCCGTCACCTCGCCGCCGCCGTTCAATCTGAACACGATCACGCGAGGCGTGAGCACCGCCGATTTCTATCTCGCCGTGCCGACCGCGATCGTGCGGTTTCTCGAGGCCGACAACCACACCAAAGTCATCGCGAAGCCGCAGCTGCGGGGCGCAGAGGGCTCCAAGCTGACGCTGAAGCTCGGTCAGAAGATTCCCGTGGTCTCGACCAGTTATACGCCGATTGCCACCGGCGGTGCGGGCGTCAACCCGCTGAGCTCGTACACATATCAGGACGTCGGCGTCAACATCGACATGACGCCGCGCGTCTCGCTCGACGGCGAGATTATCCTCGACTTGGTCCTGGACAACAGCGCGCTCGGCCCGGACAAATCTGTTGCGGGCGTGACGGTACCCACATTCGTGCAGCGCACGGTCACGACACGGCTGCGCCTGCGCGATGGCGAGTCCAACCTGCTCGCAGGCCTGATACAGCAGCGAGACTCGAATACCGTCCAGGGATTCCCGGGCGCGATTCATCTGCCGTTTTTCAAGCAGATCTTCTCGGGCAACGACATCACGAGCGATCAGACCGAGATCATCATGCTGCTGACGCCCCACATCGTCCGCACGCAGGAACTGACCGAATCAGACCTGCGGCCGATCTACATCGGCTCGCAGCAGAACCTGGGCCTCGGTGGACCGCCGCCGCTCATCGCCGCGCCGGAACCGGAACCGACGCCACCGCCGGCACCTGCGCCCACGCCTGGAGCGGCAGCACCCGGGGGGGCTGCGCCGGGTACTCTCACGGGGCCCGGCGGCGTCCAGCTGTCGGCTCCGCCTGGCTCGACTCCGGTCCCAGGCACCGTTGTGGTCGTCCCGGCGCCAGCCGTCCCGGCGCCGGGTGCGCCCGCCACCAATCCTGCGGCGCCGTCTCCAGCGCCGCAGGCAACGCCACCTCCAGGGCCGCCCGCGCCGGCAGCCGGAACCTCGACCACATCGCCCGGCCTCGGCCAGGCGCAGATCATCATCTCTCCGTCTCCCACGATGCGTGTCGGCGGCGGCCCGTACACTGTTCCAATATCAGTGACGAACGCGCTGGGCCTGTCGACGGTCTCGTTGACGCTGGTGTACGACCCCACGAAGCTCCGCATCCGGTCCGTGCAGCAGGGCAGCTTCATGCGAACCGGGGGCATCGACGTCGTCTTCACCCAGCAGGTCAACGCGGGACGGGTCGACATCACGCTCACGCGGTCGGGGGACTCGACAGGCGCATCGGGCACCGGGCTTCTCGCCGCCGTGCTCTTTGACGCGATTGCGCCGGGCACGACCGCGCTCACGACGAGCGGCGCGGCAACCGGCCCTGGAGGCGCTGCCATGGGGCTGCAGTTCCAGCCGGTCACGGTCATCGTGCAGTAACGGTGCCTCGATGGTCCCTGGTCCCTGGTCCTTCGTGCTTGGTCCGTCCCTGGTCCTTAGTCGTCCCTGGGCCTTGGCGCCTGGTGCACACCACGGACCGAGGACCAAGGACGGACTAAGGACTAAGAACGGACCAAGGACCAAGGCCCAAGGACTAAGGACCGACGACGGATACACGTTCATAGAGCTGCTCGTCGTCGCCACGATCATTCTGATTCTGGCATCGGCCATCATGCCGCTCGTGCGCGTCACGTCGACCCGCCAGCGCGAGGCCGAGCTGCGGCGCGATCTGCGGGAAATCCGCACGGCCATCGACAAGTTCAAGGACGCCGCCGACACCATGCAGATCAGCCCGCTCGACCTGAAGCCGGACGGCATGGGCTATCCGCCCGATCTCGAGACGCTTGTCGAAGGGGTGACCGCGGCGAACGATCAGGCCGCGCGCAAGCTCAAGTTTCTGCGGCGTGTCCCGGTGGATCCCATGACGCACGACACCGAGTGGGGGATGCGTTCGTACCAGGACGATCCGGACGCCACACGGTGGGGCGGACAGAATGTGTTCGACGTCTACACGAAGTTCGAAGGAACGGCGCTGGACGGGACCAAATACAAAGACTGGTGAATTGGGTAATTGGGTAATCTGGTAATTGGGTAATTGATTGGTGAATTGAATGCGGTGGATTGGCTGATGGTGGATAGGCAGACTGGATTGAAACGGCGACTGCGCACGACTCGTGCCCTTCGTGTCTTCAATCGTCTCTTCAATTATCCGATTACCCGATTACCCGATTACCCAATTGACCGTTCCCCGTCCGGATTCACGATCATCGAGCTCCTCGTTGTCCTCGCCCTCATCTCCATCCTGGCTACCATGGGGATGGCGCAGTACCGGCAGGGCGTCGTGCACGCGCGCGAGGCGGTGTTGAAGACGGATTTGTTCGATCTGCGGGACGCGATCGATCAGTACTACGCCGACAAAGGGCAGTATCCCGGGACGCTCGACTCGCTCGTCACTGACGGATATATCCGGAAGGTCCCCGTCGACCCCTTCACGAACGCCGCCGACACGTGGCAGACGGTTCCGTCAGACCCCGATCCCAATAATCCCACCGCCACTCCTGGAATCTACGACGTGAAGAGCGGGTCCGATGGGACCGCCATCGACGGCAGCAAATACGCGGAGTGGTAACGGAGCGCAGCCACGCGCGCGAATCGAATCAGGCCCACGAACCAAAGTGTCTCGAGGGGCTGCACGATCTACGGAATGATTGTCGTCGTCGACGTCCCGGTTTGGCCCGATACGGTAGTTGTCACCGTCACTCTCACAACTTTGGCACCGGATCCTGTCGCATACGGGTGCGACACCTGGTTTCCCGAAGTGTTCTGATCTGGTGTGCCGTCGCCGAATTCCCAACGGTAATTAGTCACCTGAACACTGGATGGTGAAACAGTCGCTGTGAATGTGACCGTTGTAAAGCCGGGCGATGGAGTGTTAACGGCCTGAGTCGATGTGAGATTCACGGAGACCGCAGTCGACCCGCCAACGACGACGACCGTTGAAGCTGATGCCTGGCCGCCGTTCGTGTCGATCACGCTGACAGTCGCCGTCTTGGGACCGGGGCTATCGTAGACATGCTGCACTGCGAGGCCGGTGCCGGACGCGCTCCCAAGAGAAGCGCCGGTGCCGTCTCCAAACGTAACTGCGGTATTTTGGATAGCCGCAGAGCTGCCCGTGCCAGGTGTCGCGGTAATAGTAAATGTCGTCGCTATTCCCACCTGCGGATTGGCGGAAGCCGTAATCGCGGCGACGGGCAGTGGCTCCACGGTGACTGTAACCGTCGCAGACGGCGGGGGAACCGCCGTGGTCGTCGTGCCCGATATGGTCGAGGACGCGACGCCCGCGGTCGCCGTCACTTTCGCTGTTTTGCTGGTCGTGAGTTTTGTGCTCGCCCTGCCGCTGGCATCTGTGTTGACCACTGACGGATTGACCGAACCGCTGTCGGTGCTGAACGTCACGGGCACGTCCGCGATGAGATTTCCGCCCGCGTCGCTGGCCGTCGCTGTGATTGTCGACTGACCTCCAGTTGAGATCGTGGCTGGAAGCGCTGTCACCGCGATGCCGGCGACACCCGCCGCCCCGATCGCTATCTTGATCGCGCCCAACGCGCCTGTCGTCACGCCACCAGAAAGGGCAGTAACCGTGGCCGTCCCGGACAGGGTCCCGGCCTTGAACGTCACCATCACACGCCCACCAGGATCGGTTTCGGCCTCGACCGGCTCAATCGTGCCGAGCGACGTCGTAAAAGTCACGAGCGTCCCGCGCTGCGGCGGCGTCCCGGCGGGTTCGATCACTTGGGCGATGATATTCGTCGTCCCGCTCAAAGGAAGCGTCGACAGCAGCGTGGTCAGGGTGATGCTCGACCCCGCCGGCGCGAGCAGCGCCACGCGCTGACAGCCTATCGTCGTGACGGCGAGCATGCCGAGTGCGGCCAGCAGGAGCGGGCGACGGAAACCTGTTATCATGAATGCGCTAACCATCTTAAATCGCATGAAGTTACAAGGTCAATCAACAGCGGACCACGAGAGTCTGCGCACCGGTGTGACGTCGTGCGCAGACGTGGCCACGGCGAAAAACGCGAGCGATCGTGGTTACGCCATGGCGGTGCTTCTGGTGGCGATGAGCATCATGGCGATCATGATGACGGTCGCCATGCCGGTCTGGAAGCAGATGGCGCAGCGGGAAAAGGAGCAGGAGCTGATCTTTCGGGGTCAGCAATACGCACGCGCCATCGGGCTCTTCGAGCGCAAGTACGCCAACACACCGCCGCCCACACTCGATGTTTTGACCCAGGAGCGCTTCCTCCGAAAGAAGTACAAGGACCCCATTACAAACCAGGACTTTGTTCCGATTCCCGCCGCGGCGGCAGCCGTCAGCACGCCAGGCTCGACGCAGGCCGGGCGCGGCGGCGCTGCCGGCCCGGTCGCCGACCCGCGCGGTGCTCAGCCCGCCTTCCCTAGTATCGGCAGCACGGGAATCACCGGCGCATCCGGCGGCATCGTGGGTGTCACGAGCGCGAGCAAAGCCGCGTCGATTCGCATCTATAACGGTGCCTCGCACTACAACGAGTGGCGATTCGTGTACGCGCCGCCCGCCGCTACGCCAGGCGCCGGCGGCGGCCCCGGCGCCGCCGTTCCGGGTGGCCGGGGCGGGCCGGCAGGGCGAGGCGGCCCGCCAGGGCCCGGTGCACAGCCAGGAAGGGGTGGCCCGCCAGGGCCCGGCGGCCCGTTTGGGCCCGCCGGTCCGTTTGGGCCAGGAGGTCCGCTCGGACCGAACGGCCGCGGCCCAGGGGGCCCAGGGCCTGGAGGACCTACCCGAGGAGGATCGGGGGGCGGTCCAATCCCGCCTGTCGCGCCCGGCCGCGGTCGTTAGGGGTTAAGACGTTGAATCTGGTCATCTGGTTATCTGGTCATCTAGTCAATGATTTGGGTCACTCCTGAAATCAATGACCAGATAACCAGATGACTAGATGACCAAATTCATAGTGCACCCAGCGCATCGTGGAAGGCGCGCCGGACCGCCCGCATGTCCTCCGGCGATCCGCCGCCGCAGGCCCGATTCGTCAGGAGCACGAAATACCGATCCCGGCCCGGGTCGACCCACAAGGACGTTCCCGTAAACCCCACGTGGCCGACGGCTTTCGGCGACATCTGCGTCCCACACGAGGAGGTTGGCAACATCGTGTCCCACCCGAGCGCGCGTGAGCTCCCGGGGACGGAGCTCTTCGTCATGAAGCTGGCGACGAGTTCGGGAGAGAACGGCGCGGGGCCGCTGTCGTCGCGTGCGGCACGCAGGAGGAGACGTGCGAAGGCGCCGACGGCGGGTACCGTTCCGAACAATCCCGCATGACCGGCGCTGCCGCCGAGTGCGGCCGCGTAGTTGTCGTGAACTTCGCCGGCGAGCAATCGGCCCCGGCGCGGATCGTCTTCGAGCGGCTGCGTCGGGGCGGCGCCGGCTCTCAAGTTCCCCCTTAGATCAAACGTCAGGGGATCCGCCGTCAGGCCGATTTGTGCCGCGATTCGATCAAACAACTCCGGCAGCGACGCTCCCCCGCGATCGACCGCAAGAAATCCCAACAGAATGAAACCGAGATCGCTGTAGATCGACCGCGTCCGCGGCTCGTATTCAAGCGCCGTTCGGCAGATGTCGTGCTCGAACTCACGGCGGCTCCGTGGCGGGGCGTCGACGAGCCGCGCCGGGAGCCCCGAGGTGTGTTCCAGCAGGTCGCGAATCGTCACGCGCGCGCGATCGGCGCCGCGCCATTCGTTGAAGAATTCAGAGACGGAATCGTCGAGCCTCACTCGCATCGTGCGCACGAGCTCCATCAGAATGCTCGTCGTGACGATGGCTTTCGTGAGGGAAGCGAGGTCGAAGGGCGTGTCGAGCCGAGCCGGCAAAGAGCCGGCGTCGAAAGTCAGCGTGCCAAGTGCGTCACTCCAGAGCACACCTGCGGACGAGCCGACCTCGAAACTCGCTGCAGGAAAGATCCGCCCGGCAATCGCTTGCTCGAGGACAAGCCGCGCGGCAACCGTCACGCCAGATGCGCGAGGGGCGTTCACCCAGCGCCCAGCAGCTCTTTCAGCCGCGCCTCGGCGTCCTCCCCGATGGCGTCGCGGACAAAGTTATGCGCGCGGCGGAGCCGCGTGAGAGCCTGCGCGTGGGACAAACCGGACTTCTGCATGACGATCGCCGCTTTGACGTTCCACTGCGCGCGCTTGAGCAGCTTGTCGGCTTCGTCGTAGTCCAGTCCAGTGACGATGACGATGATACGCCGCGCGCGATCGCGCAGCTTCTCGGATCCTGTCTGGACGTCGACCATCAGATTGCCATAGGTCTTGCCCGTGCGGACCATCGCCCCGGTCGTCAGCATGTTCAACACGAGCTTGGTCGCCGTCCCGGCTTTGAGGCGTGTCGACCCCGCAATCACTTCAGGGCCGACCGCCGGCGCAATCGTCAGGTCGACGAAGGTCTGCAGCTCGGTGCGTGGATCGCACGTGACGAATATGATTTTGGACCCGGCGCGTCTCGCCCTCGTCAGCGCGCCGAGCACGAACTGCGTCATCCCGCTCGCCGACACGCCCACCACCACATCGTGCTTTACCGGCCGCAGCCGGTTGATGGCGCGCGCCCCTTCTTCGTAGTGGTCCTCCACGCCTTCCTTCGGCTTGATGATGGCGCCCTTGCCGCCCGCCATGATCGCCTGAACGAGCTCGGGTTTCGTCCCGAAGGTCGGCTGCATCTCCGCTGACTCGAGGACGCCCAGCCGGCCGCTGGTCCCGGCTCCGACAAAAATAATCCGGCCGCCCTTCTTGAGTGACTGCGTGATGATATCAATGCCGACCACGATCCGATCCTTCTCACGCTGGACCGCCGCGAGCATCTTGCGATCCTCGGTCAACATCTCTTCGACGATGTCGGCGGATGACTGCTTGTCGATGGCCAGCGTGGCCGGATTGATAGCTTCAGTCGGAAGGGATTGCCACTTCGAACGTACAGGCATGCTGAGGGGACCTCACGAGCAAGTCGCGAATCTTACTACAGTCTATAGTTTTTGGTCGTTGGTCATTAGTCGTTGGTCGTTGGTTGGTCACCAGCCCTTGACGAACGTGTAACGACTAATGACTAATGACCAACGACCGTGATTGACGCCTTTCTGGACCACCTGCGCGTCGAGCGGCGGCTGGCCGCGCACACCCTCGAAAGTTACGGGCGGGACCTGGCTGCGCTCGCAGAATACGCAGCGGGGCTCGGCGTGGCGCCAGACGCGCTCGACCGGCGGGCGCTCGAACGATTCGTCAGGCGGCAGATCAGCCGGGGCCTCTCACCGCGCTCCGTGGCGCGATCGGTCGCCGCGATTCGTGGATATTACCGGTTCCTCGTCCTCGACCGCCGTCTGCCGAGCAGTCCCGCAGACGACCTGCAGCCGCCGCGCGCGTGGCCGGCGCTGCCAAAATTCCTGTCGCTCGAGGAGGTCGATGCGCTTATTGCACAGCCGGATGTCGCGACACCACTCGGCCTCCGCGATCGCGCCATGATCGAGCTGCTGTACGCGACGGGGATGCGGGTGTCCGAGCTCGTCGGCGTCCGGACCGCGGATCTCCATCTTCGCGAGCGCTATCTGACCTGCGTCGGCAAGGGCAACAAAGAGCGGCTGGTTCCGACCGGCGATCAGGCGATCACGTGGATCGAGCGCTACCAGAAGACCGCGCGCCCGAGGCTCCTCAAAGGGCGCGCGTCAACGCGGCTGTTCTTGAACGTCCGGGGCAAGCCCATGAGCCGCGTCGGCTTCTGGAAGCTTCTGAAACGGTACGGCCACCGCGCCAACCTGCCGCGCTCGCTCAGCCCGCATGTGGTCCGACATTCGTTTGCGACGCATCTGCTCGAGCGCGGCGCCGATCTGCGGGCGATCCAGATGATGCTAGGCCACACGGACCTGTCGACGACGCAAATCTACACGCACGTGCTCGAAGCGCGTCTGCGTACCGTCTACGATCGATTTCATCCGCGGCCGTGATTCTGTTAGACTTAGCCGTTTTTACCTTTTATTTTGGGTCCGCCTGAAGGCGGGCACTACGACAGCACGAAAGTCGTGTCCGGCTTTAGCCGGACCTTTGAAGGAGAGCGGCATGAGCCGTAAAGGGCGGCACCTCTTTACATCCGAATCGGTCACCGAAGGACATCCGGACAAAATCGCCGATCAGATCTCGGACTCCATTCTCGACGCCATCCTCGCGCAGGACCCGGTCAGCCGCGTCGCCTGCGAGACGCTCGTCACGACCGGCCTGGCCATCGTGGCGGGCGAGGTCACGACCAACGCGGTGGTCGACTACCAGCAGGTCGTGCGTGCGACCATCACCGAAGTGGGCTACACGCGCGGCAAGTTCGGCTTCGATGCTGAGACATGCGCCGTGCTGTCCACGATCCACCGGCAGTCGCCCGACATCGCGATGGGCGTCGACACGGGCGGGGCAGGCGACCAGGGGCTGATGTTCGGGTTCGCCTGCACTGAAACCGACGAGCTCATGCCGTTGCCGATCATGCTGGCGCACAAGCTGGTCAAAGGCCTCTCGTGCCTGCGTCGCGACGGCACGCTCGACTATCTACGTCCCGACGGCAAGTCGCAGGTGACGATCGAATACGACGACACCAAGCCCCTGCGGGTCGACGCCGTCGTCGTCTCCAGCCAGCACAGCCCGCTCGTCACCAACGAGACGATGCGCGAGGACATCACGGAGAAGATCATCAATCGCGTCATTCCCGCGGAGATGATGGACAAGAACACGAAGATCTACGTGAACCCGACGGGCCGTTTCGTCGTGGGCGGCCCCCACGGCGATGCCGGGGTGACGGGCCGCAAGATCATCGTGGACACGTACGGTGGCGCCGCACCCCACGGCGGCGGCGCGTTCTCGGGCAAGGATCCGACGAAGGTGGACCGCTCGGCGTGCTACATGGCGCGCTACATCGCCAAGAACGTCGTCGCGGCCGGCATCGCGGAGCGGGCGCTCGTGCAGCTCGCCTATGCCATTGGCGTCGCGGATCCGGTTTCAGTCATGGTCCACACTGAAGGCACCGGTCGCATCCCCGAGGAGAGGATCACGGAGATCGTCCGTGCACATTTCAAGCTGACGCCTCGCGGCATCATCGAAGAGCTGAACCTGCGCCGCCCGATCTACAAGAAGACCGCCGCGTTCGGCCACTTCGGTCGCGTTGAGCCGGAGTTCACATGGGAACGAACGGACAAGGCCGCGGCCCTCAAGTCGGATGCCGGGCTTTGATGACGTGACTCATGAAGTGAGATGAAGCGCTACGTGCTGGCGATGGCGGCCCTTGTGGCCGCCATCTGCGTTTTTGCGGGTGTGACCCTCCCGCCGCGACGCGTGACTCTGTCGCCTTCCGCCGATGGGACCGTTTCCGGCATCCTCCACATTCACACCAGCCGGTCCGACGGTCGCAGTACGCCCGACGAAATCGCCGCCGCGGCGGCGCGGGCCGGCGTCGCATTCATCGTCTTCACCGATCATGGCGACGCGACTCGAATACCCGACGCGCCCGTGTACCGGTCCGGCGTCCTGTGTCTCGATGGCGTGGAGATCAGCACCACGGGCGGGCACTACATCGCGCTCGACATGCCGGCGTCGCCGTATCCGCTCGCCGGAGAACCGCGCGACGTCGTGGATGATGTGCGGCGGCTCGGCGGGTTCGGCATCGCGGCGCATCCGGATTCGCCGAAGGCCGAGCTTCGCTGGAGCGATTGGGAGGCACCGTTCGACGGCGTCGAGTGGATCAATCCTGATACCAGCTGGCGCGTCCACGCGGTGTCGGGCTGGCGATCGCGGTTCAGGCTGCTCGAAGGGCTGCTGCACTATCCGATGAGGCCGGCGGAGACGCTCGCCGGTCTGCTCACCGAGTTCCAAGACGCGATGGCCCACTGGACTCGGTTGGCGAGTCGACGGCCGGTCGTTGGGGTGGCGGGCGCCGACGCGCACGCCAAGCTGGAATTCCGAAACACCGACCCGGGCGACAACCGGTTCTCCATCCCGCTGCCGAACTACGAGGCGTCGTTTCGGATGCTGTCGGTCCATGTGGCGCCGGAGCGTCCCCTGTCAAGATTGCCAGGCGATGCCGCCGCCGATGCCGCACTCGTGATGCGGGCGATCCGCGCAGGGCATCTCTACATGGCCGTCAATGGCGTCGCATCGCCACCTGCATTCGAGTTTGCCGCGACCAACCAGCGGGGCACCGCTCATCAGGGCGACGAGCTCGGCGTCGGCGGGCCGGTGTCGCTCCGCGTGCGCAGCAATGCTCCGCCCGGATTCACGACGATCGTCTGGCGTGGCGCCGAGATGTTGACGGTGGAACCGCGGAACCAGTTCACGATCGACGCGGGGGAAGAACCGGCGGTCTACCGCGTCGAGATCCGCACGAACGACCCCGAGCGCTCGAAGACGTGGCTGCTTGGCAACCCTATCTATGTTCGCGCTCCACAGCCGCTCGAAGCGCCACAGCCGGCCCCGGTCACCGTGGAGACCGCCCTCTTCGACGGCAAGACGGATAGCGGCTGGCATCTCGAGAGCGACGCTTCGTCGACGGCCGGCGTGGATGTGGGGCAGACGCTGACCGGATCCGAGCTGCGGTACCGATACGCGCTGGCCGGCGATTCGGCGGCCGGCAATCAATGGGCGGCGCTGGTGTGGGGAACGCCGATTGGCCATGCGCCGATCAATGTCGCCGACTTCGATCGCCTGACGTTTACGGCGCGAGCCGAACGACCCATGCGCATCTCGGTGCAGCTGCGCACGCTCGAAGCCGGCCGGGCGCTGCGGCGATGGCAACGATCGGCGTTCCTCGACACGATCAATCGGGAACACACCGTCTCATTCAAGGACCTCGTCCCCAGCGCCGGCACCGATCCCGGAACGCCCCTCCTGGATCAGGTCAGCCAGATCCTGTTCGTCGTGGACACCACGAACACAAAGCCGGGCACGGCAGGCCGCTTCTGGATAAGCAGGGCGGTGTTTCAGAAGTAGGCTCCGGGCTCCGGGCTCCAGGCCTGAAGCCAAGAGTCCGAAGCCTGAAGCCGTTACGTTCTCACTGTAAGAATCAGATACGCCGCGGCAGCCGCGAACAGGATGTTCGGCGTCCAGGCAGCGAGCACCGGCGAGAGCAGGCCGCCGGCTCCAATCGCCGCACACACACTCAACATCAGCCAGTACGTGATGGCGAGCACGATGCCAGCGCCGATGCCGTACATCGCACCGCGGCGACCGGTGGTCGCCGCGAACGGCACGGCAAGGAGCGTCATGACGACTGTCACGAACGGAAACGCTACCTTCCGCTGCAACGCCACCAAGTACGGCATCACGTTGTAGCCACCGACCCGCAGCTGCGCCACGTATTCCTTGAGCTGCCCGTACGTCATCAGCGCCGCGTCGGGCTCGTCGGTCTTGAAGTAGCTGGGAGACTCGAGCATCAGTGCCTGCTCGGCAAACGGCGTATACCTGACGACGGTCTTCGTGACCTTGCCCTGCGTGATGTCCGAGAACTCCCGGTTCCACCCGGTGAATCCCGTCCATCCCGCCGCCACGTCGTCGGCGCCGGCGCGGGTCAGCGCCACGTGGCTCGCGCGCGTGATCGACTGCAAATCCCAACGAGCCGGATGGAGGTGATAGACGACGAACTGCTGGAACTCGTTCTTGTTCGCGTCGAACAGGTCGTAGTGATAGATGTCGCCGTTCAGGGCCACCATCCACCGCCGGTCCAGCGCCCCAAAGCTCGCCGGTGGCAGATCCCGGATGAGGCGATTCAACCGGTCGGCCTCCCGGTTCGAGTACGCGATCACGCGCTCCTGCAAGGCGAACAGCACCGCGCTCGCCGCGACGCCAAAGAGGAGCAGCGGCGCCACGGCGCGATACAGACTGATGCCACAGGCACGCATGACCACGAGCTCGCTGTTCTTGGTCATGAGTCCGACGGTCACCAGGGTGGCCACGAGAGCCGACATCGGAATGATGTAGTAGATGTACTGCGGCGTCTGGAACACGAAATACCGCAGCATCATCGACGTCGTCGCCGAGCCGCGGAACAGCTTGTCGGCCAGATCCATGAAGGTCGAGATGTAGAAGATGCCAAGCAATCCAAAGAGGCCAAGAAAAAAGACCCGCAGGTACTGACCCGACACGTACAAGTCCAGCAGGGGAGGGCGGGGGAGATTCAGCTGCGGCACGCGAAGGACCAGCACGGCCCGTTTTCTGGCTGTCGCGACACCACCCGCAGCCTCGCCTGACGGAGCGGCCTCCTTCCCGGCGCCACGCCAGAAGGCGGGGATGCTGATTCGTATCGGCTGGTCGGCCGAACGCGCGCGCCAGAGAAGAAGCGCGACACCGGCAGCGCCGAAGATCAGATTCGGAACCCACGCCCCCAGGCCCGCCGGAATCTGGCCGGTGAAGGCGGCCGCGCGCACGGTCCACAACACGACGTAGTAGAGAAAAATCACGCCGAAACCCAGCACAAAGCTCGCGAACCGCCCGTCTTTCCGGTTGCTGGCCCCCAGCCCGAGACCGATCAGGGCGAGGACGATGCACGCCACCGGGATCGCGAACTTCTGCTGGATCTCATACCGCTGCACGTACCCTGGATCGTGCGTCGCAGCGCCGGCCGCGATACTCGCCTTCAGTTCCGCAATGCTCATTTCTCTCGACGTCTTCGACGGCTTGATGTTCGGAAAGACCGTGTTCGGATCCAGTTGGATGAGGACGCGCTCGTAGTCGGCGCCTTCATACTCGTCGGGTTTCGCGGTTGACGTCGTGTGTCGCGTCCCGCCGGTGAGCTCCAACGAGACCGATTGTTTCTCGCGGTCTACCAGCAGGCCGCCGGCTTTCGCGAAATACACGGTCGTCTGATTCGGCTGGGAGGTGTCGGCGAGAAACACGTCGCGCCAGCCGCCCGGCACCACGTCCCGGGCGTAGATGGTGCGATTCGGAAACTCGCTGTAGAACACCCGCGGCTTGACGTTGCTCTCCGCGCGGCTCGCGATCACGTTGAAGGTGATTTCGACAAATGTCCGATTCGCGTCAGGCAGTGCGACAATGATCTGGTGCGCCGTGGCCGCGGTCGCCACCAGGGCGACGAACGCGATGGGACGGATCAGACGAAACGGGCTGACACCGCACGCCTGCAGCGCCACGAACTCACGATCGGCAGACAGACGGCCGAAGCCGATCAGAATCCCGAGCAGCACCGACATGGGTATGGTCAGGCTCAGCGACGAAGGCAGGAGCAGCACAAGGGCATGGAGGAATGTCGACCACGCGATACCCTTGACGATCAGCGGCTCCGCGTACCGGAGGATCGTCGGAATGGTGACGACGAACGTCAGCAGGATCAGGGACAACCCCATCGGCAGGAGCAGTTCCCGGATCACGTAGCGATCGACGGTTCGAAACATATGGGCTGGAGGGGCGTCCAGCCCGTCCTGCCGAGAGAGTACCACCGATGACCAAGGTCGCGATCCTCTGGCACATGCACCAGCCGTTTTACCAGGACCTGGCCACCGGGGAGCACATCCTGCCGTGGGTCCGGCTGCATGCCCTCAAGGACTACTACGGCATGGTCGCGCTCTTGAGGGAGTTTCCCGACGTGAAGGTGACGTTCAACCTGGTGCCCTCGCTGCTCGTGCAGCTCGAGGCATTTGCCGCCGGTCGTGCGCGCGACCGGTATCTGGAGCTGAGCCTCAAGCCGGCCGACGATCTGCAACCTTCTGACGTCGAATTCATCCTCGACCACTTCTTCCACGCGCAACGCCAGCGCATGATCGATCCGTATCCCAGGTACTCCGAGCTCCTGGCGCGACGCGGCGGGTCACTGCCGACCGAGGCCGACAAGCGCGCGGCCGCCCGCCGCTTCACGGTCGACGACCTCCGCGATCTTCAGGTCTGGCACAAGCTCGTCTGGATGGATCCGTTCTATCTCGAGGGTGATTCGCGGACCCGAAGCCTCGTTGAAAAGGGGAGTCACTACACCGAAGAGGACAAGGCGCTCCTGGGACAGCTCGAGCTGGAGCTCCTGAACAGGGTCGTCCCTGAGTATCGCGAGGCTGCCGGCCGGGGCCAGATTGAGATTTCGACCTCGCCCTTCTACCACCCGATTCTGCCGCTCCTCTGCGATACCAGCGTGTACCTGCGGACCCACCCCGACTCTTCGATGCCTCGTCAACGCTTTGTGCATCCCGAGGATGCCATCGAACAACTCGAACGGGCCGCAGCCTGCCACGAGCGGTTGTTCGGCCGGCGGCCTACCGGACTGTGGCCGTCCGAAGGTTCGGTATCGGATGCCATGGTTCCTCTCGTCGCCGACGCCGGCTTCACCTGGATGGCGACCGACGAGTTGATTCTGGCCCGCACCCTTGAGGTCGCACTGGCACGCGACAGCCACGGGAACCTCGAGGAACCGGAGCGGCTCTACACACCCTACGCCCTCAAGATCGGTGGAGCGGCGCTGACCTGCGTGTTTCGCGATCACACCCTGTCCGATCTCATCGGATTTTCCTACGCCGGCTGGAATTCCGAGGCCGCCGCCGACGACTTCGTCAGACGCCTGGCCGAAGCCGGCCGCCGCGCCAGCAATCGCCCTGGCAGTGAAGGCGGGGTAGAGCCGCTCATCCCGATCATCCTGGACGGGGAGAACGCATGGGAGCACTTCGAACATGGAGGCCGGCCGTTTCTGCGTGCGCTCTATCGCCGGCTGTCAACCCACCCGGACTTGCGCACCGTCACCATGGCCGAGGCGTGTGCCGCACCCCGTCGCGAGCTGACCGGCATCTTTCCGGGATCCTGGATCGACGCCAACTTCTATATCTGGATCGGCCACGCCGACGACCAGCGCGGCTGGAGCCAGCTGGCTGACGCGCGCCAGGCGCTCGAGGCGGCGACGCGCGAGGGCAGACTTGACCCGGCGGCGCTTGCGGCGGCCCGTGAAGAGGTGTTCATCGCCGAAGGCAGCGACTGGTTCTGGTGGTACGGCGACGATCACTCATCAGATCAGGATCTCGAATTCGATGATCTGTTCCGGCGCCATCTGCGGAACGTGTACCGGCTGCTGCAGAAGCCTGTCCCGGACGAACTGTTCGTCAGCAACATCTCGAGCCTCGGCGCGCCGCCAGCCCAGACCGCACCGGTGACACTGCTGACCCCGACGCTCGACGGAGAGGACACGAGCTACTTCGAATGGCTCGGCGCCGGCGCGCTCGAAATCCGCGACGATACCTATCGAGGCGGCGCCATGCACCAGGCGAGCCGGCGAAGTTCGATCCTGACGCTCGTGCGGTTCGGCTTCGGGCGCACGCCGGAGCGGCTTTTCGTCCGGCTGGATAGCGACCGCCCGATGGCCGACCTGCTGGCCGATGGCTATACCTTCTCGCTGAAGTTCCTGGAGCCGGCCGGTGTCCGGTTCGAGGTGCGGACAGCACACGGCGAGGTCGTCGGAACCTTCTGGGATCGGGCCCAAACGGGCGACCGCTGGATCGAACGAGCAACACGAGGCGCAGCGGTCGCTGCCGGAACGATCCTCGAGGCGGCGCTGCCGCTTGCCGAACTGGCTTCATCGGCCGGCGCGCGTGTGGCCTTCTTCATCGAAGTGTCGGCGCCGAATCAGACCGAGGGCGAGACGCATCCCGAGCACCATCCGCTCGAAGCGACCGTACCCGACGAGCAGTTCGAAGCGCGTCACTGGACGGCATAAGGAACGGGGAGCGGCACGCCTGCAATAACCCTCCACAAAGGGGTATCTCTTAGCGATATCTCTAGAGTCTGATAATGGATGTTATGTTAACTACAGCGCCTAACGCCCGGCCTCCCCGAGCGTCGCCTCGTGTCAATCGAGCGCCGTTTCCTCTTGGCTGATTGTGTCCGGGCCGGTTTACGCGGAGCCTTGATCCCCGGTGCGCTGCTGGCTCCTTCGTACCTGCCCCTGTTGCTTGTTCACGTCGGTCGGACCGTTCGAACCCAAGCGCGACCCAAGACCGGGACCTACCAGCGCTTTCACAATGCCGTAGTACGTAGTGTCCGGCTTTAGCCGGACCTGTAGGCGGTCCGCCTGAAGGCAGACACTACCGGCATTGCGAAAACACTCTAGAGAGCAGTTTTCAGTTCGGCGTAGCCGTCAAGTCCTTGGTCCTTTGTCCCTGCGTTCTTGGTCCGTCCGTGGCCCGTGGTCCTTGGTGCGCATGCCACGATGGACCACGAACGAGGGACCCAGGACGGACCATGGACCAAGCACCATGGACCAGGGACTGGCGTACGACACGGAACCGAAAAACGCTCTAGCGGAGCTTCGTTGCAGAGCCCTTCGTTGCGGAGTTCTTTGGTCGGAGAATGGTTTCGGAGGCCGAAGTTCGGAGTCGCTGGTCGGTTGCCTGGTCCCTGAACGGGTTCGCTGCCTCGAACTTCACTGGCCGCAGACACCCTCAACCGGCGCGGCCATTCCCGCCACTCTGTTCTCGCGGTCCCACCATCACGGCTGGGTTCAGGTACTCACCAGTCTGTCCGCCGCCTTTTAGACAGACGAGGTCGGCGGAGGCGCCAGCCGACTGAACACGACCAGCAGCGCCCCGACGCCGAGCCAGACGAGTCCCTGGGCGGTACCCGGCGGGCGGCCCGGATCCACCATCGCCAGCCCCATCGTCGCAGAACCGAGCAGCAGGAGGCCGACCCCGGCGACCAGCAATGTCTGTTTCATCGCGGCCTTCAGCGCCTGAACGACATCGTCCGTCATCGTGATCGCCTCGCCGGCGCCACTGGCGGCTGTCCAGGATTGGCGCGCCGGTGTCGAATGTTGACGCGCACTAGTGTCGCGTCTCCGAAGTTCGTTGTCGCACCGAGGGCGGCGAGGCGCCCGGCTGGCCAGGCGCGAGGAGCTCGCATATCGAGAATATGCGAGCGACGAGCAACGCCGCCAGCCGGGATGCATCGCCGGCCGAATGCAAACGAACTTCGGAGACGCGACACTAGTTTCCCTTGCGCAGATCTTTGATGATGGCTTCGAGTGCGTCGATGATCTCGTCGCGGTTCACGCGGCTCTTCGCAAAGCGCAGCTTGAGATTGAACGCCTTCGTCGGAGGCCGATAGGCGAATACGTAGTGCTTCGGACGGCCCGCCTTGGGCTTCGCCACGGCCTCGCGCAACTGCTGGCGCGTGGCGCCGCCCTGGCTGGTGATTTTCTCGATCAGCCGGGTCATTTTCTCAGGTGTGTCCTGTCGAACCACCTGCAATAACAATGACTTAGCTGAAATGTCGGCCAGCCGACAAAGGTCCCGGACCCCCTCGGGCATGGCCATCAACGCCAGCGATTCGGTCACCGACGTGCGCGACTTCCCTAGCCGGCGCGCCAGGTCTTCGTGCGTGTAGCCGCAGTTCTCGGCGAGCCCTTCGAGCGCCTCCGCCTCTTCGAACGGCGTCAGATCCTTGCGCTGCAGGTTTTCGATCAGCGCCAGCTCGATGACCTCGGTGTCGTCGACATCGCGCACGACCACCGGCAGTTCGCGCAGGCCGACCTGCACGGCCGCCTGATATCGCCGCTCGCCGGCCACGATCTGGAACCGCTCGCCGCGGGGGCGGACGACCAGCGGCTCGAGAATCCCCTTTTCCCCGATCGACGCGATGAGCTCCGACAGGTCGCCCATGACCTGGCGCGGCTGGTGGGGGTTGGGGTCGATCTGATCGATCGGAATCAAACGGCCAATCGGCGCACCGGCCGATGCCGCCAGCGCCTCGACGTAATGCTCGTCGTGGCGCATGGACATGGACGTGGGAAGGCCTCGTCTAGGCACGGTCGATTACCTCCTCGCACAGGCTGTCGTACTCGGTCGCGCCGGTCGAATCGGGCGCAAACGTGAAAATGGATTCCTTGTAGGCCGGGCTCTCTTCAAGCCGCACGCTCTTCGTGATCACGGTCTTGAAGACCTTCCCGCCGAACACCTTCTGGATCTGCGTCCGGATATCCCGCGCGAGCGCGGTCCGCTTGTCGTGCATCGTGATGACGACGCCGAGGATCCGCAGCGCCGGGTTGGGCCGCGCGCGCACCTTTTCGATGGTTTCGAGCAGGTCGTCGGTCCCTTCGAGCGCGAAATACGACGACTGGATCGGAATCAGCAGGTGTGTCGCGGCCACCAGCGCGTTGACCGTCAGCAGCCCCAACGTCGGCGGGCAGTCGATGACAATGTGCGGGTACTCTCGCCGAATCGGCTCGAGCTTGTCCTTCAGGCGGAAATGGGCATCCATCTCCCCCACCAGTTTGGCCTCCATCTTGGCGAGCGCGATCCGCGACGGCGCAATAAACAGATTCGGCACCGGCGTCGGCATGATGACGTCCTTCATGGCGATGACCGGGTCGACGATGGCATCGTAGACGCTCTTGGTGACCTGCGGCATGTCGAGAAACGACATCGTGCTGTTGGACTGCGGATCGAGATCGAGAAGCAGCGTCCGTTTGCCGCGCAGCGCAAGGGCGGCGGCCAGATTGATCGCGGTCGTGGTCTTACCCACGCCGCCTTTCTGGTTGGCGATGGCGACGATCATCAGTGGGGGCGGACGGGGAATTGTAACAGGAAAGAGTACGGCGAAGAATCGGGTAATCGAGCCATCGCGTAATTGGGTAATTGCCCCGATGTCGGAAACTGCCCAGCTACCCTGGGACCCGACTACCCAATTGCCCGATGACCCGATGACCCGATGACTCGATTCATCGTCACATCTTGTACTTGCCGAGATCGTCCGGATCGAGGCTCTCGAGCCACCGATGGAGGCGGTCCGGGTCCGCTTTTTCCGTCGAGAAATCGACCGGCTTGGCATTGTCGATCACCACGTCCTCGACGAAAATCGGCGCCCGGGCGCGCAGGGCTAGCGCAATGGCGTCGCTCGGGCGGGCATCAATCGCCACCGTATCGCCGTTCAGCTTGAGGTAAATCAGCGCGTAGAACGTGTTTTCCTGGAGGTCGCACACGACGATCTTCTGCACCGACGCCTTGAGATCCTGGATGACGTTCCTGAGCAGATCGTGCGTCATGGGTCGCGGCGTCGAGATGTTCTCGATCTGGAGCGCGATGGCGTTGGCTTCGAAAATCCCGACCCAGATGGGCAGCACTTTCTGCCCATCCTTGTCGCGAAGGATGACAATCGGCACGTTCGTGACCGGATCGACCATCAGGCCCTTGATCGTCATTTCGATCTGCATGGCTGCCCCCACACGCTGTGCGGCCCGGCGCGCTCGATACGCACCGAGACGGTCTGACCGATCCACTCCGCCGATCCAGGCAGGTTCACGACGACGTTCGTGCTCGTCCGGCCTGAGAGCTCCGTGGCCCGGCGGCGGCTCGCGGCATCGACCAGCACCGCCACCTCCTGCCCCACCATCCGCTCGTGCAGCGAGGTCTGAATGTCCCGCTGCAACGCCTGCAGTACCATGATACGCCTGGTCTTGACCTCCTCCCGGACATCGTCGGCGAGGCGTTTCATGGCCAGCGTATTCGGACGCTCGGAGTACTTGAACGAGAACATGCTGTGGTAGCCGACCGCGGCCGTCAACGACAGCGTGTCCTCGAAGTCTGCCTCGGATTCTCCAGGGAACCCGACGATCATATCGGTTGAAAGCGCCACTTCCGGCAGCCGCTCCCGAATAGACATCACCAGACTCAGGTAGCTCTCGCGCGAATACCGGCGGCGCATCGCGTCCAGGATCCGCGTCGAGCCGGACTGCACCGGCAGATGCAGGTGTCGGCAGATTTTGGGGAGCCGCACCATGGCGTCCAGCAGCTCCGGCGTCACATGGCGGGGGTGCGGGCTGGCGAACCGGATCCGCTCGATCCCGTCGATCGCGTGAATCTCGTCGAGGAGCCGGGCGAAATCGCACGAGGCGTCGTCCGGCGCGGCATAGTGGTTGACGATTTGCCCCAGCAGCTGCACCTCGCGGTGCCCGGTGGCCGCCGCTTCCCGGACTTCGGCCAGGATGTCGGCTTTGGGCCGCATCCGTTCGTGGCCGCGCGTGTAGGGTACGACGCAGAAGCTGCAGAACTCGTTGCACCCTTCGATGATCGTCACGTACGCCTTGACGGGATCGCCGCGCCGCGTCACGCCGAGCGGAAATGTGACGTCCTCATAGGGATCGAGGTCGATGAGTCCTGTTCCCTTCTTCGCCGCCCCGCCAGCCTGCTCCACAAGCATCGGCAGCCGGCGCAGGGCCTGCGTCCCAATCACCACGTCGACGACGCCCGGCGCGCGTCTGAAGATCGTCTCGCCCTCCTGCTGCGCCACGCAGCCGGCGACGGCCACGATGCGATGGTGCCCCTGTTCGGCAGCGAGCTGACGCAGCTCACCGAGCCGCGTGTAGAGCTTCTCCTCGGCCCGCTCCCGGACGCTGCAGGTGTTGATCACGACGAGGTCGGCATCGGCGGCGTCCCCGACGGCTTCGAAGCCGGCCTGTTCGAGGAGCCCCGCCATCCGCTCCGAGTCGTGGACGTTCATCTGGCAGCCGAATGTTTCGATCAGGTATGTGCGCGCCATCTGTTATCTGCCAACTTTGCTTCACTGGCGCTGAGGCCCCACCCCGGGCCCCACGCGCGGCAGCCGCGCGTGGGAGCCCGCCCCCAGCGCGAACTTACTTACGCCGACGTCTCGCCGCGGCTTCGCACGCCACCCCAGCGCGGCTGCCGCGCCGGGGGCCCCGGCATGGCCACGGCTCGACGTGGCCGCAGGCGCTCTGCCCTCTAAGGCGTCCGTGTCCTCGGTTTTCGGACTTTCGGTGCGGTGCCCTCCGTGGTGGGGTTTTTTGGACTTTCGCCTTTCGCCCTTTCGCTTTCGCCCCCGGCCCCAGCTCCCCTAAGCATCTCACGAGCCGAGGCTCGCAGGCCCTCGGTAATCGCCGACCCACCCAACATCCGCGCGATCTCGTCAACGCGAGCGTCAGGGTCGAGCCGTCGAACGGTCGTCGAGGTGCGCGTGGAGTCGACGCGCTTGTCGAGTTGGAAGTGCGTGTCGGCGCGGACGGCAATCTGAGGCAAGTGCGTGATGCACAGCACTTGAAACGCTGAGCCGAGCGCCTGGAGGTTCCTGCCGACCACGTCGGCGACGCGCCCGCCGATGCCGGCGTCCACCTCGTCGAAGATCAGTCCGGGCGCGCCCGCTCCACGTGGGCGGGATCCGGCAAGATCCGGCCGGCTTTCAAGCCGCGTCCCGAATGTCAGCGTCTTGATGGCCAGCATGATCCGCGACAGCTCGCCGCCAGAGACGATGCGGGCGAGCGGCCGCAAATCCTCGCCGGGGTTCGGCGAAACAAAGAATTCCGCCGCGTCGATCCCCTCCGAAGTCCACGCGGATTCCCCGGGAACCGCGTCCACCGCGCCCGCGAATCGCACCTCGAACCGCGTGCGCTCCATCGCCAGCTCCGCAAGCAGACGTTCGAGCTCGCGCGCGAAGCGGCCTGCGACCTGACGCCGGGCCGTCCCAAGGGCGCCGGCAGCGGCGAGGTATTGTTCCCGCGCTGCGGCGTGCTCGCGCTCCAGTTGCGCCACCCGGTCGTCGCCCTGCTGCAGTTCGTCCAGCTCAATCCGAAGCGCCTCGCGCCGCGCGATGACCTCGTCAAGCGACGGGCCGTACTTGCGTTTCAGGCGATCGAGCAGGGCCAGCCGCTCCTCGACCTTCTGGAGATGCGCAGGCGACGCTTCGATCCCGTCGGCGTATCGCCGCAGAAAGAGCGCAAGGTCTTCGAGCTGTGCCTTGATGCCGTCGCGCGCGTCCACGTAGGGCCGGAACTTCGGATCGAGCGCCGCCAGCTCCGACACGCGCCGCCAGACCTGTCCGAGACCCGCCAGAATGGCGCCGTCGCTCTCGTAGAGCGACGCGTAGCTTTCCTCGCAGAGCCGTTCGACGCGCTCCGCGCTGGCGAGGACCTGCCGGAGCGCCATCAACTCCTCATCCTCTCCGAGCTCTGCCAAACCTGGGCTTTTTTCAACTGGCCGCAGGCGCTCCCCTCCAGCCCTCAATTTCGCAGCATCGAGCTCATTCAACTGGAACGTCAGGAGATCCAGCCGCGCATCGCGGTCGGCGATAGCGCTTCGAAGACGCGACAGAGTATCCGCCGACCGACGCAATATTTCGAACGCCGCGCGGACAGGGGCGAGGAGCGGCTCAAGCTGCCCGAACGTGTCGAGCACGCCCAAGTGCGTCGAAGGATCCAGCAGCGTCTGGTGTTCATGCTGGCCATGGATCTCGATCAGGTGGGCCGCGAGATCTTTCAAGCCGCCGGCCGTCGCGAGCGAACCGTTGATGAACGCGCGGCTTCGCCCTTGCGCCGTAATCTCCCGCCGCACAAGGACTTCCGTGTCTCCGCTCTCGAAGATGGCTTCGATGCTGGCCATCTCCTCGCCGGTCCTGACGAGGTCGCCGGACGCGCGACCGCCGAGCAGCAACCCGACGGCCTCCACGAGAATGGACTTACCCGCGCCGGTTTCGCCGGTCAGGACGTTCAGGCCGGCGTCGAATTCGACCTCGACCGAATCGATAACAGCCAGGTGGGTGACGCGCAGGAAACGCAGCATCTAAAGAGAGAGAACTCCAATCCTAACATAGGTTTGACAGCAGTTTTGACGCATGCTACAGTCAGCGTGACTATCCGGAGCCCCCATCCCGGAGTCGCGCTGTCCCAGCGGCGCAACAGCTATGTCGCGGAGGGCCGTTTGCGCACGCTTGGAAGTCCGTTCTTTGCCCTGCAGCTTCAGGGTCAGGACGGAGTCGTTTCTGGGAACTCCGGATCGCAGATTCTCGACCTGCTCTCTCATACCACCTACGTTTCCCGGGTCGTCCTGCTCATTCTCGCGCTTTTCTCCATCGCCTCGTGGGCGGTGATTCTCTACAAGCTGTGGACCTTCAAGCGCGTCGAGCGTCAGACGGCCCAGTTTGTCGACGTATTCCGTCAGAGCAATAAGTTTTCCGAGGTCCAGGCCGTGTGCGGATCGCTCGGCGCGAGCCCGCTCGTCGGGCTGTTTCAATCCGGGTATGCGGAGCTCACTGCACAGCTGCGCGCGCATTCCCCGGTGGACGCCCGCAATCCGCCAGCCGCTGCCGGTCGTCCTATCCTCAAGAGTCTGACCGCGGTCGATCGTGCGCTCATGCGGGCGGCCGGTGTCGAAGTCAACAAGCTCGAGCGGCGGCTCCCCCTGCTCGCCACCACGGCGAGCGTGGCGCCGTTCATCGGGTTGTTCGGAACGGTCTGGGGAATCATGACGGCGTTTCTGAGCATCGGACAGACAGGTTCAACCAGCCTTGGCGTGGTCGGCACTCCCATTGCAGAGGCGCTGATCGCGACGGCGTTCGGACTGGCAGCGGCCATCCCGGCGCTGGTGGCGTACAACCACCTGTCGAACCGCGTGAGGTTGTTTGCGTCGGAGATGGACGACTTCTCGATGGAGTTCCTCAACCTCGCGGAACGAAATTTCACCTGATGCCTAAAGTTCACGTCGCAGCCGGAAACGGATCGGGACGCGCAGGACGCGGCCCTCGGGTCGGCAGTTCACTTGCCGAGATCAACGTCGTGCCGCTGGTCGACGTGATGCTGGTGCTCCTCATCATCTTCATGGTGACCGCGCCGCTGCTTCAGCGCGGCGTCGACGTCAACCTGCCGACGGCGGTGCGTGCGACCGCCATCCAGGGCGAGCGCGTGTTTATCAACGTGCCGGCAACGTACCGGCAGGATCGTCGCGTCTACCTGGGTGATGAACCGGTTCGCCTCGAGATTCTTCATGAACGGATCCGCCAGAAGATGGAGAATCAGAGTGACAAGCAGGTCTATCTGCGTGTCGACGGAAGCCTGCAGATTCAGGATCAGATGGACGTGTTCGATCGAATCCTCGCAGCCGGCATCAGCAAGGTCGGCATCGTCACCAAACTGCCAGGGGAGAAATAATGGACGTCAGTGACGTCCTTCGCGATCGAATGGATGAGCCTGCCGGGCTTCAATACATGGCCGTGGCGTCGGTCGCCGCGCACGTCGTGTTGTTTGCAGCCTTCATGCTCGCCCCTGGAGCGTGGCTGATGTCGCAAAACGCGGAGCCGGCCAGCGTGATGACGATCACGCTCGGGGGCGGGGGGGATGGCCCGCAGAACGGCGGCCTCACCGCGATGGGCGGGCGACCGGTCCAGTCCGAGACGCCAGCGAACGCCCCGAGGGAAGCCGTCCGGCCACCGGCGGCCGCGCCCCCCGAGATGACTGTGCCCGCGCCAGGAGCGAAGCCCGCGAGGGCCTCGTCGGCCGCGGTCAAGCAGGCGCCCGCCGAGGCGCGAGGTCGGACCCCGACGCGTGGGGCGCAAACCGAGGCCGGGAGCGCCGTGGCTGTAACCGGTGCGCGCGGGCAGGGGTTTGGACTGTCCACGGGCGGCGGGCCCGGCGTCGCCGGCACCCTCGATGTCGGCGATTTCTGTTGTCCGGAGTATCTGACGACGATGGTGGCACGCATCAGGGCAAACTGGCGCGAGAATCAGAACGTCTCGGGGCTTACCACCATCAAGTTCACCATTCAACGCGACGGGACGCTGGAGGACATCATGCTCGAGCAGTCGAGCGGCTTTCCCATTGCCGATCTGGCCGCTCAGCGCGCGGTCATTCTGACGAAACAGCTGCCGGCGCTGCCTGAAGCCTTCCCCAACCCGACGCTCCCGGTCCATCTCAATTTTCAGTACATACGGTGACCCTTGTGGCTACAGTCGTGAGAGTCGATAAATCGTGAGGGTCGCTAAAGTGGTTAAACATGGTTGACACAGCCCGATCGACACCTCGCGCAATTCCCGTGATGGCCGCCGTCGCCGTAGCGACCTTCGTGACGCTGGGTGTGCGCGCGCAGCAGCCGCCGCCAGCCCTTCCGGCCGCACCACAACAACCCAGCGAGATCACGACGACGATCACCGGCGAAGGCGGAGCGGCCCCGCGCCTGGCGGTTCCGGAATTCATCGCCTTGACGCGCGACGCGGAAACGCAGGCCATTGCCCGGGCGATTACCCAGGTGTTGTTCGACGACCTGACATTCGAACGCGAGTTCGCCCTCGTGCCACGCGACATCTACGCCACGATCCCCGCCGCGACGACCCTCGCCGACGTGCCTTTCGATCGCTGGCGCGAGTTGAACGCCGACGGCCTCGTGATCGGCACAGTCCAGAAGCTGCCCACCGGGATCAGGATTGAAGTGCGCCTGTTCGACATGCGCAGCCGGCAACCGATTCCCCCGTCTGCTTTTGGCAAGGAATACAGCGGATCCGCCGCGAACCCTCGCTTGTACGCCCACACGATGGCCGACGAGATGCACCAGTCGCAGCGCGCGCTGCGAGGCGTCGCGCGCACGAAGCTGGTGTTCGACTCCGATCGAGATGCCGAACGGATGACCGGAACGATCGAGAGCCGATCCGTCAAGGAGATCTACATGGCGGATTACGACGGCGAGAATCAACGTCGTCTCACGGTCCAGAAGTCGCTGAACATTACGCCGACCTGGTCCCCCGACGCACGCTCGATTGCCTACTCGTCATACCGCCGCGGGCAGCCGAACATCTTCATCTCGAACATCTATCAGGGGACGCTCGAGGAATTGACGAAGAGCGCCGGCAACAACTTCACACCGTCGTGGTCGCCCGACGGCACCCGGTTGTGCTTTGCCTCAACACGCGACGGCAACTCGGAGCTGTATGTCGTGAACCGCGACGGCTCGAACCTTCGTCGGCTGACGAACAATCCCGGGTAGCGACATCACCCCGACGTGGTCGCCGTCGGGAACGCAGATCGCGTTCACGTCCGACCGGACGGGCACGCCGCAGATCTACATCGTCGGCGCCGACGGTGTGGGCCTGCAGAAGCTGACGTCCGAATCGTACGCCGATCGGGCGACGTGGTCGCCGGCGCCCTTCAACGAGATCGCGTACGCCGCGCGGACCGGGCCGGGCAACGACATCAAGGTCATGATCCTGGCGACACGCGAAGTGCGGCAGCTGACCTTTGGCGAAGGCACGAACGAGAGCCCGTCGTGGGCGCCCAACGGACGCCACCTGGCGTTCACGTCGACGCGCTCGGGCAAGACGCAGATCTTCACGATGGCACGCGACGGGAAGAACCTGAAACAGATCACTCGAACCGGAAACAACTACCAGCCCGACTGGTCGAGATGAAGCCCGTCCGAAGTACGTGGCGTCCGGCTTTGGCTGGACCTGATGAGGTCCGACCGACACATCCGGGCAGGAGCAGACGATGACGATTCGATCGGCGGTACTGATTTTCCTCGTGGTCGGTTTCGCCGCTGTCGGCTGCGGGAACAAGACACCGCCCGTGGCCAGGCCCGCGCCACCACCGCCCACAACCGCCACGGCGGCAGCGCGACCGCCGACGCCGCCACAGCCGGTCGCCGAACCGACGGTCGTACCGCCCGAGCCGGTACCGAGCGATGCCATTTCGTCGGCGTCGCTCGACGATCTCAACCGCAGCTCGCCGCTCAAACCGGTGTTCTTCGATTACGACAGCGCCGAGCTTGCAGCGATCGCGCAGGCGGCGCTGACTGAAAATGCCACGGTGCTCAAGGGATATCCCACCTGGACGGTCACCATCGAAGGACACTGCGACGAGCGCGGTACCGCTGAGTACAATCTAGCGTTAGGCGAACGGCGAGCGGTCGCCGCTCGCACCTATCTGGTCTCATTGGGTATTCCGGCCGACAGACTGAGGACCGTCAGTTACGGCAAGGAATTTCCGTTCGATCCGGGACACGACGATGCCGCGTACGCCAAGAACCGGCGCGCGCATTTCGTCATCACAGCGAAGTGAGAAACATATGAGCCTCGGCAAGACATCGAGCCTCGGCACCATCCGCGCCATTGGTGCCGTGTTCATCCTGTTCACCGTCACGTGTCGTGACGCCGGTCGCCGCGCAAAGCAAGGAACAGCGGCAGATGATGGCCGACCTTCGAATGCTGCAGGAGCAGAACCAGACGCTCCAGAACGTGCTCGGGTCGATCATCGAAGCGATCAAAGCGGTCAACGCGCGCATCGACGATCAGGCGCAAGGTCACGGGCAAGGCGATGGCCGACCAGAAGCTGGTCATCGACAATCTGACTATCAACGTCCGCGAAATCCGCGAGAAGCTCGACGACAACAACGTGCGGCTCGGATCGCTCAATCAGGAAGTCGAGGCGCTGCGCCAGGGTGTTCAACAGCTCAACGCCCGCCCGCCGGTGCCCGATGCCACCACATCAGAGGCCGGCACGACGCCTGGAACCGGCGAAGCCGCCGCGGCGCCGCCCGCCGTCGCCGCCACCGGCCATTGCCCTCGGCACTTCGCCGCAGAAGCTGTACGACGAAGCCATGGCCGACTACTACCTCGCCCAGTGGGATCTCGCCATCGCGGGGTTCGAGGCGGTCATCAAGTATTTCCCGAGATCGGAACGCGCGGCCGACGCGCAGGTCAACATCGGGCATTCGTACCTCCAGGCAGGCAAGAACGACAAAGCGGTCGAAGCGTACGAGGCCGCCATTCGCAATTATCCAGGCTCGCCCGGCCTGCCGGACGCGTACTACAAGAAAGGCGTCGCGCTCAGGGCCCTGAAACGACCTGACGAGGCGAGGGTCGCGTTCGAGTATGTTGTGAAGACGTATCCCGACAGCTCGTCAGCGGGCCTGGCGCGGCAGGGACTCGCGCAAGTTGGGCCGCCTGTCCGTCCGAACTAAGGTACAATCGCGCGCTCATGGGAAGCGTCAACAAAGTGATTCTGGTCGGCAATCTCGGGCGCGATGCGGAACTTCGTTACACACCCGGCGGCGCCGCGGTCGCGACGATCAACATGGCGACGACCGAGGTCTGGAACGACAAGGCCGGTCAGCGTCAGGAAAAAACCGAGTGGCACCGCGTCGTGCTCTGGGGCAAGTCGGCTGAGTCGCTCACGGAATATCTGACCAAGGGGAAGCAGATCTACGTCGAAGGCCGCCTGCAGACGCGCCAGTGGGACGACAAAGACGGCAACAAACGGTACACGACCGAGATCCGGGGCGATCGAGATCGTGCTGCTCGGCGGCGGGGGCGGGGGCCGCGGGGCTTCAGCCGATCGCGGCGGAGACATGACGGGCGGGCACGCACCAGCCCCTTCGGCTCCTGAGTCGTCAGAGCCGTTGACTGACGACGACATTCCTTTCTGAATCGGGTAATTGGATAATCGGGTAATTGAGTAATCGGAAATTCAATTACTCGATTACCCAATTACTCGATTACCCAATTCACCGTCTTATCCTCCCGCCCGTATCTGTCCTCGAGTCGCACCACGTCATGAATCTCCGGCGTGGACACCTCGAAGATGTCGCTGTCCGTGATCGCCGTCATCCGGTGAATCGTCTTCGGCGTGATGTGCACGCGCTCGCCGGGGTGCATTTCACGCTTGACGAGCTCCTTGCCCTCCTGAATTTCGAACAGCAGCAGGCCCGAGTGCAGGTAGATCGTCTCGTCCTTCAGGTTGTGATACTGGAGGCTGAGTGCGTGGCCGGCGTTGACGTGGATCAGTTTGCCGACGTATCGATCCGTTTTCGCCCAGTGCAGCTCGTAGCCCCACGGCTTCTCGACGCGCGTGACATCACCGTTCAAGGCATGCTCCTGGCCCGGCCGAGCGCGGAGGCGGACGCCGGACGCTATTCATGAATCGAAGACAGGCGGCCGAAGGCGGCCATCAGCTCGCGGCTAATCTCCTCGACGGTCGCCAGCTTCAAGATCCGGCGGGCCAGGGCCCGCAGGTCGTCGGAGCGGACCTCCGCCAACACCTGTTTGGCTGTCGGAATCGCCGCCGGCGTCATGCTGAACTCGGTGAGCCCGAGGCCGACGAGCAGCGTCAGCAGCGCCGGATCCGACGCCATCTCGCCGCAGAGGGACACCGGGATCCGGTGACGCACCGCCGCGCGGCGCACCATCAGGATCACCCGCAGAATCGCCGGATGCAACGGTTCGTACAGCCGCGACACGCGCTCGTCCGCCCGGTCGACCGCGAGGCAGTACTGAATCAGGTCGTTGGTACCGATCGTGAAAAAGTCGACCTCGCGCGCCAGCAGATCCGCAGTGTACGCGGCCGCCGGAATCTCAATCACGACGCCAATCGGCACGGGCGGCACCGCTTCGCCGCGCCGCGCCAGCTCCGCCGCCGCTTCTTTCACCATCCGCCGGGCCTCGCGCAACTGCTCGACGCTCGACACGAACGGAAACATGATCCGCAGCTGGCCCTGGGGGGAGTGTCGCGCGGCGCGCAGCAGCGCGCGCAGCTGCACCTGAAAGGGTTCCGGCCGCGTCAGGCTCAGCCGAAGCCCGCGCAGCCCCTGGCGGCTGGCCCGTTCCTGTTCGGCGACCCAGCCGCCTGCGCGCGAGTGCTCGGTCAGCCGTGACGCCAGCTGATCCTCGTCGACGTCGAAGGTTCGCACGGTCACCGGCTCAGGGGCCATGCCTTCGAGCATGCCGCGGTAGATCTCGTACTGTTCGTCCTCGCCAATCGCGACGCCGGAAGGGCCGGTGAGGAGGAACTCGGACCGAAACAGACCGATGCCTTCCGCACCGGCGTAGCGGGCGGCGGCCAGATCGTTGGGAAACTCGATGTTGGCTTCCAAGCGAATGTGGACACCGTCGGCGGTCGTGCCGGGACGACGCCGCTCGGCGTCGCCGCCGACCGACGGACGCTCTTCGCCGCGCGCGGCGCGCGCGAGCTCGTCAGGGGTCGGATCGACGAACACGGCGCCGGCCGTGCCGTCGATCACCACCAGCTGACCAGCCTGGACCAGGTCGCTCGCGTTGTGCAGTCCGACCACGGCGGGCACCTCCAGCGAGCGCGCCAGGATCGCGGTGTGCGACGTCCGGCTGCCGGCATCGGTCGCGAAGCCGCGGACCTTGGTCCAGTCCACCTGCGCCGCCAGGGACGGCGTGAGCTCATCGGCAATGATCACCGACGACTCGTCCAGCTCGCGCAGCAGCTCCCGCGGGGTCGCCACGCCCTGCTGCAGGTTCATCTTGAGCCGGCCGGCGAGATCCGAGACATCGCCCCTCCGTTCGCGCAGGTACGGATCCGCGACCTCGTCGAACACCGAGCTGAACTCGTGGAAGACCTGTTGAACGGCCCACTCGGCGTTCACACGCTGCTCCCGGACGATGTCGGCGACACGGGACACGAGCATCGGGTCGTCGAGCATCAACAACTGGGCGTCGAACAGCGACGCCAGCTCCGGGCGCCGGAGCGCGACGCGCGCGCGGATGTCGAACAGCTGCTGCCGCGATCGCTCGCGGCTCTTCTCGAGCCGTGCCAGCTCGGCCGCCAGGCGCGTCTCCCCGATCTGATAACGGAGCACCTGAGCGCGCTGGATCAGGATCACCGCCCGGCCGGACACCACGCCGGGAGACACGCCGATGCCAGTCAGGCGCTTCATTTTCTTATGCTCCCGGGGCCATAACCCGGGTCGCTGGCGCTCGGGGTCCCGCTCGGGCCTTCGCCCTGCGCGCCGGCCGCAGGCGCTTCATCCTCGCCAAAGCCTGACGCGACCAGGGCGCTCAGCGCCTCGAGCGCATCGTGCTCGTCCAAACCGTCTGCGCTGATCGTGATCGTCGTGCCACGTGCTGCCGCGAGCAGGAGAATGCCCATGATGCTCTTCCCGTCCATTTCCCGGGCGTCCCGCGCCACGCGGACATGCGCATGGTACCGGGTCGCAAGGTGGACGAACTTCGCGGCCGCCCGGGCGTGCATGCCTAATTGGTTCACGACGACCACATTTCGGGACACCATAAAACCAGACACAACGATCAACGCAGAGACCGCTGAGCACGCAGAGAATGCATGGCTCTGCGTGTTCTGCGTTGAATGTCGTGTCTACACTTTCTCCCCTCTCAGCAAGTCCGATGCGACCCAGATCGCGTTCCTCCCATCGTCTCGCATCTGGCGCGCCACCGCCAGCAGGTCCTGCGACTCCGGAAGCGCGGCCAGCTTGATCAGCATCGGGAGATTGACGCCGGTAATGACCTCGATGCGGTCCTTTTCGAGAAAGGTCATGCCCAGATTCGACGGTGTGCCGCCAAACATGTCGGTCAGGAGCAGCACACCCTCTTCGCCGCGCACGCGCTCGATGGCCTGGACGATCTCCTCCCGGGCATCATTGACATCGTCGTGCCAGCCGATCGAGACGGCCGTGAACTGCGGCAGATCGCCGACGATCATCTCGGCGGCATTGACGAGCTCGATCGCGAGCTGGCCGTGTGTGACGACAACGACGCCAATCACGCGTTCCCGCCTTTCCCGCCCATCCAGCCCGTCCCGCCCTTATGCACGGGCGATATCCCGATGCCGCACCCGCACGCGCGCGCCGGCCATGTCCGACAGGGCGCGCCGCAGCCGCTCCGCGATCATGACGGAGCGATGGCGGCCGCCCGTGCAGCCAATGGTGATGGTGAGGTAGCTCTTTCCCTCTGCGACATAAAACGGCACGACGTAGCGAACGTACTCTTCGAGCCGATCCATGAACTCGCGGGTCGTCGCCTCTTTCTCCATGAACTTGACGACTGCACGGTCCCGTCCGGTGCGCGGTCGGAGCGCCGGCACGAAGTGTGGATTCGGCAGACACCGCACGTCAAACATCAGATCGGCGTCGACGGGAACTCCGTGCTTGAAGCCAAAGCTGAGCAGCGTGACGACGAGCCCGTTCCGCGATCGGTCCCGGGACAGCCCCATGAAGAATTGCCGCAGCTCGTGCACCGTCATGTCGGACGTGTCGATGATTTCGTCCGCTATCCCTCGAATGACATTCAACCGCGACCGTTCGTCGCGGATCGCTTCGCTCGCCGACCGGCCCTGCGCAAGCGGATGGGGCCGCCGCGTCTCACTGAAGCGCCGCACGAGCGCCGTGTGGCTGGCCTCGAGAAAAATCAACATGGGGTTGAGCCGCGGCATCTTCCGCAGCCTTCCGAAGACTTCCGGAAACGAGGACAGGAAGTTGCCTTCGCGAACGTCGACGACAATCGCGACCTTTTCAATGTCGCGGCCACCACGCAGTGACAACTTCGCCAGTGTGGGAATCAGGGTCGTCGGCAGGTTGTCGACGCAAAAGTAGCCCAGATCCTCAAGCGCCCGAATCGCCTGCGACTTGCCGGACCCGGACAATCCCGTGAGCACGATGAAGGGCTGACCTGCGTTCTTCCGTCGCTCGCCCGCCGGCAGGTCCAAGCCCGCCCGACCCGCCCGACCCGCCCTGCCTGCCCCACTGGCCCTACCGGCCCCTCGCGCCTTTCCGACCCGACGTATCTTGCCCGTCAACGCGGTCCTCCGGGCTCGACTTCTTCGTCTTCTTCATCGTCAGACGGCAGCGCGGAGTCGCGGAGGGTCTGCTCCAGGCGCTCCGCGAGCGCCCGCGCCGCGTGATGGCCACGCGCCCGCAGCAGCTGATTGCGGGCGGCCACTTCGACGAGAATCGCCACGCTTCGACCTGGCGCGACCGGCATGCGAATGAGCGGGACCTTCAAGCCGAGGATTTCGTAGAACTCGTCATCGAGCCCCAATCGCTCGTACTCGCGGCCCGGCTCCCAGCGTTCGAGCTGCACGACGAGTTCGACCCGCTTGGACAATCGGGTCGAGGCGATCCCGAACAGGTCTTTGACATTAATCACACCCAGGCCACGCAGCTCCATGTGATGGCGCGTCAACTCGGGACAGGTGCCGATCAGAATCGTTTCGGAGCGGCGACGGATTTCGACGGTGTCGTCGGCCACGAGCCGGTGGGTGCGCACGATGAGATCGAGCGCGCACTCGCTCTTGCCGATGCCGCTCTCTCCCACAATCAGGACGCCGAGGCCGAGGATGTCCATCAGCACGGCGTGCATCATCGTCCGCTCGGCGAGGGAGTCTTCGAGAATCGACGTCAGCTTGGCGATCGCCGTCGGCGTCGACACGGGTGTCTTGAGCAGTGGGAGCTTGGCCCGCTCGGCCTCCACGAGGAGCTCCGCCGGGGGCTGGAATCCGCCGGTGATGACGAGGCATGGAACGTCGAGCGTCAACGCGAGCCGCAACGCAGTGGAACGCGCCGCCGTCCCGAGGCTTTCGAGGTACCGGATTTCGCTTTCGCCGAAGATCAGCACGCGTCCGGCTTTGAGGTATTCGTGAAAGCCGGCCAGCGCCAACCCGGTCTTCTGGATATGCGGGCTCGTGATGACGCGAATCAAGCCGTCGACGCCGGCCAGCAGCTCGAGCGGCAGACCGAAGGTCTCCGTCCGACTGCGCAGCAGCACACCGACGCTCACTCCGGGAATCGGGGCCATTCTAGAGCGGTTCGAAAGGTCCTAACGGTTCGAACTATAGTTCGATTTCGACCAATGTGAGCTCGCCGTTCACGCGGCGGTACAAGACGTTGATCAGGGCCGACTCGGCATCGAGGAAGACGACGATGCCCTCGCGAGCGCCATCCAGCGCGCGTGCGGCGTCGGCTACCGACATCACCTTGATGGCCTGCCGCGAGGCGCGGAGGGTACGAGGCATCCGCGGTCGGATGCGCGTGGGCGCCACCGGTACGTCGGTCGCGACCGGCTGCGGCTCGAACGCCGCGAACCCCGCGCCCTTGACGCCGCGTCGCTTACGCTCCTGCCGCTTCCCCTTGAGCTTCTGCGCCTGATGGGCGAGCTTTTCGGTCGCGTCCGTCAGCGACGTCTCCCAGGTTCCGGCATCGCCCACCGCGTGCAGGAACTGCTCGCCGCGCGCATGAACCGTGATCTCGGTCAAGTGCCGGTGTCTCTCGCGCGCCAGCACCACCTGCGCCGACACGGCGCTGTCGTTGAGCACGCGTTCGAGCTTCCCCACTCGAGTGGTCACGAGCCGGCGCAGCGCTGGCGTGACGTCGAGGTGACGGCCGGTCAGATTGAGTCGCATCAATACAACACTTTGCGCTGGTTCGACGTCGAAATCTTCAACTCCTCGCGGTACTTCGCGATCGTCCGCCGGGCGAGCACGAGACCTTCGCGCTGCAGGATGCTGACGATCTTCGAGTCGCTGAGAGGTTTGCGGGGATCTTCGTTTTCGATGATCTTCCGGATCCGCTGCTTGATCGTAACCGACGACACACTTTCGCCGTATGAGCTGCTGATTCCGCTGTGGAAGAAGTACTTCATTTCGAACACGCCCTGAGGCGTGTGCATGTACTTGTTCGTCACCACACGGCTGACCGTCGATTCATGCATGCCGATGTCGTTGGCGACGTCGCGCAGCACCAGCGGACGGAGATGTTCGATGCCGTGGTCCAGGAAATCGCGCTGGAAGTTGATGATGCTGTTCGCGACCTTGTGGATCGTCTTCTGCCGCTGTTCGACCGACTTAATCAACCAGAGCGCCGAGCGGAACTTGTCCTTGACGTACGCCCGCGTTTCGTCGCTGTTGTCCGCGCCCTTATCCAGCAGTCGGCGGTAGACCGGGCTGATCCGCATCTGCGGCAGCCCGTCTTCGTTCAAGACGGCGACGTACTGATCCTCGACCTTGACCACGTACACATCCGGGATCACGTACTGTGACTGGCTCGGGTTGTAACGGCTGCCCGGCTTCGGATCCAGGTGACGGATGACCTCGATGTGTTCCTTGAGGTCGTCAATCGTCAGGCCCAGCTTCCGGGCAATCTCGGGAACCTGGTGGTTTTGAAGGAGCCGCAGGTGCTCGGTCACCACCTTCTCGGTCGGCGTGCCCTCGAGACCCAGGTGGCGCAACTGGAGGAGCAGGCACTCTTGAAGGTCGCGTGACGCCACCCCGACGGGATCGAAGGTCTGAATCAGACGGAGCGCCCGCTCCACTTCCGGGAGCGGCCACGGCCCCATCGCCGCGAGCTCCTCGAACGAGGCCACCAGATACCCGTCGTCGTCCAGATTCCCGATGATGGCCGACCCGATTTCCTTCATCAGCGGGTCGTCAGTCTGCATCGACAGCTGCCACATCAGATGATCCGAGAGCGAACTGGCCGTCGAGAGGGTGTTTTCAATCGGCGGCAGCTCTTTGATCTCCTGGGCCGCCCGGGGACGATACCCGTCGTCGAGGTAATCGCCGAAGAAGTATTCGTAGTCCTGATCGTCCCAGGTATCGGTTTTATTGACCTTTTCTTCGGTATCGGTCTTTTCCTGCGCGGTGGTGGCTTCGGCCGGCTGCAATTCCTCGGTGGGAACCTCTTCGAGCATGGGGTTCTCCACCATTTCCTGATTCAGCAGATCCGACAGTTCGAGGGTCGACATTGGCAGCAGCTTGATAGCCTGCTGCAGCGAGGGAGTCAGAATCAGCTTCTGAACGAGCTTGGTATGGAGTTTCTGCTGGATGCCCATAGACGGGTGCGTGTCGACTAAGTCTTTTGTGTCTTTATACTTGCACGAATCAAGAGGGCTGCGACGCTCGGTTCACGTGTCGGCGGCACCAGAGCCAATGCAATTCCCACGCCTAATTCTAGTCCAATCGGAACTCGGTCCCCAGATAAATCCGGCGGACCTCGTCATCGTCAGCCAAGGTATCGGGCGTGCCGCTCTTAAAGATGACGCCCGCGTGAACGATATAGGCCCGATCGGTAATGCGGAGGGTCTCCCGGACGTTGTGATCGGTGATGAGGACACCAATGCCGCGATCCCGGAGGTGGAAGATGATCTTCTGGATGTCCGAGACGGCAATCGGATCGATGCCGGCAAACGGCTCATCGAGCAGGATGAACTTCGGCGAAACGACCAGCGCCCGCGTGATCTCCGCGCGACGCCGCTCGCCGCCCGACAGGGTGTGGGCGGGCGCCTGCGCCAGCGGAGTGAGGTTCAACTCCGCGAGCAGCTGCCCCAGCCGCGCGCGCCGGGATGACGCGTCGCCATCCATCGTTTCCAGAATCGCGAGGATATTCTGTTCGACGGTGAGCCCCCTGAAGATCGAGGGCTCCTGCGGGAGGTATCCGATGCCCTTCCGGGCCCGGACGTACATCGGATCGTCGGTCAGGTCCTGGCCGTCCAGCAGGACGCGTCCCGAGTCCGGCGCCGTGAGGCCGACGACCATGTAGAACGTCGTGGTCTTGCCTGCGCCGTTCGGCCCGAGCAGCCCGACGATCTCGCCCGAGGCAACTTCGAGGTTGACGCCCCGTACGACCGTGCGGCCGCCGTAGGACTTGGTGAGGTCGTGGGTGCGAAGGGTCGCCATTTAATAAGAAAGCACTACCACAAAGGACACGGAAAGAAACGGAGGGCACGGAAAACAATTAATAGGTTGTTGCCGTGACCTCGGTTTGTCGCCGTGACCTCCGTGGTAGAGCTTTCGTCGTTCGTGGTAGCGCTTTTTGTCGGACGCTGCGGCGCTTTCGATATTCAGGGACACTGCGCGCTCCCCTTCGTTTGCGTCCGCGTCCGCTCGTTGCCATCGATGGTGATGGTCTCGGCGGACTTGACGTAGGTCAGCGTCCTGCCGATCGTCTCGCGCCGGCATTCGTCGACCACTTTCACGGGTGCGCCGGTCACGACGTAGCGCTCGTCCACAGTCGTATAGATCAGGTGCGTGCCGGTCGTCGTTCGATTCCGGTCACGAAGCGCGACGTTCTCGTAGGCTTCCGCGCGATCGAGCTCGTTACCCACCGGCTTCAGATAGAGCTCGATGCGCACCGCCGTCATGTCGCCGTCCGGGCTGTTCATGTGCGCGTTTCCCGTGTAAGTCGCACGATGCACAGATTCCTCGTACCGGAAGTCGGTGGCAGACGCAATCGATCGGACACGCTCAGTCTTCTTGTCCTTGTTCACCGAATCGCGGACCGTGACTGTCGTCACGCCGCCGCTGGCTGTCAGATCGCCGGTCTTGTCGTCGAGGATAATCGACGGGCCCTTGAGGGATGTCTCGTCCTGCCAGAGTTGGGCATTGCCGGTGTACGTGGCCTTGTTGACGGTCCCCCTGTAATCGAGGGCGTCGGCGGTGACATTCACCGGTCTGTCCTGCTTGAACATCGACGGGAGGCGCGCATCGGATTTCGACGGACTGCCCTCGCGTCCAGACGCTGTCCCCCTGGCGCCCTGGCCGGTCACGACGCTCTTGACGGCGCCTGTCGCGTTCACGTCGGGACCCGCCAGGGTGACGTCGATACGCGTTGCGTCGACGGCGATGCGGTCGTTGATGACACGCGGCTTGATTGAGCCGGGTTCCGAACCGGTCAGCGCCAGCGTGCCTTTATCGAGATCGTATCGAATCGCGGCCGCACACATCTGGAATCGCGGCGATCGGCCCGACGCGCATCGATCGTCGGCCGGTCCATCGCTGGCGCCTTCGAAAAACCGAACGCCGTTCGCGAACCTCGCGTCCTCGATGCCGGCCATGGCCGGCTTGAGCGCAACGTCAAGTGTGGCGGCCCTCGCGACCCGATCGACGACATTGTCTCCAGAACCTCCGAAGCCACGCTCGCGGAATTCGACGTCGCCCGCAAACTGCGCCTGGGTCAGCCCGCGTGCCGGCTCCCCTTTCGCGTCCATGGTGGCCGATCGGATGGTCCGCTCCGGCGCCGCGCGCTCGGCCGGAAGCGTCAGCACCACCGATTCACGCGCGATCAACGCGACGGGCGTCGCGCCATCCGGCGCCAGCGTCACATCGATCGTGTTCGCCTTGATCTGCCGGCCCGCCGAACCTGAGGACCCGGCGAGGAGGATCGTCCCCGCCCCCATCAGCACGGCGTGTTCGAGCGTCTGACCGTCAGCGGCGTACTTCAGATCCATGTCGCGGCCGGTCAGCTCCTGCAGTCCGCCGGCCGCGGGCCTCTCCTTCGTGATCCGGGAGTGGCCCCGCAGTTCCATCAACTGGATCTGTTTCTCGTCGGGCGTGAGGGACGCGACCGCCGCATCGGCCTCGAGCACTTGGCCGCCTCGCTGCAGCTTCACGTCGCGTTCGAACCGGATGTTCTTTTCACGGCGAGTAAACGCGGCCGTCCCCGACCGAATGTCGGCGGCGCCAGCTCCCTGCTCGTCTGGAGCAACGTGGACGACCGCACGATCGAGAATCACGAGCACGTCACGCACCGTGTCGTACGTCATGCCGATGCCCGACCCGGTCATTCGTCCGCGTGAGAACTCCACGGGCCCCATGGCCCTGACAAACGCGTCCTTGTCGGAATAATCGGCGTGCTCAGTGCGAACCGCCATCCCATCCGATGCGGTGAGCCGCACGTTGCCGTTCATTTGAAACGTCGATTCGTTCTGGCCGACGTTCGCCTCGTTGCCCGACACGGTGAAACTGCGGCCGCCGGCGCGCTCGTCGGCGGCAATGGTGACGCCGACCAGCTTGGTGGACCCGTTGGCATACGTGAGCTGCTGCTCGTAGGCGACGCGCACGTCTTCGCGCGATAGCTTGAATCGTTCGACCCGCCCGCCCGTGACTTCGACGACCGCACCTGGATCCGTCCGGGAGGCAGACTGGGCGGGAGGCTGTGGAGCGCGGCGTTTGAACGCGAACGCGACGACGATCGCGAACACCACTGCCCCGATCGCGATAAGGAGCCGCGCACGCCGCTGCCAGAGGGTCATGGTTCGTGAAATTGCAGATTGCAGAATTCAGATTGTAGATTCATTGCAGATTCAATCTGAATTCTGCAATCTGAAATCTGCAATAGTCAGCTCTGTGTATGTCTCCCCGTTGTATTGATTCTGCTCCAACGAAAAGGCCACGTCGAGCGCGGCCCGGTGCTCCGTCAGGTACTCGTGCCGCTCGGCCGCGCGCCAGGCCACCGCCCTGAAGACGCGTCCGTCCTGCTTCAACGCCATCTTGAGATGCCGCTCCTTCAGCAGGCGCGGACCATCGACAATCTCCACGTGCCGCGCCGCAAAAACCGGACGCGGGTTTCCGGCGCCAAACGGCGCCAGCGAGGCAACGCCTGATGCCACGCCGGCGGTAATGCCGCGAAACGTCAGGTCGCCGTCGATGCGCAACCGCGGCATCAAATCGTCTGGACCCAGCGTCTCATCCGCCACCGCGTTGACCGCCAGGCGGAACTCCCGGACGCGGCCCGCCTCGAGGGTGAGACCCGCCGCCTGCCGGTGACCGCCGAACCGCCCGAGCAGGTGCGCGCATCGCTCGAGCGCGCCCAGCATGTCAAAGCCCGAAATGCTCCGGCACGACCCCTGGGCGACGCCGTCTTCAACCGACAGCACAATGGCCGGCCGGTGAAACGCGTCCACGAGCTTCGAGGCCACAATGCCAATGACGCCGCGGTGCCAGCCCTCGCCGGCCACGACAAGGATGGAGCGGGCGCCGATGTCCGGATCGGTCTGGACGAGCTTTTTCGCCGCGGCGACGATCCCCGCTTCTTCCTCCTGCCGCCGGACGTTTTCTCCGTCGAGCTGCACCGCCAGGGCCCTCACCTCCTCTGCCATCGCCTCGTCGGTGGCGAGGAGGAGGCGGGTGGCGAGGTCCGGCGTGCTCATCCGTCCAGCCGCATTGATGCGCGGAGCCACCATGAACGAGATGTTGAAGCTGTCCATGGTCTTGCCCGTCAGACCGGCCACATCCAGCAGGGCGCGCAGCCCGACTTTGTGCGGGCCGCGCGAGAGCAATTCGAGGCCGATCTTCGCGATGACACGATTCTCGCCGACGAGCGGCACGACGTCGGCCAGCGTGCCGATCGCGGCGATCTTCACGAAACCGGGCAGCCAGCTTTCGCGGCCGGCCTGCGTGCAGAGCGCCTGCACCAGTTTCAACGCCACGCCGACGCCCGCCAGGAACTTGTCCGGATACTGGCAGTCGTGCCGCTTGGGGTTGATCACGGCAAACGCCGGCGGCAGCGTGGTGTCCGGCTCGTGGTGATCCGTGATGATCAGGTCCACACCGAGCTCGCGCGCGCGACGGGCGGCCTCGGCGCCGCGAATGCCGCAGTCGACTGACACGATGAGCGAGACGCCGTCGGCGTGCAGACGTTCGATCGCGACAGGCTGGAGGCCGTAGCCGTCGCGCAGGCGCTCCGGGATGAAGTGGATCACGTCAGCGCCGAGCAGCTCGAGGGCGCGGCGCAAGATGACCGTCGACGTGACGCCATCCACATCGTAGTCGCCGTGGATGGCGATCCGTTCCCTGTTTGCGATAGCGCCCATGATCCGGTCGACAGCCACGCGCATGTCGGCGAGCCGCATGGGATCGTGCAGGTGTTCGAGCGTCGGGTTCAGAAAGCGAAACGCCAGATCCGGATCGCCCAGTCCGCGCTGGCAAAGAAGCCGCGCCACCGGGGCCTCGATGCCGAGCGCCGACGCCAGCCGCGCGGCGGCTTCCTCGTCGCAATCTTGCGATAGCCAGATCGGTCCGACGACGGGCATTAGAATCGGCCCATCCTTTGCGTGTCAAAAGCGCTACTCACCGTAGTCCTCAACACAAAGGACACGAAGGAGCACACGGAGTACGATCTCGACCCAACGGCAGAGTCACGACCGTGATCTAGTGCCGCGCTCGAGGTTCATTCGCAAATTGGGGCCGGAATGCTCGAGAGCGCGGTGTGGGCATGCATGTCTCACGAACTCGCCACCAACGGCCTCCACTTCGAGATCGACCAGGTTTATCTAGTCACGCTCGATGAGCAGTTCCGATTGCCGGTTCGGTTACCGCGTCGATCTTCTTGTCGAAGGAGTGGCCGGTCGTCGAGATCAAAGCGCGTGGAGAACATCCTTCCCGTTCATGAGGCGCAGGTACTCTCGTATCTCAAGTTGAGTGGGATTCGGGTCGGCTTGCTCATTAACTTCAACGTCGCTCACCTGCGTCAGGGAATCAGACGCCGAATCTGTACGGTCCTGAGACAGAGTGATCCGTGTTCTCCGTTTGCATGAATTGTCCTTGCGTTGAAACCCACCGTGGCAGTGCTTCTGTCTGTCAGGCGGTGATCAGCTACCTTCGTCGACGAAATCGATACCGAGCCGCCCCATGTTTCGAAATTTGTCGTAGCGCAGCTTCAGCCTCGTGTCCCGATCGAGCGCGCTCACCTCCGTCAGCGCCTGCTCGAGAACGCGATCGATGAGCCTGGCGGCGGCCGCCGGATCGGTATGAGCGCCGCCGATCGGTTCGGGCACGATTTCGTCGATGATGTCAGCCTTCAGCAGATCGGGCGCCGTGATCTTGAGCGCCGCCGCCGCTTCCACCTTCTTCGCGGGATCACGCCACAGAATGGCCGCGCAGCCTTCGGGCGGGATCACGCTGTAGATCGCGTACTCCTGCATGAGCACACGATCGCCGACCGCAATGCCGAGCGCACCGCCGCTGCCGCCCTCGCCGCTGACGATGACGATGATCGGCGTGTCCAGGAGCATCATGTCGCGCAGGTTCACGGCAATGGCTTCGGCGACGCCCCGCTCCTCGGATTCGATCCCGGGATAAGCGGCCGGCGTATCGACAAACACGAGGATCGGCCGACCGAACTTTTCCGCGAGCCGCATCGCTCGAAGCGCCTTGCGGTACCCTTCGGGCCGCGCATACCCGAAATTCCTGAAGATCTTGTCCTTCGTGTCGCCGCCCTTGACGTGCCCGACGAGCAGCACCGGCTGGCCCTTGTAGTCAGCGAACCCGGTCATGATCGCGTGATCGTCGGCGAACCGACGGTCTCCGTGAATCTCGACAAAGTTGGTGAACAGGCGCTCGATGACGTCTTCGAGGCCGGGACGGTTGGGATGCCGCGCGACCAGCACGCGCTGCCACGGGGTGAGCGATCGATACAGGTCGCCGCGTGTGGTCTCGAGCCGGCGCTTCAGCGTATCGATCTGTCGCTCGCGGGCATCGGTGCGCGGGAGCACCGTGAGCGCCTCGATCTCTTTCAAGAGAACGGCGATCGGCTCTTCGAAGTCCAGGGTCTCTAACGCCATTACCGCAATTCCACCGATCCTGCACCCGCGACCTGCTCGACTTCCGCGATGAGGGCCGGCGAGGGCCGCACGCGGATCTGCGCGCTCACATCCACGCGCACGCGCAGATGACCGGCCGTCTCGACTTCGAACGACACTTTCCGATCGCCCCGGTGTCGCGAGACGATGTCGAGCAGTGCCTGAAAGATACCATTGGCGGGCGCCTTGAGCCGGATCTTGACCTCGCGCGTCACACGCTCGCGGACGCTGTCGAGTGGCGCGATCTCCGACGCCAGCACCCGCACCGATTCATCGTCTCGTTCCAGCTTCCCGCGGACGAGCACGAGCGTGCCGCTCTCAATCAATCCCGCGCTGCGCTGATAGGTGTCGGGAAAGGCAATCACCTCGACGCCGCCTTGTGCGTCCTCAATGGTGAAGACGGCCATGCGGTCGCCCTTGCGCGTCTTGAGCAGGCGGCAGGCCGCGATGATGCCGCCGACGCTCGTGTCAGGCTCGATCGGTTTCGGCCCGCCGGGGCCCCAGGCGTCGCTACTCCGCGGCGCAGAGGGGCCCCGGAGTGGAAGACGCTCCGTTGACTGGCCGTTCCGCGAGCTCGCCCGTCGCCCGCGCCCCAAACTCTTTCAGCACCGATGCGTAGCGATCGACCGGGTGTCCGCTCCAATAGAGGCCGAGCGTTTCTTTTTCGAAGGTGAGCTGTTCGGTTTCGGACCAGGGCGTGGCCTCCGGCAGAGGGAGCGCCCTTAAGGGCGTCCCCTGAGCGGACGCCGACGCGCCGGCTCCGAACGCACCGAACAGTTGGGCCTGCCCCTCGTTCTTGTCACGCTGCATCCGCAGCGCCGTGCTCGCAGGCCGCATCAATCGCCGCCATCAACCGCGGCCGCAAACGCCAGCGTGGGCAGGGACTCGTAGGCGGCCTGACCCCGGACGATCGAATCGAACGCGCCGGCCTTCGCGAGGCTCTCGAAGACGCGCTTGTTCACGAGCCGCAGGTCGAGATCTTCGCAGAGCCCGAGCAGCGACGTGATGCGGCCCTGCTTCTTCCGGACCTCGAGCAGCGACTCGACGGCTCCCTCGCCGACGTTCTTGATCGCGGTCAGGCCGAAACGGACGCCTGTGCCCGGCTCGACGGTGAATCGCAGCTGGCTCTCGTTGATGTCCGGCGGCAGCACCGGAATGCCGCGCTCGCGGCACTCGCCGAGGTACAGCGCCAGCTTGTCGGTATTCTGCGCTTCAATGGTCAGGAGCGAAGCGGCGAAGTACCACGGGTAGTTCGCTTTCAGATATGCCGTCTGATACGCCAGGAACGCGTATGCGGTGGAGTGCGCCTTGGGAAATCCGTACCCGGCGAAGTGCTCCATCAAATCGAAGATGGGGCCGGCTTTCTTTTCGGGAATCTTGTTCTTCTTCGCGCCCTCGACAAACTTGCCGCGCTGTTTCGCCATCACCTCGGGATTCTTTTTCCCCATCGCCTTGCGGAGGATGTCCGCTTCCCCGAGCGTGAACCCGCCGAGCTCCCGGGCTATCCGCATCACCTGTTCCTGATACGCGATGACGCCGTAGGTCTCTCGAAGGATCGGTTCGAGCTGCGGCAGCTCGTACTTGATGTCGACCTTCCCGCCTTTGCGCGCGATGAAGTCGTCCACCATGCCGCTGCGCAGCGGACCGGGCCGGTACAGCGCATTCAGCGCAATGAGGTCCTCGAGCGTCTGCGGCTTCGTCTTGCGGAGGATGTCCCGCATGCCACTGCTCTCGAACTGGAAGATGCCGTAGGTCTGGCCGTCCTGAAATACCTGGTACGTCTTCGGGTCGTCGAGCGGGAGGTTGCCGATATCGAGCGTCTCGCCGGTCGTCCGATTGATCTCCTTCACGCAGTCGTCGATGAGGGTCAGCGTGCTGAGCCCGAGAAAGTCCATCTTCAGCAGGCCGACACGCTCGATGTCCTTCATCGACCACTGGGTGACGATTTCGTCGTGCGCCCCCCGGTACAGCGGCGCGTATTCCGTGATGGCCTGCGGTGCGATCACGACGCCGGCGGCGTGGACCGAGGCGTGCCGCGTCATGCCCTCGAGGCGCCTGCCGACGTTCAGAAGCTCTTTGACCTTCGGGTCATCCTGCTCCATCTGGCGGAGCGTTTCGTTCTCCTCGAGCGCCTTATCGAGGGTCATGTCGAGCGCAGCCGGAATCAGCTTGGCGACCTTGTCGACGTCGGCGAACGGCATCTCGAGCACCCGTCCGACGTCGCGCACCACCGCCTTGGCCTTCATCGTCCCGAACGTGATGATTTGGGCGACGTTCTGGCGGCCATATTTGCGGGTCACGTAGTCGATGACCTCGCCGCGCCGCCGCTCGCAGAAATCGATATCGATGTCGGGCATCGACACGCGCTCCGGGTTGAGGAAGCGCTCGAAGATCAAGTTGAACTCGAGTGGATCCACATCCGTGATGCGCAGACAGTAGGCAACGAGGCTGCCTGCCGCGGAGCCACGGCCCGGCCCCACGGGAATGCCCTGTTCGCGTGCGTAGCGGATGAAGTCCCACACGATCAGGAAGTACCCCGGGTACTTCATCTGCTTGATCATGTCGATCTCGTACGACAGCCGACGTTCGTACTCGTCGATGGTCTGTCTGAGGGCGCCGGTATTCGCGAGCTGCTTGAGCCGTGTCAGCCGGTCGCTGAAGCCTTCGCGCACGACGTGCTCGAAGTAGTCGTCGAGCGTGTATGGCGCAGGCACATCGAAGTTCGGCAGGAAGCTCTCGCCCTCGGCGAGGCGCACGTTGCAACGCTCCGCGATCCGAACCGTATTCGCGAGGGCGTCCGGATAGTCCTTGAAGGCGTCCGCCATCTGCTCGGCCGTCTTCAGAAAGAAATTCTGGCTTTCGTACCGCATCCGCTTCGGATCGCTGTACGCCTTGCCGGTGCCAATGCAGAGGAGGATGTCGTGCGGGTGCGCGTCGGTTTCGCGGACGTAGTGGACGTCGTTCGTGCAGATGAGCGGCAGATTGAGATCTCGCGCGATCCTCGGCAGGCCGCTGTTGACGACGCGCTGATCCTCGATGCCATGCCACTGCATCTCGAGGAAGAAGTTGCCGGGGCCCAGGATGTCCCGGTAGGCGGCTGCCGCTTGTACGGCCTTCCGCTCCTGCTGGTGCGAGAGGCCTTCCGCCACCTCGCCCTTCAAACAGCTGCTCAATCCGATCAGTCCTTTGGAGTGCGCGGCCAACAGCTCTTTGTCGATGCGGGGCTTGTAGTAGAACCCCTCCGTGTACCCGGCCGAGACGAGTTTGATCAGATTGTGGTAGCCCTCGTTGGTCTCCGCCAGCAGAACCAGATGGTTGGCGGTTTCGCCCGGATTCCCGCTCTTGGTGAGCCGGCTCCCTGGCGCGACGTAAACCTCGCATCCGAGAATCGGCTTCACGCCATGCTGCCGCGCGTGATCGTGAAACATGACCGAGGAGAACAGATTGCCGTGCTCGGTGACCGCAATCGCCGGCATCTTCAATTTCTCTGCCTGGTCGAGCAGCTCCTCGATGCGGCACGCGCCGTCAAGGAGGGAAAACTCAGTGTGTAGGTGAAGATGGACGAAGTCGGTCACAGCTAGTCCTTGGTCCTTTGGTCTTGGTCCTTCGTCCGTCCTTGGTCTTTGGTCCTTCGTCCGTCCTTGATCATTCGTCCGTCCCTGGTCATTCGTGCTCGGTCCGTGCCAAGCGCCAAGGCCCAAGGACAACCAAGGACTAAGGACGGACCAAGAACCAAGGACCAAGAACCAAGGACCATCGTCATTCCCACTCTATCGTGGACGGCGGCTTCGAACTGATGTCATACACAACCCGGTTGATCCCGCGGACTTCGTTGACGATGCGTGAGGAGATGCGAGCAAGCAGATCGTGCGGCAGCCGCGCCCAGTCGGCGGTCATGCCATCACGACTTTCGACGGCTCGAATCGCGACGGTGTACTCATAGGTCCGCTCGTCGCCCATCACGCCGACGCTCTGCACCGGCAGCAGCACCGCGAAGCTTTGCCAGAGACGGGTATACCAGCCCTCCCGCCGCACCTCTTCCGTCACCACCGCATCGGCGCGGCGCAACAGGTTCAGTCGATCGGGCGTGACCTCGCCCAGGATCCGTACCGCCAGGCCGGGTCCGGGAAACGGCTGCCGGACAACGAACTCCTCCTCGAGCCCGAGCTTGCGTCCGACCTCGCGCACTTCATCTTTGAACAGCTCACGCAGCGGCTCGACGAGTTTCATCCGCATGCGTTCGGGAAGGCCGCCGACGTTGTGATGGCTCTTGATCAGGGAGGACTGCCCCACGATCGCGACCGATTCGATCACGTCCGGATAGAGCGTGCCCTGGGCGAGAAAATCGACCTGACCGAGCTTCGCCGCCTCGGCATCGAAGACATCGATGAATGTCCCGCCGATGATTTTGCGCTTCCGTTCGGGATCGACCACTCCCGCCAGGCGATCGAGAAACAGCGATGACGCGTCGACGAACACCAGCGGCAGCTTGAGCCGCTCGTAGCGTTTGCGGATCTGCGCCGCCTCGTCCAGGCGAAGGACGCCGTTATCCACGAAGATGCACGTCAGCTTGTCGCCGACGGCACGATGAATGATGAGCGCGGCGACTGTTGAATCGACCCCGCCGCTCAGGGCGCAGACCACGCGGCCGGCGCCGACCTGCGCGCGAATCTTCGCGGTAGCCTCTTCGACAAACGACGCCATGGTCCAGTCGCCGGTGCAACCGCAGATGCCGTACGCAAAGTTTCGCAGAATATCGAGGCCGCGTTCGGTGTGCGCCACTTCAGGATGAAAGAGCAGCGCATACAGGCCGCGATCGGCGTTGGCCATCGCCGCGACCGGCGCGTTCGCACTGGTCGCGACGACGTCGAATCCGGCGGGCGCCGCAGCCACGAAGTCGCCGTGACTGGCCCATACGCGAATCTCGTCCGGGATGTCGGTAAACAGGACGGCAGGCCCTGAAGGGCCTGCCCTACCGACGCCTCCAGCTGCGACGGGCACCCTGATCGTGACTGTCGCGTGGCCGAACTCGCGCTGCGGTGCGGGCGCCACCCGCCCCCCGAGCGTGTGTGCCATCAACTGCATGCCGTAGCAGATACCGAGCACGGGCGTGCCCATGTCGAACACCGCCGGATCGCAGCGGGGCGCGCCGTCATCGGATACGCTTTTTGGTCCGCCCGACAAGATCACGCCGACCGGCGCGCGACTGCGGATCTTGTCCGCCGATGTGTCGGGCGGCCAGATCTCGGAGTACACCGAAAGCTCGCGAAGGCGTCGGGCGATCAGTTGTGTGTATTGCGACCCGAAATCCAGAACGATGATCGTCTGATGACTCACGAAGGGGCCTGCCCGAGCGTTACGAATGGAAGTGGAATAGACGCTATTATAACGGTGTGGCCACAGGCCGAACCACAAGATGTTGTAGTGCAGTTGCCCTCATCATCACTGCCTTGGCAGCGATGACATCGCCCAGCGCAACGATCCGGGCGCAAACGACGCAGGCGGGCGCTCAGACACCGCTCTCGCTCTTTCCGATCCGAACGGTCTGGACGCTCGCCCTGAACAACCAGCTCATCGCCCCCCCTGCGTATTCCGAATCGCACGCGTATTTCGCGATCGAAGGCGACCGGCTCGTGGCGTACGAGCTCGAGCGTGGGAGCCAGGAGTGGATCGTCACGGCACATCCTCAATTCGAGCCGACTGTCGGCGATGGATTGCTGTTCCTCGTCCAACCCGCCTCGCTGACGGCACTCCGAATGAAAGACGGGAGCGTGGCCTGGCAGCTGCCCGCCATGGGCGAGCTCTCCGCTCCGCCCGTGTGGGACAACGGATGGCTGGTGCTCGCGATGCGCACCGGGGAGGTACTCGCGTTCCGGGCGGTTGACGGACATCTCGTGTGGCGGCGCGATTTGGGATCGCCTGCGCACGCCCAACCCTCGCTTGCTCCCGGTCGCGTCTACGTGGCGGTCGACGACGGCCGCATCGTGGCGCTGCGAGAGGACACGGGCGATGTCGTGTGGGAACACCGCCTCGGGGGGCCGGCGACCGGCGTGCTCGCCCTCGAGGAGCGTCTCTACGCCGGGTCGAACGACAACTTCTTTTATGCGCTGGAGGCCGCCGACGGCAGGGTCGCGTGGCGCTGGCGCACCGGCGCTGATGTCGTCGGCATACCGGTGGTAGACGAACGGAACGTGTATTTCGTGTCGTTTGACAATGTCCTGCGCGCGCTGTCGCGCAAGACTGGCGTGCAGCAATGGGTGCGCCTGCTGCCGCTCAGGCCGACTCGAGGCCCACTGAAGATCGATCGCACGCTCGTCGTCAGCGGAATCGCGCCGACGCTCCGGGCCTACAACATGAAAGATGGCTCGCCGGCTGGCGATGTGCCTGGCTCGGGTGAACTGGCCGGATCGCCGTACGCCACACCGGGATCGCCGCAGATTCTGATGGTGACGCGCGACATCGCGAAGGGCGCGACGGCGACACTCTTCATGCGACAGCTCGATCCGCCGCTCAATCCCCTGGCCGCGCTGCCGAACGCGAACAAGGCGGCGTTCCTGGATCCGGTCACGCCCGCCGCTCCAGAACCGTAGTCAGACGTGGCCGTTCGACCGCATTAGCCGGCTGCGATGCGCGGTCCCTGTGTCTGTATTGAAGGTACAGCGTCACGTAGGCGCCGAGTGCTGTCAGCCCGAGATACTCGAACACCAGCCCGCGGACGAGCAGCGCGGCGAGCTGCAGCGGAACCACGGCGAGGCCGACGAGCGGTACGAAGGCGATGAGGCCGACGCCAGACCAGGCCAGCGCCGACGCGAACGTCGCGACGACGACCAGGGCGAGGACGACGCCGAAGACGGCCGCCAGTTCGCGGTACTCGGACCGAATGAACCGTAGAACGGCCAGGGGCGCCTTGGTCAGGCCACCGCCTTCCACGGCAATCGCGATCTGTATCAGCAAGTACAGCAGGTTAACGAGCGTGATCCACGCGACCAGTAACGCCGCGGACAGCGCCGCCGCGAACGTCCAGCCGACGAGGAGAAAACGGTCAGTGGCAGCACGGTATCCGTAGAAGACGAACGCCATGTACGCAGCGCCGGAGACGGCATACACGACCATCAGCGTCAGGCCCACGGCCAGATACGGCTTGAAGAGTCGGCGGCACCCCCCCATGAATCGCTCCAGCGTGAATCTCGACGCGGCGCGCAGGGCGTCGATGGTGATCGGCTCGCGCTCGATGGGGCCCACGGCCTGATGCGCGGCAATGAGCACGTCGAGCGTGCCGCCCTTGACCAGGAACATGAGGGCCGACCCACCAATCAACACCACGGCGAAGGCCGCGACGAACGCAAGCATCACCACGGGGACCACAGGCGCCACGGCTCCGGACATCAGCGCGTTGGTGATGGCCGTGAAGATATCCCGGCGGGATCCCTGGATCAGCTCGGCAAGGTCGGCGCCAAGCAGCACCGCCACCAGGATCGCCGAGCCAATGAGCGGAACGGCCAGCAGCACCTGGACGGTTGTGGCGGCCACGAACTGAATCGCGATGACGGGCCAGTTCGCCGCGGCGAGGAGTGCGCCGCGCTTGAGGAGAAGTTTGAGGCGCATTGGCGCAGGTCTTTAGACCTGCCTTTCTTCAGCATTGTATGCTGTCTTTATCGTGCTGACTTCGTCCACGCCGAGCGGCATCGTCCGCACGGGTCTCCTCGCCGCGCTGGCGGTCGCCGCCGGCGGCTGGACGCTCGAGCGTGTGCGGTTCGGCGCGTCTGACGCCGAGGCCATCGCGCGCGTCGAGGCGGAGACCCAGCAACGGTTTGACGCCAGTGCGGACAGACTCGGCGCCCTGACGGCCCGCGCCGGCCAGCGCGAACTGATTCGGGCGGCCGCGCGTGATGCTGCCGCCGCCGCGCGGCTCTTCGACGCGCTCGACGCCGCGCTGGCTGGCGACCAGGCCCACACCGGCATTACGGTCTTCGATGCGGCCGGGACGCCCGTGGCGTGGGCCGGTCTCGTGGCGGATCTTCCGAGGCCGCTCGACGGCCCCGCGGCGCTCGTCGTGACCGCCGGCGCGCTTGGTCCTCGCCTCACGCGCATTGAGCCGATTCTCGACACCGATCGCCGTCCCGCCACTCGCTTCGCCACCATCGTCGCCGAGCAGATTCTCGAACCCGTCAATCGCCCGCCGGCCCTGAGCGGTCGGTTCGTGCTGTCCACTTCGCTCGCTCCGGTCACGCTCCGCGTGGGCGCGGTGACGCCCACGCCGTCGCCGCCGGTCTTCTCGATTACCTCGCGAGCCGGCGGCACGCTGATCGACGCCGAAGTGGCCCCTGGCGATCTCGCCGACGCGCGGGCGCGGTGGCGTCGAGGCACGGGTGCGGCAGTGCTCTCCGTGTTCGCCTTCACCCTGTTGTTTGGCGCCGGCGTTCTTGTCGAGAAACGCCGGCGCAGCAACACCTTCGGGGCGCACCTCGCTCTGTCCGCCGGCATTGTGGCCGCTCTCGTTCTGGCGCGCGCGCTCTTCCAATTCGCGACGATGCAAGTCGAAGCCGCGCCGTCGCTCGTGGGTCCACTCGACCTGCTCCTGACCTCGCTCGTGGCCGCTGCGCTCGCATGGCTCGCGATCGACCTTATCGAAAGCCGCCGGCGGGCTCGACCGCGAGCGCGGCTGCTGGCCGCGGACGCGACGGCACTCGTGGCCGTCGTCTACCTCATCGTGGGCGTGCTCGACGCGGTGCTGCTTTGGGCGTACGGCCGCTTTATTCAGTCAGTCGTCCTGGGCACAACCGTCGACCTGCTGCACTTCTCGCTGCACCCCTTCGATGCCACGCGGCTCGGGCTTGGCTTCGGGCTGGTGCTGCTCCACGCGGCCATCATCTGGACTGCGGCCGCCCTTATTCGTGTGCCCGCGCTTCTGTGGCGGGTGCCGAGACGCAGGTTGCCCGCCGTGGCGGCGGCGAGCTGGGCCGTCGGCGCGCTCGCAGCGGTGATGGTCGCCCGACTGCGTGATCCGTCAATCCCCTCACTGCCCTTCGTCATTGCCCTGGCCGCGGCCGCTGGTTGTGCACTGTCGCTGCCGAAACTCCGCGTGCGCGCCCGGAGCGTGTCGCAATCGATGCGGATCGCGGGACTGTTTCTCGCGCTCCTCGTTCCCGCCATCGCGATGTACCCGCTGCTTTCCACGTTTGCGATTGAAGCCAAGGAGCGGCTCATCGCCAACGAGTACGGCGCTCAGGTCATTGCGCAGCGCGAGGACCTGCAGCAACGCCTGAGTCGCGCGCTCGATCAAATCGACGCACTGGCCGCCCTCCCGGAGCTCGTCGCGGCGCCCGCCGACGACAACGCGAGAGGCGCCTTCCTCGTCTGGTATCAGACTGAGCTCCAGAAATATCGCGTCACATCCGCCGTCGAGCTGTACGGACGCGATGGACGGCGTGTGAGCCGCTTCGCCCTGATTCTGCCGGAAATCGGCACGACGCCGTACCGCCCTGCGGGCTGCGATTGGGATCTCTCCGACGACGTCTCGCCGCCGCGAAGCTCCCGAACGGGGGCGAACGAGTCGCACGTGCTGCGCGCAAGTCGAGGCGTCTGCGTGAACGGACGACCGCTCGGCGGCATCATCGTCCGCGCGATGCTCGACTATCGCACGCTGCCGTTCATCTCGTCGCGAAGCCCCTATCTCGAGTCACTGCGGCCGGACCCTGAGGCGTCTGCCGAGGGCGTGCCCGGCCGCGATATCGAGTTCGTGTTGTACGGCTGGAGCCGCGCTCCTCTGTTCGCCTCGGGCACGAGCGTCTGGACCATTCCCGATGCGGCGTTCGAGCAGATGGTGGATTCGCGAACGCGGTTCTGGGCCGACGTTGATCGCGGCGACGAGCGGTTTCGCGTCTACTTCATGAACGACCGCGGCGGCATGTATGCGCTCGGCTATCCGGTCATGACGGCGTTCGGCCATCTGATCAATCTGGCGGAGCTGGTCACGCTGGCCTTCGTGCTGTTCGTCCTGCTGATCGCCAGCGCCACGATCTTCAACACGGTGTTCTCGCACGCGCCAACCACGGGGCGGGCACTCCTGCGCGAGATTCGGTCGAGCTTCTATCGCAAGCTGCGGCTTGCGTTCGTCGTGGGATCGGTGGCGCCGGTGATTATCCTCGCCTACTCCACGCACGTGTACTTCGCCAATGAGTTGAACGCCGGCATCGAGGACGCCGCTGCGCGGACAGCGACGGTCGCGCAGCGCCTTGTCGAAGACTACGCCGCGCTGCAGCAACGCGGCTCTGGAGGGTCGGGAGGACTCGAGACGCTGGACGACGACACCATGATGCTCGTCAGCCGTGCCATCGACGAAGACGTCAACCTCTTCGAACGAACCCGCCTTCAGGCGACGAGTGCGCTCGACCTGTACGCCTCGCAGCTGCTTCCCAACCGCACGCCGGCCGACGTCTACCGGCGGGTCTACCTCGAGCGCGCGCCAACGTATGTCGGAGAGCAGGAGGTCGGCACGGTCCGGTATCTCGTTGCCGCCGCGCCTGTCCGAACGGCGGGACGGGAGGGCATCGTGACGGTGCCGGTGACGTTACGGCCGCTCGAGGTCGAAAGCCAGCTCGACGAGCTCGACCGTCGTGTGCTGTTTGGCGCGGTGCTGTTCAGCCTTCTTGGGGGCGCGCTGGGGTACTGGATGGCGGAGCGTATCGCCGATCCCGTGAACCGGCTCACACGCGCGACCCGGCGGATCGCGCGCGGGGATCTCGATGCCCGCATCGCCACGACGTCGGCGGACGAGCTTGGACGCCTGGTCCAGGACTTCAACCAGATGGCGGCCGATCTGCGGCGCCAGCGCAGCGAGCTCGAACGCACGCAGCGCCTCGAGGCATGGGCCGACATGGCGCGGCAGGTCGCACACGATATCAAGAACCCGCTGACGCCGATCCAGCTCTCCGCCGAACATGCGCGGCGCGTCAACCTCGATCGCGGACGCCCGCTGTCGCCGGTCCTCGATGAGTGCATCACGGTCATCCTCAACCAGGTCAGGCTGCTGCGTCAGATCTCGGCCGAGTTCTCGAGTTTTGCCTCGTCTCCCACGCCGCATCCGGAACCGACGGCACTACCCGCACTCATCGACGAAGTCGTCTCGCCGTACCGCACGGGGCTGGCCGATCGGATCACCATCGACGTGGAGTCGCCGGGCGACCTTCCCCTGGTGACCATCGACCGCACGCTGTTTGCGCGCGCGCTGACCAACATCATCGAGAACGCGCTGTACGCCATGCCCGGTAAAGGTGCGCTCACGATCACGGTCCGCCTGGAGGGGGACACTGCGCCGCAGGTCCGGCTAAAGCCGGAAACTACGGAAGTGGTGGTTGAGATCACCGACACCGGTGTCGGAATGGACGACGAAGCGCTCAGCAAGATGTTCGAGCCGTACTTCTCGACGAAGGCCACCGGAACCGGACTCGGGCTGACGATTGCCAAGCGGAACATCGAGCTGAACGGTGGGACCATTCAGGTGAAGAGCCAGCGCGGCGTCGGCACGACGGTGACGCTGACGCTGCCTGCGTGAAAAGGGCGTCGGGTCCCGACCCCTGTTTCACAACCCGGTGCCATCGCGGGCGGGCGGATCGATCGGAACGGCGTGAGGGGAGGTGTCCTGGCGGGGGCGGTCGCCTCGGCGCAGACGGCTGAAGGCCAGGCCGACGAACGCGGAGACGAGATACGAGTACGCCAGCACGATGAGCACGACGCGTGGATGCGTCGCAATAAGGGCGATGCCGGCTGCGAGCAGGATGACCACCGTATACGACCGGCGGCTCTGCAGGTCGATGCTCTTGAAGCTGCGGAACCGGATTGTGCTCACCATCAACGCGGCAGGGATGAGCACCATCGCCAGCGCCGGCAGAGCCGCCCGATAGTCGGCCAGACCATCGGGAAAGGCGAAGACCGTCGCGGCCGGTATCCCCGCCGCCGCCGGGCTCGGCATGCCGACGAAGTACCGTTTGTCACCGCCCATGCTGCTCTGAATATTGAAGCGCGCCAGCCGCATCGCCGCCGCCGTGAGGAACAGAAACCCGGCGAGCCATCCCAGGCGGCCGAGAGGCTGGAGTCCCCAAGAGAACGACAGAATGGCGGGCGCGATACCGAACGAGATCACGTCGGCAAGCGAGTCGAATTCGACGCCGAAATCGCTCGCCGAGCCGGTCATCCGCGCGATGCGGCCGTCGAGCATGTCGAGCACGATGGCAAATCCGATAAACGGCGCGGCCGTCTCGAACTCGCCGCGCATCGCGAAGACGATGCACGAGTACCCGCAGAACATGTTGCCCAGCGTGAACAGCGTGGGCAGGATGTAGACACCCCGCCGGAACCGTCGCCGAGGCCGGTCGGCCGCGCGCCGCAGGAATCGCAACCGTCCCGCCTGGTGAGTCAGCACAATGACACCTGAATCGGGTAATTGGATAATCGGGTAATTGAGTAATTGCGATTACCCAATTACCCAATTACCCGATTACCCAATGCCCCTGTCTGTGAGTGTAGCACCGCGATGACGGTTTCGCCGCCGCGCACCATGTCGCCGACTGCAACAGTAATCGTGGCATCAAGCGGCACGAACACATCCATCCGCGAGCCGAATTTCATGATGCCGAAACGGTCACCGGCGCGCACGTCTGTACCGGTTGCCACGCGACAGACAACGCGCCGGGCCAGCATCCCGACGATTTGACGGGCCACGATCGTCTGACCGCCGTGATCGATCCAGATCTCACTCCGCTCATTGGTCGTACCTGCATCGTGCCGGTACGCCGGCAGAAACCGGCCGGGCTTGAACGTCACCCGCGTGACACGACCGGAAGCCGGAATGCGATTGACGTGCACGTCCATGGGCGACAGAAAGATACTGACCTGCTGCCACGATCCGGGCGGGGACGATTCTGCGGGGGCCAGGCCGGCCACTAGCACGCGGCCATCCGCCGGCGAGAGCACCGCCTCCTCATCTGACGGCGACAGTCGATCCGGATCGCGGAAGAAAAAGAGGAAGAAGCCCGCGAGAAGAAGGAACGGCAACGCCCCCAGCCAGGCGCCAGCGACAACCCACGCGAGCGCGAGGGCAAGCGCGCCGCCGATGAACGGCAACGCGGCGGGATCGATGTGAATGGCCATCGATCACTATCTTAAGAGGTTCGAGAGGTTTCGAGAGATTCGAAAGGTTCGAGAGGTTCTAGAACCCTTAGAACCTCTCGAACCTCTCGCCGCCCGCTAGGCTTGGCGATGCCGCCGGAGGATATCCTCCATGCGATCCTTGATCTGCAGCTTGCGTTTCTTCAGCGTGACTTCTTCGACTTGTTCTGGTTCCGAAAGGTAATGCTTGGTAGTGAGCTCGTGGAGTCGACCTTCAAGTTCGTGGTGTTTCGCAAAGAGGGTGTGGAATTCTTCGTCCGTCTGCAGCAACTGATCCTTCAAGTCCTGCGACTGCCCATTCATGAACGCCTCCTTGGACATCGCCAGCCACCCGGCGTGCCTCGGCCGAAAACTAACACAAGCTCTCCGACCTTTCAAGGTCCGTCATGGGCTAGGCCGTCCAGACCCTCGCGCCAGAGGATGATCGCGTCCTCGACGGGCTTGGTGTAGTAGGCACGCCGTATGCCGGCCACCGAAAAGCCGAAACGTTCGTACAAAAGGCGTGCCGGTTCGTTCGACAGGCGAACCTCGAGGGTGGCCCGAACGGCCCCAAATCGGGCGCCTTCGCGCAAGACATGGTGCAGCAGGGCCGTCGCCGCGCCCGCGCGGCGGTCCCGGGGCATGACGGCAAGGTTATTGATATGGAGCTCGTCCATGACCCGCCAGAACGAGCAGAACCCGACGACGTCGCGATCGGTATTTCTGGCCAGGTAGCAGTAAGAGACGCCCTGGTTCTCGAGTTCGGCCAGATACATTTCGCGCGTCCACGGATTCGTGAACGAGGCTTCCTCAACCGCGAGCACCGCCTCGACCTCCGCGGGCGACGTCAGCCGTTCGATGATCCAGTCCATTAACCAGTCAACACAAAGGACACCAAGGACACAAAGGTAAAACACCTTTGAGTATTTCCTTAGTCTCTTTTGTGTCCATGGTGTCCATTGTGTTGAGCGGTCTTCCGTTCCCGTTCGACTTCGGCGTCAGGCCTCCGCACGTACAAGGGTTGCACCGCCGCTGGATCGATCGTGTCCCCACGCTCGGCGCGCGCCAGCGCGATGCGGCCGATGGCACCGGCAAGCAGGGGCGTCTGTGGCAGCCGCGTCCAGCCGGGTGACGCGCCCCTGGAAATGGTATCGATGGTGTCCGCATGCAGTATCGCGCCGTCACCGACGAACAGCACGCGGGCGTCGCGGATGTGGCTCCTCCACCGCGTCAGCGTCGCAGCCGGCTTGCCAACGCTCGGTCCTTCCACTTCGACCAAACGCTCCGGAGAAAACGCCGCGGCATCAGTGATTTTGTACAGCGCCGTGAACACATCCTGGCGACGGGCATCGATCCACGCGGCGACGAACGTTCCGGGCGGGCCGCCACTGCTCTGCGCCAGCGCCTCGAGGGCCGAAACCGCCACGACTCGCCGTCCTGTGGTGAGCGCGAGCCCCTGGATCGTCGCGATACCGATCCGCAGGCCGGTGAACGATCCGGGGCCGGACGCGACCGCGAACACATCGATCCCGCTCACGGATAATCCGTGCGCTCCGGCCAGCCGAACGAGCTCGTCTGGCAGTCGCTCGGCGTGAGAGCGCGCGGCATCGCCGCGGCGCTCCTCGACAACGTGATGTTGGTCGACGAGCGCCACACTCCCGTCGCGCGTCGTCGTATCAAGCGCCAGCACATGCATGCGTTAGACTACAGAATATGTCAACGTCGGCGACGCCGGCGATGCGCCAGTATCTGGACGCGAAGCAGCAGTATCGCGACGCCATCCTGTTCTTCCGCATGGGCGACTTCTACGAAATGTTCTACGAAGACGCCCTCGTCGCGGCGCGCGCCCTCGAATTGACGCTCACGTCACGATCCAGGGACGGGAACGGCGGCGGCATCCCGATGTGCGGCGTGCCGTTTCACGCCGTCGACGGCTACATCGCGCGGCTCGTCAAGAAGGGGTTCCGCGTCGCCATCTGCGATCAGGTCGAGGACCCGCGAAAAGCCAAGGGGCTCGTCAAGCGCGAGGTCGTCCGCGTCGTGTCGCCCGGCACGCTGACCGACGCGAGTTACCTCGACGCGCGCGAGCCGGCGTTTCTGATGGCTGTATTCTCGGCGGGCCCCAACCGCCTTCGCGCCTCCGGCGCTTCGGCGAGTCGCGCCGAAGCTCGCGGGCAAAGCGTGCGGGCGGAGGCGGAAGGACCCGCCCTACAGCACCACGTGATCGGCGCCGCTCTTCTCGATCTCTCAACCGGCGAATTCACGACAGCGGAATATCGCGGCGCTGACGGGCCGGCGGCGCTGGCGGATGAAATTGCGCTGCTCAAGCCGCGCGAGATTATCGCGCCGGCCGACGCCGACATCCCCATGATCACGGCGTCGGGGGTTCCTGTCACGCTGGTCGATGCGTGGACGTTCGACGCCGAATCCGCGCGCCGCGCGCTTCTCGACCAGCTTCGGGCGGGCAGCCTCGAGGGGTTCGGGCTGGAGGGACGGCACGCCGCGGTCGCGGCTGCCGGAGCGCTCGTCCACCATCTGCGCACCACGCAGAAGCTGGACCTCGCTCACGTGCGCGCCATCCGGTACCGGGAGCGCCGTGACACGCTGCTCATCGATCCGACAACGCTCAAACACCTGGAGATCGTCGAAGGCTCCGAGGGTGGCCGTGCGGGTTCATTGCTTGACGAACTCGATCGGACGGTCACCTCGATCGGCAGCCGGCTCCTCAGGTCGTGGCTGCTCGGGCCGCTCGTCGCACTTGAACCGATTCGCGATCGGCTCGACGCCGTCGAGGAGATCGCCTTTCGGACCACCGAGCGCGGCAAACTCCGAGAAGCGCTCAAGTTCGTTCAGGACCTCGATCGGCTGGTCGCTCGAGCCGCTCTTGGAACCGCCGGCCCACGCGATTTTCTCGGCCTGAAACAATCCCTGACGGTCATCCCGCGCATCCGTACCGTCCTTGCCGATCTGCACGCCCCCCTCGCCTGCTCCCTTGTCTCGGAACTGGACGACCTCGTCGACGTGCGGAACGCGATCGAAAGCACCGTGCTCGAGGATGCGCCTGCCCTGGCGCGCGATGGCGGAATCATCCGGGACGGCGTTGACACGGAGCTCGACGAGCTCCGCACCATCAGTCGCTCGGGGAAGCAGGTCATCGCCGAGATGGAGACGCGCGAGCGCGCACGCACCGGCATTGCATCGCTCAAGATCCGCTACAACCGCGTATTCGGGTACTACATCGAGATCTCGAAGTCGAACCTCGGCGCCGTGCCGCCGGATTACCATCGCAAGCAGACGATTGCGGGTGGCGAACGCTTCATTACCCCGGCACTGAAGGAGTACGAGGAGAAAGTCCTCGGCGCCGACGAACGCATTCTCGAACGGGAGCTCGAGATTTTCGAAAAGCTGCGCTGTGCGGTGGCCGGCGAGGCCCCGCGGATTCAAGCCACTTCGAGAGCGCTCGCCGCGCTCGACGTGCTCGCGGCGCTGGCCGAGACCGCGGCCGCGAACAACTACGTCAAACCGCACGTGCACGACGGCGACGAGCTGGTCGTCGGCGACGCGCGGCACCCGGTTGTCGAACGCCGCGCCGCTGCCGCCGGCGAGCCATTCGTGCCCAACGACATCAGCCTCAACGGCACGACGTCGCAGCTCATGATCCTGACCGGCCCGAACATGGGCGGCAAGTCGACCTACTTGCGCCAGACGGCGCTCGTCACCGTCATGGCGCAGGCGGGATCGTTCGTCCCCGCCCGCGAGGCGAAAATCCCGCTCGTCGATCGCATCTTCGCGCGGGTGGGCGCGTCGGACAATATCGCGCGCGGCCACTCGACCTTCATGGTCGAGATGCAGGAAACCGCCAACATCCTGCACAACGCGACCGGCCGCAGCCTCGTTGTGCTCGACGAGATCGGCCGCGGCACGTCGACCTTCGACGGCTTGAGCATCGCGTGGGCGGTCGCCGAGTATCTCGCGACCAATGCTGTGGCAAGACCGAAGACGCTCTTTGCCACGCACTACCACGAGCTCACCGACCTGGCGGACGCCACGCCCGGCGTCGTCAACTTTCACGTCGCAGCCCGCGAGTGGAAGGACGATATCGTGTTCCTCCGCAAGATCGTGCCGGGCCGGTCCGATCGCAGCTATGGGATTCAGGTGGCGCGGCTCGCGGGCCTGCCGCCCGCCGTCATCAATCGCGCCCGTGAGATTCTCGCGGCGCTCGAGCGGGACGAGCTGACCCGGGGCGGAAGGCCCTCGGTGAGCGGCACTCCCGCCGATCCGCAGCGGCAGCTCGGGTTGTTTCAGAGCCAGCCGGCCGACGATCGGCTGCGCGAACGGCTGTCCGCGCTCGACGTCGATCGGACGACGCCGATCGAGGCGCTGGCGCTGTTGGCCGATCTCAAGAAAGAGGCGCAGGGATGAGGCGCCGCGTGTTTTTCACCACAAAGGACACTAAGGACACAAAGGCCAGAACCGGTTCGTTCCTCTGTGTCCTTTGTGTCCTTTGTGTTCCTGCCTGCCTTGAACGGCCCACTCTTAATCCGAACGTCCTCGTCGTCGCGATGCCGAGCGGACCCAATAGTCTCGACCCTCGGGTCGGACTCGACGATGCGTCGCAGAAGATCCATCAGTTGATCTTCGACAATCTGTTCGAGCTCGACGACAAGATGCGTGTGAGGCCGAAGCTCGCCGAAACACTCGACCACCCGACGCCCACGACCTACGTCGTCACACTCAAGCACGGGGTTCGTTTTCAAGACGGGCACGAGCTGACATCGGCTGATGTCGTCTATACGTTCCGGAGCTTCTTGGATCCCGATTTCGTGTCCGGACGTAAGGGCGGGTACCGCGAGCTTCATTCCGTTGACACGATCGACCGGTACACCGTGGTCTTTACTCTCGACAGACCCTTCACGTCTTTCCCGATTAATCTCGTCATGCCCATCGTGCCCGACGGCGCTGGTGCCACGCTCTCGAGACGTCCCATGGGCACGGGACCGTACCGGTTCGTTCGCTATGCGGTCGACGATCGCATCGAACTTGAGCCTTTCAACGAGTACTTCGGCGGCCGCCCGCGCAATGACGGGCTGATCATAAAGGTCGTGCCCGACGACATCATGCGCGGGCTCGAGTTGCGGAAGGGGACGACGGACCTGGTCATCAACGACCTGACGCCGGACATCGTCTTCCAGCTCGAAAAGAGCGACCGGCTGCAGCTGGTCGAAGCGCCGGGTGTCGATTACCAGTATCTCGGACTGAACCTGCAAGACCCTGTACTAAAGGATGTCAGAGTCCGCCAGGCCCTCGCGTACGCAATCGACACGCACGCGATCATCGAATATCTGCGACGCGGGCTCGCGACGCCGGCGACAGGGCTTATGCCCCGTCAGTCCTGGGCGATTGCTCCCGATGTACGCGCGTACCCGTTCGATCCGGATCGTGCAAGAGCGCTTCTCGACGAGGCAGGCTACCGCGATCCGGATGGCGACGGTCCAGCGCCCCGCCTGCTCCTGAGCTTGAAAATCTCCAGCGCTCAGGAATTCAACCGGCTGCAGGCGTCAGTCATACAGCAACACCTGCGTGCCGTCGGCATCGATCTCGACGTGCGCACCTACGAGTTCGCGACGCTGTTTTCGGACGTACTGAAGGGGAACTTTCAGATATACAGCCTGCAGTGGACGGCCGGCTCGCTCGCCGATCCCGATATGCTCCGCCGCGTCTTTCATTCGAAACAGGTGCCGCCCGAAGGGTTCAACCGCGGTCACTTCAGCGATCCACGAGTGGATGCCCTGCTCGACGAAGCCGCCTCCTCGACCGACGACGCGCACCGGCTGGAACTGTTTCAGCAAGTCCAGCGCCTTCTGGCTGTGGAATTGCCCTACATCAGCTTGTGGAACAAGACGAACTTCATCGTCGCCCAGCAATCGCTCACCGGCGTCCACGTCTCCACGCTCGCCGATCTCATGTTTCTCAAAGACGTCGCACGGGTGAGTCGTTAGACAAACGCTATAATGTGCCGCGAATGACGAAGAAGCCGTCGCCCTTCCTGCAGACGCCGATCGAGCCGTTCGTCGTCGAGGCGGGGCTCACGGCCGAGCAAATCGTCGCCCGGATGGAACGGATTTCCTTCCAGGGACGCAATCTCGCGACTGCGCATCGTGTCTGGCAGAAGATGCTGGCAGACGATGTGACGATCTTCCTCGGCATGGCGGGCGCGCTGTCCGCGGGCGGCCTGCGCCTGATCGTCGCCCATCTGATACAGCACCGTTACATCGATTGCCTGGTTTCGACCGGGGCCAATCTCTATCACGACCTGCACGAAACGCGCGGCCAGCGTCACTACGTCGGATCGCCCCACGCCGACGATGCCGCCCTCGTGGAGGAACGGATCGATCGCGTCTACGACACGTACGCGAGCGAGGAAGAGTTCTGTGGGAACGACAACTGGATCGCCACCTACGCCGCGACGCTCGAGCCGCGGCCGTACACATCGCGCGAATTTCTGCATCTGCTCGGCGGCCATCTCTGGAAGACCACCGGAGCCGACGGCATCCTGACCGCCGCCTACAGGGCCAACGTGCCCATCTTCTGCCCGGCCATCGCCGATTCGTCGATCGGGATGGGGCTGTCGCAGGCGCGTCAGCTGAAACCGGGCGCCGGCCACATCGACATCATCGGCGACATCGTCGAGTCGGCGAACCTGGTCATCCGGCGGCCGCGGACGGCGTCGGTCGTGCTCGGCGGCGGCACGCCGAAGAACTTCATCAACCAGGCCAGCGTCCAGGCGGAGTTCTACAGCTCCCGGGTGAGCGGCCACCGCTACGCGCTTCAAATCGTCACCGACGTGCCGCATTTCGGCGGCGCTTCCGGGTCGACGCTCGAGGAAGCGCGGAGCTGGGGCAAGCTCGCCACCGATGCCGCACAGGTGTCGGTGCAGGCCGACGCGACGATCGCGCTGCCGCTGCTGGCCAGTGCGCTGGCCACGACCGCTCCGCCGATCCTGGCGCGGCGCACGCCGCCGGTGTTTACGCTGGCCTCGCGTGTGATGACCATCGACGGCCTGACGGTCCCCTCCGATCGCTTCGAGGAAATGAATGAACCTGCCGTTTGAGTACGAGCGGCTCGCCACCGGCGAGTTCGGCGGAACGACTCCGACCACGACCGACTTCGAACACGCACGTGTCGTCATCCTTCCCGTGCCGCTCGATCGCACGACCTCGTACGTGCCCGGTACGCGCAACGGGCCGCACGAAATCCTCGTCGCCTCTTCCCATATGGAATTGTGGGACGAGGAAACGGAGACCGACGTCCATAGCATCGGTGTCTTCACGCTGCCGGAGATGGAGTTTCCGTTCGCGACCATGGACGAGGTCATCAGGGAGATTCGCCGCGTCGCGACGGAAATCGTCTCCCGCGACAAGTTTCCGGTCGTCCTGGGAGGGGAACATTCGATTACGGCGCCGGTCGTCGCCGCCCTGGCGTCGAAGTACCGCAGCCTGTCCGTGCTGCAGATCGATGCGCACGCGGATCTGCGCGAGTCGTACATGGGCACGCCGCACAACCACGCGTGCGCGATGCGCCGCGTGCTCGAGTACGCGCGCACGACGCAGGTCGGCGTCCGAAGCCTGTCGCCGGAGGAGGCGGCCGCCGTGCCGACGCTGCCGACCGAGATTTTCTACGACTACAACATGCGGCGGCACAAGGACTGGATCGAGCGCGTCGTCGAATCGCTCGGCGAGACCGTCTACATCACGATCGACTGCGATGGCTTCGATCCGGCGATCATGCCAGCGGTGGGCACGCCCGAACCCGGAGGGCTGACGTGGTACGAGGCACTCGCGCTGCTCCGCCGCGTGATCGAATCGCGCCGCGTCGTCGGCTGCGACATCGTCGAGCTGTGTCCCCTGCCCGGCAACGTCGCGCCGAATTTTCTCTGCGCAAAGCTGATTTATAAGATTCTGTCGTATCGGTTTGGTCGAGAGGCCGGGCACCAGGACTGAAAAGCTCTACCACGGAGGACACGGAAGAGATGTGGTAGAGCTTTTGTGAGCTAGGTCTTTTTGAGGTTATCGAGTTCCTTCTTCGCATCCGCACTGAACGCCGAATCGGGATACTCCTCGACGATGCGATTGAAGGTCTGCTGCGCGTCCGCTTTCTTGCCAGAGTCGCGGTAGGCCAGACCGAGCTGCATCAGGATGCCGTCGACCGGCAACGGACCGTCCTTCCGCTGCGCGAGCTCCTTGAACGTATTGATCGCGTCATCGTACTTGCCGCTTCGCGCCTGCGCCTCGGCCAGTCCAAGCCGGGCCATCTGCCCGTAGATGCGGTCGCCCGCGCGGTCGATGACCTGCTGATACGTCGTGGCCGCCTGTGCGGCGTTGCCGAGCGCCATCTCGGTGGCCGCCTGGCGGTAACGCGCGAAGATGCCGGCGTCGGCGTCAGGATACGCGTCGGCGGCGGCCTTCAATTTCGTGAGCGTCGCCTCGAAGCGCGCGCGTTCGGTCGGAAAGCTGGGGCCCGCGCCCGGCGTGCCCGGCGCAACGGGCGCGCCCACTCGAACCTCGGCCGTCGTCAGCGCCTCGGCGAGCATCGCCTCTGCGCGCGAGTTGTTGCGATCCCGCCACGCCACGTACCCCAGCACGGCGGCGCCGACAATCACGACAGCGGCAATCGCCACCGTGGTTTCGCGCTTACGCATCCCGACCGCGTCGCGCGCCTGCCGCGCAAGCCGGTCGAGTTCGTTTTCCTTGAGATGATGCCGCTCGGTTCGCTTCATAACGAATGAATCATATCGCTTGGAGCTCGAGATGGCCACTGTGACCGGTAGAGGCACGGTCTTGACCATCACTCCGGTAGAGGCACGGTCTTAAGACCGTGCCCTACAGAGGATCTCCACCTTGAGATCGCTCTGCTATAGTCGCAGAGTCACCACCGGCAGGAGATTGTGGAGATGACGTCCAGGACGATCTGTCTGCTCGCGCTGCTCGCCGCGAGCGCCTGCGGTTCCGAAGGACCGCGCAAGGTACGTCTGTCGATCGCCACGGGAGGGACAGGCGGCGTGTTCTATCCTTACGGCGGCGGCATCGCGAAAGTCATCAGCGAGCACGTCCCGAACGTGGAAGCCACCGCGGAGGTGACGGCCGCGTCGGTGGACAACTTGAAGTTTCTGCGCGATCACAAAGCCGATCTCGCGTTTACGACCGGCGACACGCTGGCCGACGCCGTCAACGGTCACGACGCGTTCGAAGGCACGAAACTGCCGCTTCGCGCTCTCGCCGTGCTCTACGTCAACTACACGCAGGTTGTGACGCTCGGGTCCGGCCCGATCAAGACGCTGGCCGACCTCAAAGGCAAAGTGGTCTCGACAGGCTCCCCCGGCAGCGGGGGTGAGCTGACGGCATTCCGTATCCTCGAAGCCGTCGGCATCAATCCCACGGCCGATATCACGAAACAAAGCCTCGGCGTCGCGCAGGCAGTTGATGCACTCAAGGACGGCAAGATCGACGCGTTCTTCTGGAGCGGCGGGCTGCCGACCGCCGCGCTTCTTGATCTGGCGCACACACCCGGCATCTCGATGCGCCTGCTGCCCAACGACGATGTTCTACCGGCGCTGCAGCGAGCCTACGGGGCTTCTATCTATTTTCTCCGGAACGTTCCGAAGGCTACTTATCCGGGCCCTGGAAACGATGCCAACGACGTTCCGGTGGTGTCGGTGACGATCGTGCTCGCTGTACACGAAAGCATGCCGCAGCAGCTGGCCTATGACATCACGCGGACGCTGTTCGAGCATCAGGCGGAACTGGCGGCCATTCATCCCGAGGCGAAGAACCTGTCGCTTTCCACGGCGGTTGAAGGGTCGCCAGCGCCCTTTCACGAAGGCGCCATCCGTTACTACACCGAACAGCGCGCCTGGCCTTCGACTCCGCTCAAGCCAGAGCCACGTTGAACACCGCTGCAGATCAACCGACGGACCAGCTGATCGAGGCGTTCGAAGCCGAAGCCCCGGCTCGCCAGCTTTCCGGTCCGCTCGGTTTCCTGGCCACGATCCTGGCGGTCGGACTCTCCCTGTACGCGTTGTACTGGGTCGTCGGCATCGTGCAGCCGCAAATCTATCGCGTGAGCTTCCTGCTGCTCGCCCTGGTGCTGTCGTTCCTGCTTTACCCGACCGTCAAAGGAAGTCGTGGCGGCGTCACGGCGTTCGACTGGACGCTGATCGCTTTCACCATCGTTGGCCTGGTCTGGCCGCTCTTCGATTTTGGCCGGTTCGTTTACCGCGCTGCTGAACCCACGACGATCGACCTGATCTGCGGAACGCTGACGATCCTCGTCGTGCTCGAGGCGACGCGTCGCACAGTCGGCTGGATTTTGCCGGTGTCGGCGATTGGCTTCATCCTCTACGGCTACTACGGGCCTTTACTCGATTCTCTCGGCCTTGGCCTTTTCGCCCATCGCGGCTATCCGCTCGACAGGCTGGTCGGTTCACTCTACATGACGCTCGAGGGCATCTTCGGCGTGCCGCTCGATGTGGCCGCGACGTACATCGTGTTGTTCACGATCTACGGGGCGGTGCTGCAGTTTTCCGGCGCGGGCCGTTTTTTCCTGGATTGGGCGATGGCCGTGAGCGGCCGTTCCGGCAGCGGAGCCGGACCTGGCCGCACGGTGACGATTGCGGGATTTCTTCTGGGAACCGTCTCGGGCAGCGGCGTCGCCACGACGGTCATGCTGGGATCGGTCGCCTGGCCGCTGTTGCGGAACGCGGGCTACCCCGCCGAAGTCGGTGGCGCCATCCTGTCGGCCGGCGGCATCGGCGCCATCCTGTCGCCTCCGACGCTCGGCGCCGCCGCGTTTCTGATCGCCGAGTTCCTGCAGATTTCGTATCTCCAGGTGCTCGTCATGGCCATCGTGCCGACGCTGCTCTACTACCTGTCGATTTTCCTGATGATCGAAGCCGATTCGCGCCGGCTGGGGACAAAGCACGCGGGGCCGAGCGGCCTGTCGGTCGCACAGTTGACGTGGAAATACGGCTATCACTTCAGCTCCCTTATCGCCATCGCCGGCTTCATGGTGCTCGGCATGACGGCGTTCAAGGCGGTGTTCTGGGCAACGTCCCTGGCGGTTGCGTTGAGTTTCGTCCAGCCCGAAACGGCGCTGTGGCCCAGAAAGCTCGTTCGGGCGCTGGAAGCAGGCGGTACAGGTGTGCTGTCGGTCGCGGCAACCACGGCGACGGCCGGGATCATCGTCGGCGTCGTGACGTTGACCGGACTCGGACTGAAGATCGCCGGCATCATCGTGACGCTCGCGGGGGGCTCGTTGCCGCTGACGGTCGTCTACTCAGCTGCGGCGGTCTGGCTGCTCGGCCTTGCTGTCCCTGTGACGGCGTCGTACATCATCGCCGCCGTGATGATCGCCCCGGCCCTCATACAAGTCGGCGTCGCGGCCGCGGCCGCGCACATGTTCATCTTTTATTACGCAGTGCTCTCAGAGGTCAGCCCGCCCACCGCGCTCTCTCCGCTCGCCGCCGCAGCGCTCACCGGCGGCAACCCATTTCGCACGATGATGGTGACGTGGAAGTACACGTTGCCGGCGTTCCTCGTGCCCTTCGTGTTTACGTTGCGCCGCGAAGGCATGGGGATCTTGCTGCAGGGGCCGATCGGCGAAATTGCGTGGACGTCAATCACAGCCGCGATTGGTGTCTGTGCGCTGGCTGTCGGCGCCGGCGGATGGCTCCGGCGTCGAGCCAATCCCCTCGAGCGGCTACTCGCCGTCGCCGCGGGCCTGCTGTTGATGTTTCCATCTGCCACGACGGACCTTGTCGGGCTGGGCTCGGTTGCGCTGGTGATCGCGCTCCATTTCTGGCGCACAGGTATCGGGCACGCGAGTTAGTTCTGCAGCGTGTTGTGAACGTCTGGCGCGCCTTAACGGCGATCCCTGAGTTGCACGTTGATAACCGTGAGGGTTCGTTCAGGTATCTCGGACTGCCGTGTCAACACGAACCCCGCGTTCTCGTACCAGCGCGCGAACACATCTTGAGGCGACTCGCTGCGGCTGCGCACAATCGATACGTCGGGCACGTGTGCTTCAGCAAGCAACACGAGTGCTTGCTCGGCCGCGATGGCATCGGAAGCGAACAGCACGACGCGGGTTGGATAGAGAGAGGCGGTGACCTGGCCGAGCCACCAGAGATCCGTCACGATGTAGCCTTCGCGCGGTGTTTCGCGTTCGACGAAATCCAGAATCCGGTTATAGGCCTGCTTTGCGCCACGTAGTTCACGGTAGGCATCGCGCTGAACAAAAAGGCTGGCGAGGACGATCACAACCGCTGCTGCCATCCCCCAACGCGAACTGCGGACCATGCTTTCCAGAGCGTCCGCCGTAAGTATCGCTATTGGAATGAATGCGAACAGCAGATACCGTGGTCCCCACTGACCACCGCCGTCGTTCGGCGCGGTCACCGTGACAAGGAGCGATGACACCACCGCAACGGTCAGCAGGAACCGCTCTCCGTTTCGCTCGCGACGCCATGGAATTGTCAACGCCAACAGCGCTCCCGGTGCGGCATTCCAGATACTCGCCAATGGAAATAATCCACGCGCTGCCGCTACGGCCACGGCGGCAACGAACGATCCAGATATGACACAGACCACTCTTCTCTTACTCGGCGTCGCGTTCATCACCATCACCGCCGCCGCTGTCAGCGTACAGGCGGTAGCCAGAAGAAGCCGCCCCGGGACGAACCAGAGACGAACAAGATCGATGCGGACCGAAAGCCAGCGCTCGGTCAAGAGCGACAGATTGGTCGCCGCATGCCCGCTGAAGAATTGACCCGAATGCATAGCCGAATACGTGACAAGAGGTAGGCAGGCGACCACCCCGCCAGCCATCACCATGCCAATCTGCTTGGCGCCGAAGCGCAGCGGGGGCAACAGCGCGCCAAGCGACACTGCAGCGGAATACCACACTGCCTCGGGACGGAGCATGACGGCGATTCCCAGGAGAGTCCCAGACGCGAATAGCGGCCCGACTGAACGTCGTTCGACAAGAAGGGCCGTTGCGAGAGCAGCAATGCCCACGGCGAGCGTGTGCTCCCAGAATTCGAGAGCGTAGAACAACTGGGGCGTGCAGACCGTCGCGACGATTACCATACCCGTGAGCCATCGCCGGCGCTCCAATGCCGCTCCAAGCCACGCCGACGCAGCCACCATCAAAACAAAACCGAGTCCGGGTAAGACGAAGGCGCCGCGGATTCCGAATTTCGCGATGAGCGGTGCGGAAATCAGGGGGAAGAGTTCGGGGGTCATCGCATGCGCGTGGTCGCCATGCGCGTAGAACATCGGATCCAGAAACCGAACGGTGGGATGCCCGCCAATCCTCGGGACATCGATGTCAAGTGGGTGCGCCGGACGATCGATGGCGTTCCTGGCGACTGCGAGTTTCAGGCCCGGATCACCAACGTAAAAAGTCCGCGCAGGAAGCCCCCGCATTAACAACACGAACGTCGCCGCGAACAGGCCACCGACCGCGAGGGCCAGCGACAGATCGTGCGCGCGGAACCAGCTGATCAAGACAATCTCTCTGGTGAGGCCTCCTCACGGGACGATCGCGCTGCTGCGATCGATGGACGTCCCCTCGCCGACCATGAGCTCGCCCGCGTAATTGGATTGCTGGCAGACATACTCGAACAACTCGGTGCCCGCCTCCGACAGCAGATCGGTCCGACCCGAGAACGGCGCCGTATACGCGCCGGGATCGTCGATCGTCAGCTCGTACCGCAGCGTGTCGAGGTCGATACGCGTAAACCGTTCGAGCGTGCGAAGTTGGTTCGTGTGCGGCAGGCCGCTCCGATCGAACCAGAAGCGTTCGTTGAAACCAACCGTGTCCACCACGAGCGTGTCGCCTTCCCACCGACCGATCGAGTGCCCGTAGTAGCTCGGCTCGAGCGTCGTTGGATGCGTGCGGCCGTCCAGGTAAATCGTCCGGAAGGAGTGGGGCCCGCCGACATCGAAGATGTAGACACGCCGGAGTTCAGGGAGCTCGACAATCTCCACGCCGTAAGGCGTCTGGAACACTCGCGGGCCGCCCGATGGCTTGCACCGCGTGTGCGGTTCGAGCGGATTCCCTCGGCGACTGGCGTGCAACGCCCGCGCCCAGGGCTGGAAGGGAAGGTCCGCTTCCGCGGGCAGGTTCAGCGGGTTCGGAACGAAAGGGTTGTCCGGCAGCCACAGACCCTTCTCCTCCGCCGTGTCGCCAAGCAGCGCCCGGCCGTCCGGGGAGCGCGGCGCCGGCCGCCCACTACGCCGCAGACGCGGGTCGCCGCCATTTCCCAGGCCATTCTGCGCGTGGCCAACGAGCGGCGTGGCCAATACCGAGAGAAACAAGAGGACAGCGGCGCCGAGCGGGACCACCGGATTTCGCATCTGCCTGCCTCCCGGGAAGGGATTTGGAGTGATTCTCGCACCGCAACGCACACGACTGCAACTGACGGCACACGAACTGGCGCGCTCGAAATGGCTTGCCAGCCGTAGCTCGCTCCGTGTCTCGCGAGCGGAGGATGGCGCGCCCGGCAAGAATTGAACTTGCGGCCCCCCGCTTAGGAGGCGGGTGCTCTATCCGCTGAGCTACGGGCGCGAATTGTCGCGAACTCTCAATCTACATCGCGCGCGCGCCGTAAGAAGTCCTCACGGGACGATCGGGCTGCTGCGATCGATCGACGTGGCCGCGCCGACCATGAGTTCATGGGCGAAGTTGGATTGCTGGCAGACGTACTCGAACAATTCGGTGTTCTCCTCCAGGCGCAGATCGACATGGCCCGTGAAGGGCGCCGTATACGCGCCGGGGTCGTCGATGGTCAGCTCGTACCGCAGCGTGTTGGTATCGAGCCGCGTAAACCGCTCGAGCGTGCGAAGCTGCTCGGTGTGCGGATTGCCGCTCCGATCGAACCAGAAGCGTTCGTTGAAACCCACCGTGTCGACCACGAGCGTGTCGCCTTCCCACCGGCCGATCGAGTGCCCGTAGTAGTTCGGCTCGTAGTTCTTCGGGTGCGTCCGGCCGTCCATGTAAATCGTCCGGAACGTGTGCGGCCCGCCCACATCGAAAACGAAGATGCGCTGGAGCTCCGGCATTTCCACGATCTCCACACCGTAGGGCGTCAGGAAGACGCGCGCACCACCCGACGGCTTACACCGCGCGTGCGGCTCGAGCTGATTCCTCCGGCGATCGGCTTGCACCGCCTTCGCCCACGGCTGGAAGGGAATCTCTCCCAGACCAAGTGGATTCGGAATGACCGGACCCGGAAGCCATAGGCCCTTCTTCTGGGGCGTGCTGCCGAGCAGTGCGTGGCCATCGGCGGCGCGCGGCGCCGGCCCGGGCGGCACCCGTTGCCGTGGAGGGTTCGAGGCAGTGGCGTCGCCGGGGTTCCGTCCCTCAGGCACGCCAACCTGGACGCCACGGGTTCCCTGGCCGGGCTGCCCCTGGGCCGGTTGCTGGCCGGCGAGCGGAGTGGCCAACAGCGAGGAAAAGAGGATGGCGGCGCCGATTGGATTCAACGGACTTCGCATCTGCCTACCTCCTGGACGGTATGCCAGCCGTGATTTTCGCACAATCACGGTTGCCCTGCGACTTTCGCGTGTTTCTCGAGCTCTTTCCAAATCAGCACACTGTGCGTTTCCTCGAGAAAAATGGATCCGACGACGAAGGTGACGGCTGCGACGACCATCGGGTAATACAACCCGGCGTATATGTTTCCCGTCGACGACACGCTCCATAAGCCGATGAGCGGCAGCAATCCGCCGAACACGCCGTTGCCGATATGGTACGGCAGCGATAGCGCCGTGTAACGGATCCTCGCAGGAAACGCTTCGACAAGGTATGCGGCGATCGGGCCGTACACCATCGTGACGAAGAGCACCTGGATGAACACGAGCAGAATCAGCGCCCAGGCGGCCTGGTCGCTCATCAGCGTACCGAAATCCACATACGGAAGCGCCTGTCTGGCGGGCCTCAGTTGGTCATCGACCCGCGTCATCGGCGTCAGCAGGATCGCGCCGGTGACCGGGTTCTGCTGTGAGACGGCCGTCACGACGTCCGAACCCGCAGCGGCCTGCATCGCCTGATAGATTGGAATATAGGAGATCACGGCCAGCAGACATCCGGCCATCATGATCTTCTTGCGCCCGACGCGATCCGACAACGCACCGAAGACGACGAAGAACGGCATCCCAAGTACAAGAGCGATGGCGATGATGTAGTTCGCTGAAATCGCGTGCACGTTCAAAATCGTCTGGAGGTAGAAGAGCGCGTAGAACTGGCCCGTGTACCACACGACGCCCTGCCCGGCGGTGGCGCCAAAGAGCGAGATCAGCACGCGCTTGAGATTCACCCAGTGCGTGAACGCCTCAGTGAGCGGCCGGGCCGAGGTCATACCTGCGCTCTTGATGCGTTCGAAGATAGGTGACTCGCGCATGCGCAGCCGGATGTAGAGCGAGATGCCGACGAGCGCGATGGAAATGATGAACGGCACGCGCCAGCCCCAGGAGCTGAAGGCTTCGCGGCTCATCGCATTCTGGACCATCAGGATGACGGCGAGCGAGAGAAACAGCCCGAGTGTCGCGGTGATCTGAATGAAGCTGGTGTAGAAGCCTCTTCGATGATCGGGCACGTGTTCGGCGACGTAGACCGCAGCGCCTCCGTACTCTCCGCCAAGGGCGAGGCCCTGCAGCACTCGGATGGCCAGGAGCGTGATGGGTGCGAGAAGGCCGATAGTGGCGTACGTCGGCAGGAAACCAATCGCGGCCGTGGCTCCGCCCATGATCAGCAGCGTGACCAGAAACGCGCGTTTCCGTCCGACCAGGTCGCCGATTCGACCGAAGAAGAGCGCGCCGAATGGGCGGACGACGAAGCCCACGGCAAACGTCGACAGGTACGCAATCAGCGCCAGCGAGTCATTGCCGGGCGGGTAAAAGAGCGGCGAAATGGTCGTGGCCAGGCTGCCGAAGATATAGAAGTCGTACCACTCGATCATGGTACCGACGGCAGACGCCGCGATGACTTTCCAGATAGCGGTCAGGCTGACGCTGTGGGTGCGGCCAGAGCCGGACCCCACCGGAGAGAAAGGCATCGCTGCCGCAGGGTACCACGGACGAGGCGTGAGGTCCGCGCCCCCCTGGAGGGACCATCAGGCCTGGTTTGGTTTTGCGTCGGATACAATCCCGTATGGCTGGAACCCCCGTTCTCACGTGCCCCGGTTGCCGTGGTGCCCTGGAGTACCACGTGACGATCGAGATGCTCGATCCGCCGATCGGGAAGATCGACACGGGTTATTGCGGCTCGTGTGCGCGGCTGTTTGAATGCGTCAGGCAGACGAACACGTATTACCAGTCGACGTCGTGGCCGCCGCTCTGCCGAGAATGCCGGCAGCCCGTGGCGTTCGCGGGCGTCGCCGGGGGTGACGATGTCGCGCGGTACCAGTGCCGCGAGCATCCTCGCGAGCAGTGGACGTGGACCCAGAGTGCTGATCGGTGGATGCGTGTTGATTCGTGAGGCGTCCGAACGGAGGATTTGATGTCGAATGAAGACAGCTCGAGGTCGGCCCCGGAAATTCTCGATGAGCGGAGGATGAAGGCCTGGATCGGCACCGCGCTGAGCCTGGAGGGCAAAGTCACCAGCACGCAGGACCTGACAATCGAGGGCGCTGTTGAAGGGACAATCGAGCTCGGGAACCACAATCTCCTGATCGGATCCACCGCGAAGATCAAAGCCAATCTCGTGGCGGCGACCATCACGATCGGCGGGGCGGTCACAGGCAACGTCACCGCCAGCAGCATCGTGGACCTGCGGGCCACCGGCTCCGTCGAGGGCGACATCACGACTCCCCGCCTGGTCATGGCGGACGGCGCGGTCATCAAAGGCAGGGTCGACGCCGCCGGCAAGCGAACGTGATACAGGCAGTCGGGTTCACCGCGGGGGCGCTGACGGCGTTCGCTTTCCTTCCCCAGGTCCTCAAGACCTGGCGGACGCGCTCCTCGCGTGACCTTTCGCTGGTGATGCTCGGCGCGCAAAGCGCCGGCGTGTCGCTCTGGATCGTCTACGGAGTCGCCATCCGCTCCATCCCTGTCATCGCGTCGAACGCGGTCACCCTGGCGATGTGCCTCGTGCTGCTGGCCTTCAAGCTCACGACAGCCAGGTCCGGCTGAAGCTGGACACGACAATCAGGTCCGGCTAAAGCCGGACACTACGTACGAACGAAAGCCTGGAGCGCCTTCGCGACGCGTACATATTCCTGATACCGCCGCTGATAGAGGTCCAGCTTCTCGCTTTCAACCGCGTCGAGTCGCGCGCGCAACACGGCGGAGGTTCCACACGTCGCGATCTCCTGCTCGACGACGGCCGCTTTGAGTTTGTACTCGCTATCATGGCTGCGTTCCCACGCAAGCCAATCGGCGGTCCACTGTGCGTGCGCTGCCTGCAACCGGTCGCTGCTGAACGGAAACGCACCGCCGGCCGTCCGATCGAGCAAGGCGAACTCTTCCGGAAACATCTGGCGGGCCATCAGCGCGACCGGCTGCCAGACGAGGATCGCGCGCGGATCGCCGGCGGCGGCACTGAGGGCCGGCGCAAACATCGCCGTCAGCTCGAGGGCACGCGCGCGGACGGGCTCAGGGCGCGAGGCCTGGACGGCCGAGGCGATTCGAAAGGCCGCGGCGAGCACAGCGGCCGACACGATGAGCGCGGCACCCAGAATCAGCAATCAACAGCAATCAACAATCAGCAATCAACAATCATCAATACTTGAGAACCGTGTGAACCGTGTGGTCAGCCAGCCGGGAACGACCGTTGAGCGCCACGAGTTCGATGAGGAAGGCCAGCGCATGAACCTTGCCGCCGAGCCCGATCACGAGATCCGTCGTCGCCCGCGCCGTGCCGCCCGTCGCCAGCAGGTCGTCCACAATCAGCACGCGCTGTCCGCTCGTCACGGCATCGTCGTGGATCTCGAGCGAGTCACTCCCGTATTCCAGGTCGTATGTGGCGCGCACGCGCGTCGATGGAAGTTTGCCCGGCTTCCGCACCGGGGAGAACCCGGCGCCAATGCGATCGGCGACGGCCGCGCCGAAGATGAATCCCCGGCTTTCGATACCGACGACGATGTCGATGCCCTTGCCTTCGAAGGGCGTCGCCAGGCCGTCGATCGCGGTGCGAAAACCGACAGGGTCCTGCATCAGCGTCGTGATGTCGTAAAACAGAATGCCGGCTTTTGGGAAATCCGGAACGTGCCGGATCTTCTTCTTGAGGTCGTCCATGTTCGTCATTTGATGGTGAAGCCGGTCGCCCGGCCTGTCGGAATCATATCGTCCACGTCCACCCGTTCGACGCGCGCGTGCGGCGGCCCGTGACTGAGAACGCGCTCGAACCGTTCGATCGCCTCGGCGTCGCCTTCAGCGGAGATCTCGACGCGGCCGTCGGGCGTGTTCCGGACCCAGCCGAGAATCCCCTCGCGCACGGCGGCCGCTTCGGTGAAGTATCTGAAGCCGACGCCCTGCACACGGCCGGCAATCATGTATCGCCGGGCGACAATCATGCGCGGCGATATCATACCGCGCGATTGACGGGCAGCCGTTCGCGATTGACGGGCGGCACCCGTGATTGACACAGAACCCGCAGGGGGCTATTTTGTAGCGCCTAAGTTCTGCGCCATTCGCAGGAACGCGGGGGACCCGTTAGAGAAGTGAGAAGTCTACCTTCTGACTTCCAAGTTCAGGTTGCGAGCAACCTGGTCGGGGCGCATTGGCGAGTCACGCCAAGGGACATTCCGAGTCCCAGCCCGTCAGCTAACCCCGCCGGCGTTTGACGGAAACACTGGTGTCTGTTCGTTCCGCCCCCGCTGAAGAATCCGAACCTCTGAGTCTCAGGCGGCTCCTTCTCGGCAAACCGATCCCGTCGCACCTCGCGCATCACGAGCGCTTGTCGCGACTCACGGGTCTGGCCGTGCTGTCGTCCGACGCGCTGTCGTCGGTGGCGTACGCGACCGATTTCATCATCGTCACACTGATCGTCGCGGGCACACAGGCGATTGACCACGTGCTGCCGATCAGCGTCGTCATCGCGTCGCTGCTCGCGGTCGTGGCGTTCTCTTATCGCCAGACGATTCACGCGTATCCAACCGGCGGCGGGGCCTACATCGTGGCCAAGGAGAACCTCGGTCCGAACGCCGGTCTGACTGCCGCCGCGTCGCTTCTTGTCGACTACACGCTGACCGTCTCGGTGAGCATCTCGGCCGGCGTCCTGGCGATCACATCGGCGTTTCCTCACCTCGACGCGTACCGGGTTGAATTGTGCCTGGGGTTTCTTGCGATTCTGATGCTGGGCAATCTGCGCGGCATCCGCGAATCGGGCCGCATTTTCGCCGTCCCTACCTACTTTTTCGTGGTCAGCATCCTGGGATTGATTGCGGCAGGCGCCTATCGCTACCTGACGGACACGCTCGTGCCGTTCGATCTCCCTCTGCCGTCCAATGCCGGCTCGAGGCCCTTGACGACGTTCCTGCTGCTGACCGCGTTCGCGAACGGGTGCACGGCCATGACCGGCGTCGAGGCGGTGTCCAACGGCGTTCCCGCGTTCAAGAAGCCCGAAGCGACGAACGCGGCGGCCACGCTCGTCACGATGGCGGTGCTCGCCATCGCGATGTTCCTCGGCATCTCTGTGCTGGCTCACGCCTACCGGGTCATGCCAAGCGTGGCCGAGTCCGGCGTCTCGCAGCTTGGCCGTGCCATCTTTGGGAGCCGGACCATCCTCTATTACCTCGTGCAGGCCGCAACCACCCTCATTCTCGTTCTCGCGGCCAACACCGCGTTCGCCGACTTCCCGCGGCTGGCTTCGATCGTGTCTCGCGACGGATATCTGCCCCGCCAATTCATGAACCAGGGGGATCGGCTGGCCTTCTCGAACGGGATCATCGTGCTCTCGGTGTTCGCCGCGGTGCTCATCGTGACATTCGGGGGCGACACGCAGTTGCTCCTGCCGTTGTACATGATCGGGGTCTTCATCTCGTTCACCTTGTCGCAGGCGGGCATGGTGATCCATTGGCGGAAGACGAAGGAGCCGGGCTGGAGGACCAGCGCCGTCATCAACGGCTTCGGCGCCCTGGTCACCGGGGTGGTCCTCGTCATCGTCGCGCTCACAAAGACCCTCGAGGGCGCCTGGATCGTGCTGCTGCTGATCCCCCTCATCATTGCGACATTCAAAGCCACCCGGCAGCATTACGATCACGTCGCCTCGCAACTGACGCTGCGCGGATACTCACCGCAGCGCCGTCTGCACAATACCGTGATCGTGCCGATCGGTGGCCTGACGCGCGCCGTGGTGCAGGCGCTTCGCTACGGCGAGTCGTTGTCCGACGATGTCAGGGCGATTTACGTGGACGTCGATTCGGCATCGACGGAGAAGATCAAGCTCGAGTGGTATATGTGGGGCGGACGCGCCCATCTCGTCGTGTTGGATTCGCCGTACCGGTCACTGATGGAGCCGCTCCTTGAATACATCGAGGAAGTCGAGCGCGAGCGGCCCGACGATTACGTGACGGTGATTCTGCCGGAATTCGTTCCCGCCAAGTGGTGGCAGCATCTGCTGCACAACCAGCGCGCGCTGCTCATCAAAGGCGCGCTCCTCTTCCGGCCGAACACGGTCGTCACTAGCGTTCCGTTCCATCTCGCAAAGTAGCGACGACGAATCGCGTGGCGGGGACCGCCCGGCGCCACAGGGCCCGGCCCGACGTCGCCCACATGCCCTCTCGCGCGTACACTTCCTCGAGCGGCACGCCCCGTCCCAGGAACTCTTCGTATTCCGGCTGACGCATCACAAGGTACGGCTTTGACTTCCCGGCGTCGTTGACGAATGCAAGCAGCTGATCTTCAGAGTCGAGCATCGTCACGTGTCGATCGACGTAGAACCGGAACGCGGTGTTCCATCGGTTCAGTTGATAGCTGGCGATCCGCGTCTCCGTGTCCGCGCGGCCGGCCACCCACTTCGCGATGTCCGGTATCACTTTTTGCGTCTCGAGCGCCGGCACGACGAACAGAAGAATCCCTGCGTAGATCGTGGTGACGGCCGTCAGCGCGATCCATGGGATTCGCGGCGGCCGGACATTCCCTCGCAGGGTGATGGCCAGCCCGCTGCCGACGACGACTGTCGGCACGATCAGGGTGGCGGCCGGCAGGTCCAGCTGCGACAGAAGAAAATACCCGGCGGCCGCTCCCAGCACGATCAGGAGTGGACCGACGAGACGAAGTCCAGCACGCGCGCCGCGATGTTCAGGCGAATCAGGCGCTGCGCGAACGTCGCCCCACGTGCGCGCAATCAGGAGGCAGAGCGCCGGAGCGGCGGGAAACACGTAATGATCGAGCCTGAATCTCGAGAACGTGAAGAAACCGACGATGGCCACGATCCAGGCCCAAAGCAGCACGTCAACAGCGCTGGGGCGGTCGCGCCTCTGATGTGACACGGCCGCGCGAACGTCGTCAACGAGCCGGCCGATCATGACGCCTGTCCAGGGCAACATGCCGGTCGCCAGGATCTGAAAATAGAACCAGAACGGCGGCTGCTCCCCGAACCGATCCGCCGCGAACAGCCTGATGTTCTCGTCGAGCACGTATCCAGCCACGAAGTCGCCGCGAAACCGGAAGTACATGTAGACGAACCACGGCGCGGAGATCGCGACCGCCATCCCGAACCCCGCGATCCAGTGCAGGCCGAGCAGCCGGCGGCGGACGTCAGCAGACATGACCATCGCCAGCCCCATCGCCAGGCCGCACAGTACGAACGCGAGCGGCCCCTTCGTCATGACGGCGCCCGCGATCAACACGTAGCCGGGGTATTGCAGCGCCGGCCGGTCCCGCAATGCGGCGACCGCGAGCAGTCCGACACCGCCGAAGAGCAACGCCGTGAACAGCGTGTCGAGAATGGCGTACCGCGAGAGCGCGAAGACACCGGGGTTGACGGCAAGCAGCAGCGCGGCCACGAGCCCGGCATCGGTGGAGATCAGCCTGGCGCCCAGCCATCCGGTGAAGAGCACGAGGGCCAGGGCCGCGAGCGCGGGCACGAGCCGGGCGCCGAGCTCGTTCTGGCCGGCGACGAGCATCGCGACAGCTTGAAGCTGGTGAAAAAAGATCGGTTTGTCGAAAAACGGCTGCTCGTTGTAGTACGGCGCCCACCAGTCGCCGGTCACGATCAGCTCCCTCGTGGTTTCCGCGTAATGCGCTTCGTCAGGATCCCAGAAAGAGGCCGCACCCAGGCGCCAGAAGAGGACAACGAACACCAGCACGGTGAGAGCCAGCGCACCGGCGAGTCCCAGGTTGTGGCGTTCAGAAGATTCAGGCAGCGCCGACGAGTTTACCTCGCCCCGCCACCTCAGCCAAGTAAGGAAGCAGATCAGGTGCGCTCGTTGATACCATCAGAGAAGTGGCGCCTCTCCGACGCGCGCGGTCCCTGGCCCGGTGGCTTATTCGGGCTGTCGTCATTCTCGTCGCCATCATCCTGGCCGTGACCGGCGTCGTCATCGCCGTCGTCGAGACGACCTGGGCCAAGGACCAGCTTCGGGCCATCGTTGTCCGCCAGGCGAATCAGTACCTGACCGCGACGCTCGACATCGGGCGCCTCGAAGGATCGCTGTTCGGGGGACTCACGCTCGGCAACGTCGCGCTGTCGCGCGAGGGCCATCCGATCATCGCGATCGACGAGGTCCGCCTCAGTTATAGCCTTCGCGAGCTCTGGCAGAACGGCACGGTGATCCGCCGCGTCGTCATCACGCGGCCGCGCGTGGTGGCCGCGAAGCAACCGGACGGCCGCTGGGATCTCGGCGCTCTCGTCAAGCGCGACGCGAGCCAGCAGAGTCGTACCGGCCCAGGACGCGCGATCGAGATTCAGGCGATCGAGCTCATCGACGCGAACGTCACGCTCCGCGATCCGTTCCAGTTCGGCCCCGCGCACGTCCCAACCGAATTTCAATCGCTCAACGCGTCGATGTCGTTGGCGTACGCGCCCGTCCGCTGGACGCTCGTCTTCGACAAGATGTCCTGGATGGGGCACGCCCCCGAGCTCACCGTGACCAGTCTCTCCGGCAAGCTCGGTCGAGGCACCGAGGGATGGTTCTTCGATGGCCTCTCCGTTCAGACGCCGCGCTCCGCGTTCACTTTCAGCGGGCAGGTATTTATCGGCGATCGTCCGACGATGCTCGACCTGGAGGTGCATGCCGCGCCGTTCGCGTTTCAGGAATGGTCGGGAGTCTTGACGGGCCTGAAGAATATCGCCGTCGAAGCGAGCTTCGACACGACGCTGAAGGGGCCGCTGACCCGACTCGACACGCGGCTGGCGATCGCCGGGACGGGCGGATCCGTCAAGGGACAGCTCACGCTGAATACGAAAGTCCCTGGCTGGCACGGAGCCGGTGCCGTGGACGTTTCGCGCATCAACCTCGCGCGGTGGCTGAATCGTCCGGATCGCCCCTCGGATGTGACGGGCCACGTGGCGTTCGATCTCGACCTCGATCTCGGCAGGCACTTTCCGCGAGGCTCGTACGAGTTCAAGGGTCCCCACGCGATGTACCTCGACTACGCGGCCGATGACCTGCACTCGACGGGACGGCTGACGGCCACCGAGGTGCTCATCGATCGAATGAGTGGGCTCGCCTATGGCGCGAACCTGCCGTCGACAACCGGCTCCATCGGTCTCGACCGTCCGTATCCGTATCACTTTCAAGGCACGATGACCGACCTCGATCTGCGCCTGGTTCCGAAATCAGTTCCTGTCCCACATGTGGAGACCAGGCTGGCGCTGGACTACGACGTGACCGGCCAGTTCTCGCAGCCCTTCATCACGGGCCGGGCCCGGTTCGCGCGGTCGGAATTTCTTGGCGCCACCATCAGCGAAGGCACCATCGGCACGATCGATACCGGGACGCGCCCGATCAGGTACAGCGGCGACGGGGAAATACTCGGCACGAATTTGAATCGGTTCGGAGAAGGGCTCGACGTCGGCTGGCTCAAGGATCCTCGATACGCGGGATCCGTCTCGGGCCGTTTTCGAGTGGACGGGGCCGGGGCCGATGTGGCGACGCTGGCTCTGACCGCGGACGGCCGCTTCAGCCGCGGCGATCTGTTCAAGGGCGTCATCTCAGATGCGGACGTGTCACTCCAGATCGATCACGGGACGCTGCAAAGCTCGTTCAACGGCCGCTTTGCCGGCATTGATCCCGTGGTCGCCTTCGGAGATCCGCGGCTCGCCGCATCGCTGACCGGATCGGCCGACGTGCGGACCACGGTGCGCGACGTGCTCACGCGAACGCCGTCGCTCGCTGACTACGAAGTGAACGGCACGATGGCGCTCGCCCGCTCGACGATTCGAGGCATCAGTCTTGACAGCGGCACGATCCAGGGTTCGCTCTCGAACGAACGCCTCTCGATCGCTCAATTCAACGTTTCGGGTCCGGCGATCTCCGGGACTGGCTCGGGCTTGGTCGCGCTCAATCCCAATGACATGTCGGATTTCCAGTACGACATCACGCGCGCGGATCTGGCCGCGCTTCGTCCCGTCGTTGGAGGGTCGGCGACTGGTCTCGTGAACACCAAGGGACGATGGACAGGGTCGATGGCGGCACCCCGGTTCGCCGGCGACGGCACACTCAGCAATCTCGACGCCTTCGGCATCACCGCGCTCACGATGACAGGAGAGTACGACGCGACCATTCCGACCGGGCCGGCGAACGCGAGGCCGGACGGGGCCTCCGGCGCGGCGGCCGCGCTGGGGACCCTGGGGACAATATCCGCGAAGGTGACCGGCCGCGCGTCGTTCATGAAGATCCTCGGCCAGGAAATGAAGGAGGCCTCGGGTACGATCACGCTCGCGGCCGAACGGGCCGATTTCGACCTGACCATGACCGAGACCTCCGGACGCATGGGCGGCGCCGCGGGCGCTATCCTGCTGCACTCCGGCCGTCAGAGCATCGACCTTCTGAACCTGACCGTCACGGTTGGCGGCAGGCCGTGGCGCCTCGTCGGCTCCGCTGTTCCCCCGACCCTGAGCTGGAGTGATGCGGGCCTCACCATCACGCCGTCGGCATTCGCGACGGGCCCTCAGGACGATCAGCGTCTCGAGGTGTCCGGCACGTGGCAATACGACGGCAATGGAACGCTTCGCGTCGCGGCGAAGCACACCTTTCTCGAAACGTTCCAGAACACGCAGAACGGACCCGCGCGCTTCGGTGGTGCCGTCGATCTGGACGCGATCATCCGCGGCACGCGTAACGCCCCGATCGTCACCGGAACGATCACGATCTCGAACGGCCGCATCGAGCGCGTGACGTACGAGAAACTCGCCGGCCGCGTCGACTACTCGGAGGGTTTCTTCGATGTCGACCTGCGACTCGACCAGGCACCCGGCACGTGGCTGACCGTGCAAGGCAAGGTGCCGCCTGCCCTGCTCGACCGCGAGCGTGGCGAACAACCCATCGACCTCACGATCCGGTCGAGCCCGATCGATCTCGGCTTGCTCGCTGGCGTCACCGACCTGGTCAGTTCCGCGACGGGCCGGATTCAACTCGACGTGCGCGCGATCGGCACGAACCGCGATCCACATTTCGATCGGACTGGTCGACGTGGCCGATGCGGGGTTCCTGGTGAAGATGACCGGCGTGCGATACAAAAACGGCCACGCCGCGATCCGCCTGGCCGCCGACCGGATCACGATCGAATCATTCCGTCTAGAAGACGAGGGCGGCCAGGCACTCGTGGTTGGCGGCAGCCTCGGCACCCACGAGTTGCGCGTGGCCGACGTCTCGATCGATGTGCTGGCCAACCGTTTCGAAGTTCTCCGCAACGAGTTCGGCCGCTTCGACGTCAACACAGCGTTGAGGCTGCGCGGCCGGTTCGAAGAGCCGAGGCTGGCCGGCGAGATCACGATCAACGGTGGCGAGCTGAAGGTCGATGAGATCCTCCAACGCGCGCTGTTCCAGCCCTATGCCACCGAACAGGTCCCGTTGACGTCGATTGATGCGGTCGCTGCCCTCAATCCCTGGGACCGGCTTGGCCTCGACGTGTCGCTGCGCGTGCCCAAAACGCTCCGCCTGACCGGCAGCGACGTCCAGGTCGCCTCTGGCACACCCATCGGCCTCGGGGATATCAACCTGCGCGTCGGCGGAGATCTCTACCTCTACAAGGATCCGGCGCAGCGGCTGTACATCACTGGCTCGCTCGACCAGGTCAGCGGCACCTACGTGTTCCAGGGTCGCCGGTTCGACATCGAAGAAGCCGGCAGCTCGATCAACTTCGTCGGCGATCTGAATCCGCAGCTCTGGGTGACGGTGACACGCGACATCTCCGGCGTGCAGACCCAGGTGACGATCAGCGGCTCGCTGCGCCAGCCCGAACTGCGTCTGGCCAGCACGCCGCCGCTCGACGAGTCCGACATCCTGTCGCTCATCGTGTTCAATACGACGCCGAACAGCCTGACAGCCGCGCAGCAGCAGGAGCTCGCGGTCCGCGCGGGCACGCTGGCGGCCGGGTTTCTCGCGAAGCCGCTGCTGCAGGCGGTGCAAAACGAGCTGGGGCTGGAATCCTTCGCGATCGAGCCCTCGGGCGAGTTCGGAACCGGCCCGAAGGTCACGATATCCGGAGAGCTCGCGCCTGGCCTCGTCGCCCGCTTCAGCCGGCAGTTCGGGCAGGAGCCGTTCGACGAGGCGTCGATCGAGTACTACCTCTCTCGCCTGTTCAGGCTTCGTGCGACGTTTTCCGATGCTCAGTCGATCACCGCGCGGTCGACATTCCGGCGCGTCGAGCGGGCCGGCATCGACCTGCTGGTGTTTTTCAGCTTCTGAGCGGGATGGCCCGGCTCGGAGTTACACTAAAGGCATTGTGAACAACCGTCGCATACTGCTCGGCGCCGCCATGGTCGCGGCCGTCGCCGTGGGCTGGGGTGTCGCGCGCTACCTCCGCAGCGTGCAAGGAACGGCCACTCAGTCCGGCGCGGCCGGGGAAAAGCTCACGCTGCGTCTCCTCGCCATGCCGACGCCGGTTGCGCCGTTTACCGTTCACGATCTGGACGGACGGACGATTTCCAGCGAGTCACTCCGCGGCAAGGTCACGATCGTCAACTTCTGGGCCACGTGGTGTCCGCCGTGCCGGGCGGAAATTCCCGACCTGATCGCCTTGCAGAACAAATATCGCGACCAGCTTCAGATCATCGGCGTGTCTCAGGACGAGACCGGACCGGAGGTCGTGCGGCAGTTCGTCGCCGAGCAGCGCATGAATTATCCGGTGGTGATGTCGACGCCCGAGCTCGAGCGCATCTTCACCGGCATCTACGCGCTTCCGACATCGTTCATCATCGATCGCAACGCCCAGGTCGTGCAGAAACATGTCGGCATGCTCAACGCGGCGACGACCGAAGGAGAGACGCGGCTGCTTGCCGGCCTCAGCGTCAATGCAACCGTCGAGTATGTGGAAGACGAGACCAAAGCATTGATTAGAAACGCCGCGCAGGCGACGAAGATCCCTGGCGTGGATCTCGATCGCCTGTCTCCGTCCGCAAAGGCCGCGGCGCTGACGCAGCTGAACGCCGACCACTGCACGTGCGGCTGCACGCTGACGCTGGCGGCGTGCCGGATCAACGACCCGACCTGCAGCATCAGCCTGCCGCTCGCGCAGAAGATCGCGGCCGCTACCGCGTCTCTCCAGTAGTGTCCGGCTTCAGCCGGACCCGCGCCCGATCCGCCTAAAGGCGGACACTACGTCATCAACCTCAGCGCTTCGGAAACAACACCGGCCACGCCGAATCAGCTGTAAACACACAGAGTGCGTCGTGCCCGCAGTTGGGTACGACCGTCACGACGTGGTGCGCACCGAGCCGGCGATTCACGTAGGCGGCAAACGCGCGGCCCCGCGCAAGGCGTGTCGTCCCCTGCGCCATCGCGGCGCACGACATGTCGAACCCGTCGAGCGGCAGCACATCACGTTCACCCAGCAGATACGTCGTCGGCCGCGCCGCCAGTTGCTGTCTCAATTCGGCAGCCTTCGCCTTCTCCGTGTACCCGTGGCGGTCGTCGAGGCCGTACGGCCATTGGTTGTAGCCGGCGCACGAGCGTTCCTCGAACGCTCTGAACTCGATCTTGCCTTTGGCCCCTTTTGTCATGTCTGGACGGATCGAATCCGGATAGGCGTAGCTCGAAGGATTTGCCACGACATACCGCAGCTGAACGCCGAGCGTATCGTGAACGCGATTCGCCATCTCGTAGCGGGTCACGAACTGCCCGCCCGCGGAATGGCCGGCGACGACGACGACGGTGAGGTTCGGGAAAATGGCCTTCGAGGCGGTCTTCCGAAGGATTTCGTCGGCCAGATCGAACGACGTCAGCATGCTGCCGTTCGCGTTGCCGCCGGACCGCCAGCTGTTGCCCTCGCACGGCCAGTTGACCTCGGCCGCGTCCAGCGTATCGCGGCAGGTCAGGCCGTCGTGCGAAGCGAAGTGCGGCGAGATCACGATGGTGTCGTTGAGGGCGCCTGCCAGCCGAGCGGCGGCGATTCCTATCTGGAAATACCCCCCGGCGTCCCGATCCGAGCCGTGCACCATGACGATCGCTCGCTTGATGCGGTCGTTTCGGCCTTCAAGCGGATAGGACCGGTACACGAGCGATCGGGCGTGACCGGCCTGGAGGACAACCCACTCGGCGCACGCATTTGTAGGCCTCGTACAAGGAGCGGCAACGACCGTTGCCGGCAGACCGAGCACCGCCATCATTGTGACAATCCGCAGCATCCGTCCTACCCCTCTTGGCGTTAAACTTACGCCACAGCATATGGCAACAGCCGGCCTTCGCGTGCTCCCGAGCCGGACCGAACGGACGATCGTCATGGCCCGCGTGGTGCTGGCCGCCTCGTCCCTGTTTGCCGTCTGGCTCGACCCAAACGAGCCGGCCCGATACGTCATCCCGACCTACACGCTCCATGCCATTTACGCGGTGTACGCGATCGTCCTGGCCCTGATCACCTGGAATCACGAAGCGGCCGGGCGCTGGCCGCTCGTCACCCACGTGACGGACATCGCGGTCTGTGCGGTCTTTCAGTTCCTGAGCCTGGGGCCGTCCTCCAGCCCCTTCTTCACCTATTTCGTCTTCTCGCTGTTCTGCGGCGCGCTGCGATGGGGATGGCGCGGAACGCTCAGGACGGCGGCGCTCGTGCTCACCTTGTTCCTCATCATGGGCGTCTCGATGCGGTCAGCGATCGGACCCGAAGCCTTTGATCTCTACAGGTTCGTGATTCGCGCCTTCTACCTGGCCGTCATGGCCGGCCTGCTGATGTTTCTGGGACAACACGAGACGCGCCTGCGCCGTAATATCGTGCGCCTGGCTCGCTGGCCTTCGGCAACGGGTGCGGTCGGGCACGAGGGTCTTTCACGCGTCTTCGATCACGCTGCCCAGATCCTCGGCGCCGGTCGCATGCTGGTTGCGTGGGAAGTCAGTGACGAACCGTGGGTGCATCTCGCGTCGTGGTCGCCCGCCGCCATGACGATCACGCGCCACGGACCCCGCGAGTTCGACCCGCTCGTGCCACCGGCGCTCGCCGATGCGATCGTCCTCTGCGCGACGGCAAACGCCGAGCGCAACTGCGTCTTCATCGACCGGAATGGAGCGTACATCGACTGGACGGGCCTGCCGGTGCACCCAGGCCTGGCGCGGCGTCTCGACGGCGTCGGTCTGCTTTCTGCGCCGATCAATTCCGAGCGGGTGTCCGGCCGCGTGTTCCTGACCGACCTGACCGCCCCGACCGCCGAGCTGATGACGCTGACCGGCGTGGTGGCCCGCCAAATCGGCATCTCGCTCGAACAGGTGTCGCTTGCCGAGCAGTTGCAGGACATTGCCGCGAGCCGGCAGCGCCTGCGCGTTGCGCGCGATTTGCACGACGGCGTGCTGCAGTCAATGACCGGGATTCGACTCGAGCTGCAGAACGTGGCCGCCGAGCTCGAGACAGATGCGGCGGACAGCCAGCGCCACCGCCTCCTCGCCATCGAACGGACGCTCGCGATCGAACAGCGCGAGCTCAGGATCTTCATCGACAGCCTGAAACCGCGCGAGGAAGCCCGATCGGAAAATGCCCTTCTGGTCAATCTCGAGGTGCTGAAGGAACGGGTCGCGCTCGAATGGAAGGTGCCGCTGACCATTCGCGTCGGCCCGCGGGTGACAGCCATTCCCGATGCCATTGAACGGGCCATTCCGCCGATGGTCCACGAAGCGGTCGTCAACGCGCTCAAGCATGGCGACCCCTCGCGCGTCCGGGTCGATCTCGATGTCGAGAACAGTACGCTCCGGATCGTCGTGACCGACGATGGGCACGGCTTTCCGTTTCGTGGGAGGTACGACCACACCGCGCTGGTTGAAGCGCGCCTTGGGCCCGCGAGCCTCCGCGACCGGGCGGCGTCCCTTGGCGGCACACTGACGATTGATTCCGCAGGCTCGGGCTCGCGCGTGGAGATCGCCTTACCGCTGGCCGCGGCCGGCGTAGAAGCCTAGGGCCGATCTAAATAAGACCCTTCTGCTGGGCGCAGAGGACCAATTCCAGACGCCCGTCCACTCCGAGCTTCTCGTAGACGTTGTGGAGGTGCACCTTGACGGTGCCTTCCGAGATGGAGAGCCGATCGGCGATGACCTTGTTGCGCAGGCCCTGCGCCACCATCCGCACGATCTCGATCTCCCGCGGCGTGAGCGTCTCGCCCGCTTCGCGTTCCGCCGACTCGCGATCCAGGACGTTTTGGAGGGCGCGTGTCACGGTTTCCCGCTCGATCCATTGTTCGCCGCGGTACACGCGACGCACGCAGTCGATCAGCAAGTCAGGCGAGGATTCTTTCAACACGATGCCGCGCACGCCGAGCTTGACGGCTTCCATCACTTCGCTGTCGCGAACGATCGCGGTCAGCAGAACGCTTCGGCATCGGCTCTGGCTGGCCGAGAGGTTCCGAAGAACGTCGATCCCACTCAATCCGGGCATGCGGAGATCCATGACGAGCACGTCCGGCTGATATTTTTCGACCGCAGCCAAAGCGCTCACGCCGTCAGCGCAGCAGCTCACCACCTCGAAATTCTCGTGTCGCGCGAACAGCTGCTCGAGCCCTTGCAGCACAATCGGGTGGTCGTCGACGAGCACGAGACGGATCGCCATGCGTTGCTCTCCCACCGATGGCACTGAACTCAAACTGCGGCTCATCGTCGCTCAGGATGGTTCGCCGTTTCAATTACTCACTTCGCTATACCCAACGGTATATGCCGCCCTAACCTTCCGCGTATTCACAGCACCTTGAGCAGACCATAACATCCCGTCTCTGAGGATCCCCCCTTCTCCGGTCACAGCCTTTTGCCACCGGCACTACGCGCTGCTCGCGGCAGCCGTCCTCGGCCTCGCCGCATTCAACCTTTCGTTTCGTCTGGGAAGTGAAGTCGTCAGCGAATGGGACGAGTCGATGTACGCGATCAGCGCGTGGGAGATGGAACGCACTGGTCATCTCGTCGCCACAACATTTCTCGGAGCCCTGGACTACTACAACACCAAGCCGCCGCTGAACGTGTGGCTGATCGCGCTCTCGTTCAAAGCGTTTGGCGTCAATCTCGTGTCTCTGCGCCTCGTGTCGGTCATATCGGCATGGCTCACGGTCGCCGTTCTTCAAGGCTGGGCTCGTCGCGTGTTTGGCCCGGTGATCGCGCTCTTCGCGGGGCTCGTGCTGGCCACGACGTTCGGCTTCGTCTACGCGCACTCGGGCCGCACAGCGGAAACCGACGCGCTTTTTGCGCTCCTCATCCTGCTGACGGTCGTGGCGCTCTGGGCCGAAGAGCGACATCCGTGGCACCGCGCCTGGCTCGGTCCGATTGCCGCCGCCGTGTTTCTTCTGCGGGGGATGGCGGTGTTGATGCCGCTGGCGATCGTGCTGGCTGTGCTCATCGGCCGGAAGCACACGCGCCAGCCCCGATGGCTGCCGACCATCAGCGCCATGATCCTCTTTGTCGTGCCTGTCGGTGCGTGGGCGGTGGCTCGGTGGCGCGTGGACCAGTGGACGTTTTTCGACAAACTCTTCAACTACGATTTCGTATCTCGCACGCTGACCGTGATCGAGGATCATCCGGGCTCGCCGCTTTACTACTTGAATATTCTCCAAAAGAATCACTACGACTGGCTTCTTGCCGGCGTCGTGGCGCTGTTGCTCTTTCCGCTCCCCTGGCAGCAGGTCCGCGATCGCCTCAGATCTGTGTGGCAGCATGGAGCCGACGATGTGGGCGTCCTCGTTGGCTCATGGGCAGGCATTACGTTTCTCATCCCGACCGTGATGCGGACGAAGCTGCCGTGGTACCTGAATTCGTTTTACCCGGTATTCGCGCTCGCCACGGCGTGGATTCTTGCGCGTGGCCTGTCGCAGGCCTGGCATACGTCCTCGAGGCGCCGTCAAGTGTTTCTCGGGATGGCGATCGTCACGGCGCTCGGCGTCGCTGAGGGGAAGATGCTGTGGTATTCGTTCCACTACCGCGATGTGAGCGATACGGCCCAGGGTCTCATGCTGCAGGAACGGAAACGGCTCAAGAACCGCCGCATATTCTTCGACGAGTGGGCTCGTGCGGACATCTTCGTCACCGGCGGCGTGGTCGGCGCCGAGCGCCGGTCGGCCATTCCACTCGATAATTTCTGGCGAGAGAGCCGCCCAGGTGATTGCCTGGTTTCCACGCAGCATTTCTCTGCCCCCGGCCTGGTGCTTGTTCGCTCGGGACGACGCCGTGCGCTCTACTGCCGGGTCGAGTGAGCCTGCCATTCCCCGACCACCGGCAGGCAGCATCCCGTCTTCCTCTGCAGCCGATCGGCATCGTGCTGAACGGCATCGACGTGCCGCAACGCCTGCGCCACGGCCTGCTGAACGATCCTGAGGACCGGATCGGAGGAAACCGCCAGCCGGTAATGAATCCACAATCCATCCCTGCGAGTGTCGACCAGGCCGGCCCGGCGGAGATAGGCGAGGTGTCGCGAGGCCTTAGGCTGCGGAATACGCAGGCTCTCATGGATGTGGCAGACGCACACCTCACCCGTTAGCAGCAGTCCAAGAATCCGTAACCGCGTCGAATCGGCCAGCGCCCGGAACAGGCGCTCCATCTCAGCTACTTGTTTCATATATGCGCCTTGACAAATATATCACAGACGCCTACAGTCGTACATGCGTTCAGACGCATATAGAAGGAGGCTCCCGTGAGTGCTAAACCCGACCTCGACGTCCCTTCTGCCGTCCGCGAGAAATACGGCGCCATCGCCAAATCGGTTGGATCCCTTGGCCAGGCGTCGAAAGGAAGCTCAGCGCAGGCGAGCTGTGGCTGCGGTCCGTGCTGCGGCAGCGAAGACCCGATTACCGCCGACCTGTACCCTGAAACCCAAACCCGGGACCTGCCGCCGGAGGCGGTGGCCGTGTCGCTCGGCTGCGGAAATCCCACCGCCCTGCTGCCGCTCGAAGCCGGCCAGACGGTCCTCGACCTTGGATCCGGTGGCGGAATCGACGTGTTGCTGTCCGCGAAACGCGTCGGACCTATGGGAAAGGTGTACGGGCTCGATATGACCGACGAAATGCTCGCCCTGGCGCGCGCCAACCAGCGGAAAGCCGGAGCGACGAATGTCGAATTCCTGAAGGGTACGATTGAAGCGATTCCGCTCCCTGACGACGCCGTGGATGTCATCATTTCCAACTGCGTGATTAATCTGTCGACCGACAAGGACGCTGTCCTCCGCGAGGCCTTCCGCGTCCTGAAACCTGGGGGCCGTTTCGCCGTTTCAGATGTGGTGGTGCGCGGGACGGTGCCGCCCGACGTCCGTCGAAGCATGGAGTTGTGGACCGGCTGCATCGCGGGCGCGCTCGAGGAAAAGGAGTATGCGTCGAAGCTCGCGGCCGCGGGATTCGTGGACATCGAGCTCGACCCGTGGAGGGTCTACGACGAAGACCGCTTTGGCGGGGGGCATTTCCTCAGCGCGTTCATCCGGGCGCAGAAGCCCGCTCCAGCCTGTTGCAATCCGGGCTGCTGTGAATAACGTCGTCTTTGCGTGCGTCCACAACGCCGGCCGCTCACAGATGGCGGCGGCGTTCTTCAACGAGCTGGCCGATCCCGTGCGGGCGCGAGCGATTTCGGCTGGCACAGAGCCGGCCGCGAGGGTTCACCCGATCGTCATCGAGGCGATGCGGGAGACGGGGTTCGACCTGACCAGCGATCGTCCGCGGCGCCTCACGCCGGAGCTCGCCACGAACGCGACGCTGCTGGTGACGATGGGGTGTGGTGATCAGTGCCCGTTCGTGCCAGGGCTCGAGGTGGAAGACTGGCCGCTGCCGGATCCGAAAGACCGGCCGCTGTCGGAGGTCAGAACGATCCGCGACGACATTCGCTCCCGAGTACTAGCGCTCGTGAAGTTGCGCGGCTGGCAGCGGCCTTGACTTGCCTATCGATAGGCAGCGGCCTGGATACCGTAGAGGTCCGCGTATTGCCCGCGCCTGGCCATGAGCTCGTCGTGCGTGCCCATTTCCGCGAGGCGGGCGCCGTCGAGCACGACGATGAGGTCGGCCATGCGCACGGTCGAGAACCGGTGTGACACCAGGATAGTGACGCGGCCACTACCACCACCAGAGTTGCCGTTGCCCTGACCGTGTGCCGCGGCTGCGTAACGCTCGAAAAGTGCGTGCTCGGTTTCGGCGTCGAGCGCGGCCGTCGGCTCGTCGAGCACCAGCAGCAAAGGCGTGTCACGCATGAAGCCGCGTGCCAGAGACAGCTTCTGCCACTGGCCGAACGATACTTCGACGCCGCCGGGCCACGTCGGACCCAGTTGCGTCTCCAACCCCGACTGAAGGCGCGAGACCACATCGGCGGCGCCCGCGCGGTCGACGGCCGTCGACACGGCGAGCTGGTCGTCGAGGCGAGGCACATCGCCAAGACCAACGGTGTGCAGGGCGCGAAACTCGAAGCGGAAGAAATCCTGGAACGCTCCGGCCAAGCGAGTGCGCCACGCGTCGGCACGCATGCGGGCAAGCGGGACATCGTCCACGAGAATCGTTCCCGACGTGGGCTCGTACAGCTTGGCAAGCAGCTTGACCAGTGTCGTCTTGCCGGCGCCGTTCTCACCGACAACGGCCACGACTGAGCCTGCAGGGAGCGTCAGCGAAACGTCGTCGAGGACCAGCCGCGACGTGCCAGGGTAGGCGAACGACACGTGCTCGAGCCGGATGCTGCGCTGCAAGATGGCGGGAACGGGCAGGTCCGCCGAGGCGACGAGCGACGCCGCGTAGTCCTCGAGCCAGACGAGGCGTCGGGAACCGTCCATCCAGACGCCGCGCAGGAATCCGATCTCACCGACCGTTGCGCCGACGTACGCGGACAGGCGCGATCCGGCGGCGAGGACCAGCAGTACAGCGCTTGGTGGCGAGCCAAGTCCTGAGGATACGAAGATCACTGCGCCGACGTACGCCGAGCCGAACATCGCCCACGCCAGCGTGTGCCACGCCGCCGATCCCCACCGGGCTGCCGACACAGGTCTGTACCCCCATCCCCACGCCTCCCGACGCTCGGTCATGAGGCGATTGCCGATGCCGGTGACCCGCACCTCCTTGCCAGGAGGCGCCGTGGTCGCGGTGGTGAAGAGATGGCGCGCCAGACGGTTGAACTGCGCGGCACCCTCCTGGGCCTTGCGCTCGACGGCCGGCCTCCATGTCGAAGTGAGCACAGTCGGCAGCGCGAACACGGCAAGCAGTGCGAGGGCCGGGTGAATCGACACCAGCAGAGCCACCGTCACGCCGAGCCGCAAGATCCACCCGCAGGTGGAGAACACTGACATGTACATGTGGTCGAGCACGAACACCTGGTCACGCAGCATCGCGAGCCGATCGAGGTACTCGGGGCGTTCGTGATGCCCGATGGTCGCGATCGAGGCCTGGAGCCGGGCCACGTGAGATTCGAGCGCGATCGTGACCTTGTCGCGGAAACGGCGCTGCACGCGGGTACTGACCGTTCGGAGGAACCACGTCGCCGTCGCCGATAGGCCCAGGCCGACGGCCGCCGCGGTAACCAGGCGAGGCCTGTTCTCGATTACACCTTTACCAAGCAGCATGAGCCATAGCGCGATCAGCGCATCGGGGAGGGCCGCCAGTTGCGACAGCGCGAACGAGGCGAGCATCAGCCTGGGCTCGTGGCGGTAGCCGAGTTTGCACAGTCGCCACATCGACGAAAGCGCCGGCGGCAGCTCGTCCAGCTTGTTCACGACGCCGTGGCCGGCACGATCAGGCGAGGACGTCATAGGTCACCCCCTCGTCGTCTTCCGCGGCGAAGCGTTGTGCTTGCAGGTCGAACATCGTGCGATACCGGCCGCCCTTTGCCATGAGCTCGTCGTGGGTACCGAGCTCGATCACTCGGCCGTGCTCGAGCACGCAGATCCTGTCGGCCAGGCGAACGGTCGAAAAACGATGGGAAATGAGAATCGTTATGCAGTGACGGGTGGCGGTCAGGATTCGCTCGAAGATCTCCGCCTCGCCTCGCACGTCGAGCTGCGCGGTCGGTTCATCGAGCAGCACGAGGCCAGCTCCGAGCTTTACGGCGCACAACGCACGAGCGAGGGCGACGCGCTGCCACTGCCCGCCTGAGAGCTCGGTACCACCGTCGTACCCGCGCGCCAGCACCGTGTCGAGGCTGGCGAGATTCGCCGCCCCAGCCGACTCGAGCGCGGCGCGGACCACGTCGTCCGGCGCACCTGCTGGCGCGACGTTGTCGCGAAGCGGCAGCTCGAGATGAATGAAATCCTGGAACACGGCAGCAAGTCGCGACCGCCAGGACTTCAGGTCGAGCTCGCGCAGATCGACGCCGTCGATCTCGATTCCCCCAGACTGCGGGTCGTACAACCGGCACAACAGCTTGGCGAGCGTTGTTTTGCCGGCGCCGTTCTGCCCGACGATGGCGAGAGAGGATCCCGCGGGAATGGTGAGATCGAAGCCGTCAAGTACCGGTGCGCCGCCAGGGTACGCAAAGGTGAGATTGCGGAAGCGAATGTCGCGCGTCGGCATCTTCGTGGCAGCGCGACTGCCAACCGACAGTGCGCCGGCCGGGGCCATCGCGGCCTCGAGACGCAGCACGGCGGCCACTGGTGCGGCCGACCCGTCGAGCGCCCAGTTCAGCCCGCCGAACGCGATCATCGACGTGCCCACCGCCGTCTGGGCGTAGATGACGACGCTGGCAAGATCGAGGCTGCCGTTCGCCGTGGCGCTGGCGAGGGACCAGAACACGAGCAGATTGGCGCCAACGACGAGCAACAGGCTCCACAGCATCGGCTTTTCGCGCAGCCGGGTCGCCTCGTACTGCAGCGCGTGCAGGCGGGTGCGGCGCTTGATGAAGCGGTCGATGGTCCATTCGGCGAGACCGAAAAGACGCAGCTCCTTCGCGGGCGGCGGGTCGACAGCGAGCGTGTACGCGTAGTCGGCGTCGCGCTGCGCGCTGCGCACCTCGTCGGTGTTGCGATCGCGCCAGATCGCGCTCTCGCGCAACAGCCAGTGCGTCGCCAGCCACGCGCCGCCCAGGAGGAGCGGCGCCCACCACGCATAGGCTGCGAGCACGCACGCGCACGAAAGCCCGCCGACCATCTCGACCAGGCTGCCCGCGATGAAATCCATCGAAAACGCCAGCGGCGGTCCCGTCATGCCTGTATCGAAGCCGCGCGCGACCGTGAGATCGTCTGTGAGCCTGGGGTCCTCGAGATGACCCATACCTGGCGGCCGCACACATGCTTCCGTCAGACGGTCGTACAACCAGGCGGCAGTGCGGTCGCCAAGATTGGCGCTGACCGCCTGATGGATCGGCGTGAGCACCTGAAGGAGGATGAACACCGCGCCAGCGAATGCGAGCGGGCCGGCCAGGCCGTCGCTCCGTTGCACCGCCCCGACCAGCACCCCCATCGCGATCGCGAACACCGCGGGCAGCACACCCCGAAGAATGAGCACCGCCCACCACGCGACGGCCAGGGTGCCATCCGCCTTCGGCAGGACGCTGAAGAACTTCCACTCATTGCGGTCGCGGAGACTGTGAGGCATGGCTTCTGGCTGTTGGCGCCGGACTGCTGACCGACATCATGAGGCAGATCACCCACCCCACGCCAGCGCTCGCAGACTAGTCGTGCTGGACGACCCTGAGGAGGCCGCGATGGATCGTCAGCCCGGCTTCACCGTTGTAATCGATAAAGCCAAGCTTCCTGAACTTGTTCATGAAGCGATTGATCCGCGACCGGGTTGTGCCGACCATTTGTGCCAGGTGTTCTTGATTGATTCCGGCAACGACCGTCTCGGTCTTGCTCTCTTTGCCAAAATGGGACAGGAGCAGGAGAGTCCGAGCCAGGCGTTTCTCGCTGGAGTTGAAAAGCTGGTCGACGAGATCCGCTTCGTAGCGGATGATGCGGGAAAGCAGATGAGTGACAAACAGTTCCGCGAGGCCCTGCTCTTCGTGGAGCATTCGCGCCATCGTCGATTTCTCAACCTTGGTCAGCGTGCAATCTCCCACTGAAATAGCCGTGGCCATGCGGAACGGCTGACCGGCGAGGCATCCTTCACCGAAGAACTCACCCGGGCCCAGAGTGCCGACAATCGCTTCCTTGCCTTCGTGGGACGCCACCGCAAGCTTCACCTTGCCTTGCAGGAGAAAGAACAAGGAATCCGCGGGCTGTCCTTGCATGAAGATGGTGTGGTTCGCACCGCATTCCAAGACGGTTTTCCCCCTGGACATTCCAGCCAGGTAGGTTTCCCAATTGACAGGTGGATCTTGCTTCATCGCGAGCTATTTCTCATCGGGAGCTTTCCGAGCCGGGTCAACCGAGCTTTTGCAGAGCCAGGCCCACCAACACCCGGTCGGTGTTGGACAGGTCTCCGATGATCTGCCGGACAGGTTGCGGGAGGTCTACGACCAGGGTCGGAAGAGCGACGATCTGGTTGCCGCGCGCCATGTGCGGATTCTCCAACAGGTCTATCACCTCGATCTGATAGCCCCCTTTGAGATGCGCTTCACACAGCACTTTGAGGTTGGCAAAGGCGCGAAGCGATTTGGGAGTCTGGCCCGCAACGAAGAGCCGCAGCTTCCACACTTCAGGTTTCCCGGGTTTCGGTTTGCGAGGCTTCGGATTACCAGGGCGCGCCCTGGTTTTTGTCTTGGTTGTGGGCATCAGCGTTTCCGCGCGGCTGGCGCGCTCGCACCCTTCTTGTAGGCCGAACTGTCCGCTTCCCGGCTGCGCACCATCTGCCCACGGTCCTGCAACAGCTCCTCGTCGAGTAATTTCGATTCGGAGATGTTCTGTTGAATCACCTCTTCCTCCACTTCAAACTCCGCCCGGAGCATGGTCATGCGGGCTTCAAAGATCTCGCGCTTGCGCTCCAGTTCGCGCCCGCGTCCCTCCAGTTGTTGCCGTCGGAACGTGCCCGCGGCTTTTTCGCGCCCTTCTTGTGACACCCGGGCGGCACCGGTCAACACGCCTTCGGGTCCGAGGTACACGTCCAGCAACCGGAGGCCGTCGTTGGTGAGCAGGAATTCGCGAATCTGGTTGGAATGCTCCATGCCGCGCGATTTCAGTACGTAAAGCGCGCGGTTCAACTCTCCGCCAACCTCAATGCTTTTCAGCTGGAGCCAGGAATCCATGAGAGATGAGACGTCCGCCTCGCTGGCTTCAAGGCTGCCGCTTCCCGCTGTCAAACTGGTGAAAATCGCCGTGATCTGTTGGGTCTTCAGAAAATCGACCATCCGCGTCAGCATGGAGCGCACTTCGTGCAGCGTACTCACCGTGAGCAGATTGGTAATCGGGTCGACCACCACGACGCTGGGCTGAAATCCGGAGACGAATCTGTGGGTCACGAGCAGGTGCTGCTCGATTCCTCCGTAGGTGGGCCGCGCCGCCTGGAACAGCAGCAGGCCTTTGCGGACCCATGGTTCGAGGTCGATGCCGATCGAACGCATATTGCGGACGATCTGCCGCGGTGATTCCTCGAAAGCGAAATACAAGCAGCGCTCGCCTCGGCGGCAGGCCGCGTCCACGAAATGTGCCGCCACGCTGGTCTTGCCGGCGCCCGAGGTGCCAGACAGCAGAATGCTGCTCCCCCGATAAAAGCCCTTGCCGCCCAACATGCCATCCAGCCGGGTAATGCCCGTCGAGATGCGTAAGGCCGGCGCCGCATGATCCAGCCCAAGTGAGGAGATCGGCAGGACTGAAATGCCGTGTTCATCGATGAGGAAGGGATACTCGTTCGTGCCGTGGGTCGAACCACGATACTTGACGATGCGCAGGCGCCTGGTCGAGATCTCGTTCAGGATCCGGTGGTCCAGCAGGATCACGCAGTCCGAGACGAACTCCTCGATGCCGTGCCGGGTCAGCTTGTCGGGCCGGTCCCGCTCGGCAGTAATGACCGTCGTCAGTCCCTCTTCCTTGAGCCAGTCGAACAGGCGGCGGATTTCGGCGCGCAGGATACCCGGGTTTGGCAAGCTGCCGAAGAGCGCTTCAAGGGTGTCGAGAACGATTCGCCGCGCCCCGACTCTCTGGACGGCGTCGGCAATTCGAATGAAGAGGCCGTCGAGGTCGTACTCCCCGGTTTCCGCAATGTCGCTTCGCGAGATGTGCACATGGTCCAGGAACAGCTTCTTCTCGGCCACCAGCCGGTCCAGGTCGAAGCCGAGCGAAGCCGCGTTCTTGGTCAAGTCCGGGATCGTTTCCTCGAACGACATGAACACGCCGGGCTCGTTGTATTGAGTGCTGCCCCGAACCAGGAACTCCAGTCCGAACATGGTCTTTCCGGAACCGGCGCCTCCGCTGACAAGAGTGGGACGCCCGCTTGGCAACCCTCCCCCGGTGATTTCGTCCAGACCCTGTATTCCGGTGAGTGCCTTCGGCAGCGTTTTGGCAGGTGGTTGTCTTGATTTCATCGTTTGTGGCATTCGCTTCGTCCCTGCCCTGTACAAGAGCAATCGCGCAGGCAAACGTGTGGCGCTTGAAGCGCCGACGACGATTCCCGCACGAGTGAAGGATAGCGCGCGACCATAAACGGCATGTGTGCTCTTATGCACACGTCCCTTTGTGCACACGCGCATGGCCTATTGTGCACACGCACATTCGCAGCCGCGTGTCACGCTCTGCGCATGACTCCTAGAAAAGCTTCACGCAGAGCGGTCTCATCGAGTGTACTTGTCGTCACGCTGATGATGCTGGTCGCGTCGTCGGTGTCTGCCCAGGATCAGGATCGCGGGTCATTCGTGCCCGATGTGGTCAAGAATGTGATCCTCGATCCGACGACGTACGTGCCGGCGATTGTGTCGTGGAAGGCAACACGTCTCGACTGGCAAACCTCGCAGGTCTTCTTCCAGCGCGGATGGCTCGAGCGCAATCCACGCTTCACCGTCAGTGGCCGTGCCGACGACGTTGCGATTGGCTATGCAGCGGGGAACCGACAGATCTTTGCGGACGCCATCGCAGTCCTGCAGGTCTCGATGGTCAATAACGTCTCAGAACGCGTGATTGAGCGCTTGCTGATGCCGCGATATCCCAACCATCGCAAGCTCATCCGCGCAATCGGCTGGATCGAGAGAAGTGCGATGGCGTCGTTTTGGTCCTATAGGCTGTCGGCTGGCCACTTCCGCCAGTGGCAGAAGAACGAGCAGCTTGCCCAACAGCTCGGCTTTAGATGAGCCGTTGGGGCCCGCACGATTGCGGGCCCCATGTGACCGTGTCTATCGAGCGCCAGCAGCGCTGATTTTCCAGATCCGATTGCTGCCGTCGTCGGAAATGAGCAGGCTGCCGTCGCGAGCCACCGTAACGCCCACCGGACGTCCCCATCGCTCGACTGTTGTGCCACCCGAGCCGTCCTTGAGGAGGAACCCGGTCATGAAGTCTTCGAGCGGCCCGGGCTTGCCGTTGACCATCGGGAAGAACGCCACTTTGTAGCCTGCCGCCGTCGAGCGGTTCCAGGAACCGTGGAGCGCCACGAACCCGCCGTTGCGATACCGTTGCGGGAACTGCGTGCCGGTGTAGAACCCAATGCCGAGCGCGGCAGAGTGCGCCGGAATCAGCACGTCGGGGACAATCGCGCGTTTCACGAGGTCCGGAAACGCTCCGACATAGCGCGGATCGTAGTTCTGGCCGATGTAGGAATACGGCCACCCGTAGAATCCGCCGTCCTTGACCGACGTCGCGTAGTCGGGCACCAGATCGTCGCCGAGATTGTCGCGCTCGTTGATCGCGATCCAGATGGTGTCTGTCCCTGGCTGAAGCGTCAGTCCGACGGGATTGCGAATCCCCGAGGCATACACGCGGTATCCGGAACCATCCGGATTGAACTCGAGCACCGCCGCGCGCCGGCAGTCCTCGCCTGCATTGTTGTTCGATTGCGACCCGACCGCGACGTACATCTTGGTGCCCGCGCGGTTGAAGACAATGTTGCGAGTGGAGTGGCCGCCGGTCGGCAGATCGAGCAGCTTCTCGGGCTCGGCTTGCGCCTTCAGGTCGCCATTCGTGTACTTGTACCGGACGATGGAACCGGTGTTCCCGACGTAGAGGTACCCGTCATGGAAGGCCATCCCGAACGGGGCGGCCAGGGTGCCGGGGCCTCGGTTCGCGAACGGCGGAGGCGGCGCACAGGCCGGCGCCTGGGCGCCAAGGACTGGACCGTTGACTTCGGGATTCGGAACGGCCGCGGGAGCCGGCGCTGGTGGAGGTCCACCACGCCCGGGTCCGCCACCGCGCGCGGCGCCACCGGCGGGACCGGCACCCCGTGGCGGAGCGACCTCGCCCTGCGCGTAGACGCTGCGCGATTCGAAGATTCCGTCGGTGTTCGCGTCGCGGAACACCGTGATGTTGTTCGCCGCGGGCGAGCTGACAAAGAGGTCGCCGTTTGGCGCGTAGACCATCATCCGCGGCGCCTGCAGCTCGGCATACACGCTCACCGTAAAGCCGGCGGGCACGGTCGGCATGACAGTGGTCGGCCTGTCCACCAAAGTGCCGAAGTTGGGCTTCGGCACACCGATCGGCGACAGCCGGTCTGCCAGCGGCTGCGGCGGGACGGTACGAGTCTGCCCCATCAGCACAGCGCAGAAGCCTGCGGCCCCGACGGCAACAGTGGTGACGATTCGCCGAAGGTTCGAATTCATTGAAATCACTCCTATCGGAAGTTGTCGACCCGCCATGGTACCTCAGACCACGCCTGGTTGATCACGCAACGCATGGAACATCGCCTGTCACTCACGGCCGATTGAGAGCACTGACGGCCGGTTGAGAGCCGCTGCGACGATCGTCCAGCGTGAACGCCTGGCGATTACTGGTACATCACCTGCATAGCCTGCAACTTCGAAGGCGGCATGCCCATACGCGCCAAGGTGACGCCACGGTTTGTTCCGTGGCCATTAATGGAGGATTCACATGAATGAAGACATGCTCAAGGGACAGTGGATGCAGATCAAGGGCAAGGTTCACGAGAAATGGGGCAAGCTCACCAACGACGACCTCGACGTCATCCAGGGTCGTTCTCAACAGCTCATCGGTCGGATCCAGGAGCGCTATGGCATTGCCCAGGCTGAGGCGGAACGACAAGTCAAGGACTGGCTCAGCGGGTTGAAGGTCGAGGCGACGCCGACGCGATAACTCTCATGCCCGATCCGATTGCAGGGGCGGCCATCAGCATCGTCGCATGAGTCGATGACGGTTCTGATGGCGCCCTCTGCTCAGGTCCGTACGAAAAGTCTCCCGAGCCAAACATCCACGAGGTCGCGTTACTGGTGCCCGTGCAGCCTGGACACGTAGGGATTCCCGCCGAGTGCGTTCGAAATGTCGGTGATCGCCTTCTGCGCACGAACGCTGTTGCCCGCCTCATCAAGGGGCGGCGAGATCACGGCGATGCCGAACTTCCCCGGCGACACGGCGATGATGCCCCCGCCGACGCCGCTCTTGGCCGGCAGCCCCGTGTGATAGAGCCACTTGCCCGAGTCGTCATACAACCCTGCCGTCGCCATCACCGCGAGCACGTAGGGGACATTTTTTGCGTCGATCGCCTGCTTGCCCGTCACCGGGTTCCGGCCCCCGAAGGCGAGCGTCGCCGCCATGGTCGCGAGGTCCTTCGCGTTGACGCCGACCGAGCACTGACGCGTGTAGAGGTCGGTCGCCTGCTGCGGGTTCTCTTTGATGAAGTTGTAGGCGTACATCAACATGCCGATCGCCTGGTTGCGCTGGTTCGTATCGGACTCGGACTTGTAGATGTCGTGCAGGACGGCCAGCGGCCGGCCAGCAAAGTCACTGTACGTATTGATGATCTTCGCCCAGACGTCGTGCGCCGTCGCTCCCTGCACCATACTCGTGGCCGTGATCGCGCCCGGGTTCACCAGCGCGTTCATCTCAGGTCCGCCCAGTAGCTTGTTCGCCATCTCGACGGCGACGATCGAGTTGAACCGCATGCCGGTCGCGTCCACGCCGATGCGCTTCTCGATGGCTTCGGGCCCCTGGTCCTGGATGACCCGCGCCATCGTGAAGACCTTCGAGATGGACTGGATCGAAACTTCCGTTGTGACATCTCCTGTCGTGTAGGTCTTGCCGTCCGACGTGACGACGGCGATGCCAAAGAGATCGGGATTCACCTTCGCCAGGGCTGGAATGTAGTCGGCATTCTTGCCTTCGTGGAGGTCCCTGTATTTCGCGTGAGCGGCGTTTACGGCCGTTTGAATGTCGGACGTTGACTGCGCAGCGAGTCCAAGCGCCGTCAGCGCTACGACGATGCCGGCTCCCGCGAGCCATGCGCGTTGCCTTACGTGCTGTGTGTCCTTGCTCATCACGCACCTCCAAGCCTGTATATGAAGTCGTACTCGTCGCGCTGAGATTCACACCCCAGCCGGTTGGTGGACCGATAGCTCAAGCGGATCGACCAGGGCATCGTCCCAGTTGATCCGACGCAGAATGCCTGCCACCTGAACGGCCCCATGTTGTCGACTCAATCTGACCCTGGACCCGGTCACTTTTGACAGTGGGCTTCCCTCTGGCGAACCGGACGAAGTCACAACAGTTCGTGATTCGTCTCTCCACAGATGGTCAATGTCGGTACACGCTTAGTCAGTCTCGCGGCATCCGCACGTCCTCGAATAACCGCCGTGCGCGCCTGCCCGGAGCGTTCGCGGCGGCACATTCCGCACACGGGAAATCCATTCAGGATCCATCGGCACGCTTTTGGCAGCCGCCGACCCGGCAGTCTGGAGCCGCGGCTCTACCGCGCTTTGACGCACCGAAGGAGACACCACGATGAGAACGCTCCGAACCGCGGCGCTGCGCACAGGCGTCGCGGTCGTCACTGCGTTGCTGTTGTCAGGCGAGGCCTCGAGCCTGCGGGCACAGACTCCACAGACTTCAACGACTCCGACACCGGCGCAAACCACGCCGCCGGCCGACGAATCGAAGACGCGCATGGAGATCTACGGCTTCATGATGCTCGACGCGGGATTTGATTTCGAACAGAACAACCCCGACTGGTTCGACGTCATGCGGCCAACCAAGTTGCCGGCCTTCGAACACGAGTTCGGCGAGGACCATCGCTGGTTCGAAGGCGTCCGTCAGAGCCGATTCGGTGTCAAGACGTATACGCCGACCAAGTATGGGGAACTGAAGACCATCTTCGAGTTCGAGCTGTTCGGCGTGGGCGTGGACGCGGGCCAGACGACGTTTCGGTTGCGGCATGCCTGGGGCGAGCTGGGACATTTCGGGGCAGGGCAGTACTGGAGCACGTTCATGGACCCGGACGTGTTTCCGAATCAGCTCGAGTACTGGGGTCCGAACGGCCTGGTCTGGTTCCGCAACGTGCAATTCCGCTGGATGCCGGTGCAAGGCGACAACGAAGTCTTCGTCGCACTCGAGCGCCCTGGGGCCAGCGGCGATGCCGGCAGGTTCGCCGATCGCATCGAGCTGCAGAACGTCCTCGGGCGTTTTCCTGTGCCCGATCTCGCCGCGCACTACAAGGCTTCGCGCGACTGGGGCCACGTGCAGGTCGCTGGCCTCGTGCGCCGCATCGACTGGGACGATGTCCTGGTCGATCCGTTCGAGCTTTCGGGCCATGGAACCGGTTGGGGCCTGAAAGTCAGCGGCAACTACAAGATTTCGAAAGACATCATCAAGGCTGAGGCCACGTACGGCGAGGGCATTGAAAACTACATGAACGACGCGCCGGTGGACATCGGCATCAAGAACAACCTCACGAATCGCATCACCCCAGTCCTTGGCGCCACGCTGCCGGTGTTCGGGATGTCCGCGTTCTACGACAAGACCTGGAACGACAAGTGGACGAGCACGGCCGGCTATTCGCGCCTCGACATCACAAACTCAGACGCTCAACTACCAGCGGCCTTCAAGAACGGTCAATACGCCCTGGCCAACCTGCTCTACTACCCGGTTCCCGACGTGATGGTGGGCGGTGAGTTTCAGTGGGGCAAGCGGGAGAACTTCTCCGACGGGTTCTCGTTCAGCGATATGCGGATCCAGTTCTCGTTCAGATACAACTTCATGTACAAGCTCCCGGCCCCGAAATAAGAGGAGACACAGATGTCTGAAAAGAAACTCGACGAGCACGACCCGCTTGGCCATGCGGAAGATGTGATTTCAGCCGAGGTCCCGACTGGCGTCGATCGTCGGACTTTCCTGATGCGAAGCGCCGTGGTCGGTGCGACGGCGGTGATCACCGGCGGCCCTATCTCCGCCCAGGAGCGAACGCAGCGATCCACTGCGCCGCCACCGACGGTGCAGCTGTCTCCCGACCTGGACGTCGTGAAGAAGGCAGAAGGGACCGGTGATGACGACGCTCGACGAGTTCTACAAGGTCGGGCCGGGCCCCTCGAGCTCGCACACCATCGGGCCGATGCGCATCACCTACGATTTCTACCAGCGCTGCACCAAGCTGCCGGCGGATCAACTCGCCCAGGCCACGGCTCTCAAGGTGTATCTGTTCGGCAGCCTCAGCGCCACGGGCAAGGGACACGGCACCGAGCGCGCCGCGCTCGCAGGGTTGGTCGGAAAGGAACCGGCCACCGTCGATCCGGCTTTTCTCGACAGCATGAAGGAAAAGCCCGACCAGTCCTTCCCGGTGAAGCTTGGCGCCAAGACCGTGAACGTCACGCTGAAGGACATCGTCTACGACGCCACCAAAGGGGATTTCCCGCATCCGAACACCATGACGTGCAAGCTGATGGCGGGCAACAAGGTGCTCCTCGAGCAGGAGTACTACTCGGTAGGCGGCGGATTCATCGAGTGGAAGGGGTACACGCCTCCCAAGAAGAACCCGCCGAAGTATCCGTTCGCCACGATGAAGGAGTTGCGGCAGCACGCTGAGACAAAACAATCTGTCGATTGCGAAAGTCATTCTGGCCAACGAGACGTCGATCTCCGGAAAGAGTGAGGCAGGAGGTTTACGCCTTCGTCGACAAGATCACCGGGGCGATGGTCGCCATCGTGAAGTCAGGTCTGAGCGCACCGGAAGGCGTGCTGCCGGGTCCAGTCAAGCTGAAGACCAAGGCGTCGACCGTCTACAAGCGCGCACAGGATGAAGCGTACCAGTCGGACCGCGGGATCGGCTCGCTGTCGGCGTACGCGCTTGCGGGATCGGAGGAAAACGGTCGCGGCCACCTCGTCGTGACCGCGCCAACGGGCGGATCCGCGGGAGTCATGCCAGCCCTCGTCTACGGCTTGGGCGAAGGAGGGCGCAAGCTGCCGCCGGAGAAGATCCGCGACGGGATGCTTGCGGCGGCGGCGATCGGCTACCTGTGCAAGCACAATGCGACGCTGTGCTGCCGCTGAGGGCGGCTGTCAGGCCGAGATCGGCGTCGCGTCGGCCATGGCCGCGGCAATGATCGCGACGGCGCACGACGCCAGTCCGAGGGTTGTCGAGAACGCGGCGGAGTCGGCGCTGGAGCATCATCTGGGGATGACCTGCGACCCGGTCGCCGGGTACGTGCAGATCCCGTGCATCGAACGGTGCGCGTTCGGCGCCGTCAAGGCCTGGACCGCCTGGGCCATCGCCAGCAATGAGATCGCATCCAGCCATCGCGTCGGTCTCGACGAGACGATCACGGCGATGGCCCAGACCGCCAAGGAGATGAACAGCAAGTACAAGGAAACCAGCGAAGCCGGGCTTGCCCTGTCGGTGACGCTCTGTTAGTCGCGGCGGAGGCATAGGGGAGGCTGCATGCGCAAATCGAGTGTCACCCTGACGACCAGGAAGTAACGCGATGACTGCGACGCTCGAAGTCATCCCGGCATTCCCGACGCTCATCGGCCGGTGGGTGGTGCCGGACGCCGAGGCGATGAATCAGGACCTGCAGGGCGCTTATTCTCGCCGAGGAAGCGAAGTACTCGAGCCTCGGTCGCAGCAACATCGGAGGCTGGCACTCGCGAACCGATTTCCTCAATCACCCGGAGTCGGCCGTCGCGGCGTTGACCACCTGGATCACCTGGGCGGTGAACCAGATGGTTGATGCCACAGCCGGTCCCGGCTCGTTCAAGGGCATGATGTCCGTTTCGGCGTGGGCGACAATCTGCCGCGCCGGTGCGTATCATGCACCGCATTCTCACCCGGATAGCGCGTGGTCCGGGGTCTACTACGTGAATGCCGGCACGAACCACACGGATCGTTCGCTGAGCGGCGTGCTGGAGTTCCTCGATCCGCGCGCCGGCGTGGAAGCCGTCACCGCCCCGGGCGATCCGTACGGGGAACCCGTCCGAGTCCGGCCAGAAGCCGGACTCATCGTGATCTTCCCAAGCTGGCTCTATCACTGGGTGCATCCCTACACGGGGCGGACGCCCCGCATCGCGGTCTCGTTCAACGCGACGTTGGCGGCGCTCGCCCCATTCACGGCGAGCACGGCGGATGTCGTCGCCAGCAACGAGATGGCAGCCAGCACCGCAGCCATGTCGGCACAACGGCACTAATGCGGCCACGGCCACGAAGGAGTCAACCAGCGTGTTGTTGATACGCCACGCATTCCGCACGCTCGCGGCCGCGTTGGCGGCGACGACGATGACGTTGGCCGCGACGTCGGCATACGGCCAGTCGCAGGACTCAATCGCAGCAGCTCAGGAGCCCCTGGGAAACCCGGACAATAAGACGCCTGCTGCGGAACCCAACGCAGGCAGCGCGGAGAACCAGGTCGCGGCTGAGAAGCCTGAGCGAGACGATCTGAAGGACGAAATCGAGGCTGTGAAAGCGGAGAACGCTGCGGTTCGCGAACTGCTTCGCAAGATGGAGGAGCAGCAGAAGACACTACAGACAAAAAGCGGGCGTTATAGAGAGGGAATCGTCATCTGGGAAACCCCCGACGACGTTCAGGTGCCGTTCCTGCTGAGGCTCAACGACAATACCCAGGTTAGATATCTCAATACAACTTCATCCCACGAAACTTTCACTGACCATCTGGGCAATGTCCTCGAGTTCCATAGACGAAATGATATTACGGTCAACCGCTCGATGTTCATTTTAGGCGGCTACATCTTCGACAAGAGGCTGATATATAGCCTCACCGTCTGGACGTCCGCCGGGGCCGCCTCGATCGTCGTCGCCGGGAACATTGGCTGGCAATTCAACAAGCGGCTCACGCTGATCGGAGGTTACACGGGTGTTCCCGGGAGCCGATCACTTGTGAACACGTTCCCGTATTACACACAAATGGATAGGAGCATGGCGGACAACTTCTTCCGCCCCGGCTTCACCCAGGGCGTTTGGGCGTACCGGAGAAGCAGCGAAGGCACTGAACTATCTGGCGTTCGTCGGCAACGGTCTCAATACACTGAATATCTCGGCAACCAAGATCGATACCAAGCTGGCTGTTTCCGGCAGTCTTTGGTGGGAACCGCTGGGAAACTACGGGGTGCCCGGCAAAGCCGTCAACATGTACGACGACTATTTCGCCGAGAAAAAGGTGCGCATCCGGATTGGCACCTCGTTTACAAGATCACCGGAGGACCGTTTTTCTGATCTCGATCAAACAAATCCTGATAACACTTCCCAGTACAATTCCGACGGCGTCCTGACGTTCTCAACCGGAGCGTTTGCGCCGGGTGTGACGGTAAACAACGACCTCTACAAGATGTGGGCCATCGACGGCGGCATCAAGTACAACGGGCTTGCGGTCAACGGGCAATACTACATGCGTTGGCTGACCGATTTCGTCGCTGACGGGCCGATTCCGGTCACATCGACGTTCGACCACGGCTTTGAATTGTCGGCGAGCTATTTTGTCATTCCCAAGGATCTGCTCGTGTATGGCCGCACGTCCCAGGTCTTTGGACAGTTTGGCAATTCGTACGAGTACGCTGGCGGCGCTAAGTGGTATTTCCTTCCGACCGATCGTTTATGGCTCAGCGCCGAGCTGATGCGGGTCCACAAATCACCCTATAGCGGGACGTTTACTCCGTACACCGCAGGTATGAACGGTTGGGTGCCGATGTTGCAGTCGGTCATCGCTTTTTGACGATCGTCAGGTTGGCCTTTTCCCACGCGCGTACCCGGTGCCGAGCCTCGTCGAAGAGGCGCACGTAGTTCAGCTTTCGGACTTTCTCGCTCGCCTCCGGCGTCAACTGCGCGAACAGCGGTGCGTAGAGGTCGTAAGTCTTCAGGTACTGCTTCTGATCGGTTGGCGCGACTTCATCGGTGCCGAACAGGAACCGGTCGGGATAACGGTTGATCAGATCGGCGGTCGCCTTGATCGATTCCGGTGTCGAGACGATGTACTTGGCCGCCTCGTCCCACGAGAGGTCCAGGTAGACGTTCCTGGTGGCTGGATTCGACAACGCCCGATTGAGGATCGCGATCTGGTCCTTGACAGGATGAATGACGCGGCCCAGACCGATGTGCGCCCAGATGATGGTCGTCTGGGGATGCCGCAGAAACAAGGCTCTGAGCTGCGCCTCCTGATAGGAGGCCTGCCCCGGCTTGGGGAAGGGCATGTCGATATCGTTGTGGAGGATCGCGACGAGGCCGACTTCACCGGCGAAATCGAGCAACCGATCGAGCGCGGGATTCAGGAGGCTGGCCGTTTCGCCCGCGACCTTCGAGGACACGAACTCCTTGTGGATGGTGAATTCGCCGATGCCTGAGAATACTCCGGGGAATGTCGTCAACACACGGCGCACATGGTCCGCGGCATACATGTCTGTTGGATTGAACCCGCAGATCATCGGATCGAACCGAGCCTGCTCCTCGGGTGTCAGCGATTTGTACGCCATGGCGATGGCGGCATCGACGAACGAGTAGTAGTAGAGCGGCGCGTCGGTCTGCAGGTAGTAAGTCGGCGCGAAGTCGCCCGTGTTCGCATACGACCACTGTTGCTGGAGCGGAATGCCGAAGAGCACGGAGCGCCCGACCTTGTCCCCCATGACGTGCAGGAACTCGCGCACATCCGTGCCTGTCTGAATGTAGTTTGTCAGATGGACATGCTCGTCGTTGACTACGAACGTGTCCGCCGCAGAGAGGACGTGTCTGGTGGCGAACGGAGCCGGCCAGAGCAGCCACCACAACAACACCACGCCGACACAGCCTGTCAGCGCCGCGGTTAGAAACCTTGTCGTTGATCGAGCGATGGGCATTGCGCGTTGCAAAGCAACTGCAGTACCAGGAACGGTTCCGGCATGCCGAACCAACTGACTCTCCACATCATGTGAGAACCGACGGCCCGCCGTGAGAGGGATATCTGTAGGCGGACATGTGCTGATGCCGATAGCTCGCACGTTGCCTCATCCACGCCACAATTCGCTGATTCTCTCCGGCGTGCGAAATCCTTTCGCACCTCGTCGCACGGTACAGAACGTGCCTGGGTGCACTGCCGTGCCACGGGGGCACCGAGAGGGAGAACACGTGCTCTCCATTCCAGTGATCGGGTGTTGTGTAGCTCTGTGTTCAGTCATGGGTGTTGCCGCCGCGAACGCGCAGACCACGGGGCAAAGCGCGATCGCGGCAGGCGACAAACTAGCTGAGCAGAACCGCACCTCGTGCCAGTCGCGAGCCGGCGATCGACAACATTGTCCGGCGACGACGTCTTCGGGCGTGGCGCTCGTGAAGTCGACGGGCACGGCGCCCTGCCTTCTGGGAAAGACGTGGGGATACGACGACACGGGAATCTGGGTATCGGATGGATGCGGCGGCGAATTTGTCGCAGGTCCGGCGGCGGCGCAAGAACCGTCAAAAGAGAAGCCGCTCAAGTACATTCCCAACATCGGGTTCCTGCTATTCGACGGTGATAAAGGCCAGATCTATTTCAGGCTCTTCAGCTATGCGCGGTATCTGAACCAGTTGAGCCTGGATCCGACTTACGTTGATTTCTTTGGCAGAAGCCACACGGTGCAGCTCCGGCAAGACATCCAGCTGAATAAATTCTTTGCGCCGTTCTCAGGATGGTTCCTGACGTCGAAGTTTCGTTACTACCTGTACGTGTGGTCATCGAACCCATCGCAAGGCGACCCGGCGCAGGTCGTCGGCGCGGGGAACCTGAGCTACACCTTCAACCGGTTTGTGACGCTCGGTGCCGGAATCGCTCCGCTGCCGGCTGTGCGGAGCACCGAAGGTCAGTTCCCGTATTGGCTCGGCGTCGACGACCGCATGACCGCCGACGAATTCTTCAGAGGCTCGTACACAGACGGCGTGTGGCTCAAAGGCGAGATCACGGCGAAAACGAAGTACATGGCGATGGTCGCGGACAACTTGAGCGTTCTCGGTGTCAGCGCCACGCAGCTCGATAACAAATTGGACACGCAGTCTTTCATGTTCGTCTGGCTGCCCACGACCGGTGAGTTTGGTCTGTATGGGACCTTCGGCGATTACGACGATCATCAGATGGTCGCCACCAGGCTGGGCGCGCACTACACCCACAGCCTCGAAGACAAACAGGAGCAACCCGGCACGAACTCAATCGAAAACAGCCAGATCCGATTGACCGACGGCAGCATCGTCTTCACGCCCGATCTCTTTGGTCCGGGCATCACGGTCAACACGGTGGACTACCAGATGATGAGCCTCGATGCCGGCATCAAGTATCGGGGCCTGTCGCTCGAGGCGGAGTATTACCGGCGCTGGCTACGGGACTTCACGGGCACGAACACGGCCGGCCTCGCTCCGATCACGGATAACGGATATCAGATCCAGTCGTCTGCGATGGTTGTTCAGAAGGTTCTCCAGGTGTATCTCAATGGGTCGCAGATTTTTGGCCGTTTCGGCAATGCATCGGAGCTGCGCGCGGGCCAGAACTGGTATTTCACCGGAGAACGCGGGCTGCGACTGAACACCGAGTGGATCCACCTCAACAACTGCCCTGTGGGATACACGGCCGTGCCGTACCCCGTGGGTGGTAACGGCAACCTGTTCCACGTCAACCTCGAGATGAACTTCTGATCGAACAAGGCTGAAAAACCCGCCGGCAGTGACTACCGTATCGAATCGTGCAGAGTTTGCAGGACGCGATCGGCGGTTTCCAGCCTGATGAGACCAAAACGTGGGAAATCGAGATCGATGACCGTGTAAATGGTGATCGACACGGCTGCCGCATACATCAGGACATGGGCAGGGCTCCGGCGTCGCCGCTTCGCCATGGCATAGCCTCCAACCCACGCGCTCAGGAGGGCGACCGTCACCAACAGAACGAAGATCAGCAGCGGCAGTCGGGTGCGGAGCGCGACGGTCCGGGCCGTCGTGACATCGATCATTTCGTTCACAGCGGGAAGCACGATTCTCGCGGTGTTATCAGAGCGATCGAGTTGGCTGGCAGCGACGGCTTGCGCCCAGATTCGCTGCTGCAATAGCGTCCCCTGCGCAATCCGCTCGTCGGTCAGGCCGCGATCCGAAAGGTTTTCGTACACGCGCAGCCGCGCCTCGAGATACTCGCGAAAGAGACGGCGCAGCTCCGGCTGGCTGGGTGCGGGCACGATATCGAGCCGTAGATAGGCGGTGCCGATGGCGTTCGCTTCCCGGACAATCAGTTGGCGGTTGGAGTCGAGTCGGGACATCGCGCCGGCGAACGCAAATCCAAGGAGGAGACCGAGCAATGCAAAGATCGCCGCTTCGATCGCACCGACGCCTTCATGAGCCTTCGGCGCGAGTTCGGCATCTCGCCCACCGAGTCGGTACCCGAGTTCGAGGCAGACGATCATTCCGAGAAACAGCGCGACTGTCAGCGCAGCCGCCAGTGCTGGAGGACTCATGATCGAACCCTTCCGTGGCTTCTCCTGTCAAGGATTCGTCGTTTTCTTCGGATCGGTCGTCACTTCGAAACGGGCGACGTTGGAAGTCGCCCTGGATTTGCTGTCCTCCACCCAGACTTCGAAAACTCCCGGGCCCAGCAGCAGCGTGTCGATGTCGTGCTCAAATTCCCCTCGCTCGTTCGTCACAATAGGAAGGACAGGGAACTCGGATCCATCAGGCCTTCGGAGGTGAGAATAAGCGTTGCTCTTTGCAGCGAAGCCCGAGCCGCGCAAGTCCACATGATCGTGGTGCAAAACGCGGGCCGGCGAGACAGTGATCGTGGGAGTGGTCTGAGCACACGCCGCGCCTGCCAGGAAGAATGCGAACGATGCGGGCAATAAGAGTCTTCTCAAGGTCGTAGGAGTAATCGCAAAAAAAAGGACCATGGTCGGGTGACCATGGTCCTTTTCCTGAGCAGTACCCGACTAGGCCCAGCTGTAGCCCTGCTTGGCGAGAGGCAGTGCGCGGATACGAACGCCCGTGGCGGCGAAGATGGCATTCGTCAACGCCGGTGGAGCCGGCGGCAGGGAGGGTTCGCCAAGACCGGTCGGTGGGAAATTGGTCTTGAGGAACTTCACCTCGATCGTGTTCGGCGCCAGTTGCCGCATTCGAGTCGGTTGATACTGACCGAAGTTGTTCTGCACGACGCGGCCCTTGTCGATGGTGATTTCCCACGCCATGAGATGGCTCATCCCCTCAACGAAGCCCCCCTCGACGAGGTTTTCGGATTGGCTCAGATTGATGATCTGATTTCCGATATCGATCGCCGCCCAGGCTTTGTCGACTTTGATCTTCTTGCTGCTGTCGATGGACACTTGAGCCACATACGCGACGTAACCGGCGTGAGCGAACTGGAAGGCCACGCCCATACCGGTGCCCTTGGGCAGTTTGGAACGGTTGTTCCAACCCGACATGTCTCTCACAGCCTCCAGTACACCCTTTGCGCGTTCCGGATTGAAGCCACCTGGAATCGGCGTCCCGGGAGTGACAGGACTCGCAAGAAGATCCAGCCGATACTGCAGCGGATCCTTTCCTGCCGCGACGGCAATCTCATCGACGATCGACTGCATGACGAAGGAAACGCCGTTGGTGCTCGGCGCCCGCAAGGCGCCCGTCGGAATACTGAACGGCGTCACTTGTCCGTCGGACACCCAGAAATTCGGGACGAATCCGCGCGGGAATTCGTTCGATGGAATGACCGACGTGGTGCCGTAGCTTCCGACGAAATCGCGGAAGGCGACCAGCTTGCCCGAGGCATCGAGACCCGCCTTGAAGTAGTGGTAGGCGGCGGGACGATAATTGTCGAAATGCATGTCGTCTTCGCGCGACCACAACAACTTCACGGGGACGCTGGGCTGACCGGCCTTGGCTCTTTCGTCCGCCACCATCCTTGCGATCTTCGACACCTCGATATCGTACTCACTCACGAGGCGCCGGCCGAAACCGCCGCCCGCGCGCACCAGGTGGAATGTGACATCGGTGTTCTGGATACCCGCCGGAACGGCTGCGTTCTGGAACCCGGGAATCTGGCTTGGCGACCAGATTTCCAACTTGCCGTCTCTGTACCAGGCTGTGGAGTTCTGCGGCTCCAGTGGAGCGTGGGAAAGCAGCGGAAACTCGTATTCCGCTTCGACGATTTTCGCGGCCGTCTTGAACGCGGCCTCGGCGTCGCCTTCTTTAGCGCTGCGTGGACCGCCGCCGGCAGGAGCATCCGATGCCTTCGCAGCGAGGCCCTTGATCTTGGCCATGTATCCGACACTGCTTTCCGAAGCCACCGGACCTTCATCCCAGACAACTTTCAGGACCTTCGTTCGTGCGTTCTGCGCCTGCCACCACGTGTCGGCGACAATCGCCACGCCCGAAGCCCATCGCGGGCCACCGCCGAAGGGTCCGCCACCACCTGCTGGTGCTGGCGGCGGAGGAGGGGGAGCGTCGACGACGAACGCGTGCCGAACACCAGGTGCTTTCTTGACGTCTTCGACGTTCGCGCTCATGACTTTCCCGCCGAAGACCGGACACTTTTCAAATACCGCAAACAGCATCCCTGGAGGATTGATATCGATGCTGAAGGACGGTTTGCCCGTGACGATGGCGAGGTTGTCCACGCCAGGCACACGGGTTCCCATGATCTTGAAGTCTCTCTGGTCTTTCAGCTTGATGTCCGCAATGGCCATCGCCGGCATCGTGAGCGCCGTCTGCGCCAGCGACGCATAGGTGGCAGTGCGTCGCGACGGTGTATGCGTGACAATGCCCGAAGCCGTTGTCAGTTCGGTCGCCGGAACGTTCCACTGTCTCGCAGCCGCCGACACCATCATCATTCGAGCAGCCGCGCCGACGTTGCGATGCGGTGCATAGTTCTGCGGAGTCGCCGTGCTGCCGCCTTCGATTTGTCCGACGTTCGGTGCGCCCATGTCGCGTCCAAACCTCGGATCGAGATCGCCTTGCTGAATTTTCACCTGTTTCCAGTCAACATCGAACTCTTCAGCAATGACCATGGGCAGCGCCGTGCGGATGCCCTGTCCCGTTTCGGGATTCTTCGCGATGATCGTAAACGTGTTGTCGGGATGAACCGTGATGAATGTGCTCGGGTTCACCGGCGTCGGTTGCGGCGGCGGACCGCCGCGTTGGGCGAACACCTCAGGTTCGGTATAGAGGCCGATCAAGACACCACCGCCGGCAAGGGCACTGGCTTTGAGGAAGGACCTTCGATCGAGTTGCATGCTGGTTATTTTCATGGCGCCCTCCTATGCCCTTCTCCCGCCATTGGCGGCGAGATGGATGGCTTTGCGGATCCTGACGTACGTTCCGCATCGGCATAAGTTTCCGGTCATCGCCGAATCGATATCGGCATCCGTTGGGTTGGGCTTGATCGCCAACAGGGCTGCCGCTGTCATGAGCTGGCCGGCCTGGCAGTAACCGCATTGCGGCACATCCAGTTCCATCCAGGCTTTCTGCAGCGGATGAGACCCGTCTGGCGAGAGTCCTTCGATGGTCTTGACTTCTCGGTTGCCTACCGTCGAAACCTGCGTCTGGCAGGAGCGAACCGCCGTACCGTTCACTTGCACGGTGCAGGCGCCGCAGGCACCGATGCCGCATCCGAACTTCGTTCCCTTCATATTGAGAGAGTCTCGGAGCACCCACAGGAGGGGCATCTCCGCGGTCACATCGACTGTCTTGGATTGCCCGTTAATTCTCAGCGTGTAGGGCATAACTTCAATCTCCTCCGAAAAGGGACTCAACAGCCGGTCCAGTCGTTTAGCTGAACACGGAGCCTAACAGTTGTACCAAGGTCCGTGAATCGGATCAAGCCCGTAGTCGCGGTTCGCGTCGACACGCCCGTACAGCAAAAGAAGCCCATTTTCATGGGCTTCTTAGACTTCCATGACCTTCGGCGCGAGTGCGCGAGCCGGCTCTATTTCGACGAAGGATGGACGATTTACGATGTGTCGCGGCTACTCGGCCATGCGGACGTGAAGACGACCGAGCGGTATATCGGCGCGGACGAGAAGAAGCGGTTTCACCAGCTTCTCGCGAAGCGCGCGTTGACGCTCGTCAAGTGACGACAGACTCGGTTGGTCAGTCTGAATCTGGCTCAGGAACCGCTGTCGCGTCAGCGTTGAGTGTTGGCCTCGGCTTGCGCGGCGCCAAGATCAGCGAATCGCGGTCCATGTTGTCTGGGCCGTTGCCAGGGGCAACTTTTTCTGGGCCATGCGCGACTGATATTTCTGGGCTGACAAAAATCGGTCCGTGCGTGGGACACTCATATGTGCGGACTTCCTTGTAGCCCCAGAGACCACGGACGGTCCACGAGCAAACAAAGCTAGGCTCCGTATTGCAATGTGGGCAAACCGGCACATCCTCATTCTGCCATGGACGAAGCTGGCCGAGCGAAGGAGCGGATTTCAAACTCGCCCATTCTCTCGGCAATACTTCTTCAACGTTCTTCGAGAGCCGTCCCAGATGGAATCCCACGCTGGTGCGTTCTTCGTATTCCTCTTGCTCCAGCCATCCGGGCTTTTCCGGCAGCAACTCGCCGAAGCGTAGATCCGCTTCGCCCAATCGGTAGACCTCGGCAGATTCGATTCGATCGCCAATGAATTCCAATACCGCCACACGCCATTCGTGACGCTCCGCTTCGTTTTCGCAGATGTGCTCCGGCAGGAGCGGACGGTCTTCGGTCTGTTCCTCTGGGGTACGGGCCTGCTCACGCTTCCACCAATCTGCGCGGCGCCGATGATGTTCTATTCGTTGCTCGAGCAACCGTCGCACGTCTTCTCCCAGGATCGTTAGCTGGAGTCCTTGATCATGTCCTCTCTCCCTTTCTCGACGTCCCGTGTGGCCGTTTGAGGAAGACGCCCTCGCAGCATGCTGCCTATTCCCGTGCGAACCACACACGTCAAATGACGACGATGACATCGTCGTTGGGAGGGACACAATGGGCAAGATTCGCCCGTCACTTTCGCGTCGATGTTGCAGATTTTGCAATGCACGAGTCTGGAGCGCGGAACACTCCCGGCCGTTTTAGACTTGGGTCCTGGGGCTCGCTGGTTAGGGTTCGGCGCTGATGCCACACCGCCAGAGTTCGACTTGAGCGAAGGACCGGGGCGCGATGAGCCGTGTTATAGTGTATACATTCCACTATGTACAAGCACAGATGACTACAACACTGTCAGTGCGGATCGACAGCGACACCAAAGACCAACTCGAGGCGCTCGCAAAGCGCGCACGCCGCTCCAAATCGTTTCTCGCGGCTGAAGCCATTGCCGCCTATGTGGAAGCGGAGACGTGGCAATTGGATGAGATTCAAGCTGGCCTCCAGGAGCTTGATAAAGGGCGCGCCGTCGCCCATAAGGATGTGTCGAAATGGCTCCGATCCTGGGGCAAGAAGCGTGAACGAAAGGCACCTCGCGCGTGACGGTCGTCTGGTCGCCGCGGGCGATCGGCCATCTCGCTGACCTTCGAGCCTTTATCGCCCGAGAAAACCCTGGCGCGGCAGCCCGTACGGCTACGACATTGCTCGCGGCGGTCGATCGCTTGGCGCAGCTGCCGAATCTCGGACGTCCCGGTCGGGTGTCCGGAACTCGTGAGCTCGTGGTTCCAGGGACGCGGTACGTCATTCCGTACCGAGTGCGCGCCGAGCGTCTGGAGATCATTGCGGTGTTCCACGGCCGCCAGCGCTGGCCAAAGCGCCTGTAGAGGAAGGCCCGGCCGTGACCCCGCGGGGGATCGCCGGACTAGGTCTTGCGGGTTTTCTTGGGAAAATCAGAAGAATTGGTCGGGGCGAGAGGATTTGAACCTCCGACCCCTCGGTCCCGAACCGAGTGCTCTACCAGGCTGAGCCACGCCCCGACAAGGCGTCAATGAATGGGGTAATTGGGTAATCTGATAATCGGGTAAGTGTATCAATCAATTACCCGATTACCAAATTACTCAATTACCCAATTCTCGACCGCGAGCTCTTCCACCGCCGCCAGCGCCTGATGCGCCGTCAGATCAGGATGAAGCGGCGTCACCGACACATAGCCGTCGTGGACCGCCTGATAATCGGACCGATCGTGCGGCTGCCACGCGTCCTCGCCTTCCTCGATCCAGTAGTACGGCCGCCCCTTCGGATCGTGCCGCTCGCCGACCGACGTGATGTGGTTCCGCGCCGCCTGGACGGTCACGCGGATGCCCTTTGGCTGTCCATGCGGCAGGTTGATGTTGAGAAACGTCCGTGACGGCAGCGGCCGCTGCAGCAGCGCCCCGGCAAGGGTGAACGCCACGCGCGCGGAAGGGGCGAAATCGTAGACACCTGTCGTCGCGCGGAGCGAGATCGCAATCGAGGGAACCCCGAGGAGCGCGCCTTCGAACGCGCCGGAGACCGTACCCGAGTACGTCACGTCGTCCCCAAGATTCCAACCTTTGTTGATCCCGGAAACCACCAGATCGGGAAGCCCGCCGAACACGCGGGCGACCGCGAGGTTCACGCAGTCGGTCGGCGTCCCGTCGACGGCGAACACACCGTCGGCGACAGGCTCGAGGCGGAGCGGGCGCCGCAGCGTCAGTGCGTGGCCGATGGCGCTCGCTTCGAGCACCGGCGCCACGATCGTGACGGCGCCGAGTGGCCGCAACGACTCGGCGAGCGCGATGATGCCATCGGACCGATAGCCGTCATCGTTGGTCACGAGGATTCGTCTCATGTGATCAATCGATTATAACGAACAGCAGGGCGGTCGCGGCGAGCGCAAGCGCGCCGCCGAGCGCGAACGCCGCGGTCGTTCCGTACGCATTCCACACGAGCCCGAAGAGCACGCTGGCGGCGAGCGCGCCGACGCCGGTCACCGCGGTGTAGATACCGAAGGCGAGACCGCGTCGTTCGGTGGGCGCGAGATCCGCGATCAACGCCTTTTCGGTACCTTCGGCAAATCCGAAATAGAAGCCATACAGGAGGAACCAGCCGAGGAGCGGCAGGATGGTGGTGCTCACGGCGAATCCGGCGTACACCACGGCGTACACGATCCACCCCGTCGCAATGACTGTACGGCGGCCTGCCCGATCCGACCAGCTCCCTGCAGCCATCGAGACACTCGCCTTCACGACGTGCAGCGCTGCCCACATCAGCGGCACGAAGCGGACGGTCCCGGCCGCGTCGGTCAGCTTGAGTAGGAGAAACGCGTCGGTCGAGTTGCCGAGCGTAAAGAGTGCGAGGACCATCATGAACCGGTTGAACACTCGCGGGAGCGGCGTCGGCGCGGCCGCGGACCGGCTCGAATCCACGGTCCGGCTCGAACCTACTGTCCGGCTCGAATCCACGGTCCGGCTGAAGCCGGACACTACGTACGGAGGCCCGGCCGGCTCAGGGACCAGAAAGATCAGCGCGACCGCGATCGCGCCTGGAATGATCGTGAGGCCAAACAGGAGCCGGTACTGATCCGGGTAGAAGAACAGGAACACCGAGGCGAGTGTCGGACCGATGATGGCGCCGGTGTGATCCATCCCCCGGTGAAACCCGTATATCTTCCCGCGCGTCGTCGGCGTCGCCCAGCTCGCGAGCATCGCGTCGCGCGGTGCGCCGCGGACGCCTTTGCCAACCCGGTCGAGCACCCGCACCGTGAACACCTGCATCCACGTGGTGGTCAACGCGATAAAGGGACGGGCCAGCGAGGAAATGCTGTAACCGAGCAGGACCAGCGGTCGTTTGCGCGGCGACCGATCGGCCACGTGACCGGCCCAGATCTTCAGCAGGCTGTTCGTTGCCTCGGCCGCCCCTTCGATGACACCCAGCGAGACCGCGCCGGCGTGAAGTACGCGGGTCAAAAAAAACGGCAGGAGCGGATAGACGAGCTCGGTGGCCGCGTCAGTCGCGAGACTCACCCATCCGAGGAGCCAAACGGCACGAGGAAGCTGGGAATTATCTCTTCTTGTACGGAGCGACGGGTCCATCTATCACGGACGGAACATAGATCTCATCAGCGGTTCCGAGTTTATCGCGGTACACCGGAAATCCCTGATAGTCGCCGACCTCGACGAAGCGATCCGGCGAATACGCCAACGCGGGGCCCGCGCTGTACCATCGGGCGCCGTCGAACGTCACCCAGACTTGCAGGATCGCTGGAGTGGCCGGCCGAGCCGGACCAACTTTACCGGCAGGGGCAACGGTCGGCCCGGCAGCCGGAGGGTTGGCGGGCTGGCAGCAGGAGTTGGCGGGCTGACAGCAGGAGTTGGGCTGGCACGGGATGACGGCCGGCTGGCAGGGGACGACCGCCGGCTGGCACGGGTTGGGTTCTGGCTGGTAGAGGTCTGGCCGGTAGTAGCCTGGCCGGTAAAAGTCTGACTGGTAGAAGTCTGGCTGGTACAGATTGACGGGCGGCTCGATTGTTGTGATTCCAAATGGAGGTTCCTCGATTGGGAACCATTCGCTGGCGACTTGCACAGGGAACCACGGCGTCCGACTGGCAACAGTCCCTGCCACTTCCCCATCGCGTTTGCGTTCGTACGGCTTCACCATCTTTCCGCCGAGCGGCACGAATATGACGCTAAAGGGTGTCTGTGTCGCGTCCGCGAAGAGCGGTACACCTTCGTAAGTGCCGATGCGCGACATCACGTCGCCGTCGAAGAAAGTGGTTGCGCCGCGGGGATAGTAGAGCGTGCCGGCGTAATAGATGGGATCCCCGCTGTAGAGCCACGGGGCGTTTGCACCCGTCACCCGTGGGTATTGCGTCGGATACCAGGTAGCCTGGGCTGCTCCTTCAGCAGGTAACAGCACGGCCAGCGAGAGTACCAAGCCAAGCGTGGATCGCCGCATGGCGACCTCCGCGGTACACCGGTCTCAACTCTCGTGCCACAATAATAAAGAAGTCCCGTGTCAACATTAGCTGAACTGCTCGCGCAGACGACGCGCGAGGGCACTCTGTACGATCGCCTGCCGGACGGCCGGCTCCGCTGTTACGCGTGCGGCCACTGCTGTCCCCTGCCTGACGGAGCCGTCGGCGTCTGCAAAGTGCGCTTCAACCAGGACGGCCGCCTGCGGGTGCCGTGGGGCTACGTCGGCGGCGTGCAGTGCGATCCGATCGAGAAGAAGCCGTTCTTTCACGCGCATCCTGGCGCGCTGGCGTACAGCTTCGGCATGCTGGGGTGCGATCTGCACTGCGGCTATTGCCAGAACTGGGTCACATCGCAGGCGCTGCGCGATCCGCAAGCCATCGCGCCCCCGATCGCGGCGTCGCCCGAAGCGCTGGTCGGCGACGCGCTGCGTCTGGGCGCACGCGTCATCGTAAGCACGTACAACGAGCCGCTCATCACGAGCGAGTGGGCAGTCGAGGTGTTCAAAGCGGCGAAGGCCGCTGGCCTCATGACGGGGTACGTGTCCAACGGCAACGGCACGCCGCAGGTGCTGGAATATCTGCGGCCGTGGGTCGATCTGTACAAAGTCGATCTCAAGAGCTTCGACGACCGTCACTATCGCGAGCTAGGAGGGCGTCTCGAGCCAATCCTCGACACGATTCGTCGTCTTCACGCGATGGGATTCTGGGTGGAGATCGTAACGCTGCTGATTCCGGGGTTCAACGACTCGCGCGACGAACTGTCGAGGCTCACCTCGTTCGTCGCCGGTGTCTCACCAGATATCCCGTGGCACGTGACGGCGTTTCACGGCGACTACAAAATGACCGACCCACAGAACACGACGCCCGAGATGCTCCTTGCCGCTGCCGACATCGGCCGGGCCAATGGCCTCCGGTACATCTACGCCGGCAATCTGCCTGGCCAGGTGGGCGCGCTCGAAGATACGCACTGCGCGGCGTGCGGCGAGCTGCTGGTCGCCCGTTACGGCTACTTGATCCGCAAGTACCGGCTGACACCTGACGGACGGTGCCCCGCATGCACCACCTCGGTGCCGGGCCGTTGGGGCCAGCGCTTTGAAGGGCAGATCGCCTCCCGACCGTTCGGCCCCGGATCACCGCTTTCGCTGGTCCCCCTATAATTAAGAGAGTCATGTCCCTCGTCGACACCTTCGCGCGCCCGCTTCGCAATCTGCGGTTGTCGGTCACCGACCGCTGCAACCTGCGCTGCGCGTATTGCATGCCGGAGAAGGACTACGTCTGGCTGCCTCGCGAGGACGTGCTGCGGTTCGAGGAAATCAGTACGCTCGTGGATGTCTTCGTCGCGCTCGGGGTGAACAAACTTCGGCTGACCGGTGGCGAACCGCTCCTGCGCCGCGATCTCGCCTCGCTCGTGCGCGTGCTGGCCGCCAAGACAGAACTGACTGACCTCGCGATGACCACGAACGGCGTGTTACTGGCGGAACAGGTCGACGCGCTCCACACGGCGGGCCTCGGTCGCATCACGGTCAGCCTCGACACGCTCCGTCCCGACCGCTTCACCGAGTTGACCCGCTTCGACTCGCTCGACGCGGTGCTCGACGGCATGGACGCGGCCGCGCGTCGGTTTGGACGGTTCAAGATCGACAGCGTGATCATTCGCGGCGTGAACGACGACGAGCTGGCGGATCTCATCGAATACGGTCGCAAGATGAACGCCGAAGTGCGGTTCATCGAGTACATGGACGTGGGCGGTGCGACCCGCTGGTCGGCAACAGACGTCGTGTCGCGCGCCGAGATGCTGGAGCGGCTGGCCGCCCGGTACGGACCTATCGAGCCGATCATCGAAGTCGTCGTCGGCGCCCGCGGATCGGTTTACGCTGCCCGATGGCGCCGTCTTCGGAATCATTTCCTCGACAACGGCCCCGTTCTGCGGAAGCTGCGATCGCAGCCGTCTGACCGCCGACGGGCTGTGGTACCTCTGCCTGTACGCGGCACGCGGCGTCGACCTTCGTGCGGCGCTGCGCCGCGGCGCGACGCCGGAAGAACTAAGCGCGCTCATCACCAGCCAGTGGCGGGCACGGACCGATCGCGGCGCCGAGGATCGGCTGGCGCTCGGCGAGCGCCGCGCCTTCGTCCCTGTCACCGACCTGCGCAAGGATCCGCATCTCGAGATGCACACTCGGGGCGGGTAGGGCCGGAAAGGCGGATCGGCCCTCAGCTCACGTTCTTGCCGTCTGGGCGGTTGAGCATCTCCCGCACACGGGCCGCCAGGACGGATGTTTGAAACGGCTTGTTCAGGAAACCGACGTTGGGATTCTGCATCTCCGGCGTAGACAGGCCCGAGTATCCGGAAATGAACAGAACGCGGAGGGCCGGCCGGATCGCCACCAGCCGTTGAGCGAGCGCGGGGCCGTTCATGACCGGCATCACGACGTCGGTCACGAGGAGATCGATGTCCGCGGCGTGACGCGCGAACAGGTCGACGGCGTCGACAGGAGAAGACGTCTCTATCACGGTGTATCCCTGCCGGCGCAGTACCGCACTGATAATCCGACGCACGGACTCTTCGTCTTCGACGAGCAGGACCGTCTCATGTCCCTGGGCAGATTTGACGCGCGCGGCGACCTCCGACGCGGGGCGTGGCCGCAGCGGCAATGCGGGAAAGTACATCGCGAACGTCGCGCCCTGACCTGGTTCGCTGGTCACGTCGATCCATCCCAGGCTCTGATGCACGATGCCGTGGACCGACGCTAATCCGAGCCCGGTCCCCTTGCCCTGCTCCTTCGTGGTGAAGAACGGCTCGAACAAATGGGGCCGCGCTCCCGGGGCGATGCCGACGCCGTTGTCGCTGACGCGCAGCCGGACGTACGCGTCGGCCACCGCCACATCGAGCGGCAGCGCCACGTCGGGCGCGGAGAGACGCGCGAGGTCGAGCCTGATCCAGCCGCCAGCAGGCAGGGCATCGCGGGCGTTCAGCACCAGGTTGAGAATCGCCTGCTCGATCTGCGTCGGATCGATTCTGACGAGCGCCGGCTCGTCCGCCACGTGGCACGTCAGCTTGATGTCCTCGCGGATCAGCCGCGTCAGCATGCTCTGCAGCCCGAGGACGGTCTGATTGAGATCGACTTCCTGCGGCTGGAGCACCTGCTTGCGGCTGAACGCGAGAAGCTGCTGCGTGAGCGACGCCGCGCGCTGCCCCGCCTTCTGGATTTCCTCGAGGGCCGATCGGTCGGGATCGTCGAGCGGTCGATTGCCGAGCAGCAGCTCCGTGTAACCGAGAATCGCCGTCAGCAGATTGTTGAAGTCGTGCGCGATCCCGCCCGCCAGCCGTCCGACGCTTTCCATCTTCTCGAGATGGGTCAGCCGCGCCTCGAGTTCACGCCGTTCGGTCGTATCGCCTTCGACGCCCATCACGCGCGTCCACTTTAGTCGATCGCGACATTTCTGTGCGCGGATCCGACTGCCACAATGTGCGGGACTGTGCGATATCGCACACCCTGCTACCAGGCCAAGGGCGATCCGTCGTATCGTCGACTGTCGGGCTATTCTGTCGAATCCGCCCGCGGTCGATCCGTGACATCCATCAGTTCAGTGCTGATCGTCGACGACGAGCCGGCCGTTCGCGACCTCATGTCGCGATGGGTCACCTCGCTGGGGCTGCAGGCCACAACGGCCACGAACGCCGACGAGGCACTCGCGACATTGCATAACGGACGCTTCGACCTCGCCGTTGTCGACGTCCTCATGCCGGGACACGACGGCCTGTGGCTTGCCACGGAAGTGCAGCGCGACCACCCGCACACGGCGGTCATCATCGCGACCGCTTATACCGACCTGCTCGGCCCCGACGCGCCACAGCCCGACATCGCCGACCTCCTCGTCAAACCGTTCCAGCGCGATCGGTTCGCGCTGGCGCTCGAGCGCGGACGCCAGTGGCGGAAACAGGCGCTCGAGGAACTGCAGTGGCACGCCGTGCTGTCAAAGGAGCTCCGCGATCGGACCGAGGAGCTCTGCGCGCAGCTCAACGCGTCGGCTGACCAGTCCCCGATCGAGTGGCTCACGGCCGTCATGGCGTTGCGGGCCCCGGCCGCACTGGAACATGGCGCCCGCGTGGCGCGGTACTCGGTCGCCACGGCTCGGGAGATGTCACTCGAGGGCGAGGCGATCGACGCTCTTGAACTCGCGGCACGGTTCCACGAGGCCGGGAAGGCGGCGATGCCCGACGCGCTCCTTACGAAGCCTTCCCCGCTGTCGTCTGGCGAGGAGGCCATCATGCGGCACCACGTCGAGGTGGGAGCTGAAATCCTGGCGTGTGCGCCGGCGCTCGCGTCGATTGCGCCCATCGTCCTCGCGACACACGAGTGGTTCGGGGGCGGCGGTTATCCGCGGAAGCTCGCGGGTGTGACCATCCCACTGGCGAGCCGTATCATCGCCGTCGTCGACGCGTACGACACCATGACCGAGGCCGGCCGCGCTCCTGCATCCGCCAAGCCCGCCGGAGCGGTATCGGAGCTCCTGCGGTGCGGCGGAACGCAATTCGATCCCGAAGCGCTCGCGGCATTCCTCGCGGTTCTGGGCAGACACTAGAGCAGTTTTCAGTTCGGCGTAGCGGTCAAGTCCTTGGTCCTTTGTCCCTGGGTTCTTGGTCCGTCCGTGGTCCTTGGTCCTTGGTGCGCGTGCCACGGTGGACTACGAACGAGGGACCAAGGACGGACCATGGACAAAGCGCCATGGACCAGGGACTCGCGTACTACACGGAACCGAAAAACGCTCTAGCCTGAAGTCTGAAGTCTGAAGTCTGAAGTCTGAAGGTCGCTAGGGCCGGCGGCCGACGGCCTGCCGCACCGCGGACGCCAGGACGGCACCGAGCGCGGCGGCGGCAAGCACGAGTGACGTGGGCGCCTGCTCGTTGATGATGATCGCCATCAGGCCGCCGAGAAGCCCCCCGACGCCGACCGTTGAAAGAGCGTCCGCCATCGCACTCAGAATCGAGCGTCGCGGACACTTGTGGTGTTCAGTCAGCGCCCCAAAACACCTGGGACAGGTTGCCATTCACTGCATAGTATCGGAGCAGCTGGATTCGAGGGTTAATGCTGGCGCGGGGCCACAAAAGGCGCTGACAGACAAGGACTTAGAGGCTCGCCGCCGGCTGGTCCTGAAGATTCTGCACGAGACGGTGGAGAAACAGGCCCACGTCGGTGACAAGGCCAATCGTCTGGGACGAGCCGCGGTCGGCCAGCTTGGTCACGACCGCCGGATTGATGTCGACGCACACCATTCGAACCCACGCCGGCAGCATGTTCCCCACCCCAATCCCATGCAGCATCGTCGACAGCACGATGACCAGCTTCACGTCGCCGAGGACGTTCGCGTACTGATCCTGCGCGTCGCGCAGATCCATGATGGTGTCGGGAATCGGTCCGTCATCGCGGATGCTGCCCGCCAGCACGTATTTCACGTCGTGGCGAATGCACTCGTACATGATGCCCGACGTCAGCACGCCGCGGGTGACGGCCTGGGCCAGGCCGCCTGCCCTGCAGATGGTGTTGATGGCGCGCATGTGATGACGGTGCCCGCCGTGAATGGCTCTGCCGGTCTCGAGATCGACACCGAGCGAGGTCCCGAACAGCGCGTGCTCGACATCGTGGACAGCGAGCGCATTGCCCGCCAACAGGACGTCCACGTAGCCGGCACGGATCAAATCGCAGAAGTGCGACGAGCCGCCGGTGTGCACGAGTACCGGACCGGCCACGAACGCAATCTTGCCGCCCGTGCGCTTCACCTCCGCCATCATCGCCGCGATACGGGCGACGGCCACTTCCACGCGCCGCTCCGATGAGATCTCGTTCGTCATGAACGCGAAACCGAGACGATCGCGTTCCTGAAACTCCGGAACCGCCCTGACGCCTTCCACGCCGCACACCACCTGGTCGCCGGCTCGCACGTCCCGCAGCTTGCGACAGATGGCCGTGCTGTTTTCGATCACGATGACCGAATCCATCCGCTGCCGCTCGACTTCAAGCCAGCGCCCGCCGTGCCGCACGTGCGTCTTCAGGTTCGTCGTGGAATAGAAATCATCCGGCACGCAGCCGTCCCGATCGGCGGCTCGGACCAGCGCATCAGTCGCACGCGCGATCTGGCACCCGAGCGGGACGAGCTCCTCGAGCACCCGCCTCAAGCCGTCTTCGGTCGGCGACGCAATCCGCATCGAAATCGACGACGGCTCGTCGTTGGTCCGGCCGATCGTGAACTGCAGCACCTCGAACGACGCGTCCCACTTGATGACGGTGTCGAAGATCACATTCAGGAGCTGCGAGTCGATCAGATGGCCTTCGGCCTCGACGACCTGGCTGTGCGCGGCGTGTTCAGTCATGCCGTCAACGCAGGATGGGCAGCGAGAGCGGCGGCTCGACGTGGAAATCGAGCGCCGCGATATCCGTCAGCGCGTGGTCGAGCTCAGACGACGAGCAGGCTTCGAGCGTCGCGACGAACGGCAGGCGGTCCTTGCGATAGCGCGGGAGCTGAACGACCGCTTCGACGTTGATGGCGTGCCGCGCGAACACGGCAAAGATATCGGCCAGGATACCGGGGCGGTCGGCGACCGTAAACCGGACGTAGTGCGGCGCGACGAAATCGTTCGACACCTCGTGAACAGGAGTGGCGGCCGATTCAATGTCCGCCGAATCCGGCCCGGCGCCGCTCGCTGTCTGCCGGCGGATCGACAACAGATCGGAGACAACGGCCACGGCCGTCGGCGCGCCGCCCGCGCCCGAACCAGAGAACGAGGTCTCGCCGCCGTACACGCCGCGAACCATGACCACGTTCTGGCTTCCGTCTATGCGTCCGAAGCTCGAATTGAGCGGGACGAGCGCTGGGCTGACGACGGCAAACACCCGCCCGTCGTCTTGAACCGCCGCGCGGGCGATCTGGCGAATCGTGCAGCCGATTTCACGCGCGTATTGAAAATCGACAATGTCAATCGGGCGGATGGATTGTGTGGCGATGTCGCCGACGCGGATCGGGCGGCGCAGCCCCACCGCCGCGATGATGGCCAGTTTGGCCGCCGCGTCGGCGCCGTCCACGTCCTCGGTCGGATCCGCCTCGGCAAATCCGGCCGCCTGCGCTTCGGCGAGCGCCTCGGCGAATGGGAGCTCCGCCGACTGCATGCGGCTGAGGATGTACGCGCAGGTCCCGTTCAGAATGCCGCGCACTTCCACGAGCCGATCGCCGGCCAACCCCTCCTGCAGCGCGCGCAGCACCGGAATGCCGCCGGCGACCGACGCTTCGAACCGCAGCTGCTGGCCGCGCACGCGCGCCAGCTCGCCGAGCTCCGCGCCGTAGTGCGCAATGAGTTGTTTGTTCGCGGTGACGACCGATTTGCCCGCGAGGAGCGCCGCGCGCACCCATTCATATGCCGGATGCAGCCCGCCCACCAGCTCGACGACGACGTCCACGTCACTCGCCAACACGTCGTCGATGTTCTCGGTCCATTGGATCGATGGAGGCACCCAGCCGACGCGCTTGCCGGCGATGCCGCGATTGAAGATCTGCAGCAACTCGACACGCGGGACGTGCCCGTCACAGAGAATCTTCGCGACAGACTGGCCAACGGTGCCGAACCCGAGCAGGCCGACGCGAACTGTATCAACAGTCAGAGACATCACACTCCATACCCATAGCCGGCTTCTTCTATTCCCGGCACCAGCCATTCCTCAGCGCCGATCTTCTCGTCGCGGCGCTCGGCAACAGCCACAGCATCCTTCTGCTGTTCAGGTCCTGCCGGCACCTCGCCCGCCTTCTGCGTCACGCTACCGTCATCGTCGTCCATTGGCCCCATGTTTCCCCCCTGAAAAGTAAAAGGGCCATCACCCTTGTCCAGGTGATGGCCCTTGTCGAATCGCGCTTTCGATCGCTCTTGGCTACATCACCCTTTGTCAGGTCAACGGCAGTCGGCCGATGCCCAAAAGGTTAAGGGTCGTCGGGCTAAGGGCGAGAGACACCATGTGCCGGCTGGCGGTCATGCGGGCGTTCGCGACCATCTCGACAGGGGGCCTCATGGCGTAAGGTGCTTAGAAAACCACGAAACGCCGGCCCAAGTCAACCCGCCTGCCTCCTTCGGGCTTCGGCGTGGCAGACCCGGGTACGCCCTTCTGGCTTCGGCGTGGCAGGATTCAGGCATAATACGGCCATGCGCCGGGTCATCGCATTGGCGTGCGCAATCGGCCTGCTCCTCGCGTGGACTCAGGGACCGCTGCTCGTGGCTCGCGCGCGCGGCTCCTTCGGGCGGCAAACGCGTCCCGTTCTCAGCCCTCACGAAACCACACAAGGCACCGTCGATGGCGCGGCACTCTCGATTACGTACGGCCGGCCGTCGATGCGCGGCCGGAAGATCTTCGGGAGCCTCGTACCGTTTGATCGCGTCTGGTGTCCGGGCGCCGACGAATGCACGCGGCTCAGCACGAACCGCGATCTGCAGTTCGAGGGCCTGAAGCTCAAGGCCGGCGACTACTCGCTGTGGATGTTGCCCACAGAAACAGCCTGGACGCTTACCTTCAACAGCGATGGTCATGCATTTCACACGTACCGCGACCCGCGTCTCGATGTGGGCAAGATCACGCTGGAGAAACAGACTCTGGTGTCGCCAGTTGAGCAGCTGACGTTCGAGATCGGCCCGAACACCCGTGCGCCAGGCGGCGTCCTCACGATGTCGTGGGAAACGACGCGAGTCTTCGCCAAGTTCACCGTCGGCCGATAACAAGGCAGGACTACGGTCCTGCGCCACAACAGTCATAACAAGGCAGGACTAAAGTCCTGCGCCACAACAGTCATAACAAGGCAGGGCTAAAGTCCTGCGCCACAACAGTCATAACAAGGCAGGACCAAAGTCCTGCGCCACAACAGTCATAACAAGGCAGGACTAGAGTCCTGCGCCACGACAGTCGTAGCGCAGGTCTTTAGACCTGCCGACTTGGCGCATTAGCGGACCGTCGCAGCTGAGCGATCAACTCCACCATGTCCTCCGGCAACGGCGCCTCGAACGTGAGCGCGCGTCGCGTCGCCGGATGATTCACCGTCAGGCGCGCCGCGTGCAGGGCCTGGCGCGGAAAGTCGATTGGGCGCAGTTCCGCCGGCCCGAAGATGTACCGCCGTTCACCCACGAGTGTGTGGCCGCGCAGCCGCGCCTGTATGCGGATCTGATTGCGCTTGCCTGTCACCAGGCGGACTTCTATCAATGACGTGTTGGTGAAACGCTCGACAGTCCGGTATTCGCTGATCGCTCCCCTACCGCGCGGATCGCGCCGATGCGTTCCCTTCTGAATAAGCGAGCGCTGATCCCACACCAACGTGTCGGTCCAGGTCCCGGATGGCGGTGTCGGGTGCCCGTAGACGATTGCCTGGTACACGCGTTCCGGCTGGTGCTGCAGGAACTGCTGCTTCAGCAGCGCCTGGGCCGCCGCGTGCTTGGCGAAAAGCACCACGCCCGATGTATCTCGATCGATGCGGTGAACGGTGAATGGCCGCCGTGTCCGGTGCGAGCGGAGGTGCCGGCCGATCTGGTCGAAGACGGATTCGGCTTCGGCCTTCCGCTCGAGCGGCACGGCCAGCAGGCCAGCCGGCTTGTTCACCGCGATGAGATCGTCGTCCTCATAGAGAATGTCGAGATCGCCGGTCCGATGCGGCGCGGGCCGACGCTTGGAACTGCCCGGCCGATCCATCCACACGCGGACGCGATCCCGCACGCACAGCCGCCTCGCGGCGCCGGCCGCAGCCATCTCGTCGTCGTTGACGAACACCTTGCCACGCTCGATCGCCGCCACGGCTCGACTGCGCGAGCCCAGTCGATCGGCAGCCGCAAGAAATTTGTCGAGACGAAGCCCCGCCTCGTCAGCGGCGACGGTCCAGTGGGAGTTGGACATTGGCTTCAGATTTCAGACTTCGGGCTTCGGGCGGCTCAGTCGGGAGACATGGGTAACAACGCAGTCGGAGGACATGGGTAACACTTTCGGACCATGCCATGGTCAACGGTGTCACCAATGGAACAGCGTCTGCAATTTGTCGCCGAGTATCTCACCGGGTTGTACTCCATGACGGAACTCGCCGCCTCCTACGGGATCAGTCGACGCATTGGCTACTACTGGGTCGATCGCTATCAGCGTGACGGCCATCTCGAGCCGGCCTCGCGCCGGCCGCATACCAGTCCGGGGGCCACGGCGGCGGCGATCGTGGAACGCATCCGGACCGCGCGCACCGCGCATCCCAGCTGGGGCGCCGGCAAGCTCCGCGACTGGCTGCGCCGCCAGGATCCCCGCAGCGCCTGGCCCTGTCGCGACACGATCCACGAAGTGCTGCGCCGCCACGGGCTCGTGCGTCACCGCGTGCGTCGCCGCCCCACTCTCCATCCTCCCGTGCATCTCACCCCGCCGACCCGACCCAATCTGCTGTGGACCACCGACTACAAGGGCGAATTTCGCACCGGCAATGGGGCCTGGTGCTATCCCTTCACGTTGCGCGACGGCTGCACGCGGTACGTCTTACGCTGCACGGCGCTGTCGACGCATACGCGCGCCGTGACCCAGCCGGAATTCGTCCACGCCTTTCGGACCTTCGGGCTCCCCGATCGCATCCGGAGTGACAACGGCCCGCCCTTCGGCGCCCCAGGCCTCGGGCGTCTGTCGCGCCTCGCCGTCTGGTGGCTGCGCCTCGGCATTGTGCCGGAGCGCATCACGCCCCGGCATCCCGAGCAAAACGGCTCGCATGAGCAGTTCCATGCCGTCCTCAAACGCGAGACCACCCGGCCCCCCGCGGCCTCGGCCCGAGCGCAGCAACGCCGGTTTACCGCCTTCGTCACCGAATACAACGAGGAGCGCCCCCATGAGGCGCTCGAGGGTCTCCCCCCAGCCGCGCGCTATCGTCCGTCGCCGCGCACCTATCCGGAGCGCTTGGTGCCGCTGGCGTATCCCGCCGCGTGGGACGTGCGCCGCGTCAGTTCGACGGGGTCGATCAGTTGGCGCGGGCATCCGGTGTTTCTCACCGAAGTACTGGCCGGCGAACATGTCGCCTTCGAACCCCTCGACGACGGCCTCTGGCTCCTGCGCTTCGCGGCGGTACCCCTGGCCCGCTTCGACGAACGACAACGGCGGCTGCTGCCCGCCGTCCCGGCTTCCGCCGCCTCCGCAGGACCTCATCGCTCATGAAGGCCCTGCTCCGGCGGCGTCGTCAACAAACTGTTACCCATGTCCTCCGACGAATGTGTTACCTATGTCTCCGACAGCCCCGGCTTCGGACTTTGGGCTTCGGGCCTTGACAAAGCCGGGAGCCTAGAGCCCAGAGCCTAAAGCCTATCGCGCGAGCGCGCACGCAGTACCGCCTGCGCCGCGTAATAGCCGCACATTCCGTGAACGCCGCCGCCAGGCGGTGTGGATGAAGAACACAGGTACAAACCGGGAGTCGATGTCCGGTAGCGCCGCCATGTGGGACGCGAAAACAGCTGACCGAGATGGAGCGAGCCTCCGCCGATGTCACCGCCGACGAGATTAGGATTGGCGCGCTCGAGATCGGGCGGAGCGGCCGCGTGGCGCGCCACGATCGTGTCGCGAAACCCCGGCGCGAAGCGCTCCACCTGCCGCTCTATCCGCTCTGTCATGTCGACGGTCGATCCCGGGGGCACGTGGCAGTATCCCCACGCCACGTGGCGTCCGGCCGGCGCGCGGCCGCCGTCAACGACCGTGGGCTGGGTGAGGAGAACGAACGGACGGTCGGCAATCGTCCCTTCCCATGCAGCCGCTTCGGCTGACGCAATTTCCTCCAGCGTACCGCCAACGTGCACGGTGCCAGCCATGCGACAGGCGGCGGCTCGCCAGGGAATGGGCTCGGAGAGCGCCCAATCGAGCTTGAACACGCCAGGGCCATACCGGTACTTCGCGAGCGCGGTGCGATAGCTCGGGGACAGGCGCGCTCCGGCGATGGAGACGAGCTGTTTCGGCGTGACGTCGCACAAGATCGACCGCGTTGGCGGGAGCGCGTCGATCGACGAGACGGCATGGTCCGTGACAATCGTGCCGCCTAGCCTCGTGAATTCGGCCGCCAGCGCGTCGGCCAGACGGGAGGCGCCGCCCCGTACGAATGGCCAGCCAACCGCGTGCGCAAGCGTGCCGAGCAGCAGCCCCGCCGCGGCCGACGGCCGGGCATCGAGCCTCAGCATCGAATGCGCGGCCAGACCGGCAAACAGCGCTCGGGCGCGCACGCCGCGAAACCGGCGAGTGGCCATGACGGCTGCCGGCTGCAACGCGTCGCGCCCAAATCTCGCGAGCAGCCACGGATGCCGCGGCACATGTGGCGGGGCCAGGATCTCGTCGACCAGCGCTTCCCAGCGATCCGCCAGCGGCCCGAAGAGCCCCGCGTACGCGACTCGATCGTCGCCAAGATCCGCGACCGTCTCGCCGACCGATCGCGAAATCACCACGGCATCGGTACCATCGAGCGGATGCGCCACCGGGAGTGGCGGATGGGCCCATTCCACGCCGAGCGACGGCAATGGCAGCGAGCCGAAGAATGGCGAGGCCACGCCCAGCGGATAGACAGACGAGTACACGTCGTGGACGAATCCAGGAAGCGTCAGCGCGTCCGACCGCAATCCGCCGCCGACGCGGGTCGACTGCTCGAAGACCACGACCGATTGGCCGGCGCGCGCCAGCGTGATGGCCGCGGCCAGCCCGTTCGGACCAGCGCCGATCACCACAGCGTCGTATGATGGCGATGTCACCGTTATGCCACGAGCGGCCTTGTATACTTCACGGATGCGGTTCCGTCACCGTAGTATCGAATGAACACACTTTCAGTGATTCGGCGATGGCTGCTTGCCGTCCTGGCGCTCGGCCTGGTGGGCACCAGTGCCGAGCTGGTCCTGCTCGAACACTACGAGACGGCGGTGCAATGGGTGCCGATGGGGGCCATCGCGCTGGCGCTCGCCGTTTTAATCTGGCACGGCATCAAAGGCAACGCACTCAGCATACGCGCGCTGCAGGCCACGATGGTGTTGTTTCTGGCGGCGGGGGTCGCTGGTGTGGGTCTTCATCTTCGAGGAAGCGCGGAATTCCAGCTGGAGATCGATCCGTCACTAAGCCGCTGGGAGATTTTCAAGAAAGCGATGCACTCCAAAGCGCCGCCCGTACTGGCGCCTGGTCTCATGGTACAGCTCGGTCTCGTAGGACTCGCGTACGCGTACCGGCACCCAGCTCTGGACGCCTCCGAGCCCCGCTCTTCGTCTCAATCTGAAGGAGTGATGAAATGATCAGAAGACAATTATTCGTTGTCGTCCTCGGCGCGGTCGCGATCCTCGCCTGCGTATCAACAGCCGCCCGCGCTCAGGTTGGAAAAGGGCTGCTCGATCCGAACGTGGCGGCCGAAAAGGAGCTCGCCGCGCTGCCGCATATGACGCCCGCGATTGTGAAGGCCATACTCGACAAACGACCGTTCATGAGCGTCACCGAACTCAACACCGTCCTGCTCGGCCAAAAGCTGACCGCCCAGCAGGCCGAGGACTTTTACCGGAAGGCGTTCGTACACGTCAACCTGAACACGGGCACGCGCGAGGAAATCCTGCTGATTCCGGGCGCCGGCACGCGGATGGTTCGTGAGTTCATGGAATACCGGCCCTGGAAAGCGTGGACGCAGTTCGACAAGGAGATCGGCAAGTACGTCGGCCAGCAGGAAACCGATCGCCTTAAGCAGTACGTGTTCATCCCCGTCAACCTGAACACGGCGACCGACGACGATATCCTCAGTATCCCGGGCGCCGGCACGCGCATGGTGCGTGAGTTCAAGGAATACCGGCCCTGGAAGGTCAAGGCGCAGTTCGACAAAGAGATTGGGAAGTACGTGGGAGCGAAAGAAACCGAACGGCTGTGGAGGTATGTCGTAATTCAATAGGGCTGAGAGCAAAGGGATGAGGGCAGACTCATCTGCCCTCTGCTCTTAGCCCCTGCCTGCCGCGAACCTCAGTTCGCTGGGGCGGGCGCCAACGCCTTGATCTGCGCGTCCGTGAACTTGAAGTCCACGCGGTCGCGGCCATGCTTGACAGCAAACGCCTTTGACAGGTCGACGAGTTTGGGGAACGTCAACACACCATCGACCTGGTCGCCCAGCTTCAGCTTCAGTTTGCCCTTGGTGAAGTTGCGGACGCTTGTCGGCGTTCCTGGATACGTCATACCGTCCTGCTCGATCGAGAATGTCGTCGTGTCGAGCTCGGCGTTGACCTCGACGGTCGTCTGCACGTACACCATTGTGGACTCATTCGCCTTCGCGCGGATCTGATACAGCGTCGGCGCCTTGAACAACAGCGGCACGGTCTTGGCGTTGAGGTGGATGATATTGAGCGGCAGATCCTCACTCATCATGGTCTTCGAGTAGTCCTTCAGCGCGGGGTCCTGCGCGGCGAGAGCCAGCGGCAAACAAGCGGCGACAGCGGTGGCAATAAACAGTTTTCTCATGAAACACTCGACTCCAGAAAGGTGAACGGAAAGGCACGTATGTTGACGGTGGCCTAGCCAGTATATATCCATCGTCTTAGAGAGTGTGATGTTCGATCGATAGGGGGAAAATGGTCGGGATGGCCGGATTCGAACCGGCGACCCCCTGACCCCCAGTCAGGTGCGCTAACCAGGCTGCGCTACATCCCGATGTGTCTTTCACGCCGAACGCTTGCGACGCGCCGAGGTCGATCGTGTCGTGCCGTGCCGCGCCGCCGTTTTCCCGCGCGCCTGCCCTGAGCTTCCGCGCTGGTCTTGGCGAAGGGCCTGCCCTGAGCTTCCCCGTTGGTCCGGCCGAAGGGCCTGCCCTGAGCCTTCGCGTGTGTTTGGGCGAAGAGAAGGCTTCGTCCGGCCGACCGGCATCGGACGCACACGTGGGGATGCTGGTGGCACCGGCGCCAGACGAAATCCGCCGCCATCCGATGCCAGCAGGTCGAGGATCGATCGCAACCCGCGCTTGACCGTCGTCAGCCGCTCGCGTGCGTTCTGGCCGATCAGCTCGTCAATCGCCGGAGCGTTGGCGCCGACCGGTGCTGCCTCTTCCTCGAGCCTCCGCCTCGCGCCGGCGAGCGTCAGGCCTTCGACGAGAAGCAGATGCCTGATCCGCGCGACCAGCTCCACATCCTTCCGGCGATAAACCCGCGGCGCGCCCGCTGTCTTCGCGACGCCCAGTTCCGGGAATTCCGCCTCCCAGGAGCGCAGCACGTACGGTTGCACGTTGAGGATTTCGCACACCTCTGCCGCCTTGAAGAGCGCGCGATTCGGAATCTCGACCTGAGCGGACATCTCGGACATGACCTTGGAACTGTCCGAGAGTATAGCGCGACGGATGCCAGCAGAGCCACAGGCCAGTTCGGATCTCGCATCATTTCGGACGGTACTCTCGCAGCAGCATAAAGAAGTCATGAGCAGCGCATAAGGATTCTGGCGACGGTCGTGCCAGCACGGATTAGGATCGGAGCAGAATGAGACTCCGCACCAAGCTTCTGGTCGGGTATCTCGGATTCGTGCTGGCGCTCGGCGTGCTCGGAGCCTGGAGCGCTCAGACACTCCGGAACATGAGCAGCGTGGCCGGTCGAATCATCGTCGAAAACTACGATTCCGTCGTCGCGGCCGAAACCATGAAGGAGAGTCTCGAACGGCTCGACTCGGCCGCTCTCTTCGAGCTGATCGGTCAGCACGAGCGCGCCATCCGGCAAGCGACCGAACACCGGGCGCGCTTCAACGCGGCGTTCGACAAGGCGCAGGGCAACATCACCGAGATCGGCGAAGAGGACGTGATTGCGGCAATCAGACGCGGACGTGATGATTACCTTGAACGGCTGGACGAGTTTCTTCGCCAGTCCGACCACCGTTCTGACGAGTATTTTCAAGTGCTCGAACCGCGTTTCAACGCGATCAAAGATGACTGCGACCGGCTGCTGCAGCTCAACCAGGAGGCGATGCGCCGAAAGGCCGATGATGCCTCGCAGACGGCACGACGATGGTTCCTGTATACGCTGGCTCTGACCGCGACCCTGGTCATGATCGGGGTCGGTGGAGCCTTACGGCTGTCGAATACCATTCTCGCCCCGGTCCAGCAGTTGACGGCCGCGATCACCCGGATCGCCGCAGGCGATCTCGATGCGGTCGTCGACGTCAAATCGGGTGACGAGATAGGCCGACTGGCGGACGGGTTCAATCGGATGGCCGACCGGATTCGGGAATTGCGTCGATCGGATCTCGGCAAGCTTCTCGTCGCGCAGCAGACCACCGAAGCCGCCATCGACTCGCTCTACGACCCTGTCATCGTCACCGACAGCGATGGTCGGGTGACGCGAACAAATCTCGCTGCCGAACGATTATTTGGCCCGCGGGAGGCGACTGTTGGAAAGCCCATCGATCAAGTCGCGCGAGACATCCGCATCGCGCAGGCGGTCACCGATGTGCTGCGATCAGAGCGGGCTGTGGCGTCAGAGAGCGCCGGGGCCGTATTGCCCTGGGCAGTCGATGGAGCCGAGCGTGCATTCCGCGTGCGGTCGACGCCAATGCGCGACGCCGACGATCACCTGGTGGGCGCCGTAACGCTCCTCGAAGATATCACCCACCTGAGCGAGATCAGTCGGCTCAAGTCGGAGTTCATCGCGGCTGCGTCGCATGAATTGCGGACGCCGCTCACCAGTCTGCAAATGGGCATTCTTCTGCTGTTGGAGGGTTCGCTCGGCCCGATGACCGAACGGCAGCAGCGAGTCGTCCAGGTGTGCCGCGACGACGCGACGCGGCTCGACCGCCTGATGCGCGAGCTCCTCGATTTGTCGAAGATCGAGTCTGGTCACACCGTACCCGTGCGGACGCCGGTTCCGGCATCCACGCTGGCTCACGAGGCGGCTGAGTCGGTACGCGTGCAAGCCGAAGCGCGCGGTGTTCGTCTGAACATCGACGCGCCGCCCGGTTTACCCCAGGTGTTTGCCGATCGGCAGCAGATTCAACGGGTCATCATCAATCTGCTCACGAATGCGATTCGCGCCACCGCCGCGGGCGGTGCGATTACCGTGCGGGGAGCGCAGCGAGATGGGCAGGTCGTCTTCTCAGTGACCGATACCGGCGCCGGTATTCCGCGCGAGTACTTGTCGAAAGTCTTCGAGCCGTTCGTCCAAGTACCGAATGCGCCGCAAGGTGGCTCTGGTCTCGGGCTCACCATCGCACGGCGAATCGTCGAGGCCCACGGCGGCCGCCTCACGGTTCAATCCGAGCCTGGCCGCGGGTCGACGTTCACGTTCACGGTTCCAGTCGGCACGGGTCCGCTCGCGGGGAATGAACGCCCCGCCGACCCGGCGACGGGGCGATCGGAGGTCCGTTCATGAAGAGTGCTCATTATCGACGACGAGCCACACATTCGCGAGATGATGCGGCTGACGCTCGAGGCGGCAGGCTATGAGGTCGGCGAAGCCGCAGACGGCGAGGACGGGCTGACTCGATTCGGCGACGGAAGTGGGTACGACGTCGTGCTCCTCGACCAGAAGATGCCGGGCATCGACGGCCTCGAGACGTTGAGGCGGCTGCTGGCGCGCGTGCCAGATGCCCGTGTGGTCATGGTGACCGCCTTCGCGTCGGTCGAACTGGCCGTCGATGCCATGCGGCTCGGCGCGACCAACTTCTTGCGGAAGCCGATGACGCCCGAAGCGTTGCGCGGTGCGGTGGTCGGCGCCTTGGCAGAGCGGCCGCCCCGGCGCGTTCCCGAGGGCCGAACGCCTTACTCGGAGCAGCAGAGGCCGCCCATCGAAACCGTGACGCTGAATGGTTTCAGAATTCTGGCTGCTCCACCGTCCGCCGCTGCGGCGAAAGGTGAGCACACTTTTCGCGTCATGCACTTTGCGGCCGGGACCGAATCAACTGTCACCGTGTCGATCGATCCCGAGGCGGTCGCCCGCGTCGCGCGTTTGAGCCGTCGAGCGCTTCAGTCAGGCGGCGCGTTCTGGCGGGTGCAGGCCGAGCGACACTTATCCGCATTCTTGTGGAGTGAGGGCCGCGTGCCCGAGAACGGGCGCTTGACCGTTCAGGATATCTCGCGCGACGACCTTGATGTGGCGACCGCCTGGCAGTTGGACTGATCACATCTCGCCTCGCGCCAGCCACGACGTGCCGCACAGCTGGAGGAGCTCGGAAATTGACCAGCCGGCTGGCGTTGAGTAGCCTCACTGGGTGCTCAACATCATCGCGTTAGGTCGTGTCGCTGCCTCAATCGGCGCAGTCGCGCTCATCACCGTCCTGTATTCCCAGGTGCTCCCCGTCAACCCAACGACGGTCGCGCTCTCCTATCTGATCGCGATTCTGCTATTAGCCACTACCTGGGGCATCGTCGAAGCGACCACCGCATCTGTCCTCGCCGTCCTGTGCTTCAACTTTTTCTTCCTGCCTCCGGCGGGAACCCTGACGATCGCCGATCCGCAGAACTGGGTGGCGTTTGTCGCGTTCCTGGTGACCGCTGTCGTCGCAAGTCAACTCTCGGGCCGGGCGCGGCAGCGGGAGATCGACGCGGCGGGCAGGCAGCGCGATCTGGAGCGCCTGTACGCTCTCAGCCGGGCGCTTCTTCTCTCCGAGGGCGCTGCGTCGGTGTCTGGAGCGATTGCGCGTCATATTGCCGATACATTCGAGCTGCAGGCTGTCGGTCTCTACGATCAGCGCGCCGACACCGTGTCCTGGGCCGGCGCAACGGAGTTGCCGGCCCTCGAGACGAAGCTTCGCGAGGTCGCCCGGCGCTCAACCTCGCTGCGCGACCCGGCCGGATTCGTCGTGATTGCGATTCAGCTCGGAGGGGCGCCCATTGGCAGCCTCGCGCTCATGCATGTCGGGCTCAGCGATACGGTGCTGCACTCGATCGCGAACCTGGCGGCCATTGGGCTCGAACGGGCGCGCTCACAAGAAGCCACCGCGCACGCCGAGGCGGCGCAGCAGAGCAGCGAGTTACGAGCGACCGTGCTCGACGCGCTGGCGCATGAGTTCAAGACGCCTCTCACCTCGATGAAGGCGGCCGCCAGCGATCTGCTTGCGAGCCCGTCCACGAGCGCCCGCGATCGCGAGCTGACGGCGATCATCGACGAAGACCTGGATCGGTTCCAGGCGCTTGTGACCGATGCGGTTCAGATGTTGCGAATCGACGCCGGCAACTTCACCGTTCATCTCGACCGCCACAAGATCGCCGACGTCGTCGCCGCGACGGTGCAGAAGTTCGAGAGGCGTCTCGATGGTCGCCATCTCCTCAAGCACGTTCCAGCGAACCTGACGATCGACGCCGATCGCGAGTTGCTCGGACTGGCTCTTCGACAGTTGCTCGACAATGCGCTGAAGTACTCTCCGCCCACATCGACCATCGAGATTCAAGCACAGGGCAACGGGGCCGTAGAGCTCATCGTCCGCAATTCTGGTTCGACCATTTCAGAACGCGAGCAAGCACGGGTTATCGAGCGCTTCTACCGGGGCGCGCAAGCCCGCCACATTCCTGGAACCGGGATGGGCCTCGCCATCGTTCAGCAGATCGCGCGGGCGCACGGGGGGACCTTGACGATTTCGAGCTCACCCGATGCAGGAACGGCATTTACGCTGTCGCTTCCGCGCGGAGGATCGACGTCGTGAGCGCCGGCCGGATCCTCGTCGTCGACGATGACCCGCAGATTCGGCGGGTCATGCGCGTCACGCTGACGGGCCAGGGCTACGAAGTCGACGATGCCAAGAGTGGTGAGGCGGCGCTGGAGAAGGTGCGCGACGAGCGGTTCGATCTCGTCCTGCTCGACATGAACATGCCCGGTATGGGTGGGCTGGAGACGTGCCGAGCGATTCGCGGACAGTCCGAGATCGCCATCATCATGCTGACGGTTCGAGACAGCGAATCCGACAAAGTCGAGGCCCTTGACGCCGGCGCCGATGACTACGTCACGAAGCCGTACAACCCGCCCGAGCTCCTGGCGCGGATACGGGCCGGCTTGCGGCGGACGCCGTGGACGCACGGACCGAGCGGACGTCTGACTCTGGGCTCGGTCGAGGTGGATTTCGATACACGCCAGGTGACCGCACGCGGCCGCAACGTGCGGCTCACCCCCAAGGAATTCGAGCTGCTTCGGTACTTCGTGGCACACGCGAACAAGGTGATCCCGCATCGGGAACTGCTGCAGGCGGTCTGGGGGCCCGACTACGGCGATCAGGTCGACTACCTCCGCGTCTTCGTGAACCAGCTCCGCAAGAAGATCGAGTCCAAGCCTTCAAGCCCGACGCATCTCCTGACCGAACCGTGGGTCGGCTACCGCCTGCATCTGCCGGCCGAAGCGCGATAGGGCGCCGCGAACAGAAGCCCCGAGTTTTCGGGCATGGCCCTTGAGTACGCGCTGAGAATCGTGCGGTCCCGCTGGATACAGGGGAATATTGCCGGTTCTCCGGCGTTGTGGGCGCCGGAAAGCCGCCGCTTGGGGCGGTTTCCCGGGGCCGCTCGATCCGAAGGCGTGAGCGGAAATCCTAATGGCCGTCTAATGACTTCCTAAGGTCCCCTCTTCTACAGTGGAGTGGTTGACGAAGTCGTCATGAGTCAGGAGAGATCCCATGCTTGACCTGTTTTACGTCGTGATCGGAGTCGTGGGATTCCTCGCGCTCTGGGGCATCACGAAGGCCTGCGACCGGGTGTAGGAGACCAACCATGTTCGATTACATCATTTCCGGCATCGTGGCGGTGTTGCTGCTCGTGTACCTCGGATGGGCGATGTTCCAGCCCGAGAAGTTTTGAGGCTTGCAATGACTAGCATTGGCATTCTCCAGATTCTCGTGTTCTTCGGCCTGATCCTGCTCGTCACGAAACCGGTCGGGCTGTTCATGTCGCGGCTGTTTCAGGGCGAGCGGACCTTCCTCCATCCGGTCTTCCGACCGATCGAGGTGCTCGTCTACAAGCTGTGCGGCGTCCGTGAGGATCAGGAGCAGCGGTGGACGGGGTACACCGCGTCGCTCCTGGCGTTCAGCCTGTTCGCCTTTCTGTTCCCGTACGCGCGCGATGCGCCTTCAGGGACTGTTGCCGCTGAATCCTCAGGGGTTCGGCGCCGGCCAGGTGAGCCCCGACCAGTCGTTCAACACCGCCGTGAGCTTCATGACGAACACGAACTGGCAGTGGTACAGCGGCGAGTCGACGATGAGCTATCTCGTGCAGATGGCGGCACTGGCGGTCCAGAACTTCGTGTCGGCTGCCGCCGGCATCGCGGTGGCGATTGCATTGATCCGCGGCTTCGCCCGTCACGAGACCGACAAGATCGGGAACTTCTGGGTCGACCTGACCCGCGCGACGCTTTACGTCCTGATTCCGATATCGCTCGTCGCGGCGCTCGTACTCGTCTCGCAGGGCTCGATCCAGAACTTCCACCCGTACACGGTCGCGAAGACCGTCGAAGGCGCCACGCAGACGATCGCGCAGGGTCCGGTCGCGTCGCAGGTGGCCATCAAGCAGCTCGGCACCAACGGCGGCGGCTTCTTCAACGCCAACTCGTCCCACTCGTTCGAGAGCCCGAACGGCTTCACGAACCTTGTGCACATTTTCCTGATCTTCATCCTTGGCGCGGGCCTGACCTACACGTTCGGCCACATGGTGAAAGACACCAGGCAAGGTTGGGCGCTGTTCTGGGCGATGGCCGTCATGTTCCTCATGGGCGTGTTCGTCGCCTATCCGGCGGAACAGGCGGGCAATCCGATCCTGGCGAAGCTGGGCGTCGAAAGCGCCGCGACGGCGACGCAGTCGGGCGGCAACATGGAGGGCAAGGAGACGCGGTTCGGCATCGCGGCCTCGGCCTTGTTCGCCACCGTGACGACCGACGCCAGCTGCGGCGCGGTCAACAGCATGCACGACAGCTACACGCCAATCGGCGGGCTGGTGCCGCTGTTCAACATGCAGACCGACGAAGTGATCTTCGGCGGCGTCGGCGCGGGCCTCTACGGCATGCTGCTCTACGCCATCGTCGGGGTGTTCATCGCCGGCCTCATGGTCGGCCGGACACCGGAGTATATCGGCAAGAAGATTCAGCAGAAGGAAGTCAAGATGGCGCTCTTTGCCATTCTGGCAACCGCCTTCTTCATCCTCGCGGCCGCCGGCATCAGCACCGTGATGCCATTCGCCAAGGGCAGCTATTGGAATCCCGCGGGACCGACCACGGCGAATCTCAACAACGCGGGCCCTCACGGCTTGAGCGAGATCCTCTATGCGTTCACGAGCCAGACAGAGAACAACGGCAGTGCGTTCGCCGGCATCACGGTGAACACGCCGTGGTACGACCTTGTCGGCGGCCTGTGCATGCTGTTCGGGCGGTTCCTCTTCATCATTCCGTCTCTCGCGATTGCGGGCAGCCTTGCGGCGAAGAAGTTCGTGCCGACGTCGGCTGGCACGTTGCCCACGCACGGCCCGCTCTTTGTCGGCCTGCTCGTGGCAACCGTGATCGTCGTCGGGGCGCTGACGTTCTTCCCGGCGCTGTCGCTCGGCCCGATCGTCGAACATTTCCTGATGCATGAGGGTCGCCTCTTCTCGACCGTGCTCGTGTCGTTCCCGGTGTGGAGTTAAGTCATGGCATCTTCACCTACTCTTGCTCCTGTTCCTGTTTCCGCCGCCCCGTCGCCCGTCGACGAGACGAGCCTGATGCCGAAGAAGCTCGTCCGGGCGCGGCCGCTGTTCGACCCGGAGATTCTTCGGCGCGCGCTGAAGGATTCGGTTCTCAAGCTGAATCCCGTCACGTTGATGAAGAACCCGGTGATCTTCGTCGTCGAAGTCGGCGCCGCGCTCGTGCTGTTGTTCCTCGTTCGCGATATCGCGACCGGCGCCAGCGGGATCGGATTCGAGCTGCAGATCGATTTATGGCTCTGGTTCACGGTCCTGTTTGCGACCTTTGCCGAGGCGATGGCCGAAGCACGGGGCAAGGCGCAGGCCGAATCGCTGCGCAAGACGAGAACGGACACGATCGCCAACCGCCTGACGGAAGGTGGACGGCTCGAAAAGATCTCCTCATCGAAGCTGCGGGCGGGCGACGTCGTGGTCTGCAGCGCTGGTGAAGTCATTCCTGGAGACGGCGAGGTCATCGACGGAATCGCGACGGTCGACGAGTCGGTGATCACCGGGGAAAGCGCGCCGGTCATCCGCGAATCGGGCGGCGATCGCAGCGCCGTAACCGGCGGGACGCGGGTCCTCTCGGATCAGATCAAAATCAAGATCACGTCGAATCCTGGCGAGACGTTCCTCGACCGCATGATCGCGCTGGTTGAAGGGGCGGAACGCCAGAAGACGCCGAACGAGATCGCCCTGAACATCATGATCGCCGGCTTGACGATCATCTTTCTCTTCGCCGTCGTGACGCTCGTGCCGTTCGCGATCTACAGCGTCAATTCGGCTGGTGCCGGCACGGCGCCGACAATCGCCATTTACGTGTCGCTCCTGGTGTGCTTGATTCCGACCACGATTGGCGGCCTGCTCTCCGCGATTGGCATCGCCGGTATGGACCGCGTGATGCAGCACAACGTCCTGGCGATGAGCGGCAAGGCCGTCGAAGCCGCCGGAGACGTGAACACGTTGCTCCTGGACAAGACCGGTACGATCACGCTGGGCAGCCGCCAGGCCGTGGCGTTCCTGCCGGCGTCCGGCGTCACCGAAGGCGCGATTGCAGACGCCGCCCAGCTCTCCAGTCTGGCTGATGAGACACCGGAAGGGCGGTCGATCGTCGTCCTCGCGAAGGAGAAGTATGCCCTGCGCGGCCGTGACGTGGCCGCCCACAACGCCAAGTTCATCCCCTTCTCGGCCTACACGAAGATGAGCGGCGTGGACATCGAGGGCCGCCAGCTCAGAAAAGGCGCGACCGACGCGATTGTGAATTTCGTCAGGGAACAGGGCGGGCGAATCCCGGCGGAGGTGACGGAGCTCTCGGACAAGATCTCGCGGACCGGCGGCACGCCGCTCGCCGTGGCTGACGGCTCGAAGCTGCTCGGGATCATCCACCTCAAGGACATCGTCAAGATGGGCATGAAGGAGCGCATCTCGCAGCTCCGGGCCATGGGCATCCGCTCAGTGATGGTCACGGGCGACAACCCGCTGACGGCGGCGGCCATTGCCTCCGAAGCCGGCGTGGATGATTTCCTGGCGCAGGCCACGCCAAAGGACAAGCTCGAGTACATCAGGAAAGAACAGGCAGGCGGGCGCATGATCGCGATGACCGGCGATGGCACAAACGACGCGCCGGCGCTCGCGCAGGCCGATGTGGGCCTGGCCATGAACACCGGCACGACAGCGGCCCGCGAAGCCGGCAACATGGTGGATCTCGACAGCAACCCGACGAAGCTGATCGAGGTCGTCGCCATCGGCAAGCAGTTGCTGATCACGCGCGGCGCCTTGACCACGTTTTCGATCATGAACGACGTGTCCAAGTACTTCGCGATTATTCCGGCGATGTTCATGACCACGTATCCGGCGCTGAACAGTCTCAACATCATGTTCCTCCGCACGCCCGAAAGCGCCGTGCTCGCGGCGGTGATCTTCAACGCGCTCATCATCGTGGCGCTGGTGCCGCTCGCGTTGCGGGGCGTCCAATACCGGCCGCAAAGCGCGGCGCAGATGCTCCGCCGCAATCTGTTGATTTATGGGATCGGCGGCCTCGTGGCCCCGTTCCCGTGCATCTGGGCGATCGACCGGATTCTCGGCCTGCTGCACCTGGCTTAGCGTCTGCTGGTACAGGGCCGGCTGGCAGAGCGCCTGCGGCTATGCCGAGCCGAGGACCAGTGAATCCGAGGCGAGGCATCAGCGTCAGTTCGCGGCGGGGGTGGGGCCCCGCCGCCAGTGAAGTGAAGTAGGAGTAGACATGTTCAAAGAACTCAAGCCTGGATTCATGATGATGCTGGTGATGACCGTCCTGACCGGCTTGCTCTATCCGGCCGTCATCACCGTGGTTGCTCAAGTCGCTTTTCGCGACCAGGCGAATGGCAGCTTGATCGTGTCCAATGGCCAGGTGATTGGCTCTCGGTTGATCGGGCAGAATTTCACCAAGCCTGAGTACTTTCAACCGCGACCCTCGGCGGCCGGCGGCGGCTACGATCCGACCGCCAGCGCAGGCTCGAACCTGGGGCCGACCAGCGCCAAGTTCATCAACGGGACCACCAAGAAGGACGACAAGGGCAACGACGTCGCCGACTTCCTTGGCATCAAGGCTCGGATCGTTCATTATTGCCTCGACAACGAGATTCCCTATGATTCGTCGGTCCCTCTCGACTCCTTCAAGGACGCCCAGGGCAATCTCGACGACGCGAAACTGATTGGCGCCTTCAACGACGAGAAAGCCCCATTGGTGTTCACGCCGAGGACGCCGATCCCGGCCGATGCCGTCACGGCCTCCGCGTCGGGCCTGGACCCGGACGTCAGTCCAGCGAACGCCCAGGCGCAGGCGGCCCGTGTTGCGAAGGCTCGCGGAGTGTCCGTGGAACAGGTGCAGGGATTGATTGCGCAGCACACCGAGGGACGCTCTCTCGGTTTCCTCGGCGAGCCGCATGTGAACGTCCTGGAGCTCAATCTGGCATTGGACGCGCAGCTTCAACGTAAATGACCGAACCGTCGGCAACAGACATCACGCGTGCGTCAGCGGCAATGGCGGCCGATTGGCATCTCGTCCTCAGTCGTGACGGGACCGTGCTGGCGGCGACCGACGGTGCGCCGCCAGCCTGGGCCGGCACACGGCTTGATGACCGAAACGATGTTCCAGAGGACCTGAAGGAAGCCGGACGCATGGCCGTTGGCAGCGCAAGCCACTCGGCCTCTCCAGTTGTCACATCGGTATCGCTCCGGTCCATACCGCATACTGTTCATCTGACTGTCATCGACGCGCTGCCGCTCCAGCGCGTGGCGACGGATCTTCGTGGCCTGTTGCGGTCGACCCTGGAAGTCATGCAGTGGCAGGCCAAGGCGTGCGATGTCACCTTGAACGTCGTCGTCGACGATCACGTACCGGCGGTCGTCCGACTCGATGCCGAGAAGATCGCATGGGCAACAACGGTGCTCGTGGGCAACGCCCTCCGGTACGTCCGCCATGGAACCCATGCCATGCCCGGCGGGTCGATCGCCGTGCGGGTCATGTACAATTCGGCCGGCCCTGAGGTCACGATAGAAGTTCAGGACGATGGCGCCGGCATACCTGTCGACAGACTCCCCCGCTTGTTCCATGCCGGGCCCGATCGACCACGCGTGGGACTGGGGTTGTCGATGGTTCGGGAGGTCGTGACCGCCCATGCGGGACACATGGAAGTTCTGAGCAATACGGCCGCACTTCGACGCGGCACCACAATCCGGCTCACGCTGCCGGTTTCGTGAAGTCGTGTGATCCGGACGACAACGAAGAAGTCACGCACCGACAAGTCAAGACCGACTTCGAACAACAGCAGCAGCATCCCGACCCGCGACAGGATGTCGAGGTACGGATCGACACGCACGAACATCGGATGCGGCAATCGCTCGATCGTCGTCAGATACAATTGGCTTCCGAGATGCGTGACGATAGCAACGGCCGGTCTGGTCACCGCGATCCGGAAGCGTTGCTCCGGCAGATCGAAGCGGCCGAGCGCGCGGAGCACCGCGGGCAGCTGAAGATTTTTCTGGGCTATGCCTCGGGTGTTGGAAAATCGTTCCGGCTGTTCGATGAGGGGCGGCGCCGACACGAACGGGGCGAGGACATCGTCGTCGCGGCGATGCAGCCCGATTCGCCTCCCGACGTCGCCCAGGTGATTCGCACGCTCGAGATCATTCCAACGAGAGAGGTAGGAGGCGTGCCGGTCATCGACGTGGCCGCGATCCTCGCACGTCGTCCGCAAGTCTGTCTGATCGACGGCGTGGCGTACGACAACCCGCCTGGCAGCCCGCACCGAAAGCGCTTCGAGGATGTCGAGCAGTTACTCGCCGCGGGGATTTCGGTTCTCACCTCGATCAACCTCGAGTACATCGCCGAGCAACAAGACTTCGTACGCGGCATCGTCGGCACGACCAAGAGTGACACCGTGCCGCAGGACTTCATCGACCGCGCCGATGAAGTGGTCGTCGTTGATGCGCCGCCTGAGGCGGACGAGGATCTTGGAGCGCACAAGCTCTCGCAGCTTCGGCAGCGCGCGCTGTTACTCACGGCCGATGTCGTGGACCGTCAGCTCGAAGCGTATCTTCGATTGCATGGTCTCCAATCCTCGTGGGGAACGCAGGAACGGATTCTCGTGTGTATGACACCGCGAGCAAACGCGTCCAGGATGCTGGCCAGCGGACGACGGAACGCGGATCGCTTCCACGGGGAGCTTTTCGCGATCTACGTGACCCAGGACAACCTCACGCCCGAGGATCGCATGGCCCTGGAGCGCAACGCGACGCTCGCGCGCGCACAGCAGGCCCATGTCGAAGTCCTGGAAGGGAAAGACCCGATCAAGACGATTCTCGAATATGCGCGGAAGGAAGGCATCACGCAAATTTTCGTGGGTCACAACCTCCGCCGAACCTGGCGCGCCCGTCTCGGTGGCACACCGCTCGACCGATTGATCCGAGACGCGGAAGGCATTGACGTCCGGGTGTTCCCGCAGTGACCGAGGCGCCTGGAGCAAACGACGCGCGGAACCGGGGCCGGCTGAAGGTGTTTCTGGGCTACGCCGCGGGGGTCGGCAAGACCTACCAGATGTTGACGGAAGCCCAGGACCTGAAGCGCAAAGGCGTCGACATCGTTATTGGGTACTTCGAGCCCCACGGCCGGAAGGAGACGATCGCGCTCGCCGAAGAGCTGGACGTGGTTCCACGCAGGGTGCTGGAGTACCGCGGCTCGCGCTTCGAAGAAATGGACACCGACGCCATTCTCCGTCGCCATCCGGCAGTTGCGGTCGTTGACGAATTCCCGCACACCAATGTGCCGGGATCGGCTCGCCTCAAGCGCTGGGAGGATGTTCACGTTCTGCTCGATGCAGGGATCGACGTGCTGACGACAATGAACGTGCAGCACCTGGAGAGCTTGAACGACCAGATCTGGCAGAGCACCGGCGTCCGCGTCCGCGAAACGATCCCCGACTGGGTGTTGAAGCAAGCCGCCGAAGTCGTGATGGTCGATCTCACGCCACGTGCGTTGCTCAACAGGCTTGCGCGCGGAGTGATCTATCTGCCGGAACGGGCTGAGGCCGCGGTGCAGAATTTCTTCAAGGAGTCGACGCTCGTGGCGCTTCGAGAGCTGGCGATGCGTCAGGCTGCGTATGCGATCGAAAGTCGTCTGCCTGGCGAGGAGCCGTCGACAGCCTCTGGCGCATCGGTGGCCGATTTGCAGGAGCGCGAACGGCTGCTGCTGCTCATCGGACCCGATCCATCCAGTGCGGCACTGATCCGACGCGGACGGCGCGTCGCGGACTACCTCCAGGCCGACTGCTTCGCGGTGTCGGTGACCGGGACACCGGATTTTCAAGACCTGACCGACACTGAACGCGAGAGCCTGGAGCGTCATCTCAACTTCGCCCGCGGTCTGCAGATCGAGACCCGGATCCTCCAAGGCACCGACGTCGCTGAAACGATCGTGAATTTCGCACGGATTCATCGCGTGACTCAGATCTTCGTCGGGAGGGAGCAGCCGACTGCGCTACGCTCGTGGTTCGCCTCGGCCTTAGTGCAGCGGATTGTGAACCTTGCGCGGGACATGCAAGTCACGGTCGTCGCCGATCGCTCGATCCGTCACGTGCCCGTATGATGGCGCCGCCATACGCACGGCGACTTCGCTTCCTTGTCGTCGCGTGCCTGCTGGCCCTTGCGTCCTTTTATGCCGGTGCGCGTCTCGTCACCACGAGACCGTCGCCGCCAGTACACCCGCTCACGGGGCGTCAGATTGCAGGCATCGCGACCGACACGAACTGGCTCGATCGCACGACGCGGGAGCAGGAGGAAGCGCCCGAGCAAGCCTTACGGCTCATTGGTATTCAACCAGGAATGGTCGTCGCCGACGTGGGCGCGGGCAGCGGCTACATGACCACACGCCTCGCTCGACTCGTCGGTTCCACCGGGAAGGTCTACGCCAACGATCTCCAGCCTGGAATGCTGCAAATCATTCAGGACAAGGCACGATTCGAGCATCTCTCGAACGTCGAGGTCGTTCAGGGCACCGAAACCGATGCCCGTCTTCCAGACAACGCCATCGATCTGGCACTGCTCGTCGACGTCTACCATGAATTGTGGCATCCGCAGGAGATGCTTCGAAGCATCCGGCGTTCGCTGAAGCCCAACGGGGAATTGATCCTGGTGGAGTACCGCAAGGAAGATCCGCGCATCCCAATCGCTGACACGCACCGAATGAGCGTTGTGGGGGCCCGAATCGAAGTCGAGGCGGAAGGATTCACCTTCGATCGCCTCGTTCCGGGATTGCCCCGTCAGCACATCATCGTTTTTCGGAAGACCGCATCGCCGGATTCGGAGGCTGCAAAGTGAATATTCCAGCTGGGCCGAGGAGTACAATGCCTGTCAGGAGCACACGATGGCTGGCGCGATGACGATGCGGTCCGCTAACCCGGCGCTGACGGCCGATACGTTCGCGAAGTATGGGGCGGTTCCCGGTGCGGAGCAGATGACGCTCGGGGGAACGGTCAACAAGACCGCCCTTTCTCTTGTCATTTTGTTGATAGCTGCCAGCTACGTCTGGAACCGCGGGGTGGATGATCCGAGCCTGGGGGCGTGGATCATGGTGTCAGTCGTGACAGGGTTCGTCGTCGCCCTGGTCACGGTCTTCAAACAGACGTTGGCCCCTTACACCACCCCGGTCTACGCGGCCGTGGAAGGCGTGGCGCTCGGTGGGATCTCGGTGGTGTTCGAGGCCAGGTATCCCGGGATCGTCAGCCAGGCCGTGTTCCTCACCTTTGGAACGCTCGGCGCGTTGCTCGTGGCGTATCGGTCTGGCGTCATCCGGGCGACGGAGAACTTCAAGCTCGGCGTGGTAGCCGCGACGGGCGGGATCGCGCTGCTCTATCTTCTGAGTTTCGTCCTCGGTTTCTTCGGGGTGAGCGTGCCGCTGATTCATTCCAGCGGGACGTTCGGGATCCTGTTCAGTCTGTTCGTGGTGGTGATTGCTGCCCTCAATCTTGTCCTGGACTTCGACTTCATCGAACAGGGCGTGGAGCGTGGCGCGCCAAAGCACATGGAGTGGTACGGCGCGTTCGGACTGCTCGTGACCCTGGTGTGGCTGTACCTGGAAATCCTGCACCTGCTGGCTAAGCTGCAGTCTCGAGAGCGCTGACGTCGACGGGTCGGAACACGTAGTGATCCTCTCCGAGGCTACACTCTCGTCGCGCTCATGTCACCGCCTTCATTCCCATCCGGCGTCCCCGAACGGGTGAGGGTCGTCCTCGCGACGAGGACACTGCTCTCGTTCATCTCGACCTGGCGTGCCACGGCGCTCGTGCTGGTGGAGCTCGGCGCCGTGGCATTCTTCGCCAGCGGCGTCGCCGAGGCGCGGATCGGACCGTCAGCCCCCTGGTTCGTGCTGAGCGCGGTCATTGTCGGCGTCTTGTTCCGCGCCGTCGACATCGAGGCCCGCGCGCTCTTCGTTCCCGGCGGGCTGTTCGGCAGCGTGCGCGAGGCGCTCGGCGGCGGCCTTGCAACGGTCGCCGTCTCGACGCTCGTGGCCGAGCGGCTGCTGCTTGGCCCGGTCGCCGCCGCGGTGGCCGGCCGGTATGTGGCGCGGTTCTCGTCCAGGTGGGCCGGCGCTGACGAGGCGACGGCAGGGCTGATTTCGGACGTCTCCACCGCAGTGGCCGTGGCCATTCTCGCGTACGTGTGGTGGGTCCAGCGTCGAGGACGCTGGTTCACGACGCAGACGATCTCACGCGCAGTCGCCGCTGTCGTCGCGGTTCTCGTCATCGCGGTGTGCTGGGGCGCCGTCACCGCGGTCGTGCGCGGCGCACCCATCCCGCCGTTGCCGACGGCGCCGCCATCGGCTGGTGCGATCCTCCTGCTCATCGTCGCGTTCGGCCGAGCGTTGTTCGGCATGGGGAGCGTCGATGCGCTCTCGCAGGTTGCGCCGGAGCTCGAGCCGCCGCGGATCCGGAATCTGGAGCGGACGGCATGGCTCGTCTGCGCGTTTTCAGTTCGTGATCACCGGACTCGGCGCGATCGTGATCGGGCGCGATTGTCCCGGATGCGACTCGGGTGCTGTGGTTCGACGCACCCCTTGCGGGTCTGGCCGCGTACGTGAGCGGGCCGCCAGCTGCTCCGCTTCGTCCTGATGGCGGCAGTCGTCGTCGCCGCCGTCGTCTTGCTGGTGGCGACCGTCCGCAACTCGATGGCGGGGCTGCAAGGCGTCGTCTCGCGGCTGGTCGAGGAACGGCTGCTCAGTCCTGCCCTTCGAGCGCTTCACCCGCGCTTCGGCACACCGTGGCGGGTGATCGACGCGACGGCATTGCTCCAGATCGCCATCGTTCTGGTGAGCGCAGGCCGGCCCAGCCTGGCTGGTCGCCGCCTACGCCGTCGGCCTGCTCTGGAGCGCCGCGTTCAAGGTCGCGGCGCTGATTCGATTTCGATCGCTCCGCGCGGCGCCACGAGCCTTTCAGGTGCCATTCAACCTCACCGTGGCCGGCCGCGTGTGGCCGATCGGGCTGTGGCTCGCCGGCGTGTTCGTGGTCGTGCCATCGGTCGCGGTTCTCGCGGTGCCTGACGCCGGCACATTTGCCGGCAGTGTGCTGGTGCTGGCGCTCGCGGCGGCGCTGCTCGATCGGCGCGCGTCGCGCGGCGCAAGCCAGCCAGCCGCCCCCGACACTCGACGAGTTTCAGTTGTTGCCCTCGCACGAGGTCGATCTTCAGCAGGTGGAAGCGCGGCCGGGCAATCTGCTCGTGCCGGTCCGGAAGCCGCACGTCCTCGACGCATCTCGAGGCCGCACTGCACTCGGCGCGCGATCGCGACGTGGTCGTGATGACCGTTCGCATCGTCGGCATCGATGTCCCGGATGATCCGTCGATCAACCCGCGGGCGACCGACGACGAGAAGCGCCTGCTGTCGGCCGTCGTCGCGCTGGCCGAGCGCCACGGACGTGCGATTCGCCTGCTGATCGCACCCGGCGTCAACGTCTTCGACGCCGTGGCCGAGACCGCCTTGCGACTCCAATCGGCGGAGATCCACGTCGGCGAATCGGAAACCTTGCCCGCTCAAGAACAGGCGCGACTGCTGGGTCGAGGCGTGGGAGCGCGCGTCGGGTCCGAAGCCACTCGGCGTTCGCCTCGTCATCCATCATCCGAGCGGCACGACCGCCTCCTATCAGCTCGGCGCGCACGCCGCCGGCCTTCGACGCCGGCGATCTCGATTTGATTCACAAGCTGTGGCTCGACGTCGTCAACGCTATTGGCCCGCACGTGCATCACCGCGATGTGGTGCGGGCCGCTCTCAAACATATGGACAACGAACTCAAAGGACCTGACCGCGAGGCGGCGCTCGGCCTCGTGCGCGAGACGGCGCGGCCCGGCGACGAACTGGCCGCCATCGTGCGCGCGCGCGACTTCACCCGGCTGCGCGACCTGGTGCGGAACTGGCCGCCGAGCGATCTCGGCGCGCGCCCTGACCGACCTGCCGCTCGACGAGCAAGTGGTCGTGTTTCGCATCCTCCCTCGAAAGGACGCCGCGGCCACGTTCGAATACCTCTCGACCGAACAGCAGGAAGCGCTGCTGAAGGGGATGGCGCAGGAGGACGTCGCGGCGCTGCTGAACGACATGGCGCCCGACGAGCGCACCAAGTTCCTCGAAGAGCTGCCGGCCAGCGCCACGAGACAGCTGCTCGCGCTGCTCACGCCGCAGGAACGCGCCGTCGCGGTGACGCTGCTCGGCTATCCGGAAGGATCGATCGGGCGGCTGATGACGCCGCATTACGTCAGCGTGAAGGAAGAGTGGACCGTTCAGGCGGTGCTGGACCACGTCCGCAGGCACGGGCAGGACAGCGAGACGCTCAACGTGATCTACGTCGTCGACGACCAGGGACTGCTGATTGACGACATCCGCATCCGCGAGATCCTGCTGACGGAACCGACCACTCACGTCCGGGACCTGATGGACCGGCGGTTCGTCGCATTGAAGGCGACCGACGACCAGGAAACCGCGGTCGCCGTCTTCCGCCGCGAGGATCGATCGGCGTTGCCGGTGACCGATACGGCGGGCGTGCTGATCGGCATCGTCACGGTGGACGACGTGCTCGACGTGGCGGAAGCGGAGGCGACCGAAGACATCCAACGCGTCGGCGGCATGGAGGCGCTCGACGAGCCGTACATGCAGATCGCCTTTCGGCGGATGATTCAGAAGCGCGGCGGCTGGCTCACGGCGCTGTTCCTGGGCGAGATGCTGACGGCGACCGCGATGGGGTTTTTCGAGATGGAGATCGAGCGAGCGGTCGTCCTCGCGCTGTTCGTGCCGCTGATTATTTCGAGCGGCGGCAACTCGGGGTCGCAGGCCTCGACGCTCGTCATTCGTGCGCTGGCGCTGGGCGAAGTGTCACTCGGCGACTGGTGGCGCGTGATGCGGCGCGAGCTCGGCGCCGGGCTGGCGCTCGGCGGCATTCTCGGCACGATCGGCTTCTTCCGCATCGCCATCTGGTCGGCGTTCTCGACGATCTACGGTCCGCATTGGCTGCTCGTGGCGTTGACTGTCGCGGTTTCGCTGGTTGGCGTCGTGCTGTGGGGCACGCTGAGCGGATCGCTCCTGCCGTTCCTCCTGCGCCGGCTGGGCTTCGATCCGGCCGCGTCGTCCGCTCCGTTTGTCGCCACGCTCGTCGACGTCACCGGGCTGATCATCTATTTCTCTGTGGCGCTGGTCATCCTCCGCGGCACGCTCTTGTGATGCGTCCTAGTCCTTCTTGCGGTCCCTGCGGCCCTGTCGATCTTTCCGATCTTGACGATCTTGACGATCTTTACGGCTGGCGCGGTCGTCGCGTCGCTTGCGATCGCTCGGGCGTTTGCTCTCCTTCCGCGGCCCGCCGCCCTTGGCCCGGCGCCTGACCTGGATCCGAATCGGTGTGCCGACGAACCCGAACTGTTCCCGCAGCTTGTTGATCAGGAACCGTTCGTACGAGAAATGAAACGTCGTCGCCACGTTGGTGAAGAGGACGAATGACGGCGGCATGATGCCGATCTGCGCGGCGTACATGATCCGCACGTGTTTTCTGCCGGGGCTGACCGGAGGGTTTGCCGCAGTCACACCCTCCAAAAACTTGTTGAGCGCCGGCGTCGGAATACGCTGGCGTCTGACGGCCGCAATCCGATCGATCGTTTCGAGTACTTTGGCCGTTCGCTCGCCGGTCGCGGCCGAGATGTGCAGAATCGGCGCATAGTCCAAGAACCTCATGCGGTTCCGCGTTTCCTCGTCGAACACCGTCACGTAGTCGGGGCCACGTTCCTTCACGAGATCCCACTTATTCGCGAGAATGACCACGCCGCGGCCGGCACGATCGGCTTCCCCGCCGATGGCGGCATCCTGCTCGGTGGCACCGGTGCTGGCGTCGATGACGAGGGCAACAACATCGGCGTCGAAGATCGCTTTTTTCGCGCCGGCGACACTGACCACTTCCACCTTGCCGCCGCGCCCCACGCTGCCCGGCTTCCGCATGCCTGCCGTGTCGACAATGCGGAAGCGGCGGCGGTGCCACGTGAGCACGGCGTCGATGGCATCGCGGGTCGTGCCCGGCATGTCGCTGACCAGTACGCGCTCTTCACGCAGCAGCCGGTTCACCAGCGAGGACTTACCGACGTTGGGCCGACCGACGATGGCGACTCCGGTCTCATCTGGCGGCTGGGGGTTGGGGGCCGGTTCTTCGTGGGCTTCCGGCCTGGGCCTTGAGCCATGAGCCTTGAGCCGTTCGACGATCTCATCGAGCAGCTCCGCCACGCCATGCCCGTGCTCGGCGGAAATCTCGACCACGGGATCGAATCCCAGCTGGAAGAACTCCATCGCCGACGCCTGTGCCCGCTTGTCGTCGGTCTTGTTGATGGCGACCAGCACCGGCCGATCGGTCTGCCGCAGATCCTGGGCGATACGCTCGTCACCGGAGACAAGCCCTTCGCGCCCGTCGACAACGAAAACCAGGACGTCGGCGGCGGCAATGGCGCGCTGCCCCTGGCGGATGACGAGCTCGTGCAAGGGGTCTTCGCTCGCGCCGAACATTCCACCCGTGTCGAAGAGTTCGAAGGTCGTTCCACGCCAGACGGCCGGCCTGGCGAGCGAATCTCGCGTGGTGCCGGCGACCGGCGCCACAATCGCCCGCCTCGATCCGGTGATCCGGTTGAACAAGGTGGATTTCCCGACATTCGGGCGTCCTGCCAATACAACCGATGGGAGTTTCTGGGGCATTTTCCTCGTGGCTGTCCTGGTTGCCAGGACGTCAACTTAGCCTCAGCCTTGACAGCGTAAGTCCCGCTATTTATAGTATTTACCAGCCGTCAGGAGACCCTAAGCATGATCAAGGTCGACATCGTCAACGAAGTCTCAAAAATCGCGGACATCACCAAGGTCAAAGCCGAGGTGGCCGTCGACGCAGTCTTCGACGCGATGCGGACCTCCATGCAGCGCGGCGAGCGTATCGAACTGCGCGGGTTCGGCGTCTTTCAAGTCAAGCCGCGCAAGCGCGGCATTGGCCGCAACCCTCGGACCGGGAAGGAAGTACGCATTCCGCCCGGCCGGACCATCCGGTTCAAGCCCGGCAAAGATCTGCAGAACATCGGATAATCGTCCGGGTGGACCCCGCCGGGCTCGACCAACCCCCTCCGACCACGCCGGACCTTTCGTTCAGCTGGGAACGGCGTCCCAAGTTCCAGGACCGTGTGTGGCTGCACGTTCTGCTCCTCGTCCTGACCATCGGAACGACCACCATCGTCGGTATCGAAAGTTACCTCGCCTTTCTCGCGGACTATGGCTCACTCCCCGGACTGCCGCTGCCGATCGTTCAGTTGCTGCCTCGCGGTCTTTGGTACAGCGGGACGATCCTTGCGATCCTCGGGTCCCATGAGCTTGGCCACTACTTTGCCTGCCGCTATTATGACGTCGACGCGTCGCTGCCGTTTTTTCTTCCGTTCCCGCCTCTGCTTCCCATCTCGTTCGGCACGTTCGGCGCCTTCATCAGGATAAGAGAGCCGATTCCAACCAAACGGATGCTGTTCGACATCGGCATCGCGGGACCGATCGCCGGATTTCTCGTCGCGGTTCCCACGCTCTTCATCGGCATCTCGTTGTCGCACGTCGCCCGCGTGCCGCCGGACTTCGTTGGGGCCGAGATGGGCGAACCGCTGATCTTCCAGTTTGCGTCGAAGCTTCTGTGGGGCCCGATTCCGGACGGCTATTCCCTGAACATGCATCCGATGGCCTTCGCCGCGTGGTTTGGTCTCCTCGCCACGGCGCTCAACCTCTTTCCGGTCGGCCAGCTTGACGGCGGCCATATTTCCTACGCCGTGCTGGGACGGCGATCGACGTACGTCACGATCGGCACGCTCCTGGCGGCCATCGTGCTCGCGTTTTTCTACAGCAGCTGGGTCGTGTGGACCGGCTTGATGGTGGTGATGCTCTATATGTTCGGACCGCGCCATCCTCCAGTTTACGACGAGCACGTTCCGCTCGACCGCACCCGCCTTCTTCTTGCTCTGGTCGCGGTCGCGATGTTCGTGCTCTGTTTCACGCCGGCGCCGATCGAGCCAACGGATCTGCTGCGCAGGTGAAATTGCAGATTGCAGATTGCAGATTTCAGATTCAATTCCCCAATCAATCTGCAATCTGAATTCTGCAATCTGCAATTTCACAGCACCGAGAGCGGATCGATGTCCACGACCGTGCGTCTCGCGAGATCTGGTCGACCCGCGAGCACAGACAGGAGCGCTTCGCGCATCCGCTTCCGGTTCGTTCCCTTGATGAGCAGCTGCGCGCGATATTCGCCGCGCAGCTTGCCGAGCGGCGCTGGCGCCGGCCCGAGCACGTGAAAGACGCTCTCGGTCTCCGCGGCCCGGAGCTGCTGCACGATGTCCGCCGCATCGTCCATTGCCCCGGCGAACGTGCGGGCGCGAACGACGACGTTGACCATCGAGACGAAGGGCGGGTACCGCATCGACCGGCGAAAGTGCACCTCGCGCTCGTAGAACGCCGGGTAATCCTGCCGGCACGCCAGCTGGACGCTGTAGTGGGTCGGATACAACGTCTGGACGATCGCTTCCCCAGGCTGCTCACCGCGGCCGGCCCGGCCAGCCACCTGGGTCAGCAGCTGAAAGGTCCGTTCGGAGGCGCGAAAATCCGCGAGGCCAAGTCCGACGTCCGCCGAAATGACGCCGACCAGCGTCACGCGCGGAAAATCATGGCCCTTGGCGATCATCTGCGTGCCGACCAGCACGTCGATGGCGCCGTCGCGGAATCGGGAAAGAAGCGCGTCGAGCGAGCCTTTCCGACGCACCGCATCGCGATCGAGCCGCGCGACACGCGCGCCTGGACAGACGCGCTTCGCCTCGGCCTCGACGCGCTCGGTCCCGAACCCGGTCTGCTCCAGATACGGTCCGGCGCACAGCAGACACTTGCTGGGGACCCGAACCGAGTAATTGCAGTAATGACAGCGCGCCCGCGGCAAAGCCCCCAGTGACCCTTCGCCGTGCACGACGAGCGACACGCTGCAGTTCGGACACTCGAGCGTCCCGGCGCATTGGCGGCAGAAGACCGCCGTGGCAAAACCGCGGCGGTTGAGCAGGACGAGCGACTGCTCACCGCGCTCGAGGCGAAGCTGGAGGGCCGCGATCAACGCACGGCTCAGGATGGCGTCCGGTCCGGCGGCAGCGTACTCCTCGCGCATGTCCACGATCGTGACGGCGGCCAACGGGCGGTCGAGGACGCGGCGTTCGAGGACCACGCGCTCGTACTTCCCTGACATCGCGTTGTAGTAGCTCTCCATCGATGGCGTCGCCGAGCCGAGCACAACCAGCGCGCCCGCGCGCTGCGCCCGCACGATGGCGACGTCACGGCCGTTGTAGCGCGGGCTCTCCTCCTGCTTGTACGAGGCGTCGTGCTCCTCGTCAACGATCACGAGTCCGAGATGACCGATCGGCGCGAACACCGCCGATCGCGTACCGACGACGACGTCGATGTCGCCGCGACGGATGCGCTGCCATTGATCGTGGCGTTCGCCATCCGACAGGCCGCTGTGCTGGATGGCCACACGGTCGCCGAACGCCTGGCGGAAGAGAGAGGCGATAGCCGGCGTCAGCGCGATTTCCGGCACCAGCATGAGCGCGGTCCGGCCGTCATCGCGGACCGATGCCGCGAGCCGCAGGTAGAGCTCCGTCTTCCCGCTCCCCGTGACGCCGTGCAGCAGCGCGACGCGAAATTCGCGCGTGGCGGCGAGCGCCGTCAGCCGCCCGAGCGCGCTCGACTGCTCCTCGGTGAGACGCCGGTCCTGTTCAGGGCTCGCGGCCTCATAGGTTTGCGGGGTGAACGGGTCGCGATTGAGGCGCTCCTGCCGCAGGCTCACGAGTGTCTGCCTGGCGAGCCGCGCGATCGTGTCCGCTGCGAAGCCCCGCTCCGCCAGTTCGGGTGTGGGGATGCCGGTCGGCGTCCCGGCCAGCAGCTCGAGCACGTCGCGCTGTTTCGCCGTCAGCGAAAAGGGGTCGGGAGTTCCTGCCTCCAGCGCTCCCAGGCCGGTTGCGGTGATGGCCGCGACACGCAGGGTCTTGTGCGCGTCCACTCGTGCACCGCGCGCCTTCGGCGGCAGGACGGCCGTCACCGCCTCGCCAGCACCGGCCGCGTAGTACTCCGCGGTCCACGTTGCCAGGGCGATCACGTCGCCCGGCACGAACGCCTCATCGTCGAGCACATCGCGAATCGGCTTGACAGCGCCCTCGGCCAGTTCGCTCGCCGTCTCTTTGCCGACGACAATGCCGGTCACGACTCGGGAGCCGAGCGGTACGACGACGCGCGCGCCGATGACGGGCCGCGGGAGATCGTCCGGCACGCGGTAGGTCAGCAGACCAAGTTGGGGGACGGGAACGGCGACACGGATAAACAAAGTCAAAGGCTAGAAGGCAGAAGGAAAAATGATTTTACCTTTTGCGTTCTTACTTTTGACTTAAGAGTTTCTTGACCAGCTTCATGTCTTCCCATACCTCGCGCTTCGAGGATGGATTCCGCAGCAGGTAGGCGGGATGGAATGTCGGGATGAGCTTCGCGCCGCGGTAGTCGAACAGTCGGCCTCGCAGGCGTGAAATCGGCTCCTCTGAACGGAGCAGACACTGTGCCGCGAACTTGCCGAGCGTGACGATGATCTTGGGCTTGATGAGGTCGATCTGCTGGAACAAGAACGGTTCGCAGGTCTCGATTTCGTCCGGCTCGGGGTTGCGGTTCCCCGGTGGACGGCACTTGATGACGTTGGCGATGTACACGTCCTCGCGCCTCAGCTCGATCGCTTCGATAATCTTCGTCAGGAGCTGCCCCGCGCGGCCGACGAACGGCACGCCCTGCACGTCCTCGTCGGCGCCTGGCGCTTCGCCGACGAACATGAGATCCGCATGGGGATTTCCCACTCCGAATACGACGTGTGTTCGGCCAAGGCCGGACAGTTTGCAGCGTGTGCACTCTCCGATGAATGCTTTCACGCCGTCGAGGTCTTCTCCGGGCGACTGCGATACGTGTAGAGGGACGGCCTTCGAAGGCCGTCCCCTACCGTAATCGCCTGTTCAAACGGCCTCAAGGCCGTCCCCACGCCAACGTGCGCGCTGCGCCAGGCAGGATCGCGGCTCACGCCGTCGACGCCCAGTTCAGCGGCGAAACGGAGATGTTCGGCGAGTTGATCGCGGTTCATGATGGTCAGCTGCAGCGGCACGGCCTTAAGGCCGTGCCCTACTGGAGCATCCTACTTAAGGCCGTGCCCTACCGGAGCATCTTATGTTGGATCAACAGCTTCTCAATGCGATCGAGCACGGCGGCTGCGACCTTTGCCTTGCTTTGAAGCGGCAGCCTGGCAATGTCTCCGGGGCCGTCGGGCCCGATGAGGGTCACTTCGTTCGTGTCGACGTCGAAGCCGGCGTCATCACGCGACACATCGTTGGCGACGATGAGATCGACGTTCTTGGTTTCGCGCTTCGCGATCGCCCGCCGGATCACGTCTTCGGTCTCGGCCGCGAAGCCGACGAGCAGCGGCCCGCCGCCCTTCGTCAGGCGCCGGCTCCCGAGATCGCCGAGGATGTCCGGCGTCCGCTGCAGCACGAGCGTCAGTGGGTCTCGGTCCTTCGACACCTTCTGAAGGCTCTGATTCACCGGCGTGTAGTCGGCGACGGCGGCAGCCATGATCACAACATGAATCTGATCCACGCGCGAGAACACGGCCTCGTGCATCTCCGACGCACTGCGCACGCGCACGACCTCGTGGACCGGTGGCACCTCGATCGACGTTGGACCCGCCACGAGCGTCACCTCGGCGCCGCGCCGCGCCGCCTCGGCCGCGAGCGCGAAGCCCATCCGGCCGCTCGATCGGTTGCTGATGTAGCGGACGGGATCCACGTTCTCGTGAGTAGGACCGGCCGTTACCAGCACTCGCTGGCCGCGGAGCGGACCAGCCGGACGGAGGATCGCCTCGGCCGCTACAACGATCTCGTCGGGCTCGGCGAGCCGCCCTTTGCCAATCCACCCGCACGCCAGATACCCTTCGCCCGGCTCGACGAAGCGGGCGCCACGCGCGGCGAGCGTCTCGAGGTTGCGCCGCACGGCCTCGTGCTCGAACATCTGTGTGTTCATGGACGGCGCCAGCAGCAGCGGCGCGCGCGTGGCGGTATAGAGCGTCGAGAGGAAGTCGTCGGCGATGCCGTTGGCCAGTTTGCCGATGATATTGGCGGTCGCCGGCGCGATGAGCAGCAAATCGATGGAAGACGCGAGCGCGATATGCTCGATGTCGGCGTTGGTGCCGGGCGCGAACTGGTCGGTGATGACCTGTCGGCGCGTGATCGCCTCGAACGTCAACGGCCCCACGAAGCGCGTGGCCGCCTGCGTCATGACGGCGACGACCTCGTGGCCGCGTTTCTGCAGGCCGCGCGCGACCTCCACGGCCTTGTAGGCGCCGATGCCGCCGCACACACCTAACGCAATGAGCATTGGGTAATCGGGTAATCGGGTAATCGGGTAATCGGGTAATCGGATGGGGCAATTGAACAATCAATTACCCGATTACCCAATTACTCAATTACCAGATTCTTCCTCCTCGATCCTTTCGACTTGCTTCGTGACCACTTCCTGTTGGGCGACCGTCGTCTTCTTGTGGTCGTTGACCGCCACCCGCGGCGTGGAGCCGGCCAGAAGCTGCCGGGCGCGCGCGCCGGCGGTGACGACGAATTCGAAAGAGTTGGGGAGCTTGGAACGGTCAATCATGTGAATGTCCTGACTATCGTTTCGGCTTCATGCCGCATGGACCCCAGCCTGGCCCGCTCGGCGAGCACGATGCTTCGCAGGCGTTCGAGGGCCGTGCTGACATCATCGTTGACGACGACAAAATCGTACTCGGCGAAGGAGGCGACTTCGTCACGCGCCACCTGCAGCCGCCGCTGGATCGCTGCCTCACTGTCCTTGCTGCGACCGCGCAGCCGCTGCTCGAGCACCTCGAAGGACGGCGGCATCACGAAGATCGCCGTCGTCTCGATGCCGCGTTGGCGGACTCTGCGCGCCCCCTGGACGTCGATGACGAGCACGACGTCGAAGCCCGATTCGAGAAGCGCGTTCGTGTCAGCCGCGCGTGTGCCGTACAGGTTGCCAAAGACGTCGGCCCACTCCAGAAACTCGCCAGCGGCCGCCATCGTTTCGAACTGGTCTCGCCTGACAAAAGTATAGTCCACGCCGTCGGTTTCGCCGGGACGCGCCGGGCGCGACGTGTAGGAGCGCGAGAGCTTCAGCCTCGGCACCTGCACGGCCAGTTGTTCGGCGAGCGTCGTCTTGCCGGCCCCTGACGGCGCCGAGATGATGAACAGCAGACCCCGTCCGGGGCCTGTCGACGCGCCCCTATTCGACATTCTGAACCTGCTCGCGCATCTTCTCGAGCTCCGCCTTGGCCGCGATGATCAGCTCCGAGACGCGCAGGCCGTCCGCCTTCGACCCCATCGTATTCACTTCACGATTCATTTCCTGCAGGAGGAAGTCGAGCTTGCGGCCGCACGGCTCGGCGCTGTCCGACAGCGTGACCCAGTGCGACACGTGCGCGCGGAACCGTGACACTTCCTCGCTGATGTCGGACCGGGCCGCCGCGCGGACGATCTCCTGGGCCACGGCCGTCTCGTCGGCCTGCAGCTCGGTCCGCAGCTCACGCACCCGCTCGGCGAGCCGCTGTTCCATCGCCGCCCGGCCTTCGTCGGCCGCGACCGCAACGCGCTCCACCAGGTCGGCCACAAACGTCCGTCGCGTGTCCAGGTCGACGCGCAGGTGGTCGCCTTCGCGCACTCGCATACCGTCCAGCTCGAGGAGGGCCTGGTCGATCGTCTCCCGCGCCCGCGTGGCCAGCTCGGCCCGCGCCGTCTCGTCGGCGTCGGTCTGCCGCTCGCGAATCGTCAGGGCCTGCGGCAGGCGAAGGAGATCGCCCGGGGTCAAGGCACCGCTCACCAGTCCCTGCGTCCGCGCCTGGTCGATCGCCGTTTCGAGCGCGCGCCCGAATTCCTGATTGAACTCGACATCGACGCCGGGAAGCTGCCGCACCTGAAGGGACAGGCTCAGTTCGACGCGGCCGCGCGACACGCGCTTTCCGATGAGGCCTCGCATGTCGCTCTCGATCGCGGCCAGCGACTGCGGAACGCGCAGCTGCAGATCAAGGTATCGGTGGTTGAGCGATCGAATCGTCACGGCAATCGTCGCCCGCTCGTCCTCGCGGGTGACCGCAGCGAAGCCTGTCATCGATTTGATCATTTTTTCACTGGCGCTGGGGCCCCACCCCTAGCGCGAACTCACGCCGATGCCTCGCCTCGGCTTCTCTGGCCTCGGCTCGGCACGCCACCCCAGCGCGGCTGCCGCGCTGGGGGCCCCGGCATGGCCGCAGGCGCTCTTGTCGGCGCCGCTGTTTCAGATTTCCCGCCCGCCCTGCCCGTCCTGCCCGTCCTGCCCGTCCTGCCCGTCCTGCCCGTCCTGCCCGTCCTGCCCTTCCCGCCTTACGCGCCCGCCCTGCTCTATGACGGCACCATGCGACGTTCGGGTTTTCGTCCCTCCAGCCGCTGCATCTGATACAGCGAGGCGTACGCTCCACCGGGCCGCGCGAGGAGCTCGTCGTGCCGACCGACTTCGACAATGCGCCCGCGCTCCAGCACGATGATCGCGTCCGCCCGAAGAATCGTCGACAAGCGGTGCGCAATGACGAACGACGTCCGGTTCAGCATGAGGTTCGCGAGCGCCTCCTGCACCAGCAGCTCCGATTCGGTGTCGAGCGCTGAGGTCGCTTCATCCAGAACCAGAATCGGCGCGTCTTTGAGCAGCGCACGCGCGATCGCGACTCGTTGCCGCTGCCCGCCGGACAGCCGCTGTCCACGCTCGCCGATCATCGTGTCGTATCCCTTCGGAAGCGCGATGATGAAATCGTGCGCGTTGGCGGCCCGGGCCGCCCCTTCGATCTCGGCCCGGCTGGCCTGCGGCGATCCATACGCGATATTGGTCGCGATCGTGTCGTCAAACAGCACGGTCTCCTGTGTGACGATGCCGATCTGCCGGCGGAGCGAGGCGAGGCTGACGTGCCGTATGTCAACGCCGTCGATGAAGATGGCGCCCGCGCTGACGTCGTAGAATCTCGGCAGCAGGTTCACGAGCGTGGTTTTGCCTGCCCCGCTTCTGCCAACAAGCGCCACCATCTGGCCGGCGCTGACCGTAAACGACACGCCGCGCAGAATCCGCGTCGCCCCCTCGTCGTAGCCGAAGCCGACCTCGGTGAATTCGATCACCCGCCGGAACGGCGCGAGTGGCGGCGCCAGCGGATCCTCGTGGACTTCGGTGTGGGTATCCAGCATGTCGAAGATCCGCTCACAGGCCGCGATCGCCTGCTGCAGGTTGGCGTTCACCCGGCTCAATTTCTTGACCGGCCCGTACATCAGGAAGGCGGCGGCGAAGAACGACGCAATCTGACCGGTCGTGAGGCGGCCGCTTGAAATCTGCCTGGCGCCGTACCACAGGGCGGTTGCCATCCCGAACCCGCCGAGCAGCTCCATCAGCGGCGGCAGGCTCGAGAGCGCCGCAGTGACCTTCATGTTCGTTCTGAACAGCTGATGGCCGGCCCGGCTGAATTTTGCGGCTTCGTGCTCCTCGGTCCCGAACGCTTTGACGATGCGGTGTCCCGTGAAGGCCTCCGCGCTGATGTGCGACAGGAGTTCCACCGCCTCCTGGCTGCGCCTGGTCGTGCGCCGCACTCGCTGCCCCAGACGGATGAGCGGATACACGATGAGCGGCGCCCCAGTCATGCAGACGATGGCGAGCCGCGCGTCCAGGTAGAACATCAGCGCCGCATAGCCGACGAGCGCGAGCGACTCGCGCGTGAGATCGCCCACCGTCTCGGAGACAGCCTGTTGCACCTGGCCGACGTCGTTTGTGATGCGCGACATCAGTTGCCCGGTGGTCCGCTGGGCAAAGAAACCGGCGGACTGCCCCAGGATGTGCCGATACAGCGCGTTCCGCAGATCCGTCACCACGCGCTGCCCGACATCGGCCATCAGATACGACGACACGTACGAGCCGATGCCCTTCAATAGATACACACCAACCAGGGCCCACGCGGTAAACGCGAGGAGTTCCTGATTGACGAGCACGTTGTCGAGAATCGGTTTGACCAGCGCGGCCAGACCGGCCGATCCCGCGGCGTACACGAGCATCCCGGCAACAGCCGCGGCGAGACGGCCTCGATACGGAGTCGCGTAGCCGAACAGGCGCTTCAGTGGATGGGTCACTCAGTAAACCGATACTTCAGGAGAGTCCACACCGCAACGACTCCGTCCTTCCAGGTGATTTTCTTGCCTTCTTCGTATCCGCGCCCGTCGTACGTGATCGGCACTTCGTACACTCGATACCCGCGCTTGAAGATCTTCGCCGTCAGCTCAGGCTCGATCCCGAACCGCTCGGATCGGAGCGTCATCGAGCGCAGCACGTCAATCCGCATGACCTTGAAGCAGGTCTCCATGTCGGTCAGCATCGTGTTGTACAGCATGTTGGTCAGGCCGGTCAGCAGCCGGTTGCCCAGAAAATGCGTAAACAAAAAGACCCTGTGCCGGCCGATGAATCGCGATCCGTAGACGACGTCGGCGCGGCCGGCGCAGATCAGCTCGATGAGCTCGGGATATTCTTCGGGCGAATATTCGAGATCAGCATCCTGGATCACGACGATATCGCCGGTGACCTCGGCAAACCCGCGCCTGAGTGCGGCGCCCTTGCCTCGGTTGTGCGGCTGAAGCAAGAGCTTGAACGACAGCGAGGACGCGAGCGCCTGCAGAATATCCCGCGTCCCATCGCTCGAGGCATCGTCGACCACGACCAGCTCGATGCGCAGCGGCACGGCCATTACTCGCCGGATGATTTCCTCGATCGTGTCGCGTTCGTTGTACGCCGGCATCACCACCGACAACAACGGATCCACCAGCGGCGCCGCCAATCGACGCCTCATCGCGTCATACCCTGGCGTACCCGCGCGGATGGCTCTGATGCCAGGCCCAGACTGTACGGACGATCGACTCGAGATCGGGGAAGCGTGGTGTCCAGACGAGCTCGGTCTGTGCCTTTCGGGCAGCCGCATAGAGCACCGCCGGATCGCCTGGCCGGCGAGCGGCGAGCGTCCACGGGACTCGGCACCCGGTGACACGCTCGACGGTGTCAATCACCTGCCGCACCGAGTGCGGATGGCCCGTTCCCAGGTTGTACGCGCTCGACTTCCCCGTCTTGATCATGGCGTCGAGCGACCGCACATGGGCATCAGCCAGATCGGACACATGGATATAGTCGCGCAGGCAGGTGCCGTCGGGCGTCGGATAATCGTCGCCGAAGACCTGCAGGCACCGGCCCCCGGTCGCCGCATCGATGGCGCGCGGAATCAGATGAATCTCCGGCGCATGGTCTTCGCCGAGCTCCCCGTCGGGATCCGCGCCGGCCGCATTGAAATATCTGAGCGACACCGAGCGCAGGCCGTGCGCGCGCTCAAAATGGGGTAGCGCCCGCTCGATGGCGAGCTTCGTTTCTCCGTAACTGTTGACGGGATGCTGCTGGTGCGTTTCCGGGATCGGTGTCTCTATCGGCTCCCCGTAGGTGGCGCACGTGGAGGACAGCACGAAGTACCCCACCGTTTCCGCCGCCATCGCCTCGAGCACGCCGAGTGCGCCGATCACGTTGTTGCGGTAGTAACGGGCGGGTTCGCGCACTGACTCCCCCACATCGAGAAATGCGGCGAAGTGCATGACCGCGAAGACCTGGTAGCGCCGAAGCGCATCACGAACTGCCCCAACGTCGGCGATGTCCCCTTCGACCAGCGGACCGTACTTGACCGCCTCACGGTGGCCGGCTATCAGGTTGTCGTAGACGACGACGCGATAGCCGGCATGGCTCAGCGCTTTGGCGGCGTGGCTGCCGATGTAGCCGGCCCCGCCGGTCACCAGCACCGTGCGGACGTCAGCGCCCAATGGAGAAGTAGGTGAAACCGAGCGTGCGCATGTGCTCGGGGGAGTAGATGTTGCGGCCGTCGAAGACGACCGGCGACCGCATCAACTGGCGCATCCGCTCAAAGTCCGGCTCCCGGAACTCGTTCCACTCGGTGACGATGGCCAGAGCATCGGCTCCTTTCAGCGCGTCGTAGCTCTTCTCCGACACGACAATCCGGCTATCGAACATCCGCCGTGCCGTCTCGCCCGCTTCCGGGTCGTACCCCCGCACCGTGGCGCCAGCGGCCAGCAGGCGCTCGATCATGACAATGGCGGGTGCCTCGCGCATATCGTCGGTACGCGGCTTGAACGCCAGACCCCAGAGCGCGATCGTCCGCCCCTTCATGCTGGTGAAGTGCGATTCCATCTTCTCGAACAGCCTCGACTTCTGCAGGTCGTTGACCGCTTCGACTGCGCGCAGAATCTTGAAGTCGTAGCCCTTGTCGTGCGACGACTTGAGGAGGGCCTTCGTATCCTTCGGAAAACAGCTCCCGCCGTACCCGATGCCGGGAAACAGGAACGACGACCCAATCCGCCGATCCGCACCGATAGCCTTGCGCACCTGGTCGACATTGGCGCCGACGAGCTCGCAGACGTTGGCAATCTCATTCATGAACGAGATCCGCGTCGCGAGAATCGAATTCGCGGCGTACTTGCACAGCTCCGCGCTCGCCGTGTCCATCACCATGATCGGCGCGCCCGTCCGCGTAAACGGACCGTACAACTCCCGCATGAAGGCCGCCGCGCGCTGATCCTCCGGTTCCACGCCGATGACCACTCGATCGGGCTTCATGAAGTCCTCGAGCGCGGCGCCCTGCTTCAGAAATTCGGGGTTGCTGACCACGCTGAACGGCTGCGTCGTCTCCGGCGCGATCGCAGCGCGCACCCTCTTGGCCGTTCCGACAGGCACGGTGCTCTTGTCGACGACGACCGTGTACTTGTTCATGGCGCGGCCGACGTCGCGCGCCACGCCCAGGACGTGCTTGAGGTCGGCGGACCCGTCTTCCCCCGGCGGCGTCCCGACGGCGATGAAGATGACCTCGGATGCCCGAACGGCGGACACGAGGTCGGTCGTGAAGCTCAGACGCTCCTCATTGCGGTTTCGGCGAACCATTTCTTCGAGGCCGGGTTCGTAGATGGTCATCTTGCCGGCGTTCAAGGTCGCGATCTTCGACTCGTCCTTGTCGACGCAGATAACCGTGCTTCCGTTTTCGGCCAGACAGGCCCCTACCACGAGCCCGACATACCCTGTTCCCACTACGGCAATTTTCATTTCACAATAAGATACTGACTCGGAAAGACTTAAACAAGTGCGCGTCCTGATCGACTATCGGCCGGCGCTGCGCGATCGGAGCGGCGCCGGCGAGTATACCCATCAACTCGTCAAAGCGTTGCTCGCGTGCTTTCCACCCTCTGGTCCCGCTTCGCGGGCCCACGGCGACCTCGCCCTGACGGTCTTTTCAAGCTCCTGGAAGGACCGCCTCACCCTCACGCCCGAACTTCGCGGCGCGAACGCCATCGATCGACGGGTGCCGGTCCGCCTGCTCAACTTCGCGTGGCACCGCTTCGGCTGGCCGCCGATCGAGCAACTCACCGGCCTCGATTTCGACGTCGTTCACTCCTCTCATCCGCTGCTCCTGCCGTCGCGCCGCGCCGCGCAGGTGATCACGATTCACGATCTGTACTTCCTGGCCCATCCTGAACGGACCCGTGGGGAAATTCGACGCGACTATCCCCGTCTCGTGCGCGCTCATGCACACCGCGCGTCGCGGATCCTCGTGCCTTCACAGTTCACTGCGATGGAGGTGCAGCGGCAGCTTGGCGTCCAAGCTAACCGCCTGGCGATTTGTCCGCCAGGCGCGCCGAATTGGACGCCACGGCCGCCTCGTGAGGGGGCACTGCCCGGCGGCTACATCCTGTTCTTCAGCACACTCGAACCGAGAAAGAACATCGGCGGCCTGCTCGACGCATACGAACGATTGATCAGCCAACGGCCTTCTTTCCCCGAGCTCCTGCTGGCAGGGAAGGCGACCGAGGACGCCCGGCCCTGGCTCGAACGGATTACCCGTCCGCCGCTTGGCGGACACGTCCGTCACATCGGTTACGTCGAGCCAGCCGATCGCCAGGCACTCTACTCGGGCGCGCGCCTGCTCGTGATGCCGTCGTTCGAAGAAGGCTTCGGCATCCCGGTTCTCGAAGCGATGACGTTCGGCGTACCGGTGGTCGCGTCGAATCGCGGATCGCTTCCCGAAGTGCTCGGGGACGCCGGCCCGCTCGTCAATCCCGACGAACCGGATGAGATCGCCGGCGCCATGGCCCGCCTCGTCGACGACCACCCCTTCGCTGCGGCCTGCGTCGCGAAGGGCATCCTGCAGGCGAAGCAGTTCAACTGGCATCGCACGGCCCGGTTGGTTTACGACGTGTATCGCGAAGCGCTCACGGAGCGTCAGTCAGCCGGCGGCGGCGCTCGAGCACGCGGATGAGGATTGGCATCGATGCGCGCGAACTGAGCGGCCACGTCACAGGCGTCGGCCGTTTTCTGGGAGGCCTGCTGCGCGAATGGTCGAGCCATTCACTCACAAGTCCGCACGAATTCGTCCTGTACGCCCCCGACCCACTCGGGGTCCCCAGCGCGGCTGCCGCGCTGGGGGCCCCGCTCGGGATCGCGTTGGAATCGCGGCGATTTCGAACACGCGAGGTCGCCGGACCGCCCGGCACCTGGTGGGAGCAGATGCGATTGCCGGAAGCCGTCGCGAGCGACCGACTCGACGTCTTCTTTGCACCCGCCTATACGGCTCCCCTGCGCCTCAAGGTGCCGATCGTCGCGGCCATCTACGATCTGTCGTACGTCGCGCACCCTGAATGGTTTCGTCTGCGCGAAGGCATCCGCCGACGGTGGTTGACCCAGCGAACTGCGGAGAAAGCGCAGGCGGTCATCACGCTGTCTCGATTCTCCCGCGGCGAGATCATCAACCTTCTGGGCGTACCCGATCAGAAGGTCCACGCGATCGTACCGGGCATCGACCGCCCACCTGTCAGCATTGTGAAGCCGGCCCCATACGGTGAGGCACGTGTCTTGTACGCCGGATCCATTTTCAATCGCCGACACGTGCCGGATCTCATTCGCGCCATCGCGACATTGCGACGCGCCAGGCCCGACCTGTCGCTCGACATCGTCGGCGACGACCGCACGTTCCCGCACGAAGACCTTGAAGCGACCATCGCGAATCTGGGGCTCAATGGTCACGTGCGCTGGCACCGCTACGTGACCGACACGGACCTGCTGGACCTCTACACCCGCGCCCGTGCATTCGCGTTCCTGTCAGAATACGAAGGACTCGGCATGACACCGCTCGAGGCGCTCGCGGCGGGTGTGCCGCCGGTCGTGTACGACACGGAGGTCGCGCGGGAGTCGTACGCGGATGCCGCCCTCTATGTTCCGATCGGAGACGGACACGGCGTCGTGCGGGCCCTCGAGCGCGCCATCTTCGACGAGCAGACACGCGCCGCCATTCTCGCTGCCGCGCCCTCGACACTCGCGAAGTACGACTGGCCGCGTGCGGCCCGGGAAACGCTGGCCGTGATTGAGAGTGCCGCGAGGTCCGGCTGAAGCCGGACACTACGTACGTAAGGAGCGCACAAAAGCACTACCACGGAGGACACGGATACAAACAGAGGACACGGTAAGCTTTTGGGCTTGGGTCCGTGTTGTTTTGGATCCGTGACCTTCGTTTGTTTCCGTGACCTCCGTGGTAGCGTTTTTACACATGCCCGATCTGTCGATCATCATCGTCAGTTACAACGCACAAGCTGATCTCGAGCGGTGCCTCCAGTCGCTCCATTCGCCGGCTCCGGCGATCACCCACGAGATCCTGGTCGTCGACAATCAATCGGCTGATGGGAGCGCCGCCTCAGCGCGCCGATGGCCCGGCGTGAAAGTCATCGAAGCGGGATCGAATCTGGGATTCGCGCGGGCGAACAACATCGGCATGCGAGCGAGTACTGGAACATCGCTGCTGTTGTTGAACAGCGACACCATCGTGCCGCCGGGCGCGATCGACCGCCTCGTCGCGGAACTCGGGCGACACCCGGAGGCGGCCGTGATCGGCCCGCGTCTGGTGGACGGACGCGGGCGCGCCGAGTTGTCGTTCGGCCCCATGCTCGGACCGTTCAGCGAGCTGCGTCAGAAGCTGCTGTTTCGCGGCCAGGTCAACGGCCTGCCTGTTCTTTCCGGCATTGTCGAACGTGCGACGCGGCAGGCACACACCCCGGGGTGGGTCACTGGCGCGTGCCTCCTCGTGCGCCGGCCCGACGCCGAAGCGGTCGGGCTGCTTGACGAGCGCTATTTCATGTACGAGGAAGACGTCGACTTCTGTGCCGCGATTCGAGCGCGCGGGCGGAAGATTCTCTTTACGCCGGACGTGGAGGTCGTGCACCTTCGGGGACGGTCGGCCGCAAGCGCCCCGGCCGAGACGCGGCGGGCGTATCGCCGGAGCCAGCTCGCGTTTTACGAGAAACATCACCCCGGCTGGGCGCCGCTGTTGCGGCTGTATCTCCGGCTGCGGGGAGAGATCCAGGCGCTTCACCACAAAGAACACTAGCCCGCTTGTTCGGAAAGGAGTCGCAGCACGTTTTAATCATCGGGGAACGTTCGGAGCTCTTTTCGGGGCGCGACCCCACAGGCATGGTATATATTCCGGCCTCTACCGTCTGCTTACAATTTACGTTTCCTTTGACCCGAGGTGCTGCGGCGATGTCTGGCATGTCCGCCTCGAAATGGTCCGTCGGCGACCGACTGGTGCTGTCGCCGCGCGAACCGTTGATCGCGGGGGGCGCGGCCGAAGCTTTCGAACGTCATCTCCAACAAGTCTCCCGCAGCGGTTATCGGCAGCTCGTCATCGATTTAAGTGGCGTGCAGGCTATCGACAGCGCCGGAATTCGAGCGCTCGTCCGGGGCCACACGTCCGCCCTCCGGCTGGGCGGCCGCGTGCGCCTGGCGGCGCCGTCGCCGGCGGTCCGGCGCGTCCTCGAGCTCTTGAATCTGTTGTCGGTGTTCGAAATCTACGAGTCCGCCGACGCGGCGCGCATCGCGTCGTTGCCGTGGCCCGCGATCCGCGTCGCGGCCATCGGCGCGGTACTGTGTGGCGGTCTGGTCCTGGCCGGTCTGAAGTGGCCGGTCGAGCTGTCCGCTCCCGGCGGCGCCGAATCGCTGGCGACCGGCAGGAACGCGACTGCCGTCGTCCCGCTGGGCCCTTTCCAGCCGTTCATCCAGCTCATCAAGCTGGTGGTTGCCACGCTCATCGGCCTGCTCGTCACCACCATTCATAAACCAGCGACGCGCGAGCGCTCCTCGTCGATGGAACAGGCGCAGACGCTGCTCTGCGTCTCGGGCACGATGATGATGATCATCATCGGCGACTCGCTCGCCCGCGCGTTCGGCATCGCCGGTGCCGCCAGCATCATCAGGTTCAGGACGCCCGTCGAGGATCCGAAGGACGTGACCATTCTGTTCCTGCTGATGGGTCTCGGGATGTCGGTTGGCCTCGGCGCCTTCGCCGTCGCGGGCCTGGCAACCGGGTTCCTGTGCATTACGCTCGTCCTGCTGAGCCGGATGTCGCGGCAACGCGCCCGAATCATGTCGGTCGAGCTTCTCGCCAGCGGTCGTCACTTTCCGACGACACACGTCGAAGGCGTGTTCGCGCGCAACCAGATCCTGTTCGAGCCGCGCGAGATTTCCACCGCTGACGATGTGACCGTCCGGTACCATACGTGGCTCGACCAGCAGACGTCGTTGGACGACCTGAGCGTTCAGCTCATGACCGAGGGCGCGGGCGTCAAGGCGGTGACCTGGGAGCAACCGAAACAGCGGGAGCTCGTTTGACGATCAAAAAGGCGCGGCGAACGTTCCCCGACCGAGTGGTCACGGCCGTGGCCGACAGGCGGACCACGATTCTCGAGGCCATCCGCGGCGCCGAACGGCGGCTCTCGCTGTCCCTCTTCCGCTGCAACGACGATGAGATCTTCGCCGAGATCGCTCGCGCCGTCTCTCGAGGCGTCGCCGTTGAAGTCTTGACAACGGCGCGCGCAAAGGGGGGGCGTACGCGCCTCAGAAAGCTCTGGGCGGCCCTGGGCGAAACCGGTGCGGCCGTGCACGCGTACACCGATCCAGTCGTGAAATATCACGCCAAGTATCTCGTCGCCGACGACGGCCCGGCGCTCGTCGCCACGCTGAACTTTACGCGAAAGTGCTTCACTCGCACGTGGGACGCCCTCGTCGTCACCTACGATCCGGAGGTGGTCTCGGGGCTGCGGCAGCTCCTGGCGGCCGATCGTGATGGCGGCCTTTGCCAGACTCGCTCAGCCCGAGACTGATTGTCGGCCCCGAGCGCGCGCGGCAGCAGTTCCTCTCTCTCATCGAACGGGCGCAGTCGAGCATTCGCCTGATCGACGCGAAGATATCGGATCCCGAGGTGGTGGTAGCTCTTCAACGCGCGGCGCGCGAGCGGGGTGAATGTGGAGATCATCGGCTCCAAGCGGTTGGGCGATTTGAAGTCGCATGGAAAGATCATGCTCATCGACAACCGGGTCGCGGTCGTCGGGAGCCTGGCGCTGGCGGCGCTCAGTCTCGACTTCCGGCGCGAGGTCGCGATCATTGTCGACGATCCGGCGGCGGTCGCCGACGTCAGTCAGCTGTTCGAAACGATTGCCGCCGTTGTCGCCACGTCGCCGATTGCGGACGAATCGACAGGGGTGGCGCCGTGCTGATCGAGGCGCTGGCTGCGATCGGCATCGCTGCTCTCCTCGCTGCCGGCCAGGAACCGGCGCCGGCGACGGGCGCCAAGCCCGAGGAGGCGAAACAGGCGCAACAGGCGCCCAAGGCAGGCACGCTGGCGCCCGATGAGATTGCGGATCCCGAGCAGGCCGTCGACACCGGGGCACGGGGTTTTCGGGTGGAGTGGAAGCAGCATCCGTCAATCCGGTACGGCTCGCTATTCCGTCTCGACTTCCAAGCCAAGCTTCAAGAAGACGGCCACTGGTCCTACCCTGGCGCGCTGGGCCTCAACTGCAGCGACACGGCCCTTCCAAAAAGCTGTGCGTGGGAACTGCATCGCAATCGCGTCGGGATCCAGGGATACGTCTTCAAACGCATCGAATACGAGGTCGAGCGCGAGTTGACCGAACAGGAACTGACCGAACGAGAATTGCTGGCCGGGTACGTGGCGAAGTCTCTCTGGAAAGACGTGTACGTGAATATCAGCGCCATCGATGACGCCCAGGTCCAGGTGGGAAGGTTCAAGATTCCTTTCGGCCTCGACGAACTCACGGGTGATTCCCACAATGATTTCGCGTACCGCTCTCTGGGTGCGAACTATCTCGCGCCGTCGCGCGATATCGGCGTCATGGTCCACGGGCGTTTCTTCAAGCGCGGTTTGAGCTACTGGACCGGCGTGTTCCGGCACGACGGTGACAACGCTCGTTCGAAGAAGATCGTCGGCGGGGATGAAACGATCGCGGCGCGACTGAGCAGCCACGCCGTTTCGCAGACTGAGCCCGACCGCGCTCGGGGCTTTCGAGATCGGGACCGCCTACGCCATCAGCAAAGTGTCCGACGACTCTCTCCTGCCCAATGGGTTGCGCGGCCGCACCACCCTGACGCAGGACACTTTTTATGAGCCGGTATATGTTAACGGCCGTCGGCGCCGGTGGGAAGCCGACCTCGACTGGACGATAGGGCCGGCATCGGCGCGTAGCCGAATACATACGAACCACCGATGACAGACTGCAGCAGGGACTTGGCGATCAAGACCTCCCCGACGCCCGCTCGCAGTCGTGGTATGTCTCCGCGACCTGGATCCTGACCGGCGAGCGGAAGACCCGTCCAGTCAAGGCGGCCAGCGAATTTCTGACCGCCGGTTGGGGGGCCGTGGAGGCGGCCGCTCGCTATGAACGGCTCTGGTTCGACAGCGTCGGCACGACAGGGACGGGCGTGGCACTGCGTAACCCGCGCGCCGAAAACATTTTTCCGAGCGGCGTTCGGGCCCTGACGATTGGCGTGAACTGGACGCTGAACCGCTGGTTCAAGCTGCAAGTCAATGGTATCCGGCAAGACGTCGAGGACGTGGAGCGGAACTCTGTTGCGAACGGCGGCGCATTCTGGAGCCGGGTCGTTCGACTTCAGATCGTGCTGTAGGGCTTCGATGCGGGTCTCTCGAACCGGCAATCTTCTCTTCGGCGTACCGACTCTCGCCGTGTTGGTCGTCGCATCGACAGTTGCCTGCAGTGGGAGCGGCGGCGGTGCGATCGCCCACTCAGCCTCCGCCATCGCCGGCCTCTTCGGGCCCCGTCAGCCTGACCGGCAGCTGGAGCGGTACTGCGTCGGACTCGTCGGGTCCGGGGCAGGTGTCATGGCAGCTCACACAGACCGGCACGTCATTCTCCGGTACCGCGACACTCACCGACAGCAGCACGGGGCTTGCTGGACGCGGCTCCGTGTCCGGCACTGTGTCGAACACCTCGATTCATTTTTCGATCAGCATACCGGCTGGCGGATTCGACAGCCCTTATGCGTCCTGCGCCGCGGAGGTCTCCGGTGACGGCCAGGTCTCGACGGCCTCCATCACCGGCACGTTCGCCGGCTCGAATTCGTGCACGGGCACCATCACGTCCGGACAGCTCACGCTGAACAAACAATGAAGCCACTCATTCTCATCGCGCTTCTTCTGTCGGTCGCGACTGGCGTCACCGTGGATGGCCAGGTACGTCCTCAGCTCCTGGGTCTCGGCGCCGATGCGTTCTTCGACGACACCGTCCTTCACGAAATCAACCTGGTCATCAACTCGAAGGACTGGCAGGCGTTGAGCGACAACTACCTGCTGAACACGTACTACCCGTGTAACTTCAGCTGGCGCGACAAGGTCCTCCAAAACGTCGGCATCCGCTCGCGCGGGAACGCCAGCCGCAGCGCCATCAAGCCGGGCCTGCGCGTCGATTTCGACCGTTACACGACCGACCAGAAGTTTCTCGGCCTGAAATCGTTCATCCTCAGGAACAACACGCAGGATCCCTCGAGCCTGCACGAGCGGCTCAGCATGCTGCTGTTCCGCCGTCTGGGGCTTCCGGCTTCACGGGAAGCGCACACGAAGCTCTTCGTCAACAATGCGTATGTCGGTCTCTACACGATCGTCGAGTCGGTCGACAAGACGTTCTTGAAGCGCAACTTCAATGAGGACGATGGGTACCTGTTCAAGTACGAGTGGAACGGTCCGTACTACTTCGAGGACCTAGGTTCGAGGCCAGAAAGCTACGTGCCGCTCCCGTTCAAGCCTGAAACGCACGAAGACGACCCGAGACCCGAGTTCATCGTGCAGCTGGTCCAGACGATCAACCAGACGAGCGACGCCGCTTTTCGAACGGTTCTTGCCGAGTACATCGATCTCAAGAAGTTCATCCGGCATGTCGCCGTCGAGAGTGTTTCTCGCGGACACTGACGACTTTCTGGGCTACGCGGGCATGGCGAACTTCTACTTCTACCGGTTCCAGAATACGAAGCTGTTCACGTTCATTCCGTTTGACAAAAGCAATGCCTTTTCGGACCCAGGTATTCGATCTGGCACAACATCACCGACGTGCCAACCTCGCAGCGGAACCGATTAATGGCGCGAGCCCTCTCGTACCGGGATCTCTACGATCTCTACCTCGACACGCTGTTGGAGTGCGTGAGATCGGCGACTGCACCCGAGGCAGGGTCGACCGATACGCGCGGCTGGCTCGAACGCGAGGTGGAGCGGGAATACACCCAGGTTCGGGACGCGGCCTTGAGCGACCCCATCCAAACCTTTCACGAACGACCAGTTCGAGAACGCCGTCAACGACCTCAGACGTCTTTGCCCGGTCTCGCGGCGATCGCGTCACCCGTGAAGTGAACACCGCGCGGGCCAGCGCCACGCAAGCCGGACGTCGACGGTTCGAGTGAGTTGCTGTCTTCGGACCGAGATCAGGTCAGCGACCGCGGGCACCTGAAGGCGGAACCCGCGTCGGTCTCGGGTCGCCGGCCGTCCGAGTCACGCGAGGACGGTTCGTGCGGGCCGCAGCCAGGCTCAATTGCCGGTCGGTGCGAGCCACGAGCTGTTCGCGGGTCAAGCCGAGCACGTACCCGGACAGTCGAGTGCACGCGAATTCGGCGAAGCCCTGCGGCTCCGCGCTGGCACGTGGTGGGAAGGCGTCGACAACGCGCCGATCGCCCACCGGGCCTGCAAAGCGAAACAGGTTGGCCAGCCAGCCGCCGCGCAGGCCAGCTGCGCGGCCGAACGCCACCGCCGTCTCGACATAGGGCGCCGCCACGACGGTCTTTCCTTCGGCAAGCGCCGGTTCGATTTCCCATCGCAGCCGAAACATCAGGTCGGCCGCGTACAGCAGCAGCAACGTCCGCGCCGACGGCGGACCGGCTTCATCGCCGCCATACGCCATCTCGCCGAACACGCCCGACGCGTCCCACCAGCTGATGCCGCCCCGTCCGCGGCCGGCCTGCGACAGCGTGTCTCGAGCCGCTTTGGCCACCGCCGCGCCGTTGACGCCGTCAACCGAAATGAGCAATGGCCATCCCCTCGGTCACTGCCGCTTGCCGCCAGCGAGCGACAGCCATTCCGCGAAGGCGTCGACGTTCCACTTCGTCCAGCTCTGCCGCTCCCGTTCGCGGAACAGCGCACGAAGCTGCTGGTGTTGAGCGGTGATCGACCGCTCGGCATCGACGGTGATGAAGTTGAAGATCAGCGCCAGCGACTGGTACTCGCTGATCACACGGCTGATAAACCGCTGGAAGCTCTCGACCGGATCATCGACGCTCGTCACGTCCTGGCCCGCCTCATAGAAGGTCGGCAGACGTGTCGCGGTGACCCGCCGGCCGGACGTCGCCGCTGTGACCGAAAAATAGAACACCAGGTCGGGCCACAGGAGCGGCTGGTACAACTTCAGCACCCACTCGAGGTCGAGCCCGCGCGCCACGTCCCGAGCGAGCCCCGTGAAGAGAAAGCGGTCCGCGATCACCATCTTGCCCTCCCAGAGCGCCGGCAGGATCTCCTGCTCGACGCGGTGCCGGAAGTCCGCCGCGTGCAGCAGGGAGAACTCTTCGGGGCTGAGAACGCGAAGCGCCTTCCGGCTCTTGATGAGCGGCATGATGAGATCAGAGGAATTCCATTTGGTCGTGACGACCTCATGGCCTTCCGACTTGAGCCATGTCTTGAACAGCTTGCGTTGGGTGGTCTTGCCGGAGCCGTCCGGCCCTTCAAACGCAATCAGGAGACCGCGGCGCCGCGTCGGATCCGCAAAACGATCGCGCACGCGCTGTCGGTTTACGCGAAGAAGCACAGCCGGTGGCTGGTTGGTCACTGTGATGACCGGAGTATACTAGCCCAGCTTTTGCCGGACCACGGTGCAGGCAAACCCACAATCTGGCGCCCAAAAATTCGCGCGGCACCTTGTGTCGATGTTCGCCTGTCTCGCGATGGGCCATCCCGCTGCCGCACAGGTCGTCACTGGTGCTGTCGAAGGCACGGCCAGGGACGGCGCGAACAATGTTCTGCTGTCCGACGTCGTGATCGTCCTCCAGAACGAGGAGACGGGACTTCGGCGCTCCACCAGGACCAATTCTGACGGGCGATATCTAATCGGCGGTCTGCCGGTCGAAGGGACCTACACCATTCAAGCCACGCTCGAGGGCTTCAGCACCGTCCTGCGGCAGAAGCTGACGCTCACCTCCAACGAGACCATCGTGATCAACTTCACCCTGCAGCTCCGCACCGAACAGGAAATTACCGTGGTTGCCCGCACCCCTCTTCTTGACGTGGGCCGCCCAACGGTGCAGCAAACGGTCAACGAGCAGATGGTCCGGACGCTTCCCCTGTTTGGGCGTGGTTTCATTCAGCTGGCATCGCTGGCGGCTGGATTTACCGGGAACCCGAGCTTTCCGAGCCCGCAAGGGCAAGTCTACTGGACCAATAACGTGCTCGTGGATGGCGCCAGTCACCTCTCCAAATGGCGCGGCGCGGCTCGGACCTTCTACTCCGGCTACGGACTGGACTCTATTAAGGAAGTGCAGGTGCTCGCGAACCGGTTTTCAGCCGAATTCGGCGAAGCCCTGGCCACCATTACGAGCGCCACGACCAAGGCAGGCACGAACACCTTTGGAGGGAGCGCGCTTGTCTTCCTTCAGGACGATGCGCTCGACGCCACGCCGCAGTTCGCCCTCCGGAAGCCGTCGACCAGCGCCGGGCAGTTCGGATTCACCGTGGGCGGCCCATTCGTCAAGGACCGCACTCACTTTTTTGGAAGCTACGAGGGCAGGCGATCTCGCAACCATAACATCGTGGCTTCGCCCATGGCCTCGGGCAGCGCCGTGCCCGACAATCAGGACGAACACCTGGTCTTCTTTCGAGTCGACCACCAACTCGGTCAGCGTCAGCTGATGACAGGCCGGTACAACGGACAGTTTTTTCGATGGCACAACGAGCCGGGGGGGCTGAACCTGCCTGGCTCGGGCACCGCGTACACCAACGATGTCCACACGCTGCTGTTAAGCGGCTCCTCTCAGCTATCCCCTCGAGTCCTCAATGAAGTGCGGTTCCAGTTTGCTCGCTACGTCGACACTCGGTTCGACCTGCAGCCGACGGTCTTCGTGTCCCGGGCGGGCTATTCACAGGAAGGTGGAGCACTTGGACCGCTGGGTTTTGGGGCCGACCCGGAAGACACGTGGGAAGCCGCCGACACGCTCTCGACTTCGTGGGGGTCCGCTGTTCTCAAGGTCGGCGGCGGGTTCAAGCAAGTCCGGGCCCACAATACGTTTCTGAACTACGGTCGTGGCGCCTACTTCTTTGGAGGAAGTCCGGACGTCTTTCCGACGCCTTTCCTCTTCATTCAGGGCCTCGTGCCTACTGAGGGAGCCGCCACCGCCGACCCCCGCAGCCTTTCGGCGTTCGGCTTCGTTCAAGCAGACTGGAAGATCCATCCGCGACTGACCCTGAACCTTGGGCTGCGCTACGACGTCGAGGCGGTGAGCAACGTACGCAATTACCTGGTGCCCTCAGACAAAAACAATCTCCAACCGCGGCTCGGCATCGCGTGGGATCCGAACGGCCTGGGTCGAATGGTGGTTCGAGGTGGTGTGGGCCTCTACACACAGCAGCAGTTGCTCTTCTACATCAACAGGGTCCAACTCGAGGGACCCGATGGCACGATCGCGCTCTCCCTTTCACCGGGTTCGCCGCTGTTCCCCACGTTTCCGCACGTCCTGCCCACCTTCTCGCCCGGAGTCGTGCTGCCACCGCGCGACATCCACCGCGCGGATCCCACGTTCCATAACCCGTATTCAATCCAGGTGACGGGGGGCGTTGAACACACGCTGTTCAGAAACCTCGTCGTTGCCGCCGACTATGTCTACCTCAACGGACGCAGCCTCATGAGCCTCACGGATGCCAACGCGCCGGCCTCCAATCCGAAGCCGGCGGCGCGGAGCGTGGCGGATGCCGACCGGACGCGACCGCTCGTGCCGGTGCCGAACGGGTACCGGAAGATCATGACGCTCGGCAACCTGGGAGAGAGCTGGTACCACGCGCTGCAGATCAGAGCAACCCGTTCGACCGGACGCTTGCAGGCCATGATGTCCTACACGCTTTCTCATGCCGAGGACATGGCGAACTACCAGTTGCCTGAGGACAGCCGGAACATCGGAGCCGAAAAGGCTCGGGCCGATACCGACGTGAGGCACAATCTGGCGGCGGCGCTCACTTGGGAACTGCCGTTGGAGGGACGTTTCCTGGGCGGGTGGTCGATCTCCGGGATCGGGACCTTCCGGAGCAACCGTCCGTACACGATCACGTGGGGCGACGACCGGAATGGGACGACGCAGAACGACGCCCGACCGGATGGCCGGAATACGGGCAAGACCGAGCCGTTTTCCAACGTTGATCTTGCCGTTGTCAGGCGTTTCCGCTTAGGTACGACGACGATCGAGGCTCGTGTGGAGGCGTTCAACGCCTTCAACACGACCAACTTCGACGAATACGTGGGGGCGCTCTTGTCGCCGCTGTACGCGAAACCCGTGTCCGCGTTTCCGAAGGAGCGACTCCAACTTGCGGCGATCGTGCGGTTCTAGATTAGTGTGGCAGCACAGTGATCAGCGCATCGACCAAACGCGTGATGACGCTGGCTGGCATTGTGGTGACCTGCCTGTTTGGTCTGTACTGTAGTGGAACGCTGACCGAGCCGACCGGATCTCCGACCCCTGGTCCGGTCCCACCGACGTCGCCCCTCCCGACCGTCCCTCCGCCGGTGGCATCAGAGGTGTTCGTGGGAGCCGGCGACATCGCCGTGTGCGGTTCGTCCGGCACCGAGGCGACCGCCAGGCTGCTGGACGGCATCGGTGGGACGGTGTTTGCCGCCGGGGACAACGCGTACCTTGAGGGCACCGCTCAGGAATACCGGGATTGCTACGATCCGACGTGGGGCCGACAGAAATTCCGAACGCGACCAACGCCAGGGAATCATGAATACCTCTCGCCCGGGGCGGCGCCGTACTTCGCGTACTTCGGAGCGCTTGCCGGCCCCGCAGGGCTGGGCTATTACAGTTTCCCCCTGGGCGCCTGGCACGCGATTTCGCTGAACAGCAACGTCGCGGTCGGCCAGAGCTCCGCACAGGGCCAATGGCTCCGGGCGGATCTCGGATCGAGCCAGACGAAATGCAGCATCGCCTACTGGCACCATCCGCTCTTTACCTCGGGGCCGAACGGCAACAATACCGAAATGCGCGAGTTCTGGCGCATGCTCTACGCGGCCGGCGTCGACATCATCGTGAACGGGCACGATCACATGTACGAACGGTTCGCGCTGCAAGATCCAGACGGGTTTCCCGATCCCCTCCGCGGTATCCGTCAGTTCACCGCTGGGACGGGCGGCGCTCCACTGTACGACCCGGTCAAAATCAGCGCGAACAGCGAAGTACGCATCAAAGCTTTTGGGGTACTCAAGCTCACGTTGAGCGCGGAAACCTACCAGTGGGAATTCATCGCGGCTTCGGGAGCGGGTGACTCTGGAACCGGGTCCTGCCACTGAAGGACGGACGCAACTCTAAGAAGGCTCAAGGCTTAGGGCTCATGGCTTAAGCGGCCCCATACCTTGCGCCGTGAGCCTTGAGCCATAAGCCCTGAGCCTTCTTGTCCCGAAAAGACTGGTATGACCGAGCGACGGACGTCGGCGGGTTCCATCCTCGCCCAAGTGGCGGGATTGCTCGCGGTGGCAACCGTGGCGATTGTCGGGACCGTCTGGTGGATGAATAGCCGGCAGACCGCACCATCACCGCTCGGCATCTCAACGATCTCCACCGCTTCGCCTGTCACGGACGAGCCGGCGGCCGCCGTGCCGCCCCCCAGTACCACGCCGCCGTCTGCGCCCCTTCCGCAAGATCTCGGCGTCAAAGCGCCTGAAGCCGCGTTCGCCACGGCACTTGAAGCCGCGAACGCGTTTCCGGCGCTCGAGGATCTGATCAGCCGCGCGATGCCCGCAGTCGTCACCATCCAAACGCCTTCGTCTCGCGGCAGCGGCTTCTTCGTAACGCCTGACACCATCATCACCAACGTTCACGTGGTCGGCACCGACTCGACGGTCAATGTCAGACAGACGAATGGCACGACCACGACGGCGCGCGTGCAGACCACGTCGCCGGCGTTTGATATTGCCGTGTTGAAGGTCTCCGCGGTCATGTCCAAACAAGCCGTTCTTCAGCTTGGTACGACAGCCAGCGTTCGCGTCGGAGAGGAAGTGATCGCCATCGGGACGCCGCTCGGATTCCTCCAAAACACCGTCAGCCGCGGCATCGTCAGCGGCCTGCGCGAAGTGGGAGGGGCCACGCTGGTTCAGACCGACGCGGCGATCAATCCGGGTAACAGCGGCGGGCCGCTGCTTACCAGGAACGGCGCTGTCATCGGCATCATCAAGTCTGGATATGTCGGCAACGATGGACTCGCGTTTGCCGTGGCGGTCGATCACGCGCGGGCCGTGCTGGCAGGCCACGTCGACTCCCCGGGCGCACCGACGGGATCCACGGAATATCAGGCGCTGTCGCCCGCCGTCACCTCGCCGACCGATCAACGCCGCACCGACGCGACACGCGCGTACGACGAGGCGATCGGTCAACTGTCGCGGCGGGCCGACGAACTTGACGGCCAATGGAAGTCGTTCACCGCCCAGTGCTACCAGGGCCGCATCGTCGGCGCCTTCGACCGGCCGTGGTTTGCGCTCTGGGACCAGCGAGCGATGCAGGGCGTGGTGGCATCGGGCTGCGGTCAGTACTTCGACGACTTCCGCCGCCGGGCGACCGATATTCAGCAGGCGGTGGCTGCCGCCGACGAAGCGGCGCGAACGGCCGATATCTATCCCGGCACCCGACGCGACGTGCTCAGGAAGTACAGGCTCGACTACGCGGGGTGGAGCCGGTAAAGGCCTGAGGCTTAGGGCTCAAGGCTCAAGACTTACAGCCGTAGCGCCATAAGCCCTGAGCCAACAGGTATCATTACCCCCGTGCGAATCGGCATTGACGCCCGCAAGCTGCACGATTTCGGCATCGGCACGTACATCCGCAACCTCCTGCGGCACCTCGCGCGCCTCGATCGAGACACCGAGTACGTTATCCTGGCCCGCCCGGCGGACTGCGACGCGCTCGGATCGCTCGGCGAAAACTTCCGTGCCGTGCCTGAAACCGCCGCGAACTACTCGTTCGCCGAGCAGATCCGAATCCCGCTCGCGCTCCGACGCGAGCGGGTCACGCTGTTTCACGCACCTCACTACGTGCTGCCTCCGCTTGTCATGTGCCGTTCGGTTGTGACGATCCACGACTGCATCCACCTGATGTTCCCGCAATATCTGCCGAGCCGTGCGGCTCTGACCTACGCCCGCGCGTCGATTACGCTCGCCTCGCGGCGCGCGACGCGCGTGCTCACGGTATCTGAAAGCTCGAAGCGGGACATCCTGCGATTCGTCGACGTCCCGGCCGACAAGATCGACGTCATCTACAACGCCTACGACGAGCGGTTCGGCATCGAGCCGCGCGAAGAGGACATGAGTCGCGTACGTGAGCGCTACCAGCTCCAGGACGCGTTCGTCTTGTACGCCGGCAACGTCAAGCCGCACAAGAATCTCGAGCGGCTGATCGACGCATTCGATCTCGTTCGGAAGCGTGGGCTCGAACATCTGAAGCTGGTACTCATCGGCGATGAGATCTCCAGGTACGCTGCGCTCCGCCGGGCGGTGCACCATCACCAGCTTCACAAGTACGTCCGGTTCCTCGGCTACCTGCCGGAAGAGACGCTGGCCGTCATGTACCGGCTTGCCGGCGTATTCGTCTTTCCCTCGCTGTACGAGGGCTTCGGTCTTCCACCGCTCGAGGCCATGGCAAGCGGAACGCCGGTCGTCACCTCCAACGTCTCGTCGCTGCCTGAGGTGGCGGGCGACGCCGCGGTCCTGGTCGATCCGTATCATCCTGAAGCGATCGCCGACGGCATCGAGCGCGTGCTCTGTGACGAAGCGTTGCGCCGCGATCTTCGGGCGAAAGGGCTCGCGCGCGCACGACAGTTCTCCTGGGAAGCGTCGGTGCGGCGTGTGCGTGAAATCTACGGGGAGGCGGCCCAGGCACCCACAGCGCTGGCTCGAGCGTCGTGAGAGTCGCCCTCGTCCACGACTGGCTGACCGGCATGCGTGGCGGCGAGAAAGTGCTCGAGGTGCTGTGCGAGCGCTATCCGGACGCCGAACTGTTCACGCTGCTTCATGTCCGCGGCTCCGTGTCGCGGACCATCGAGCGTCTGACGATTCACACCTCGGCGCTTCAGCACCTTCCCGGCATCGGGCGTTACTACCGCGAGTGCCTTCCGCTGTTCCCGAAGCTCATCGAGCAGTTCGACCTCACGGGATTCGATCTCGTCCTCAGCACGAGCCACTGCGTCGCAAAATCGGCGCTTGCGGGGCCCGGGGCCGTCCATATCTGCTACTGCCTCACGCCGATGCGGTACGCCTGGGATCAGTTCGATGCCTATTTCGGACCCGAACGCCTCGGGCGGCCAGCCAGTGCCGCCATGCGCGTTCTGATGGCACGGCTGGCGCGCTGGGACCGGGAAACGGCCGTTCGCGCGAACCGCTATGTCGCTATCTCTCATTATGTTGCGGGCAGGATCCGCCGATACTATAATCGCGAGGCGACTGTGGTATATCCACCGGTCGACACTGAGTTTTTCCATCCCGATACGGCCGTTGAGGTTCCAAGCGAGGCTGCCGCGTCGGGAAACCCTGTTCCCGGGCGACATGCGTTGGTGGTGTCGGCACTGGTGCCCTACAAACGGCTCGATCTCGCGATTGATGCCTGTCGCCTCGCTGGCGTGCCGTTGAAGATTGTCGGGGATGGACCCGATCGCGCCAGGCTCGAGCGACACGCCCAGGATGGACGAGGTGGACACGGTGATGTGCTGTTTCTCGGACGCCGCAGTAACGACGAGGTGCGCGAGCTGTATCGCCGCGCCGCGGTCGTGATGCTCCCGGGAGAAGAGGATTTCGGCATCGTGCCGGTTGAAGCACAGGCGTGCGGCCGCCCGGTCGTCGCGTACGCGCGGGGCGGGGCGCTTGACACGGTGATCCCGGGGGAAACGGGACTTCTCGTCGACGAGGCCACCCCCGCCGCGTTTGCCGACGCCCTCCGCCGCGCGATGGACCGCCCGTTTGATTCGACCGCCATCCGGCGCCATGCCGAACGGTTCGGACGCGCCCGCTTCGCCAGCGAGATGGAAGCCATCGTGCGCGAAACGCTGACCGCCTCAGCCACACGGACGGCGGAGACCATGGCATGGTGAACCGGCACAACCGGTTGCTCGTCCTCGTTCATGTTCTGAGCGACTCGCTGCTCGGTGTGTCGGCCTTCATCATTGCCTACGCGTTGCGTTTCCACACCGGGCTGATTCCCGCCCCCAAAGGTGTTCCGCCGCTCGAGCAGTATCTGATTGTGGCGCCGTTCGTGGCCGCGCTCGTGCCGCTCAGCTTTCAGCTGCAGGGCCTGTACCGTCTGCGGCGTGGGCGATCGCGCGTCGATGACTTCTTCAACGTGTTCGTCGGCAGCATCCTCTCGGTCGTCTTCGGCATCGTGGCCACTCTGTATACGCAGACATACTTCGCCGGCAGCGCCGCCAGGCAGCGCGGGCTGTTCGAGGTGTCGCAGGTGGTCTGGGCCATCTTCCTCTTCCTGAACGTGCTGTTGACGTACGCCTCGCGCGAGCTCGTGCGCGAAGTCCTCGAGCGCCGCTGGCGCGCCGGCATCGGCCTCAAGCGGATTTTGATCGCCGGCTCGGGAGAGCTTGGACGACTCGTCGCCGACAAGATTCTCGAACACCGCGAGCTTGGCTACCAGATCATCGGCTTCGTGGACGTCAAGGCCTCAGGCGATCACCTGGGGTACCGCGGACTGCCGCTGCTCGGTACGATCGAGGAAGCGTCCGAGATTGCGGTCCGTGAATCGATTGACCACTTGTACGTCGCACTGCCGCCCGAACAGCACCTGCAGATGCTGGAGCTCATCGAGAGCACGAGCCGCGAGTGCGTCGACGTCAAAGTGGTGCCCGATCTGCTGCAGGTCATCGCGCTGCGGGCGCGGCTCGAAGATCTCGACGGCGTGCCGGTCATCAATATCAACGACGTCCCGCTCCAGGGATTCAACACCCTCGTCAAGCGCGGGCTCGACATTGTCCTGTCCGGTGGAGGCCTCGCCCTGCTGACCATTCCGCTCGGGGTCATTGCGCTGATCGTGCGGCTGACCTCCAGGGGGCCGGTGTTCTATCGTCAGGAGCGCACCGGCCTGGACGGCAAGCCGTTCACGATCGTCAAGTTCCGATCGATGTACGACGATGCGGAGCGCGAGACCGGACCCGTGTGGACCAAGCCTGACGATCCCCGGGTGACGCCGCTCGGCCGCTTCCTGCGACGGTCGAACATCGACGAGCTGCCCCAATTATGGAACGTCCTCCGCGGCGACATGTCCATCGTCGGCCCCCGTCCGGAACGGCCGCATTTCGTCGAGCAGTTCCGGCACCGCATCCCCTCGTACATGCTTCGCCACAAGGTCAAGGCCGGGTTGACGGGATGGGCGCAGGTCAACGGCTGGCGCGGCAACACGCCGCTCGAGAAGCGTATCGAGTACGATTTGTACTACATCGAAAACTGGTCGGTACGCCTCGACCTGAAGATCATGTGGCTGACGCTCGTCAAAGGCTTCTTCCACAAACACGCATACTGATTCGTGAATCTGGTCATCTGGTTATCTGGTCATTTGGTCATTGATTGATCGATTTGCCAATCAATTTGCCAATCAATGACTAGATAACCAGATGACTCGATGACCACATTCATCACAACACCTATGAAACCACGCGTCGTCATCACAGGAGCCGCCGGATTCATCGGCTCGCACCTTGCGGAAACACTGCTGGACCGCGACTACACGGTCATCGGGATCGACAACCTGCTGACGGGCGACACCGCCAACATCTCGCACCTCCAGAACCGCGACTTCACCTTCATCAAGCACGACGTCACCAACTACATGTACGTGGAAGGTCCGGTTGACTACGTGCTGCATTGGGCGAGCCCGGCGAGCCCCATTGATTATCTCGAACTGCCGATCCCGACACTGAAAGTCGGCGCGCTTGGCACGCACAAGGCGCTCGGGCTGGCGAAGGCCAAGGGATCGCGGTTCGTTCTCGCCTCGACATCCGAGGTCTACGGCGATCCGCTGGAGCATCCGCAGAAGGAATCGTACTGGGGCAACGTCAACCCGATCGGCCCGCGCGGCGTGTACGACGAAGCGAAGCGGTTTGCTGAAGCGATGACGGTGGCTTATCACCGCTATCATGGCCTCGACACGAAGATCGTGCGCATCTTCAACACGTACGGACCCCGCATGCGCATCAACGACGGCCGGGCGGTGCCGGCCTTCATCTCGCAGGCGCTCCGCAACCAGGACGTCACCGTATTCGGCGACGGCACGCAGACCAGGAGCTTCACCTATATTACGGATCTCGTCGACGGCATCATCAAGCTGATGCTCTCAGACGTCAACGACCCGGTGAACATCGGGAATCCGCGGGAGACGACGATCGAGGAAATCGCGCGGACGATCATCCGGATGACCGGCTCGACGAGCAAGATCATCCACAATCCACTGCCGACAGACGACCCGAAAGTCCGTCAGCCCGACATCACGCGAGCGCGCACGCTGCTCCGGTGGGAACCGAAGGTGCCGCTCGAAGAGGGCCTCGTCAAGACGATCGACTATTTCAGGACCAAGGTCCGGTGAATTGAGTTCACCAACCGACCGCCTGACCGTCTTTGCGATGGTCGGACCCCGCGCGATACACGCCGTTCACGGGCATGTCCTCGGTGATGCTTCGTCGATCGAAAGAAGGCTCTGGTAATCTCGGATCACGGGCAAACAAAATGCCCTGATAGCCGCCGACCGATCCGCCCGTCACCGCTCGAACGTCGTGTCCCTTCGCGCGCAGGTCGGCGCCAACCAGGTTGAAGAGATTTGTCTCGAGCGACAGGACGTTCCCGTCCTGGTTGTGGGTAAATCGCGCGGCGTCCGTCGTCATCTGCACGTTCATCCCCAGATCGATCATGTTGACCATGTGCTGGGCGTGCGTCTCGGGCTGAACGCTCCCTCCCATGTTCCCGAATGTCATGAGCGGCCGGCCGTCCTTCATCACGAAGCCGGCGATGATGGTGTGGAACGGCCGTTTGTGAGGCGCGACCACGTTCGGGCTCTTCGGATCGAGAGAGAAGGCGGAGCCGCGGTTATGAAGCACGAAGCCGTACGGAGCGACGGTCGCGCGGCTGCCGTACACGCTGAACACGCTGTGGATCAGCGACACCATGTTGCCCCAGCGATCCGCGGTCGTCAGATAGATCGTGCCGCCGTCGGTGCCGCCGGCAACGCCGGGCTTCGAGGCGACGTTCGGGTTGATCTTGCTGCACAAGGTCGCGGCGTAGGATTTCGAGAGCAGCTCTTTCACAGGCACCGACGCAAAGCGCGGGTCGGCGTTACGGGACAGGAGATCCGTGTACGCGAGTTTTTTCGCCTCGACCATCAGGTGCCAGTACATCGGGTGTGAAGGCCCCAGGGCCGCGAGACTCATCCCGAGCTTCGGAACGCAGACCTCGAGGACATTCAACATCTCCAGCGCCGCAAAACCCTGTCCCGGCGGCGGGAGTTCGAACACGTCGTAGCCGTGATAGGTGGTCGAGATCGGCTCCACCCATTCCGACTCGAACTCCGCGAGATCGCTTCGGCTCATCACGCCGCCGTTCGCCCGCACCTTGGCCACAATCGCGGCCGCGATGTCGCCGCGGTAGAAGGCGTCACGGCCCTGGGTCTGGAGGAGTCGGAGCGCCTTCGCCAGCCCCGGATTGCGGATGACGCTGTACAGATCCGGCGCCTGGTCGCCGATCAGGAAGGTCTGCCTCGAGTCCGGGTCAGCGCGAAGCCCGTTTACGGCGCTGCGAAGGTCCGAGTGGCGGCGCTCAGCCTGGCCCCAGCCCTCCTCGGCGACCCGCGCAGCGCGTTCGAAGGTGTCCTTGAACGTCATCGTGCCAAAACGCTTCAACATCGCGTCATAGCCGGAGATCGCGCCGGGCACAGTCGCCGCGTTCACACCGCTGCCCGGGACACTCCGCACGCCGAGCTTGTCGGTGAAGAACTGCGGCGTCCATTCCGCGGGCGCCCATCCGCCCGAGTTGAGCGCGTACAGCTTCTTGTCCCTGGCCGACCAGATGATCGCGAAGAGATCGCCGCCAATCCCGGTATCGTTCTGCGACGTGACATCGAGCACGGCGCCTGTCGCGACCGCGGCGTCGATCGCGTTGCCGCCCTGACGTAGGATGTCCAGACCGGCCTGGGCCGCCAGAGGATCGCTCGTGGCGACCACGCCGTGACGTGCGAGCACCTCCGAGCGCCCCTGGCCCAACCAGCCTTGCGCGCGCGATCCCGGCACGGCGGGAATCGCGCCGCCGGGATTCGGCTTGTCGGCCGAAGGGGTCCCGAACGCATTCGGCGATTGTGCGGCGCCGGTGGCCACCCACACGGCGATGGCCAGCGCCACAAACAGAACCGCTCTTTTTGCTGTCATCGAACTCTCAGTGTTACTTCAGGTGCGGTCGCAGCAGCGCGGTCCAGAGCTTGTACCCTTCGGGTGTCAGGTGCAGTCCGTCCTGAACGAAGAGCTCTGGTCGTGGCTTGCCATCTGCACCGAGCATCGGCGGACCCACTTCCACGTATTCAAGGCCCTTGTGCGTGTCGATATACGCGCGCATCAACGCATTGGCCTTCTTCATGTTGTCGTACACCGCCCATCGAAGAATGCTGGGCTTCACGCCGATCACCACGATGCGCGCCTGCGGCACCGCGCCGTGCACGACCTGGACGAATCGCTCGAAGTCGGCTTCGACTTTGGCCGGCGTCACACCTCGGCCGATGTCGTTGTCTCCCGAATACAGCACGACGATGCGAGGTGAGTAGGGTACGACGATACGTGACGCATAACGCGCGGCGTCAACCATTTCGGACCCGCCGAATCCGCGATTGATGACTTTCAAATCGGGAAAAGACTCGGGCAGATTCCATCGCACGATGCTCGACGCCCCGGTGAAGACGATCTCCCCCTTGGGCGGCGGGGTCTTGCGGTCCTGTTCTTCAAACGCCTTGATGGTCGCTTCCCAGCGGTCCGGATCGGAAACCGCGGGCTGCTGGGCGCGGACAGCAAGGCCGGCGCTGAGTAGCAAGACAACGGCAGCCGCACCAGGCAATCGACTGAGGTGGAATCGACGGTTCATCAAACCTCCAACCTGCTGGTTTTACTCTCGCTGATCGACTACGTCAAGAAATGGTGTGACGTTAATACGAATGCAGCCGACCGATGTCACACCCGCGGGGGAGAACGATGCTCTGCGGCGGCCGATCGCCCGCATAGCATCCCGGAATCACGTAAAACGTCTTAGAAGTGCCGGCCTTGGCCGGCACGTAAGGCTCAAAGGAGACGGGCTGGAGATCGCCCTCGTAGGTGATCGTCTCGTTCGGCGCGATGTTGACCTCGAAGCTGAGCGGCTCGTAAAAGGGTGCTTTGATCTCGATGCGGTGCGGACCGGCCACAAGGTCGAGAGTGCCGACGGTAGCCGTGTAGTAGCCGTCAACGTAAACGTGGGCCGTCTGCGGTGTCACTTGCAACCGCAGCAGGCCGATCGCGTCCCGACGCGACAATCGCGCGGGAGGAGATGGCCACTCGGCGTAGCCGACCCAGAACGCCGGCGGGAAGCTCAAACTCACGACGCAGTCATGGCCGAACGGCGCGATCAGGACCATGGTCACAGGACAGGGAGGGAGGGCCGGAACAACGTCTGCCGGGACTCGCGAGGCTCTCGAGCCGCCAGACGCATCACGAGGCCGGGCGCCGCGGCGCCTTGCCTGAGCCCGTTCACCGAGCTGCTTGCGATCGCTGTCCCGGTCGGGTTGTGGGTCCTGTACCTGTGCTGGCATGGGCGCTCCCAGAATCTGGACAGGGCCCTGCCCCCGCGCCGCACCAGGAATCCAAAAGCTGACCCCCCCCGCCAGGACCGCGCTGAGGAGCCGCGTTTTCATGCGTGTCCCTTCAACTCAGAGTTTAGTCGACTTCACCGTGGCCCCAGAACGGTCGGCAGTCGGCAGTCGGCAGTCGGCAGTCGGCAGTCGGCAGTCACGATGATATTGTGAATCGTGGGCGACCGACGCCTGGTCGAATGGCTGCAAACAGCCCAGCGCATTTTGATCGTCTCAGGAGCCGGCGTGTCGACCGCCAGCGGCATTCCGGACTTCCGCGGCCCTGATGGCGTGTGGAGGCGCCGCCGTCCTGTGTACTACGACGACTTCCTCGCGTCGGAAGCCGCCCGGGTGGAGTACTGGGATTTCAAGCTGGAAACCTGGGAGATCTATCAGCACGCGCGGCCGAACCCGGTTCATCACGCCATCGTCGCGCTCGAACGAGCTGGCAAAGTGGTCTCGGTCGTGACGCAGAACGTCGATGGCCTGCATCGTCGCGCCGGCACGTCAGAGGGTGCACTCATCGAGCTGCACGGCACGGATCTGCTCGTCGAATGCCAAACGTGCCATGCCACAAGCGACCCGGATCCTCACTTCACGCGCTTCAAGATGACGAGACGTCCACCTTCCTGCGCCTGCGGGGGAATCCTGAAGCCGGCCACCATCAGCTTCGGCCAATCGCTTCGCGCGGCCGATCTGCAGCGAGCAGCCGCCGCTGCGCTCGAGGCCGATCTGGTACTCGCGCTCGGATCGACCCTTTCGGTCTATCCGGCGGCCTCGATTCCGCTGCTGGCCGCTGAGCGTGGCACTCCCTACATCATCGTCAATCGAGGTGCGAGCGAGCACGACCATCACCCGTCCGTGACCCTCCGCCTGGAAGGCGACGTGACGGTCATCATTCCAGCCGCCGTTGAAGCGGCCCTCGCTGCGCGGTCGTCATCGTCGTGACGATCGTAGTGTCCGGCTTTCCTGGCCCGCCGTAGCCGCGTAGCGGCGAAGGCGGCAGCCGGACCGTCAACGGAGGTCATAGCCCACGCCGATGAATCCAGCCGCCAGGTCGGGCCGCATGACGACGTTGGTGGCCAGCAGAAGGATCGTGTAGCGGCCATCCCCGGTCCGGCCGAGAGCGATTGGCTGCTGAAATCGCACGTGCCAGTCGTACACCCGCTGCCACACGTCGCTGCCGACCTCGATGAAGTCGGGAAACTTCCCATTCGCTCTGAGAAAGGTTCGCGCCTGATCGCGCACGGCTTCAATTTCCCAGAACGTGTACTGGCGCTCGATTTCATCGCGAACGGTACGAACCGCCTTGGCGACCTCTTCCAGCAGTCGATCAGAGGCTGGCCCGGCCGTCTGACTGCCGGCCGCTTCGGCCGGCATCGTCAACGCCGAAAGCGCGCCGCCGAGCATCGTTCCGGTAAGCACTGCGCGTCTGTGAACCATGGAGCCTCCGAATTCGAGGTCCGGCTGCCGCCTTCGCCGCTACGCGGCTACGGCGGGCCAGGAAAGCCGGACACTACGTACGGGACAGGTTACTTCACCACCGTCAGCGTGACGTCGACCTTCGTGACTTCCCCGCTCACCCTGTCGGTCGCTGTGGTGAACTGAGTCGTCTGACCATCCTTGAGGATCAGCGTTTGGGACGACGTGAATGTCCGGAATGTCGGTATGTCCTTTAACGTGGGCGGCTCACCCTGCGGACTGGGCTGCCCTTGCGAGTACACCGAGGTGTCCTGAATCGTGATTTCGATCCGGAATCGGCCATCATCGGTGCTGAGCGCAAAGCAATCGATATTGGTGCCGACATCCTGGTAGGTAAAGGACCCAGGGGGTACGTTCTTGTCCTCGGCCGGCCTCGGCGCCGACAGCACGGCAACTTTGCTGCCCATCCGCAGTCTCGCCTGCATGTGATCGTTGTTCACGGACAACGTATAAGGCAGGCTGCTGAGCTTCTTCTCGCCTTGATATCGCGAGAGGACCACCTGCACTTTGAGCGCCACCAAGTTCTTTGTCACCGGCTGTGGGGGTGTCACCGGGAACGGGAATCCTGGTGGTTCCTGCGCAGCCACCGGGCCACCGAACGCCGCCGCAATGAGAGTCGCCGAGCCGAGCGTTCTGAGAGCTTTCATCACTGACGTGCTCCTTCTGGATTCACTGGCGCGAGAGGTTCAATCGTAATCGGCGCGATTTCAATATCATTCGCCACTGGCAACGCCGCAGTGATCTGCGGAGTTTCTTCGATTTCTTCGAATGCCCGAAGGTCGATGCGGCCTTCGCTCGAGCGGTTGAACAGACGCCGCAACGCGGCGGCCTCGCCGGCATCGATAAGCACTTCGGGCTCCGTCCGCACCACATCAGCCGTCACGGTTCGCCTGGTCCGGCCGGCGCCTTTTGTCCGGTTAAAGCCGGACACCACATTGGGAACCATTGCCGGCATGAGCGAGAGCGACGCAAACACGAGCGCCCTTGACGGCAGCGGCTCGAGAACGGTTTCGGGCGGAGGCATCGCCTGATTCATGTGCAGCACACCCACGGCGCTCACGAGCGCCAGCGCCATCGCGCCGACTGCCGCAAGCGTCCATGGAAACCGCCAGGCCGATGGTTCAGGCTCGCTGGCGATCCGCGTGCGCACGCGCGCGAGAAACTCCGCCGACGGCTCCACGGCCAGCGCTGCCGAAAGCGCGCGGTCGATGTCCGGATCGATTAGCGCGCCCGATCGCTGAGGGTCCATTGCAACTGCTCCTTCAAACGTTGACGGGCCGAGAACAACCGCGACTTCACGGTGCCTTGCGGCAATCCCAGCAGGGCCGCCACTTCCTTCACGTCGTGCCCTTCCATATTCGCGAGCACGACAACGAGCCTGAGCTTCTCGGGCAGCGCATCGATCGCGCGCCACAGCTGTTCCGAGCGGTCGCGCGCCGCAACGGTTTCCGCGGTGGTCGGTCCGCTGGGGTCATTCGGGTCCAATTCGACTGTCGGGTGGCGGCGTGTCGCGCGGTAGCGATCGATGGCCAGCCGCCATGTCATCCGCGCGAGCCAGGCGCGGAAGCGGTCCCGATCGCGGAGCTGCCGGAAGTTTCGATAGGCCTTCGCGAAGGCTTCCTGCGCGACGTCCTCGGCATCCTCGCGATGCCGCAGGACGCTGTAGGCGACCCGGAACGCCAGCGTTGACGACTCGACCAGGCGGGCCTCGAACTCGCGTTCCAGGTCGAGATCCACGCCTACGAAGCCGCCAACCAGCCGGTCCGCGCGTTCATGCATGGGATCGCATTCATCCTAGCAAGACGGCTGGGGCGGGCGGGCGGTTCGTTAGGGCGAGGGGGCGGCCTGACTGCAGGCCGAAAATGGCACCGTCGGATCCGCTGGCAACGCGAATCCGACGGCCGTCGAACGGGTTATTGCGTCGGCGGGAGGCCTGCTGCGAGTGCAGTTTCGCTGGCCGGCGAATACGGACCGCAATGGGGGTGACCGAATCCGGAGGCGCTGATGCCCGGCATCTGCCCGCCCTGGGGCGTGATGTCGAAAATGATGTTGTCCTTGTGAGTGGGGTCACCGGCGAAAATCGCTGCGACGCCGGCGGGCACGAAATCGAGGTCCAGACTGTGGCGCGTCAGCCATGCGATGTTGTGGTCCGCGCACGACGTGTCGCCGCTCACGCCTATGCCGCCGAGGAGCCGCCCGGACTCGTTATAGAGACCCAGCCCGCCGCCAAACACGTTCACGCCGCCGATTCTCCCTCCCACCATCGGATCGTCGGCGCGGCCAAAATTGGAGGCGCTGCCCCGGTAAGCCACGTCATGATCGACCGGATTGCTCTCCTGCAGACCGAAAAGGCTGCCACCAGGTTGCACCGCGCTGTACAGATTCGCCGTCGACAGCGCCAGGCCCGGCAGGCTGAACGCGTTGGCTGTATTTGCCTTTTGCGCGGAAATGACTCGACTCCCAGGCCACTGGTCTCCGCGGTTGTTCCCGGTGAATGCCACCGCGCACACGAGGCCATCGCGGTTCACAATCGTCCCCCACATGTCGAGATCGAACCCGCCATTGTCCTGTGCGCGTGCCGCTTCGAGGGCGCTGCGCAACTGGGCGTGAGTAGGCAACGCCCGACATCCGATCGGCCGCACATTGTCATCATCGTCTCCGCCACGCGCAGTGCCTGCGCCGACAACCAAACAACCGACCAACACGATGCTCGTCACGACGTGCTTGTTCATAGCGTCTCCTCTCTATTTCCTTTTGGTTCGGCAAAAGGGCGCACCCTTATACACCCAGCATGTCAAGATCGATCCGACATCGTTTCGAGCCCGGGGCAAAAGGGCATCCGCCCGAGCCCGTCCGGCTGTGTCGCGAGAGCAACTGCGTTGAGGGATGTGTCTGACGGCCGTCGAGGTCAGCGTGAAGGGCGAAACCCGTTCATCGCAACAGCCCGGTAAATGGCGATGCGGCGTACACAACGGTGCCGCCCACGAGCGTGAGCACAGATTCAATCCGGCGAATTCTGTTGTCCGGCACCGTCAGGTAGTCCTCGCTCAAGACGGCGAGGTCGGCGTACTTGCCCACTTCGAAGGATCCAAGGTCCTGATCGTCGAACGTGTAGTACGCAGGTCCCGCGGTGTACATGCGAAGAGCCTCGACGCGTGACACCTGCTGGCCATCGTTGACGAGCTGGCCCGCGAGATTTCGTCCGGTGGTCATGTAGAAGAGGCCCAGCCATGGGTCAAGGGGCGCGACGTTCGTGGCATCGGTTCCGGCTCCCGCAATCACCCCGGAGTCGACAATACGACGGAAAGGCGGGCCGGCGTTTGGCGTCGTGCCCAGGTAACGCGCGGAGCCATGCGGAAGGACACCCACGCCAAGACCCATCAGCTCTTTCAGTGCCGGCGCCGTGATCGTATTGACATGGATCAACGCCCAGCGAAGATCGCCGAGCGGATGGTCCTTCGCGATTGACTGGAGTGCCGCCAGGTGAAACGCATTCTCGGCGGAAGTGGAAGAGTGTTGCTCCAGAGGCCATCGGCGCCTGGCCACGACACGGGCCGTGGGCTCGAAGGCGTCAGAGGTGGTGTTCATGCCACCGATTCGTTCACCAAAGCCCACCACTCGAAACATGTCGTCGCCGACTGCGCGGCCTTCCTGGCTGAAGTTGTTCACGATGCGAGCCTCGGCTTCCGCGGGAGACCCGGCCGGAAAGGTCGGGCGCATGCGAACGCTCAGGTTGCCGCGCCGCCACAACTCCAGGGTCAGCTCGAGATCCTCGACATTGCCTGAATTCTTGACCGCCGTCAGTCCCAGTCGGTTTGCGTGAGCATTGAGTGCAGCGGTGGCACGACGTCGGTCATCGACGGTCTGAGTTCCTCGAAGCGCGGCAACCGCTTCATCCGGAGAGACCACACGGCCGGTCGCTTCGTCGACCTTCACTCCAAGGGATGTAAGGAGCGTCTGACCGCGTCTGTTCGTGATGGCACCGGTGTCGCCGCCAGTGCCCGAAATGTAGACGGCGTGGTCCGGCGCAGCAACATCCAGGTCGGCCTTCGTCGGCCGACGGGCGTCCGCGAATTGGAGGTGGTTCCATCCGCCGATGCACGTGATGAACGCCCCAGCCGGAACGGTCTTCGCGCGACCGGCGATGGCCTCCTGTAGTTCTGACGATCGAGAAGGCCCGCTCGATACCGCGCGCCTCATAACCCGGGTTGACGCCGGCCCTCGCGTAGTGGACATGTGAATCGAACAGTCCCGGAACGACAGTCCGTCCTCGCAGGTCTATGGTCGTCAGGTCGGCGGCAGGTTTCGCTGCTGAACCAATACTCGTGATGCGGCCGTTCTTGATCGTAAGAGCCGTAGTCACGTTGCCGCGTCCATCCACAAACTTGCCGTTGACCAGCGCGAGATCGTTCTTATCGACCCCTCTTGCTGGTCCGCTCGACGCTGCTTGAGCAGCGGACGCGATGCCTGCTTCGAGTGTCCCGGGGAGGGCCAAGCCGCCGGCCAACGCGGCCGTACCCTTCATCATGTCGCGCCGAGTGATCATGAGCCTTCCTCCGCGCTCGCCGCGTAGATCTAGAACTCCACCTTGGCGGCGTCAGCCAGAATCGTCTCCCGGTAGACGGGCAACGACCAGCCTGCTTTTTCGAGCGCATCCAGCCGACGCTTCACCCGATCCTGGTACGCATTCTTGTTGCCGTACAACCGTTTCAGCTGGTCCTGCGCGATCGGTATCTGGTACCCCGCGAGGCCGCACATCTGAGTGGCGGCCGCCGCTCCGCGGGCCGCGATCCACGCGCTCGGATTCGGAATGAGTGGGACGGCGGCCTCGTTGCGAACGCCAAGTTTCGCCGTTGGCACGTCGACATACGGGTTGCGAATGCCACCCAGGGTGTTTCCGTGCTCATCGAGCGCCATCAAGGAGCCGTCGTTCGCCACGTTTCGATCCAGCAGGATTCTGTCGGCGCGTGGTGGCACTTTGCCCTTGTCCACCCACTCGAAGAGATGATGGAGCGCGACGGACATGTACGCCTGCTGCGGGAAGTGGCTGACCGGAGATTTGCACGGGTCCGGCTGAAACCTCACGCTGTCGCGGCTGTCTACGTGAGCCATCCCGGCAAATTCATACACCCTGAACTGATCGCCAGGGGCGTCTCCGTCCTGGCGAGCTGTCACGTTACCGGTGCTGACTTCCGTCATCGTTGGAATCTCAATCAAAGGCACATCGACCTGCCGTATCGTCGCGCCGGTGGAAGTCGGGAGAAAGCCGTCATAGATCAATTTCATGTCCGGCGTCCGATACACCACGTGCGCCGGCAGATACCGGATCAGCACGGCCGCAGTGGCCGACGTGCCTGCAAGAACCATCTTCCTCAATGGCAGACCGGCCAGGGGACTGTCCTTCCGATTGCTCTTTATCAGCGCGCCAACCTGGCTGAGGACTTCGGGCACCTGATCCGGCTCGACCTTGAGGTCGCCGTACCGGTCCTTGTTGTGCGCGACCAACACATCCAGGCCGGCCGTCACGATTTCAACGGCAGCGTGACCGGAGCCCATCGAGTAGGTGGACGTGAACTCAAACATGTGGGCGGCGCCACTCGGATGCATGGCTTCCGCGAGCACCAACCCGCTGAACTTCGTAGGGTCCGACGGCTTGCGCACGACGATCCGCGTCTTGTACGGCTGTTTGTTCGCCATTCCGGAGACGAAATATTCTTTCGCTTCGTATCTGAAATGCGCCAAACCGTTGCCTGGGGGAAGCGAAGGCGTGGAATCAAATACGCTGCCGGGCCCGGTGACTTCAGCCGAGATGGCCGAGACCGACACAGCCACCGGTTTGTCAGGCAGATTGGGATCCTGGGCCGGCGCGCCGCCGCGCTGGCCGGCAACGCCCGCAGGCAGCAACATCGCAAGGAGCGCGATCAGAATCGGGATCATGGAGCCTCCGGTGATTAGTTCCTTCCAGAACGCGCGAGAGACACGTGCCGCGGTTACACCGTGATGACGATCTTTCCGATAAACGCGCCCGACGCGTGATGCTTGTAGGCCGCCAGCGCCGAGTCGAATGAAAATTCGCGATCGACGACCGGCACGATGCGGTTGACGATGATCGCACGGTTCAGTTCCTCGAACATTTCACGATCGCCGACGAAGATGCCGTGCAGGCTCCCGCCTGTCATCATCAACGGAGACGGGTTGGTGTCGCCTTCGCGACCCGCCAGGAATCCGATGAGCGCCACTTTGCCGCCGCGCGCCAACGACTGAAAGGATCGGGCCAGCGTACCCGCCCCGCCCACCTCGACAACGCAGTCGACACCGCGGCCGCCCGTCAGCCGTTTCACTTCCTGTGCCCATTCCGGCGTGCGGACGTAGTTAATCCCGTCGGAAGCACCCATGCCCTGTACACGCGCGAGCTTTTCGTCGCTCGATGACGTGACGATCACGCGCGCACCGGCCGCGCGCGCCAGCTGCAGCGCCGCGATCGACACTCCACCCGTGCCAAGCAGCAGTACCGTGTTCCCTGCGGTGATCGGTCGACCGGCACGAAACAATGCGTGCCACGCGGTCACTCCGGCACAGGGCAGGCAGGCGCCTTGTCCGTAGGTGAGGGCATCAGGAAGCATGACGAGGCCGTCTTCGTGCACGACCACCTGCTCGGCCAGCATCCCATCGAGCGGAGAGCCGAGCGCCGCTGGAGGGGCGGGCTGGAAGAAGGTTGCCGCGACGCGGTGGCCCCGCTTGAAGCGGGACACACCCGCCCCGACTGCCAGGACATCGCCCGCGCCATCCGACAGCGGGACGGTGTCGCGCGTGACGGTGCCGCCGAAGTAGTGGCCCGAGGCGACCAGGTGATCGCGGTAGTTCAGCGACGTCGCGCGGACCCGCACGATGACCTGGCTCGGACCGGGCGTCGGTTCCGGGCGCTCGACGAGCCGCAGCTCATCGACGCTCTTGCATCCTGATGGAACAATCCACGCGCGCATGGTCCGGATGTTCGGATCAAGGCGTTTTGCGCGCTCGTACGCCGCGAGGGAGTGCTGCAGCAGGCCGCAGTACCGGCACGCGGGCACGAGGGCCGCAAACAGTTCCGGATCGGTGCTGCGCGACGAGGCGCGACGGACGAGCCGGACCATCGCGTCCCGCGCCCGACCGAGCTCCCCGACCTCGAGCTGCGCATAGAAGCGGTCCGCAATGGACAGATCCGGATTGAGTTCGAGCGCACGATTCAGCGCGCCCTCGCTGCGAGCGTAGTCCTCGGCCGTGCCCCGGTACTTGCCAATGACGTAATACACGCGGCCAAGTCGAGCCCACGCTGGCGCGTAGCGCGGATCGGCCTGGAGACACTGCAGATACAGATCGCGGGCAACCTCCCAGGATCCGGAGTCATGGCTCAACGGGTTGGCGCGCAAATAGAACTCGTAGGCCCTGGCGTTCGACGGGACGTCCAGTCCCAGCGCGCGACGCTCCCGGCCCGACAGTGGCAGTGCCAGCGATTCAACGATCTGCCGCGCGAGCGTATCCTGAAGCATACCGCGTGAACGCTGTCGGCCTCGAATGCGGGCGTGCCTGAGAGCATTTCGTACAGAATCGCCCCCATGGCGAAGAGGTCGGCACTGGCGGTCACGACGTCGCCACGCACCTGTTCGGGAGCCATATACTTCGGGGTGCCCAGGATCGCTCCCGCGCTGGTGAGAGGCAGCCGCGTCACGTCTCCCGTCTGGCCCAGCGAGACGCCGAAGTCGAGCACTTTCGCACCGTGAGGAGTCAGAAAGACGTTGGACGGTTTGAGGTCTCGGTGCGTGATGCCGCGGCGATGCAGCGCATCGAGCGCCGCGAGTACTTCGAGGCCAATCTGCACGGTCTCGGTGATTGGCAATGCGCCGCGACCGAGACGTGCTGCGAGCGGTTCGCCCTCAAGCCGCTCCATCGCAATGAACAGCTGTCCGTCGGACTCGCCGATTTGGTACAGCTGACAGATGTGCGGATGATTGACGCTGGCGGCAAGGCGAGCCTCGCGCCAGAAACGCTCGCGTGCGGTCGGTTCAGCCGCGCTCTCGTGTCGGAGCACCTTCACAGCGAGCGGCCGTTATAGAACCCGTAGAACGGGATCTCACGATTCGGATCCTTTTCGGCGCCGCGCAGCCCCCACGGCGTGTCGGTGAAGTACACCGCGCCGTCCGACTTGACGACGATGTCGTTCGGGCCCGAGAATTTCTTGCCGTCGTAGCGATCGGCGAGGACCGTGCGCGTGCCGTCCTTTTCGAGCCGGTACACCGTACCGTCGTTCATCGCCGTGACGACGACCCGGCCTTGCGGATCGAGCGCCAGACCGTTCGATCCGATCAGGACGATCGCGATGTGGCCCGCCACCGTCTGTGCGCCGACGTTCGTGTTGTCCATGCCGGTGAACCCGCTCTTCTCGAGAAACACCGACAGCGGCTTGTTCGGCGCCCACTTGTAGATGACGTTGCCGGCGTTCTCGCTGAAGAGCAGGTACCCACCTTCGCCGGCGCGGCCGGCTTCGGCGGGGACCCACAGCGGGCCTTCGGTGAGCGCGAACCGGTCGCCGAGCGTCTCGATTTTCGCATCGGGCGCAATGAGCTCATCCATCGCGGGATCGAGCCGCTCGATCCTGAACGGCGCGCCCGCCGAGCTCGGCGACGTGCCCGGCTGCTGACCGTGCAGCAGTGGGCCCAAGACCGCCGTCGCCAGCGAGGCGGTTAACAGAGGCAATCGCATTCGGGCTCCTTCGTGCCGCGCACTATGCGATATTCTTCCCGAGACCGGAGGCTGGCGCGGCAGGTGCGCCGCTTTCGCTACTGGGGCGCTCGGTACGGGACGCCAATCGCGCGAAAGGGACCCGGATCCTGATCCCGCAGCTTGGGATCGTTCCGGTAGTTCAGCCTGGCTTCGGCCACGTACGCCGTCCCGCCAGCAAGGGTGACGGCGGTAGGACCGGTCAGTCCCTCCTTCAGCGTCTTGATCTCGGCCTTGTTGCCGTTGATCGTCACTTCGTCCAGACGGCCCGCGCCTTCGACCAGCAGCATCGTCTTGCTGCCGACCGACCGCATGCCGTCGGGCTGCATCAGCGGCCGCGACGTTTCCAGCTTGGTGATCGCGCCCGCCGATCCGTCGGCCTTGACGGGGATCCGGAGCAGCGTCCCTTGTCCGACCGAGTTCACGTAGACCGACCGTCGGCAAGGAGCGCGATGCCGTCGGCTGTCCCAAGAAGCATCGGATCGGCGGCCCACACGTCGAGCGCGTTCGCGCCCTTCTTGAGCCGCAGCACGCGCGCCTGGATCGTATCGGTGGCGTAGACCGTGCCGTCTTTCGCAACGGCGATGTCGTGCAGAGGCCGTTGCCGGGAAACGCGTAGTTGGCTTTGAACGAGGCGTCTTTCAGGTTGAACGCCTTGAGCGCCGTCTCGCCGACCACGGGCGCGCCGCCCTGCCCGCCAGTCGCCGACGCACACACCCACAAAACGCCTGCGGGCTCGTCCGCCAGCACGCCAAGGACGGTCTGCAGGCCGTTCGATTTCGCCTGAATCCAGGTCTCGGCCTTCGACGACGTCGCCGTCGCGCGATAGACGCTGTCATGGCCGAGGCTGCCGAAGTACAGCGTGCCGTTCTTCGTGGACGTCAGGCTTTCGGGAAAGATCTGGCCGTCCGCGAACAGGATCTCCGTGCGATCGGCAGCGTGGACGCCGCAGACCAAGGCCACCGCCGCAGCACACGTCAGCCCATATCGACGCATTTCAACTCCTGAAGATAATCAGCAGAACCACCAAGGCCACAACGAATTGCGGTTTTCTCTTTCCTGCCCTTCCGCCCGTCCTGCCCTTCCCGCCCTTCCTGCCCCTATCGTGTCAGCTTGCGATATTTGATGCGGTGCGGATGGTCGGCTTCGGCGCCGAGCCGGCGTTTGCGGTCGACCTCGTAATCCTGGTAGTTGCCCTCGAACCACACGACTTCGCTGTCGCCCTCGAATGCGAGCATGTGCGTGGCGATGCGATCGAGGAACCAGCGGTCGTGCGTGATGATCGCCGCGCAGCCGGCGAAGTTGAGGAGCGCCTCCTCAAGCGCGCGCAGCGTGTCGACGTCGAGATCGTTGGTTGGCTCGTCAAGCAGCAGGAGATTGCTGCCCTGTTTCAGGAGCTTGGCGAGATGCACGCGGTTGCGCTCGCCGCCGGACAGGGAGCCCACCTTCCGCTGTTGGGCGGCGCCCTTGAAGTTGAACCACGAGACGTACGCGCGCGAGGCGACCTTCCGTTTGCCAAGCTCGATCTCGTCATGGCCGCCGGTGATCTCTTCGAACACCGTCCTGTTGGCGTCGAGCGCTTCGCGGCTCTGGTCGACATAACCGATCTTCACGGTATCGCCGATCTTCAAGGTGCCGGCATCCGGCTTCTCCTGGCCGGTGATCATTCTGAATAACGTGGTCTTCCCGGCGCCGTTGGGCCCGATGACGCCGACGATGCCGCCGCGCGGGAGGGTGAAGTTGAGATCCTCGATCAGCAGGTTGTCGCCGTAGCCCTTGCGCAGCTTTCTCGCTTCGACGACCACGTCGCCCAGTCGCGGACCAGGTGCGATGTAGATTTCAGCGGTCTCAATCTTCTGTGCTGACTCTTCGCGAAGCAGCTCTTCGTAGGCATTCAGACGCGCCTTGCCTTTCGCCTGCCGAGCCCGTGGAGACATGCGAATCCATTCGAGCTCGCGTTCGAGCGTGCGCTGCTTTCTCGTCTCGGCCTTTTCCTCCTGCTGCAGACGACTCTGCTTCTGCTCCAGCCAGGACGAGTAGTTCCCTTCCCACGGAATCCCGTGGCCGCGATCGAGCTCGAGAATCCATCCGGCCACGTTGTCGAGGAAATAGCGATCGTGCGTGACGGCGACGACCGTACCGGCATAGTCCTTGAGAAAGCGCTCCAGCCAGGCGACCGATTCGGCGTCGAGGTGGTTCGTCGGCTCGTCGAGCAGCAGCAGATCCGGCGACTGCAGAAGGAGCCGGCAGAGCGCCACGCGCCGGCGCTCGCCGCCCGACAGTGTGGCGACCTCCGCGTCCGGCGGCGGGAGGCGCAGCGCGTCCATCGCCAGCTCGAGACGGGAATCCAGATCCCACGCGTTCGAGGCGTCGATCTTGTCCTGTATCCGCGATTGCTCGTCGAGGACCTTCTCCATTTCGTCGGGCGACAGATCCTCGCCGAGCTTCGCGTTCACGTCATCGTACCGTGCGAGGAGCGCTTTGGTCTCGGCCACGGCTTCCTCGACGTTGCCGAGCACGTTCTTCCCCGGATTGAGCCGCGGCTCCTGATGGAGCATGCCGACCGAGATGCCGTCGGCTGGAAACGCCTCGCCCAGAAACTCGTGATCCTCCCCCGCCATGATGCGGAGAAGCGAACTCTTCCCGGCGCCGTTCAGACCGAGCACGCCAATCTTTGCGCCGGGGAGAAAGGAAAGCCAGATGTCTTCGAGCACTTTGGCATCGGGAGGATAGACCTTCCCGAGACCCTTCATGGTGTAGATGAACTGGGGCATAGTTGGAATTGCAGATTGTAGATTTCAGATTGCAGATTTAGAAGGCGGATCTGTACGATGCCTCCGCTGTACTCTCTTATTCTATTTCAATCGGCAATTTGACCCTCAATCTGAAATCTGAAACCTGCAATTTCATGCGCCGTATCATCCACGTCGACATGGCGCGTTCTACGCATCGGTCGCGCAGCGCGAGTGAATGTGCGATCGTCATTTGCGGCCTGGTGCGGCGGGCAGTCGGCCCAGCATCTCGGCGAATTCCGGCCGGTCGGGGTGGATCTTCATGGCTTCGGTGAGACGCTCACGAGCGCCGTCGTAGCGCCCGAGTCCAGCCAGCGCCATCGCGGAGCCCAAGCGAGCTTGCGCAACCCGTGGATCGAGGCGAATCGTCTCATCGTACACCGGCAGCGACTCCGCCAGATGACCGCTCGCCCGCAAGGCTTCGGCCAACTGGAGCTGCGCTTCGACGTAACTGGGCTCGCTCTTCACGGCAGCCGACAGATGCTCGATCGCTTCCCGGTGTCTACCAACTCCCGCCAGCATGACACCGAGGCTGTACTGAGCCTTCGCGAACTTCGGCCATCGCCGCGCGACCTCCTCGAACTGCTGGAAAGCTCCGCGCTCATCGCCGTTCATCGCCAGCGCCGTGCCCAGCTTGTGCCGAAGTAGAGGCTCGTTCGGTGCCAATTCCATGCCCCGCTTGAAATATTCCGCAGCAGCAGCCCACTTGCCCTCGTCGAGAGCCGCCGCGCCGCGGACCTCGTAGGCCACCGCGCTTTCGACCAGCCCATTCAGCTCCGACATCAGCGGATCGGGGGGGCGAATCTCGCCGGGATTTCGTTGCCGCAGGTGCGCTTCGGCGTTTGCGAGATCGCCCATGCCGCGATAGGCCATCGCCAATTGGTAGTGAATCGTCAGCGCCTTGGGGTCGAGCGACAGGGCCTGGTCGAAGTAGTCGACCGCGCGTGCGTACTCTTGTTTCGCGAGCGCCACACGTCCGAGACCGAACAAGACCGAAACCCAGCGCGGCTGGATGGCCAGCGCCTTCGTGAGCAGCGGCTCGGCATCCGCAGGCCGACCGTGATCGAGGTACGCGCTCGCCAACCACACGAGCGTCGGCACGTCGTCGGGCCGCAATTGAAAGGCGCGTTCGAAGGCCTTCGTGGCGTTGGCCGGGTCGCCTTGCAACATGTGCAGATGCGCCAGGTAATACGGCCACTGGAACTCGGTCGGTGCAAGTATCTGAGCATTCAGGAAACAGAGTGCGGCGACATCGCGGTATTCGGCCGCCATCAGCAGCTTTCCCATGTCGCCGTACGCGCTACCGAGGTCGGCATCGGTCGTGCCCGCGTTCTGCATTGTCGCCGTCAACGACGCGTAGCCGTCGCGCAGCTGCTTCTGGACCGAGGGTGAGACCCGCGAGAGATCGGGCAGCGTGACGACACCGAGCGCGCTCCGATCGGGCGCTGCCGATTGCCTCGGCGTCGTCGTCGGGGGCTTCGAAGAACAACCGGCGGTGATGACCAGCGCGGCAAGAGCGCAACCACGGAGCGCCTTCACTTCCCTTGGCCCTCCGTCAGTGTCGAATAGCGATCGATGGGCACCGTACTCCATTCCTCGGCGTGACCGCCCGGCCAACGGACACGAACGCGAGGGGCTTCCGTCGAGTCTCCCAGGCCCGCAAGCGCCCGTGGATCGTTGGCCGACAGGTAGCTCCCATCGGCGCGCGCCCTCAGCCACAGGCTCGCCCTGTCTTTCCTGATGATCTCGACCCGTGCGCCGAACATGTCGCGGGGGCGCTGACCGCCAACGAGCCGCAGCCCGAGCCAATGGCGACGATTTCCGATCTCATTGATCAAGAGCTCGGCCGGCCCGTTGTTGTTCGCGACGACGACGTCGGTGTCGCCATCGTTGTCGATATCTCCGAAGGCCGCGCCACGACTGACCCGGGCCACGCGGAACACGGCGCCGGCTCGCCCGGACGCATCCTCGAACTGTCCGTTGCCGAGATTGCGGAGCAACTGTTTCCGCTGGTGCAGCGGCAACGGATTCTTCACGCGGACCAGCTCTTCGATGCTCGTCACGGCCCCATTGACGGCCAAGACGTCCAGCCACCCGTCGTTGTCGACGTCGAGCCAGGCCGCGCCGAATCCGGTGAACGGCAGCGTGGCGAATCGCACACGCGAGCGCGCGCTCGCATCGACGAAAATCCCGGAGCCGTCGTTGACGTACAAGTCGCTCCCTTGCCCGGTCAGCTCGGTGACGAAGATGTCCTCGTCGCCATCGTTGTCGAAATCGCCGGCGTCCACCCCCATGCTCGACTTCGCTTGACCCTCAGCGCTCAACGCAACTCCCGCCAGCAGCGCGGTGTTCTTGAATGTGCCGTCGCGCTGATTGATCCACAACTGGTTGGGCTGGCCGTCATTGGTCACGTAGAGGTCGATCCACCCGTCGCCGTTGAAATCGGCGGTCACGACGCCGAGGGCGGGGCCGAACTCGCGCGAGAGTCCGGTCGAGGCCGTGACATCGGTAAAGGTCCCGTCGCGGTTGTTATGAAAGAGGTGACTGGGCTGTGCCGAATACACGTGGGGAGGGCAGTAGTCCACCATACCGTTCACGCTGAAACACCGCACGTTCGACTCGGTCGAGTAGTTCAAGTAATGAGCCACGAACAGATCGAGCCAGCCGTCGCGGTCGTAGTCCACGAAGGCTGCCGAGCTGCTCCAGCCGGAGTCGTCCGTGCGGCTCGCCCTCGACACGTCGGTAAACGTGCCGTCGCAGTTGTTGCGAAACAACTGGTTCCGTCCGAGCGCGGTCACATACAGATCGACGCAGCCGTCGTTGTCGAAGTCTCCTGTCGCCACACCCATGCCGTACCCGTCTGCGTTGATGCCGCTCTTGTCGGTCACGTCCGTGAACCGAAAGACGCGCGTCCCGTCGGCATGAAGCTCCAGATCATTCCGAAATAGCCGACCCTTGAGTGGCAGCGGACCCGTGGGCGGGAAGAGGGCCTGACCGAGCGTTCGCCCGGCCCCGAGCATCTGCCCTTGTGGAAGGAAGACGTCGAGGTCGCGGTCGTTGTCGTAATCGAAGAGCGCGACGCCCGGCCCCATGTGCTCGGCGTAATACCGTTCGCCGGACATGCCATTGAAGTGGACGAAGTCGAGACCGGCTTCTGAAGCCCGATCGACGAACCACTCGGCTCCCGACGTCGATACGGCCCGGCCCGTGTCCGCTGGGCGGCCCGTGAAGGGAGGCACTAGCCCGATTCCGGCAGAGCGCAGGAAGACAACGCCAAGCGCTGCTCCGGCCAGGAGTAGCGCGCCACCCAAAAGCGCCCCGTGGGGGTTGATCCGCATGGAAAGAGGAATTCTACCCGCGGAGACATGCGCCTCCGCGGGTCTTCGTGGCGTGACGACGGGCCGCCTCAGGCCCGTCGCTTGATTAAAATGTGAACTCGGCGTTCAGACGGAAGACGCGCGGATTCATGTACGTCGTCGTCCCCGGCCACGACCCGGCCGGAGTCGCGCCGGGTGCCGTCGCCACGAACGTCTGGTTGAAGCCGAGCGTCACGTTGTTGTTCATCAGGTTGTAGATGTCCACGCCGACGGTCAGTCGCTGACCGGCAATTGGGATGCGCTTCTTCACGGAGAAGTCGATCCCACGGATGCGAGGGCCGTACACCTGGCCCGTCGCAAGCAGGTTCACCTGCGGAGCCGGGTTGTTGAGTGGACGGCCGAGCTGCGCGGCCGCCGACGCCAGGTCCGCCGGGGTGGGCGTGTAATTGGCCACGAGCGACGTGATCTGGTCGGTGCCGACATTCGGCTTGTCCTGCCACGCCGCGCTGAGGTTCACGTCGATCTTGGGAATCGAGTAGGTGGCGGAGCCGCGGAACGAGGTTTGCCACGGCGATGCCTCGTGGCAGTACGGGTTGAGCAGGTAGGCCTCCGGGACGGCCGTGCGCACCGCGCAGAAGTTGTTCTCCACCTTGCCCGTGCTGGTCCCACCCGTGAGGGAGAAGCTCCTCGTGTTCCGGATCTGGAACGTCACGTCCACACCGTTGAAGACACGCGTGTCGTCGCCCACTGTACCTGTGGCCTTGACCAGGTTGTTCACTTGGCCGAATTTGTTCGTGTTGATGTCGTACAGCGGCCCGACCCGGTATCCGCCGCCGCCGGGCAGGCGCGGATCGGCCGGCGCCGTCAGGTAGAACGTGCCGACGTCGTTCGGTGACACCGCCAGGTTGTCGGTAACGACGCCACTCGTCATGTACTGCGTGAACGATCGGCGGAAGTAGCCGACTTCCACCGACGCGCGCGGGAAGAGCTCCTGCTGCACTGACACGCCGAAGGACCAATCCGACGGACGCACGCCCCACCCGCTGAGCAGGCCGGCATCGATCTGGTTGACCGCCTGGTTCGATCCGAACGCCAGGTTGTCGATCGGCTGGCATTCGCCGTTGGTGAGCGGGTTCGACAGCGTGCAATCGGGGCTGAGGTTGCCGTTGAAATCAATCCATCCGCGGGTCACGCACGGGTTGGTAAAGCCAAGCTGACCAAAGAAACACAGACCGGTGGTCGAGAGCCCGTTGCCGAACGGCATGCGGAGCACCGGGTTCGCCTGGTATGCGAGGTTGCTGACGCTCGCTCCCTGGAGGTATTTTCCGATGTTCACCTTCAGCGCCGTCTTGCCGGTCCCGAACACGTCGTACGCGGCGCCTATGCGCGGCGTGATGTCGTTGTAGCCTGTCACGCCATTTGTACGCGGGAAGTTCGCGCCTGGGAAGAACTGATTGGCCGGCTCGGTCTGCGCGGGGAACCAACTCCACGGGTGATCCCAGCGCAGCGCCCCCTGCAGTGTCAGGCGCTTCATCGTCCACTGATCCTGCGCATAGAACGAATCCTGCCGCGCGCTCGCGTCGACGATGAAGGGGTTGATGTATTCATTGAGCGAGATCGGGAACAGCGCGCCGTTGGGCAGGTTCACCGCGATGTAGCCGAGGCTCTGGCTGTTGACGTGCTGTTCGCGGTTGTCGCTCCAGTGGTTGCCCTGGTACCCGAACTTCATGCTGTGCGATCCGGTGATGTACGACGCCGAGAAGTTCCAGGTCGTGCCGGAGGTCTGGTTGTTCAACCAGTTTTGCGAGCGGTACTTCATCGCGGTGACGACATTCGGACTGACTGTCTGGGTGAGATCGAGCATCTGCACCAAGTTGTTCGGGTTCGACGGCTCCTCGCGGCCGCCCCACTGATAATAGGTGTTGCCGAGTCCCGCTTCGAGCAGCAGCTTGTTCGTCATCGGCGACGTCCAGCGCAGTTGCTGGACACGCTGTGGGCTGAACTCGCCGTGCCCTTCCGCCTCCGGCGACGTCGCCCAGAAGAAATTCGGCGACCCCGTCAACGAGGTCTGGCCCGTGCAACTGCGGCATACGGGCTGCTCGTCCCATGAACCGGTGATCTTGTTGCGCGGTGTGGCCTGCCACGTCACGCGCGGCGTGTAATTCTCCCAGGTGCGATCCGACATGGCGGGGTGGCCCAGGTCGGGCACGTAGGTGAACACGTTCGGGTTGCCCGCGTTCTTGTTAAAGAACACGTTCTGAATATCCTGGTGTTGCCCCTGTTCGCGGACGCTCATGTAGTACCAGAGCTTGTCCCTGACGATGGGCCCGCCGACCGCCGCGTTGAAGTCGTAGACGCGGTTTAGCGGGGTCGGCTGCGTGGCTCCGCGCGCCTTCAGCTCGTCGGTGAAGTTGTTCGACTGCATCCCCTGCGAGAAGCCGGAGACGTAGAACAGGCCCGTCAGCTGGTTGCCGCCCTGCTTCGGGACGATGTTCATCGTGAGGCCCGCGGTTTCGATCTCGCCGAGGCCACCCGACATGGTCATCGTCACTTCCTGCGCGTTGCCGATATCGGCGGTGAAGTTCGGCGGCTGGTTGCCGCCAGGCGGATTGCTGATGTTCAGCCCGTCGACGGTGAGGCGCGACTCGACGCCGCGGCCGCCGTGGATCGGGAAGATCGCGAAGACCGGACCGGTGCTGCCGTTGTTGAGGTTCGTCTGCAGCCCGGGAACCATGGTGAGCAGAGCACTGTAGCTGCGGGGGCCCGGAAGGCTTCGCATGGTCTCGTTGTCGAGCGCGATCTCGCGAGTCGTGGTGACAGTATCGACGACAGGCGTTGCGCCGGTGACCGTCACCGTCTCCTGCACACCACCCACTCGGAGCTCTGCGTCGAGCTTGATCACAGCGGATCCACTGACAATCACTTCGTCGCGTCGCAGGCCGGCGAAGCCGGTCAGCGTGAACCTGACGCTGTAGATGCCAGGACGCAGATCCTGGATCCGATAGAGACCTGAACCATCAGTGACAGCTGTACGGACCTTTTCAATCAAGACCGGGCTGGACGCCTCGACCGTCACGCCAGGCAACACGGCGCCCAAGGCATCTGTCACCGAACCCGCAATCGTCGCCTGCGCCCAGGCCATCGTCGGCAAAAGCGCGAACCATCCCACGGCGGCCAGAGTTCTCACGATTCCGCGCATGCTTCCTCCCTGCTCTTGTGGCTGATGAACGATCGTCATCCGCTCGAGTAATGGGACACGTCGCTAGCGCTCAAATCACAGGCGCGATATAACGCCCATGCGCCGCCAGTGTCAAGTGCTATCTAGACCACTTCGCGGTAGTCGGAGCGACCTTCGTGCCGACATTTCGGCATCTCTCGGCAAGCGTCTTACAAATCCAACGAGAAGCTGCACGGGTGGGAGGACTACTACAATTATCATCGTCCGCACGGTGCGCTCGATTAGTGACATTAGAGTCTGAAGTCTGAAATCTGAAATCTGAAATCTGAAGTCTGCAGTTTCATGCGCCGTATCATCCACGTCGACATGGACGCGTTCTACGCATCGGTCGAGCAGCGCGACGATCCTGCGCTGGCCGGCCGGCCGGTCGCCGTCGGCGGGCGCCCCGACCGGCGCGGCGTCGTGGCGGCGGCGAGCTACGAGGCACGCGTCTTCGGCGTGCGGTCGGCCATGTCGATGGCCAGGGCGGTCCGGCTCTGTCCGTCGCTCGTCATCGTGCCGCCCGACTTCGCGCGGTACAAGGCCGCGTCAGGCGCGGTGTTCACGCTGTTTCGCGAGGTGACGCCGCTCGTCGAACCGCTGTCGCTCGACGAGGCGTACCTGGACGTCACCGAGAACCAGTGGGGCGAACCGTTGGCGACTCCCGTCGCGAAACGCCTGAAAGAGCGCATCCGTGAGGAGACGCGGCTGACGGCATCCGCCGGCGTCGCGCCCAACAAGTTTCTCGCGAAGATCGCCTCCGGATGGAAGAAACCCGACGGTCTGACGGTCATCAGCCCGGACAAGGTCGAGCCTTTCCTGCAACAGCTTCAGGTCGATGCGCTGTGGGGCGTTGGGCCGGTGACCGCTCGCAAGCTGCGGGCCCGCGGCATCGAGCGCCTCGTGGACGTCCGCACGGCCGATCCCGATCTCCTGCGCGACACGGTCGGCAGCCTCGCCGCCTGGCTGCGGCAACTGGCCGACGGCATCGACGATCGGCCCGTCACGCCGAACCGGGAAACGAAATCTTCCGGTTCCGAGAACACCTATGCGCAGGACATTACGGACCTCGTGGCGGTTCGTGATGGTGTCGCCCGCATGGCGGCCGATGCCGCGCGATGGCTGGCACGCAGGGAGCTTCTGGCACGGACCGTCACGCTCAAGGTCCGGTACAGCGACTTCACGACGATTACCCGAAGCCATACCGCCCAGCCCACGCGGGACGAAGCCGGCCTGGCCGAGCGCGCGGTGCGCCTCCTCGACAAGACCGAGGCGGGACGCCGCCCGATTCGGCTGCTCGGCGTCAGCGTACACAATCTCTGCGGTCCCGCCTGGGGTGTTTCGCCAGACCGGCTCCCCTTCGAAGACAACCCAATTTAGTCATCTAGTCAATGACCAAATGCGATGAGCTATGATCGGCTCCGTGCTCAAAGGAACGCGCGACGCGGTGCTGCGGCGAATTCAGCCGATCAGCATCCACGGGCAGATGTCATGGGAGATCGTCTTTACTCACGCTGACGATCCGGGTGAGCAACTGAACGCGGCACGCGTGGGGCCCGAAGCGGTCGTCGGCCAGTCGCTCGAGCCGGGCGATCGCATCAGAGTGGAATATCTTGTTGGGGTGGTGGTGAAAGTCACGCGTTTGCCCACGTTGTAGGTCCGGCTAAAGCCGGACACTACGTACGTTCCGTTCCTGCCCTTCCTGCCCCTCCTGCCCTACCTGCCCTTCTCTATCCTGATCGTTCTGAGCTCGATCCGACTGATCGGCGTCTCACCGTTCACCGGCGCTTTTTCAATCGCGTCGACGGCCGTCATCCCGTCGATGACCCGGCCGAACGCGGTGTACTGTCCATCGAGCGGCGTGGACGGTCCGGTGCAAATAAAAAATGAAGTCGTGGCGCTTCCCGGTTCGGCGCCACGTGCCATCGACACGATTCCCTTCACGTGCTTGGTGTCATTGAACTCCGGCGCGAGCGGGTGAACCAGCTTCTGCTGCTTCTCGGTGAAGGGCACGGAGCGCGTTCCCTCCGCGCCGGTCTGAATGACAAAACCGGGCGCAACCCGATGAAATGCCATGCCGTTGTAGACGCCGGCCGCCGCCATCCGCATGAACTGGCGGACCGTGTCGGGCGCCTTGTCTGTCAAGAACTCGATCGTGATCGGCCCCTCACTTGTGTCCAGCACGGCACGGTACGCGCCCAGCTCCGCCGCGCTCTCGGTGACGAACGGCTCCGGCGGTCGGTCGCGAATCGTCACGCGACGGATCTCGACCCGATCGGTCGCGAGCCCCTCTGCATCGACCGGCGTCGCCGAAATCTTCAGAAGCGCCTCGATGCCGTCGGAGACTTGGCCAAAGACGCTGTACTTGCCGTCGAGCGCAGGTTGATCGGCCAGCACGATGAAGAACTGGGCGCCGGCGCTGTCGGGCTTCCCCGCCACTGTTACCGCCGCCACCGAGCCTCTGGTCATCTTCGGCGCGGGCGCATCTCCCTTCACCGCGTTCAGCCCGCCGGTGCCGTACGCGGCGCGCTTGGAGGGATCCTTCGACAAGGGATCGCCGCCCTGGACCATTCCACGCAGGATCATCCGGTGAAAGACCGTGCCCTCGTACCCGCCCTCGGCCGCGACCTTCATGAAGTACGCGGTCTGATTCGGCGCCGTCTCGGGCGTCAGGTCGATGACGAAGGTGCCTGCGGTCGTCTCGACGACCGCCTGTTTCGGCGGAGACGCCTGCGCGAACAGAGTCCGGCTCAAGCCGGACACTACGTACGTCACGGCTGTGTCAGTCGTAGTCACGACGGTATCAGTCGTAGTGTCTGGCTTTAGCCAGACCATTGCGAAGGCCAGCAACAACAACACGATAAGTCTCTTCATACCGCCGCCTGCTGAGGGGTGTTGATAACACGCGCCGCGTGAAAGATGTAGTGGAAGGCCGAGACGAGCGTAATCGCGAGCGACGTCCACACCAGAATATCGAAAAGGGGCGAGTGGTAACCGAGATAATTGAACATCATGGCGACAACCGCCGTCACCATGTATGTCACCGTCGCGATCTTTCCGAAAATTGACGGCCTGAACGTGCGGCGTCCGATCGCCAGGTTCACGATCACGACCGTGAGGACGATGACGAGATCCCGGCTGATGATGCAGACCGTGAGCCAGATCGGAAAGCGATTGGCCAGGCCGAGGCCCGGCCAGGTCAGCACAACAAAGGTACTCACGAGCAGCAGCTTGTCGGCCATCGGATCGAGCCAGGCGCCGATGCTGGTCTTCTGATCGGCCAGGCGCGCGAGCAGACCGTCCAGGCCGTCCGTGATGCCGGCCGTCACGAAGACGCCGAGCGCCCAGCCGAATTCCCCGTAGATCACGAGGATGACGAACGCCGGTATCAGGAGCATGCGCAGCAGGGTCAGCTGATTGGCCAGCGTGAGTACCGTCATCGCGGTACTTTGCCCGATCCAGACAGATCGGCCAGCGTCTCGAGCCGCCGGATCGCCTCCACAGCCTCCGCACCGGTCACGATTCTGGATGGCTGAAAGCTCCCGTCCGGGTCGGTTGTCAATACACCGGACGCGACGGCTGTCGATGCCGCCGGGTACGCGAGATGACTCGGCGCCAGATCCGGAAACGACTGTGGTGATTCCCAGCCTTTGGCCGCCGCCGGTTTGAGCGGCGCGATCCGCGTGAGCAGCCGCTCGACGGCCTGCGCGAGATCGATCCGACGCACCTCCGTGCCCGGCTGAAACGCGTGGTTGGCGAACGGCTCCATCACGCCGGCCCGCGCGACCGTCAGAATCCAGGTGGCCGCCCAGTCATCTCGCACGTCAGTGATCGGCTCCGCGTCGACACGAAGATCCGGCTGCAGCAGCGCCGCCAGGCGCACGCCAATCAACGCAGCAAGCGCTCCCCGCGTAACTTGCGGGGCCCCGTCGATCTCCCGGTATTCGGCGGGCAGCCTCGCGAGGTCAGCCCGTGCGCGAACGGCGTTGAGCTTCGCCTGAAGCGCGGCGCTCTGTTCAAGCGCCAGGGCGTTGGAGTATGCCTGCGCGGCCCCGTCAAAATCGCCGCTCGCCTCGAGGACATCACCGACGCCGGTCAAAGAGCCCGCGTCGGCCGGATCGAGATCGAGGGCCGTACGGAAGTGCGCGAGCGCAGCCGCGGCATCGCCCTTCTGGCGTTCGGCTCCCGCCAGTTCGCGATACAGAAATGCGCTGCCCGGAGAGCTCGCGATTGCCGCTGTGTAGGCCCTGATCGCCTCGTCGAGCCGACCGGCGCCGGCGGCGGCGCGAGCATCGGCGAGCCGCTGTTCGGCCACGCGGAATTTCAGCACTTCGACGCGGCGCGCGATCTCTGTCAACGCGGGATCGGCTGCGGCGGCCGCTTCGAAGGCAGCGAGCGCGTCGGCTTCGCGGCCGAGCCCCAGATTGGCTTCAGCGCGCCCGACGAGGGCGGAAGGATCGGCCGCTTGACGTTCGAGAACGCGATCGAAATGCGCCAGGGCCGCCTTCTGATCCCGTTGCGCAAGGTCAACGTAGCCGAGACCGATTTCGGCGGAGTACAGAGCGGGCGCTGCCTTGAGCGCCGTCGAAAACTCACGCTCGGCATTCTTCAGATCGCCCGCCTGGAGAAACCCCCAGCCGCGCTTGTGATTCTCGGCGGCCGGCGTGTTGGCCAACTCAGGGGGGACAATTGGTGCGATGAAGTCGGGAAAGGCCGGGAGCGAGGCGATCGGCAGCGGCACCGTCTTCGGCATGCAGGCCGACATCACGACAAGCGCCACGAAAACGACTTTTCGCATCCGGAAAAGTTTACATCGTCGCGCTTCGGCCGGCTCAGGGCAGGCCAAGCTGACCGAGAAGCCGGCGCGGGACGTCGGCAACGATGGAGACCTGCCCGTCACGCGTCTCGTGAACGAGTACCCGGGCGTGGCGGTAAAGCCGGGCAATCCCTTCGCGATCGGCGGCATCGTCTGGGTTGAAGGTCAAGGTGACGCGGCGGACGTCCAGAGCGAGGCGGGACGCGAGTGTGTCCACCAGCTCGGCTATACCCTCCCGCCGCACAGCCGAGATGCAGAGCGCGCCCGGCTCCTGCTCCTGCAACCGGCGGCGTTCGTCCGGCGTCAGGAGGTCGCTCTTGTTGTAGACCTCGATGAGCGGCACGTCGATCGCCCCCACCTCCTCGAGCACCTGGCGTACGGCCGTCATCTGCCGGTCGCGATCCGGCGCCGCCGCGTCTGTCACGTGAAGAATCAGATCCGCCGCGGCGACTTCCTCGAGCGTCGCGCGAAAGGCGGCGACGAGCGCGTGCGGCAGACGGTCGATGAATCCGACCGTATCGGACACCAGGAGCTCGCGGTTGTCGGGCAGCTTGACCTGGCGGATCAGGGGATCGAGCGTGACAAAGAGGGCGTCCGAGGTCTCGGCGTCCGCCCGCGTCAGCACGTTAAACAGCGTGGTCTTTCCGGCGTTGGTGTAACCGACCAGCGCGACGGTCGGCACCGACGCTTTCTGCCGGCGCTCGCGGAGCTGACCGCGGCGCTGGCGCACCTGTTCGATGGCCTCGGACACGGCGTGGATGCGCGCTCGGATCCGGCGTCGGTCGGTTTCGAGTTTCGTCTCGCCAGGCCCCCGCGTGCCAATACCACCACCCAGCCGCGACAACGCCGTACCAGCCCCCGCGAGACGCGGCAGCAGGTATTTCAGCTGGGCGAGCTCGACCTGCAGCTTGCCCTCGCGCGTCCGCGCGCGCCGCGCAAAGATGTCGAGAATGAGCTGCGTGCGATCGATGATCTTCCGGCCGACCTGTTCTTCGATGTGCCGGAGCTGCGCCGGCGTCAGCTCGTTGTCGAACATCACCACGTCGACGCCGGTTTCGGCGACCGACGCGGCCAGCGTCGCGATCTTGCCCGCGCCCAGAAACGTCGAGGGATCCGGCTTCGGCCGCTCCTGCATCACGCGAAGCACCACCTCGGCGCCGGCGGCCTGAGCGAGGCCGGCGAGCTCATCGAGCGAGCGCTCGGCATCGAGCCGGCGCGCACGGCCGGCGATCAAACCCACGAGCGCCGCGCGCTCCCGCACGCGCCCGGCCACCGCCAGCGCCCACCCCAGCGCGGCGCACTACTCGTCGAGCCATGCCTGAATCTCGCTCCAGGGCACCGCGCCCGCGCGCACCAGCTGCGGCGTCGAACCGGTGACGTCGACGATGGTCGACGGCGCGCCGCCTCGCGTCGGTCCCGCATCGATCAGCAGATCGATATCCTGACCGAGCGTGCGCTCGACCTCGTCAGGATCGGCGGTCGCCGGTTGTCCGCTGCGATTGGCGCTGGTCGCCGTGATCGGACGATCGGCGGCGCGGCAGATCGCGCGCGCGATGTCGTCGGCGGGAACGCGGACGCCGACGTGCCCCGAGCCGCCGGTCACCTCGCGCGCCAGGGCGACAGGCGCGGGGACGAGCAGGGTCAGCGGACCCGGCCAGAATTTCGCAGCCAGTCGCTCCGCGGCCGGCGACAGCCGACCGAGACGCGCCGCAATCTGATCGGCATCGGCGGCGATGAGCGGCAGCGCGCGCCCGGCAGCCCGCCCCTTCACCATGAATACGCGCGCGACGGCGTCGCTGCGGAACGGATCGGCCGCCAAACCGTACAGCGTGTCGGTCGGCAGCGCCACAAGGCCGCCGTGTCGAATCCACTTCGCCGCTTCCTGAAGCGCGTCCCGCTGCGGCGCCTCGCGATCAACGAACACGCGGCGCATCGCTAGTCCCTGGTACCTGGTTCTTGGTCCCTCGTCCGGCCATGGTCCTTGGTCCCTCGTGCGTCGTCGATCGTGAACGATCGCGAAGGTGGACGAAGGACCGAGGACCACGGACGGACCAGGAACCAAGAACAAAGAACCAAGGACCCTCTAGAATCTGATCCGTCCGTCCTTGGACGTGGCGACGTGAATACTGTCGATGAACCGGATCTGATGTGGCTCGTTCTGCATGATCACCGAGCTGGTGCGGTTGCCGTCGCCGAAGAAGCGCACGCCCTTCATCAAGGTGCCGTCGGTGACGCCGGTCGCCGCAAAGATGATGCTCTTCCCGGGCGCGAGATCCTTCGAGCGATACACTTTCTTGAAATCTGTGATCCCCATCGCGCGACAGCGCTCTTCATGCTCGGGTTTGGACACGACGAGACGGGCGAAGATCTCGCCGTTGAGACACCGCATCGCGGCGGCCGTCAACACCCCTTCGGGCGCGCCCCCCGTGCCCATCACGGCGTGGACACCCGACCCGGCCACCGCCGCCGTAATGCCAGCCGAGAGATCGCCGTCGCCAATCAGCCGGATGCGCGCGCCGGTGGCGCGAATGTCCTCGACGAGCTGCTCGTGACGCGGACGGTCGAGCACGATGACGACGAGATCATCGACGTCGCGTCCGAGAGCTTTGGCAATCGCCTTGAGATTGTCCGCCGGAGAAGCATCGAGGCTGACATGGTCCTTTGACGTGGGGCCGACCACGAGCTTCTCCATATAGAGGTCTGGCGCGTGCAGCAGGCCGCCCTTTTCGGCGGCGGCCAGCACGGCGATGGCATTCGGCGCGCCGGTTGCGCAGAGATTCGTCCCTTCGAGTGGATCGACGGCAATGTCAATCTCAGAGAAACGGACCATGCCGAGGCTCTTGATCCCTTTGGCGTTGACGAGACCGACTTTCTCGCCGATATACAGCATCGGCGCCTCATCGCGCTCACCCTCGCCGATGACGATGGTCCCATCGATCGGCACGCTGTCCAGGACCGCGCGCATCGCCTCAACGGCGACCTGGTCCGACTTGTGTCGATCGCCGTTCCCCATGGTGTGGGCGCACGCGATCGCCGCTTGCTCGACCACCCGGAGAAATTCGAGTGAAAGATCTGAATCCATGAATCCTCTTTGTAGGGGACGCCTTTCAAGGCGTCCCGTCTACGGGCGGCAGTTCGCATCGTGCCGGCCGGTCCGTACGATACCCGAGCAGGTAGTCTGCCTGCATCAGTTTGTGGATTTCACGCGTGCCTTCGTAAATGACCGCGCCTTTGCAGTTTCGATAGAAGCGTCCCACCGGATACTCATCGGAATATCCGTTCGCGCCGTGGATCTGGACCGCGTCGCCGGCCGCCCGCTCCGACGCCACCGTGGCGAACCACTTGGCCAGCCCTGTTTCGCGCGTGTTGCGCTGGCCCGTATTCTTCAGCCAGCCGGCCCTCAGCCACAGCAGCCGCGCCGACTGATAGTCCGACTCCATCTGCGCGATCATTTCCTTCACGAGCTGATGCTGGCCGATCTCGACGCCGAACGCCCTGCGATCTTTCGCGTAGGCGACGCTGGCGTCCCGGCACGCGCGAATCAGCCCGGTGGCCCCGGCCGCGACCGTGAAGCGTCCCTGATCGAGCGCGGACATCGCGATCTTGAACCCCTCGCCGGGGCGGCCCAGCAGGTTCTCCTCAGGGACCTCGACCTCGTCCATGGTGAAGTAGCCGGTGTCGCCCGCGAGGATGCCCCACTTCTCCTTCATCGGCCCGCTCGCAAACCCTTTGAACGTGCGCTCGACGATGAACGCGCTGATGCCAGAGGGATCGCGCTGCTTCTTCTTTTCCGAGTCGGTCCACGCGAACACCAGGAAGTGGTCGGCGACGTTGGCGAGGGAAATCCAGCTCTTCTCGCCCGTGATCACGTACCGGCTCCCCTTCTTGACGGCCGTCGTCTGGATGCCGCGGGCGTCGCTCCCCGCGGACGGTTCAGTCAGGCCGTAGCCGGCGATCTTCACCCCCTGCGCCTGCGGCACGAGGTACCGCTGTTTCTGATCTTCACTGCCCCACGTCAGGAGCGTCAGGCCATGCAGACCGGCGTGAACCGACATGATGACGCGGAGCGAGGTGTCGACGTATTCGAGCTCTTCGCTGACGAGCCCCAGGGAGATGTAGTCCATCCCGGCGCCGCCGTACTTGGCCGGCACAGCCGCGCCCAGTAGCCCAAGCTTCGCCATCCCGCCCAACACGCGCTCGCGATCGAACCGATGCTGGCGGTCGTTCTCCCGGATGTACGGCGCGACGTCGCGTGCGGCCCACTCGCGAACCGATTGCTCGAGCAGGCGTTGTTCGTCGGTAAGGGAAAGGTCAATCATGAAAAGAGATTCAGCGGAGTGTCTGGCTCTGGGCTGCGGGCTCCGGGCAATGCCTAGAGCCGAGAGCCTAAAGCCTAGAGCCTGCGTGGATCGGTGTTTCGGGCGTCATGCTATCACGAGGTGCACGGGTGCGCCGCGGCCCAGATTGAGCAGTACGGCGGCGCTTGCGCCGTTGGCGGCGATCTCGAGATGGTCGGTGCTGCCAAAGAGCGCGCAGACTTCACCGGACCGCGCGTCGGCGTACGTGGAAACGACGTTCCGAACCTGCCGCCCGCCCACGTGGACCTCGACCGTGCGTCCGCCGGGCATGACGGCCGCGTCGAAGGTCCGCCGATCGATGTTGGTGATCAGATTGCCGAAACGGTCGACGCGGAGCACTTCGCCGCGTACGATGCCCGAGGCGGATTCGACCGCCGGCTTCGGTACATCGAGACGGTGCAGCGGACCCGCATCCCCGCCGAGCGCGCCAAGATCCACGCCCTTCGCCAGCCACGCGGCTGCCGGGGCAAACCGATCGCGGCCCTCGAAGGTGCGGCTGACCGCCGGTTGCGCGTACCGTCGCTCGCTCAGCTCGACGACGCGCTTCGGGGGGTGACTGTCCGTGACGAGGCCGAGCACGCCGTTATCCGGAGCCACGAATCTGTAGTCGCCCGCCTCGGCGGCAATGCCGCGCCGCGCCGAGCCGACACCGGGATCGACGACGACGAGAAACACCGTGCCTGCTGGAAAATACCGGTAAGAGGCCGCGAGCTCGAGGGCGCCTGCGACGACATCGTGCGGCGGCACGTCGTGAGAGATGTCGACCAGCGTGACATCGGGACAAATTCCGAGAATCACGCCCTTCATCGCCCCGACATAGTGATCGCGCAGGCCGAAGTCGGTCAGCAGGGCGATCACGGGGCGAACCATTCGGCTAGCTTATCGAACTTTGGCCTCGGACTCGCTGGCTACAGGCCTGAAGCCTGAAGTCTGAAGCCAACGCGAGCTAAGAGGGTTTTCTGAAAAGAATCTCTCTGAGGTTGTTCTTCAGCAGGAACGAATCCGAGACGCGCAAGCCCCCGAACAGCCTGATGATGTCGCGGTTGAGAAGAACCGCCTGACGCCCGCGGGCAGCCGGATACGAGCGGTGCTTGAGGTTGACCTCGTCGACGATGATGTATTTCGTGTAGCGCGCGTCGAGGGTCTGCACGCTGCCGAAAAATCCGAGCAGCGCTCCTTCGGGGCGCAGCACGCGCGTCAGCTCGGTCGCAAGGGCCTGCGCCGACGGTTTGTCGAGGTAGTCGATCAGATCCCAGCACAGCACGGCATCGACCGATGCGGCCGTCTGCGGAAAGCGGTTCTTCAGAAAGTCCGGCAGTCGATCGAGCTTCCCCTCGCGGATGTGTCGATCGAGATCCGCAAAGATGTCTTCAACGAAGATCTTGCAACCGATCTGCTCGCCGAAAAAACTCACGTTGCTGCCGACGACCGGCCCGAGGTCCAGAAGGACCGGCGAGGCATTCGCCGTCAGCAGCGTCAGGAACTTGCGGAGCGCTTTGGTGGCAAAAATCGGATCGTCGATGGTGACCGACAGATCGAGCGACGGATCGGCGTCGGGTCGGCGAGGAGCAAGGCGATCGAGGAGGCCCATGAGGTAAAAGGCAAAAGGAAAAAGTGGACTGCGCTTTTACCTTCTGCCTTCTGACTTCTGACTTTTCAGTTCCGCTATGCGCCGACTCGCTGAACCGGCGGGACGCCCTGCGGTTGCGGCGCCGCCGGCTGCGGCGCGACGACCGCTTTGACCTCAGGCTTGGTCGATCCCTGTGCGGGCTGTCCGGCCTTGCGCTGCATGTCCACGCTGCCGCGGAAGTGCGCGCCTTCGGCAATCGCCACGCGCGGCGACACGATGTCACCGTCAACCGAGCCGTTGTCGCGAATGTCGACTTTGTCGCTGGCCGTCACGTTGCCGGTGACTTCACCGAGCACGATCACCGACTTGGCAAACACCTGGGCCTTGATACGACCGTTCGGACCGATCGTGAGCACATGGTCGCGAAGTTGGATCGTGCCTTCGACGTGGCCTTCGATCGTGAGATCCTCACTGCCGTTCAACTCGCCCTTGATGACGACCGACTTGCCAATGTTCACGATGTCCTTCTCCATGTGATGGCCCGCCTCCGGACGAAGAGCAGGAGTCCCCGCCGCAGTGGCCGGCGCGGATGGCTGCGGCGCAGCCGTTGGTTGTCCGCTTGTCGGGCGGACGCCTTCATCACGTTTCCACATGTAATCCTCCGCCTGTCCTCTTCTGTGCTTCGAGCGGGCGCCAGCGTGTCTTGCCAGGGCGTCGATCCGAAAATCGGAGCCAGTATATGGAACCGCTCCGATCTTGTCTAGTCCTTTTGTTACCGATGGTTACGGCAATGCTACAATGAACGATTCACTGATGCGTGTCTACTTTGACTACAACGCGACGACGCCGGTGACCCCCGAGGTGATCGAGGCGGTCGTCCGCGCGACCCGCGACCAGTTCGGGAATGCGTCGAGCGTGCATCACTTCGGCCAACAGGCCAAAGCGCTGCTGGATGAGGCGCGATCGGCGGTTGCAGCGCTCGTGAACGGCGATCCGTCGGAAGTGGTGTTCACCAGTGGCGGCACCGAGTCGGATAATCTGGCGATCCGGGGCGCCGCTGGTGCACAGGACGCGCTCGCGCCGAAGGGTCGTCGCCAGCTCATCGCGAGCGCGATTGAACACGAGGCGGTGTTGAACACCTTGAAGGCGCTGGCTCGACAGGGCTGGCGCACGACGCTGCTCCCAGTCGAGCAGACGGGCGTCGTCTCGCCCGGTCGGCTGCGGGAGCTCATCAGCAACGACACGGCTCTCGTCTCGGTCATGCACGCGAACAACGAGATCGGCACGATTCAGCCGATCGCCGAGCTCGCCGCGATTGCGCACGAGCACGGTGCGCTCATGCACACCGACGCCGTGCAGTCGATCGGCAAGATTCCAGTCGACGTCGGTGCCCTCGGCGTCGATCTGCTGTCGTTGTCCGCGCACAAGTTCAACGGCCCGAAAGGCGCCGGCGCATTGTGGGTCAAGCGCGGCACCAGGATGCAGCCGATTCTCACCGGCGGGAAGCACGAGCGCAGCCGGCGCGCCGGGACTGAAAACGTGCCGGCAATCGCCGGGCTTGGCGTCGCCGCGCGCCTCGCGGCCGGCAAAATGGCGTCGGAGGGTGCGCGCGTAGGCGCGCTGCGGGACCGGCTCGAAGCCGGCATTCTCCGAAGCGTGCCGGGAACGGTGGTCAACGGCGCACCGCCGCTGCGGGTTCCCAATACGACGAACATCAGTTTCGATCGAGTCGAGGCGGAAAGCCTTCTCATCGCGCTCGATCTCGACGGGGTCGCCGTGTCCACCGGTTCGGCGTGCTCGTCGGGGACACTCGAACCGTCGCACGTGCTGCGCGCCATGGGGTTTCCCGCGCACCGGACGCAGAATTCGCTCCGCTTCAGTCTGGGACTCTTCTCGACCGAGGCGGAGGTCGATCGAGTGATCGAAGTCCTGCCGCGGCTCGTGGAAAAGCTCCGCGGCCTGACACGTAAGGCTGGTTAGCACGGTCTGTACATCACGGAGACACGAAGGCCACGAAGCACACGAAGAACAACAAAACACATTTTCGTGTCCTTCGTGATCTCCGTGGCTTCGTGATGAGCGGGTGCTCGAATCGGAACAAGATGCGAATTGTCGTAGCGATGTCCGGCGGCGTGGATTCGTCGGTGGCGGCGGCGCTGCTCGCCGAGCAGGGCCACGAGGTCATCGGCGTGTCGATGCAGCTCTATGACCAGACCGACGGCAATCGGACGTTCGGGAGCTGCTGCACTCTTGACGACCTGCACGACGCCCGGCGCGTGGCGGCAGCCATCGACATCCCCCATTACATCCTGAACCTCGAACGGCAGTTCGACGAGCAGGTCGTGTCGAATTTCGTCAACGAGTACGCATCCGGACGGACGCCCCTCCCGTGTGCGCACTGTAACAGCGACCTCAAGTTCTCGACGCTGCTCGAGCGCGCATGCGGTTTTGGCGCCGACCGGGTCGCCACGGGTCACTACGCGCGTGTCGACTACGATGCGGCGGCAGGGCGCTACGTCCTCAAGCGCGGCGTCGATCCCTCAAAGGATCAGTCCTACTTCCTCTTCTCGCTCTCGCAGGATCAACTGGCCCGCGCCGTCTTTCCGGTGGGGGACAGGCCGAAGGATGCCGTTCGCGAGTACGCGAGGCAACGGAAGCTCCCGGTGGCGGACAAGCCGGACAGCCAGGAGATCTGTTTCATTCCGGACAACGATTACGCGAAGTTCATCACCGGGTACGCTCCGCACACGGCCGACGTACGGGGCACGATCGTGGATGAGGGCGGCCGCGTCCTCGGCCGCCACGAGGGCGTGCACCGCTTTACCGTGGGTCAGCGAAAGGGTCTGGGGTTGTCGAACTCGATACATCCGCCAGGCTCGGCTGGCGGCGCGCCGGTCTACGTGCTGTCGCTCAACCCCGCTGACCAGAGCGTGGTGGTCGGCCCGAAGTCGTCGCTCGAGCGCACGACGCTGACAGCGTCCGGGGTGAACTGGATCACGGGCGAGCCGTCGGGTCCGTTGCGCGTCACCGCCCAGATCCGCCATCGGCATCAGCCGGCACCCGCCACGGTGCGCTCGATTGGAGCGCGCCGGCCGACGCCCAGCGCCCGGGCGGAGCTCCTTTTCGACGCGCCGCAGATCGCCATCACGCCCGGCCAAGCCGTCGTCTTCTATCAGGACGACGTCGTCGTCGGCGGCGGCTGGATCGATTGACCGGCCACGAAAAATTGGTGAGTTGGTGAATTCGTGAATTGGTGACTTAGCTCGCCAACTCGCCAACTCACCAACTCGCCAACTCACCAATTACGCTTGCAGGTGTTCGGGAATGTTGTCCAGGAAGTGTTCTGCGTCGAGAGCGGCCATGCATCCCGATCCCGCCGCGGTAATGGCCTGCCGATAGATGTGATCCTGGACGTCGCCGCACGCGAAGACGCCGTCGACGCTCGTCTTGGCGCCGTCGTGCGTGATGATGTAGCCGTTGGCGTCGAGCTCGAGCTGGCCCTTGAACAGCGAGGTATTCGGCGTATGGCCGATCGCCACGAACACGCCCCTCACCGGAAGCTCCGTCCGCACGCCGGTCTTCTTGTCCCGGACGATCATCCCGTTCACTTCGCCCGGCGACACGCCAAGGATGTCCTCGACTTCGCTGTTGAGCATCCAGGCGATTTTCTCGTTCGCCCGCGCCTTGTCCTGCATGATCTTCGACGCCCGCAGCGTATCGCGGCGGTGAACGAGGGTGACCTTGCTCGCGAAGCGCGTGAGAAACACCGCCTCTTCCATCGCTGAGTCGCCGCCGCCCACGACGGCGATCTCCTGACCGCGGAAGAAGTAGCCGTCGCAGGTCGCGCAGGTCGACACGCCATGGCCCATCAGCGCACGTTCCGACGGCAGGCCGAGAAGGCGCGCCGAGGCGCCGGTTGCGACGATGACCGTTTTCGTCGTGTATTCGGCGCTCGAGGTCTTGACGATCATCGGCTGCGCGCTCACATCGACCATCCCGACGTGATCCTGGACGATTTCGGCACCGAACTTCTCGGCCTGCGCGCGCATTTCGGCCATCAGGTCCGGCCCCATGATGCCGTCGCGATGGCCCGGGAAATTTTCGACCATCGTCGTCAGCATGAGCTGACCGCCGGCCTCGAGGCCTTCGACGAGCAGCGGCTGAAGATTGGCGCGCGCCGTGTACAAGGCGGCCGTCAGGCCCGCGGGGCCAGAGCCGATGATGATGACGTCATGCGGGGAGGGCATTGGGTAATTGGGTAAGCGGGTAATCGCGTAATTGATGGGGAGATTGGGTGTTTCAATTACCCAATTACCAGATTACCCAATTACCCAATTCATCGTTAGAGATGTTTATCGATGGCCCTCTTCAGGACGTCTTTCTGCGCGAGGCCGACGATCGACTCGACCACCTGGCCGCCCTTGAAGATCAGTAAGGTGGGAATGCTGAGAACCTGGAACTTCATGCCGGTGTTCGGATTGTCGTCGACGTTCAACTTGCCGACCGTCACTTTGCCGGCATATTCGGTGGCGAGGGCGTCGACCGTCGGCGCAATGCGCCGGCAGGGACCGCACCACTCAGCCCAAAAATCCACGAGCACCGGCCCGTTCGACTTGAGGACCGTCTCGTCAAAGTTACCGTCGGTAAAGGTCTGAACATTCTCCGTTGCCATCATTTCTCCATAAGCCATGAGCCTTGAGCCCTAAGCCCTTGCCTTGAGCCCAGTCGGGCGTGCCGTGCGCCGCTTCCGCAAGGCACGTTCGTATATTTTGACGTACTCCCGGGCCGAACGGTCCCAGGAATGATCCTGCTTCATGCCGGCGATCTGGAGCCTTTGCCACTTTTTGCGGTCTGGATAGAGCGCCAGCGCCCGGTTGAGCGCCTCGAGGAGTGCCGCGGGCGTATAGGGTTTGAACACAAAGCCTGTCGAGTTCGTCCGGCCAGGCGTGTAATCGGTCACTGTGTCAGCGAGCCCTCCCACGGCCCGCACGATCGGCACGGTCCCGTAGCGCAGACTGTACATCTGATTCAGGCCACACGGCTCGAATTGCGAAGGCATCAGGAACATGTCAGCGCCCGCCTCGATCAGATGCGCCAGCGATTCGTCAAATCCGACGTGCACGCCGATGCGATCCGGATGCGCCGCCGCCAGTCGCGTCCACAGGTCCTGATACCGTGCGCCCGTGCCGAGCACGACGAAGGACGCGTCCAGAAGCGGCAGGTCGTCGGCCAGCGCGGCAATCAGATCGAAGCCTTTCTGTTCGACCATCCGCGAAATCATCCCGACGAGCGGGCGAGCCGGAGCTGCAGGCAGGTGGTACCGGGCGAGCACGGCGGCTTTCGAGGCCGCCTTCCCGGCGAGCCTGGTCGCGCTGAACGGCTTCGGCAGGAACCGATCGTGTTCCGGATCCCAGTGCTCGGTGTCGATGCCGTTCAGGATACCGACGAGATCGTCGCGCCGCGCGCGCAGAATGCCGTCGAAGCCGAACCCGAGCTCCGGCGTCTGAATTTCCATGGCGTAACGCGGGCTGACCGTCGTGATCGTCCGCGCGTCGTTGATGCCGCCTTTCATGAAGCTGATGCGGCCCCAATATTCCAGCCGAGCGATGGTGAGCTGCTCCCAGCCCAGGTCCAGCCGCGGCAGCCAATCGGCGGCGAAGACACCCTGATACGCCAGGTTGTGAACCGTGAAGATGCTCGGCGTGCCGCCCAGAACGGGATGCGCGGCGTACCGCGTCTTCAGGTAGACCGGCGCAAGCCCGGCCTGCCAGTCGTGCGCGTGGACGACCGAGGGCGCCACGCCGCGACGGGCGGCAAACTCGAGCGCCGCACGAACGAGGAGCGCGAAGCGCAGGGGGTTATCAGGGTATTCCTTGCCGTCGACGTCGTACAGCGCCTCGCGATCGAAGAGGTCCGGACAATCGATGAAGTGTGCGCGCGCGCCGTCCCGCAGGTCGGCTTCGAAGAAGCCGACATCCCGCGTGTACCCTCCGACCGTCACCGGGAAACTCTCGACGAGCGTGCCAGCCGTGACCCCGCGGTACCGCGGCATTGCGAGCGTCACGTCCCAACCGAGTCGCGCCAGCGCCGGCGGCAGGGCGCCAAGCACGTCCGCCAGCCCGCCGGTCTTGGCGAACGGTAACGCCTCGGATCCAATGACGAGCACCGATTTTCTCCGCGTCGGCACAGATCATGGTAACTCGGGGCGTGGATTTCCCGCCCTTCCTGCCTCTCCCGCCCAACTTTCTTCACTAGCGCTGGGGCCCCACCCTCCCCTTCCTGCCCTACAATGCCTCCCGTGCCCGATCAGCCACAGCAGCCGCAGCAGCCTCCACCGCCACGCGCCCCTCGTGCCGAGCCCCGCGAAGTCGTCGAGCTCAAGGAGCTCAGGGCCGCACAGCCTGAGTTGGCCAGCGCGGTCGACATGCAGCTCGCCCTGGTCGACATGCAGCGCCGCGTGCAGTCACGCGTGCCGCTCCCGTGGATTCAGGTGGATAGCGAATGGCTGCGCACGCAACGCGCGGCTGGACGTCCGATCGTGCGCTTCACCGATATCCCGCTCGACTGGACCGACTTCAGGCTGACGCTCAGGCAAACCGCTGATATCCTCCGGCGGCACGACGCGCTCGAGGCCGCCGATCATGCCGCCATCGTTCAACTCGGAAGGGACGGCCACGCGCTCGAACCGCTGGTCACGCACTGGTACAACGCCACCTCGGGCGTGAACGGCGACGCTTCCCGCGATCGACTTCCGGCCGATGGACCGCCCGGCCTCGAGCAGGTGCTCGTGCTGGCATTGCGGCCGTTTCTCGCGCGGTGTGCAGAGGCGCTCGCGCAAGAGGCGGAGTTGTCTCCCTGGAACCATGGCCACTGTCCGTTCTGCGGCTGGGAGCCGGATTTCGCGGTCATCACGCCCAGCGCGGACCGGCGCCTGATCTGCGGCCGGTGTGTGGCGCAATGGACGTTCGCGCCGCTGACGTGTCCGTTCTGCTCGAACGACAATCGCGCGCTCATCACCTCGTTCGCCACGCGCGACGGCCGGTACCGCGTGTACGCCTGTGACGTATGCCGCCGCTATCTCAAGGCGTACGACGGACGTAACGCGTCCCGCACGGTGATCGTGTCAGTGGATTCAATCGCGACGCTGCCGCTCGACGCAGCAGCGATGCAAAGGGGATACGTGGGATAGCGGTGGCTCAGGGCTTAAGGCTTAAGGCTTAGCTTATGGAAGGCGTTCAGGCTTGAGCCCTGAGCCTTGAGCCGTAAGCCTGTGTGATTTACTGGACCTGAGCTTGCGGCAGCGCGGCAGCCGGCGACACCGGCGATCCTTGGGACGCGGCGAAGATCGCGGACGTCTTCGTGGACAGCCAGTCGAACAGGTTGCGCGTTTCGAGGAACCGGCCGGCGTTCGACCGGGCGCCGAGTACCACGACGGCAACCTGCGGTCCGCCCTGCGGCAGCTGGAGGAGCGTGGCCAGGCAGTACCCCGACTTTGAGATGAATCCCGTCTTTCCCGCCCGGACCTCGACATCCGGCCGCCCCAACAGGTGATTGGTACTGCGGAACGTGAGCGTGCGCGGTCGGGCGTTGGCTGTCTGCACGGTGTACTCGGGCGTCCGCATGATCGATCCAATGCGCTCGTCGCCGGAGGCCAGCGTGATGAGTCGCGCCAAGTCGAACGCCGACGACACGTTGTCGGAGAGCAGGCCCGAAGGATCCGCGTAGCTGGTGCTTTCGAGCCCGAGTTCGAACGCCTTCGCGTTCATCCGGTCGATAAAACCGGCCGAGCCGTACGGCGAGATGCGCGCAAGCGCCCGCGCCGCGGCATTATCCGACGCAATGAGCAGCAAGTGCATCAGATCGTCGACCGTGACTTTATCGTTCGCGCGCAGATGCGTGGTCGACGCCCGGTAGACATCGCTCCGCGCAATGGTGACCGGCTGCGTCAAGTCGGGGTTGTCTTCGAGAAAAACAGTCGCCGTCATCACCTTCGTGATGCTGGCAATGGACCGTAACTCTTGTGAGTTCTGTTCCCAGAGAATCTCGTCGGTTTTCGGGTCGTAGATGATGGCCGCTTCAGCGTGCAGATCGGGAACCACGGCACCACTCGCGTCCGTCTTGTACCGCGGGACCGCTTCGGCGAGGGTCCGGGCGAGCGCCGCGGCGCGCGCGCGCGCCAGCGCCGCTTTTCGGTTGCGCGAGCGCGCGGCGGAATAGCTGGTGCTCGACTTGACCGCCGGTTTTGACGTACTGGAGGTTGATGGTGCCCGCTTTGACGTGGCCGGAGCCGCCGCCGCCTTCGTCTGCGCGCCGGCTGAGACGGCGACGCCGATGAGACTCGCGAGCGCAACCGGAGCAATCGAGAAAAATCGGATCTTTCGCACCTAGCTCATCACCCTGGCTCATCCGTAGGAACAATTATGTCGTCGACACGAGAAATTATTCTAGAGCAGACAACTCCAACGCCGCAAGCAAATTATGGTCATTTCGGGCCTGGGAAAACTGACAGGCTGAGCCTCGCCCAACTCAGCCGTAACCCAAGTTCTGTGCCAGGTTTGCCTACGTTACGATAAATAGCACCGAGCGCCGTGCAATTTGGTTATCGGCCGCCGGCTGCCCCGCAGCAGTCGCACCATGGAACACACCTGATGTCAGAACGCGACCTCGAAGAATACAAGGCGCTCCGCGCGACCATTCAGCAACGCGGTACTGTGCGGACGTGTGTATTTGTAGCCGGGCTTGCCGCGTGGGCTGTGGTCGCCGTTTCGGCGACTTTTGTCTCCATCCCGCTGACAACTGTGATCCCGCTGCTCCTGCTGGCTGGAGCCTTCGAAGCGGTCTTCGCCCTTCATGTGGGGGTCGAACGGATTGGCCGCTACCTTCAGGTGTTTCACCATGACAAGTGGGAGCAGACGGCGATGGCCTTCGGCGCGCCGCTCGCCGGCACCGGAAGCGACCCGCTGTTTCTCGTGTTTTTTGGCCTGGCGACGGTAGCGAATTTCGTGCCCGTGTTGCTGGCGAATCCGGTCCGCGTCGAGCTCGCGGTTCTAGGTGGTGCCCACGTCCTCTTTCTCAGCCGCCTGGTTGTGGCCCGCCAGGTCGCCAGAAGGCAGCGTGCAGCGGACCTCGAACGATTTCGAATCATCAACGAAAAAGGGGACGGGAGTCATTTTACGAATTTGGAAAAATGACTCCCGTCCCCTTTTACTGGGCGAGGGCGATCGCCAGAAGTAGCGCCCGTTGGGTGCCACGCCACGAGTCGGTCGTGTCGAACGACTCGCTCGGCGTATGCGCGCCCGAACCTTTTCCGCCGCCGCCAATGTGCACCGACGGGATCTGAAGACTTGTTGGATAGTTCGCGTCGGTCGAGCTGACGCCCGCGTCGGGCACTCCGCCGACCGCGCGTGTCGCCGCGAACGCCGTCTGCACAATCAACGAGTTGGCAGGTTCCGCACCAACGGGCCGATCCCCCACCAGTTCCCTGGTCAGCGTCAACACATTGGGCCGGCGCCACCGCGCGTGCTCTGCTTCCAGAGCGGCATCGAGCGCCTTCTGGAGCTGGCCGTCGAGCGCGAGCAACGCAGAACGGTTGGCCGAGCGCAGATCGACCTCAATCCACGCCTCCGCCGGAATGGAATTCACGGAGGTGCCGCCGCCGATTCGGCCAACGTTGAATGTCGTCTGTGAATCGGCCTGAACCTGCAGCTCCTGGATCCTGTCAATCGCGCGCCCGAGGGCGCCGATCGGACTCGGGGTGCCAAAGTCGGCGAAGCTGTGTCCGCCTGGGCCCTTGACGGTCACCCGATACCGCCGGCTCCCTATGAAGGAGTGCGACAAGCCTATCCCGGACCCGTCGATCGTCACGAACCGGTCCACCGTGCCCTTCAGCGTGTCGTCGAAAATCGCTTTGACGCCGCGCAGGTCGCCGAGCCCCTCTTCACCGACATCGGCCACGAAGGTGATCGAGCCGGGCGTCTGGACATTGGCCTGGTTCAAAGCGCGGGCGATCGCCACGAGCAAGGCCAGACCCCGGCTGTTGTCGCCGATTCCTGGTCCATACAGCACTGCGCCCTCGCGCCTCACCGTCACGTTCGTCCCTTCGGAAAAGACCGTATCAAGGTGCGCGGCGATCACGACATGTGGGTGGCGCGCCGCACCGGGCCGCTCGCCGAGCACATTCCCCGCCTTGTCACCACGAACGTTGCGCAGGCCAGCCTGCTGAAACAGCCGCTTCATTTCTTCACCGCGCGCGATTTCCTTGAAGGGAGGCGCCGGAATCCCGGCAAGGCGGATCTGGGTTTCTATCGTCCGCGTCTCGTCGGCTTTCGCCGCCGCCAACGCCGCGATCACGGAGGGATGTTGTGTCAGCGCGGATACGGCGCGGTCAGCTGCCTCCTGCGCTTCGGTCACCGAGACCGAGAAGAACGCAAATAGTAACGCGAGGCACACTCTTAAACACGGCATGTTCGGAATAGTATCCAATCGAATGGAGCGACATCCAACAAATGGTACGAGGTTCAAATTTCAGCGTTCCAGGTTCGCGATTCTGTTCGAAAATCTTAGGTGAGACGTTTACTAACTAGAGAGCACGAAAGCTCGAGGCTGGCGGCACAGCAATTGCTAAGTTTTGCAAATGAGGATGAGCGTTCTATGAGTCTCGTTCGGCTTCTCGGCTACACCACTCTCGCCTGCGGCTGCGTCGTCGGCCGTTACCGCGAGGTGGCGTCGAGCCGCGAACTGGCGTATGTCGAGGAAAAGGGCTCGGGGTGCGGGAGTCACGGGCATCGGCGCAACCACACCGTGGCAACCGAGCGTCTGGCGACCGTTTCTCACATTACGGTCGCCGCTAAAGCCTCCTAGCCCGACCTGGCCCGCCAGGGCCGGTTCGGAGTGTGACCGCCAGGCCACACTGAGTTCGGCCGCCTGCCTCATTTTGGCGACACCACCCTAACGCGAACCTGCCTCCCGACCGAAACAAGACGAGACACACGCGATGTCCGTCCTCCTTAAGCCCTACGACAGCGTCGGCACCGGCCGTTCGTCGAGCCGTTTTTACCTGGCGGACTGCCTCGAGGTGTTTCAGCAACTGCCTGCCCAGAGTGTCGACGTCATCGTCACGTCGCCACCCTACAACCTCGGGATTCAGTACAGCCGTTATCACGACTCTCTGGCGCCAGCGGCATATCTCGAATGGACCAACAAGTGGGTCGCCGCCGCGGCCCGTGTGCTTCGGCCCGACGGCTCCCTGTTCCTCAACGTGGGCGCCAAGCCGAGCGATCCGTGGACGGCACTCGACGTTGCACAAGCTGTGCGGTCGCACCTGCGGATGCAGAACGTCATCCACTGGATCAAATCGATTGCCATCGACCGTGAGTCGGCCGGCGCCGCCGCCGGGCTCACCCGCGATCTCGCCGTCGGACACTACAAACCGATCAACAGCGATCGGTTCGTCAACGACTGCCACGAGTTTGTTTTTCACTTCACGCCGCAGGGCTCCACCAGCCTGGATCGGCTCGCGCTCGGCGTGCCTTACCAGGATCAATCGAACGTGGGCCGCTGGCGTGCCGGAGCGCAGGGCGTCCGGTGTCGCGGCAATACCTGGTTCATTCCGTACGAAACGATCCAGCGGCGCGACAGGGACCGGCCGCATCCGGCGACCTTCCCTTCACGTCTCCCGGAGCAATGCCTTCGCCTTCATGGCCTGGCGCGTACCGAGGTCGTCATGGATCCGTTCACGGGGCTCGGCAGCACGGCGGTCGCCTGTGCGCGAGTCGGCGTTGGATTTATCGGGGCTGATCTCGATGAGGCGTACCTGAAGGTGGCCGTCGAACGAACGCGCGCCGTCACACCTCGGGAGCTTCCCGCTCGTGGCACCGCTCGCATGCGCAAGGCCGATCTCCGCGATCGGCAGGCGCGTCTGAAGTCTTCCTAGAGACTGAAGCCTAAAACCGAAAGCCGGCTACTATCTCGCGGGCGCCGGCGCTGGCACGGGCGGCGGCATCGGCACGGTCTTCAGCACGTATTCCTTGCGCGACTGCACGCTGATGTTCGCGCGCGTCACACGCACCTCAATCCGACGGCGACGCTGCGTGGGATCGGGATTGCTCGAATAGTACCCGAGCACGTAGTAGTCGCTCGAATCGGCGTCAATCCGCTTGAGCGCCTTGTCAAAGTCGTTCTGGTTGACGACGGCGATCCCGCCGGTGTCGTCCGCGAGGGTGCGCAGGCTCTCCTGCGACTTGCGGACAAACTCCTGCCACTGCTGAGGCTCCACCTCTTGATCGAGATCCGATAGCGGGCCGACCAGACCGCGCGGGTCGATCGTGTACATGGTGACGTTCGAGCGGTTGGCCTCTCGGGTCAACTCTGCCAGCATCGAGGAGAGCTCGGCGTCGCTGAATTCTGCAGCCATCCTTGGATTCGTAAACGTGGGATCCTCCGCCCGTTTTTCCCCGGCGTACTTCGCCTCCTGGTTCAACTCGCGCTGCATGGTGTTCTGCAGGAACGGCGAGCTCGGATCCATCAATCCAATGCGCGACGCCTCGAACGGATTGAGGTCGTAGCCGTCGCTGACGTACACGAGCGCCTTCCGGCGATCGTGCACCTTGTCCAGATTCTGCAGCAGCTCGTAGATCACCTTGAACGCGACACCGACACGGTAGCGGACCTCGTTCGGCGCGCCGGGGCTGGAACCGGATTGGTCGATGATTTCCTCCGGCTTGAGCTCGGCGCCAGTCATCTTGTTGATCGCTTCATCCAACCGCCGCTTGTCGTACGTCATTTGAACGGAGATCGATGAGGGACCGCTCGACACGATTCCGAACAGGTCGCCGTCGTGAATGAGCTGCTTCGAGATCTTCTTGAAGAGCTCGCGCACGCGACCGGTGCTGCCGAACTGCAAGTGCAAGTCATCGACGAAGAACACGAAAATGCGTCCCGACACGTCGCTCACGGGCCGTGGCGGCGGCAGGACAAGCCCCTCGGAGGCCAGCACCGGCGGCGGCGGCGCCAGGATGTTCGTAACGCGGCCCCCATGGCTGACTGTCATCGACGTGATTTCCTGCTTCACGCCATCTTCGAAGATCTCGAATTCGCCCTTGCTCAAATCGGCGATGAAGTTCCCCTTGTCGTCGCGGGGGATCACATCGGTCGTCACGAGATCGACCTGAACTCTGAAGGTCGGCTGCGGCAGGGTGCCCTGCGGCGTAGGCGTAGGCGTAGGCGCCTGCGCGCACAGGCCCGCGGTGAGGAGCACCAGCCAGACCGTCGACCACAACCCACCCATTTTCAATTTCATAGCGGCAATTATACCCCGTTCAATCGTCGTTCAGGGTTCAAGGTTCAAGGTTCAAGGTTCAGGTTCTTCGTCAGTGGGTTCACCGGAATCCTCGGCAGCAACTTCCTGAGACTGCGACGTTTCCGCTTGCGAACCCTGAGGCTGAAACCCCGAACCTGGAGCCTGGAACCCTGAACCCTGAACCTGCTGCGGCTTTCGTCGTCCCCGCCGCCGCCGGCGGCGACGGCCTTGACGGGGTGCACCCCCGCCTTCGGGCGGAGCTGCCGATGACAGATTGGACGTCGCGATCGGCTTGGCGGTCTCGCCGACTTCACCAGCTTCTCCTGCGGGTGACTCGCCTTCTATTGCGGGTGACTCGTCGACCGGTTGTTCCTCGAGTTCCTGATTAAGCGGCGCCGGGGTGTCGCCCTGCGACGAGAACTGGCCCGCGTCAGCGATAGCAGCGGCCTCTTCTGTCTCTGCCGCTCGCAGCGCGCGTTCCACGCGCCGGCGCTCCCGCCACCGCTCGGGCTCGATCGGCGGAGGAATGGGAGTATGAACAATCGCTTCCCAGTCGAACACGACGTCGGGGTTCTGCGCCTCGAGCGCGCGGCGAACGTCCGGATCAAAGGGCGAGCGCCCGACCTTGACATTCGGCGGCGTGCGGAACCAGTACAGCACACGCGGCCGCCCCTTGCCGCGATTGTTCGGCTGAACCAGATAGAAGGTACTCGTAACCCCGTTTGTCGCGCGAGAATCTCAGGAAGGCCACGCCTCGCCTTGGAGCGGACTATCGGCGTTTCTGCGCCCGCGCCGGCTTCTTGGCAGGCTTTCGCGCGCCGCGCGACGAGGTCTTGACGGTCCGGCCCGATGTCGGGGTACGGCGTGGTGTCACCGCGGGCGCCACCGCCTGTTTGCGCGCGGAAACGCCGACCACCTCACGGCTGCGATGCACGAGCGTGAAGCGAACCTGATCGCCGATGGCGTGGTAGCTCCAAATCTCCCCGACGTGAATTTGATTGTCCTCGCAGAGCCGACGCGCCACGTCGACCATCCCAGCAGGCACGTAAAGATGGAACGGGACACGCAGCCTGCCCAGGTGCGCCCATTGCGCAAGCGCTTCCAGGTGGTTCACCGACTCGCCGGTCTCGACCTCGACCACCGCTTGTAACCGGTGGCCCCGTTCGAGCGACTGGAGGACCAGGTCCGGAAACAACGCCGAGGGCCCGCTCCCAACCGGCACATTCTGTTCAGCCCCGGGGTTGATGCCCGCCTCGAAGCGGCGACGGTTCTTGGCCTGCAGCAGTCGAATGACACGATCGTGCTCAAGCTGCTCGCGGACCGGCCGCACCAGAATCGGGCTCACCAAACGCCTCCAAATGGTTGCAAAGTCAAGCTCAAACGGCAAAGTCTAGCATGGATTAATCAAGCCCTACGGTGGCGCTCCAGCATTTGGTCTAGTGACCAAATGCTGCCTGGTCGGTTACAATGTCCTGTGCTGACAACCACGTCTCACCCCGTTACGGCGAAAATCCTCATCGTCGACGATGATGAGAGCGTGACTCAGACGTTTGCCAGCATGCTCCGGCTGGAGGGATATCAGGTTCGCACGGCCATCACCGCTGAAAATGGCCTGCGCGTCGCCGAAGAATCCCGGCCCGACGCCATCATCCTGGACCTTCGCATGCCGCTCGTCGACGGTCTCGGTTTCCTTCGCCGCCTGCGTGCCAAAGACGCACAGCGCCTCACGCCCGTCGCGATCGTGACGGGTGATTACTTCCTCGAGGATGAGATTTCCAACGAGCTTCGTCAGCTCGGTGCGGAACTGCGATTCAAGCCGATGTGGCTCGAAGATCTGGTCGGCCTCGCCCGCAATCTCCTTCTCGGAGCGACCCACTGACCGACGCGGACAGCCGATTCCTTAAAGCTTGCCGGCGGCAACCGGTTGACGCGACACCGGTCTGGTTCATGCGCCAGGCGGGCCGATACATGAGCGAATATCGCGCGCTGCGCGAACAATACTCGCTCCTCGAGCTCTGCCGCACACCGGATCTCGCGACGGAAGTCACCCTCCAGCCCATCCGCCGCATCGATCTGGACGCCGCGATTCTGTTTTCCGATCTGCTCCTGCCACTCGAACCGATGGGCATCCCGTTCGACTTTGTCCACGGCGAAGGTCCGGCGATTGAAAATCCGCTCCGCAACGAGGCGGACCTCGACCGCGTCAGGCGGTTCGAGCCCCGCGAATCGCTCGCCTACGTGCTGCAGGCGATCCGTCAAATCAAGCGGGCCCTTGGGGGACGCGTCCCGCTCATCGGCTTCGCCGGCGCGCCATTCACGCTCGCCTCCTACGCGATCGAAGGGGGGCATTCAACGTCGTTCGCGCACACGAAAGCGCTCATGTACGGATCGCCGGCTGCGTGGCACCGCTTCTGTGAAAAGATCGCGGACGTGATCGGCGACTATCTCATTGCGCAAGTCGACGCAGGCGTAGACGTCGTCCAGGTGTTCGACTCGTGGGTCGGGGCGCTCAACGCCCGCGACTACCGCGAATTCATCCTGCCCCACACACGGCGGATCTTCGAGAAGCTCGCGCCGTCCGGCGTGCCGACGATCCACTTCGGCGTCGGCACCGGCGCCATTCTCGGGGAACTGCGTGCCGCGGGTGGCGACGTGATCGGCGCCGACTGGCGAATACCGCTCGACGAAGCGTGGGAGCGCATCGGCTTCGATCGCGGTATCCAGGGCAACATGGATCCGACCGTGCTGCTCGGTCCGCTCGATCGGATCGTTGCCGCGGCCGACGACGTGCTCGAGCGCGCCGGCGGCCGGGTCGGTCACATCTTCAACCTGGGTCACGGCATATTGCCTTCCACGCCGGTCGAACACGTGCAGGCGCTGGCGCGATACGTACATCAGAAGACCTTAAGATGAGGGTGCCAAGGGTGCCGGGTGTCGTGCCGGGTGCCAACGTGCTGAGTGCAGCGGCACCAGACACGGTACCAGGCACTGGCACCAAGCACCGCACCCATCACCACGCACGTTGGCACCCAGCACCGTACGGACATGAGTAAAACCGGCGTGTTGTTGATGGCCCATGGCACGCCGTCGACTCTCGACGAGATGCCGGAGTATCTTCGCGTCGTGCGTGGCGGGCGGCCGGCTTCGGCGGAGCTCATCGCCGAAATGCAGCACAACTACAGCGCGATTGGCGGGCGCTCCCCGCTCACTGAGATCACGTTGGCTCAGGCGGCGGCGCTCGGAGCGCGACTCGGCGGCGACGTGCCTGTCAGCGTCGGCATGCGGAATTGGCGGCCATTTATCAAGGACGCCCTCAGCGACCTCGCCGCGAAGGGCGTGGAGCGCGTGATCGGCATCCCGATGGCTCCGCAGTTCTCCACGCTCAGCGTCCAGAAGTACATTGACGCCGCCCGGGCGACATTGCCGGCATTACCGGCGTCATCCACGGGGCCAGCGGTTCTGCAATTCGATCCTGTGCGCTCCTTTCACGCGCATCCTCTGCTCGTCGAGGCGTTCGCCGAGCGACTGCGCGCGGCCGCCCCGTTGGCTGGCGAGCTCGTGATATTCACCGCGCACAGCCTGCCCGTGCGCGTCATCGAGGCCGGCGATACATACAGCGACGAAGTGGCCGCGACGGCGCGCGCCGTCGCGGCACGTTCACGGGCGGCCGGCGTCGAGCAGTACGAAGTGGCCTATCAGAGCGCCGGCCGCACGCCCGAACCGTGGATTGGTCCGGAGCTTTGCGCGTTGGTTCGCGAGCGCGCGGCGGCCGGTACGCGCCGCTTTCTCATCGCTCCGGTTGGCTTCGTCTGCGATCACACGGAGATCCTGTTCGACATCGACGTGCAGGCCGCCGGGGTGGCGCGTGAGCAGGGCGCCACGCTCCGTCGAACCGAGTCGCTGAATACGTCGCCGAGGTTCATCGGGATGCTCGAAGATCTTGTGCGGAGCATGCTGTGAAAACGAAAAGCTCTACCACGGAGGTCACGAAGGTCGGACACTTCCAATCCGAGGTCACTGTTTCTCGTTTTACAAGAGAAGATCCGTGTCCTCCGTGTTGATTCCGTGTCCTCCGTGGTAGTGCTTTGTGTGTCCGTTGGTAGTGCCTTGTGAGCCATGCCTGTTGACGTCGTGATCGTCGGCGGCGGCATTGCCGGTCTTGCGGCCGCCTACGAGCTGAATCGCCGCGGGGTGTCGTTCCTCCTCCTGGAGCGCGCTGCGAGACCCGGCGGCGTGATTTTCAGTGAAACGATCGACGGCTTTACCATCGATGCCGGCCCGGACGCCCTGCTGATCCAAAAACCCGACGGCATCAAGTTGTGCGAGGAACTCGGCCTGGGCGATCGACTGCTGTCAACACTGCCGCCGCGTCTCGCGTTCATTCAGCGCGGCGGGACGCTGTATCCGCTGCCAGCCGCGTCGGTGCTGGGCATCCCGACCCGCCTTGCGCCGTTCATTCGCACCGGACTCTTTTCATGGCGCGCGAAACTCCGAATGGGTGCCGAACTGTTCGTACCGGCGCGCCGCGACAGCGGCGACGAATCCATCGGGTCGTTCATGACACGGCGGTTTGGTCACGAAGCCACGACGTACCTCGCGGAACCGCTGCTGGCCGGGATCCACGCGGGCGATGTCAATCGGTTGTCGCTCGGCGCGCTGTTTCCGCGATTCGCCGACGCCGAACACAAATACGGCAGCCTGATTCGCGCCTTTCGGCGCCGGACAGGCAAGCCTTCCGCGGAAGGCGCGTTCAAGTCGCTGCCCGGCGGTTTGAGCGAGATGGTCCAGGCGCTCGTCAACACGCTCCCGGCGGAGGCCGTGCGGACCAACACGGCTGTCACACACGTTGGGAAGAGTCCACTGGGCCGCGCCTTCCGCGTCGAAATGAGTGGAGCGATGACCGGGGCCGTCGCCTCCGAATGCCGCGCGCTCGTCCTGTCGACTCCCGCGTACGTGACGGCGGCGCTGCTAGCCCACGAGGACCCCGAGATCGCCCGTCTCTGCGCGGAGATTCCCTACGCGTCGATTGCCACCGTGGCGCTCGCGTTCCCGAGGGAGGCGGTCGGGCATCCGCTCAACGGCTCGGGCTACGTCGTGCCACGCACCGAGGAAAGCGGCATCCTCGCCGCGACCTGGCTGTCGTCGAAATGGCCGCATCGGGCGCCGGAAGGACGAGTCCTGCTGCGGACATTTATCGGAGGGACGCGCGATCCGGGAGCACCCGCGCAGCCGGATGCCGATTTGATCGCGCGATCGCTCGCCGCTATCCGGCCTGTGCTGGGGATTCGGGGCGACCCGCTGTTCACCCGCGTGTACCGCTTCGACCGCGCGAGCGCCCAACATGAAGTCGGCCATCTCGAGCGCGTGAAGGCGATCGATCGATTGCTGTCCGCACACGCGGGACTGTTTCTGACCGGGAGCGGGTTGCGCAGCGTCGGCATTCCTGATTGCATCGCCGACGCGCGCGCCACAGCGATCAGAGTGGTTGAGTGGCTAAATAGCACTCCTGCAAAAAACGCTACCACGGAGGTCACGGAAAAAGAACAGAGGACACGGTGAAAACCACATACAAAATGAAAAAGAGACTTCAATGTCCTCCGTTCGCCTCCGTGTCCTCCGTGGTAGCGCTTTTAGGGGCAGTCCTGTTATTTCCGGGCGTCTCTGTAGGCCACGCCCTTCAGGGCGTGCCGCGCGCGCCGGTTGGCGTGCCGGCGGATGTGCCATCGGAGGTTGTCACGGTTCTGCAGCAGATCAAGACCGCCGACAAGGATCTGCTGGCGGTGTCGGAGGAGGACGGCCGTTTTCTTCGGGTCATGGTCGCCGCGAGCGGCGCAAAGCGGGCGCTCGAGATCGGCGCAGCCGACGGCTACAGCGCCATCTGGATCGGCCTCGGGCTCAGGCAGACGGGCGGCCGACTGACGACCATCGAATACGACCCGGCGCGCGCCCAAGGCGCCGCCGATAACATCCGGCGCGCGGGCCTTGCCGACATCGTCACGGTCATTCCAGGCGACGCGTTCCAACAGATCCCGAAGCTCGCCGGTACTGTCGATTTCGTGTTTCTCGACGCATGGAAGCGCGACTACAAACGATTCCTTGATCTGGTCATGCCGCGCCTCGAACCGCGCGCGCTGTTTCTCGCCCACAACGTCGTGAACAAGCAGACCGAGATGCGCGACTTTCTCGACGCGATCCACAGATCCCGGGTGGCTCACCTCGATCGTGATGCCCGGCTCTGAGGGCATGTCGGTATCGGTGAAGGTACGGTGAGCGTGAGAACTGTTCACATCATCGGCGTTCCCCTCGATCTCGGTGGCAACCGCCGCGGCGTCGACATGGGGCCGTCGGCCCTGCGGATCGCAGGGCTCGGCGAGCGCATCGCCCGGTTGGGTCACACCGTCGTCGATCGAGGCGATCTCCCGTCGCCAATCCCCGAGACGCGGGAGTGGCGCGACGAGCGGCAGAAGTACGTCCACGACATCGCGAAGGTCTGCCAGCAGCTGTACGACACGGCCAGCCGCTGTCTGGACGACGGCGGGATGCCGCTCGTACTCGGTGGCGACCACAGCCTCGCCGCCGGATCGGTGGCGGCAGCCGCTCACTGGGCGAGAACGGCGCGGAAGCTGCCGATCGGCCTGTTGTGGATCGACGCGCACGGCGACATGAACACGCCGGCGACTTCGACGAGCGGCAACGTCCACGGCATGCCGCTCGCGGCGCTTCTGGGTCCCGAACCCGCCGACCTGTCGAATATCGGCGGCTTCTCGCCGAAGGTCCTTCCCGTACACACGGCGCTGATCGGCGTGCGCAATCTCGACGAACGCGAGAAGGTGGCCGTGCGTGATTCGCACGTGCACGTCTTCACGATGAAGGACATCGACCGTCAGGGAATCGCATCAGTGGTCGAACAGGCCGTGAACCTGGCTGGCAGCGGCACGGCAGGCATTCACGTGTCGTTTGATCTCGACGCCTGCGATCCGGGAATCGCGCCGGGCGTCGGCACGCCCGTCAAGGGGGGCCTCGACTACCGCGAGGCGCATATGTTGATGGAAATCGTGGCCGACTCGGGCCTGCTCACCTCGCTCGATCTCGTGGAGATCAACCCGACGCTGGACGTGCGGAACACGACGGCGCAGCTCGGGGCCGAGCTCGCGGCGTCGGCGTTAGGGATGAAGATTCTGTGAGTTGCTCTCGGCGAGCATCTCTTCGAGCGTCTCCACGAGGAGCACCAGCGAATACGGTTTCTCGATCAGACGGGTCCGCGGCCGCAGGCGCTCGAGTTCGGCTGATTCGGAGGGCACGCCGGAAAAGATGATCACCGGCACGTCGGCGGGCGTCGAGATCACCACATCGCGCCCCGATCCATGCTTGAGCCGCAGATCGACGACGGCAGCCACGACGCGGTTCTTCTTGAGCGCGTCGGTCCCTTCCTCGGCGGTTTCAGCGGTGACGACCACAAATCCGTGCATCTCGAGGAACTTGACGAGCGGTCGTCGAACCGACACGTCGTCTTCGACGACGAGCACGAGACGGGCGGCATCTTTGGTCATAATTTTGATGGCAGGACTGAAGTCCTGCGCTACACCTGGCATGTTGTAGCGCAGGTCTTTAGACCTACCTGGGCGGACTCAGTATAGCGTGAAAGGGAACGACGCCCTGGGGAGTACAGTACACTTCTGCGCCAACGACACCGACCACCGGGACCGGGTAGCTCAGTGGTAGAGCAGCGCACTTTTAATGCGCGGGCCGCGGGTTCAATCCCCGCCCCGGTCACACCAGCCTTCGCTCGCGCAATGCATTCCGCGCGCGAGCTACGGCTCGGCAGGCCAGCGAGCCACGCCGAAGCGCACAGCGCGGAGGCGGGAGCTACGGCTCGGCAGGTCAGCGAGTAGCGCCGTAGCGGCGAAGCCGCGAAGGCGGACGTTTCCGTCCGAGTATTTGTGGATGTGATCTTTATCGCGGCGTTGATCGTCGTCATCTTCGCGGTCGATCTCGGCCGCCGGTGGTGGCGCGAGACCGAATGGAAGCGCCGCTGGCGCGAACGCGACGACGACTGAGAAATTGCGGGAGCGTGAGGACCGACTAGCCGACCAGACCGATGAGTCGTGCCGGGATCGCCACACCTGACCACAACGCGATGGAAGCCAGCCCAATGAGCTTGCCCCAGAACCCCAGGCGGGCCTCGTCGGCCTGCGCGAGTCTCGGGCGCACGACGAACGTGAAGATGATCGCCACGAGCATGACTTTCATCTTAAAGTTGAACATGTCGCTGTAATACTCTTTGACCGGCTGCAGCGCGAGTTGAAACAGACCCGTCACGACCAATCCCCAAAATGCCCAGACTAAAAACGGGCGCGCCTGGGTGGCAATTTCCGCAAGCGGCTCCCGCGTCAGCGCCGCCCCCATAAACCGCAAGTCGACGACCAACAGCGCCCCCGCGAACACCGACAGTGCCAGCAGATGCGCCACGTTGACCAGCGCGCCAATGATGGCGATGTCGCGTAGTGTGTGGACGAGAGAGCTGCCATCGACTGCCTGGGCCAAGGACAAGAGCATTTATGTCGACTCCAAGGGCTATTCGTACGTGAACCAGTTGTACGCCGTCAATCGTCCAAAGATGATGACCCCCGCCCACAGCACCAGTGACACGACGCCGGCCACTCGGCCGCCATACGGCAGCAGCGTTGCGTCTCTATCCCATTTGGCGACCGAGCGGTAGGTTGTCAGATGAAAATACCCCGCATTGACGCCGGCAAGGATCATCAGCACGATCTTGGTCCAAAAGAGCGCCTTGCCGTAGTAACGCATCGGCTGGCCGTAGAACAGCAACATGCCTGTCGCGCTGCTCACGACCAGGCCGAGCATCTGCCAGGGAAACAGGCGCTTCTGGAGCTCGGAGAACGGCGTCTTCGGGAATCCGAATCCGGCCAGACGAAGGTCCATCATGATGATCAGGCCCGCGAAGAGGCACATGCTGACGACATGGGCCGTCAACGTGAACGGGTAGCCGTTCAGCGATTCGCGGAAGGCGGTGCTGCTCGGCAGCGCTTCGATCGCCTCGAACACACTCCTGATGGTCATTACGGAGTGCACCGAAGCGACAAGTTCGGCTTCTCGCGATACACGTCGTGGCAGGCAGAGCACGCCTCGGTGACTGTACCGGAGGCGTCGACGATGTTGTCCTGGTTCTTCGATTGCGCCGCCTTATACGCGACCTGTCCGGCTGCACGGAGATTCTGCACGAACTTCGGCCAATCGGCCCGCGTCGTCGGCGCCGGCTTGCCGTTCGAGCACATGCGTCCCGGAATCATGAGGAGATTGGCCGCCTCGGAGAGCGCCAGCGCGGCATTTTCGACATTCTGCCATCCGCCGTACACGCCGCCATACTTGATGTTGACGTCGAGCTTCTTGTCGGTGGGATCCTCGCTCTGCGCGTCGAAGATGATGTTCGAGGCGGGAAAGAGGATGCCGCGCATGAGCTGGGCGAGGGTCGGCGCCTCCGGCTTGTAGGATGCTGCGCGGGCCGGCGCGGGCGCGGCGGGCTTGGCGCCCGCAGGAGCCGCGGGCTTGGCGGTCGCAGGTGCCTGCGCCGTCGGGACTGCGGCTAAGGTGAACAACAGCAACGCGAACATGACACTAGCGACTCGCATAACGTGGCCCCCTCGATACGGCGCGCAGACCTTCACCGCGCGCAACCTCGTGCAGCGCCGATTATCGCTGGCGGCGCGCCGTTGTCAACTGAAGTTTCGCTGAAGGCGCTGCCGGAAATCCGTCGATCATTATTACGGCATTACGGCGTGCACCGAAGCGAGAGGTTCGGCTTCTCGCGATAGACGTCGTGGCAGGCCGAGCACGCCTCGGTGACCGTTCCGGCCGCGTCGACAATGTTGTCCTGGTTCTTGGACTGGGCGGCTTTGTACGCGACCTGTGACGCTTCGCGAAGGCCTTGCACGAACTTCGGCCAATCCGCCCGAGTCACAGGAGCCGGCTTGCCGTTGCTGCAAAGGCGCGGAGTCGACAAGAGGTTGGCAGCCTCCCCCAGCGCGATGGCGGCGTTCTCGACGTTCACCCATCCCCCGTAGGGGTTGCCGAACTTCGCTTCGGCAGGCGTCGCCGGCGTCTTCGTCGGATCGGTGTCCTGCGCCAGGAAGATGATGTTCGAGGCGGGAAACAGAATCCCGCGCATCACCTGGAGGAGCGTCCCCGCGGATCTGGCAGCCGCAGGCGCCGCAGGCTTTGCGCCCGCAGGCGCCGCAGGCTTTGCAGCCGCAGGCGCCTGCGCCATGGGGACTGCGGATAACGATAACAAGAACACCGCGAACACGACACTGGTGACTCGCATGACTTGCCTCCCTGATGCAGCGCACAGACTTTCACTGCGCGCAATGATTCGATCCAATGCCGATTATTGCGGCCGCAGCAGAGTTGTCAACTGAAGTTTGGCTGAAGAATGCGAGTTTCGTTCAGCGACGCGCTGCCGGAAATCCGTCACCTCGCCAGTCGTTCCAGTTCCTCAGCGTGATCGGTTTCCTCGGCGAGGATGTCTTCGAGCCGGATGACCAATCCTTTGTCGCCGAACTCCTCGGCCTGTTTGATCCGCTCGGTGTAGCTTGCGACCACGCTTCGTTCTGCCGCCGCGTTTTCCTCGAGCATTTCCTTCGCCGAGCGCACCTTCTTCGGCATCGAGGGTTGAATCGTGACCTCGCCGCCGAGCGCCGCGATCTTGTCTGCGAGAAAGACCGCATGATTGAGTTCGCCGGTGAGGTCGGCCTTCAGCACCTCGCGCAACTCGTGACCCAGCAGGCTCGTCGCCGTCGCCGAGTGATACAAGTAGCGGAGCACCGCCTCGAGCTCGCGGTTGAGATCGCCGTTCAGACCGTCGATGAGTTTTTGTTTGGTAGACATGGATGAACCTTATCCCATGCTTGACGAAAACATGCAACCGCGACACTATTCGCGTCTTGTCATGAGGCCTTTGTACCGTGCCGACCTGGTCGTCGACACCGCGCGCAACATCTGGAAGGATGCATGAGCACATCGACCGAGGAAGCCATCCCCGTCTCGAACGCCGCCTGGAAATGCCTGGAGGGGGCCTACGACGTGCAGATCCATGTCGGGCCCGACGTGATCCCCCGCCGTATCGACGACATCGACTGCGCGAAAGAGTTCATGGCGCACGGGCTCAAGGGATTCGTTCTGAAGTCCCACTACGTCCAGACCGGAGAGCGCGCACAGGTCGTCCGGAAGGCGGTTCCCGGCTTCAAGGCGTACGGCGCGATTACGCTGAATCACAGCGTCGGCGGCTTCAACCCGGTCGCGGTGGAACTTGCCGGACGCTCTGACTGCAAGATCGTCTGGATGCCCACGGTCGACGCGGAAAACGAAACGGCCGGACGACTCGACGGTGGAAGTGAGAAGCTGCCCTTCTGGGCAAAGATCCAGCGCGAACTCGCCGCGGAAGGCATCTCGCCGCCGCCGCTCAATGCCGTCGACGCGTCCGGGAAAGTCGTTGAGCCGGCGCGCCGCTGCCTCGAGCGCATCGCCAAGCACAACATGATTCTGGCGACCGGCCATCTGGGACGCCGCGAGATCTTCGGGCTGGTCCGCACCGCTCGCGAAGTGGGCGTCAAGAAAGTTCTCGTGACGCACGCCGAGTTTCCTTCGCAGAGCCTGACCGGGGACGAGCAGAAGGAACTGGCCGACCTCGGCGCGATCATCGAACATTGCTTCACGACGACCTATACCCGTAAAGCCCCGTGGGAAACGGCCTTTGCGAACATCCGCAAGACGGGCGTGGCGCGCACGTTGATCTCCACCGACCTTGGCCAGACCATCAATCCGCCGGTGGCCGAAGGGTTCGCCATGTTCGCCCAGCGCCTGCTGGACGCCGGTTTTTCCGTGGACGAGGTGCGCACGATGGCGGTCACGAATCCGACGCGGCTCGTGGAGGAATAGAGACGGCTCAGGGCTCAAGGCTTATGGCTTAAGCCGGCTTGAGCCATGAGCCATGAGCCTTAAGCTACTCAGGAGATCTTGAATGAAGATTGCTCTCGCGGGGACCGGCGCCATGGGCGTCATCCACATGAAGGCGTTGAACAAGATTGACGGGGTCGAAGTCGTCTCGATCGCCAGCCGCGCGGACGAATCGGGGAAGGCGTTTGCCGAGGAATGGAAGATCCCGTTCCACTCGACCAGTCTCGAAGCCTGCATCGACCGCCCGGGCGTGGACGCCGTGATTCTGACCACGCCGAGCGAGCAGCACGCCGACCAGACGGTGCTCGCGCTGTCGAAGGGCAAGCACGTCCAGGTCGAAATCCCGATGGCGCTGAACCTGCCCGACTCCCAGCGCATGGTGGCGGCCGCGAAGAAGGCTGGCAAGACGTGCATGGTGACGCACACACGGCGGTTTGCGGCGCCGCATCGCGAAATCCGACGCCGCATCCAGAACGGCACGTTTCATCTGCAGCACATGGTCGTCGAAACCTATTTCTTCCGGCGGACCAATCTCAACATGCACGGGCAACCGCGGTCATGGGTCGACAATCTTCTGTGGCATCACGGCTGCCACTCGGTCGACATCGCGCAGTGGATCGTCAAAAGCCCTGAGTGGGAGGTCTGGGGCCAGAAGGGACCGACACATCCGGAGCTGGGAATCCCCATGGATCTGACGGTGGCCATGAAGTCGAAAGAGGGGCCGCTCTTCAGCATGGCGATGTCGTTCAACAACAAGGGACCATTCGGCGGGTTTTACCGTTACATCGGCGAAGAGGACACGTACAAGGTGTATCGCGATTCGATGACGGACAGCGAGGGCAAGGAAGTCGCGCTCGATCCGATGCTCGCCTTCGATCGCCAGGACATCGAGTTCGTCGGGGCGATCCGCGAGGGCCGTGAACCCGAATCGAGCGCCACCAGCTGCCTCCCGACGATGGCGCTGCTCGACAGAATCGATAAGGCGATGGGGGCCTGAAGGCCGGAGCCCGAAGCCCAGAGTCACCTCATGATCATCGACTGCCACGGCCACTACACCACCGCACCGAAGGAGCTGCAGAGTTATCGCGATGCGCAGATTGCGGGGCTCAAAGATCCCTCGCACGTCCCGTCGAAAGGCGTGGTCGAACATCAGCGACGACCAGATCCGCGAAAGCCTGGAGAACGCGCAGCTGAAGCTGCAGCGGGAGCGCGGGACCGACGTCACCGTCTTCTCGCCGCGGGCCTCGGCGATGGCGCACCACATCGGCGACGCCACGACCAGCCTTCACTGGACCCAGCACTGCAACGACCTCATTTACCGGGTGTGCGGGCTGTATCCGAAGAACTTCGTCGGCGTGTGCCAGCTTCCCCAGACGCCGCGCGAGCCGCTTGCCAACTGCATTGCGGAGCTCGAGCGGTCGGTCAACCAGCTCGGGTTCATCGGCTGCAATCTCAATCCGGATCCGTCGGGCGGCCACTGGACCGCTCCCCCGCTTACGGACAAGTACTGGTATCCCTTCTACGAGAAGATGGTGGAGCTCGATGTGCCGGCGATGGTCCACGTCAGCGCGTCATGCAACAACAACTTTCACACCACCGGTTCCCACTACATCAACGCGGACACGACGGCGTTCATGCAGTTCCTCACCTCCGATCTGTTCAAGGATTTTCCCAAGCTGCGTTTCATCGTTCCGCACGGCGGAGGCGCGGTCCCGTACCACTGGGGGCGGTATCGCGGCCTCGCGCAGGACATGAAGCGTCCGCCGCTCACGGACCTGATCCGCGACAACATTTTTTTCGATACGTGCGTCTACCACATGCCGGGGATCGAGCTGCTCCTGAAGATTGTGCCGGTAGACAACATCCTGTTCGGGTCGGAAATGGTTGGCGCAGTGAGGGGCATCGATCCGGAGACCGGCCACTATTTCGACGACACCAAGAGGTATCTCGACCAGGCCGCGGGGCTCACCGCCAGCGACAAGCGGAAGATTTTCGAGGACAACGCGCGAAAGGTTTATCCTCGTCTCAAACTGTAGGCCGGATCCCGTTGGACCCGGCGCGGAGTGTCTTTTGAAACCAATGATCGTTCGTCACATTGAGCGCGCCGAGGCGGAGGTCATCCGCACGCTCGGCGAGCTTGGGGTCGCCACCGTGCACGAGGCGCAGGGACGCACCGGATTGATGCGTCCGTACATGCGGCCGATCTATCCCTCGGCCAAAATCGGCGGAAGCGCCCTCACCATCTCCAGCCAACCCGGCGACAACCTCATGCTCCATGCGGCGATGGAAGTGTGCCGGCCGGGCGATGTCCTGGTTGTCACCACGACGTCGGAATCGACCGATGGCATGTTCGGCGAACTGCTCGGCGTCTCGGCGCAAGCCCACGGCGTCGCCGGCCTGATCATCGACGCCGGAGTCCGCGACGTCGCCGATCTCACCGCGATCGGCTTCCCCGTCTGGTCCAAGGCCATCTCCGCCCAGGGCACGGTCAAGAACACGGCGGGCTCGGTCAACGTGCCGGTCGTGTGCGGAGGCGCTTCTGTCCAACCGGGCGACGTCATCGTCGCCGACGTGGACGGCGTCGTCGTGGTGAAACGGCAGCAGGCCGCCGAGGTGGCCCGTCTCGGGACAGAACGGCTCGCCAAAGAACAGAAGACGCGCGAGCGGCTCCGTAGCGGCGAACTGGGATTAGACTTTTACGGATTGCGGGCCAAGCTCGCCGAGCTTGGCGTGCAGTATGTTGATAAAATCTAGGGTCAAGACAGAGGAGAAATAGCCATGGGTGAAATCGTTGCCGCCGTCGGCACTTGCCATACCCCGTACCTGTTTACGAATCCGCCAGACGAAAACCCGGAGCAGCTGAAGCAGGCCGCCGCCGCGATGCGCGAGCTCGGCAAAGTGCTCGACGAAACCAAGCCGGACGTCATCCTGTTTCTCGGGAGCGATCACGTCGAGACGTTTTCGCCGACGTGTGTTCCGACCTTCTGCATCATCGCGGGCAGCCGCGCGATCGCGAGGTTTGCCGGCCGCGAAATCATTCTGCCGGTTCACCGCGAGATGGCCGAAGACATCCTGCACAAGCTCGTCGAAAAGAACTTCGATATGGCGTATTCCGAAGATGCCGAGCTCGGCCACGCGTTTGCGGTGCCGTTCGAACTCGTCATCGGCAAGCGGGATATTCCGGTGATTCCGTTTTTCACCAACGTCTACGTCCCCCCGCTCCCGACAGCGCAGCGGTGCGCCGCCTTGGGCCAGGCGCTCGAGGCCATCATCAAGGGACGCAAAGAGCGGGTGGCGATCATCGCCAGCGGAGGCATGTCGCACTTCCCCGGCACGACCAAGTACCTGCACCCGGAATTCGATTTCGATCGCTGGCTGGTTTCGCAGATGGAGGCCGGCAATCCCAATGCGCTGTTGAACATGACGAACACGCAGCTCGACGAGGTGGGCAATACCGAGATGCTGAACTGGGCGACGATGTTCGGGATGATCGGATCGGCTCCCGGCGAATTGATCGACTACATTCCGACCTGGCATCACGGCCTGTCGATGATGCGGTTCATTCCGGCGAGACCACGTCAGACGGCGCCCCTGCAAGTGGCCGAGCAGTTTGGTGGGTTCAAATTCCAGAACAGGGCCTTCCAGTTCTACAGGCATCCGCCGGCCGAGGCGTACGGACTCAACAAGCTGCTGTTCGAAAGTCGCCACAGCGCGGAGCTCCGGAACCGGATCCTGAGCAACTTTGATGCGGTGGCCAAGGAGTACGAGCTGGCGCCACCGCAGCGGAAGGCGGCGGAGGAGATGATCAATGTCGGGAAAGGCGGTCTGGTCAGCGAGCATGTCGGTCCGCTCGTCGAAGCCGGCGCCCATCCCCTCGGGGCGCTGTTGGCGCTCCACGTCATCTTCTCGACGAGCCATCAAGCCCAGAAGCCGGCGAGTCAGACGACCCACTAGAAGGACGCGGATTTCTTGACTGCACCCGGCGAGAGCACCGATAATGACGTGCTAGTACCAAACCGTAACCTCGCGTGGAGGCTTCAGATGAGAAAGATTTCAGTCTTCGTTGCCGCCTTCGGTCTGCTTCTGGCGGCCGTGCCGGTGCTGGCTCACCACTCCTTCGCCGCGGAATTTGACGCCAACAAGCCCGTCAAACTCACCGGCACCGTGACCAAAGTGGAGTGGCAGAATCCCCACATCTGGTTCTACATCGACGTCAAGGACGAGAAGACGGGCAAGGTCGAGAACTGGGGCTGGGAGATGGGCAGCCCGAACGGGCTCATGCGCAACGGCTGGACGCGCAACACGTTGAAGCTTGGCGAGATCGTCACGGTTGAGGGTAGCCGCACCAAGGACGGCAGCAACAACGCCAACGCCAGATCCGTGGTGATTTCCGCTTCGGGCCAGAAGCTGTTTGCTGGATCGAGCCAGGGCGTCAACCCGTAAGACACGTCGCGTAAGCGATCGCCCGGCTGCCTTCCGAATCACGCCAGTCTGCCGATGGGCAAGGGGAGTGTGTGTGCGTAGCCATAGAATCGTTTCGGTAGCCGCTGTCGATTGGGGCGGTCGTCGCTCTTGTCGTGGTCAGCGACACCCCGCGCACAGGGTCGAGGGGCCAACCCGTCGGCTTCGCTGCCAACTCCCAAACTGGCGGACGGCACGGTGAACCTGGGTCGCGTGCCCGGTGAAAAGGGCTACTGGAACACACCGTACATCACGAACATGGGCGCCCGGGTCATCGACCCGTCGACCGGTCAGCCGTTCCCGCTGGTCCAGAAAGGTCCCGCGCCCGCGCGCGGAGGTCGCGGAGCCGAGGCCCCCGTCGGTGGCGGCGAAGGCGGCGGTGGAGGGGGCGGTCGAGGCGGTGCTTCTGCCGAGCCATTCGTGCCGTTCCAGCCGTGGGCGGCGGCGGTCTACAACTACAACTCGAAGAACCTCTCGCACTACGACCCTGAAGGCTTCTGCCTCCCGCCGGGCGGACCTCGCCTGATGGCGACTCCCTATCCCATGGAGATCCTTCAGCTGCCGGAGCAGAAGCGCGTCATCATGATTTTCGAGGGGGCCACGCACATCTGGCGCGAAATCTATATGGACGGCCGTCCGCATCCGAGAGGGCGACGAACTGAATCCCACTTATCTGGGTCACTCAGTGGGACACTACGAGGACAATGGCAACACGCTCGTTGTCGACGTCGTCGGCTTCAACGAATATCAGTGGGTCGACTACTTCGGGCATCCGCACACGGACCTGCTCCACGTGGTCGAAAAGTTCTCGCGTCCGAACAAAGGCACGCTCCATTACGAAGCGATGTTCGACGACCCGGGTGCTTACACGAGGCCGTTCAACGTGGCGTGGGACATTTCGTGGAACCCGACCGGAGAGATCACGGAATACATCTGCCAGGAGAACAATCGGCTGCTGTTCGCGATCACCGACGACCTGGGCCAGCCGGTCTTCAAGCGCCGAACCGAGGACCCGAAGCAGAAGTAGGCGGGAAACGAACCGAGGGCAATGAAAAGGGCGCGGTGCTCAATCGGTCCCGCGCCCTTTTTTTGTGCCTGAAAGTCGGAAAGCCTGAAGTCTCGACTCAGTTCCTCGTGAGTTTGAAATCGCCCTTGACGCCGCCCTGGCTCCAGGTGCCGGTTAACACACGGTTGGGCGACCCGAGGTTCTCGAGTTTCCCGTCAACGAGAATGGTCACCGGTTTTCCGCTGGCGTCCTTGCCGTCAGCTTCCATCTTGATGGCCCAGACGCCGGGATTGTCTTCGTTGCCGGGGATGACGGTCACGGTCTTCAGCGGGAAGGCGTTCCGGCCCGGATTGATCGCTCCTGTTACCTGTTTGCCGTCGTAACGCATCTCGATGAGCACGCGCTCCCGCTTGTCCTTGTTCGGGCCCCAGTCCCCGCTCCAGCTACCCGACAGCGGATGCCCGAATTGGGCGAACGCGGTGACTGGCGATTCCCAAACATGCCAAGAAGCTGACCAGACGAAGTCTTCCGATGCGCATGTGCTGTTCTCCTAGCTCGCAAACAAGATCGATCGACCGTATCAGCTTACTCCAGACAGGGCGATCCAGGACTCAGTAAAACCCAATCGCCTTGGCGCCAATCCCCACGCCGGACCAGAGAGCCATCGACACGAGGGCCACGACCCTGCCCCAGAAGGGCCCAACGTGCGCCTGGTCCGCCATGACGACTCTGCGGCGCACCGTGAATGTGAAGAGGACGGCAAAGAACAACGCGATCATTTTGAACCAGAACGCCGCGTTGTAGTAATACCGCAAGGCTTGTGCTGTGAACAGCAGGCACCCGGTGATCAGCATGACCACAAGGCTGCCGACGAGCAGCGGCTGAGCGCTTCTTGCGACTTCGGCGACTGATCGTCGCCGCAGACCCAGGCCCCAGAGCCGAAGATCGACAATCAGCAGGGCGGCGCCAATCACGGCCAGCGCGATCAAGTGTCCGGCCTCGATGGTTGGGAAGATCCACGGCGACGTGCGGAGCGCCGTGCCGATCGCAGTGTTCTCGCACCATCGAAAGAGAGCCAGCACGGACATGCAGCGAATCCTACTTCGTGCTCACAGACTACAACATGCTGTACGTGATCATCCGACCAGCGACGATCATGCCGGCCCAGAGCACTAGCGACACAGTGCGTGCGAATGCCGCCCTTCGCCCCTGTCGAAAATGTCCGGCCCGAAGAACCCATGCGTTGACGGCGAGCAGAAGCAGCATGAGCATCTTTATGCGGAAGACGGCGTTGGTGTAGTACTCGACCGGATTATTGAGGAACGTCAGGATGCCGCTCGCGATGATGACGACGACGCCGGCCGTCATCCATGGCGTCAGGTCTGCGGCGATCTCTTCGGCGGGGACGCGTGTCAGCGCCACGCCCATGACCCGGAGATCCATCAGGATGACCATCCCGAGCAGACACAGGCCCAGCACATGGACTGACTCGATGATCGGATAGGCCCACGCCGAGTCCCGAATGGCGACACTCACGCTCGTTTGCTCGAGCCATTCGCACAAACCCAATGACAAGACCCAATAGACTCAATAACCTCACCAGGGACATTCGGGAACCCGGCATTGTATATTGGGAGACGGAAATCCCATGAAAAGACGGTCCCTGGGGAAAAGCGGTTTCACGGTTTCGGCGATCGGGCTCGGCTGCATGGGTATGTCGCAGAGCTATGGCGCGCCCGACGAAGACGAATCGATACGCACCATCCATCGCGCGCTCGAGCTTGGCGTGACGTTCCTGGACACGGCGGATGCCTACGGCAAGGGCGCCAACGAGACATTGGTGGGCCGGGCAATTCGAGAGCGCAGGCACGAGGTGGAGCTGGCGACGAAGTTCGGGCTGGTCCCCGGACCGAGCGGGCCGGCTACCGACGTTGACGCCCGTCCCGAACGCGTTCGAACCAGCTGCGACGCGAGTCTGGGTCGCCTGGGCATCGACGTGATCGATCTCTACTATGCCCACCGCGTCGACCCGAAGGTCCCCATCGAAGAAACCGTGGGCGCCATGGCGGATCTCGTCCGTGAAGGCAAGGTCCGCTTCCTCGGCCTCTCGGAGGCCGGACCCGAGACGCTGCGCCGCGCCTGCCGGATTCATCCGATCGCGGCGCTTCAGAGTGAATATTCGCTCTGGACGCGCGTTCCCGAGCGCGCGGTCCTTGGCGCGTGTCGCGAGCTCGGGATCGGATTCGTCCCGTTCAGCCCCCTTGGACGCGGCTTCTTGACCGGCGCGGTCAAGAACGTGGACCGGCTTGAACAGAACGACGTGCGCCGCGGCCTCCCGCGATTTCAGGGCGACAACCTTCAGCAGAACGTCGCACTGGTCACGCGTCTCGAAGAGATGGCGCGAACCAAGGGTTGCACGGCGCCGCAGCTCGCCCTGGCATGGCTGCTCGCGAAGGGCGAGGACATCGTGCCGATTCCCGGCACCAAACGTCGCCAGTATCTCGAAGCGAATGCCGCGGCTGTCGACGTCGCGCTCGGCCCGACGGACGTCGCCGCGCTCGACGAGGCCTTTCCGATCGGCAGCGCGGCCGGCGACCGTTACCCGCCGGCCAGCATGGCGTTGCTCGAAACGGAGCAGGCGATCTGATGCGCGTTCTGGTCGTTGAAGACGAACACAAGGTGGCCAGCGCCCTGAAGGAAGGCCTCGAAGGTGAAGGGTACGAAGTCGTTGTCGATGGGACCGGCGAAGCCGCGCTCTTCCGGTTGAAGACCGATCAGTTCGATCTGATCCTGCTGGATCTGCTGCTGCCCGGCCGTGACGGCCTCCATGTGTTGAAGACGCTTCGACAGCAGGGCTTCGAAACGCCGGTGCTGGTGCTGACGGCGCGCGACACGCTCGAGGATCGCGTCACGGGGCTCGACACCGGCGCGGACGACTACCTGGTGAAACCGTTCGCGTTCGCGGAAGTCGTCGCACGGACGCGTGCGCTGCTGCGACGCGGCCGCACGAGCGGTGCGACCCGTCTGAGCCTCGCCGATCTGGAGATGGATCTCGTCGCGCGCAAAGTGACGCGTGCGGGACGGAAGGTGGAGCTGACGCTCCGGGAGTTCGAGCTGCTCGAATACCTCCTGCGGTACGAAGGGCAGGTCGTGTCGCGCGGCACGCTCGCGCGCGACGTCTGGCAGGAAGCCGCCCGCACGACGTCGCTCGACAACGTCATCGACGTGCACATCGCGAGGCTCCGACGCAAGATCGACGCCGAGTCGCCTGTGAAGCTGATTCAGACAGTGCGCGGCGTGGGGTTCACGCTGCGGGAGGGTGAAGCGTGAGCTGGTGGCGCTCTCATAGTCTACGCATCTCGCTGACGTTGTGGAACGTCGCGGCGATGATTCTCGTCCTCGCCGTTTACGCGGCCGGCGTGTACCTGTTCGTGAGCCGCAACGCCTCGAACTCGCTCGACGCCGAAATCCGCTATGACTACCAATGGGCGGCCGCCATGGCCGACCAGTTGCCGGATGGGTCGCTGAAGTGGTTCGAAGAAGAGAGCAACTTCGGCGACAACAGTCCCTGGCTGCAGGTGTGGTGCAGCGATCCGACAGGCTGCGGTCCGCGCGCCAAACACGGCGAGGTCATCTTCCGGACCGGGAAAGCCGATCGGGATCCGATTCCGGAGACGACGACACTGGTGGGACAGACCGACGATCGGATTGTGGCGATTCCGAGCGCGCCCACCACATACCGCGTGCTGACGACGCCGACGACGCTGAGGTTTTTCGACGGCGTCGGACAGCCGGTCAACAGCCGTCAAGTGATCATCCAGGTCGCGCGGTCCGAGGAGTTGATGCGCCGCGAGATGAGGGGGTTGTTGTTCATCCTGCTGCTCTGGCTCCCGATTGGCGTGCTGGCCGCCGGCGTCTTCGGGTACACCCTCGCCCGCCGCGCGCTGGCGCCGATCGAGCAGATGGCGGAACGCGCGCAATCGATTACGGCCGACCGGCTGCACGATCGCCTGCCGATCCGCAACCCGAACGACGAGCTTGGCCGTCTGGCGTCGGTCTTCAACGACACGCTCGGCCGCCTCGAATCGTCTTTCGAACAGATGCGCCGGTTCACGGCCGACGTCTCGCACGAGCTGCGTACGCCGCTCACCGCGATTCGCAGCGTGGGTGAAGTCGGCCTGCGCGAGCGGCGCAACGACACGGCCTATCGCGGGATCATCGGCAGCATGCTCGAAGAGGTCGACCGGCTCGCCTCCCTGATCGATCGGCTGCTGCGGTGGTCGCGTGCGGAAACGGGCCAGACGAAACTGGCGCAGGAGGTCATCGATCTGCAGGATCTGGCAGACGATGTCGTGGGCTACCTCGGCGTGCTCGCGGAGGAAAAGCAGCAATCACTGACCGTCGAGCAGGGCGGGACACCGTGGGGTCTCGGGGATCGTCAGGTCCTGCGACAGGCGCTCATCGATCTCGTGGATAACGCGATCAAGTACACGCCCGAGGCCGGCGCGATTCGTGTGCGCGTGTCTGAATCGAGTGACCACGTCACCATCGAGGTCATCGACAGCGGACCGGGTGTCGCCCCCGAGCTTCGAACGCGGATTTTCGACCGCTACGGCCGCGGCGAGAGCGCGGGGCCGGACGCCATCGCGGGGGCCGGCCTGGGATTGTCGATCTCGAAATGGGCGGTCGAAGCGCACGGTGGCCGCCTGACGCTCGAGCCCGCTGGCGGGATTGATGGCGCGGGCAGCACCTTCCGGATTACGCTGCCCCGCGCAGCCACACCTGCCAGGGCCAAGAGGACCCGGCCGACACACGCCGCATAGAGCGGGTCCTTGCGAGTCTATTTCTCGCGCTTGACCCGCGACGCGATCACACTCGCATCAGGCTGCCGCGAGCCTTTGACCTCAACCGAATCGCCGGCCTTGAGAGACGCGCACGAGACATTCTTGAACTCCGTTGCCGCATTCGTTCTGACCGTCGTTGATCCGACCTTGAACGACAGCGAGTAGGTGGAACAGGCTCCCCCGATGCTGCCCGCCAGGATCGCGCCTTCGAGCTCGACTTCATCTTCCGGATCCTCGTTCTCATCCTCACCGTCGCCTTCGACACTCGCCGCGAGAATAGAAACGTCGGTCTGGCGTGTTCCCTTGACTTCGACGCGGCTGCCTGCCTTGAGCGACTCGCACGTTCCATCGCTGAATTTCGTCGATGTATTGGTGGTCACCTTCGTGGTGCCGATCATGAAGGACAGGTTGTGACCGGCACACGACCCTGAAAGGCTGCCGGAAGCAATCGTTCCACTCAACTCCGCTTCTCCGTCATCGTCGTCGTCGTCATCGCCTTGACGGCCTTCCAGGTGCGCGTCGCTCCCGGTGACCCGAACGGTGATGACGATCGTCGCGTGTTCCGGAACGCCGTCCAGTCCGAGGTGCGCATCCACGCCGGGACCCGTGAAGTGCAAATCCACATGACCGGCCGGCACGCCGGTCAGAGTGAAACGTCCGTTGTTGTCTACGATCGACGATGAGCTGGACCCGGTGACCGTGACGCTGAGCGATATCGCCTGGGCCCCTACCGACGAGCGACTCGAGACACCAACGACAGTGCCCGAAATGATCGCGCCCCTCGGAGCGTTCGAGATCGTCGAGGCCGGCGCCCCCGATGCGATCACCGGCGCAGTCGGTGTGATGCCTTGACCTGTGCACCCAGCAACCCCTGCCAGGGCGGCGGCCAATGTCAGTGCGGCAAATCCTCGGTTGAGCTGTTGGTGACACATCCTTCCCTCCGAATGATGTGGGATGGCGAGAACGAATGGTTTGGCAAACGCCGTACCAGAGAGATCTTGCGGTGCAGTCCCTCGTAAGTGCGCAGCCGGTTTTGTGTTTCAGCGATTCAGGTCGTGAAAATCGAGAGCTCTGCCGAACGCGCGTGATGCACTCGAATTACGAAATTACACAGGTGGGACATCCGCGAAGGAACGACGAGCTGAACAGTTTGTCGACGACGGCCGAAAACACTTCGCGTTTTCGCTGTCTGTCTCCTTCGCCGCAGATCCTAGGCAGAGGTCGGCCGGACAAGCACCTGAAGAGTTTCTGAAGACTTCGCGAATTCAGACAATCTTCAGTTTTCCGTTGTGGCGAGACTCGGTAGGATTTCTCAGCTGCCCATAGAGGTCGTCTGGAGGCACTGGCCGATGTGGCTACTCGATTGGCGCAAGGTGTTGGTTTATACGCACCGGTGGCTCGGCATCGCCGGATGCATTCTCTTCATCGCGTGGTTCGCCTCCGGCATCGTGATGATGTACGCGCGCATGCCCGGCCTCGCAGACGAGGAACGGCTTGCGCGCGCAGAGCCGCTCGATCTCAGCGCGGTGAAGGTGACGCCTGAGCAGGCAAGGAACGAGTTCAGCATCCCAGCCGATCGCCTCCAGGTTGGCATGCTGAAGAACCGGCCGGTCTACCGGTTTGGCGGCGGCCGCTACCAGACCATCGTCTTCGCCGACACGGGAGAATTCTTCGAGGGTACGGATAAGACCGGGGCCCTCGATGTCGCACGCCGCTATGCGCCCGGTTTTGCGGGCCCGATTCGTTACGACGCGTACCTCACCGAACCGGATCAGTGGACGCTGCAGTCGGGCACCGTGATGCCACTGCATCGCGTCGCGCTGGACGATGACGAGGCGACGCGGCTCTACGTTTCCGAAATCACCGGCGACATCGTGTTGCGGACCACGCGACGCGAGCGCTTCTGGGGCTACCTGGGTCCGGTGATGCATTGGGTGTACTTCACGCCGCTGCGCCGCAATGGTCAGGCCTGGTCCGAGTTCGTCATCTGGTCCTCGCTGATCGGGTGCGTGATGTGCGTGTCCGGGCTCGTCTGGGGCCTGTGGCGTCTCTCACCGAGGAGCCGGTACCGTTTGAAGCGGATTCCGGCGGCCTCGCCGTACGCCGGATGGATGAAGTGGCATCACTATGCCGGGCTGCTGTTCGGCGTCGTCACGCTCACCTGGACGTACAGCGGGCTGCTCTCCATGGGTCCGTTCAATTGGTTTTCCTCCCCACCCATGACTCGAGAACAGCGCGAGGCGTCAACCGGCGGACCGCTGCGCGTCGACCTGCTGACGCTGGAGAGCATGCGCGCGGCGATGGCCACAGTGTCTCCCGTGTTCGTGCCGAAGGAGCTCAATGCGGTGCAGTTCAGAGGCGAGCCGTTCTGGACTGCCTACCGCGCGCCATCGGCAGACGAGGCGCCGCGCTGGATGCACTCCGGCCTGCTTCCTCGAGCGCCACTTCCCCGCCTGGAGCACCGATACGTTTCCGTCGCGCACCCGGAGCGTGGCAGCTTCACGAAATTCGATGACGACGCGATGTTCGAAATCGCGCGGGCGGCTATGCCTGGTGTTCAGGTGAGGGACGCGGTGTGGCTGCAGAAGTACGACGCCTACTATTACGATTCGCGCGCGTCCCGGCCCTTACCTGTGCTTCGGGTGCGATACGCCGACGAGCACAGCACCTGGCTGTATCTGGACCCGCAGCGCGGCGGAATCGTCCAGCGTTCCGTGTCGGTCACTCGACTGCGGCGTTGGCTGTACCAGGGCTTCCACAGCCTCGATTTTCCATTCGTGTACTTCCGTCGTCCGCTGTGGGATGCCATGGTGATTGCGTTGAGTGTCGGGGGTACGGTGCTCAGTATCACCACGCTGCTTCCCGCCTGGCGTCGCCTGCGCCGGCAGGGGCGCAGGCTGGCACGGTCGGTTCACACGCTTTCGCCTTCGGCGATCAAATCGTCGCTCAGCTCAGAGTGACTGCCGGCCGCGCCTGGGATCGCCCCTCCGAGCTTCCGTCCAATCACCCTCCACGCGAGGATCAGTGACGTCACGCAAAGAGCCGTGCCGCCCAGCATGAACGTGATGACGACGATGTCCCACAGCGGGCGGTAGTTGTACAGCCACGGAAAGTCGAACGAGTGCAGACCGTGGTACATCCAGCGGTTCATCCAGCCGCGCGAGCTGTAGGTGCCAACCACGCGCCCGGTTTTCGGGCTGATGTAGTACCGGGTGTCCGTCGCATCGTTCAGACGCGCGAGGACGACCGGCAGCGGGCGCTCCCGGCGCCGATCCAGATAGTACGCGTCGTACTGATCGAGCACGCGAATTTCGGCCAGGCCGCCGCGCCCGGCCGCCAGCGTGACCAGATTAATCAGCCGATCGTGATCGAACGATGCTCGTGGAGAGCCTTCGACCGGCACGATGAACGTATCACCACCGGCCAGTGTCGCGAGGTAGATCGGATCGCCGGCAAAGGAAGTGAATTCCAGCTCTTTGACCTGCAGCCCGGAAATCTGCGCCAGCGCCTCGCGCGGATGTTTGGCGGCGAAGGCGCTCATCTCGACCTGGCCTCTGAGCGTCTGAGGAATGCTCGCCGTGCCCGGCCCGCGCCGTCCACCGGCCGGCCCGCCGGTCGGCGACGGAAATGGATCCATCGACAGCATACCGCTGAACGCCCACGTGGCCGCCCCGAGTCCGAACAGCAGGCCGAACACCGTGTGCCAGCGCTTCTGGCCCCGATAAGGAATACTGGTCGCCGCTCCAGCGTTGCGATAACGCTTCGAAGGGGAATACATCCAGATGCCAATCGCGACGCCCAGAAGCGCCGCGAACGTGCCGATCCCGGAGGACCAGATCACCACCCGGCTCCATTCCAGCCCGTGCTTGCGCAGCGGCGTGAAGTAGAGCCAGTGCGGGATGGCGCCGACGTAGGCGCCAAGCCTCGAGCCGGTTGTCGTGTACTGCACGACCTCTCCGGAATTTTCAGAGACGTACACCTGCTCGCCATTGGGCCACGAGTATTTCCACAGCGGTCGAAAACGAAACACGCCGCCAACGGTCCACTGATCGACTTCATCGACCGACTCGACCCGCGCGGCGTTCGTCGGCTGGCCGGTCCACGCTGCAGCGACGCGCAGCATCAACTCGGGTGAGATGTCGGCCTGCGCCTCGCCCGTGTCAGCGTAGACGATGCCTTCATCACCGAAACGGTACACAGGACGGCCGTCAAACGAGTTGAGCCGGATCGGAGCCGGAAGAGGCCCATCGGCGATCGTGGCGTACGCCTCTTCTGGCGAGAGGCGCACCGTCGATGGGTCGAGGGCGGGGGATCGCTCGAGGCGATCGCCCGCCGAGACGCCCGGATAGTCCCAATACATCATCCCGATGCCGGACGGGAACCAGAGGAGAAAGACAACGCACAACGCGACACCGAGCCAGCGGTGCACAAAAATCGCGGAGCGCTTGAGCCGGACGGCGAAACTCCGACTGGTCTCCATCGCGCCTATCCCTCCTGATTGATCTCGTTTCGAACGGTGCCTTGGATTGTGCCCTCTGGACGAGGCGGTAGGCACCTGAAGAGTTTCTGAAGCTGTCACTGGAACATCTTGTTCTTGGCCGGCTGACCGTCGCGAAATTCGTGCGAGAGTTTGTAGAAGCCGGCGCTGGCGAGGGTGACGGTCACGTCGGCATTTGTCCGATTCTGCCAATACCATCCGTGAATACCCGAAAAGGGCGCCGTCATCGTGCCGGCGCCCCCGGTGACCCGGTCCTTCTTTTCATAACTTTCGGCATATCCTCGCGGCGCGCCGTCCGGCTCCGCATGAATGTCCAGGTTGACGAGACCCGTGGCTTTCCACGAATACAACAGCGCCTCGCCCTTCTCGAGGCGGTATTTGTACTCGACGTATTCATTGGGTTTGAGCTGAAAGTCGATCGTCTCCTCGTGGTACGCGCGATCCCGCGGAGCGATGGCCAGCGTGCCGCCGCCCCCTGCAGCAGCACGGTCGGCTGCCAACGCGTCTACGCTCCTGGCGACGTCGCTCATCGCGGTCAATCCGAGTCGCCGGCCGATGCCGAGCGGATCGACGCCGTATTCGGCTGGCAGCACGGCGGTCACCAGGATGAGCCCTGCGACCAGGAGCGCGGCACCGGCCGCAAAAGCGATGCGCTCCCTTGCGATGATGACCGGCGCGAGATTCTGTTCAATCGTCTCCATCACGCCCCCAGGAAGTAGCCGGATATCTGGTACCCGACCAGAAGGAATCCGCAAGCCATTAAGACGGCATTAGTCACGAACGCGTGCCGAAGAAATCCGCTGCGGGTGCGCCAGTAACTCAACACCAGGAGCACGAAGGACAGCGCAATGACCTGTCCGATTTCGACGCCGACATTGAAGCTGACGATGTTGGCCACAAGACCATTTGGCGAGAGCGCGAAGTCCTGAAGCTTGGTCGCCAGGCCGAAGCCGTGGAACAGGCCGAACACCAGGACCGCCGCGCGCGTATTGGGCTGGAAGCCGCAAAAGCGTGTGAATCCGTCCATGTTGTCGAAGGCTTTGTACACCACAGAGAACCCGATGATCGCGTCAACGATGTACGGATTGGCCCGGACGCCACCCAGTACACCGACGAGCAGCGTCAGGCTGTGGCCGACCGTGAAAAGACTGACGTACTGAATGATGTCCCTCGTTCGGTAAAGAAAGAAGATGACGCCGACCAGAAATGCCAGGTGGTCGAAGCCGGTCACCATGTGCTTGGCACCGAGATACATCAGCGGACCGATGGCGGCACCCTGAATGCTCTGCAGGAACACCGCGTCCTTGCCCGACACCCCGTGCGCGCTCGCCTCGCCCAACAACGCTCCGGCGAACAGCGCGACCGTCATGACGCCGACGACGACGCTTTGCTTCTTAACCACGTTGATACCTTCGATGACAGTTATCGCACGACATATTGATCGCGTCGCCGGATGAGAGGACATCGTCTGCGCTCTTCGCCTCGGTGGCCTTGAGGGCCACTTTCGCGGCGTCGATCATCGCCTGCGACATCTTGATCCATTCGCCCTTGTCGACGGCGCGGCCTTCCATCATGAGCAGGTTCCCCGCCTCGACCAGCGCGACGGCGTTGTTGCCGACCACCTCCCACTCGCCGTCAGTGCGTGGAAACTTGTTCTCAATACCGGCCGCCGTCACGGTGGTGCTCACCGAACCAAAGACCACACCGGCCGCCGGCCCCACGATTCCGTCCATGATTTGCTTGACGCTGGCGACCGGCACGGTCACAGCCGCCTCGACGGGCGTCGCGTCGCGCGCGGTCCGCGCCGCGGCGATGATGAATCCAATGCCGCCGAGGAAGAGGGCGACGCTTACGACGAAGAGCCAGTGAACCATTCGCATCTCAACGCACCTTTCGCTCACCATAGCGCAAGTACAGAGTCGGTACAACCAACATATTCAGCAGCGTGGACGTCGTCAGGCCGCACAGGATGACGATGGCCATCGGCGTCTGGATTTCGCTGCCGCTCTTGCCGCCGCCAAGCGCCAACGGAATCAACGCCAGCCCGGCCGCCATCGCCGTCATCAGAATGGGGATCAGCCGCTCCCGTGCCCCTCGCTCGACGGCTTCGCGGAAGTTCGTCACGCCTTCCTCTCGAATCAGATGATGGATATGGGACACCAGCATGATCCCGTTGCGCGTCGCGATGCCGAACAGCGTAATGAACCCGATCATCGAGGCCACGCTCAGCACACCGCCAGCGAGAAACACGCCCGCGACGCCGCCAATGAGCGCCAGCGGGAGGTTCAACATGATAAGCAGCGCGTCGCGTGGGCGACCGAAGGCGAGGACGAGGAGGATGAACAACCCGGCGACGACACCGATGCCCAACAGCAGGAGTCGTCGTGATGCGCTCTGTTCGCTCTCGAACTGCCCGCCGTACTCGACTCGGTATCCTGCGGGCATCGGCACCGATCGCGCGACCGCGAGTCGAATGTCGTCGACGACGCTCCCCAGGTCACGGCCCGCGACGTTGGACGAGACCACGATCCGGCGTTGGACATTTTCGCGCAGGATCATGTTGGGCCCCTCTTCGCGGCGCACGTCGGCGACCAGCCGGATGGGTATCAAGCCGCCGTTCGGCGTGTCGATGGGCAGATCCGCCAGTCGATCGAAGTCGGCTTGCGAGCCGGCGTCGAATTTCACGACCAGATCGAACGTCGTCCCCCGGTCGAAAATCCGGCCAACGGTCGCACCGGCAAAGCTCGTTTCCACCGCCTCCGCCACATCGTCGGCCCGGAGACCATACCGGGAGATGGCCGAACGATTCAGCACGAAGCGGACGAAGGGAACGTCCATCTGCTGTTCGAGCGACAGGTCCGCCACGCCTGGCACGCGGCTCATGACGTCGCGCACGTGTTCGCCGAGGCGCCGGAGCGTGCTCAAGTCGTCGCCAAACACCTTCACGGCGATGTTGGCTCGCGTGCCGGACAGCATGTGGTCGATCCGATGCGAGATCGGTTGACCAATCGTGACGTTCGTGCCCGGCAGCGTGGCAAATCCGCGACGCAAGTCCGCGAGCAACGCCGCCCGCGAACGGCCGGTCTCGCGCAAGCCTACGTCGATTTCCGCCGCCTCAACGCCCTGGACGTGCTCGTCGTATTCGGCTCGGCCGGTCCGACGTGCCGTCGCAACGACTTCGGGTTGCGCCAGCAGGATTTGTTCAACGCGGCGGCCGATCTCATCCGACTTGACGAGCGAGGTACCGGGCAGCGTATTAGCCTGGACCGTAAGACTGCCTTCATGGAATTCCGGCAGAAACGCGCTCCCCATCCGCGCCATCGCGAGCACCGCCGCCAACAGGAGCGCCGCGGACATCGCGAGAACAACGTGGGGGTGGTCAAGAGCGCGCGGCAGAATCCTCGCAAACTGCGCTTTCAGCATTCGCGCCAGCCACCCGTCGTGTCCCTTCAAGATCGATCGCGCACCAGGGAGAAACGCGAAGCTGAGCGCCGGCGTGACGACGACGGCGACGAGGAGGGATGCCAGGAGCGCCACGATATAGGCAAACGCGAGCGGCGTCAGCAGCCGTCCCTCGACGCCCGTGAGGCCAAAGATCGGGAGGAACACGAGCACGATGATGACCGTGGCGAAGACGATGGACGTTCTGATCTCCAACGTTGCGTCGCGGACGACCTCCGCGGTCGCTCGTTGCTCCTCGACCGGCTTGCCGTAATTCTCCCGCAGCCGTCGCACCACGTTTTCGACGTCGATGATCGCATCGTCGACGAGGGCGCCAATGGCGATGGCCATGCCGCCCAGCGTCATGGTGTTGATGGTCGCCCCGAACCCCCGCAGCACGAGCACCGCCGCGGCGAGCGACAATGGCATGGCCGTGAGGGTAATCGCTGCCGCGCGCACGTTCGCGAGAAAGAGCAGCACGATCACAATCACCAGCAGTCCGCCGTCGCGAAGGGCCGCGACCACGTTGTTCACGGCGACCTCGATGAAATCTGCCTGACGAAAGATCTTCCGGTCGATGACCATCCCCTGCGGCAACTCCAGCTGCAAGGCATCGAGTTGGCGATCGAGCCTCGCGGTCAACTCGATCGTGTTGGCGCCAGGCTGCTTCTGCACGCCAATAATGACGGCCGGCTTGCCGCTGCGTGAGCCCTCACCGCGTTTGAGCGCCGCGCCCTCGCGCACATCGGCCACATCGCGAATCAGCACTGACCGGGTACCGCGAAGCGCCAGGATGCTGTCGCCGATCTCGCCGGGAGTCCGCACGCGACCGATCGTCTGCAAGACGTACTCTTGCGGTCCGTCCGTGTAGATGCCCGCCGACGTGTTCTGACTGGCGCCGCGAACGGCATCCAGCAGCTCGTTCACCGAGATGTTGTTGGCCCGGAGTTGATCGGGATGGGCGACGACCTGGAACTGCCGCTCGGCGCCGCCGATCGGGGTGACCTGCGACACGCCGGCCACGGCCAGGAGCCGGCGCCGCACGATCGTATCGGCAAGAGTCCGAAGCGTGAGTGGATCATCAACGTCGGAAGAAATCGAGAAGAAGAGGATTTCGCCCATGATCGACGAGATGGGCGCCAGGATTGGCCGCTCGACCTGCGGCGGCAGGCTCCCGCTCACGAGCGCGAGCTTTTCGGCGACAATCTGCCGCGCACCGAAAATATCGGTCCCCCAGTCGAATTCCACCCACACAACCGCGATGCCAACCGCGGTCGCCGACCGCACACGGCGGACACCCGAGGCCCCATTGATGGCGGCCTCGATCGGAAACGTCACCAGGGCTTCCATTTCGTCAGGCGCCATGCCGTGGCCTTCGGTCAAGACCGTGACCGTCGGGGCGGTCAAGTCCGGGAAGACATCGACCGGCATGTCGCGGGCGACAAACAGACCAGCCCCCAGCAGCAAGAGCGAGAGCCCGATCACCATCCAGTGATGATCGATCGACCATTGAATCAGACGTTTCATGCCGTGATCCCTAATGAACGTGACCTTCCGCAGGCAATCCCTTGGCTGCCGACGCCAACTGCACGTCGTACGCCCCGCGCGTGACCACGCGATCGCCGGGCTTCACACCGGCGCGGACACCGACCACATCGCCGTCGCGGACCACAACGTCGATAAACCGGCGCGCGAAGCTTTCTCCGCCTGTTTGCACGAACACGTATGGACGACCGGCCTCCGTCAACACGGCGGCCTTCGGCACGACAGGAAGGTGCTGCCGGTTGCCCGTATAGATCACCGCGGTGCCTGTCTGGCCAATCAGGAGCACTCCGTTGGGATTCGCCACCTCGATCTGGATCGGGAGCGCCCGCGTCCTTGGATCGATCACACCCGCGTCATGGACATGATCGGGATCGAGGGGGATGGGATCGGGCCGGCCTGGCACCTCCAGCGACAGGCCGGTGACGCGCGCCAATGGTGCGTCGCTCGCTGGGAGCTGCGCCTGCAGCTCCACGCGATCCGTGCGGACGATGCGAAACAGCGATGCCCCCTCCTGGTAGGACGCCCCGAGGGCGGCAAAGACTTCTGCGACGCGGCCGCCAATGGGCGCTCGGAGGATGAACGCATTTCCGGAGGCGGCGCCACCCCCACTACCCAGCACCTCGTCGCGTTGTGCGAGCCGGGCCTGAGCGGCCTTCGATCGAGCCTCGGCCACGCCGGCGGCGCGGCGGGCCTCCTCCACGCGCCGCGACGGAACGGCGCGTTCGGCGAGCAGCCGCTCGGCGCGCGACAGGTCCGCCCGAGCCGCATCGACACCGCTTTGGGCCTCGGCCATGGTGGCTTCGAGGGTCGCGCGATCGGCGCCGTTTTCCGCAAGCCGCGGCTCGATTCGACCGAGCGCCTGCCCGGCGGCGACGCGATCGCCGACCGACGGCAGCGCGGTGGCCAGGTAACGTCCAGCGGCTGGCGCACCGACAATGGCTTCGCCTCCCGTCACCGGCTCAATCGTCGCGGGGATTCGGATCGCCGTTCGGACGTCGGCTTCACCCACGAGCGCCGTGGCGAATTCGTTCGTCCACTGCTGCTCCTTGAGGTAGCTGATAGCTGACGCATCGTCGGGTGGACGTGCTTCCGCATCAGCGACGGCACTGGTCTCGTCGGCAAACACGGTGATGGCACCGAGATCGTGACGGTCGGTCAAACCAGGCGCATCGACATTCAACGCCCAGCGATATCGACCCGCACCCGGCAACTTCCCTTCCACGCGGAATGCACCCGGCCGAAGCGGCTCGGAGCCGCCCAGGGTCACCGGCGACCCGCCGGCTTCCGGCGTCATTTGAATATTCGGGCGCCCCGCATTGACGGCGCTGAAGTCGCCGAGCTTCGTGAGGTGCACCGCAAAGCGCACGGTCTCGCCCGCGACGAGCGGCGGATACTCCATGAAGAGTTCTGTCTTCTCCGTCCAACTCGTCACATCGAGTGATGCAGCCGGCGCCTGGGGCTGTTCGGCTGACCTGGTACACCCCGTCCACAAACAGCTCAGAGCGGCAACGATGGTGGCAACGTGTCCTGGCTTCATCACGGAATCTCCCACCCGCTGGCGAATTCCAGCTCAATTTCGGCCTGGCGCACGGCGGCGTCGAGAGTGGCTTGACGCACGCGCGCCGACGACCCGATTCGATACGCATCCAACAGTTCGAGAATGCCGCGCTCGCCCGCGTCGTAGCTGACCTGCGCGATCCTCTCGATTTGATCCGCGCTATTGACCGCCTGGGCGCGATAGCGCTCCGCAGCGTCGCGTCGTTCGACGACTGCTGCACGAAGCGCAGCAATTTCCCCTCGCACCGCCAACCGGAACGCCGTCGCCTGCGCCTCGGCCTGCGCGGCCCTCGCGACGGCGAGCGCACGTTCCGGCTGAGCGCGGTCGAAGAGCGGAATGGCGGCATGGACGGCGAACACAGGTCCGAGGTCCCCACCACCGATGGTCAGCACGCTGCCGACGCCGCCGCCGCTGGCCGTTGATGATTTGGTGCCCGCAAAAATTTCGGGTTCCGGCACAAGACTGCGGTTCGCGGCACGTTCGGAAAATCGCGCGGCTTCAACGTCCTTTCGCAACGCCAGGAGCTCGCCGCGACTCGTCTCCACCTGCTCCATGAGGGCCTCGACCGGGGGCACCAGCGTGGAGTTCGTCGAACGAGGGGCCGCCACGATCCGGGACGGGTCGGTGACGTCGGCGAAGAACGAGGCGAGCGTCGCCTGCGCACGTGCCCGTTCGGTGGCGGCAAGCGAGCGATCCGCGTCAAGATCGAGGACTTCGCGTTCGGCGCGGAGCCGATCGAACCCGGCGGCGTCGCCCGCGGCCTCACGTTTCGCCAACACCTCCGCCAGCTCGCGAAGACGATCGCGTGCCGTGATCAATTCGCCCTCCCGACTCTGAGCGGCCTGGAGCTCGGCGAAGGCGAGCCGCAGATCGGCGCGGAGCCGGCGCGCCTCGTCGTCGATCCGGTTGGAGCTGGCCGCCACGCGTGCCGACGCCGCTTGCATCTCCAGACCCCGGCGGCCGGTGATCGGCAGGAACTGCGATACCGTGACAAGGTGTTCCGTCACGCCGGCGACCGACTGCCTGTCCCAGTTCACGCGCGGGTTGGGCCAACGGCCGGCCGTCAGGACGTCGACCCGGGCCACTTCGATCCCGGCGCGGATCGCGCGCACGCGAGGACTGTTGATCGACAGTCGCGCCAGCGCGTCGGCCTCCGACAAGACGGTTTGGGCGCTCACAGAGGCGCCGCTGCACGACAGCGCGAACATCACGCACCAGAGGCGTGTTCTCATACGACTCCTTCAAGGCAGAGAAATACCGGGACGACGGTCGTGAGACGACCGCGTTATCAGGCGGGGGAAGTGGGCGGGGCTCTGAGACCGGTAGGCGCGCGCGGCGGACCGTGGATGAGCCGCTCGACGAACCCGGTCGACGCGCGGCCAACATCAAGGTGGACCGGCTGAATGATCGCGACGACCACACGGACGGGAACGGCCAGCGTCTGCGCAGGCGACGTAGTGAATACCGTCGAGAGCGTCAGAACGGGGTCGTCTGGATGGTCGACCGTCTCCTGACGGTCACGTCGGTGATGCTCACCAGCCAGGTGACCGAGCGTGTGAGGCTGCGCGTGCTGGTGGACGATGAGGTGAATGTGCCCGTCCGCCTCAGTCTCGTGCGCGTGCTCCGGCGGCACTACGGGCAGAAGTGCCACGGCGGCCACCAAAGTCAGAGAGAGTGTGCGGAAAGGCAGCACGCCCGCATCGTACGCCATCAAACTGCGCGGCCGCAACTGAAGATCTCCTGGCGCTGCATTCTTAACAAAACTTCAGAAGCGACGGAATTAAGAAAACTTCAGAGGACCTTTCAGCGTCAGTCGAATACATTTCGTGGTGGGATTCGGAAGATGAGGCGGGCCTATTGAACAGTTCCCGAAAAGGTAACGGACCCCTGCCCCGCTGGCCCGTCCCATTGGATTGTCATGCGCCATGTTCCCGCCATGCTGAATTCGCCATTCGCGGCGTATCGGCCTGGAACCTCCGTTCGCTGCACGTCCACCGTGCCGAACATCGGCGTCCCGGCCATCGGCATGTTTGCACTCGCATGCACGTTGCCCACGTCGACCAGGGCTCCACTGGATGTTGACCTGAACTCGATGATGAACGTGTCGTTGCCGTGGCGCAGGCCGTCCCGCGGCGACAACAGCACGAGATCCAGCATCCCCGACCTGACCTTCTGCAGCTCGGTCAAGTTCTCGCGGCCGCAACCGATGGCCGCGAGGGTCACGACGATCAGCCACAGGGCCATTCGAGCTGGTCGCGGATTCACTTCTTCGCCTTGCCCGCCGGGATGAGCTCGATCGTGGCATCGCGCGGCACACCACGAATCAGCGTGCCGGCTGGAATGTCGAGCGTTTTGCGAAGGAGAAACGGATGGCGATCGCTGGCCCTGTACTCATAGAGCCAGAGCAGAGGCTCGACCTCACCGTCCGGCAGGACCGCCACCACCTGTATCGAAGCTCCTTGAGGTACGCGGCCGGGCAGTATCCCGTCCAGTGCGATCGCCCGATCGAGCCGGACATCCCCGCTGATCGTGATGGTGTTCGCGGGAACGTCGAACTGAGGAAGCGTCTTGAATTTCGGAGGTGCCGGCAGGGCATTCGGATTGTTGCCTTTGGGCGTCCCGCCTTCGACCCAGTCCGTAATGAGCGAAATCTGTTCCTGCGTCAGTCCGCTATCGTTCCGGAAATCTCCGAAGCCCTTGACCGCACCCCAGGGGGGCATCTGTCGCGACAACACAGTGGCCTTGATCGCGGCGGCTCTGAGCTGGGCCTCCGTGTACGTCATCAGGGAAAAGGACGATCCGCCGGGCCGGTGGCACGATGCGCATCGCTCGTACACGATGCGCGAGATCTCCCGATTCCACGTCGGCGGAGGAGCGCCGGGATCGTGGGCCCATGCGTCACCGGCGATGGCAAGCAGGAAGACGGCGATGAGGCTTCGCGCCTTGACAAGCATCTGATGGAAGCTTACAACCGATTCATGCCGTCTGTTCGACTCTCGGTTGGACTTCTTGTTCTGGCCGTCGTCTGCGCGTGCAGACAAGCAGGACCTCCCGCAGGTGATCAGAGTGCCACCGTGGCGCCAGTGCAGTCGATCGCTGCGCCGAACCCGGCCAAAGATCTGGCGTACGTGTGTCCGATGGATCCGGACATTCGTTCCGCCGGCCCAGGGAAATGCACACGATGCGGCATGGCCCTCGTCGCTGGCATTCCGGAGCCGGTCGAGTTCCACCTCGACCTGACCGTCACGCCGGCCACTCTTCACGCGAACGAGCCAGCTGAGCTCACGTTCGAGGTATTCGACCCGTGGAAGGATCGCCGGGTCGAGAAATTCTCAGTCGTTCACGAGAAGCTCTTTCATGCATTCGTGGTCAGCCGCGATCTGCAGTATTTCGTGCACGATCATCCCACGTGGGAGAACGGCGCTTTCCACTACACCATGAAGTTTCCGCGGCCAGGAATGTATCGAATCCTGGGTGATTTCTATCCCGAGGCGGCAACGCCGCAGCTGCTCCCCAAGACGGTGTTTGTCGCGGGGCCTGAAGCACCCGTCGTGTCGCTGACGCGCGATTACTCACAGAAACGGGCAGAAAACCTGACGGTCGATTTCTCCATCAACCCCGCCGAGCCGACTGCGGGTTTGCCCGCACAGATGCGATTCAAGCTGGACCCGGGCGATGGGCTCGAGAAGTATCTCGGCGCCTGGGGGCACATGCTGGCGGCCAGTGACGATTTGATCGACATGATTCACACGCATCCCTTCATCGCCGACGGCCGTGAGGAGATGCAATTCAATCTGGTCTTCCCGCGCGCGCACATCTATCGGGTCTGGGTGCAATTTCAGCGGAACGGCGTGGTGAACACGGTGCACTTCGACGTCCCCGTCAAAGCCGCTCCAGCCGCCGCCGCCAACTGACCGGCTTCAGGCCAGCGCGCGCCGTGCTAATCTCATGGCGCCATCGGGAGGATTGCCTATGAGAACCTGGTCTGTTTTCATCGCGGTGCTTTTGGCGGCGACGTCCGCCCTCGCGCACCACAGCAACTCGGCGTTCGACCCCGACAAGGTGGTCGTGCTCAAAGGCACGGTCACGCGATGGCTGTGGACGAACCCGCACGTGTGGATCCATCTGTCGGTCGACGACGGCAAGGGCGGCAAGACAGAGTGGCAGATCGAGGGCCGCTCCCCCGGCATATTGGCCCGCTCCGGCTGGTCGAAGACCATCTTCAAGCCCGGCGACACGATCACCGTAGATTTCAGCCCTGCGAGGGACGGCAGCCACACCGGTCTCACCACGCGCGTCACGCTCGCGGATGGCACGGTGCTCTCACAGGCGTCGCCGCAGTAATCGCGGCTGAAGGGGGACATCATGTCGAAGACCATCGCTTTGCTTTCCGTCGCGCTCGTGTGCCTGCTGCCTGGATTGACGGCATCGGTTCGCGCGCAGGAGACGCCTTCGCATCCGGATTTTACCGGCGTGTACTTCGTGTTTGACCCGAACGCGGCGCCCGCCGCGCCACGCGGGGCGGGGACGCCGCCGCGACCCGTGGCGGTGATCGACGGGCGTGCGGGCCGGCCGGCGACCGCACCGAAGCTCGCGCCCGAGTACCTGGCCACGTGGGAGGTCATGCGGAAGTCGCGCATGGCCGGATCGTCTGACACCGATCCGAACGCCAAGTGCCTCTCTGCCGGCATGCCCGGGATGATGTCGATGGCCTACGGCATGGAAATTCAGCAGACGAAGGACAAAATCACCATCTACGGCGAGCTGAACGACGTGTATCGCCGGATTCATCTGGACGGCCGCAAGCCGTCACAGAGAACGCTCGACGATCCGACGTTCGCGGGGTATTCCGTGGGGCATTGGGAAGGGGACACGCTCGTCGTGGACACCGTGGCCCTGCGCGAGGACACGCTGCTCGACCTGTTCTCGCCGCACAGCGATCAGCTCACCGTGCACGAGCGCATCAGATTTACGTCGCCTGGCATCCTCGAGGATCGGATCACGGCAACGGATCCGAAGGCGTTGCTCGAACCCTTCACCCAGATTCGTACGTATCGGAAAGCATCGCCGCCAAACGACGAGCTGCGCGAGTTCTCGTGTGCGGAGGGCCTTTCGTCGGTCAAGTAGCATCCGATTCCGCCGCGGGTTTGGCCGGCTTTCGAGATGACCGCCTTCGCTCTCTGCGTGCTCCTTGGGCTGTTCATCCTCAGGGTGCTGGCCCAGGCGCTCGTCGCCATCGGTTACGGCGCTTTCCTTCCTCCATGGGAGGAATGGTTCTCCGGAGCCGTTCCCTATCCACAGCTTCTGGTCAGCCAGATCCTGATCATCCTCGCGTTCGGAAAGGTCTGCCTCGACTTCCTCACACAGCGGGGTTTCTTCGTGGCACGGCGCCGATGGCTGGGAAGCCTTTTGCTCAGCGTTGGCACCGTCTACCTGGTCGTCATGGTCATTCGCTATGTGATCCGAATGACGCTCTATCCGCTCGAGCGATGGACGGGAGGCGCAATTCCCATCTTCTTTCACTGGGTTCTCGCCGTGTTCATCCTCGTGCTCGGGGCGTACCATCGCCGCGCGGCTCGATCGCCGGATCGACGCACCCTTGTCGTGCGGGGAATGTTCGGAGTGGCGTGGATGCTCGTCGTGGTGGCGGTTCTCACCTGGGTGGGGTTTCAACTGTCGCCGACGGTGTTGGCGATGATGCTCGACACACGCCGGCCTGAGTATGCCGTCAGAATCGAGCGCGGCGTCGCAATGACCACCAGCGATGGTGTCGTGCTGCGGGCCGACGTGTATCACCCGCTGCGCGTAGCTCAGACGCCAACGATTCTGGTGCGCATCCCCTTTTCCCGAACCGTGTCGAACTCTCTCTTTGCCAGCACCATCGGCCGTTTTTGGGCGGAGCGAGGTTACACGGTTGTGATTCAGGGCAGCCGGGGCCGCTACGATTCCGGCGGCCGATATTCGCCGCTCGTCGACGAACGTCGCGATGGGCTCGAGACGCTCGAGTGGTTGCATGGGCAACCGTGGTTCGACGGCCGCCTTGGCATGTGGGGCGGATCGACGTTCGGCTACACCCAGTGGGCGATCGCTGATCGATTGCCCGCACCTCCCATCGGGCACTCGGCGCTGATCGTCCAGATTGCCAGCACGGACTTCCACCGCATGTTCTATCCCGGCGGCGCCTTCTCACTGGCGAGTGCGCTGTTCTGGGCCGTGCGCAGTCGCGGCGACAAGGACGTGGTACCTTCGCCCGAGGCGCTGGCTCGCGGTGCAGAAACCCTGCCGGTGATCGACGCGGACGAACGTGCAGTAGGCGATATTGGTTTCTTCAACGACTGGGTCACGCATGCTGATCGCGATGCGTACTGGCAGACCATCGATGGCGACAACCGCACCGACACGCTCCAGGCGCCAGTGCTGTTGATGGCTGGCTGGTTTGATCCGTTTCTCCCAGGTCAGATTGACGACTTCGTACGCATCCGGCGTCGAGCACGCCCCGATGTGGCGGCGGCCACGCAGCTGGTGATCGGCCCGTGGGGTCACGCGGAAGCGGTCCCGCTCCCTGGCAACATCCGAAATCGCAACTTTCGTCTCGAAAGCCTGGCGCCGAGTATTCCCTGGTTTGACCATCACCTTCGAGCGAGTGCGGCGGCGGGTTCACTCGCGCCGATTCGCCTCTATGTGATGGGCGCCAACGTCTGGCGCGACGAGTATGAGTGGCCACTCGCACGCGCGCGAGAAACGTCGTGGTATCTCCGAAGCGATCACCTTCTGACAGAAACGCCGCCTGAACGCGACGAGCCCAGCGACACGTTCGTTTCAGATCCCGCTTCCCCCGTTCCGACCCGCGGGGGCGCGATGCTCGGCGGCAGCGGTGTCGTTACCCAGAATGCCGTCGAAGCTCGCGCTGATGTGCTCGTCTACAGCACACCGCCACTCGCCGACGATGTCGAGGTCACCGGTCCGGTGTCCGTTGTTCTTTACGTCACGACCTCTGTCCTCTCAGCCGATTTCACGGCAAAACTCGTCGACGTTTATTCCGACAGCGTCGCCTACAACGTCTCTGACGGCATCCTCCGGCAGACCTATCAACCGGCGACGTTTCCGACTACCGAGCCGGCTCAGATAACGATCGACCTGTGGCCGACCAGCCAGGTGTTTCGAAAAGGCCACCAAATTAGGCTCGAAATCGCCGGCTCAAACTTTCCGAGGTTCAACAGGAATCCGCACACTGGCGAACCGAGTGCCACCGCACGAGCGGGCGTACCGGCAACCCAGGCCGTGCACCATGGACCACGCGCGCCGTCGCGGCTGGTCCTGAGCCTCATTCCGCCACGTCCCTAGGCCAATAGAGTGCGCATGACGAGGACTCTGCCGCGGGCTCTCCCCTGGTTGATCTATCCCAGCGTGATGACGCTCGCGTTCGCGCTATTCGCGCTGCTCCAACGAGCAGGGATGTCCCTGATCATCAGTACGTATGTCCCGGTGCTCGTGACCGCGGCTCTGATGGCTGCCCTCGAATCGGCGTTCCCTCACAGGAAGCAATGGCAGCCGCCCGGAACCGAGCTGAAAACGGATCTCACCTTTACGGTTGTGGTGCAACTGGCCCCCGCTGATGGGATTCCTGTTCACCTACGCGCTGCTCGCGCCGGCTGCGGCGCTCAACCTGCCGATCGGCCGAATCTGGCCGCACAGGGTGGCCCATCTGGCTGCAAGCCGTGCTGATGGTGCTCGCCGTTGATTTCCTTCGCTACTGGCTGCATCGTGCGGCCCACGAGAACGACACGTTGTGGCGGCTGCATTCCGTTCATCACTCGGTCGAGCTGTGCGGGGCGGCGGCGAGGCGGTGGATCTGAGAACTGTGTCAGGGGCGGGCAGCGCCGAGGCGGTGGATCTGAGAACCAGCATTCGGTCAACCCAGACACCGACACCCCGCTAATGTTTCCTCTCGTTTTGACTCATATTACGCAGAGGCACGAATCCGCTGACGTTGCTCTGCACGGCGGCGCCACCAGCCCCGGAGATCATCGCCTATCACGAACAGGCAGGGCGTCATGAACAGCACGTGCAGGCTCGAGCTGATCATGCCGCCGATGCTCGGAGCGGCGATCGGTTTCATGATTTCCATCCCGGCCCCGCTGGCAAACATCACCGGAAGGAGCGACAGGATGATCGCCGCCACGGTCATCAATTTCGGCCGCAGGCGGGCGGCGGATCCATCGACGACCGCGTCCACGTACGACTGATCGCTCCGCCGGTGATCGAGCGCGCGGCGAATGAACATCACCATGATGATCCCCGTCTGGACGGCGACGGCAAACAGCGAGATGTACCCGACGATGACCGCCGTCGTGATCGGGTAGCCCAACATCGCCTGAAGAAAGACGCCGCCGACCATCGCAAACGGCACGGACAGCAGGATCAGAATCGTTTCGCCGACGGACCGGAATGCAATCACCAGCAGGACGAAGATGATGGCCAGCGTCAACGGCACGACCGTCCGCAGCCGCGCCCGCGCGGCGGCGGCGTACTGATACAGGCCCGTCCACTCAACCGAATAACCGGGCGGCAGCTTCAGGTCACTCGCGAGAACCTGCTGTGCCCGGTCCACGTAGTCCGGACCCGTGACGTTCTGCAGGTCGACGTAGATATAGCCGGCCAGCTTTCCGTTGTCGTCCCGGATCATCTCGGGCATGTTGCGCACCGACACGTCGGCAATGTCGCCCAGGGGAACCGAGCGCCCGTCTTCGGTCACGACCGGCGTTTTCCGCAGCTTGTCGAGCGTGTCGATGTACTCGGGGGAATACTGCACGCTCAGCGGCACAACGGTGTTGTCCGCCTGTCTGATCCCGACAATGTTGTCGCCACCGATGGCATAGCGTACGGTGTTCATCGCCTCGTCGACGGTGACGCCGTGTTGCGCCATGCGTTCGAGATCGTTTCGCACGTCGACGTAATACCCGGCCGAAATGCGCTCGGCGATCACGGATTTGGTCCCGGGGACATCGCGAAGCATCCGCTCGATCTGTTGCGACAGATCCTCGATCACAGCGAGGTCCGGCCCTATGACCTTCACCCCGACGGGTGTCTGGATACCGGTGGTCTGCATCAGGACGCGCGCGCGGATCGGCTGCACCCACGCGTTGATATATCCGATCGTCTCGACCGCCTTGTCCATCTCCGCGACGAGCTTGTCCTTCGTCATGCCCTGCCGCCATTTCGACTTCGGCTGCAGAAGCACCGTCGTTTCAATCATCGTCAGCGGCGCAGGATCTGTGGAGGTGTCGGCCCGACCTATCTTGCCGAACACCCGTTCCACCTCGGGCAGCGCCTTGAGCTTCTTGTCCATCTGCTGAACGACCCACCCGGCCTCGCGGTTCGGCAACCCGGGCAGCGTCGTCGGCATGTAGAGAATCGATCCCTCGTCGATCTCAGGCAGAAAATCTCTCGGAAAGTTGCTCAACAGGATGCCGGCTGGGATCAAGACGAGCAATCCGGCCGCGGTAAACACGTAGCGGTATCCGATGACGGTGGTGAGCACCGATCGGTACGCTTTCACGGCGCGGCTCTCTTGAAAATTGCGGCGCGCGATCGTCTCCCGCTTGAAGATCCACAGCACAATCGGCGGCAAGAGAAAGATCGTCAGGAGCGTCGAGAACGCCATCGCAAACGTCTTGCTGTACGCCAGCGGATCGAACAGGCGTGCCTCGCGTTCTTCAAGAAAGAACACGGGCAGGAACGACGCCAGAATGATCAGCAGCGAGAAGATGAGCGGCTTGATGACCGAGGCAATCGACTGAACCAGGATCTCCTGCTTCTCCGCGCGGGTGACAGCGCCGCGCATCGATAGTTCTGCTGTACAGTTCTCGACGATCACGATGGTTGCATCCGCGATCTCGCCGATGGCGATCGCGAGGCCCGCCAGCGAGAACAAATTGATCGTCTGTCTGAACCCGACCAGCGGCAGCGCGGTAAACAGCACGCTGAACAGCAGGATGGCAATCGGCCCGATGGCGGTCCGTACGTTCCGCAGGAACAGCAACGTCACCACGATCAGCACGACCAGCTCGATGCCGAGGGTCTCGAAGAACTGCCTCAGCGTCGCCCATATCCACGCCGACCGATCGTACGTGCTGACGATCTCGATGCCAGCTGGCAGCGAGCCGCGAATCTGCTGCAGCTTCTGCTCGAGCGCGCTGGTAATCGCCAGGACGTTGCGGTCCTGCTCCATGACCACGATGCCGCCGACGACCTCGCCGGCGCCGTCGAGGTCGACGGTGCTCCGTCGTTGGTCGTAGCCGACCTGGAGATAGCCGACGTCTTTCAGCCGGATGGTCTCTCCGTTCGGCCGCCGGCCGATCACGAGAAACTCGAGCTGATTCACATCGTCGTTGGTGATCACGCCGCGCAGCTGATAGTCGCGGTTGGTGACTTCGATCATCCGTCCACCGGCCTCCTGAAAGACCGGTTGAACGGCGGCGATGAGCTGCTTGAGCGAAATGCCGGTCTTGGCGAGCAGCGGAGGAAAGACCTTCAACTGATATTGCTTCTCGAGTCCTCCGACGGAGGCGACTTCGGCCACACCGGGGACCGTTTGTACAGCCGGCTTGATCTGGCTCTCGTTGATCAGCCGGAGCTCCCGCAGGTCGTGCACCCCTTCCCGATCGACCAGCGCATACTGGTAGATCCATCCCATGCTGCTGGCGTTGGGTCCCAACGTCACGCTGGCGTCCGATGGAAGCTGAGGCCGGATGATATTGATGCGATCGAGCACCAGCTGCTGCACCGTTTCGCGACGGGCGCCATTGGCCAGGATGACGTAGATGAACGAGTACCCCATGTGGGAGGTACCGCGAATCGACTGGATATCGGGCGAGCCGATGAGCGCGCTGATCAGCGGTTCGGTGACATCCGCTTCGAGCAGCTGCGGGCTTCGCGGCCACTTCACGTAGACAACGATTTGCGGATCGGAGATGTCGGGAATGGCGTCGAGTGACGCGGAACGGATGGCGAACAGGCTGAAGACGACACCGGCCGCCACCAGCAGCCAGACAACGAGCCTCCACCGGATGACGGCCCTAATGGTGGCGATGATCATCGGTCACTGCGCAGCCGGGCTCTGTACGCCTGGGCCCGTGCCCTTCAGCTTCTGCTCGGCATCGATGAAAAAGCTGCCGAACGTGACGACCTGGTCACCCTCCTTGACACCATCGAGCACCTGGGTCAGCAGCTCGCCCTGTATTCCGGTGTGGATCTCCTGGGCCACGTACTGTCCCGGCTGCTGCTCCACGTAAACGATGTGACGGTCGCCTTCCTCGATGATCGCCTCATTCGGAATCGACAGGAAGGGCCCGCGTTCGACGACGATCTCCATGACATACAAGGCGTCATCGGTGTGCGCCGTGGCCGCCAGGGAGGCCTCGACGTTGACGTCGCCGCCGCGGGGAGTGGTACGAGTCACTCTTGCCTGGTACATGGACGATTTCGAACTTGGAGGAAACGCTCGGGCGCGCTGGCCCACTTTGACGAGTGCCGCATCCGCACCAGACAGCGATCCGGCGAGGATCTTTCCGCCTGTGTCGATCGTGCCGGCGAGGCGCACCCAGGTCTGGATCAGGCGGGTCGAGACCGTGCTCACGGTCAGCGTGAGCGCTTCGGCCTGCGATTTCGTGACGGTCGTGCCAGGGGGACGATCGAGCCTTGTGTGCTCCCGAACTCCCTGACCGGCCGCCGGAGCGGCGGCGATCAGGGAGAGGAGGAGCGCAAGGCTAGGTTTCACGAACGACATCCATTAATGGCAATAGTTGTCTTTGCTGTCCATGATGTGCGTGCCCCACGGATAGAGCCCGACATTGGACACCATTTCGACGGCGTTCGTCTTCGCGTCGATGATGGCGACGGAATTGGTCGTCGAGACCGCAAGATAGAGCTTCTGCTCCGCCGTGTCGGTCGTCGCCGTTTCGAGCTGAACGTTCGTCCCGAGCTTGATCCGACCGGCCGGCTTGAGCGTCTCCATGTTGTAGACATAGACGAACCCGGAGGTCGAGCTGATCACGAAGGCCTTGCCGGCCGCGTAGTTCACGCCGGTCATGTTCGGGCCCGCTTCCAGAGTCGCCGCCACTTTGTTCGTCTTGAGATCGATAATGGAGATCGTCTCGTCTCCGTTATTCGGGGTGATCGCGTACTGGCCATCGTGGTTCATGTAAATGCGCCACGGATCCTTGCCCACTCTGATGACCTTGATGACCTTGTCCTCGCGCGTGTCAATCACCCCAACGACACCCAGATCGCCGTCCGCTGCGTACAGGAAGCGCCCGTCAATCGTGGGCGCGGCGATGTTGATGCCCTTGATTTCGCCCAGGTACTTTTCCGGATCCAGCTTCGACATGCCCGGCACTTCAGCGATCGGGAATCTTCTTCAGCAGCTCGTGCCGCCTGACGTCGATGACGCCGACCCAGTGCGCGCCGTAGTTGCCGACGTAAGCCTTGGAGCCGTCCGACAGAGAAGGTGACGTTGAGCGGCTCGACGAGGCCGGGGATCGTTTTCACCTTCGTCAGCGACACCATGTCGATGACCGATATCGAATCACCATCGGGATTGCCCTGGTAGTACCAGCGGCTGTCCGGCGAGAACGCGAGATGCTCCGGCGCGATATCGACGTTGATCACCTTGACGAGCTCGAGCGTGCGCGAGTCGATGACATACGCCTTGTTGGCGCGTGTGCCGCCGGTGACGACGTACCGGCCGTCGGGGGACATCATCACCATGTGCGGGTTGACGTTGTTCCCCAGAAACGTCTTGCCGACAATCTTCTTGCTTTTGATGTCCATGAACGCGATCTCATTCGAGTCGCGGTTGACAATCATGACCACGGTCGTGGGGTCGGCGACCTTGATATCCGCAGCGCGCAGGCGCGCGCCGGCGAGCGCCGCGCCGACGATGACGACCGCTCCAGCTATCATCACAAACCGTCTTATGGCACTCATGGTTCTGCCTCCTGAAATCTGCACGACCTAGAAACTCGCCTGGAGACGCACGCCAGGCACGAGGAAACCGTACTTCTCGGCGGCGTTCAGGTACTTCGAACGCATGTGTCAGGTGGAACGACAACCGAAGTTTCTCGGACAGCTGGAAGGCGTAGTAGCCCTCGACCAGATGCTCCTTGTCGCCCAGGGCGAGCCTTGTCTGAGAATACCCCACTCCCCAGCTATCCGACGGATTCAAAATGAGACCCTCGCGGAACGACACGCCCCCGCTCCAGAAGTGCTGGCCGGCGCTGAACGCGGTCTCGCCTTCGGCGCCGCTCGGCACCTTGCCGTCGCCGTACCGCCCAAACAGGGTGACGGGCGGCGCGATCTTCTGGTCCACGCTGAAACCCCAAGCCGTGCTGGTACGGGTGGATGCATTGGTGGCGCGATACCACACCCGATAATTACCCTCGCCCAATCCAAACGGCGTCGCGAGATATCCGACTTCGGCCAGGGAGTAGAGCGAATCATTCAAGTTCGTTGCGTCCGGGTTACTCTGCTGGAACCCAATCTTGAAGTTCAGACCGATCTTCGGGTCGAAGACGGCCGCGAACCCTGAACCATTCGTCGCCAGTCCCAGCACCGGGTTGTTGACGAGCGCGTCACTGATGAACTGCGTGGTTTCGTCGTTGGCCGCCGCGTTCCGATCGAACGTGTTCGTCAGGTCGAGTCGGCCGGCCGTGAGCGCCAGCTTCTGGGAGAAGAGCTCCGTTCTCAGCCAGGCCTCGCGCAAGCCGATTTCGTTCTGGCGGACGAGACGAGCGCTGTACCCGTTCAGCAGGGTGAGCCCTGCAATCTCGAGGTCCGGAGGCGTACCGCTCAACCCCACGACGTCGGCGTAGAACAGCGTGTGTTGTGCGATGCCCGCCGTAAAGAAGACGTCGGCGGACGCCAGTTGATACGCATGATCATTGGCATCCGTCTTGGTGCCCTTCGTCTGCCTGGCGAACTGCGGCGCGATGGCGGCGCTGACGCCCAATTGGACGCGGTGTTCTTCGGCGCCGGCCAGCGCCTCGTCGATCTTTTCGCTGATCGTCTGGCGCCGGTAGACCCGTTCCCGCTGATAGGTCACCTGCGGCGTGGCGCCCGGGACCGGCTCGTCATGCTGGTTGCCGCCTTCGTCGACGTAGACCTCAACCCGCTTGACCCGTGTTTCCGGCTCCGACAACACGGTGCCGGCTTCGAGGTCGCTCAGCCGCTGTTCCAATGTTTTGATCCGATCGAGGAGCGCCTGTGTGTCGGCAACGCCGCCGGGTGTTACGACAGTGGCTTCGGCACCCGGCAGAACGAGCGCCTCGAGCGTCATCGTAAACGTCAGATTCGGTCCTGGCACCGTGATCGCCTGCGACGAACGGCCAAACCCGGGCAGGTCCGCCTGCAGCACGTACTGGCCGGCGGCCACTTGATCGAAAGCAAACGCGCCATTCGCGCCCGTCTTCGTCGTCCGTTCGTTCATGCCTGGCATGTTGGGCATCGCCGGTGGCGAACCGGGCCCCGGCATCAACCGCAATGTCACGTCAGCGTTGCCGAGGACGCCGCCCTGCGCATTGGCTACACGGCCGTTGACCGTGGAGTTTTGGGCCGATGCCACTGTGCCAATCAGCATGGCCCCAACGGTGACGACCATCAGACGAAATTTTCCCATATGAAAGTACCCCTGCTGAATCAGATATCGGGCTGAAAATGGACTCGTTTGAATCCTACCCAGAGAGGCCAGGGGTTAAACCTGAAGAGTTTCTGAAGTTTTTGACCGGGTCAGCGGCGCAGGCGGGCTACCTCACGATAACGCTGACCTTCTCGCCAATGTTCTGAGCCTGACCGGTTTTCGTTGACGCGGCGACCACCGCAATCGACATCGTATACGCCCCAGGCTTCATCGACAGAAAGTCCGAGACGCTTTGATTGCCCGGCCGCTCCCCCGGCTTCACGGTAATGCTCGGGTTGATTTCGTGCGGCCTATCGAAGAAGCCGATTCGAATCGACCCCGTGTATTTCGTCTCCGTCGAGGCCGCGTGATAGTAAACGTGAACGTGCCCGAGCACGCGCGCCTCTGGGCGGTCGACCGGAACCACACACTCGCTCGGCGGGCTCGACTGACAGACGAAGTCCCGATCCGGATTCTCTGCGTCGCCGCTCATGATCACCCAACCCACGCGCGGCGAATCAGTGCGTCCGACAGGCTGGGGAATCCGCCGCGCACAGCCGGTCGCGAGCACGATGAGCAAGAGCGCGGCTCGCACCCGGAGGGATCGCATCCGTCTACACTAGCCCGAGTGAATCAATCAGTAAACTGCGGCCGTCAGGGTTACGATACCAGGAATGCCACTCGCTCCCGTTCTCTCCTGGATTCAAGCCACGCGGATCGCCACGGCAATCGGCGGCTCAACGCTGTTGACCGGGGTCATCAGCGGCATTCACCTTCTCGGCTTGACGCTGCTTGTCGGCGGCGCTCTCGTCTCGGGTCTCAGAATGCTCGGCGTCGTTCTGACCGACCGTCCAATTGGCGATTTGGCGTCGGGGCCGGCTCGCGGGATGACTCTCGGGTTGATGATCAGCGTCGGGAGCGGCCTGCTGCTCTTCTCGCCGAGAGCCTCGGCGGCCGCTGAAAACAGTTTTTTCCAGATCAAGATGTCCTTGCTGTGCGCTGCGGTCATTTTTCATTTCGCCGTCTATCAGGGCGTCGTCCGACGCGCGGACGCCAGGGCGTCCGTGGTCAGGACGGCAGGAGCGCTGTGCCTGATGTTGTGGTGTGGCGTGGCCCTGGCGGGTTGCGCCTTTATCTTGTTCGAGTAGAGACGATGTCGATACTGGGCGTCTGCGAGTGGTTGGAAAGCACCGCGATTGGTGTTCTCGTGCGAGAGTCTCTCTACGGATTTCCGATTCTCGCCGGAATTCACATCCTGGCTCTGACGGTTTCCGTGGGGACGCTGGTATGGTTCGACCTCCGCCTTGCCGGCGTCTCCATGCCGCGCTACCCCATCTCCACCCTATACCGGCGGCTGATGCCCGTGATGCTCGTCGGCTTCACTGTGATGTTCATCAGCGGCGCATTGCTGTTTACAGGCTTTGCGACGAAGGCATATGTCAATGTGTACTTCCGCCTCAAGCTGGCGGCCATGCTGCTCGCAGGCCTGAACGCGCTCTTCTTTCACTTCATCACCGAACGACGGATCGCCCACTGGAACGACGCCGCGCGACCTCCAATGCCCGCCAGGCTCGCGGGCCTGATATCGATTGTCGTGTGGGCTGCCGTGATCATGGCCGGCCGGATGATGTCTTACACGATGTTTCAGTGAGACATGAGGAGGGGCCTCGCTGACGCCACGCCGCTACGAACCGGTTGCGCCCTTTTTCGATGAAGCCTCGTGCTTCTTCGAGCAATTCCTCAACCGGCAGGTGCCTGAGGGGACGATCTGTCCGGGATATGCTGCGAAGCGGGCATGAAGACCATCCTCGTCACCGGTTCGTCCGGACTCATCGGGTCAGAGGTCGTCAGGCATTTCTCGGCTCGGGGGTGGACGTCGCACGGGGTCGATAACAACCAGCGGGCCGATTTCTTCGGCCCCCAGGGGGACACCACATGGAACCGGGCTGAACTCGAACGCGAGTGTCCCGCATTCACCCATCACGGGCTCGATATCCGCAACCGCGAGAGCATGCAGCGGATTGTCGCTGAAATCAGACCCGATCTGCTGGTGCACGCCGCTGCGCAGCCGAGTCACGACCTGGCGGCGTCTCGGCCGTTTGACGACTTCGACGTCAACGCCGTCGGCACGCTGAACCTTCTTGAAGCCGTCCACCGCTCGGCGCCAGACGCCGTCTTCGTTCACATGAGCACCAACAAGGTCTACGGCGACCGGCCCAACACGATTGCGCTCGTCGAGCGCGAGACGCGGTGGGACTACGCCGATCCAGCTTACGCAAACGGCATCGATGAAGCGATGAGCATCGACCAGAGCACGCACAGCCTGTTCGGCGTCAGCAAGGTGGCCGCCGACGTGATGGTGCAGGAGTACGGCCGGTATTTCGGACTGCGGTGCTGCTGCCTGCGTGGCGGGTGCCTGACGGGACCGTCGCACAGCGGCGTCGAGCTGCACGGCTTTCTGAGCTATCTCGTGAAGTGCAATCTGGAGGGGCGGCTGTACCGCATCTTCGGTTACAAGGGAAAGCAGGTCCGCGACAACATCCACTCGGCCGACGTGGCCGCCTTCATCGAGCGGTTCGCCGCCGAACCCCGGTCGGGCGAGGTGTACAACATCGGAGGCGGCCGCGGGAACAGTTGCTCCCTGCTGGAGGCGTTCGCCGCCGTCGCGGAGCTGACTGGCAGGGCCATGCAGACGGAATACGTCGACCAGAATCGGGCCGGCGACCACATCTGCTACATCAGCGATCTGTCGAAGATGAAAGCCCACTATCCCGGCTGGACGATCACCAGGTCGCTTGCCGACATCTTCAGCGAGAACGTCCGCGGCTGGCAGGCGCGGATGACATAGTGCACGACATCGTGTTGCTGGGCACGCACATCCATCCCGCAACGGGAGATGCGGCGCGCCGTCAGGATCGGGCGATGAACTGTCTGCGGCAGCTCTCCCCGACAACTCCGGTGAATCTGCAGTTCGCCGATCGGGTGAACCTGCAGGAGTGTGCGGGATTCGACACCTTGGCCGTGTTGCGGCAGGACTCGAACGCCATCACCGGCCAGCCTGGTATCAGAAAGCCCGTGGTCAGCGAGCTCTTCACATGTCTGGCGGAGGCGGCCGAGGCGCGCGGGGCGCGTTACTTCGGCTTTACGAATTCGGACATCCTGTTCACGCCGGCCGCGATCGAACGCCTCGAGCGCGCGGACCACACGGCGTACGTCTTCGCCCGAGTCGATGTTGAGAGCGAAACGGCGCGCGGCGCGATTCCGCTCGTCTACGGCACCGACGTCTTCGTCGTGGAGGCGGCGTGGTGGCTGTCGCATCGTCAACGGTTTCGGCCGTATGTCGTCGGCGAAAGCTGCTGGGACAACGTCTATACCGCGCAGCTGCTCTGCTGGGCGCACGGCCTGCTGCTCAACCGTGAACCGCTCGTCCGTCACGAGAGTCACCCCGTGGCCTGGACCGAAAGCCCGTTCGCGAAACACAACGGCTATCTGGCGGCGCTCGATCGGATGTACTTCACTCGCTGGGCGATTTATGCCGACCGCCTGACAGAGCTCCGCCGCGCGGTCAACGGCCTGGCGGACGAGGAGGCGGAACTGCAGCTGCAGGACGACATGTTCCGCGACTGGAAGCCGACGGTGGCCCATCACGTGCTGCAGGCCCTGCGGGTGGCCAAGCTCACGCTTGCGAGGCGATGACGTGCTCTTCAATTCATCCGCCTTCGCCCTGTTTTTTCCGGCCGTGACGGCGACGTACTTCGTCACGCCGCATCGATTCCGCTGGGCCACGCTGCTTGTCGCCAGCTGCGTGTTCTACATGGCGTTCATCCCGGCCTACCTCCTCATCCTGTTCGGCCTCATCCTCGTCGACTACGTCGCGGCTCTTCTCATCGAACTATCGGAAGGCCGAAGGCGGCGCGCGATTCTCCTCGTCAGCCTCGCGGCGAATGTCGGGATCCTGGCAGTCTTCAAGTACTACAACTTCGCTGTTCACACGCTGGACTCGATCGCGGGCACGTTTCACGGCGCGCTGTCGTTTCCTCTCGTCGCGTGGGTGTTGCCAATCGGCCTGTCTTTCCACACGTTTCAGTCGATGGCCTATACGATCGAGGTGTACCGCGGCCGCTACCCGGCCGAGCGGCACCTGGGCATCTACGCCTTGTATGTCATGTTCTACCCGCAGCTCGTGGCCGGCCCGATCGAACGTCCCGGACATCTCCTGCCGCAATTCCGCGAGCGGCACCTGTTCGTACCGGAGCGCGTCACGTCCGGGCTCACATTGATGGCGTGGGGGCTGTTCAAGAAAGTGGTGATTGCCGACCGGCTCGCGGCGACCGTCAATACGGTGTACGCGACTCCAGAGCTGATGCACGCGCCGGCGGCGATACTCGCCACCACCTTCTTCGCGTTTCAGATCTACTGCGATTTTTCCGGCTATTCCGACATCGCGATTGGCGCGGCGGAGGTGATGGGATTCCAGCTGACGACGAACTTCAGACGGCCGTATCTCGCGCGCTCGACCCGCGAATTCTGGACCCGCTGGCACATTTCGCTGTCGACGTGGTTTCGGGACTACGTGTACATCCCGCTCGGGGGCAATCGCCACGGCCGTTCCCTCTGGTTGTTCAACCTGCTGGTCACGTTCGTCATCAGCGGCCTGTGGCATGGCGCGAACTGGACGTTCGTCATCTGGGGCGCCCTGCATGGCCTGTATCTCGTTCTTGGCATCACCACCCTGTCCGTGCGAGAGCGGTTGCGAGCCGCCGTCGGTTTACCGCCGGAGTCGCCCGTCCTTCGAGCGCTGCAGATGGCAGCCACCTTCACGCTCGTCTCGGTCGCGTGGGTGTTCTTCAGGGCGCCGTCGGTACCCGATGCCCTGCTGGTGCTCTCACGACTCGCTGATTGGTCGACGATCAGCCTTGTCGAAACCGGGCTCTCCCCACGGGAGCTGTTACTCACGCTGTCGCTCGTCGCGGGGCTGTTCGCCGTCGAGCTGCTTCAGCCGACCGACGACATCCGCGACGGCGTTGCGACCGCTCCGGTGTGGGTGCGCTGGCCCGCCTACTACGCGCTCATCACAGTAATCCTCGTTCTCGGTGTGTTTTCGCAGTCACCGTTCATCTACTTCCAGTTCTGATGGCGTCATTCATCCGAAAGCTCCTGGCCGTCAGCCTCCCTTTCGCCGCCATGGTCGGTGTCAGCGTGACCATCGATCCGGCAAACCTGTTTCACGAGGGCCCGGAACCGACGATCGCCGCGATGCTGCTGGCGGGCAGGCCCGTCGCCGGCCTGGTCGACTACGACGATCGGCTGGTGCAGAAGCACTACATCGCCGGCCTCGCGTCACGCAAGGACGTCGTCATCCTGGGATCGAGCCGCACAATGCAGGTTCGCGCCACCGCGTTTCCAGGGCGTTCCTTTATGAACCACAGCCTGACTGGTGGCGTCCTCGAGGACTACATCGCCGTCGCTCGCGATTACGCGGCTCGCGATCTGACGCCCCGCCATGTCGTCGTCGGACTCGATCCGTGGTTACTGAGCGCGTATGCCAATCGGCCGTCCGAGCCCCGCATGGCAACGGCGGCGAGAGTCCGCGAGGCGGTGTCGCCGTCCTACTTCCAGGCAGCGTTGCGATCCTTCAAGGCGTACGGCGGCCGGCCGGCGCCTCGTGAGCCGTTCCCGGATGAGCCGGGCGGAACGACGCTCGGCGACGGGTCGCGCGTGTACCCCAGAACGATTCGTGAACGGACGACCGCGCAGGTGTGGGCGGAGGCGCTTCGTTCGGCCTCGGTCGTCGACGACCGGCTGCGGGATTTTCGCGAGCTGGACGAGACCCTTGTGCATCGGCTGGAGATACTCGTGCGGCTGCTGCGTGCGGGAGGCGCGGACGTCGAATTCCTGCTCGTGCCGTATCACCGCGCCATGCTCGAGCGCTATCACGCTTCTGATGATTACCGGCTGGTGTTCACAGCCGAGCAGCGATTCCGCGATCTGGCCGCCTCACTCCAGGTACGTGTTCGGGGTGCGTACGACCCGGCGTCCTGCGGGTGTGACGAGTCCGAGTTCCTGGACGCCGGCCATCCTCGCGAGACATGCCTGACGAAGATCCTTCACGGTCTCCTGCGCGATGCTTCACGCGATCGTGTCGGATTCCGTTGACGTCCACGAAACCGACTATGAGATGTTTCCTATCGTCCCTTACACTTTCACTCCCCGCAGGCGGAGGGCATTGCCAATCACGGACAGCGAGCTGAAACTCATGGCGGCTGCGGCGATGATCGGGCTGAGCAGGAGACCGAACGCCGGATAGGCGACGCCGGCCGCGACGGGTACACCCGCCGCGTTGTAGACAAACGCAAAGAACAGGTTCTGCTTGATGTTGCGCATCGTCTGCCGCGAGAGGCGGCGCGCACGAGCGATTCCCCGGAGATCGCCTTTGACCAGCGTGACCCCCGCGCTCTCCATCGCGACGTCGGTTCCCGTGCCCATCGCAATGCCGACTTGCGCCTGCGCGAGCGCCGGCGCATCGTTGATGCCATCTCCAGCCATCGCGACGATGCGACCCTCCGTCTGCAGGCGTTTGACCTTGTCGGCCTTCTGATCGGGCAGCACTTCGGCCATCACATCGTCGATCCCGAGCTTCTTCGCCACCGCGTCTGCCGTCGTTCGACTGTCGCCCGTCAGCATCACCAGGCGCACACCGTCGCGGTGAAGCTCCCGAATGGCATCGGGAGTGCTCTCCTTGATGGGATCCGCCACACCCAGGAGTCCAGCCGCCCCACCGTCGATCGCGACGAACATGACCGTCTGCGCATCGGCACGGAGACCCTCAGCTCGTTCGGCGAGTGCTCGCGCATCGATCCCGAGGCTCTCCATGAGCGCCCGGTTCCCCAACGCGACAGTGCGACCATTCACGCGGCCTTTCACGCCTTTGCCCGTGATCGATTCGAATCCCTCGGCGTTGACCAGGGCGAGGCCGCGAGCCTCGGCGCCCTTGACGATCGCCGCAGCCAGGGGGTGCTCGCTTCCACGTTCCAAGCTGGCGGCCAAACGCAACAGCTCGTCCTCGCTCACGCCTGGAGCCGGCGTCACACTCACCAGCCTGGGTTTGCCTTCCGTCAACGTGCCGGTCTTGTCGACGACGAGCGTGTCGACTTTGCGCAGAATCTCAATGGCTTCCGCGTTCCTGAACAGGACGCCCATCGTCGCGCCCTTCCCGGTCGCCACCATGATGGACATCGGCGTGGCCAGGCCGAGCGCACACGGACACGCGATGATGAGCACGGCGACGGCATTGATGAGCGCGTGCGCCATGCGGGGCTCTGGCCCGATCGACGCCCACACGATGAACGTGGCGACCGCGATCAGGACAACAACCGGCACGAAGAATCCAGAGACCACGTCGGCGAGCTTCTGGATCGGCGCCCGGCTGCGCTGCGCTTCAGCCACCATCGCGACAATGCGCGACAACAACGTCTCCGCTCCCACTTTCTCCGCACGCATGACCAGGCCGCCAGTGCCGTTGATGGTGGCGCCAACGACCCGATCGCCTGCCTGCTTCTCGACCGGAATCGGCTCGCCGGTCACCATCGATTCGTCGACATGACTGTGACCCTCGAGCACGATGCCGTCGACCGGCACTTTCTCGCCGGGTCTGATGCGCAACCGATCACCAACCTGCAACACGTCGATCGGCACGTCTTCTTCCCCGCCGTCTTCGCGGAGACGGCGGGCCGACTTCGCCGCCATGCCCAGGAGCTTCTTGATCGCGGCGCTCGTCTGACTCCGTGCGCGCAGCTCCAGCACCTGGCCAAGCAGGATCAGCGTCGTGATGACACCGGCGGCCTCGAAATACACAGCGACTTCGCCGCCTTCGCGAAACGAGTCCGGGAAGATACCCGGGAAGAGCGCGGCGACGACGCTGTAGATGTACGCGACGCTCACGCCGAGCCCAATCAGGGTGAACATGTTCAGGCTGCGGAGGACGACCGACTGCACCGCCCGAACGTAGAACGGCCATGCCGCCCACACACACACCGGTGTGGCCAAGGCGAATTCGAAGAACATCCGCGTCCGCACGGACATCCACGACGACAGGGGACGTCCGGGCAGCATGTCGCCCGCGACCAAGAGGACGAGCGGCGCCGTGAAAGCGGCCGCCAGCCAGAACCGGCGAGTCATGTCGCGCAGTTCGGGGCTTTCCTCCTCTGCACCGAATGCTGTGCGCGGCTCGAGCGCCATGCCGCAGATGGGACAGGTTCCCGGTGCGTCCCGGACGATCTCCGGATGCATCGGGCAAGTCCACTCCTGGCGTGCGGCTGGCACGGCGGGCGCCGCGGGTTTCGGGGCGGGCCGATCTTGAACGGCGGCGTGTGATGCGCCGTGCGACGCGTGGCGATAGCGCTCGGGGTTCTGGCGGAACTTCGCCAGGCACGACGCGCAGCAAAACAAGTACGTCCCCGTCTCGTCTTCGAAACGGTGGGAAGTGTCAGGCTTTACATTCATTCCGCACACCGGGTCCCTGCTCGTCGGTGTCGCGGGAACAGACGCCGGTGTATGGGGCCGTTGATCGCCAGTCGGCGTTTTCATGGGGCTGCCGCTCGTATCTTACGCGGAACTCTTGGCCGACCGTCCGTTGGGCCCTGCTGGCCGAGACGCAAACACGTTGTAACCCTGATCCGCAGCGACCGCCATGCCGCAGAACGAGAACAAGCCTTCCATGTCTGCCCTTCCTCCATGTTCGGTCGGTTACAGGCAACACATCGTCATATGTCATGCCGAATACGCATGCAGCAGATACTGTCGCACCATCCGATGCGTGTTGAAGAACGACGCATTGAGGGCAATCGACTGCTGCATGATGCGGATCCACGCTTCGCGCTTCTCGTAAAAGAGCGGTGCGATGACGTGCTCGAGTTTCTGATAGAGATCCGCGGCGTCCGCGTGGTCTGCCTCCGGACCGCCCGTCGGTTCCATCGGTCCAATCCCCCACCCTGTCACGCCTTCGATGTGCCCTTCTCGCCACCAACCATCGAGGACGCTGAAACTCGGGACCCCGTTGTGGGCGGCCTTCATGCCAGATGTACCCGAAGCCTCAAGCGGGCGCAGCGGCGTATTGAGCCAAAGATCAACGCCCGCGGCCACGCAGAGGGCGAGGTTGAGATCGTAGTCGTCCAGATACACAACGGGCACGTCGTCGCCGAGTTGACGGGCGGCTGACAGCACGGACCGGATGCCGCTCTTGCCGGAGTCGTCGTTCGGATGCGCCTTCCCCGCGAACACGATCTGCAAGGGGCGCGTCTTCGCGATCGCGCGAAGCCTCGGCAGGTCCGACAGCACCAAGTCAGGACGCTTGTACGCCGTCGCGCGGCGGGCAAAGCCGAGCGTCAGCGCGTCCGCGCGCAGCCGGCGCCCAGTGCGGGCGAGTACGGTTTCAAGCAGCATATCTTTAGCACGATAGTGCGCCTGCCAGATTTCAACAGGAGGCAGCGCGGTCGCGTTATGGAGCATGAGGGGATCCTCGCGCCAGCCCGGAATGTAGCGATCAAACAGCGTCTTGTATGCGCCGCTTGTCCAGGTGCGCGAGTGCACGCCGTTGGTGATTTGGTGGATTTCATAACTGGGAAAGAGCTCGCTCGAAACCTCGCGGTGGCGCAGCGCGACGCCGTTGACATAGTGACTGAGATTGAGCGCGAGATGCGTCATGTTGAGTCGATCCGCGCCACCCAGCATGTGGAACACGTCGCGAGGCACCACTTCTCCCAGAACGTGGTGGGCAAGCTGCCAATCGAACTGGTCGTGCCCTGCGGGCACCGGGGTGTGGGTCGTGAACACGGTTCGGTTCCGAACGCTCCGGAAGTCCCACCCCTGGCGCGGACCTTCGGTGCGAAGCAGCTCCACTGGAGCCAGCGCTGCATGACCCTCGTTCAGGTGAAACGTCCGGAGATCCGCGCAGCCCGTCGCCTGGAGCATCCGAACGCCGCCCACCCCGAGCACGATCTCTTGCATGAGCCGGTAACGCGCATCCCCACCGTAGAGGTGATCTGTAATTCCCCGGTCCTCCAGCTCATTCTCGGGGAGATCGGTATCCAATAGGAGCACCGGCACGGGATAGCCGGTCGAGCCAACGATGTCGAAACGCCAGGCGCGAACCCGCACAGACCTGCCTGCGACGTCGACGCTCACCTGCGGGTCGAGCGCGTGAAGCGCGCGCTCCGGATTCCAGGGGGCGTCGTGCTCGGACTGCCAGTCGTCGCGGATCTCCTGTCGGAAATAGCCTTTCCGGTGAACGAGCGAGACACCGACCACCGGAACTTCCAGATCGGCACACGAGCGCAGGGTGTCGCCGGCGAGCACACCGAGCCCTCCGGCGTACGTGGGCATCTCGTTGGCGAGTGCGATCTCCATGGAGAAGTACGCCACGCGCCGGCGTGACCAGTCCACGGCCTGCGGGACATACGACGCCCCGGCCTCGTACGCGCCGGGGTGCTTGAGAAACTGCTGCTTGCAGAATTCTGAACAGAACCGGAGGTGCTGGTCCCCGTGATCGAGTGACACGCCGGCTGTGTCCTGGACAGGCATACCGCATACGGGGTCCAGCATTGCCGTCATGATCGGGTTACACGTATCGGAAGACTCGGGCCATGCCGCTTTCCATGTGGTAGATGTTGTGACAGTGGAAGAACCAATTTCCGGGATTGTCCGCCGTGAAATCGAGGCTGACCCGCCCCATGTACGGCGGGACAATCACCGTATCCTTCAAGATTTCGCCGATACGGAAGAAGTGACCGTGCAGGTGGATCGGGTGAAGCATCATGCTGTGGTTGACCATCCGCACGCGGATTCGTTCCCCCTCATGAATCTCGAGCGGGTCCGCGTTCGGATACGCTTGTCCGTCGATCGTCCACGCCGAGCTCATCATCCCGCCCGAGAGTGTCAGGTCGATCGTGCGATCCGGCGCGGCTCCTTCAGTTCCTTCGATCGCCCGCAGATCGAACAGGTCGAGTAGACGCCCGCGCCGCAGACCGTCGGGGATGGAGTCCGCAGCAGGATTCGCGCTTGCGGCGTCCGTATACCTGAGCACCGCCCTCGCAGGGGGGAGGCTCGCTTCGGCAGATGCCGCCATGATGGTCCAGGCGCCCGGGTTGGTGGCTTCAACGATCACGTCGTATCGCTCCCCCATGCCAATGTCCAGCGCATCGATCGTCTGAGGCCGGACCGGGCGGCCGTCGGCGGACATGACGCTCATGCGATGGCCGGCGATGGCGACGCGATAGGTGGTCGCACCGGAGAGATTGAGCAGCCGCAGGCGGACACGCTCGCCCCGCCTGGTGTCGAAAACAACTGGAGCCTCGGGCAGTCGGCCATTGATGAGCAGCCCCGTATACGGCGGCACCTGGGCTCCCATCATGCCGCCCATCATCCCTCGACCCATCCGGCCGCCACCCATCATGCCGCCCCCTCGACTATCCAGAGCTGCTGGCGTGCCAGGCAAGAAGTCGTCGAGGACCAGCGTGTACTCACGGTCGTAGTCAACCGCGGGCTTTGTTTCCACGACGATCAACGGCCCGATCAGCCCACGATCGATCTGCAATCCAACGTGGGAGTGGTACAGGTAGCTTCCCGGGACATCGGCGATGAAATCGTAGACAAAGGTCTGCCCGGGGCCGATCGGAGCCTGTGTGAGTCCTGGAACACCATCCATCGAGTTGGGCACGGGGACGCCATGCCAGTGGATCGTGGTGTCCTCCGCCAGACGGTTTTCCACCGTCACGCGCAAACGCTCGCCTTCTGTGACACGTATTTCCGGACCCGGAAACTGGCCGTTGTACAGCCACGTGTCGTATGTGCGTCCCGCTCCGATTTCGACCACGCCCGGCGCCGCCACAAGCCGAATCTCTCGTGTGGGACCTGCTTGAACAGCCTGGCGTCTACGGTAGCCCTGAGGCCGAGCCAGAGACTCCGGGCGCGCTTGCGGTTGATTGCCGCAACCATTGATCAACAGCGCCGTCCCGGAAGACAGGATCGCGCCGGTGCCGGCCAGCGTACGCGTGATGAACTCCCGTCGTCTCATGGAGAAAACTCAGAGGCCCGATGGATGAAAGAGCAAAACAGCGGCCAGTCGGAACGTCATGCCTGACGCTGAAATGCCGGATTCCCGACACAGGCGATGCGGGATTTTCGACGGGACTCTAGAATCTTTCGCGCGAAGCGTCCGCCACCCCATGATCGCGGCGCGGCCCGAGCGTCAGACTGATGTAGGATTGAAAAGATGATGCGGACGTGCGCCGTGCTACTGCTCAGTCTTGCGTTCGCTGGTGCTCCTGTGATCGCGGACTATTGCGCGGTGTCCTGCGAGGCGGCCCACATGGGTGGCGCCTCCGCCTCACCAGCGCACGCGGGTCATCATCATGCGCCCACTCCTCTTGCCAGCATCGGTCAGCCACCACAACCCTGCGGCCATGACCACAACGGGATCGTCGGCGTCGTGGCGTCATCCGACAACGCGAACGCGCGACCGCTCACGCCCGCCAGCACCGCTGTGATGCCTGCATCGCCAGTGGCTCCATGCCTCTGGATGTTGGCTTACGACGTCGACGGTTCGAATTCTCCGCCTGGCACTGTCCTTCGCGGCTTCGCTTCTCCTCTTCGCGTCTAGGACGCTCTCTCAAGACTGGCTTCAGGTTCTGCGGATCCGGCCTCAGCCGGATTGGTCCGCCTTCGGCTGACGGGAGAGCTTCATGTTTCGTTCTTCGCATCGAGTGGCGCTCGGCGCCAGCGTCGCGCTGGTGACGTGCCTCACGTCGACAGTCGCCCTGATCGCCCAGGAGACGTCCACGGCCACGTGGCAGTTCATGCAGGACGGTGTCGTCTTCACCGAATTCAACCGGCAAGGCGGTCCTCGGGGCGGCAACGAGTTCGCCGTGCCGAACTGGTGGATGGGCATGGCGGCCCGAAGCGCCGGAAAAGGCATCTTGACGTTCACCGGCATGTTCAGCCTCGACACCGCAACGCTTGGCAAGGACGGCTATCGAGAGATCTTTCAGGTCGGGGAAACGCTCGATGGCGTGCCGCTCGTCGACCGGCAGCACCCGCATGACTTGTTCATGCAGCTCGCCGCGAGCTGGCGAATCCCGATCACCAGCCGCACCGGCTTCACGATGGTCGGCGGGCCCGTAGGCGAGCCGGCGCTTGGCCCTGTGGCCTTCATGCACCGCCCCTCGGCCGCGGAAATTCCCTTTGCGCCGCTATCGCACCATGTGTTCGATTCCACTCACATCTCGTTCGGCGTCGTCACCGCTGCAGTCGATCACGGTCCATGGGTCGTTGAAGGCTCAGCGTTCAATGGCCGTGAGCCGGACGAGAATCGCTGGGATATCGATTTCGGCGCGCTCGATTCCGTCTCCGGACGTGTATGGTTCCGGCCCAGAAACACCTGGGAATTCCAGGCCTCGACCGGCCGGCTGAAGGACCCTGAGGAATTGGAGCCTGGGAACGTTCAGCGGACGACGACATCAGCGTCGTGGTTCATGCGCGACGGCGACGACTACACGGCGGTCGCGGGCGGGTACGGCGTGAACGCGGCCGATCACGGCCGCCGGCACGCGGTATTCGGCGAGATCATGAAGCACTTCGGCCTGAACTCACTGCTTGCCAGGACGGAGGTTCTCCAGGTTGAAACCGCAGCGCTCCGGCGTGACAATCAGGTCGATGCGCGTCGACGCGACACGCTGGGCGCATTCACGGTTGGAGGCGTTCGCGATGTGCTTCGCTGGCGTGGCTTCGAGGGTGGATTCGGTGGAGCGGCGACGTTTTATGCCGTGCCTGAGCAGTTGACCTCCACGCACGGGAAGCATCCGGTCTCGTTTCAACTGTTCTTCCGGCTTCGCCCGCCCGCGACCGAGGGCATGGGCCGCATGTGGAACATGCGCATGTCACAGCCTATGAGCGGCCACTTGCCTTGACGAATCGAGTGAACATCATGCCGACTCGATATTTCGTGCTGCTGGGCGCTCTTGTGGTCATGATCGTTCTGGCCGTCGTCGAGGTCGGACGATTGAACGGCTTGAGCACGCGGGATGAACCGACGGCGACCGAACGCGTTCTGGCACGCGCCGCGCGGCGGTGGGCCATACCTCGCGATGGCCGAACGGCCGTCAACCCTGTGTCGTTTTCACCTGAGGTGTGGGCGGAATCACGTGTGCATTTCGCGGACCACTGCGCGACGTGCCATGCGAACGACGGAGGCGGCCAGACCGAGATCGGACAGCGCCTGTACCCCAGGGCCCCCGACATGCGCCTTCGAGAGACCCAGGAGCTCAGCGACGGCGAGCTCTACTGGATTATCGAAAACGGCGTCCGGTTGACAGGGATGCCTGCGTGGGGTCCGGGCGGCGGCGGAGACCTCGACACGTGGAAACTGGTGCACTTCATCCGACGCCTGAAAGAGTTGACGCCGGAACAGCTTGCAGAAATGAAAGCGCTCAACCCCAGAAGTCCGGAAGAGATTCGGGAGGAACTCGAGGATCAGCGGTTCCTCTCAGGCGAGCCGGTCGAACCGACGTCCACCGATGCATCGCATCGACATTGACCAGGAGAAGTCATGAAACACCTTGGCACCTTCATCACGTCGTTCGTTGTTTTGGGCGCGCTCGTCCTCGCCCATGAGGGAAACGAACACATCCGCGGCGTCGTGACAGAGCTATCGCCCCAGTCGATCACGGTTCAGACCACTGATAAGAAGACGACAACCCTGAAGCTCACCGAGAAGACAACATTTCAGCTCGCCGGCAAGGCTGCTCACCTGGTCGATCTGAAAGTCGGCGATCGAGTTGTCGTTGACGTGCCAGAGAAATCGTCGGACGCGTTGCTCGTTCAGATCGGAACGGGACCAGCCGCGGCGCAGACGGCCGCAAAGGCCGCGCCCGCGAAGAAGCTCGATATTGCCTTCACCAGCTCGCCGAAGCCGACGAAAACGGGCGAGAACACCTTCGAGGTGATCGTCAAGGACGCGACCGGGAAGCCGGTGACCGACGCTGACGTGTCGGTGCTGCTCACGATGCCGGCGATGCCGGCCATGAAAATGCCGGCGATGCGCAACGAAGTGAAGCTGAAACACGCCGCGGCCGGGAAATATGCCGGAACCGGTCAGGTGATGATGGCGGGCCTGTGGACCGTGACAGTGAGCGTGAAGGAGAATGACAAGGAAATCGGCAAAAAGGACCTGAAGCTGACAGCGCAGTAGCCCGCCGCGTGAGTTTCAACTGACCGGAATGGTGCTGTCAGTGAGCTCCGCTTACCACAGTCCGGCCGCTGCGACGACGTACCGCCGCATTGCGGTACCGGCTCAATTCAGCCGACCAGCACAGGCTCTCGTCGCCCTGTTGGGAGTCGGGGCCGGGGACACGGTACTTGATGTCGGAAGCGGCACTGGCGCGTTTGCCGGCCCCGCCGCGGACGCCGTGGGGCCCTCAGGCCTTGTCGTGGCGCTGGATCTTTCGATCGATATGCTTCAAGCATCTGATCGTAAGGCCCGCTGTCGCCTGGTCGTCGGCCAAACACCAGGCTTACCCTTCCGCGACCATGCATTCGACGCCGTGGGCGCAAGCTTCGGTACTGCCGCATTGCCGCGACTACGCAGACGCTCTGGCTGACATGGTCAGGGTGTGCCGGCAGGGAGGGCGGGTTGGGATGACGGCGTGGGGCGTGAAACAGAACCTCGCGGCCCGGCTCTGGACCGAAGTCGCGGCGACCGTTGTCGACCCCGACCGCGTGCGACAGGCCTCTGACGGAGCCGTCCCGCGGCACGAATGGTTTTCACTCGTCGACAACTTCACACGAGTACTTGGCCGGGCTGGACTCATCGACGTTCACGTTGAGACGCGTGAGTACACCGTCGAAATGATGCCGGCTGATTATGTCGCCATGAAAGTAGACGGCACCGACGGTGCTCTCATCCGTCAAGTGGTGAGCGACATCGTGTGGAGCGATTTCCAACGTCAAGTGGGCGAGGCGTTTCGAGAACGATTCCCGGGCCGGCTCACCTTCGTGCGCGACGTCCACTTCGGCGTCGGCATGAAACCATGAGTGGTCTTCAGTCGATCGCGAAACAATAAAACAGTCCGGCGCCACCGGTGTCTTGCAGGTCCTGCTGACTGCACCCCTGAGACGGGTGGGCCGAATTCCACGAGCTCGCGTCTGCGCCCTGGCCCATCCGGTCGTGGTGGCCGACCTGCGCACGCCCCGCGCCGCCCGATGTCCAGTTGCCGCACGTCAGGTTCTCAGTCCCCTCGAACGCCGTGCCGTCTGGCCGCGAGCCGGTGAGGATGTCGTGCGTATTGGGACTGTCGCCCACCCCGTTGACCGGATCAAGCCTTTCTGTAACCGCGGTGTCTTTGTTGATCTTGCTGCCAGCGCTATGAAGCTGTTCAACGCCCGTCGCGATGAGTTCACCCCCGGCGTTGTACCACGGCCCGCTGCCAATCCGATCCCGAGCATTCACCGCCGGCGACGTCCCGGTCGCCATCGTGCTCAGGTAAGCGCGCCAGGTGTGATCGCCTGCACCTTCGGCCTTGGCGAGAGCCTGGCAGTGCGCATCGGCGCCGGCCAGACCGCCCAGATCGCCACCCTTGCCACTCCCCTTGCTGGTGATGAAGAACCTCGTGACCGACTTGGCGCCTCCCATCTGGAGAGATGGCGCGGCGCTCTGCGTTCCCACCGGGGCAGCATTTGCCGCGGTCGTCTGCGGGTCATTGTTCCGGCTGCATGCCGCGGAGGCCCCGAAGACGCCGGAAACGAAAACAACCAAGGACACGCCCACCGCGTCGCGCAGATCTCTCATGGTGTGCGAGTATAAATCCCCCGGGTGTTCTCCGTGTGGTCCGATCTGCTCGTCATCGTCGTGGCCGTGGTCGCCGGAGGCATCGCCGCCGTCACCGGTTTCGGTATCGGGAGCTTGTTGACGCCGGTCCTCGCGCTGCAGGTTGATACACGGCTCGCCGTCGCCGCCGTCTCGATCCCGCATGTCATCGGCACAGCGTTTCGCTTCTGGCTCTTGCGAGGCGGCGTTGATCGGCGCGTCTTCTGGAATTTCGGACTCGCCAGCGCCGCTGGGGGTTTGACAGGCGCACTACTGCAAGGGTGGACGAGCAATCGGTGGCTGACCGTCGTCTTCGGTGTCTTATTGCTGTTCGCGGCCGCCGCCGAGCTCACCGGCCTGGCGCGGCGCATGCGCTTTCGCGGTTCGATGGCCTGGATTGCCGGTGGCGTCTCAGGCGTGCTGGGTGGCCTCGTGGGAAATCAGGGCGGCATCCGATCCGCGGCGCTGATCGGGTTTGATCTTTCGAAAGCCACATTCGTGGCGACAGCTACCGCCGTGGCGTTGTTCGTCGACGGGGCACGGCTGCCGGTGTACCTCGCGATGCAGCGCAGGGAAATTGCGGCGATCTGGCCGTGGGTGGCACTGGCCACCGCCGGCGTGACGATCGGCACGGTGTTAGGCAGCCGTGTGCTCGTTGGGATTCCCGAGTTGTGGTTCAGGCGCGTGCTCGCGTTCATCCTGGCGATTCTGGGTTTCGCGATGTTGCTGCGCGGCATCTAAGCTACTGCTAGTCGCAGCCCGCGCAACACGTTCGGCCGCGCAGCGCGTCCACTCCTTCGTTGGCGATGATCGGCACCATCGCCAGGGCAGCAACAGGATCAGCCCACCACCAGCCGAGGACGGCGTTCGACAATAAACCGACCAACAGAATCGCGGACAGGTACGTGCAAAGTTGCGTCTGTTTCGCATCGGCCGTCAAGGCCGCGCTCGCAATGTGACCCGCGACTCCGCGTTTTGCGCGCGCCAGCAGCGGCATGACAATCAACGACGCCCCGGCGAGCACGATTCCGGCGAGGCTCCGCTGAGGCGCTTGCCGTGAGACGAGAGCTTGAATGGCGTCGTAACTCACATACACGGCCAGGAGCAGGAAGCAGATGCCGACGATGCGCAGCGCGGCCTTTTCGTTCCGTTCGCGCGTTGGTTCATCCGCGTCGCCACCCAGGCGCCAGAGCAGCGCCACCCCGGATGTCACCTCGAGAGCGCTGTCGAATCCGAACCCGACGAGCGCGATGCTGCCGGACAGCAGCCCTGCGACCAGCGCAATCAGCCCTTCGAGACTGTTGTAGGCAACGGTGAACCACTCGAGGTGGACGCCACGTCGAACATAGGAGGAGCGATCGGGGACTGCCGAACGGTCCATGTCACAAGTATAGGTCCCACGATCTCGGAATATACTGACGAGGTGCCGCGATGCATCGCAACCTTACTCGTTGTCCTGATCGCGGCGCTCGTGACAGTCGATCCGTTGATTTGCGCTGACGGCTGCACCGACGCCGCGCCCCAGGTCTTCTCGGCGCCCTCGAGCCTCTCACACACATCAAACCCCTGCCTGCTGTGCCAACACGCTGTCGGGTCTTCGACATGGCCTTCCCTCTCGCTATCGACAACAATCGTCAGTGCCACACCTGAGAGCGGCGACGGATCAATCATTCTGCCGCTGCTAAGCACCATCGATCATCCGCCTCGCAGCCTCTGAGCCGGTTTCAAAACCCGAAGAGTCGCTCAATTCGGTTGGGCCGTACCTGTCAACGCCTGCGAGGTTGTGTCTATGTATGCTCTTGTTTTTTGGGTGGCCCTCATTCAAGCGACAGCGCAGGAGCCGAACGCGAGTCTTCGCGTTGAAGTGCGGCAAGAAACCAAACCGGTTGCCGAAGCATCGGTCATCGTGAACGGCACGACATATCGGACCGACGCGGAGGGGGCTGTCTCGATACCCATCCAGCCGGGAAACGTCGAGATCGTTGTCGTCAAGGAAGGCTTTTCGCCAGTCACCACGACACTCAGCGTTCAAAGCGGCCAACGCCGCGATGTCGTGGTCGAACTGCAACGGTTCGAAGAAGAGGTGACGGTCTCGGCCACGCGCACCGACACACGGCTTGAAGATCAACCGATGCGCGTCGAAGTGCTCGACCGCGAGGAAATTGAAGAGAAACTCCTGATGACGCCGGGCGACATCGTCATGATGCTGAACGAGATGGGCGGCATGCGAGTTCAAGCGACATCGCCGTCGCTTGGCGCGGCCAGCGTTCGTATTCAAGGCATGCGTGGCCGTTACACCCGCTTTCTTTCTGACGGCTTGCCGCTTTTTGGTGAAGTGGGTGCGCTCGGACTACTGCAAATTCCGCCGATGGATCTCGGACGGGTCGAAGTGATCAAGGGCGTCGCCTCGTCGCTGTACGGCGCGGGCGCCATGGGCGGCGTCGTGAACCTGATCTCGCGGAAGGCCGGCCGCGAACGACAAACGGAGTTTCTCGTTAACCGCTCGACACGGGGCGCGACCGATGGTGTCGCCTGGTATGCATCGCCTTTGTCGCCGCGTTGGGGATTGACCATGCTCGGCGGAGGTCACTGGCAACAGCAGACCGATGTGAACGACGACGCCTGGGCCGATCTACCCGGATATTCGCGCGCCCTTTTTCGACCGCGCCTTTTCTGGGACAACGGCGCGGGGCGCACGTTTTTCGCCACGACCGGTATCACCCTCGAGGATCGGCGCGGCGGGACGCAACCGGGGACTGTTCTGCCAGCTTCCGGCATGCCGTACATCGAAGCGCTCAACACACGAAGAGTGGATGTTGGCGTGGTCGGACAGACGTTGGTTGGAAGCCGTTACGTGGTCTCCGCGCGCTTCGCGATCGGTCAGCAGCGCCACGATCATCAGTTTGGCGAGGTGCGCGAGCGCGATCGGCACGACACGGCGTTTGGTGAGTTGACCATCCGCGGAACGCGGAAACGAAATTCGTGGGTGGGCGGAGTCGCGGTCGAACGCGAGGCCTACCGTCCCCGCGACCTCAGCCAGTGGCGATATACGTTCACGGTCCCAGGGTTGTTCGCGCAGGACGACATTGAGGTGTCGAAATGGCTTTCCTTGAGCATGAGCGGCCGAGTCGACCGGCACAGTGAGTACGGAACGTTTTTCAGTCCACGCCTCTCGGGCTTGCTCCGATCCGGCCGCTGGAACAGCCGCGTGTCGGCGGGAACGGGCTTTTTCGCCTCGTCGCCGTTGACCGAGGAAACCGAAGCTGCCGGACTGTCGCGCCTGAGCATCCCTGCCCCGCTCCGCGCCGAGCAGGGACGCAGCATGTCGCTCGATGTGAGCCGAACCGACGGCCCGGCTTCCTACACCGTGACCCTCTTCGCGTCACGAGTCAGATATCCGATTCATGTCGAGCGATCGTCATCAGGTCTTGTGCTGACGAACCTCAGCACGCCGACCTCCAACACGGGTCTCGAACTGCTCGGTACCTTGAGACTCGCCCCCTTCTCCGTGACCACGACCTACACGTACGTGCGCGCTCGCGAAGTCGACGAACAGGGCGAGCGGGATGTGCCGCTGACCCCGCGTCACGGCGCGGGAATGGTTGGTATGTGGGAAAGGGAGAACGTTGGCCGCGTCGGCGTCGAGTGGTACTACACCGGGGTGCAGCGGCTCGAAGAAAACCCCTACAGGGAACGAAGCGAGCCCTACTTCGTCGTCGGCGTCCTTGCGGAACGTCAGACCGGCCGGGTTCGGCTCTTCGTCAATGGCGAAAACTTGAACGGTGTGCGTCAGACACGTCAGGATCCGATTATCCGCCCCACGCGCGCCGGCGATGGCCGCTGGACTGTCGATGCATGGGCGCCGCTCGACGGCCGGAACATCAACGGAGGCATACGCCTGCGTTTTTGACCGAAGCATCGCGCGCAGCTTTTCATGTGAAACGAGAGACGCAAGGCCGTCGTAACTAATGATGAACAATGCCGTCCAGGGTCCCGTTGCGTCCCGAGCGCGATATGGTATTCTTCTGCCGCAATTTCGGACCGAGGGACCGTCGGTTGCACGACGGACTTCCGCCGACGCGAACTGACGTTCCATGCACAGACCTATCACGGCTATCGTGCTAGCGGCAGCCCTCGCTGTCAGCCTGGTCACACTGGTGGCCGCAATCCGTCTTCCTGGTGACAACCAGGGGTACGAGCCGGTCCAGCCAATCGCCTACTCGCACAAGCTCCACGCCGGCGATCTCCAGATTCAGTGCACCTACTGTCACTTTGCGGCTGAAAAAGGCCGGCACGCCGGGATTCCGCCGCTCAACGTCTGCATGAATTGCCATTCCGGTGTGAGCGCGACCTTGGCGGCCGTCAAGCTGGAAGAAGAGAACGCGAAGCAGCAGAATCGCGCGCCGCAAGCCGTGGAGTCGCCGGAGCTGCGAAAGCTGTACGACGCGCTGGCGCTCGACGAGACGCTGTCGCCAATCGCCGACAAGGCTCCCAAACCGATCGCCTGGAAGCGGGTTCACAAGCTCCCCGACTTCGTGTACTTCGATCATCGCGCGCATATCACGGCGACGGTCCGGTGCCAGACCTGCCACGGCCCCGTCGAGACGATGGAGCGCGTACGACAGTACGAAACACTCACCATGGGGTGGTGCGTGAACTGTCACCGCGACGTCAACGAGAACGGCGTCAACGGCAAGCAGGTTCATGCGTCGATTGATTGCGTGACGTGTCATTACTAGGGCCGGCCTGAAGGCCGGCCCCTACCGATGTCGGGACAAGAGACCGGCCCCGACATCGGTACAGACTACTAGGGCCGGCCTGAAGGCCGGCCCCTACCGATGTCGGGACCCCCTGCATCGGTACGGATACATCGGTACGGAACTACATCGGTAGGGGACGGCCTTTAGGCCGTCCCGATAGGACTGAATGTCAGAGAGCCCGAAACGTTATTGGATGAGCGTCGTCGAACGCGACCTGCCGGCAGCAGAATGTCGCGAAGTGGAGAACGGCGATCCGGACTTCACTACGACCCGCCGCAGCTTCCTGAAGGCCGCAGGCTTCACGTTTGCCGGCGCGGTGGCGTCGAGCGCGTGCCGCGCGCCGGAGGTCGACGCCATTCCATACATACAGCAGCCGGAAGGCATCATCCCCGGCCGGCCTGTGCTCTATGCGACGACGTGCGGAGCGTGCGAGGCGCGATGCGGGTTGCTCGTCACGGATCGCGATGGGCGACCGGTCAAGATCGAAGGCAATCCGGATCACCCGTTCTCCGGCGGCTCGACGTGCGCTGTGGGTCAGGCATCGATCCTTGGCTTATACGACAGCCAACGCCTGACGAATCCGACCAAGGCCGGCCAGCGTGCGACCTGGGCCGACGTCGACATGGAGATCGCGACGACGCTGGCGCGGATCAAGCAGGAAGGCGGTGCCGTAAGGATTCTGACGCCGACGATCACCAGTCCAACCGCGGCCGCCGTCATCGCGAACTTCCTGGGCGGGTTCGCAAACGGACGGCACGTCACCTACGATTCGATTTCGGCGTCGGCCGTGCTCGAGGCGCACGCGCAGACCCACGGCGCGCGCCTGATGCCGCAGTACCACTTCGATCAGGCCGACGTGATCGTCAGCCTCGACGCCGACTTCCTGGGCACCTGGGTCTCACCGCTCCAGTACACAAGAGGCTATGCCAGCAAGCGACGAATCAACGACGCCTCGCCCACGAAGTCCTATCACGTCCAGGTTGAGTCGCGGCTGTCGCTGACCGGCTCCAATGCCGACCGGCGACTGAGGGTGGCACCCGGCGAGCTCGGGCACGTGGCGACGCACCTGGCCTCGAAGGTTGCGCAGCGTGCAGGAACGACGCTCCCTGGTGTCGATGGACTGGCTCCCACGCCGGCGTCTTCGGCGCTCGACGCCATCGCCGATCGTCTCTGGACCGCGCGCGGCCGCGGTCTCGTCATTTCAGGAAGCCAGGACGTGCGCGTCCAGATTCTGTCCAACTTCATCAACCAGACGATTGGCGCGTACGGCACGACGGTCGATCTGACGCGTCCGTCGTATCAGCGCGCCGGCAGCGACATGGCGCTCGCCGAGCTGCGGGCGGAACTCGGGCGCGGCGAAGTTGGCGCCCTGTTCGTGCTGGGCGCAAACCCGGTGTACGACCTGCCGGATTCCGCAGCGCTGACAAACGACATCAAGCGCGTCCCGCTCGTCGTGAGCACCGCAGAGCGTCTTGACGAAACGGCAAGCCTCGCGCACTTCGTCTGCCCCGATCATCACTATCTCGAAAGCTGGAGCGACGCCGAGCCGGTCGCGGGCCTGGTCAGCCTGACCCAGCCCACGATTCAGCCGATGCACGACACGCGCTCGGCCATCGAAAGCTTGTCGACGTGGACCGGCAAACGACAGTCAGCGCTGAACCTGGTGAAAGACCATTGGACCGCGGCCGTTCACCCGCGCGTCGGCACGTCCGTTTCCTTCGGCGCATTCTGGGACCGGACGCTCGAGCGCGGCGTGGCCGAAGTCGGACCGCGGCCGGCCGTTGCGCCTGCGCCACCGCTAGCGCGAACGGCAGCGCCTGCAGCCGCCGCAACCACGTTCAACGCGAGCGCCGTCAAGCCGATCCTCCGTCCAGATGACATCCCGGCGGGTGGCTTCGGACTGACGCTGTACCCGAACATCGGCATGCTCGACGGACGGCACGGGCACAACGCCTGGCTGCACGAGATGCCGGATCCGGTCACGAAGGTCACGTGGGACAACTACGCATCGCTGTCCCCTGCCGCCGCACAGAAGCTCGGCGTCGAGGACGGCGATGTCGTTCGAGTGGCGGCTGATGGCGGGCCGTCGATCGAGCTGCCGGCCTTCGTCCAGCCCGGGCAGCACGATGCCACCGTCGCGATTGCGCTCGGTTACGGCCGTGCGGGAACGGACCGCTTCGGCAAGGTCGGGCCGCCGTGGTTCGAGGCTCGCCCGCGTCCCGACATTGTGGGCATCAACGTGTCGGCGTTCGTCACGACGACCGACGGCGCTCGTCAGTACTCTGGCCGCGCTGTGACCGTTGCCAGGACTGGCAGGAGGCACGAGCTGGCCTCCACGCAAATCCATCATTCGCTCAATCCACCTGGCAGCCCCGAACCGCGCGAGATCGTTCAAGAGATGAGGCTCGGTGAACTGACGGGGGCGGTTGCCGGCGGTGCGGCACGTGCAGAAGGGGCGCGCGAGGGCGAAGCCCTGCCTGACTTGTGGCCCGACGATCATCCTTCCACGGGGCGCCGCTGGGGCATGGCCGTCGATCTCAACTCGTGCACCGGCTGCTCGGCCTGCGTCGTCGCGTGCCAGGCTGAGAATAACGTGCCGGTGGTCGGCCAGGATGAAGTGCGGCGGAACCGTGAAATGCACTGGATCCGGATCGATCGCTACTACTCCGGCACCGACGAGGATCCGGAAGTTGTGCATCAGCCGATGATGTGCCAGCACTGCACGCATGCGCCCTGCGAAACGGTATGCCCGGTACTGGCCACGGCCCACAGCGAAGAAGGGCTGAACGAGCAGGCGTACAACCGCTGCGTCGGCACCCGATACTGCGCCAACAATTGCCCGTACAAAGTTCGGCGATTCAACTGGTTCGACTACCCGCACGACGATCGGCTCCAGAACCTCGTATTCAACCCGAACGTGGTGGTTCGTTCGCGCGGCGTCATGGAGAAGTGCACGTTCTGCGTGCAGCGGATCGAGGAGAACAAGATCGAGGCCAAGCGCCTCGGTCAACCGCTCGCCGACGGCGCCATCAAGACGGCCTGCCAGCAGTCATGTCCCGCAGAGGCGATCACGTTCGGCGATTTGAACGACCCAACCAGCCGGGTCGCCGTGCTGGCCGCCGGCAAACGGGCGTATCGCGTGCTCGAGGAGCTCAATACGCAGCCGGCCGTGCGTTACCTGAAAATGGTTCGGCACGACCGGACCGCCGCGGATGACGCGGAGAGACGCAATGGCTGACGCCGCCGTTCTCAACGTGCCGCTCATCGGCGGCAACAAGTCTCCAGCCGACGTGACACGCGACGTCGTCGGCGCGCTTGACGCGAGGCCGTCGGCGCTGTGGTGGGGCGGCCTGGCGCTGTCGTCGACGGCGCTCCTCCTTGGCACGGTTGCCATCGTGTATCAGATGTCGACCGGCATCGGCACCTGGGGCTTGAATCGAACCGTCGGATGGGCGTTTGACATCACGAACTTCGTCTTCTGGATCGGCATCGGCCACGCCGGCACGCTGATTTCGGCGATTCTGTTTCTGCTCCGCCAGCGCTGGCGGACTTCCGTCAACCGGGCGGCGGAAGCGATGACGCTGTTTGCCGTCATGTGCGCGGGCCTGTTTCCGCTGATCCACATGGGCCGGCCGTGGCTGTTCTTCTGGATGCTGCCCTATCCAAACACACGCGGTTCGCTCTGGGTCAATTTCCGGTCGCCCCTGATCTGGGACTTCTTCGCCATCAGCACGTATTTCACAATCTCCGCGATCTTCTGGTACGTCGGGTTGATTCCGGATCTGGCGACGATCCGCGATCGGGAACCCGGCACAACCCGTTCAAAGATCTTCGGCATCTTGAGCCTTGGCTGGACCGGTTCCTTCAGGGCGTGGCATCGCTATGAGGTCGTCTATCTGATCCTGGCGGCCCTCGGCACTCCGCTCGTCCTCTCGGTGCACACCATCGTCAGTACGGACTTCGCGACCGCCCTGGTGCCCGGCTGGCACACGACGATCTTCCCGCCGTATTTCGTGGCCGGCGCCATCTTCTCGGGAATGGCGATGGTGCTCACGTTGATGCTGGTGGCGCGCACGACGATGAAGCTCCAGGACTACATCACGCCGCGGCACATCGACGCGATGTGCAGCCTGGTCATCCTCACGAGCTGCCTGGTGGGACTGGCGTACGCGACCGAATTCTTCATTGCGTTCTATTCGGGGAATCCGTACGAGCAGTTTGCGTTCATCAATCGTGCAGTAGGACCGCTGGCGTGGGGCTACGGGATCATGGTGGCCTGCAATGTGCTTATTCCCCAGCTGTTCTGGTTTACCGCAGTGCGGCGCAAAGTGGTGGTCGTGTTCATCATCTCGCTCCTGATCAACCTGGGGATGTGGTTCGAGCGCTTCATCATCATCGTGGCGTCACTGCAGCGCGAATTTCTGCCTTCCGCGTGGTCGGACTACAAGCCGACGTTGATTGAGGTGACGACGTTCATCGGCACCCTGGGCTTGTTCTTCACGCTGTTTCTGCTCTTCTGCCGTTTCGTTCCTGTGATCGCCATCGCGGAGATCAAGGGCGTGCTGCGGCCGGCGCACGGCGGGCACGCCGCGCACGATTCGCACAGCGGGTACAGCGACGTCGTGACCCCGGAGAAGCCGTCATGAGCGGGCGCGTGCTCATCAGCGTTTTCCAAAGTGAAGACGACGTGCTCAAAGCGACCGCGGCAGCGCGGAAAGAAGGGCTGGACATCGTCGACGTGTATACACCGTACGCCGTCCACGGTCTGGATCGTGCGATGGGGCTCCCGCATTCGCGACTGCCCTGGGTGACCTTTCTGCTGGGTTTATTCGGCGCGGTGACGATGACGATCTTCCAGTTCTGGGCATCGGCCGTGGACTGGCCCATCAACGTAGGCGGCAAGCCGTGGAACTCATTGCCGGCCTTCGTGCCGGTCATCTTCGAAGTCACGGTGCTCTGTGCCGGCGTGGGCACGGTTATCGCGTTCATCTTGTGGGCCGGCTTGAAGCCGGGACTTCAGTCGCCGATGTCCGATCTGCGTGTCACGGATGATCGGTTCGCCCTTGTCCTCAGCCAGGCAAAGGCCGGCTTCAACCGTACGGCCGCCGAGGCGCTGCTCGCTCGATTTCACCCGGTGAGCATCCAGGAACGGGACATGGCGACGGGGACCACGGAGAGGGTCGCGTGATGACGAGGACTCTCACGATCGGTCTGGCCGTGCTGCTGGCGGTGTCGATCGGCCTCAATGTCGCCGCGCGCAGAGGACCGGTGACACATGCGCCTCTCGAGTACTTCCCGGACATGGTGCGCACCGCGAGATATAACGCGTACGAAGCGAACCCCAATTTCGCCGATGGCATGACGCTCAGAGTGCCGCCAACTGGCACGATTCCCCGAGGGTTGCTGCCCGTCTCGAGCGAGGCCGCGATACCGGCTGGTACGACGGCTGAGAACCCCTTCAAACCGGACGATCCCGCTGCCATCGAACGAGGCAAGGTCGTGTTCGACACCTTCTGCGTCCCCTGCCATGGTCCGAAAGCCGAAGGCGACGGTCTCGTCGTCCAGCATGGATTCCCGGCGCCTCCAACGTTGCTGCGGGCCAGGACCCGCGCGATGAGCGACGCTCAGATCTTCGGCATCATCACCAACGGATCGGGCGGCATGCCCGCATACGACAGCCAGATCGCGCGTGAAGATCGCTGGAAGGCGGTCCTTCATGTCCGTCAGTTGCAGAACGCGCAATGAAACGCGCAGCTCCTGGCCCTGTCGAGCTCCCGGCGAGCACACGCACGATGTTCATGGTGCTGGCCGTCATCGGTCTGATTACCGCAGCCGCGGGTGCGTTCGCTTCGCCGACGCGCATGTGGGCAAGCTGGCTGATGGTGGCGTACTACACCCTGGGGCTCGGGCTGGCAGGGCTGTGCTTCGTCGCGATTCATTACGCGACCGGTTCAACATGGAGTATCGCTTTTCGGCGCGTGCCTGAAGCGTTGGCTGGAACGCTGCCCTTTTCCGTCGCGATGCTGGCCATCCTGTTCGTCGTCCACCCGCAGCTTTATGGGTGGACCACCGAAGGCCTCGGCCCCGGGTCAGAGCGGACTCTGGCGTTCAAGCATCTCTGGCTGTCGCGGCCGTTCTTTCTGATGCGTGCAGCGGTGTACTCGGGCATCTGGATCCTGTTCGCCTTCGCGATCCGCCAGCGATCGCGCCGGCAGGACCGTGACGGCGATCCTCGATGGACAAACGAAAACTTCCGCCTGTCGGCGGCGTTTCTCGTGCTGTTCGGCATCACCGTGACCCTGGCGAGCATCGATTGGGTGATGTCGATCGAGTTCCACTGGTTCAGCACGATTTTCGGCGTGTACAACTTTGCGGGGCTGTTCTTCAGCGGCCTTGCCGCGATTATTCTCCTGGCGCTCTGGCTGGAGCGCGCGGGACCGCTCAAAGGCGTCCTGACCGAGGCGCATCTGCATGACCTCGGCAAACTGCTGTTCGCATTCAGCGTGTTCTGGGCGTACATCTGGTTCAGCCAGTACATGCTGATCTGGTATACGAACATCCCGGAAGAAACGTCCTATTTCGTGCGGCGGCAGCACGGCGGCTGGTTCGCGTTCTTTATCACGAACCTGTTCCTGAACTTTGTGATTCCGTTTATGGTTCTGCTACGGCGCGACACGAAGCGTCAACGCCGGACGATGGCGGTTGTGGCCGCCATCGTGCTGATAGGCCGCTGGCTGGACGTCTACCTGATGATCTTCCCGGGCATCGTCGGCGAATCACCGACCCTCGGGCTCTGGGAACTCGGCCTGACCTTGGGCGGAATCGGCGCCTTCGGCCTTGTACTCGCGAGAGTCCTGAAGGGATCGCCTGCCGTCCCGGTGGCCGACCCCGAGCTCGTCGAAAGCCTCGAGTACCACTAGGCTAAAGTATCCACGCGGACGGCATCGTCTCGATGAGCTCGATATCCGCGGTATCCACCGATGGGCTGTGCGTGATCTGTTCGCGAGTCAGGCTCACCCTGATCTCTTTCAATTCCGCGTCGACTTTCTGAACGGCGCTTGACGAAATCAGCACCGACTTGCCGCCAATCCAGTTGCTTGTGTCAACGACCAGATACGCCACGTTCCAGCTTGGATCCACCAGGAAGTCATCCACATGGCCGACCAGACCATTGGTGGCGTGAAGATGAAAACCTTTAAGCCTGCTAGTCTTGTGCAGCATACGTCTCCTCATAAAGATGGAGTGCAAGGATACTGCCAGTTCGCCCCGGCGTGCTACGCTTTCGGGGACATGCCACCCAGGCCGGCGCTGACCTTCCTTTCCGACGAAGAACGGCTCGTTCGCGACAGCGTTTACGAGTTTGCGGACCGGGAAATCCGGCCATTGGTCCGCGACATGGACGAGCAGGCGAAGATTCCGCGGAAGCTCATCGAACAACTCTTCGGGCTCGGCGTGATGGGGGTCGAGATTCCCGAAGGTTTGGGGGGGGGTGGTGGGGATTTTTTCCATGCAGTCCTCACCGTCGAGGCCCTGTCGCGGGTCGATCCGTCCATCGGCGTGCTCGTGGACGTCCAGAACACCCTCGTCGTCAACGCGCTCCTTCGCTGGGGCAGCGAAGATCAGAAGCGGCTCTATCTCCCCCGCCTCGCATCGGCGTCTGTCGGCGCGTATGCGTTGTCTGAGGCCGGGTCCGGCAGCGACGCGTTCGCGATGGCGTCGCGCGCCACGCGGCACTCCTCAGGCGACTGGGTGCTGAACGGCCGCAAGCTCTGGATCACCAACGCTCTCGAGGCGGACCTGTTCCTCGTCTTCGCCAATGCCGATCCCGCAGCGGGGTACCACGGCGTCACGGCGTTCGTTGTCGAACGCGGGTCCGACGGCTTCACCGTCGGAAAGAAGGAGGACAAGCTCGGGATCCGCGCGAGCAGCACGTGCGAGCTGATCCTCGAGGACTGTCGCGTACCGGCCGCGAACGTGCTGGGCGAAGCGGGCAAAGGCTACAAAGTCGCGATCGAGACGCTCAACGAAGGACGAATCGGGATCGGCGCCCAGATGATCGGGCTCGCGCGGGGCGCGCTCGATCACACCGTCAAGTACGTTCAGGAGCGGGAGCAGTTCGGGAAGCCCATCGCCAGCTTCCAGGCGGTCCAGCACCAGATCGCGCGCGCGGCGACGGAGCTCGAGGCGGCGCGTCTCATGGTGTACAACGCGGCGAGGCTTCGCGACGCCGGGCAGCCGTTTCTGACAGAGGCCGCGATGTGCAAGCTCTTCGCGTCGGAGGTCGCCGAACGCGTGACATCGCTCGCCGTCAATCTATACGGAGGCTACGGCTTCGTGAAGGATTACCCGGTCGAAAAGCTGTACCGCGACGCGAAGATCGGACAGATCTACGAAGGCACCTCGAACCTGCAGCTTCAGACCATCGCCAAGCAGATCCTCGGTTAGGAGATCCTAAATCGGGTAATTGGGTAATTGGGTAATCGGGTAATCGGGTAACGCAATTTGTCACGGAGGCTCCATGACAGCGGTACGCACACGAGGGGCTTGGAAGCAGGTCGTGGCCAACCTCTTGTTCGGCCTTCTTGCGTGTCAAACGCTCGTGTTTGCCGCTGAACCAGAAGGGCTAGGTTCTTCCGGTCCCTCTACCGAACGAGCCAGGCTCCGTCCCGACGTGCTCCAAAACGCAATCGCCATCGAAGCCACGCGGTTGGCCAGGTCGACGCCTATAGCCGATTTCAACGTTCTGCGATTGCAACCACAGGCTTCCCAACCGCGCAGTTGGGCTAAGCGACATCCCGTGCTGCTTGGAACACTCATCGGTCTCGGAGTCGGGTATGCCGCTGGATGGGCGGTCGGCGACGGGCAAATTGCCGACTGGTCGGATGATTTCAATAGCTGGGTGTTCGGCGGTGTGGGCGCAGGCGTTGGTGCCGTCGTCGGTCGCCTGGTGGAATGAATAACTGCATCGGGGAATTGGGTAATCGGGTAATCGGATAATCGAGTAATTGATTGGGTGATTGCATCTATCGACTCAATCAATTACCCGATTACCCAATTACGCGATTACCCGATTGTCCGATCTCCAAGGACCGTTTCCGCGATGATCATGCGCTGTGTTTCGGAGGTGCCCTGATAGATCTCCGTCGCGCGGACGTCGCGAAACAGCCGCTCGACGACGGAGCCCCGGCGGTAGCCGGCCGACGCGAGGATCTGCATCGCCCGGTCCGCCGCGCGGTGCGCGGCTTCGGACGCGGCCAGCTTCGCCATCGACGCTTCGAACGTGCTGCGCTCCTGTCGATCCTTCGCGTCCGCCGCCTTCCACGTCAGCAGTCGCGCCGCGGCCAGCTCGGTCGCCGAATCCGCGAGCATCCATTGAATGGCCTGGTAGTTGGCAATCGGCTCGCCGAACTGCTCGCGGGTCTTGGCGTGGGCAATGGCGGCGTCGAGCGCCGCCTCGCCGATCCCCAGCGCCTGCGCGGCAATCGCCACGCGGCCTCCGTCGAGCGCCCACATCGCGAGCCGGAACCCCTGATCGACCGGCCCCAGCACCTGGTCGGCGCCCGTGACGATGTCGAAATCGAGGTCCATGCAGCCGAGGCCGCGCACGCCGAGCGATTCGTCACGCGCCCGTCGCGCGATGCCAGGCGTATCCATCGGGACGAGAAACGCGGTCACCCCCTGCGCACGCAATCCCGGACGCGTGCACGCAAACACGATCGCAATCTGCGCGGCCTCCGCGTTGGCCACCCACACTTTCCGGCCCTTGATCGTGTAACCGTCACCGCTCCGAACGGCCGTCGTCTGCTGATTGGCGGCATCGGTGCCGGCATTCGGCTCCGACAGCGCGAACGCGCCGAGCGACCGGCCGGTCGCCAGTGGGCGCAGCCATCGGTCCTTCTGCGCGTCGCTGCCGGCGTATGCGATGAGCTCGGCGACGAGCGAATTGGTGACGACGAGCGCCGCGGCCACTGTCGCGCTCGCCCGGGCGACCGCCTCAATCGCGAGCGCGTAGCTGAGGTAGTCGCGGCCTGCGCCGCCCCACGTCGTTGGAATCGTGACCCCGGGCAGGCCGTGGGCGACCGAGGCGCGAATCAGATCGATCGGGAACTCCCCGGCCTCGTCGATCCGGGCGGCGTGCGGCGCAATCGCCTCGCGCGCAAACCGCTCGACGGATCGCTTGAACGAGGCCTGTTCTGGCGTAAGGTCGAGAACCATACCAGTCAACAGCGTAGCCACGAAGACACGAAAACACGAAGAACAAAATGGTTTTTTCGTGTCTTCGTGTTTTCGTGGTTGCCTTTGCCCTCAGACGTGTTCTTTGGCGAGCCGTTCGAAGATCGGCCTGAGCCGCGCGGCGGTCTGGCTCAACTCCTCGGGCAGCACACGAGTGTTGCCAAGGACGGTGATGAAGCTCGTGTCGCCGGTCCAGCGCGGCACGAGGTGCACGTGGAGATGGTCGGCGATGCCCGCACCGGCCGGCCGGCCCAGGTTGATGCCAACGTTGATCCCCTGCGGTGTATACGCCTCCGTCAGGGCTATCTCCGCATGGCGCGTCAGGCGCATCAGGTCGCCGAGTTCTTCGGACGTCGAAGAGGCGAGGGTGGCCACGTGACGGTTGGGCACGACCATGAGATGGCCGTTGTTATAGGGGTAGAGGTTCAGGACGACGTAGGAAAGGGGGGTGCGAACAAGGACGAGATTGTCGCGGCTCGATTCGGGACCGGCGTCACAGAGAACGCAACGGTCGCTCTTTCCGCCGGCGGCACCCGTCACGTAGGCCAGTCTCCAGGGAGACCAAAGGCGTTCCACTAATGACTACACCGCCATCGCGTCGGGCGGCGTGCCGGATTCTCCAGACGGAGCGGCGGCAGGTGCCGGCTCCTTGTTGATCAGCTCTTTCAGTTCCTTGCCCGGCTTGAAGTACGGCACTTTCTTCGGCGGCACGTCCACCTTGTCGCCCGTCTTGGGGTTGCGGCCCTTGCGCGGCTCGCGCTTGCGCAGGCGGAAGCTGCCGAATCCGCGCAGCTCAATCTTTTCACCACGATGGAGCGCTTCGATGATGCTCCTGAAGACCGTGTCGACGATGACTTCAGAATGCTTCTTCGTCAGATCGGAAACGCGCGACACTTCCTCGACGAGTTCCGCCTTGGTCATGCTGCCGTTGGTCATGGTGGCCTCTTGAGGCTGAGGGCTTAGGGCTCAAGGCTTAAGCCATGAGTCGTGAGCCTTGAGCCTACCGATTGCGAAAGTGATCCCCCAACGTCGCGCTGCCATCGCCCGCGCCTTCCTGGTATTCCTGCCAGTCGGCACGGAACTCGTCCGACTTGAGGGCGCGAATCGACAGGCCGATTTTCCGCTCGGCCGGCGAGAGCTTGATGATCTTCATCGGATAGGTCTCGCCGACGTTGAGCACGATCTTTTCCTTGTCCTTACTTCCAGCCCCCGCGCTCTCGTCGAACTCCGACACGTGGATCAGCCCCTCGATGCCCTCGTCGAGCTCGACGAACGCGCCGAAGTTCGTCATCCGCACGACCTTGCCCTCAATGGTGTCGCCGACGTGATGCCGCGCGAAGAAGTCTTCCCAGATGTCGGTCGCAAGCTGCTTGAGGCCGAGCGACAGGCGCTGGTTCTCGGCGTCGATGTTCAGCACCATCGCTTCGACGACGTCGCCCTTCTTGAGGACTTCGGAAGGATGCTTGATCCGTTTGCTCCATGACATATCGGAGATATGGATCAGCCCGTCGATTTCCTCTTCGACTTCGATGAACGCGCCGAACTCGGTGAGATTCCGGACCTTGCCCTGAATCTTGGAGCCGACCGGATACTTGCCCGCCAGGTCGTGCCAGGGGTTGGCCTCGACCTGCTTCAGGCCGAGCGAAATGCGCCGGGCAGTGGGATCGACGCCCAGCACCATCGCATCGACGCTGTCGCCGACGTTGAGGATCTTCGAGGGGTGCTTGACGCGCTTGCTCCACGACATCTCGCTGACGTGTATCAGGCCCTCGACGCCCGCTTCGAGCTCAACGAACGCGCCGTAGTCGGTCAGGCTGACCACCTTACCTGACATGCGCGCGCCCGCGGGATACCGATCCATCACGTTCGCCCACGGATCGGTGACGAGCTGCTTGTGGCCGAGCGAGACGCGCTCGGTCGCCGGGTCGTACTTGAGCACGATCACGTCGATCTCGTCGTTGACCTTGAACAGCTCCGACGGATGGCCGACGCGGCCCCACGACATGTCGGTGATGTGCAGCAACCCGTCAATGCCGCCCAGGTCGATGAACGCGCCGTAATCTGTGATGTTCTTGACGATGCCCTTGAGGACCTTGCCCTCCGCGAGGACATCGAGCGTGTGTTTCTTCTTTTCCGCGTTTTCTTCCTCGAGCAGCGCCTTGCGCGACAGCACGATGTTGCCGCGCTTCTTGTTGACCTTGATGACGCGCATGCGCAGCTCCTGGCCGCGGAGCGCGTCGAGGTTTCGCACGGGACGCACGTCGATCTGCGATCCCGGGAGGAACGCCCGGACACCGATATCGACCGCCAGCCCGCCTTTGATTCGTTCGATGACGCGGCCGATGACCACTTTCCTCTCGGCGTAGGCCTTCTCCACCTCGTCCCAAATCTTCATCTTCTCCGCTTTTTCGCGGGAGAGGACGACGTAGCCTTCGCGATCCTCGGTGCGTTCGAGCAGGACGTCGACAATGTCGCCGGCCTGCACGGTCATCTCGCCATTTTCGTCGAGGAACTCGGCGATCTGAATGATGCCTTCGGACTTGTAGCCGACGTCGACGATCACTTCCGACGCGGTCACCTTGAGAACGGTGCCCTTGACGACTTCGCCTTCCGCGATGTTCCGGAAGCTGTTATCGTAGACGTCCAGGAGCCGGGCGTACTCCTCCGGATCGATTTGATCGTCGTCGTCGCGGGGTCGCGCCTTCAACGTGTTTTTGTCGGTCGGGTCACTGCGCTTGACGCGCTCGGGCCGTTCCGTGGTTGCGACGCCGCCCCGGGCCGCTTCGGGAGTGCCGTGGTCTTCTACGTTCGACATGCCGTACAGGTCCTCCTGGTCGATCGATTGCCGGTATTTGATGGCGGGCTCCGGTAACCCGCGATTTCGTCAGAGAGAAACCTTCGCGGGGATTCCGGCTGGAAGCCTGACCCCACTGAGGCGTCTCGCTGAATTCCGATAAGCAACAGAGAGTACGACACTTATCGCCACACTGTCAAGGTTGCGAAAGGACAAAACCGATGGCCAAGCGGAAGGCCCAGAAGCGGACAAAACAGGCGCGCCCGACGCGCTCTACAGGCCGTAAGCGGACCAAGAAGGCCGCTTCGGGGAAACGCCCCACCAAGAAGAGCCGCGCGGTTCGGGCTTCGAAATTGGTGAAGACGGCCCCCAGACTGGCGAGGACGGCCCCGAGCGCGCCGAAGGGCCGTCGGGCAACCCCCAGAAAGAGGGCGACCCCGAAAACCGCACGCCTGGATCGAGTCCGCAGGACTCTCGAGGAAACGGTGCCAACACCGCCCTCTTCGCTCGATATGAAACGGCTCGGTACGGCGGTGCGCACCGGTCGCGCCGAGGTCGCCCAGAGCCTCCGCGACCACAGGGGTATGTCGCCAGCGATTACAGGCGGCGACGTGGACGTCGACGTGGAAGACGCGTATTTCACCGGCGACGAAGCACCGGGCGGCGACAATCCCGCACCCGACCAGGACGTCGTCGACGACATCGGCAAGGCGCTGGGCGTTGAATATCAGGATAACGAGGAACTGAAGGCCGTCGACAAGGTGACCGCCCGGGATCGAAAGCGATGGGAGCTCGATCCGGCCTCTGCGGAGGATTACAAAGAGAGGAAATAGGAGGTTAGAGGTTAGCCCCTGCTGTCTTCACTCGCACAATCGCCAGCACGTCCTTCACGACCTCATCGATCGATTTCCCTGTCGTGTCGACGACGATCGCATCCGCCGCCGCGTACAAGGGTGATGCGGCGCGCGTGCGATCGAGCTCGTCGCGAGCGGTGAGTGCGGTCGCAACGTCGGCGACGGCAACTGGACCGCTGTGGGCGGGATCGGTCGCGCGCCGCCTCGCGCGCTCCTCGGGTGCGGCATCGAGGTAGATCTTCACGTCGGCATTCGGAAAGACGACCGTGCCAATGTCACGGCCCTCCATGACGATGCCGCCGCCCTCGCCCATGTGCCGCTGCCGTTCGACGAGGACCGCGCGCACGCGCGGCAGGCGCGCGACCACGGCCGCGGCCCGATCGATCTCGGGCGTCCGGATCGCGCGGGTCACGTCGATGCCGTCGATGGTCACCACCGACGGCGCCACTGTAATACGTGACCGCGCGGCGAGCGCGGCGACGGCGTCTTCCTCATCGAGGGGAGCCCCGATCTCGAGCGCCTTCCAGCCGACGGCGCGGTACATCGCGCCGCTGTCAAGGTGCCGATACCCGAGCTCTGCGGCGATCGCACGCGCGACAGTCCCTTTGCCGGCTCCAGAGGGGCCGTCGATGGCGATGACGAGGCCTGGCATCGTCAGTAATTTACCACGCAGGTATCCTTTATCACGAAGACACGAAGGGCACGAAGAGCCATTGGGTTTTCATGATCTTCGTGATCTTCGTGCCTTCGTGATAAACAAGCGCTGCTATGGAACGTCTCCAGAAGATCCTGTCGCAGGCGGGCATCGCGTCGCGGCGCGCTTCGGAGCAGTTAATGCTCGACGGACGCGTGTCCGTCAACGGCACGACCGTCCGCGAGCTCGGAACCAAGGCCGACCCCGCCCGCGATGACATCCGCGTTGATGGCAGCCGCATCAAGCTCGTCGAGCGCCGTCTCTACCTTCTGCTGAACAAGCCGCGAGGCTACGTCTCGACGCGGTCCGATCCCGAGCGCCGGCCGACCGTCATCGATCTGCTGCGCGGCGTGCGGGACTATGTGTACCCCGTTGGACGGCTCGACTTCGATTCCGAAGGCCTCCTCATTCTGACCAATGACGGCGACCTCGCCGCGAAGCTCACGCATCCCCGCCACGGCGTGGCGCGGGTATATGAAGCACGGGTCCTCGGCGTACCCGACGAGCATGACCTGACCCGCCTGCAGAAGGGCGTCGTGATCGACGGCCACAAGACCGGGCCGGCTGAGGTGAAGACCCTCGGCCCCGGCCACCTGCGTGTCACGGTGCGCGAAGGGCGGAACCGACAGGTGCGGAAGATGTGTGACGCGATCGGGCATCCCGTGACGAGCCTCCGCCGCGTGGCGATCGGACCGATTCAGGACGCCAGGCTGAAACTCGGTCATTGGCGGGAGTTGAGCGAGGCGGAGGTGAAGAAACTGCGCGCGGCAACTGACGCCGCCCCGCGCCCTCATCCAAAAGCTCCACCACGGAGGACACGGAGGCAAGCGGAAAACACGGATTGACTGAATTGCTTTCCGTGTCCTCTGTTCGTGTCCGTGTCCTCAGTGGTAGCGCTTTTTCGTCGTGGTAGCCCTTTTTCGTCGTGGTCGAGTTTTAGTGCACGGAGCCGCTCGGCGTTTCTGGCGGCGCCTCGGGATCAGGCTCCTCGAGCGGCAGCAGGTCCTCACTCGGCGTCCGTTCGACGAGCAGGGGCGGCTCGAACCCGAGCGCCTCGGCCATGTCCTCGACCTTCGGCAACTCACCAAGGTCATTCAACCCGAACCGGATGAGAAATTCTTTTGTGGTCGCGTACAAGAACGGCCGCCCCACGACCTGCTTGCGCCCGACAATCTTTATGAGATGCCGTTCCAGCAGCGTGTTGAGCACGCCTGACGTATTGACGCCGCGGATCTCGCTGACTTCGAGCGCCGTCAGCGGCTGCTTGTATGCAATGACCGCCAGCGTCTCGAGCGCCTGCACCGAGAGTCTCTGTGTCGTTCGCTCGTGGAACAGCCGGCGCACCCACTCGTGGAGATCCTGCCGCGTGACAATCTGGTAGCCGCCGGCGACCTCGACGAGCTGCAGTCCGCCAGGGCGTTCATAGTCCTGCTTCAGCCCGTCGAGCGCCGCCAGCACGTCTTCCTTCGGTTCGGTATCGAGGATTTTGCAAATCGCCTTCAGGGTCAGTGGCTCCGGCGACGCGAAAATCAGCGCCTCGACGATGGCTTTCAATTCCGCCGACGCACCTTTCGGCACAGCCTCTTCATCTTCCACTGGCCGCAGGCGCTCCCCGTCCTGCCCTTCCTGCCCTTCCTGCCCTTCCCGCCCTTCCCGTCCGTCCCGCCCGCCCTGCCCGTTTCGTTTGTCATCCACCGTGAGCCTCCGGATCGCCAATCGGATGCGGCGCGTCGGCCGGCCGCACGCGTTTGTACACGCGGATCGGCCCGAAGCTGCCCGACTGGAACACCCTGACCAATTTCAACCGAATCATCTCGAGCAGCGCGAGAAACGTGACGATGAGACCGCCGCGATCGTGTGTGTCGGCAAAGAGCTCTTCGAACCCGCATGCCTCCGTTTCTGAAAGCCGCGCCAGGAGCTGCTCGATGCGCGCTTCAACCGAAATCTGTTCCGCCGGCAGGTCGACCTTCGGCCTGTGCCTGGCTCGCTGGACGACCGCCTGGAACGCGGTGAGCAGGCTGAAGAGATCGACCTCGAGCTCCGGCTCGTACCCCTCGCCTGCGAGCTCGGCCACCCGGCCATCGGGTCGTTGCCACTGCGCCGACCGGACCTGTTCGCGCTCGTGGAGGAGCTCGGCCGCGGCCTTGAACTTCTGGTGCTCGAGCAACCGGCGCACGAGCGCGTCGCGCGGATCGTCCTCCTCGCCCTCGATGCCGGCCGCCGTTTCCGGGCGCGGCAGCAGCATCTTCGACTTGATGTGAATGAGCGTCGCGGCCATGACGAGATAGTCGCCGGCAATATCGAGATCGAGCTCCTGCATCAGGTCAATCGCGTCGAGATACTGTTGCGTGATGAGCGCGATCGGGATGTCGTGGACATTCAGCTCGTTCTTCTTGATGAGATGCAGCAGGAGGTCGAGCGGGCCCTCGAACTGTTCGAGCCGGACCGCAAACGCGTCGACGCTCGACTCGAAATCGTGCTGTGGATCCATCACACTACCCAAGGCTCGAGGAGACCAAAAACACTACCACGGAGGTCACGGACACAAAACGGGAGGGCACGGTCTTTTATTAGGGTTCTCCGTGTCCTCCGTAACGGTCCCGCGCAGCCTCCGTGTCCTCCGTGGTAGAGCTTTGTCACTTGTAAGAGATCCTCACCGCGGCTCGGACACGCTCCATCGTCTCGTTCGCCACCATTCGGGCGCGCTTCGATCCTTCGAACAGTATCTCCCTCAGCTGCTCGGGCCTGGCCATCACCGCAGCGCGGCGCTCTCGAATCGGCGTCAGATAGGCGTTCAACGCGTTGGCGAGCTTCGTCTTCACTTCCACGTCGCCCACCTTTCCGGCGCGATACCGCGTCTTGAGATCCTCGACTTCAGCGGTGTTCGGATTGAAGGCATCGTGATAGACGAACACGGGGTTGCCCTCGACGGTACCCGGGATGTCCGCCCGAATCCGCTTCGGATCGGTATACATCTGGCGCACCTTTTTCGTGACCGTCTCCGCGTCGTCACCCAGTTCGATGGCATTCCCGTAGCTCTTGCTCATCTTCCGGTTGTCAAGGCCAGGCAGCAGCGACACCGGCGTCAGGAGCGGCTGCGGTTCGACGAGCACGTCACCGAAAAACTGATTGAAGCGGCGGACGGCCTCGCGCGAAAGTTCGAGGTGGACGACCTGGTCTTTGCCAACGGGGACGAAATTCGCGTTATACATCGCGACATCGGCTGTCTGCAGCAACGGGTAGCCGAGAAACCCCAGCGTCGACAGATCCTTTTCGGCGAGCTGCTCCTGTTGATCCTTGTAGGTCGGCACGCGCTCGAGCCAGGGAATCGGGATCACCATTGAGAGGAGCAGGTACAACTCCGCGTGCTCCGGCACGAGCGACTGGACGAAAATCGTGCTTCGTTCAGGATCCAATCCGGCGGCGAGCCAGTCCGCGACATTGTCAAGCGCGTACCGCGTAATCTCGCCGGTACTGGCGTACTCGCTCGTCAGCGCGTGCCAATCGGCGACGAAATAGAAGCAGTCGTACTGTTCCTGCAGCGGCACCCAGTTACCGAGCGCACCGACCAGGTGCCCCAGATGCAGGCGCCCGGTCGGCCGCATGCCTGACACGACGCGCGGTCGTCCCTTCCCTGAACCTGTCGAAGGGGTCACGGAAGCCAGGAGCGCAGAAAGTTCGACGGCCGGACTACGAGGTAGTAAAAGCCGTCTGTGAACAACAAGGCGTACAAGAGCAGAAAACCGTACGGTCTCACCTGGTCCAGGATCGTGGCATAGCGCTGCGGCAGGAGCCCGCTCAACACGTTCCCACCATCGAGCGGCGGAATGGGCAGCATGTTGAACACCGCAAGCAGAATGTTGAGCCGCACGGCGAGGCTGAGAAATGCCGCGACCGGCGCCGACACATTGGGCTCGCCGAGCACGACGGGCGAGACCGGTAACGCCGCCAGGACGACCGCCGCAACGACCGCCAGCACGAGATTGCTCGCCGGGCCTGCCGCCGCGACGAGCACGTAGTCGCGCCGCTTGCGACGAAGACGAGAGACGACGACCGGCACCGGCTTCGCCCAGCCGATGATCGGCAGGTTGCCCACGATCGCCAGCAGCGGAAACAGGACGGTTCCGATCGGGTCGGCGTGCACGATGGGATTAAACGAGACGCGCCCGAGAAGCCGCGCCGTCGGATCGCCCAGGCGATCGGCCGTCCAGGCGTGCGCCATTTCGTGGAACGTCAGGGAAAACAGCAGGACCGCGAACGCGATGAACACCTGCGCGAAATTGATGTCGATGGGAGCCTCACAAAGAACGGGTTGGCTTCAGGCTCCGGGCTTTGGGCTCTAGGCAGGCCTTAAGCCTTGAGCCCTTGAGCCTTGAGCCTTGAGCCTGAAACGTGTCGATCAGGTTAAGGCCGACTCGCGAAAAACGCAAGGACGGCATCGGCGATTTTTCGGCCGACCGTCGCCTCCAACTCCTCGCGCGTCGCGCGGCGTACGCCCGCGAGGCTGCCGAAGGTCGTCAGGAGCGTCCGCCGACGTCGCGGTCCGACGCCGGGCACATGGTCGAGCTCCGAATGGAGGTCGCGCAGGGCACGCGCACGGCGATGGAACGTCACGGCAAAGCGGTGCGCCTCGTCGCGAATGCGCTGGATGAGGAGCAGTCCCGGGTCGTTCGAAGGGAGGGCAATCGCGTCGTCGAGTCCGCGCGTGAACAACAGCTCTTCCTTTTTGGCGATCCCGACAGCGACGAGGTTCGCGAGCCCGAGCGCTTCGAGCGCGGAGTACGCCGCAGAGAGCTGACCCTTGCCGCCGTCAATCACAATGAGATCGGGAAACGGGCCGCCCTGCTCCAGTATTCTGCGATACCGCCGCAGCACGACCTCGTGCATGGCGGCAAAATCGTCATTAAAGGGGACGGGAGTCATTTTCGGTCCCTGCGTACTTCTTGTTTTTGAGGCAGAAACTGAAAATGACTCCCGTCCCCTTATTCGAAATTTTCGATATTCCGAGCGCCGCATGCGCCCGTCCTCGCAGACGACCATCGAGGCCACGGTCTCGCTGCCCTGGATGGTCGAGATATCGAAGCACTCGATGCGTCGCGGCAGCGACGAGAGTCCGAGCACATGCTGCAGCATCTCGAGCGCGTCGTATCGCGCCGCCGTCGTCTGGTTGAACCGTGTCTGGTACGCGAGGGCGGCATTCCGGTTGGCGAGGTCGACGAGGCTGCGTTTCTCGCCGCGCTGCGGCACGACGATCTTCACGCGCCGGCCCGCACGCCCGGACAGCCAGGTTTCGAGCGCCTCACGCTCGTCGGGTTCAGACGGCACATGCACTTCGGGCGGGGCGCCGCGCAGCTCGTAGAACTGCTGGATCGCCACCTCCAGGACGGCGCCGACACCATCGACATCGTTGACACCGTTGACACCGTTCACAGGGCCTTCGCCCGATCCGACGATCGCGTCTTCGCTCCCGAGTTCGACGCGCTCGATCACCCGACCGCCTCTCACTTGGAAGATGTGGACCGCGACGCCCGCCGGACCCCGCTTCACACCGAAGACGTCACGGTGGCCGAGTTCCGCGCTGGCCATTTTCTGCTGGCGATCCTGGAGCGTCTGCACCGTCCGGACCGCGTCGCGCAGCTGCGCCGCTTCCTCGAAGCGCTCGCCCGAGGCGGCGTCGAGCATCCGCCCTTTCAACGTCCCGATGAGCTCCTCGTTCTTCCCCCCGAGAAAGAGCTCCGTCAGGCCGACGGCGCGCGAGGTACTCTTCCGGCGAACAGATCGCCTCGACGCACGGCGCGATGCACCGCTTGATGTCGTATTCGAGGCAGGGCCTGTCCCGTTTGCCGGTAATGACCTCGTTGCACGAACGGATCCCGAACAGCCGGTGGGTCAGACTCATGGTCTTTCGCGCGAAGTGCGCCGGCAGGAACGGGCCGGCGTAGAAGCTGCCGTCGCGTTCCACGCGGCGCGCCACCAGGACGCGCGGAAACGCTTCGTTCGTCGTGAGCTGAAGGAACGGATAGTTCTTGTCGTCACGCAGCAGGATGTTGTATTTGGGCGTGCGCTGCTTGATGAGATTGTTTTCGAGGGCGAGCGCTTCGACGACCGAGTCGGTGACGATCACTTCGAGCCGCGCGATTTCGTTCAGCAGCGCGTCGGTCTTGGGATCGCCGCCGTATGCCCCAAGATAGTTGCGGACGCGGTCGCGCAGGGCTCTCGCCTTGCCGACGTAAATCGTGTCGCCCTCCGCGTTGAAGTACAGATACACGCCGGGCTGCTCGGGCAGCCGGCCGATCTGCTCCTTGAGTTCGTGGATGGCCATACGTTACTATGTCGCGTCCCTTGCCAGTGCCTGAACCTTCCATTTTACGCCACCCCTCGGCGCGAGACGCTCAGGCACAGCCATCCCGGTCCCGCCGGCGGCTGACCTTCACGGGTGCCGTCGGCATCGCCTGCATGTTCCCGCTTCGCGCGATCATCCGATTGTGCGTGGCGCTCCGGATTCATCCCAACACGCTGACCCTCATCGGAGTTCTCGTCAACGTCGGGGCCGCATGGGCGCTCGGATTTGACCGGTTCACCCTGGCCGGCGTGATCATGATCGTCGCCAACATCTTCGATTTCATCGACGGCAAGGTGGCGCATCAGTTGCACCTGCAGTCGCGCTTCGGCGCCTTCTGGGACTCGACGCTCGATCGATTCTCGGACCTCGCGCTCCTGACCGGTCTGATTTACCTGTACTCAAAGCTCGGCCGGAGCGATTACGTGATGGTGGCGGCGTTAACGCTCATTTTCTCGATCATGACGAGCTACGCACGCGCCCGGGCCGAGTCGCTCGTCGAGCGATGCAAAGTGGGTTTCATGGAGCGGCCCGAGCGCATCGTGTTGTTCATGATCGGCGCCTTCACGAACCGGATGGCGGCCGTCCTGTGGGTCATCCTCGTGCTGTCGATTCTGGCGGTCGCAAACCGGATCTACTACACCTACCTCGCGCTGAACGGGCTGCCCCTGCCATCCCATAAAGGTCCGATGGGATGGGTCAACCGAGCCTTTTTCTGGACCGACGAGCGCACTACGCTGCCCTACGATGCCTGGGTGATCGCGATTCTCGCGTTCGTGTGGCTGACGCCTCCTGATTGGCTTGGCGATCCGACGGCCACCGGCCCCGGCCTCATCGGCCTGCTGACCTCCAAACTGTAAGAGCTGGCGACGGCCCTCGGGCCGCGCCGCGTCGGAACGTCGCGCGGAAAAACGCGGCTTCCGGCCCGAGCTACCGATGAACGCGTCGATGGAGCTTGTTTCAATGCTTGCGCTATGAACATGGGACGGTCCCTGGTAGTTCGCAGCACTCGGGCGTCAATCAGGATCGACGCGTCCGGAGGCCTCACGCCGCGTTTTACTCTCTTCGGTGATCGCGCGAGTTCCACGCGACGCCGCCCGAGGTCCGCCGCCCGCCTCGCGAAATCCGACCGGCTGCGGTTGAAGATTGAGTTCGGAGTGCGGCCGACGACCATCGCGAACCGAGGTATCGGATCCGCAAACGATAGAAGTCGGCGTGACGGCGAAGAAGGTAAAACGCGAGCGGCGGCCACCTCCGCGAGAGGCCAAGCCTGGCCCGAGCGCCATGGCATTAACCGATGTTGCCGCCGCCGCGTTTTTCCACGCCGAGCTTCGTGTTTGCCGAGCCGATACGTCGGGTTGCGTGGGCAAGTCCATCGGAGGGGCTTGCGAATCCCTCGCCCCGTTCAAATCCGCGGCTCCGACATCAGGGCCAGCGTGTTGCCCTCGGTATCCTCGAAATCCGCCAGCCAGACCTCGCGATCCGCGAGCGTGGCGATCTTGTGCGGCTCGGTCCGAAACGTCACGCCGCGCGATTTCAGCACCTCGTGCATCTGCCGGATGTCTTCCACCGCGAAGTACACCACCGATCCAGGATGATCGAAACCCGGTTCCGGAGTGGAGAGCATCAACCGCACGCCGTTACAGTCAAAGAACGCCAGCCGTGGCGGAGCGGCGAACAGAAATGGCAGGCCGAGGGAGTCACGATAGAATCGCATGGCGCGCTCCACGTCGTGCGCCCTCATCGAGATCTGATGAATCCGCGAAAGGCCAACGACTGCAGTCATGAAACGCCTCCTGTTCAGACATGACATTAGCTCATCGCGGATGCGAAGAAGGGCCAACGAGTATTCAGTACTACGCGCGCTTGCGCTTCGCGGCGGCGACGGGTTTGGCGGGGGCGACCTTCGCTGATTTCTTCTTCGTGCTGCTCACCGCGTCCAGGCTCTTCTTCAACGCATCCATCAGGTTGACGACCTTCGGCGGCGCCTCGACGTGCGGCGCGACGATCTCTTCGCCGGCGATCTTCTTGTCGATGATGGCCTGCAGCCCTTCGCGGTACTCGTCCTTGTAGTCGGCCAGGTTCAGCGGCCCTTCGAAGGTGCCGATGACCTGTTTCGCCAGCTTGATTTCTTCGGGCTTCACCTTGGAGGGAACCGAGTTCAACTCCTCGACCGTGTCGATGCTGCGGATTTCCGCGGCGTGATGCAGCGTGTGCATCACGATGCCGCGATCGTACGGGCGCACGGCGACGAGGTACTCTCGCCCATACAGCGCCAGCTTGCCGACACCGACCTTCCCTTTCATCCCTTCGCGCACGACGGCAAAGGCATCCGAGGCGACGCCGCCGTCAGGCGCCAGGTAGTACGTCCGATCGACGTACATCGGGTCGATCGACGAGTCGTCGGCGAACTGCACGAGATCGATCACGCGGGTCGACTCGGGGCGGACTTTGTCGATGTCCTCTTCCGACAGGACAACGTACTGCCCCTTCTCGAACTCGTAACCCTTGACGATTTCCGAGTTCGGGACTTCGCGGTTGCACCGCGGGCACCACTTCTTCTGCTGGATGCGCGTCTGGCATTCGCCGTGAAGCTGATTGAAGGAGATCGTCGCGCTCGTCTCGGTCGCCGGGAACACCTTGACCGGGATGTTCACCAGGCTGATTTTCAAGTAGCCCTTCCAGGTCGCTCGTGCAGCCATATTCTCGTCCTTATGCCTAGATCTCGTTCCGTTCGTCGTGATCGCCCAGGTTGAGCGTATCGAAGAACGAGATCTCGTGGTCGCCAATCTTGTCACGGAGCAGGCGCCGCGCCGCCCCATATTTGTCGCCCGGAACGCTGAGGCGGCGTGCAAGAGTGCGCAGCCGCGAGATGATGATCAGCGTGACGCTGTGCTCGCCCTCGCGCCAACTCACCCCTCCTACCTCGTTATACGGGATGAACACGGTGTCCGCCCAGATCCCGTCTTCGTAAAAGCCGCGCTGGATGCGCCGGCTGAGCGGGAACAGGTAAGCATAGTAGATGAACATCATCACTTCGCCAAAGACCGGGCGCCGGAAATACAGGTTCAGCATCACCAGCAGGCCCAGCACGATACCGATGGCGAGCGCCATCACGTAGTACGGAGGTTTGGGGCCGAGCCAGGTGAGCAGTGCGCCGCCCCTGACGCGCTTGCGATATTGAAGGTATTGGATGGCCAGCCGGGTATTCGCGACTAGAAACCCGAACCCGAGGAGGACGAGGATCCCTCTGATGACGTCCACGAGATCCTACGCAGGAATTGCAGATTGCAGAATGCAGATTTCAGATTGGCCAATCTGCAATCTGCAATCTGAAATCTTCAATTTCATATTCGCCTAGACTCGTGACTGGTATTCGCCCGTTTCGGTGTTGACGCGAACCTTGTCGCCCTCGTTGACGAACGGGGGCACCTGGATGACGAGGCCGGTCTCGAGCGTCGCCGGTTTGACCTGCGCGCTCGCGGTTGCCCGGTTGATGCCGGGCACCGTTTCCTTCACGACAAGGTCGACGGTTGTGGGCAACTCGATGCCCACCGGCTCTGTCTCGTAGAACTCGACGCGAATGACCGCGTCCGGAACCAGGTAATTGACCGAATCGCCGAGCGCCTCGGCCGAGATCTGGGTTTGCTCGTAGCTCGACGTGTCCATAAAATAGTAATGGTCGCCGTCGCTGTAAAGATACTGCATCTCGCGCTCGTCGAGCGTGGCGCGCTCGATGTCTTCTTCCGCTCGGAACTTCTCGTCGGCGAGCATCTGCGTGCGGATGTTGCGCATCCGCACCTGGATGTGCGCCCGCTTGTTGCCGGGTGTCAGGTGGTGGAGCTCGAGGATACGGAAGAGGTTTTCGCCCACCTTGATGAGCATGCCCTTCCGGAGTCGCGTCGCTTGTATGGATGATGCCATATGGGCTTGTATATCCTTGGAATCGTAACATAGAGGTAGAGGTCTGGCCATGTTGCGAAGAGTGTTTCTGCCGTTCGTGCTCCTGGTGGCTGGTTTTTCAGCCGGCTTGGCGCTGACTGCCCGGACTGAGTCTCGAGCCAGCGAGTCCGCGCCGCCGGCAGCCGTCGCTCAAGCCCCGGCCCGACCGCCTGCCACTGCCGCTCCCGTCGCAGCGAGTGCGGTCGGCGGCCCGATGCTGGATTTTTCAAAGGTCGCGGGTCAGGCCGTGAAAGGCGTGGCCAACATTTCATCGCTGCAGGTCGTGCGAACGTCCAACTCCCCGTTCGGCAGCGACCCGTTCTTCCGCTACTTCTACGACGACGATCGGGCGTTCGGATCGCGCGATCGGCGGTCGCTCAGCCTGGGATCCGGCGTCATGATCTCGCCCGACGGCTACATCGTCACGAACAATCACGTTGTGGGCGAGAATGTCCGCGAAATTACGGTCGCGCTGCCCGATAAGCGCGAGATCCGCGGCAAGGTCATCGGCACCGATCCCGCCACCGACATCGCTCTGCTGAAGATCGACGTCAAAGGCGCGACCGTGCTGCCCTGGGGGGATTCGAGCGGCTTGAAAGTCGGCGAATGGGTTCTGGCGATTGGAAGCCCGTTCCAATTGAGCCAAACGGTTACGGCCGGCATCGTCAGCGCAACCGGCCGCACCAACGTCGGCTTTGCCGATTACGAAGACTTCATCCAGACCGATGCGGCGATCAACCCGGGGAACTCCGGCGGCGCGCTGGTCAACACCCGTGGCGAGCTGGTCGGCATCAATACCGGAATCTTCAGCGAAAGCGGCGGCTACCAGGGCATCGGGTTCGCCGTGCCGAGCAATCTCGCGCGCAGAGTCGTCGGCGACCTGATGAAGTACGGCGAAGTCCGCCGCGGGTCGGTTGGCTTCCTGCGGGTCGAGCGATTGACAGACCAGATTGCCGAAGAGGTCGGCGCCCCGAATACGCGCGGGGTGGTCGTGTGGCGGATGCTGCGTGACTCGGAGAGCTACGAGGCCGGACTCCGTCCGGGTGACGTCATCGTGGAATTCAACAACCAGGCGGTTGAGGACCCGTCACAGTTCTTCCGGCTCGTCGCCGACGCCAGAGTGGGATCGACAGCCTCGGTCAGGGCGCTGCGCGCTGGCCGCGCCATGGATTTCAAGCTGCCGATCGTGTCGAGCTCGGAATCGTCCGCGCGCATCCGGCGATAACGACAACGAGGTACACTCTTTCCATGACTGCGCCGACCAGCCCACGACCGGGACGCAACCAGCCCTGTCATTGCGGCTCGGGCCGCAAATATAAGCATTGCTGTCTCGAAAAGGACGACCTGGCGGCGGCTGCCGCGCGGACGAAAGCTGCAGCAGACGCAGCCGCTCAACCACCCGAGGGCGCCGCGTCGGCTCCCGCCCGGGCACCAAAGCCCCAAACACACCAGCCTTGGAAGGCGGCCACTTCTCGTGGCTTCGTCCCGCGCACACGCACGCCACGCAAGGTCGGTGGCAGCTAAGGGCCCTAAGCAAGGACGTCCCGCCGAATCCGCCAACCGTCGCCGTTCGCTGATACCATGAAGGCATGGCCCTCGACGAACGCGCCCTGTTCACGGAAAAACCGGAGACCCGAGTCGGACGGTATCAGTGCCCCAAGTGCCGACGGACGGGTGAATACAGTATTCGGTGGGTACGGAATTCGAAGAAAGACAGGCTGCCGCCCGGGGCCGACGAGAACGACCGGGCCAAGTTTGCAAAACTACGCGACTACCTGCTCCGCCTCGACGACGAGGTCACGTGCAAGACTTGCGGCAAGAAATTCGAGATCCCGTCGCAGCACTCCCTGATGTTCGTGGACCAGCTCGCGGGTTTGCCCAACGACGAAGAGCTCGAACGAGAGATCAGCGTCGCGTCGGGAGAGCCGGAACCTGCGCCTGAGAGCAAGCCGGCGCTGCCCGCGCGGTTCACGCGCAAATCGAGCGGCTGGAAGTAGCCAACGTGATCAAGAGGGGCACAATCAGCGTGGAGTGTTTCATGAGGGCTGCCGCTGTCAATACCCTCCTTGTCGCCGTGTTCTGCGGGCCGCTGACTGCCCAGGAAACTAAACCGGTGCCGAAGGATTCCGTGCGCGTGCTGATTCCCGGGTGTACCAAGGGTTTTATCTTCACTGCCGGCCGCCGCACCCAGGAGGAGCCGGGCAGCGCCGACATTCCCGAAGGCATGCACTTGCGTATGAACGGGCCGAAGAAGCTGATCGCGGAGATCAAAGCTCACGAAGGATCGATGATCGTGATCACCGGCCTGATGAAGAAAGGCCAGCACAAACCGGACGGTGCAGGCGTCGGTGGTGGCGTACGGGTTGCGCCCGGCCAGGCATCGACGGGCGGCAGCCTGGGCCCCGCGAGCGTCAGCCAGACGCTCATCGACGTCGAGGGCTGGCGCCCGGCCGAGGGTAACTGCCCGTCGCGATAGCGGGACAACGCCGGGAAATGGCGGCAGCGCCGGCCACATCTCGAGTCACGCCGCTGTGATCACGCCAGCGCCTTCTTGGTCCGTCCTTCGTCCTTGGTCGTCCTTCGTCCCTTGGTCCTCGGTTCGCTCCTCGGTAATACACCGACATGAAACATGCGCTAGCCGTTGTTGCCCTCACGGCGGCGAAGCTCGCGCAAGGAGCGCCTCGCGCCCCTTCGCCTGCTCCGGCGACATGTACGCGGCCGTGCTAAGAATCAACCCGCCTGCGTGATCGCCGGTGTCGTGATCGTCGGCGACTGCGACAACGCCGACGGGCCGGTCTGAAGACCGGCCCCTACCGGGTCGGCGAGTTTCGCCAAGCCGAAGTCGAGCACCTTGACCACACCGTCAGGCGTGATCTTGATGTTCGCGGGTTTCAGATCGCGATGGATGATCCCCTGCTCGTGGGCGGCTTCGAGGGCCTCGCAGATCTGACGCGCGATCGGCAGGGCCTCATCGACAGGGATGGGCCGGCCTGAAGGCACGGCCCCTACATCAGGCGGACGTAGGGCACGGTCTTCAGACCGTGCCAACCGCTCCGCGAGCGTGTCGCCCTCGACGAGTTCGAGGACAAGCGCGTGCGTCTCACCGCTGTCCTCGAACCCATAAATCGCCCCAATGTGAGGATGGTTGAGCGAGGCCAGCACCTGCGCCTCGCGCTTGAAACGGGCAAGGCGATCCGGATCACGTGTGAAGGCTTCAGGCAGGACCTTCAACGCGACCTCGCGATTCAGCTTGGTATCGCGCGCGCGATACACCTCGCCCATTCCGCCGGCCCCCAGAGCGGAGAGGATCTCGTACGGGCCGAGGCGGGCGCCTTGGGTGAGGGTCAAAAAAGATGGGTCTTTCTCTGCGGGCTCTGCGCGTTCTAAGTTTAACGTCGTGTCACGCGATTGCCTGGCGCGACTCCCACCAGCCTTCGAACTCCTTGAAGCCGCGGCCCAGCCGCACCGGCTCGGCGATGCGCCCTGTCATGACGTCCGTGGTCTTGTAGCCATTGCCCGTGATGCACACGACGGTGGACTCATCGGCGCCAATCACGCCGCGGCGTATCAGATCGACGGTTGCCGCCAGCGTCGTGCCGCCGGCCGGCTCCGTGAAGATCCCTTCCGTCTCGGCCAGCAACTGGATCGCGTCGATGATCTGGGCGTCGGTGACCGCAGCTCCGCTGCCGCCGGTCGATCGCACGGATTTGAGCACCTGGTAGCCGTCGGCGGGATTGCCAATCGCGATCGACTTGGCGATCGTGTCAGGGCGCACCAACTCGGGATGCTCGAGCCCCGCTTCGAGCGCCCGCACCACCGGCGCGCAACCGGCCGCCTGCGCCGCGTGGATACGCGGCAGCTCACCTTCGACGAGGCCGATCTCGGCGAGCTCGCGAAACCCGCGGAGGATGCGCGGCAGCAGCGTGCCGCCGGCGACGGGCGAGACCACGTGCCGCGGGTAACGCCAACCGAGCTGTTCGACGATCTCGAACCCCATCGTCTTGGCGCCCTCGGCGTAGTAGGCCCGCAGGTTGATGTTGACGAATCCCCAGCCGTAACGATCCGCCACCTGCGTGCACAAACGGTTCACGTCGTCGTAGTTGCCGGCGATGGCGAGAATGGTCGGCCGAAAGATGGCCGACCCGAGGATCTTGCCGGGTTCCAGATTGTCGGGGATGAACACGACGCATTCGAGGCCGAGCCGCGCCGCATGCGCCGACACACTGTTGGCGAGGTTGCCCGTAGACGCGCAGGCCATCACCTTGAAGCCGAGCTCCACGGCGCGCGTGGCCGCGATCGAGACGACGCGATCCTTGTACGACAACGTCGGGTGGTTCACCGAGTCGTCCTTGATATAGAGCTCGCGAAGACCGAGCCGTTCTGCGAGCCGATCGCACCGCACGAGTGGTGTGAATCCCGAGTTGAAGCCGGTCAGCGGTTCGCCGGTGATTGGCAGCAGCTCGAGGTAGCGCCACAAGTTTTTCGGCCGCTTCTCGATTTCCTCGCGGGTGACGTGAATCGATCGGTAGTCGTAGACCGGCTCGAGGGGCCCGAGGCATTTGTCGCAGACATACGTCGCTTCGGCCGGGAACAGCGCCTTGCAGAGATGACACTGCAGACCTGTCAGGGCGCTACGGGTTGTACCGGAAGTTGTGTGTGGAGTCGAACTCAACGGGTCCTCTCATCTTCCCTCGGCGATCCGCATCCGGACCTGCGAGGCAGGAATTGGCACCTAACCGCGACCGCTGAATCGCGTGGTTGCCGTGGCGTCGTCGGGCCTGTCCCTCAGCCACTCTGGATAAAAGAGAGCGTATTCGGTTGTCCCGCGGACTATATCAAAGCGCTGCGCGGAAATGCAAATCCATACATACACACATGGTGATTATGAATTGGGTAATTGAGTAATCGGGTAATCGGGTAATCGGGTAATAGGGCCAATGCAGTTACTCGATTACCCGATTACCCGATTACCCGATTGCCCGATTGTCTATGCCGAGCACTCTCCGTCCATGACGACGGGGGCGAATTCGCCGGCTTCCGCCAGATCGACGTAATCCTCAGGTACGGCGTCTTCGGCGGTGAATCGCTCGAGCGGCACGAGGGCGTGTTTGACTCGCTCGACTTCGATGCGGCCGAAAAAGTCGGTCGCTGACTCATCCGCGTGTTTTTCACGCGCGTACAAATCGATAAGCCGCTCCACGACTTCAGGCATGCGCCTGGCAGGTACCTTGGCTGCCAGCCGGCCGAAACTGGCGCCGTGCTCGCTGACGCCGCCGCCGACCATCACGAAGTACTGTGGCACGGCACGGCCACCGACTCGCCGCACGCTGCCCTGGAACCCGAGCGTGGCGATGTGGTGCTGCCCGCAGCCGTTCGGGCACCCGCTGATCTTGATGCTCATGCCATCGGCTTTCGCAATCAAGTCGGGTCGCGCCCGCAGGCGATCCTCGAGCAACCGCCCGAGGCCGCGCGACTGCGTCACGGCCAGCCGGCACGACTCCGCGCCAGGGCAGCTCGCGACGTCGGCGACAGTGCCGGCTTCCGCCAGCGCGAGCCCGGCCGCGGCCACGCGTTTGTAGAGCTGGCGCATGTCGCATGCGTTGATCCAGCGAAAGACGAGATTCTGATCAGGCGTGACCCGTACCGTCCCATCGCCGTAGGCGCGTGCCAGTTCTCCGAGCACCCTCATCTGCTCGCTCGTCAGATCGCCGAGCGGTACGGTGACGGTCGCCATCAGATACCCGAACTGTTTTTGCGGCCGCACGTTCGTCGCGCGCCACCGCGCGTACGCCTCGTCGCCCAGCTGCAGCACCGGCACAATGGTTGGCACGATCCCCGGCCCGATCACCTTCTGCGCCGTCACGCGCGTTGCGATGTGTCCGACTGACGGGGAGCCGTCCTTCACCCAGTCGGGCGTCGACTCGGCCGGCGCCGGATCGATCTCGAGCGTCGGGACCTCGCCGCTCAAGCGGCAGCGGCTCAGCTCGCGCTCGTATTCTTCGCGCCACCGGGTCCATCCCAGCTCGCGAATCATGAACTTCATGCGGTTGCGTTGTTTGTGTTTGTAGTCGCCGAATTTCTGGAAGACCCGCAGCACCGCCTGCGCCACGCGGAAGATCTCCGAGGCCGGCAGAAATTCGTGGATCACCGTGGCCGATGTGCACAGAATTGCTGTGCCGCCGCCGGCCGTCACGCGGAAACCCCGGCTGCCGTCCGGCCCGCTGAGCGCGTAGAACCCGAGGTCGTTGATGCCGGTCAGCGCATGATCCACCGGGCATCCTTCGAACGCGATCTTGAATTTGCGCGGGAGCGTCGAGCTGATCGGCTGGCGCAGCAGATACCTGGTCAGCGCCTCGGCGTACGGTGTCACGTCGAACCGTTCGTCGGCGGCCACTCCCGCGTACGGGCACGCGGTGATGTTCCTCACGGCATTCCCGCACGCCTCGCGCGTCGTGATACCCGCGTCGGCCAGCAGGCGCATGGCCGGTTCAACATCATGGAGCTTCACGAAATGGAACTGGATGTTCTGACGCGTGGTGATATGTCCAAAACCGCGCGAATAGCGTTCGCCGATCTCGGCAAGCACATCGAGATGATCGGAGGTCAGCACACCCTGCGGGATCTTGATCCGCAGCATCTGGGCATCCTCGGCCTGCCGCTGGCCGTACGTTCCGCGCACCAGCCGGTACGCGCGCCATTGATCGGGCGTGATCTCGCCGCGCTCGTATTTCTCGAGCGTCGCGACGAACTCGTCGATTTCGGCCTCGTTGGCAAACGACAGCCGAGCACGTCCGAACGTCTTCTCTTCATGTGCCAGTGACATATTTCCCCTCGGGCCTTTCGGTCGCGACTTCGCTGAGATCATCCACAGAAGCCAGTGCCACCACGTCGCCGATGATGATAGTGCCAGGACCGGAACTCCCGGCCCCCTTTTCGATGAACTGCTCGAGCGTTCCGCGCCAGACCTGCTGATCCGCCCTCGATGCATTCATGATGATGGCCGCCGGTGTTTCGGGAGGCCATCCCCGTTCGACAAGCGTCGTCGCGATGGCCGCGGAACGGCCGGTACCCATCAAGACCACGAGGGTGACGCCGGCAGGCTGAAGAGCCCCCACCGCCGAAGCGAACGCCTCCTCGTCGTGACCGGAGACGACGAAGAAGGCGGACGACACACGGCGGTGCGTCACCGGAATGCCCGCGAGCGCCGGTGCGGCGATGGCGCTCGATACGCCCGGGACGACGTCGAACGGCACGCCCGCCTGCCGGAGCGCCAGGGCTTCTTCGCCTCCGCGGCCGAACACAAAGGGGTCGCCGCCCTTGAGGCGCACGACGCGGCGTCCGCGGCGCGCCGCGCGGATCATGACCGCGTGAATGGTCTGCTGGGTCATGGCGTGCCTGCCGGCGCGCTTCCCGGCAAAGAAGCGCTGCGCCTTTCGCGCGTATCGAAGAATCCGGTCGTCGATGAGCGCATCGTACAGCACGAGATCGGCGGCGCGGAGGCGCGCGATCGCCTGGCGCGTGAGCAGCGCCGGATCGCCTGGCCCCGCGCCGACAAGTGACACGTGACCACGATGGGCAGGACTAAAGTCCTGCGCTACATCTGTTGCGTCTCCGGGGCTCGAGCCCTGCGCTGCATCTGAGGTAGCTGTGCTGTTGTGGCGCAGGTCTTTAGACCTGCCGTACAACCCGTTCAACGCCTCCAGCAGTCGCGGCTTGCGGGCCGCCATGGGAACCTGGTCGCGACGCCACACGGTCCGCTGGCGTCGCGCTTCCGCCATCCACCGATCGAGATCGGCCGGCAGGACCGTGTCGAGCGCCTCTCGCAGCAACGCCGTCAGCGCCGGCGCCTCGCCGCTTGTCGACACCGCGATCGTCACGCCGTCGCGTCGGACCGTGCCGCTCAGAAAGGCGCTGGCGTTGGCCGGATCATCGACTGCATTGACGAAGATTCGCCGGGATTCCGCTGCCGCGGCCACTTCCCGATTGACCTCTGGCGTCGCCGCCGCCACGGCGAGCCAGGCGAGGTCGAGATCGGCCGCCATGAAGGCGCGTCGCGCAATCTCGACACCGGCATGCTCGATTTCCGGCGTGACGAACGGCGCGACCACGCGCACGCGGGCGCCCGCGTCGACGAGCGCCTGCAGCTTGGAGGTCGCCACAGTTCCGCCACCGACGAGAACGACGTCCCGTCCGGCGAGCGTCAGAAAGAGTGGAAGCAGGTCACGCATAAAAGCAAAAAGCCCGGAAAGCCGTGGCCTCCCGGGCAGTGGTTGCGAGCGCTGATGGCTGAGGTCTTACTGGCCGTCTCGACGCGGCAAACCGCTGCGCAGGTGGCAATACGCCTTCTGACAACAACAACAACGACAGGCGCGCGCCTCGACGGACATCATGCGTCCTCTACTGGTACTGCGATTGCCGGCCTCCGGTCAAGGTACACTGAACGAATGAAGCTTCGGTGGCTGGCCTCCGCGATCGGCGCACCACTCGTGCTCCTGCTGCTCTTCGCCACGCCCGTGTGCGCCCAGCGTCTCCCCCCGACCGCGACACCCGAACACTACGATCTGGCGTTCGTCGTCGACATCGGCGGCAAGCGGTTCGACGGAACCGAAACGATTCGCGTCAGGATCGATCGGCCCACGAACCGCATCGTGCTGAACGCGGCCGAGATCGAGTTCAAGGAAGTGACCATCGGCACCGGTACGGCAACACAGCGCGCGAACGTCGCACTCGATCGGAGGGCCGAAACCGCGACATTGACTGTCGCGAATCCGCTGCCCCCTGGCCCCGCGGAGATCCACATCCTGTACTCCGGCGTGTTGAACAACCAGCTCAGAGGGTTCTATCTCACCAAGGGCGAGAAGCGGAACTACGCCGTCACGCAGCTCGAATCGACCGATGCGCGACGGGCGTTTCCGTGTTTCGACGAGCCCGCCTACAAAGCCACGTTCGCGGTGACACTGACGATCGATCGCGGCGACGTGGCCATCTCGAACGGCCGCGTCATCTCGGACACGCCAGGCCCGGGAACCGGGCAGCATACGGTGAAGTTCGCGACGTCGCCGAAGATGTCGTCTTACCTGGTGGCGATGGCGGTGGGCGACTTCGAATGCCTCGAGGGTGCCGCCGACGGCACGCCGATTCGCGTGTGTACGTCACCGGGCAAAAAGGAGCTCGGACGAATTGCGCTGGAGTCGGCGCAACAGATTCTGACGTTTTACAACGCGTACTACACCATCAAATACCCGTTCGGAAAACTCGACATGCTCGCGGTGCCCGACTTCGCCGCGGGCGCGATGGAAAACACGGCGGCGATCTTCTACCGCGAGACCGCTCTTCTCGCCGACAGCGCGACGGCGTCAGTCGCCACGCGCAAGGACATCGCCTCGACGGTCGCGCACGAAATGGCTCATCAGTGGTTCGGCAATCTCGTCACGATGCAGTGGTGGGACGACCTGTGGCTGAATGAGGGCTTCGCGGCGTGGATGGAAACCCGTCCCCTGGCCGCCTCGAAACCCGAGTGGAACCTGGCGGTCGACGAGGCGCGCGCGACTCACACCGCCATCGACCTGGATTCACTTCGGTCGACGCACGCCATTCACACTCCCGTGCGGACGCCCGCCGAAATCGACGCGCTGTTCGATACGATCACCTATCAAAAGGGCGCCGCCGTCGTTCGGATGATCGAGCACTACGTGGGCGCCGCTTCGTTTCGCGACGGCGTCAACGCCTACCTGCAGGCGCACGCCTACGGCAACGCGACGTCCGAAGATTTCTGGAAGACGATCGCCGCCACATCCGGGAAGCCCGTCGATCACATTCTCCCGACCTTCATCAATCAGCCGGGCGTGCCGATCGTCGAGGTATCGCCGCTTACCTGTACCACCAATGGACAGAGCACGCGCGCGACATTCGGTCAGGAGCCCTTTCTCCTCAACGCGGGTGACCCGCGCGGCACCGCCCCCCTCTGGCAGGTGCCGGCATGCCTCAAGACCGGCGCCTCCGCTGCAGCGTCGGCCTGCCTGGTCATCGCACAGCCCCGCGTGACGCTGGACGTTGCGCAAGGCTGCGTTCCGTGGATTTTCGTGAACGCGGGCGCCCACGGGTACTACCGCACGGCTTACGCTCCTGAGATGCTGCGCGCGCTCGCGCCGCAGGTCGAGGATGCGCTGAGCCCCGCCGAACGCGTCACGCTCATCGGCGACGAGTGGGCCCTCGTGCGCGCGAACCGCCACACCGCCGCGGACTACCTGACGCTCGCCGCCGGTTACGGCCGCGAACGGGTAAGCGGCGTGCTCGGCGACGTCGTCGAGCGGCTCGGATTCATTCGCGATTACCTGACAACAGACGCGACGCGCGGACGCTTCGAGGCGTTCGTCCTGTCGATGCTGCGGCCCCTCTTTGAGCAGCTTGGCTTCTCGCCTTCCTCGTCCGACAGCGACGATCGCAGGGCGCTGCGTGCCGTCGTGATCGGCGCCCTCGGCACAATCGCCAACGACGGAGAGGTCGTTCGCCAGGCGCGAGCCACTCTCGACTGGGCACTGACAGGAAATGGTGCGGCGCTCGACCCGACCGTGCGGGAGGCCGTGGTGCAAGTTGCGGCCGCGCACGGCGACGAACGACTGTACGAGGCGTTCATTGCCGCCGCCGCCCGATCGACAACCCCCGACGAGCGCAACCTGTATTTTCTGGCTTCGGGGAAGTTCCGCGATCCGCGGATTATCGACCGCGGCCTGCGACGCACTCTGTCGAACGAAGTCCGCACGCAGGACACGACGCGGTACCTCGCGGCCTTTTTTGACAATCCGGTTGCCCGGCCGCTCGCCTGGTCGTTTGTCAAAGCGAACTGGACCGAGTTGGAGCCAAAGCTGCGGATCTTCAGCGCCGGCGCCCGGGTCGCGAACTCCCTTGACGGGTTCTGCGACAGCGGCGTCCGCGACGACATCCGAACGTTCTTCGACACGCACCGGCTGACCGGCGTGACCGGGGCGCTCCCCCGGACGATCGATCGCATCAACAACTGCATCGATTTGCGGGAGAAACAGGCAAAGCCGCTCAGCGATTGGCTGAACCGACAGGACTAAAGTCCTGCGCCACAACTGTCATCAAGTAGTGCAGGTCTTTAGACCTGCTATCTCTACCGGATCAACAACAACGCCGCGAAGCTGAGACGTACGTAGTGTCCGGCTTCAGCCGGACCACATTTAACGGATCAATAGCAACGCCGCGCGCGACGTGCCTGCATCAGGTGCGATGAAGAAGGTGTAAGCGGCCAGTACGAAGAAGAATCCCGTCAGTGTCCGGCGCACCCATGCCGGTCGCTCTCCGCTCTCGAGGAGCAGGAGCAACAAACACACGAACAGCTCGAAGGTTCCACGCTCGCCGCTCGGCAGATGGCTCCAGATTTGGTTGTAGTTGAGCGAGACCGCCACGGCGGCATAGACCGTCGCCGCAAGCTCCAACGGACCTCGTCGAACAAAGAGCAACGACACGGCGAGAACGAGCGCCGTCGTCAGAAGAAGCGGAAACACCAGGGCGCCTGCGATCTCTGGAAGCGGCTGCGTACGGCCGACCCCCGCCTGCCACAACTGCACCAATCCGGCAAAGGGCACACCCAGGTCGCCTGGGTTCGCCACGAGGGCCGCCCATCCAAAATCAGGAAATAGCCGCGATGCAACAAAGAGGCGCCAGGCGCAGACCGGCGCCAGCGACGCAGCCAGGACGAGCATCGAGCGCGTCCAATATGGGGCCCCGCGCTGGGGACCCCGGTCGCGCCGGTCGGCCGCGAGCGCCAGCGCGATGACCAAGATAACGCCGGTCTCCCTGACGAGTAGTGCCGCCGCAAACGACAGGGCTGCCAGAGCTGCCCGAGCCGGCGGCATCGGCCGGCGCGCCTCCCAGCACAGCCATCCGGCAACGATCCCGGTGGCGGCGAGCGCTTCAGGCAATGCGGACATGAGGGATGAAGTGAAGCCAGGGATGGCGAGATACCACAGGCCGGCGAACGGCGACATGCCATGACGCATGGCCAGCGTCGCGAGAAGCGCGGCGAGGCCGAAGTGCGCGGCGATGATCAGCCACACCATGGTGGCCGGGAACCGTTCGGGCTGCCCTGCCGACACGAGATCCGTCAGGAGACTGAATCCGATCCGGCCGTAGCGGTACGGCGGATTGTCCACGAAGCTTCGATACTCCTGCGGGCGATCGGCAAACCTCCGCAGGAACGGATCGAAGGCCATCAAGTACATGAACTGTCCGTCGTACCCGGCGTCGTAGACGATCAGCGAGCGACGGAGGTCTTGCCGCTCCTGAAGAAACGGCGCGCGATCGGCCACGTCTCGCGAGAGGTGGAGAAAGCCGCTGTAGTTGCCGCCGTAGGTGCCGAGCGCCTGCAGCATCGCAGACGCAAAGAACGCGGCGCCCAGCGCTCCGGACAGTAGCGGGGTCCATCGCTGGCGAAGCCACGCTCCCACACCGGACACGCGGGCGCTGCACACGAGCAGCAGGCAGAGCGCGAACGTTCGTGGAGCCAGCACCACCCGGTACGGAGTGACGTAAGGCGACAGCCCCACGGCGATGAGGAACGCGATTGCGGGACCGGTGATGTAGCGAACGGTTGTCCGCGTGCGATTTCCGACGAGCAGCAGAAGGAACACGAGCGCGACAAAAACCATCGCCCACGCCGGCGCGCGAGTGAACGGTGCATCGACCGGCAGGACGACCAGGTTCACAATGCCTCGCGAGAAGCCATGGGCGTTCGCGAGCTCGGAGCGAATCGGGGTGAAGTCAGGCGACACGTTGGCGCCAAGCACCCACAGGCACAGCAGCGCCGCAAGAGCGACTCTCAACGCTCGACTCTCAAGCCTGAAGTTTGGACACTGCCGCGCAGTCTCTCACGTATGCCCTCCAGGGGCGCTCCGTGCCGACCCTGATGCCAATCCGCGGCCCCCAGGCGATTGGCCCGGCGCGAATACGTCGATCTTCCACGAACAGCCGATCTCCGCTGAGATCGACGCGGTTCTCCCCGAGCGTAATCCCCATCGCCATCGTGAGATTGCCTGGACCGCGACAGAGCTCGTGGTCGCCGAGCGGCGCGCCGACGAGTCGGCGACGGCCCCTGACCTCGCGGGCGCGACGCCGGCGCATGGTATCGACGCCGTCGAGCGGAGTCAGCGCGCGCAGCAGCACCGCGGCGGGCGAGCCCTGCGCCTCCGTCACGACGTTGACGAGACTATGGATGCCGTAATTCAGGTAGACGTACGCGTGACCGGGAGGACCGTAGAGGGGCTCGTTCCGACGCGTGGGGCCTGGTGCCGCGTGGCAGGCGGGATCGGACTCGCCGATGTACGCCTCGACCTCGACGATGATGCCGCTCGTTCTGACACCTCGGCGCAGGTGAACGAGGACCTTACCGATGAGATCGCGGGCCACGTCAAGCGTCGGCCGATCGTAAAACGAGTGAGGAAGTGTCACCGGCCGATCTGGCGGAGCCGCGCGAGGGCGCGCTCGACGGCGCGCGCCACCTGGACGTCCGGGTCAGAAGCCATCGGCTGGACGAGTGCGATCGCGGCCGTGTCGTCGCTCAGGCCGAGGGCGTCCACGAGCGTCGTTCGGACAAGAGGGTCGGGATCCTGAAGATACCGGGCGAATGCCTGCGTACGTCCGGGAGCCGCTTCGACGAGGTACCACCGCGCTTGCTCGCGTAGCCTTGGATTCTGGAGCGCCTCGACGAGCCGTGCAAGGCCCTCGGTGCCCGCTTCCGACAACGTCGCTGCCGCAAAGCTGCCCGCCAGCTGGACGCTGGGGTTGGTATCGGTACCGAGTGCCGTCTGGAGGCCGGCCAGCTGGCCGCGGTCCCCGACCCGTGCGAGACCTTCAGCGGCAATGCCTTTGAGCGTGGCATCCTTCGAGCCGAGCTGCGCCACCAGCAACGGCACGCTCGACGGGTGCGCGATGTGGGCGATGGCATCCAGTGCGCTTTCGGCCAGGTCGCCTTTGCCACGGTACTGAAACAGATCGATCAGGCCCTGGACGGCTCGGTCGTAACGCATGGCGCCAAGCGCCTGCATCGCGGCCGCCTGCATGGCCGGCTCTTTCTCGTTGAGCGCGTTGACAACCGCGTCGCCAACGCTCGGATCGATCGGCTCATCCAGCAGATGCCGCTCGAAGACGCGACCAATGACCTGGAGCGCCGCGTAGCGTTGGGCGGGATCGACGGCGCCCATCATCGCGGCCAGGTCCGGACCGCTCGTGCGCAATAGCTCCCGGCGCCTGTTGCCCCGAGGCTCCACAGCCAGGACACCAAAGGCGTACACCGCCTCGAGCCTGACGCGCGGATTGTCGTCACGCGCGGCCGTCCGCAGTGCATCCAGCACCTCGATCGGCACCGAGCGCGGTCCGACGACGAGCGGTCCGCTCAAGAAGATCGCATCCGCGGCCACCGACGAGCGGACTTCGACCAGGAAGCCGACGCGTTTGCGCGGCACGATCTTCTCGGCAAGGAAGATATTGAGCTCCGCGGCGATCGCCTCGAGCTGCACGTCATCTCGAGGATCGACAATGACTTTGGCGAGCGGGACCGCCGATTCGGGATACGCGGCCTCCTTCAGCATCCGCGCCGTGCGCAGCCGTAATCCCCCGTCGGGATTCGCCAAATCAGTCATCGCCTGCTCGAATGAAACCTGCGCGCGCAGACCCGTCGCGACTATGACGAGCACACCGCACGTGACGCTAGCGGCCCGTCGCATACGCATGGGAACGTCCCTCCGCAAGAACCGGGCGCAGGTATCGTCCGGTGTGCGACGCCTCAATCTGCGCCACCTGTTCCGGCGTTCCGGTCGCGACCACAACGCCTCCGTCTTCGCCGCCTTCCGGTCCGAGGTCGATGACATAGTCGGCCGTCTTGATCACGTCGAGGTTGTGTTCGATGACGACGAGCGAGTGTCCGGCTTCGAGGAGTTTTCGGAACGCCGTCAGCAGCTTGGCAATGTCATCGAAGTGAAGACCCGTCGTCGGCTCGTCGAGCACGTAGAGCAGCCGCTCGCCGCTTGTCGACGACAAGTGCGCCGCGATCTTGATGCGTTGCGCTTCCCCGCCCGACAACGTGGTCGCCGGCTGCCCGAGCCGGAGATAGCCGAGCCCGATCTCATCGAGCACCTGCAGCCGGCGCAGGACTTTCGGCGAGCTGCCGAAAAAGGTGAGCGCCTCGCGGACGGTGAGATCAAGCACCTGACGAATCGACCGGCCGCGATACTTCACTTCGAGCACCTGCGGCTTGAAACGTTTGCCGTCGCACTGGTCGCAGGGGACGAAGACGTCGGCGAGAAACTGCATTTCGACGCGCACCTCGCCCTCGCCCTGGCAGGCCTCGCAGCGCCCGCCTGGCACGTTGAACGAAAAGTGGCTCGCCGTCAGACCACGCGACCGCGCGTCCTTCGTGGACGCGAACAGCTCACGAATCGGATCGAACGCTTTGAGGTACGTGACCGGATTCGACCGGGGCGTCCGCCCGATGGGAGCCTGGTCCACGAGCACCGCGTCGGTGATGAACTCGGCGCCTTCGAGGGTTCTGAAGGCGCCCACCCGCTTTTCAGAGCCGCCCTTGGCGCGCTTGATCGCCGCGTACAACACGTCGTGGACAAGAGTCGACTTGCCCGATCCGCTGACGCCGGTCACGACCGTCAGCGTGTTCAGCGGAATGCTGACATCGATGTCCTTGAGATTGTGTTCGGTCGCGCCGAGCAGACGGATCTTCTGCCCGGTACCGCGCCGCCGCGTTGGCGCAATCGGGATGGCCAGCTCCTGACGCAGGTACTTCGACGTCAGCGAGCGCGACTCCTGCATCAATCCCTCGAGCGTCCCGGAGTACACGACCCGCCCGCCCTGCTCGCCCGCCCCGAGTCCCAGATCGACGATGTGGTCGGCGACTTTGATCATGTCGGCATCGTGCTCGACCACGATGACCGTGTTGCCCTGATCCCGCAGCTGCCGGAGGATCGTGATGAGGCGCTGGTTGTCGCGGGAGTGCAGCCCGATCGACGGCTCGTCGAGCACGTACAGCGTGCCGACGAGGGCGGATCCCAATGACGTCGCGAGGTTGATGCGTTGCGCTTCCCCGCCCGAGAGCGTGGACGAGAGGCGATCCAGCGTAAGGTAATCGAGCCCGACGTCGCTCAGAAAGGCCAGCCGCCGGCGAATTTCCTTGAGCACCTTGTCCGCGATCGCCGCTTCCTTGTCAGTCATCTCGAGACCGCTGAAGAAGGCGTGCGCCTCTCGGACTGTCAGCGACGACACGCGATCGATTGTGCGGCCGGAGACGCGCACATCACGCGCCTCTCGCCGCAGCCGGGCCCCGCCGCAGTCAGGACAGGTGAGATAACCGCGATACCGGCTGAGGAACACGCGGACGTGCACCTTGTATTTCTTCCGGTCGAGCCATCGGAAGAACCCGCGGATGCCCTCGTACTCATCCCCGCCCTCGACGACGAACCGCGTCTCGTCCTCGGACAGCTCGGCCCACGGCACGTCCAGACGGAGCCTGTTCTTGCGGGCCGCGCGTTTCAGCTCGGCGAGCTGCGCCCGATAGTGCGGCTTGCTCCACGGCTCGATCGCGCCCTGCTGGATCGACTTCGCCTTGTCGGGCACGACCAGATCCAGATCGAGCTCGATGATATTCCCGAACCCGTGACAGGTCGGGCAGGCCCCGAACGGGTTGTTGAAGGAGAACAGACGCGGTTGCGGATCTTCGTAGGTGATGCCGCAGGCCCGGCAGTCGAACCGCTCGGAGAACTGGTGGATGACTGCCAACTGCTGACTGTCGACTGGCGACTGGCGACTGTCGACTGGCGACTGCTGACCGCTGACTGGCAACTCGACCGCCCAGGCGGCGCCGCCGCCTTCCAGATAGGCGGTTTCGATCGAATCGGTGAGGCGTTGACGTAGCTCTTCGCCGCTGAGCTGCACACGGTCGACGACGACCTGCAGGGCCGACCGGTTCGCGAGCGCGGCCGGATCGACGTCATCAAACGTGACGGCACGGCCGTCGACGAGCAGGCGGCCGAAACCCTTGCGCCGGAGCGTCTCGATGGCCGCAGCGATCGCGGGGACGCCGGCACCGTTCTGCGGACCTGCGACGTCATCCTGTGGACCCGGCGTCGACTCCGCCAACTCGTCGACCTCCGGAGCTTCCTGCCCGACCGTCTCCGTCACAGCCACGACCGGGAGATCGAACCCCAGCAACAAGCGCGTCCCGGATGAAAGGGCGCCGAGCTCGCGGGCGACGACTTCGGCTGTTTCGCGCACGACCTCGCGTCCGCAGTTCCTGCAGAACGTGCGCCCGACGCGCGCGTACAACAGCCGCATGTAGTCGTGGATCTCCGTCGTCGTGCCGACAGTCGACCGCGGATTGCGGATGCTGTTCTTCTGACGGATCGCGATGGCCGGCGAGATGCCGTCGATGCGATCGACGTCCGGCTTCTCCATCCGCTCGAGGAACTGGCGGGCGTACGCGGAGAGCGATTCCACGTAGCGCCGCTGCCCCTCGGCGTAGATGGTGTCGAAGGCCAGCGAGGACTTTCCCGATCCGCTGACGCCGGTCACGATGATGAGCTTGCCGAGCGGAAGCGACAGATCGATGTTTTTGAGGTTGTGCGTGCGCGCGCCGTGAATGACGAGATCGTCCGACATAGGTACGATTTTTGGGGAGGCCTGAACCAACTATCGTAGCACGGGTGGGTGACATGACTGGGGTCGAGGGGTGGCGTGAGGCGGGTGTCGCATCGCGACCACCCGCCTCGATTGCAGAATGGACTTCAGCGCGTCCGTATTACGGCTTCAAGGGGCTTCCTTCAGCAGGCGCGCCCGGCGTCCCCGACGAGCCCATGAACAGCTTCTTGCCGTCGGGGAACGAGATGTCCCGGCCGTTCGCCCGCTTCCTGCCATCCTTGGCCTGAAAGCCGTTGACGACGACTTCGGTGCCGATCGGCAGGGAATTCCTGTTGAAGCCCCGTCTGAACATCGCATTGGGGGCGCCGGCTTCGATCTCCCACGTTTCGATCGTGCCGTCGGGCCGCTTGACGTCAATCGTGAGCCAGCTGTGAGGATTGATCCATTCCATCTTCTTGACGACGCCCGTCAACTTGATCGGCTTGGCGGCGTCGAATTCCGAATTGAACGCATGATGTGCCCAGACCGGTGCCGCCAGGACATTCAGGAGCAGACCGCCGGCAGCCACTGCGACAAGCAACGTTGTCCGCATCGCATTCCTCCTGTTCATTTTGCTGTCGCACTTTCGAGCGCGCGAGATCCGCTCAGCGCGTCTTCCATCTGCCTGTAGTTGCCCTCGTGGCACGCGTATTCGTACAGATCTTCCGGCTTCTGGTAGTTGGGGTCGTCCGAGCGCCACGGGAGCAGGTACTTCCAGCTCTTCGTCCAGGTTGTGGGATCGTCAACCGTGACTTCGTAATTGATCGTCTTCGCGTCGACGCGCGTGAAACGCTCCACGAAATGCATGTTCGTCTGCGGGGCGCCTTCGTACTCCTGCCGGGGATCGAAGTTGGTCCAATCAACGACGAGCGTGTTGCCTTCCCAGCGACCGCGCGAGTCGCCATTCCACAAACGAATGTTGCTCGGGAGATGGGGACGCCCGTCCAGGGGGATGAACCTGACGTCGTGCATGCTCTCGTAGTGAATCACCACGTAGCCGGGCACCTGCAGAATCTGAAGACCGTGGTTGTAGGCCTGATTCTGCCGAGGCATGGGCCGCGACACGCATTGGGTATAGGCGGGCAGGTCCTTCCACGATCGATAGATCACGTGCTCGAACGGCGGCGTCCCGACGCGCCTGGCCGCGGCTTCGGCGGTCAGCTGATCGCGCTGCTTCTGCGCTTGCGGGGTGAGCGGCGGTCGGCGGCCGTCCGGCGGATCGACGATCAGCGAGCTCCGGCCTGTGCGTCGTCCCTTTTCGTTCGATGTCCAGAAGTTGTTGTACGTCCCGGGGTTACCAGGCGCGAGGGGACGATCCTCGGCCACGCGGTTTTCAGCGTCCCGATCTTCCTGTTCGGCCAGTTCCGCTTCCGTGAGCGCCACTTTTTCGGCAAGGGCATCCGGGCGCTGGAGCGGCGTGAGCGTGGAGAACGTGTAGACGCCCTGCAGATCCGGGTCGCCCCATGGAGTCTTCTTGACGGCATTCCCGGACTGACCCGCGAGGCGTGCCGCGGCCAGCATGACGACGGCCATCACTACGGCCAACGCACTCGCCGATCCAATTATTCGACGGCCCATTTCATCTCCTCCAAGTCACGGTTTCAGAAGATGCCCGTACATGAATTCCTGAGCGTACTCGACGCACTTGAAGTCGATAAAGAGCGCATTCTTTTCCACGCGCCGATAGAGCGGCATGCTCATCTTCCAGGAACGCGTGAACACCTTGGGGTCCTCGATGGTGGCTTCGTACATCAAATGATCAGCGCTGATGGGTGTGTAACGCTCGACCACGTGCAACGCATCGCTGTGGAAATTCCCCGCTCTGTCGAACCAGGTTCGATCCACCTGATCGGTGACGTCGACGACGAGCGTCTCGCCCTCCCAGCGGCCGATTGACCAACCCATCCATGATTCCGCGGGAGCTTCCGGCTTCCGCCCGATGTGAATCTCACGGGTCGCGTTCGCAAACTCATAAGCGATCAGGACCTGCTGTGGAGTCTGAACGATCTGAAACGGAAAGGGCATGTAGGTCGCGCGCGGCACACCCGGGAGATAACACTTCGCCTCAGGATCACCTGTCGTCTCGTTCAACTCGCGGGTTGTGGGACGGGTCAACCGCTTGGCAAAGTTCTCTTTCTTCTTCGCCAGCGCGTCGGCCGTGTACGGAAGCGGACCGCCCTCCACGACGCCGAGCCCAGCGGGTTGCGCGAAGAGCGCACCGAGCAGCGCCGGGAACGGAGACGGCCCGGTGCCGTGGGCCTCGATGTCCCAATAGGCCTCGTTCATCGCCTGCCAGATTCCGTTCAGGTTGGGCTTGCCGTCCGGTGTGCGCGGGGCTCGATAGGCGGGCGTCGGCGTCTGGGCCACCGCTCGTGACGCGGCCAGGGCGAGCACGGCACCCGCGACGGCTGCTGAGAACGCAATCGTCAAAACGGTGAACCGACTTCGCATGTAAGGACCTCCGCTAGAAACCTGTCGACAGGTACAGCACAGGGGCGCCATGTGAGCAACGATTAAGCTGGTGCCGGGCGGGCGTCCTCCGTCCTCTCGTTCGGACGTGTCGCGTCCGGGCATGGCGACAGGCCCGAACGGCGCTCGTGGGTGTTGGCAACGCGCGAAGTGGCGCACGGCGAAAGAGTTAGACGTCGGTTCTCCAGCGCGATCGCGCTGGCACTGTCGTTGCTCATCCGTAGGCTGCCGCGTCTGCGATCAATTGCTGTTTCTTTCCCAGGGGGCCTGGACGTGACTTCACGAAAACGCTTCGCGCTGCCGCTCGCCGCGGCCGCGGCTTTGACGATCGCCTCGAGCTTTCCGAGTGAGGCCCAGATCGGCTATCCGTTTCCTCCCTATCGGTATCCCAACAACTATCCCGACGCCTCGGTTCGCCTCGACGTCACGCCGCAGGACACCGAGGTCTACGTCGACGGTTACTATGCCGGCGTCGTGGACGACTTCGACGGCATGTGGCAACGGCTGCGCGTCGAACCTGGCCAGCACGAAATCATTCTTTACCACGACGGGTACCGGGCCGCGCATCAGCGTGTCTATCTCGCGCGCGATCGCACATTCAAAATCAGGCAGCAGATGGCCGCGCTTCCCGCAGGGGAAGTCGGAGAGCCGCGGCCCATCCCGGCGCCGTTGCCGGCGGGCGCACGGCCACCGCTGCCGCTGCCGCGTGATGGGCGTCGAGCGCCACCGAACCTGCCACCCACGAACGCACCACCTGTCGGCAACCCGCCGCCCGCACAGGAGGGTGCGACTGGAAGGCTCACGATTCAGGTTCAGCCGGTCGACGCGACCGTGCTGATCGATGGCCAGCCCTGGCCCGCAGCGCCCGGCCAGGACACCGTCATCCTGGACTTGTCAGAAGGCCGACACGTCGTTCAGGTTCGCAAGCCCGGCTACGTGGGGTACTTGACGGAGGTCGAGGTGCGGCGCGGGGAAACCGCCACGGTGAACGTCACGCTGCGCACGCAGCCATAGCGCGGTCAGCGTTGCGCCGGAAGACGCTTGAGGGAGCTGGCCACGAGGTTCTGCTCGAGGTACTCGACGCCCTCGGCGCTGATGACGAGCAAGGCATTATCGGTCCGCTGCACGAGCTTTTTCTGGATCAGAAACCACGACGTAAACTCCAGATGCTCGCGGGGCCGGCCGATCATCTTTTCGAGGTCGCCCATGAAGATGCCTGGCTTATCCGGCTCGAGCCGCCGGCGCGTGTACAGGATCTCGAGTACCGTCAACCGCGTCAGCTGTTCGGCCGCAAAGTCGTTGTCGGTATCGACGCCCGCGCTCACGATGCGCCACCGATCCTGACGCTGCGCGTGATAGACCACGTCGTATTGTGCTCGCCGAACCGGATCACCAAGAATCTGGTACGCCTCGGCAATCAGGCGGAAGCGGGTGTCGTTCCCGGTTTCGCCGTTATCCGGGTGGAACTGCTGCGCGAGCAGACGGTAGACGCGGTGAATGGTTTCGGGCTCAGCGGTCGAACTGACCTGCAAGTCCTCGTAGTAGTCGCGAGTCTGTTCCTGTGACATAGCCGGCAACCCCAAAACATTATCCGCCGCCGCGCATCGAAGCACACGGCCCGCCGGCCCGTACAGAGTCAGACTGTATCGTTGCGCGCAGATTCCTCCGCTCGGACTGCGAGAACGTCGTAGCCGAGACGGGTCATCAGCCGGCTGAAGGTACAGGCTATGTTTGCGGGGAATAGGCTGGGTTGCAGGTCAGACAACGCGGATGCGGCCGTCAGCGTGGTAGAATTTCTGGTTCGACCTGCCTGGCCGGTGTAGCTCAGTTGGTAGAGCGGCTGATTCGTAATCAGCAGGTCCGCGGTTCAAGTCCGCGCGCCGGCTCCAACTTAATCCGTTCTAGTTCAGCGCCCCTTCGGAAGACGCCTCGTTGGCCCTTCAGCGGCGGTCCACGAACAGCAGCACGTGGTAGCCGAACTGGTGCCGCCCAATCCGCGCGAACCAGGCGTCCGATCGCGACCCGGCGCGACCTGCCACTTCGACCTGCTTCAGGCGGCCAGGCGCCATCGGTTCGCGCAACAAACCCATTACCGCGTCTGAGGTTACTTCAACCTCCGGCAGTCCTTCGATGCTGATGCCTCCAGTCGTGCGCTCGAGGTACTCGATGGCTCGACTGACGGCTTCACGGGCCGCGCTCTCCGATTCGCCGTCGTAGAACCAGAGTTGGATGCGGTACAGCCCGCCCACCTTGAAGCCGAATGAGATATTCATCGACCGCCCTTCGAACGTGTAGTACGGGCACTCGAGCCCGCCGGTCGATGAAACGTTCGTGTACGGCTTGCAGTCGGGCACCCGACGGACCTCTTCGCGGCTCATGCCAAAGCGATACCCTCCGACCCCACCCACCGTTGAGGGGCGAGCACCGCCCGCACCACCGTCGAGCGCGCTGACCTTCCACGCGCCGCCGATCTTCCGCCACGAGATCGCCAGCGTGCCCGCTGGAATCGTCCCTTCGTCGATCTGACCGCGGATCGCGAACGTCCCGGTGGACGAGCCCTGGCTCGCACCCGAAGTCGTCACCCCGTCGCTGGTGATGACCATCGTCGGGCCCCCTTCGATCAGAAACGGCAGCCACGACTTGATGATGTCGTCGGGCCCCTCCGACACTTTGGGGAAGAAGAAAACGCTCTCAGTCGTCAGCAACTTCCGGAAGGCGGCACGATCTCGGCGCATCAACGCGTCGACGAGCGCGCGCTCGGCCACGGCGAGCGATTGCACGCCCGCCGCTCGGCCGGAGCGCGGCTGGGCCCACGCCGTGACGCTCGCTGGACCTGTCAGAAGCAACGCGAGAATGCCGATCCGAGCGATCCGCATGACGGAGGCTCACGCAAGTCGCGCGCCGCTTCACGCTTTGGCACACCCTCTGCGTGACGCCCGGTCCTCAACGAGATGCGGCCAACCTCGCCACACGACTCGACCGGATGAGCTGATGATTTGGAGATTGCGGTGCGATTTTCGTAACGCCGAGCGCGATCTATTGGTCGCTGCGCCGCGTAGACCTTCGGCCCGATCGGCCTCTCAAGTGCGCGCGCCGGCTCCCTGCTATCCTCGCCACCTGCGAGGGAACTCGCCGATGGGTCGATCACGGCGCCGGCGAGCCTGATCGATCATCGTGGCGGCGACGACGAGCCGAAGATTGGCGGAGCCGCCCCGGGTTGACCCGTCTGTCTCGCCCTTGGGTCTCACCAGCCACGCAATCCCGATGCTAATCAGGTACATCACGATCATCGGCGCAGCGAAAACCGTCTGATTCCACGGATCGAGTGACGGGGTGAGCGCCGCGGCCGCGATGAAAATCAGCAGAATCGCATATTTGATGTTGCGCCAGAGGAACCGCGCGGTCACAAGTCGCATCTTCGCCAGGAAAAAGACCAGCGTCGGGATCTGAAAAACGGCGACCATGCCGATCAACGTGTTCTTGTAGAGTTCGAAGGTCTCCTCCACTCGCGGCACGAATTTGATGCGCGGCAATGCGAACGCCTGGAAAAAGCCCATCATTGCAGGGAACAGGACGTAGTGGCTGAAGGCCGCTCCGCAGAGCGTCCCCGTCGTCGCCAGGAGAACGAACGGGATCGCGTATCGTTTCTCCTTGGCGTACAAGCCGGGCGCGATAAACCGCCAGACCTGATAGGTGACAAATGGGGCGGCGAGGACGATGCCTCCGATGAGGGCGAGATCCAGATAGAAGGAGAACAGCTCCCCCGGTCTGGTGAAAATGAGGGTCGTGTCGGTGGGCAACGCTCGCAACGTCGGAGCGAGGACGAAGTCGGCTATGCGATCGACGAACATGAACGCGATCGACATGCCCAGGCCGATTGCCACACACGACCGGATGATGCGTTTGCGAAGCTCGTCGAGATGATCGAGAAACCCCATGCTTCCCTCTTCATGAGGCTCATCCTGTGGCTCGTGCCGTTGGAGTTGATGCCGTGTGTCTGGGCTCATGGGGTCAGATTGTAGACCCTCAAGCGGGATCCCTGGCTGAGGCCCTGGCTTCAGGCTCTGGGCTTCTTGTGGAGCGGAAAAGATTCCTGAATCAGGGAACGATCTGGGTGGTCCGGTCCATGGTCTTGAAGCTGCCCACCATCAGCTCGCCGGCGTAGTTGGCCTGCTGGCAGACGTACTCCCACAGCTCCTGGCCGGGGTCGAAACTCAGATAGAACCACCCGGTCCACGGCGCCGTATAGGCGCCCGGATCGTCAATAGTGGCCTCGTACTTCATCCCCGAAAGGCCGGTGCGGGTGAACCGCTCAAGGGTGTGCAACTGGTCGGTGTGCGGCAAACCCCGCCGATCGAGCCAGAACTTCTCGTTGTAGCCGATGGAATCGACAACCAGGGTGTCCCCTTCCCACCAGCCGATGGAGTGGCCGTAAGCACTCGGCACGAGATTGTTCGGATGTGAACGGCCGTCCATGTACACGATTCGGAAAGTGTGGGGGCCGCCCTCATCGAAAACATAGAGACGCTGGAGCTCAGGCATCTCGAGGAACTCGACACCGTAAGGTGTCATGAACTGCCGCGCGACACCGGAGGGGTGACAGCGGGTGTGCGGCTCCAATTCGTCAGTCTGGCGAGCGACGTAGAGCGCTTTCGCCCATGGCTGAAATGGAACTTTGGGAAATTCGAGGATGGGGTCGAGGATCCCGAACATCGGCGTCCAGAGCCCGACTTGCCCGTTCGCGCCTTCCAGCGAGATCTGGCCCGTCGCTGAACGAGGCGCCGGCCCTGCATCTTTCGGCTCCCGGCGCTGGATCACCGGCGCCTGGCCCCGGGGCGCGGTCGGCCGCTGAGCGCCTGCGCCTGCGGGCGCCGCCGGCGCCTGGGCGAGCATCAGCTCACCCAGGAGCGGCGAAGCGCACAACAGTACCGCGATCACGAGAATCGGTCGACGTGGCATCGAGCTATCTCCTGACCTTGGCCGGGAACAACGAACGCCGTTCACTACGGCGTCTGGCCCTGGCTCGAGTTCGCGTCGAGGGTCTGGCCTGGGCGTCCGCCGGTCGCAGTCAACGTCACCTTGCTGGCGTTCATCCGCTTCGCGCCGTTCTTCGCCATCGAGCCAGCCACCGTGATCTCCGAACCGATCTTCAGCGTCTCACGACGCCATCCGCTGCGCTGCAGGCCGTGCGGTGGGCCCATCTCGGCGCCCCAGTTCGTCACTTCGCCGGTCTTCGGATCCTTCACGTTGACATAGAACCACACGTGCGGATTCGTCCACTCGACCTTGGTCACCACGCCAGTGATGGTGATCGGCTTGTTGGCGTCGAATTCCGCGGAAAACGAGTGGTGCGCCGCCAACGGGCCGGCGGCCAGAAGAACCAGGGACGCGACCAAGCCACCGAAGATGTACGCTCTCATGTCGATCCTCCGTTTAGAGTTCACGGTCTGTTGTCCTGACAAATATGCACGGGGAGTTCCTCGCCAGCCACCCAGCGAAGAGTCCAACCGGTAGACCAGGGTTTCGTATACGCGCCGACATCGTCGATCGTCAGGTCGTATTTGAGCGTGTCGAGGTCCGTGCGGGTGAACCGCTCGACCATCTTGAGCTGCTCGGTATGGGGCAGACCACCGTTGGTAAACCAGAAGTCCTCATTGAAGCCGGTGGTATTCACGACCAACGTGTCCCCTTCCCACTTGCCCACCGCACGACCGTAGTAGAGAGGGTTGTCGTCATCGCCCTCGACCTGGCCCTTTTGACCGCGGCCGTCAAGGTACATGATGCGATAGTTTCGATTGCCGCTGCCAAGCAGCACGAAGGTGCGCTGACGCTCGCGATCCTCCACGAACTGCAGACCATACGGCTGTTGGAACTGGCGCGGTCCGCCCGGCGGTTTGCAGTACAGATACATCGGATCGTCCTGCAGGAAACGCCGCTGACGGTTCTGGTAGAGCGCCAGAGCCCAAGGCTGCAGCGGCGCCACTTTGCTGGCGTCGGCAACGTTCTTCAGGAGACCGAAGGTGTCCATCTCGATCTTCGCGCCGCTCTGCACGAGCACCGTAGTGCTCGGGTAAGCCCAGTAGCCATCCGATCCCGGCAGCGAGCCGAGTCGCGGGTGTCCGTCCGGTGCGCGCGGCGTCGGCCGCGGCGACAGCGGCGCCGGTGGAGGCGTCGCGGCACGCGCGTTGAGCATCGTCTTCCCGGTCGCCGTCATGACGGTCGAGCGGGACCACACCTGGTGGCTTCCGTCTCTGGCGGACATACCCTGCACGGTAATGGCATCACCCGGCTGCAGCGAGTCGACATTCCAGCCACTTTGCTGCAGAACGATAGGGCTCTCGTACTCGATCGCCCAGTTGACCAGCTCTTTCCCGCCGGCCACGTTGATGAAGACGTGGACATGCGGATTGGCCCAGTCGACGAGCGTCACGATGCCTTTGAGAGTGAGCGGTTTGGTATCGTCGAACTTCGCCAGAATCTCGTGGTGGGCCATCCCCGGCGCGACCGCCAGCATAAGTCCGGTGAGAGTCAAGGCCGCGCCGACAGCACGGAATTTCATCGCGAGTCTCCTACTGCCTGCTGATTTTGAAGGGACCTTTTTCGGTTGTGGTCTTCCAGGTGCCCACAACGGTGCGGTCGCGTTTCGGCAGATTTTCAATCTTGCCGTCGATGATGTACGTGATCGTCTTCCCCGACTTGTCCTTGGCGTCACCCTCGAGGTGCACGAGCCAGCCTTCAGGATTGAGCGTCGCGTTCTTGATCGCGATCTCGTCGGTGCCGGGATTGATGGTTCCCGTGATGGCCTTGCCGTCCCAGTTCAAAATGATGATCACGTCGTTGCTGTGGTTCTGGCTCGGCCCCCATGTGCCGATCCACGACCCCTTCAACGGGTGTCCTTCCTGGGCAACGGCTGGCGCCGTCGACCCAAGGCACACCAGACATAAGGTAAGGATGCAGGTAAACGCTCGCACGTGTGTCCCCTTTCTAGGACTCGCCGTTCGCACTGGGCCGATCTTGGGCACGTTCGCGCTGACGCCCATTATCGCCGTGGACGAGGCAGTTCCGCAAGGGCCATATCATAGCCGGTTACCGCGTTCAACTTACGGAACAATTCGACTGTCTCGTTCAATCGACTTCTGGCTGCCACCGCCAACCAGCAGATCCGACGCGAAGTTGTTCTCCTGGCAGACGTATTCGAACAGCTCCGTTTTGGGCGTCCATTCGTTGTAAAAACCGCCCGTCCAGGGCGCGGTATACGCCCCGGGATCGTCGATCGTCACCTCGTACAACAGCGTATTCATATTGATACGGGTGAATCGTTCGATCATATGGAGCTGTTCGGTCGTGGGGTTCCCTTCCCGGTCGATCCAGAACGATTCATTGAAGCCGACCGAGTCGACGACGAGCGTGTCGCCCTCCCAGTGACCGACGTTGTGGCCGTAGTAGCTGGGAACAAGCGTCTTCGGGTGCGGCCGGCCGTCCATGTAGACGACGCGTGACATGTGCGGGCCGCCAACATCCATGATGTGAATCTGTTTCAGATCCGGGATGTCTACGAATTCGACGCCGTACGGCGTCATGAGCTGGCGCGGGCCGCCAGACGGCTTGCAGCGGGAATGCGGCTCCATCTGATGATCCAGGCGGGCCATGAACAGCCCCCGCGCCCAGGGCTGAAACGGAATCGCGCTGTACTTGAGGTTCTTCGCGTAACGTGGCGCGTCCTTCCCTGCTCCAGGGCCTCTGCCCGGCCCCTTGTCGGGCACCGAGATGCGCGCATCAATCGGCAGCCAGAGACCAGTCTCGCCAGGCACGGGACCGAGATTGACGCGGCCGTCCGGCCAATGCGGCGTCGGCCTGGAAGGCTGCCTGGTGCGATCGCCCTGCGCGAAGATCGACGATTCCGCTCCCGGCGCGCCTTGCGCAAAGACGCGCGGCACCGTGGCCGTCACCAGCACGGCAGCGAGCGCCATGACCAGGCTCGTGAGACGAGGTCGCATTCCCGACTCCTTACGTCGCAACACGTCTAGGGAACGATGGCGACGGTCGGATCCGTGTGGCCTTGAGGAAGGGCAAAGACCGATTCAGGAAAGAAGTTGTTGCCCTGGCACATGTATTCGAATACTTCGATTCCCTCAGACCAGCGCAGCGAAAAACCACTCGTCCACGGCGCGGTGTAGGCACCCGGATCGTCGACGGTCACCTCGTATTTCAAGGTATTGAAATCGGTGCGCGTGAATTTTTCGATCAAGTGAAGCTGGTCGGTGTGCGGCAGCCCGTCGCGGCTCATCCAGAACTTCTCGTTGAAGCCGACGGCGTCAATCACCAGCGTCTCTCCCTCCCAGTGGCCGACCGAATGCCCGTAGTAGCTGGGTTTGAGGTCCTTGGGGTGCGCCCGTCCATCCATATAGATCTCGCGGAAGGAATGCGGCCCTCCGATGTCGAGCACCAGGACGCGTTTGATGTCGGGCAACTCGACGATCTCGAAACCGTATGGCGTGATGAACTCCCGCGGCCCACCGGAAGGCTTGCACCGCGCGTGCGGCTCGAATCGCAGCACCTCGGCGTGGCGCGCGTTGGTCAGTTCGCGGGCCCACGGCTGGAGTGGAACCGCGTCGATGTGAATCGGTGCGTTCCGCGTCGAGTTCGGCTCGTAGCTTTTCGGGTTCACCGCCAGCCGGCCGTCGCCTGCCCAGATGCCCCCCTGACCGACCAACGCTCCGAGGTTCACTCTGCCATCCGCCCAGTGCGGTGTGGGCTTGGACGGTGGTGGTGCCGGCCGGGCCGGCGCTGTCGCCTGCGGCTGCGTTGGCGCCTGCTGCGCGATGGACACCGAGCCCGAGAGCAGCACCATCGTCGCAAGCGAAAAAACGACCAGGCGATTTTTCAATCTAACCTCCCCGCTACTACCGCAACCCGTACACGAACAACGCGCTGCCGGCGGCGATTGCCACGTACTGCTTTCCGTTCACCGAGTACGACATCGGTCCCGCCGAGACCTGGCCACCCACGCTGGCCCGCCAGAGCTGTTCGCCCGTGCGCGCATCGAGCGCAAAGAAATACCCCTCGCGGCCGCCGGCGAACAACAGGTCCGACCCCGTCGTCAGCACACCGCTGTCGGTGACGTCGACCATCTTGAATTCCCACTTGCGCTGGCCGGTTTGCGGATCGAACGCCTGGATCGCCCCGTATCCTTCTTCGGGCAGCCGCTGGTTGACCGCGCCCGGACCTGTTCGAAGCGCGGGGAACGCCATCGTGGGGAACCGCCCCACGTACTGATTGCCCTCTTTGTATTCAACCGGCCCTTTGGTGTACGTCGAGTACGTATCCATCCAGGTCGGAATGTAGAACAGCCCCGTGCGTGGGCTGTACGACGGCGGATACCAGTTGGTCGCGCCCTGGTTATTCGGGAAGACGAGCGTGCCTTCAGCCGTGGGATCCAGCATTCTCTTCGGTCTGCCCTTCTCGTCGAACCCTTCCGCCCAGTTGACCTTGGTAAAGGGCTTGCCCGACAGGAATTCGCCGGTACTGCGATCGAGCACATACCAGAAGCCGTTTCGGTTCGCCCACAGCAGCACTTTGCGCGGGCGCCCCTGCCAGGTGATGTCCGCCATCACCGGCACTTGCGTCGAGTCGTAGTCGAACTCGTCGTGAGGCGTGAACTGGTAATGCCATTTCAACTTGCCGGTGTCGGGATCGAGGGCGAGCGCCGAATCCGTATAGAGATTGTCGCCAGGCCGCGGGTCGCCGTTCCAGTCCGGACCGGGGTTGCCGGTGCCCCAGTAGGTCAGGTTGAGAGCGGGATCGTAGGTGCCAGTCACCCAGGCGGGGCCACCTCCCGTCTTCCAGGCCGCTGCTTCCTTGTCCGTCCACGTCTCGTGTCCGGGCTCACCCGGCCCGGGGATCGTGTTGAAGCGCCAGACTTCTTTTCCTGTCGCGGCTTCGAAGGCCGCAATGAAGCCGCGGATGCCGTATTCACCGCCCGAGGGTCCAACAATCACCTTGTCTTTGACGACGAGCGGCGCGAGCGTGAAGGAGTAACCCAGTTCGGGTTTTGCGACCGCCACGTCCCAGACCGGCTTGCCGGTCTTGGCGTCAATCGCGATCAGATGGCCGTCGATCGTTCCCATGAACAACGTGTCGCCGAGGATGGCCAGTCCGCGGTTGACGCGGCCGCAACACACGCGCGCAAGCGGCGAGATCCTTGGGGAGTACAGCCAGAACATTCGTCCCGTCGCGGCGTCGAGGGCGACCACGTGGTTCGGGGCGAGCACCGTATACATGATGCCGTCGACGACGAGCGACGTGGCTTCGAACTTCTCCGTCGGCTCGGCGGGCCCGCGAGTCTGAAACACCCACTGCAGCTCGAGATTCTTCACGTTCGCCGGTGTGATCTGTGTGAGGGGGCTGTACCGTTGGCCGGAGAGCGCACCTGAGTACGTCAGCCAGTTCTGTGGTTCCTGATCGGCGCGAAGAATACGGTCGAATGTGACCTGCTGCGCCTGAATCACAGAACCACTCGCGACGAGCGCGAGCGCCAGCGCGCCGGGAAGGCGACGGCGCGCAAGCCAACGGAATGAAGCAGCACCACGGATCATGGATTGAGGCCTTTCAGCGTCACGAGGTAGCCGACCAGGTCGTCCACTTCCTGCAGACTCAGTTTGTCGCGAACTGACGGCATGGACGAGTTCTTCACGAAACCGTACTCGCGCAGATTCGATTTCGGCAGAGAGACCAGTCGTTCGTTGCCGTCGATCAGCTGAACCGAGAAGCTGTCCTGATTGAGCAGCCGCCCTGTGGTCTTCGTGCCGGTCTTCGTGACGACCTGGAAGAAACGGTTGCCGGCGCGCATCGTGGCGTCCGGATCGAGCAGCGCCTGGTGCAGCTCGGGCAGCGGCCGCGTCGCGCCCACTTCGCTCAGGTCCGGCGCCACCCGCGGCCCCTTCCCGTTGACGCGGTGGCACGTCGCGCACTGGCCCTTGCCTTCAAAGAGCGCCTTGCCCCGCGCGGCATCGCCGACCCCGCGAAGCACGTCAGGCGCCGCGCCGCGACGGATCGTGGCCATGTTCCGGAGGTAGGCCACGACCGTGCCGGCTTGCGTATCCGTCAAATTGTGCGGCGGCATCGTCGTGCCCGAAATGCCGGTCTGAATGATCTTGATGATGTCGGTGTCGGACGTGCCGCGCCGAAACTGTCCGCGCGACAAATCGATGCCGGCCACGCCGTCGCCGTTCTGGCCGTGACAGCCGGCGCACGTGGATTGAAACACCCGTGAGCCGTTCTCGATGTCGGCCGGCGTGTAGCTGTGCTCCTGCGCCGCCAGCGTGACGGCACCTGCGGCTGCGAAGACGAACACGCAGATTCGAGCTAGTCGCATGCGGATCACCTCAATTGGTGACTTGGCGAATTGGTGAACTTGGTGACTTGGTGAACGAAAATCGCCAACTCACGAACTCACCAACTCACCAACTTCGTTAGACATCGATGATCGCGTACGCCTCGCGGATGCAGTCGAGTGGATTGTGGCCCGGCGCCGGTCGAAATTCATGGCTGATGTAGCCGGTGAACCCGAGGTCGGCGATGTTCTGCGCCACGAACCGATAGTTGATTTCCTGCGACGAGTCGATGTCGGTCCGGCCGGGAACGCCGGCTGTGTGAAAGTGTCCGATCCACTGCAGGTTTTCCCGAATGGTCGCGACGAGATCGCCGGCCATCACCTGCGCATGATAGATGTCGTAGAGGATCTTCACCCGCGGCGAGTTCACGCGCTTGCAGACATCGAGGCCCCACTGCGGATGCGCGAAGATCTGATCCACGCGCCCGAATTGGCCGTCCGTGTACTTGTGGTTCATGTTCTCGATGCAGAGCGTCACGTTCTTGTCTTCCAGATGCCCTTTGATGCGGTTGAGGAATGCGACGGCGTTGTCGGCGCCTTCGGCCTCCGACATCCCGCGGCGCTGTCCGCCGACCGAGATGATGTTCGTCACGCCGTGAGACGCGCACAGATCGATGTGCGCGCCGAGCGCCGCTTCGAGCTTGTCGTGAACCTCCTTGTGGATCAGGCCGTCCGGGAACCCGACGGGGCCGGCGCCGGCCATGGTCGGGACCAGGCCGTATTTCTTCAAGGTCGGCCAGTCCTGTTCACCGATGAGATCGAACCCTTTGAATCCAATCTTCGCCGCTTCGCGGCATTGATCGTCGAACGTCAGCTTGCTGTCCGCGCCGAACACGACACGCATCAGCCCTTGCTTCAGGCGGACCTTGGGTCGTACAGGCGGAAGGACGACAGGCGGAGTCGCACGCGGCGGAAACTCCACTTGGGCATGAGTCGTCAGGGCCGTACCCGCGGCCCCGACCGCACCGACTAGAAATATTCTGCGGTCCATGAGTGTCTCCCCTTGGGCTTCAGGCTCTGGGCTCTAGGCTTCAGGCCCCAGGCTATGCCCGAAGCCCGAAGCCTGGAGCTTGAAACCTACTGCGCCAGCGGATTCGGCCGAATCTGGAAGTGCACGATCTTGCCCTTGGTGCCCTTGCCGCCTTCAACGTGCCAGATGAAGTGCGTGCCGTAGTTCGCCCAGAGCCCACGTCCCTTCCATCCGCCATTCGGATCGTCGATGCGTCCGTCCATGCCGCGCGAATAGAACCCGAGCGGATACGGCACCCGCAGCGTCACCCACTCGCGTGTCTGCGGATTCAAGGCAAGCAGCGCATCGGAATTCGATCCGGTCGCGAACGGCGTGTTGGCGCCGAGTCCCGCGATGTTCTTTTGATCCACCCAGTTGTAATAGTGGAAGTCGGCCGGAACATCAGTGCCCTTCAGCTTGGGCCCGTTGGTCTGATAGAGCGTCCAGCCTTCCTGGCACTGGCTGCCGTCGGTCTTCTGAGGACCGGTCAGATCCTTGCACTTGCGCACGTCGAAGCTCGCAAGGTGGCTGCTGGCCGCGAGAGCGGTCCACACCACGCCGTTGCTGTCGATGTCCACACCGCGCGGATCGAAGCCCGGCGCCGGCACCTTGAAGATCTGCGTCTTGCACGAGTACGGCGCATTGTTCCCGCGCTGCAACCGGATGAGGATGCCGGGGTAGGTTTCGCTGATCCCCCAGACCGAGTCGTCGACAGGACTCGGAATCACCGAGTACATGCTGAAGCTGACCTGCGTATCCAGGCTGGGATCGGGCCCTCCGGCCGGCTGCCCCGGTCCGCCTTGTCTCGCCGGTGCGGCGGCAGGCGCGGCCCCTCGTGCTGCTCCAGGCGCGGCTCCTCGCGCGCCAGGCGCTGGTCCTCCGGTGTCGCCCGCGTACAGCACGGCCTCAACGGCTGCTCCTCGACCGCCCTGCACATTCCACGGCTTCGTGATCTTTCCGTCGCCGTTGGTGTCAACCACCTGGCCGCACCAGCCGACAGCGGTCTGTTCGGACTTGAACTCGTCCTTTGTCTGGGCGAGGGTGGCATCGTACAGCTTCGTATCGAGCCAGCCGAACATCGGGCCGCTCAGCTCGTTGAAATACAGCGTCTCGTTGGCATCGTTATCGAACTGCAGGTGGTGCGTGCTGTAGCAGGTCTCAATCAACTGCCACTTCGACGTCTTGGGATCGTAGTACGACGCCTGACGACCGCTATTCCTCAGCGGGAACCAGTCGGCGGATTTGTTCCCGAGCGTCGCGTCATTGCACCAAGTCGGCTCCTGGGCACCACGAATCTTTGAAGTGGTCCAGACGCGGCCCTTGCTGTCGAGCATCGGATTGTGCGGGTCGGCGGGATTGTACGGAGGATTGGCCCACAGGTGCTCGTTGCCCCAATGCAATGAGGGGAAGGCCGGCGCCGGGAACCGCGACGGGACCTGATCCCTTGCCGCCCGAGTCGGGATGTCCATCGAGAACGTGCTGTTCTCTTTCGGATTCATGACCACGAGCTGACCGTGACCGGCGTTCACCGCATAGACCGGTCCGCCCGCGTTCACGTTTGGATGGTTCTTGTCGGTCGAGGCCTCGTCGTGCATGAACGAGTGGTCGTCGCCGACGTCTCGTAACGTCACGACGACGTTGCGCTCGACTCCTTTCGGCCGCGGCGGCGCGGGCGGCACTTCACCCTTGGCGATGCGATCGCTCCAGTCGGCCAGAACCTTGAGAGTCCCGGGCATGCCCATCGTGCCCAGCGTTCCATACATCGCGTTCCCGCGGACGCCGCCCTTCAGGCGCCGATCCCAGGCCTCGAGCGACGTCTTGACGGACGGATCTCCTTTGTAGACATCGTCGAGCGTACGCGTCAGCTGATTTCCGAGCTGATGGCAGAAGTTGCAGCCCGACTTGAGCGTGTTGATCCAGTGGTTCTGGCTGAGCATCGTTGGACCGAAGCCGTTGCCTGCGTTGCCAGTGCCGGGAAAGACGGTGTTGGCCGGTGGCGCCATCAGTGACAGCCAGTAATTGCCCGGATACACCTTTGCCGCCTCTTGCGGCGTTTTCGCGACGTTCGCTGTGAGCGCGACCGAGGTGGCGCCGGGTTTGAGCGTGACATGCGCCGAGTCCAGCAGGCCGTAGCCTCGCACCCACACGCTGTAGTTCGCATTCGGCAGTTCGGGCAGCACGAAGCGCCCCTGGTCGTCGGTCACGACGATCTTGATGAACTTGGTTTGGAGATCATTCGTTTCGGCAATGACCCACACGCCCGCTTCCGGACCTTGCTCGCTTCGAACCGCCCCGCTGATGAAGTCAGGGCGCGCCTGCCCCTGCACAGCAACGGATGGATAGGACAGGAATCCAACCCCGAGCACCACGGCGACAAGATGAAGTAGAACGCGCACAGGTTCCTCCCTTAACGCTGCCAGACACTTTAGACACTCACGACGGTGCGATATCGGTCTCCCGGGAATTATAAGAGAGATCGTGGCGAGATTAGCCTCAGGCCGGGGCGGTTGCAAACAGAAAAAGACGCGCCGGGACTCGAATTTGCCCGTTTATTCGTTGAGTATCTTGTAGGCCCGCTCAACCGCTTCCGCTTTCAGCCTGTAGTGTTCCTGAAGCTCCGATCCGAGGTGGGCCACCTGCTCGGGCGCGTACTTCAACCTGGCCTGCTGACAGGCGGTCTCGATGGCATCCTTGCTGGCATCTTGCGCCACGCCGAGGATGGCGTAAGGGTCGAACACGTCCTCGGAGTCGACGCCCGCGGCCCGGCTCCGTTGACGGCTCTCCTCCTCTTCCTGTTCTTTCCGGTGCGCGTCCTCTTCCCGCTGACGCGCCTCCTCTTCCCGCCGGAGCCGCCCGGCTTCTTCCTCCAGCGTTCGTTGACGGCGCTGTTCCTCTTCGCGCGCGCTCTGTTGCGCCTGTTCTTCGGCTAGCGCCCGCGCCTGACCCAGACGCTCCGCGGCGGCCTGCCTCAACGCCTCAGCCGCCTCGTGCCGGCACGTGGGGCACAGATCGCCCCCTTGTGGAACGTCGCTGCCGCACACGCGGCATTTGCGCACGGCGCGCCGGTTCTTGACAGCCAGATAGGCGCCGCCGATCGCGGCAACCAACGTGACGACGCCGACGATAATCCAGACAGGCGAGAACGACGATGGTGGCTCCTCCGTCGGTGGAACGGCACTGTCGGATTCGGGGCTCGCGGAGGGTTCAGGAAGCGCCGCCGCGTCGGACGCTGGTCGGCCCGGATTCTGGCGGTTGCGAATGGCGACGAGCTGAACGGTCAGACATTCCAGGTACGCCTCGCGTCCTTCGGCCGCGCGCGCCTTGCTGCACGCCGAATCGAGGGTCTTCCGATCCGCGGCTGACACTTTGCTCAGATCGCGACCGAAGTCGGCGCGCAACGAGCGGAACCGATCGGCGAGGCATTGCTGGTACGCATCGACTCCGGCGATACCCGGCAGCTGGGACCGGCAGGCGTGTTCGATCAACGCCTGCTCGATAGCGGTGGACCCCAGTGGATTCGGCGTGCTCGGCGTCTTGTCCTGGGCTGTCGCTCCAGGGACCATCACGACGAGCAGGGCGATCACGCCCCCAACCAACCTCATGTTTCACGCGATGGTCGCCCGGTCAGCGATCAATGTCAATCAGTCTCCCGCTGACGCGATACCGGTGCGGACGCGACTGATGGCGTAGCGCGTCAGCGCGTCCGCGGGCGACCCACGTAGTTGTCCATCGATCGCCAGCCGGGCGATGCCGTGCACGATCGCCCAGATGAATCGCGCGAGCTGCAACGGATCGTCCCGGCGCACCAATCCAGCCTTCTGCTGGGAGACGAGCGCATCGACGAGCGCCTGGAACGCCCCGGACGCCTCCGCCATCAGATCCGGATCGGTCACGCCGGTGGCGAGGAATCCGCCGAACATCACGCGGTAGTGCGAGGGATGCGCGACGGCGAAGCGGACGTACGCCTCACCCATCGCCTCGAAGCCTTTGCGGCCGTGCCCGCCCTTCTCCCAGGCCGCGAGTAGCTCGAGCCGCAGTGTGCGGAATCCCTCGCGCGCCACGGCGGCGAGAAGCGCCGACTTGTCGGCAAAATGACGGTAGAGCGCGGTCCGCGAGACACCGAGCGTCTTTCCGACTGCGCGCAGGGTCAGCCCCTCCACGCCCTGCGCCTCGATGGTACGAAGCGCCTCCTGGAGGAGCGCGCGCTGCAGATCGCCGTGGTGGTACTGGTCGCGCCGCTTGCGGGCGGGCCGGGCGGCTCGCGCTGGGGCCATTCCCTATCGTAGCGGCCTGTGTTGACAGTGTCAACATTATGGGTTACGTTATGTTGACATTGACAACATCTGTAAGGAGGTCACGATGTCGAAACTGTCGAATGCGGTGACCCGGTTGTGGCACACCGACGCCCCGCTGACCGGCGCCGGTCTGGCACTCCTCGCCGCGCTGGTCGTCTCCCTGATCGGCCTGTGGGCCGACCCGCGCACGATCACCGGCGCGCCGGCCTGGTTGAAGCCGGCAAAGTTCGCCATCTCCACCGCCATCTACGTCCTCACGCTCGCATGGATCTTCACCTACCTCCCCGACTGGAGGAAGGTGCGCCGTGTCGCCGGGTGGACGACCGCCGTCACGCTGCTGCTCGAAGTGGCGCTCATCGATGTGCAGGCCTGGCGCGGCACCACGAGTCACTTTAACGTCGGGACACCGTTCGACATGGCCGTGTTCGCAGTCATGGGCCTGGCCATCGTCGTGCAGACCATGGTGAGCATCGCCGTCGCGGTCGCACTATGGCGCCAGCCCTTCAGGGATCGCGCGCTGGGATGGGCGGTTCGGCTTGGCCTGTCTATCACGATCGTGGGCGCGACGTCCGGCGGACTGATGACCAGACCGACCGGTGCGCAAATGACGGAGGCACAGGCCTCGGGTCGCGTTGTCGTGATGGGCGCTCACACGGTCGGTGCGCCCGATGGCGGGCCTGGATTGCCCGGGACAGGCTGGAGTCTGAAGCACGGGGATCTCCGCGTGCCGCACTTCCTGGGTCTCCACGCGATGCAGGCGCTGCCGCTCTTCGCGCTCACGTTTCGTCGCCGCCAATGGACCGAGGCGATGCGCGTTCGATTGACGGTCTCTGTTGCCGGCAGTTACGCGTTCCTGTTCGTGGTTCTGCTCTGGCAGGCGCTTCGCGGAGTACCCATCGTCGATCCGGATGGCGCGACGATCGCCATGTTCGCGATCTGGCTCGCCCTCACGTCGGTCGCTGCCTGGACGGCGACGTCGCAGCGCGAACCGGTGCTCCCGGCGGCGTTGGTATGCTGAGGCTGTCATGACACCTGACAAGGTCTTCGCCATCGTCAACGCGTTGGCGCTCTTCTCATGGGTGCTGCTGGCGCTTCTGCCTCGACGTCGCTGGATTGCCGATGTTTTCGCCGGGATGGCGGTCCCGGCATTACTGGCGGCGGTTTACGTCACCATCATCTCCACGAAGTGGGCCGGCAGTTCCGGTGGGTTCACGTCGTTGTCAGCGGTCGCGACGCTCTTCAGCAACCCATGGCTGCTGCTCGCCGGATGGACGCATTACCTCGCGTTCGACCTGTTCGTTGGCAGTTGGGAAGTACGTGACGCGCGAGACCGCGGGATGCCGTACCTTCTCGTGCTCCCCTGCCTTGCCTTGACGTTTTTGTTCGGCCCTGCGGGATGGCTGTTGTACTTAGCGATGCGATCGCGACGACCGTTGCGAACGGATCGGTAGGGCACGGCCTTAAGGCCGTGCCTCTACCGCCGTGCCCTACCGAATCGGTTCGCAGAGGCCTCGGGGTCGTTCGCGCCGTTCGCAAACGGAGCGATAATCCGCCGGATGACTGACGAAGCGTTGG